>NZ_JASITA010000004.1:0-126964 GCF_030063415.1 Streptomyces sp. H27-C3 | reverse complement strand
GGGGGGGTGGGGGGGGGGGGTTGGGGGCTTGGGGTGTCGCGCAGGCGCCGCCACGGGTGTCCGCCGGTGTGGAACGGGTGTCGGTTATGGTCCTGACCTGCTCAGACGCCTGCGCGGCAGCGCCTGGGTCTTGGTGCTCAAGGACGTGCTGGTCGTCGCGACGCTGGGCTTCCTCGCCGTGTACGTACCCTTCCACTACTTCGACGGGTACGGGCCCCTCCTCGACCGGATCGTCACCGAGAAGAGCGAGTGGCTGACCTTTCCCGGGCACGGGGACAGCGGGCTGGGGCAGGTCTGGTTCGTGACGACGTCCTTCCTGGATTCGCTGACCGTAGTGATCTTCTCGACCCCCGTCGCCGGGTACCTGGGGGCGCGCAACGCGGACGCGCTGCGGACGCTCGCGGGCGCGGTGAGCGGGCTCGTGGTGGGAGCGGGCGTGGTCTGCGCGCTGGTCTTCAGCGGGAACGATCCGGTGTGGGGGACGAATGCCGGGATCGTGGCGCTCGCGGGGAACTTGGTGGTCTCGTTGGGCGTCGGTAAGTACGGGCCTCGCGATCGCGACGAGCGGTCCGACGCGGAGGTGCTGGCATCGGATCCCGGTCCGGATGCCAGGGCCGACCACGCCCCGGACGCGGTCTCCGTCGAGGGTGCCAAGGCGTGAAGGTGCTGAGGGTGCGCCGACGTGAAGGTGTGACGGATCCCGCAGGGTTCGTTGTCGGTGGCGGGCGTTAGCATCGGAAGACAGTTGTACGAGCCGAGACAGCCGAGACAGCCGAGACAGCCGAGATCGGTGAGATCGGTGAGACAGCCGAGATCGGTGAGACAGTCGCGACAGACGCCAAGGGAAGGGGGAAGCATGATTGCGCGTTCCACGCGGATGTTGCGTCCCCTCGGGCTTGTGCTCTTCCTCCTCAGCGAGATCCTGCTCGTCGAGAACGGCAACTTCTCCGCCGCCGTCGCGGTCGCCGCCACCGCCGCGGCCGGCTCCGCGCTCACCGCCTGCGCGATCATCACCGCGCGCCGCGTGCCCGCCGTCCCGCTCACCCGGGTCCGTACGGCGATACGCGACCGTGAGCTGCGCACCGCGTTCCTGCCCCAGCGAGATCCCGATGCGCGCGGGCGGACCAGGCCCCGAGCCCCGGGGCGTCGTCTTCTGACGACCGCGTAGGGGCGCGCAGCTCCCTTCCTTCCTGGCTCGTTGAGCCGGAAATGGAGCGCGCGTAAGCTCGTACGTCCGTACCGCCCCCCTCGTGGGTCGTCATGCCGAGTTTTCTCTCTTCCGGCACGACGAGACCCCTCGGAGGGCTCCCCATGACCGTTTTCGCCAGCCTGGTCGAACACCTCGCCGATCTGCTCAACCCCCTCTTCCAGACCTCCGCCATGGCCGCCGCGATCGTGCTCTTCACCGCGCTCGTACGGCTCGCGATCCACCCCCTGTCGCGGGCGACGGCCCGTGGCCAGAAGGCGCGTACCAAGCTTGCGCCGCAGGTCGCCGAGCTGCGCAAGAAGCACAGCAAGAACCCGGAGCGCATGCAGAAGGCGATCATGGAACTGCACGCCGCCGAGAAGGTCTCGCCGCTGTCGGGGTGCCTGCCGAGCCTCTTCCAGATCCCGGCGTTCTTCCTGATGTACCACCTCTTCTCGAACCAGCGGATCGGCGGCGAACCGAACGCGCTCCTCAGCCACAAGCTCTTCGCCAGCCCGCTCGGTGACCGCTGGGCCGACGCGCTCGCGAACGGCGGGGTCTTCGGGGCGCAAGGGCTCGTGTACGTCGCCCTGTTCGTGATCGTCGCGGCGGTCGCCACCTTCAACTACCGGCGCACCAAGCTCCAGATGGCCGCCACGCCCATGCTTCCCGCCGGGCCGGACGGTCAGCAGATGCCCGGCATGGCCGCGATGGGGACGATGGCCAAGATCATGCCGCTGATGTCCTTCGCGACGCTCATCACGGTGGCCGTGGTGCCGCTGGCCGCCGCGCTGTACGTCGTCACCAGCACCACCTGGAGCGCGATCGAGCGGGCCTGCCTGTACCGGGACATTCCGGTCGGCGGGGCCGCGCTTGCTACTGCCGCGTAACAGTCCAGTCCGTGAACGGGGTCTTGCGGACTGGACCTCTACCTTGGAGGATCAGCCAATCCTCCGATGGCCGCACTCCATCGGCCGGGGCCGGGCGCGACAACTCGACCACTCGACCAGAGGAGACTGACCATGAAGCTGCTGCGGGTAGGAACAGTGGGAGCCGAACGTCCGGCGCTGCTCGACGGGGACGGGACGCTCAGGGACCTGTCGGGCGTCGTCACGGACATCAATGGCGGCCTGCTCGCCGACGAGGCCGCTCTCGGCCGGGTCCGCGCGGCGGCTGCCGCGGGTGACCTGCCAGTGATCGACGCGGAAGGAACGCGGGTCGGGCCGCCGCTCGCCGGGATCGGCAAGATCGTGTGTATCGGCCTGAACTACCACGACCATGCCGCCGAGGCGGGCGCGGCGATCCCCGCCGAGCCGATCATCTTCTTCAAGGCCCCGGACACGGTGGTTGGCCCCCACGACACCGTGCTCGTGCCGCGCGAGAGCATCAAGACCGACTGGGAGGTCGAGCTCGCCGTCGTCATCGGGCGTACGGCCCGCTACTTGGAGTCGGCCGAGGAGGGCCTCGCGCACGTCGCGGGGTACGCGGTCGCCCACGACGTCTCCGAGCGCGAGTTCCAGATCGAGCGCGGCGGGACCTGGGACAAGGGCAAGAACTGCGAGACGTTCAACCCGCTGGGCCCGTGGCTGGTGACCGCGGACGAGGTGCCGGATCCGCAGACGCTCGGCCTGAAGCTCTGGGTCAACGGCGAGCTGAGGCAGGACGGCACCACCGCCCAGCAGATCTTCCCGGTGGGTGAGGTGGTCAGGTACGTCAGCCGTTTCATGACGCTCTACCCGGGTGACGTGATCAACACGGGTACGCCGGCGGGCGTCGCGATGGGCCAGCCCGAGCCGAAGCCCTACCTGCGCTCCGGCGATGTGGTGGAGCTTGAGGTGGAGGGGCTGGGGCGGCAGCGGCAGGAGTTCAAGGACGCGTGATCGCCTCCCGGCGAGGGGGCGTGGGGGGTTGGTTCAGGAGGGCGTGCTCGGTTGAGGCGGCGGCCTGACCGCCTCCCCTGCCGGGGTTGCTGGCCGTCCGCCCCTGCTGGGGTTGTTGATCGCCCGCCCCGGCGGTTCGTCCACCGAGCCGACTCCCACGAAACCCACCCCCGCCGAGCCGACGCCGACGAACTCACCCCGCCGGACTCCCCCACATCCACCGGCGGCTCGACGGGTGGCTCCTACGGGGTTTCACCGGTGGCGACGGTGAGCTGCCGGACAGCGGGGCCGACGTCTCGGCGGACGAGCTCATCCTGCTGGGCGGCATCGCGGTGTCGCTCTCGCGGCGGGCACCGGGGTCGTGCTGGTCACCCGGCGCCGCCGCGCCACGGAGGAAATGCGGTGTGTGTTACGCCCTCATGCGTTCCAGCGCCTCGACGGCCAGCGCGTGGTCCTCGGCCTGGGGCAGGCCCGAGACCGTGACGACGCCGATGACTCCCGCGCCCTCGACCGTGATCGGGAACGCGCCGCCGTGCGCCGCGTACAGGTCGGGGTTGAGGCGCGAGGAGTCCTCGAAGGTTGTGCCCTTGGCCCGAAAACGGGTGCCGACCAGGAACGAGCTCTCCGCGTACCGCTCCACTACACGACGCTTGCGTTTGATCCAGGCGTCGTTGTCGGCGCTCGACCCGGGCAGCGCGCAGTGGAAGAGCTGCTGCGCGCCGCGCCGGATATCGATCGCCACGGGCGCGTCGCGCTCGCGCGCCAGCTCCACGAGCAGGCTGCCCAGCGTCCAGGCGTCCACGTGGGTGAAGCGGCGCAGAGTCAGGCGGCTCTGTTGCTCCACGAGTTCGGCCACGGAGGGGTTGGACGGGGTGGAGGGCGCGGAAGGGGCGGAAGGCGCGGAAGGGGTGGAAGGCGCGGAAGGGGTGGAAGGGGTGGAAGGGGTGGACCGGTTGCTCATGCGGAGGCCTCCGTGCTCGGCGTGCTCTGGGCGCTCTGGGTGTTCTCCGTGGGGATCTCCACGGTTACGCCCTCACTGGCCGAGCGGCGCGCGGCCTCCAGGACGTCGAGCGCCGCGGCTGCCTGCTCGGCGGTGACCGGGGGAGCGGAGCCTTCGCGCAGGGCGGTGGTGACGGCCGCGTAGTACGCCGGGTAGTCGCCCGGCAGCGTCGGGACCGGGGTGCCGCCGCCCGTCAGCGGGGAGTCGCCCGCGCCCAGGTGGCCCCAGAGCGACTCCGGCTCCTCGCCCCAGCTCTCGTCGACGGCGGGCCGCTTGCCCTCGCGGAGCGCGGCCTCCTGCGGGTCGAGGCCGTACTTCACATAGCCCGCGCGCGAGCCGAGCACACGGAAGCGCGGGCCGAGCTGGGCGGTGGTGGCGCTCGCGTAGAGGTGGGAGCGGACGCCGTTCGCGTGCGTGATCGCGATGAACGTGTCGTCGTCGGCCTCGGCGCCCGGACGGCGCACATCGGCCTCGGCGTAGACGCGGACCGCCGGGCCGAAGAGGACCAGGGCCTGGTCGACGACGTGGCTGCCCAGGTCGTACAGCAGCCCGCCGATCTCGGTCGGGTCGCCCGACTCGCGCCAGCCGCCCTTGGGTTGCGGGCGCCACCGCTCGAAGCGCGACTCGAAGCGCTGTACGTCGCCGAGCTCACCGGCGGCGAGCAACTGCTGGAGGGTGAGGAAGTCGTTGTCCCAGCGGCGGTTCTGGAAGACGGAGAGCAGCAGACCGCGGTCCTTGGCGAGCGCGGCGAGCTCGTGGGCCTCGGAGGCGGTGCCGGCCAGTGGCTTGTCCACCACGACCGGCAGGCCCGCCTTGAGGGCGGCGGTCGCGATCGGGACATGGGTCTTGTTGGGGGACGCGATCACGATCAGGTCGAGCTCGTCCGCGCGCGTCCACAGCTCGTCGGGCGAGGCCACGAAGCGCACGTCGGGGAACTCGGTGCGGGCCTGGTCGCGCCGCTCGTCGTTCGAGGTGACGATCGTGTCGAGGGTGAGGCCCTCGGTGGCGGCGATGAGCGGGGCGTGGAAGACGGAGCCCGCGAGGCCGTAGCCCACGAGTGCGACGCGCAGCGGGGCGCGGGATTCGGTGCCAGGGGCGATTCCGGTGCCAGTCATGCTCCCACTTAAACAACGCTGTTGCCAAAGTGCAAGCGCGGGAGACAATGGGCCGGTGAACAGGAGCAATACGGGAGTAAATCTGCCGGGGCTGCGCAGCCACAACGCGGCGCTGGTCCTCGACCTGCTGCGGGCGGCCGGGCCCGACGGCATCAGCCGCCTTGAGCTGGCCGAAGGCACCGGGCTCACGCCGCAGGCCGTCAGCAAGATCACCGCACGGCTGCGGGCGGAGGGGCTGCTGGCGGAGGCGGGCCACCGCGCGTCGACGGGCGGCAAGCCGCGCACGGTGCTCCGGCTGGTGCCGGACGCGGGTTACGCGGTGGGGGTGCATCTGGACCGGGACGAGCTGATGTCGGTGCTGATGGATCTGACGGGCGAGGTGGTGGCGGTACGGAGGGCTCCGCTGGACTTCGGGGCGGGGGTGGAGGTGGTGGTCGATGCGGTGGTCCGGGAGGTCGCGGCGCTGGGCTTTCCCCCTGCCGGGCCCTTCTCGGAGCCGGGGGCGGGGGCGGAGCCATGGGCGGGGCCCGTCACGGCGGCGCCGGGCGGCGCTGTGGTGCCCGCCCCCGGATCCGCCCCGGAGCGGGGGGGGGGCCCCGGCCCGGTCGCGCCGGGCGGCGTTGCGGGGCCGGGCGCCGCCCCGGAGGCGGGGCCCGATCGCGCTCCCGGGGCCCCCGCCTCCGCACCCCCTGCCTCCCCCACCCCCACTCCCGGGAAGTTGCTCGGGGTCGGGGTGGCTGTTCCCGGGCCGCTCGATCATGGGCAGGGGGTGTTGCACCGTGTCACCGGGTTTCCGCAGTGGGACGGGGTGCGGCTGCGGGACGTGCTGGCCGAGCGGCTCGGGCTGGCCGTCGTGCTCGACAAGGACACCAACGCCGCCGCCCTCGGGCTCGCCCTGCGCGCCCGGCCCGCCGCCGGGGAGTCCTTCGCGTACCTCCATCTCGGAACGGGGCTCGGCGCCGGGCTCGTCCTTGGGGGCGCCCTCTACCGTGGCGCGCGCACCGGCGCGGGGGAGTTCGGGCATCAGACCGTGCAGCTGGACGGGCCCGTGTGCGGCTGCGGTGGACGTGGCTGCATCGAGGCGCTCTGCCTTGCCGCCGTCGCCCGCGGCGACATCGCCGAAGCCGCGCGCGTCCTCGGGACCGGGGCCGCCAATCTCGTCGGCCTGCTCGATATCGAACGGGTGTTGCTCGGCGGCCGGGTCGTCGCCGCGCACGAAGGCGAATTCGTACAGGGCGTGGGCGACGTACTCGCCGAACTCGCCCGGCGTGAGGGTCGATCGGCGGCCGTGCCGGTGGTCGCCGCCGGTGATGACGGGCGTGGGGTGGCTTGCGGAGCGGCCCAGTTGGTCCTGGCCCCCCTCTTCGGGCGCGTGTGAGCCGGTCGCGGACCTCCTAGGCCATCGGGTGGGTTTCTCCCGGCGGTCGGGGGGTGCGCGGGCGTGGCGTCCCCGGCCCTTCGCGCGCGCGTGGCAGGGTCACGGCCCATGACCGGGTGACACCGGCCGGCCCGCCCGACCGCTTCGCGATCTGAAAAGGCCTCACCATGCGACTGCGCAGTGCCCTTGCCCTCGGAGTTACGGCAGCCATGGCCGCCCCGGTGGCGGCCGCCGTCGCGGCGGACGCCCGTACGGCGGTGGGCAGCACGGCCTACGTGACGCAGAGACAGACGCAGGCTCAGGGCCAGGCGGAGACGCAGGCTCAGGGCCGTACGCAGACGCAAGCTCCAGGCCGGACACAGAAGCAAGCGCAGACGCAAACCCAGCCCCAGACCCAGCCCCACATCCAGCCCCAGCCGAAGCGCCGCCAGTGGCGGATCCCGCCCGCCCCTTCGTGTGGCGACCCCTCCTCCGCCGGATTCCCCATCGACACCCGCATCCACGGCGGGCCCGACACCTACCGGCCCGGTGACGGCTTCCAGGCCTGGTACGTCGACCTGGCCAACACGACGACCCGGCCCTGCCGGAACATCCACCCCGTCGTCGTCCTCATCGACCGCGCCCGCACCCTCGCCCCGGACCAGATCCGGCTGGAGTTCCACGACCCGGCCGCGGACCGCTGGCACCCCGTCCGCTTCGAGAAGACCGACGAGGACGAGCTCGTCGGCGCCTTCGACGACGGCTTTCCCGGCTTCGCGGTCCCCGCGGGCAAGACCCTCCCCGTGAAGGTCAGGCTCGCCTTCACCGCCGACGTCCACACCGGCCAGGTCGTCGCCAACGCCGCTACCGTCCAGCGGCAGGGCGACGACGGCGACTGGGTCGGCGAGTCGAACGACTACCGCTTCACCATGGCCGCAGGAACCGCCGGCGACAGCAGCAGCGATGGTGACATCGACATCGACGGTGACATCGACATCGACGGCGATGGTGACATCGACGGTGACATCGACATCGACGGCGATGGTGACATCGACATCGACGGTGACATCGACATCGACATCGACAGTGACAGTGACAGTGACAGTGACAGCGGTAGCGGCAGAGACAGTGACAGCGACAACCACCGCAGCGACGGCACAGGCTCCGCGCAGCCGCCCTCCTCGCTCGCCAAGACCGGCTCGGAGCATCTGCTCGGGCTCGGGGTCACCGCCGGCGTTCTCCTCCTCCTCGGCGGCGGTGCGCTCGTGGTGGGGCGTCGGCGTTTCCGTACCGGGAGGTACTGAGCAGCCGCCCCACCACCCTCCGGAAGGCAGTGCCCGCGTCGCGCCGGCCGAGTCACCAACGGCGACGCGGGCACCGCTGCGTTCAGCGGTCGGCCGGGTGGTGAGCGACATCGTGCGTTCACCCTGTCGTTCGTCTTCGTCTGCGAGCATCCATCCGTGGACTACCCGAACGCGCACGACCAGACCCCTGGCGCACCGATCCGCTCCGGCATCCCGGAGCACGGCCGCATTCCCAAGTACTACGTCGTGAAGGCGCATGTCGCCGCGCTGATAAGCGAGTTGGGCGAGGGTGGGCTGCTCCCCACTGAGAGGGACCTCGCCCTGCGGTACGAGGTCTCGCGCGAGACGGTACGTCAGGCGCTGCGCGAGCTCCTCCTGGAGGGCCGGCTGCGGCGCCGCGGACGTGGCACCGTCGTCGCAGGGCCCAAGCTCGAACAGCCTCTCGCCCTGGCCAGTTACACCGAGGGCGTACGCCGCCAGTCCCGCAGGCCCGGCCGTCATCTCATCGGCCTCGACCGCTTCCCCTGCCCCGAATCCCTGGCCGCCGAGGTCGGCGCCGCACCCGGCGAACCGGTCTGGCACCTGGAGCGCGTGCTGCTCGCGGACGACGAGCGCGTCGGCCTGGAGAGCACCTATGTCGCGGTCTCCCGGGTGCCCCGCCTGGACACCGACTTCGAGCCCGACTCGTCCTTCTACGCGTACCTCCGCGACCGGGTCGGCGTGTCCTTCGGCGAAGCCGACGAGCGCATCGAGACGGTCCTCGCCACCCCCCGCGAGGCATTGCTCATCGGCACCCCGCCAGCCCTCCCCATGCTGCTGATCCACCGGCTCTCGCGGGATCTCGCGGGCCGGCCGCTGGAGCGCGTACGCACGCTTTTCCGGGGCGATCGCTTCAGCTTCACCGTGCGGCTCGGCAGTCAGGGGTAGGTCACGAAAACGTAACGGGTCTGGTCCATCCTTGGGTGGCTGTTCACCTCGCCGTTGCTGCGCGGATCGTTGCGGGCCATTCGGCCCGAGGAGCGTTGCCGCCGTGAGAGTCATAGTTGTTGGAGCCGGCGTCGTGGGAACCATGCATGCCTGGCATGCGGTGGAACGCGGCCACGAGGTCGTACAGATCGAGCGCGAGAGCGAGGCGCGCGGCGCCTCCCTTCGCAACTTCGGCCAGATATGGGTCAGCGGGCGCGCGGGCGGTGAGGAGCTTCGGACCGCGCTGCGCGCCCGTGAGCTGTGGGAAGGCATCGGGGAGCGGGTGCCGGGCCTGGGCTTCCGGGCCATCGGTTCGCTCACGCCCGTACGCAACGACCTGGAACTGGCCGTCGCCGAGGCCGCGCTGAGCAGAGCGGACGCCGTCGACCGCGGCTACAAACTGCTGACGGCCGACGAGGCGCGGGGCATCAACCCGGCCCTGCGCGGTGAGTTCAGCGCCGCGCTGTGGTGCGAGCGGGACGCGGCCGTCGAGCCGCGCACCGCTCAACTCGCTCTCAAGGCGGAGCTGCTGGCGTCCGGGCGGTACACCTACCTGGGCGGTCGCGAAGTCCGCGAAGTCGTCGGGGAGAACGCGGTCCGCGACGACCATGGCGACGTACACACCGGTGACGCCGTCCTGCTCTGCCCCGGCGCCGCGCTCTCCGGTCTCGTTCGCGAGCTCGTGCCCGACCTGCCCGTACGCCGCGTCCGCCTCCAGATGATGCAGACCGAGCCGCTCGGCGAGGCGCTCACCACATCCGTCGCCGACGCGGACAGCTTCCGCTACTACCCGGCGTACGCGAGCGAGGCACTCGACGCGCTCAACGCCGGACAGGACCAGACGCCGACGGCAGCCGCGCACAAGATGCAGCTTCTGATGGTGCAGCGCCGCGACGGCGGACTGACGATCGGCGACACCCACGAGTACGAGCACCCCTTCGCCTTCGACGTCGTCGAGGAGCCCTACGAACACCTCGCCCGGGTCGTTGAGTCCTTCCTCGGCCGCCCGCTGCCGAAGATCAGGCACCGCTGGGCCGGGGTGTACGCGCAGTGCACCGACAAGAGCCGCGTCGTCCACCGCCAGCAGGTGCGCGACGGGGTGTGGCTGGTGACCGGGCCCGGCGGGCGCGGCATGACCTGCTCGCCGGCGATCGCCGAGACAACCGCGAACGAACTGGGCTGGTGACGCACATGAACCAAGCACGTCCGACGAACACGATCGACACGAGCGACCGGATCGACACGAGCGATCGGATCGACACGAGCGATCGGATCGACACGAGCGATCGGATCGACACGATCAAGCTGGTCGTCCTCGACATGGCCGGCACCACCGTCGCCGACGGCGGGCTGGTCGAGCAGGCCTTCTCCGCAGCCGCCGAGCGGCTCGGCGTCGAGCCCGGGTCGGCCGACCACGCCGAGAAGCTCGCCTACGTACGCGCCACCATGGGCGAGTCCAAGATCTCCGTGTTCCGGCACCTCTTCGGCGAGGAGGTCCTGGCCCAGCGGGCCAACACCGCCTTCGAGGAGGCCTACGGCGAGCTCGTCGGCGCCGGGCACATCGCGCCCCTGCCCGGCGCCCGCGAAGCCGTCGAGAAGCTGCGCGCCGACGGGCGCACGGTCGCCCTGAGCACCGGGTTCGCCCGCGTCACGCAGGACGCGATCCTCGCCGCGCTCGGCTGGCAGGACCTGGTCGAGCTGACACTGTGCCCGGCGGACGCGGGGCGCGGGCGGCCGTACCCGGACATGGTGCTCGCCGCGTTCCTGCGGACCGGGGCGGCCGACGGGGTCCGGGAGATCGCGGTCGCCGGGGACACGTCGTACGACATGCTCAGTGGCGTACGCTCCGGCGCCGGCGTCGTCGCCGGGGTGCTGACCGGTGCGCACGACCGCGACCAACTGGTGGCGCACGGCGCGACCCATGTGCTCGGCTCCGTCGCCGAGCTGCCCGGGTTGCTGGCGCGGGAGGGCCGGTGACCAGCGGCATTCGCTTCGACCGGGTGTCGGTCGCGTACGGCGGGAACACCGTGCTCGACGCCCTGGACCTGACGGTGGAGCCCGGCGAGGTCATGGCCCTGCTCGGCCCGTCCGGCTCGGGCAAGACCACCGCGCTGCGGGCCGTCGCCGGATTCGTCCGGCCCGTCTCCGGGCGGGTGTTCATCGGGGACCGCGATGTCACCGCGCTGCCGCCGCACCGGCGCGGCATCGGGATGGTCGTCCAGCAGTACGCGCTCTTCCCGCACTTGAGGGTCGAGGACAACGTCGCCTTCGGGCTGAAGGCGCAGAAGGCGCCCACGGCGGAGATCCCGGGGCGGGTCGCCGAGGCGCTGGAGATGACCGGCATGGCGGCGTACGCCAAGCGCTATCCGCGCGAGCTGTCCGGCGGCCAGCAGCAGCGCGTCGCCATCGCCCGCGCGCTGGCCATCAGGCCCGGCGTACTGCTGCTCGACGAGCCGCTCTCCGCGCTCGACGCGCAGCTCAGGTCCGGCATGCTGGCGGAACTGGCCCGACTGCACCGGGAGTTGCCGGATGTCTCCATCCTGTACGTCACGCACGACCAGGTCGAGGCGCTGACCCTCGCGGACCGCATCGCCGTCATGGACAAGGCCCGGCTGCAGGACTGCGGGACCCCGCAGCAGCTGTACCGGCGCCCCACCACGGAGTTCACCGCGTCGTTCGTCGGCAACGCGAACCTGCTGCCGGTCACGGTCGGCGCGGGCAGTGTGAGCTTCGGCGGCCAGGAACTGAAGGTCGCCACCGACGAGGCCGCACCGGGCGCCACGGCGACGCTGTGCGTCCGCCCGCACCTGGTCGGGCTCGGCGACGGCCCGAACGCGCTGCGGGGCACGATCGCCGAGGTCCAGTGGCGCGGCGCCACGCACCGGCTGTACGTCGACGTGGCCGGCCACCGGCTGAAGGCGGACCTGCGGGAGCTTCGGGAAACGCCGGAGCTGGGCACCGAGGTCACCGTGCACTTCGCGTCCGAGGACGCGGTGCTGCTGGGGGCGGGGGTGTCGGGTGGCTAGCACCGACGCGATGAGGCGAACCCCCGGCGCCGCTCTGCCCATTGACTCCGCGGAGCCGGAGCGCGGCCGGTCCCCGCGTGGCGCGAGCCGTGGGGGCGCCGGCCTCGGGGGGCGAGGTTCCCGCGAGCAATCGCGCCGCCAATTCCCGCGCTGGATCTGGGCGTTGCCGCCCGTCGCCTTTCTCGCGCTCGTGTTCCTCTACCCCCTCGCCCTCGTCGTCCAGCAGTCCTTCACCCCCGACGAGGGCGGCACCTCCGTTGAGCCCTACGCCGAGGTCTTCGCCTCCGAGGCGTTCCGGGACGCGTTGGCCACCACCGTGTGGCTCGCCGTCGGGGCGACCGTCGGGTGCCTGGTCCTCGGATTCGTACTCGCCCTCGTCATCGCCTTCGTGCCCTTCCCCGGCGGCAAGGCCGTCGCGAAGTTCATCGACGTCTTCCTGTCCTTCCCGTCCTTCCTCATCACGCTCGCCCTGCTGTTCATCTACGGCACCGTCGGCATGGCCAACGGCGTCTGGACCGACCTCACCGGCGCGAACGAAGGGCCTTTCCACTTCCTGACCACGCCCTGGGGGGTCCTGCTCGCCGAGATCACCTACTTCACGCCGTTCGTGATGCGACCCCTGCTCGCCGCGTTCTCGCAGCTCGACACCGCGCAGCTGGAAGTCGCCTCGTCACTCGGCGCCAGGCCCGCCCGGATCATCCGCAAGGTGATACTCCCCGAGGCGCTGCCCGCCCTCGCCGCAGGCGGCAGCCTCGTCCTCGTCATGTGCCTCAACGAGTTCGGCATCGTCCTGTTCACCGGCGCCAAAGGCGTGACGACGCTGCCGATGCTCGTCTACGGCAAGGCGATCCTCGAATCCGACTACCCGGCCGCCTGCGTCGTCGCCGTCGTCAACATCGCGATCTCCGTGGGCCTCTACACCGTGTACAAGGCCATGACCCGGCCATCAGAAGGGCGCCGTCGTGCTGGTGCATAGCCGAACGGGAAAGTGGGCGACCTGGGTGCTGTTCCTCGTCCTCTTCCTCCCCCTCTTCGCGCTGCCTCTCCTCGTCATCGTCGCCGCGTCGTTGTCCACGAACTGGTCCGGCGCCTTCCCCTCGGGCCCGACCGCCGAGCACTACGCCTCGGCCGTACGCGGCGACTCCCTCCAGGCGCTCACCACCAGCCTGGTCACCGCCGTCACCGCGAGCGTGCTCGCGCTGACCGTCGGCACCTGGGCCGCCCTCGCCGCCGCCACGCTCAACAAACGCGGGAAGCGGCTGCTGGACGCGCTGTTCATGCTGCCGGTGGCCGTGCCGTCCGTGGTCGTCGGTCTCGCGGTACTGGTCGCGTTCTCACAGCCGCCGGTGCTGCTCAACGGCACACGCTGGATCGTGATCCTCGCGCACACCGTTCTTGTCACGGCGTTCGCCCACCAGTCGGTTTCGGCCGCCATCCTGCGTCTGGACCCGATGTACGAGAACGCCGCCGCGTCCCTGGGCGCGCGTCCCTCATACGTCCTGCGCAAGGTGAAGCTGCCGCTCCTGCTGCCGTCGCTCAACGCCGCCGCCGGGCTCTGCTTCGCCCTGTCCATGGGCGAGTTGAGCGCCACGATGATGCTTTACCCGCCGGACTGGATGCCGCTGCCCGTGCAGATCTTCACGGCCACCGACCGCGGGTCCCTCTTCACCGGCTCCGCCGTCGCCGTGGTCCTGATGGCCACGACGCTGCTGGTGCTGCTCGCCGTATCCCGAATCCGCACCAAAGCCTCTTACCGCTGACCACCGCTGGGAGTACGAAACGTTATGCATCGCAACCTCAAGCCGATCGCCGCCGTCACCGGCAGCCTCGCCCTCGCCGCCTCCCTCACCGCGTGCGGCGGATCCTCCGCCGCGGCCGACGAGAAGATCGTCACCGTCTACAGCGCCGACGGCCTCAAGGGCGAGAGCGGCGACGGCTGGTACGACCAGGTCTTCAAGGACTTCGAGAAGAAGACCGGCATCAAGGTGAAGTACGTGGAGGGCGGCTCCGGCGAGATGGTGCAGCGCGCCGTCCGCGAGAAGTCCAACACCCAGGCCGACGTGATGGTCACCCTGCCGCCCTTCATCCAGCAGGCCGACGCGAAGGGGCTGCTCCAGGCGTACGAGCCCAAGGGCGCCGACCTCGTCGGAGCGGGCAACAAGGCCGCCGATGGGAAGTGGACCTCGGTCGTCAACAACTACTTCGGGTTCATCTACAACAAGAAGGAGCTGAAGGAGGGTGCGCCCAAGACCTGGGAGCAGCTCCTGGACCCCTCCTACAAGGACAAGCTCCAGTACTCCACGCCCGGCGTCGCGGGCGACGGCACCGCTGTGGTCATCAAGGCCATGCACGACTTCGGCGGCAAGGAGCCGGCGATGGCGTACCTGAAGAAGCTCCAGGCCAACAACGTCGGCCCGTCCTCCTCCACCTCCAAGCTCGCGCCCAAGGTCGACAAGGGCGAGATCCTGGTCGCCAACGGCGACGTACAGATGAACTTCGCGCAGTCCAAGTCCATGCCGAACCTGGGCATCTGGTTCCCGGCGAAGGACGGCTCCAAGCCCACCACCTTCGCGCTGCCGTACGCCGCCGGTCTGGTCAACAAGGCCCCGCACACCGAGAACGGCAAGAAGCTCCTCGACTTCATGCTCACCGAGGGCGCGCAGCGGCAGGTCAGCGAGATCGGCGGCGGCTTCCCGGCCCGCACGGACATCAAGCCGACCGACGCCAACGCGACCGAACTGGCCAAGCTCATCAAGGGTGTTGAGGTCTTCGAGCCGGACTGGAAGGACGTCGGTACCAACCTCGACGACTACATCGATGCCTGGAAGTCCGCGACAGGCAGCTAAGAGTTCACCGCTGCGGCGTATCCGTCGAGGATCTGTTGCGGAAGGATAACGAGTATGGACCAACGCCCCTGAGTAGTCAGGGGCGTTGGCCGTGTCCAGCCCCTCGCCCATCTCCCCTCGACGGAGGAATCCCGATGCCGCTCAACGGCATATCCCGACGCACCGTGCTCGCCGCCGGCGCTGCGACAGCCGCGATCACCGCGACCGGTGCCCTCGCCGCCCCCGCCCAGGCCGCCCCCACCCTGCCGAACGGCACCAGCAACGACAAAGTCCTGGTCATCGGGATGGACGGGCTGCGCCACGACAGAATCGACGCGGCGAGCGCGCCCCACCTCAAGTCACTGATGACGAACGGGACGTTCGGCGTCTCGCTGCTGTACGCGCTCCCGATGGCCGCCACTTCCTCCGGCCCCGGCTGGTCCACGATCTCCACCGGTGTCTGGCCCGACAAGCACGGCGTCAAGGACAACTCCTTCGCCGGCAAGGACTACGCCAAGTACCCCGGCTTCCTCGCCCGTCTCGCCCAGGTGCGGCCCGACCTGTCGACGTACGCCGCCCTCGACTGGAAGCCCCTGGACACCCAGGGCACTGTCACCCCCGGCGCCGACGCCAAGCTTGTCCTCGACGGCGACGCGGACGGCTACACCGGCCACGACGCGACCATCGCCACCGAGACCGAGGCGATCCTGCGTCACCAGAACCCGGATGTCGTCTTCGCCTACTTCGGCAACACGGACATCGTGGCGCACAGTTCCGGCACCGGGCAGAAGTACCTCGACGCCATCGCCGTGCAGGACGGTTACGTCGGCCGGCTCCAGGCGGCCATCAAGGCCCGCCCCACCTACTCGGGCGAGCGCTGGACGGTGATCGTGACCACCGACCACGGGCACGTCGACGCGGGCGGCCACGGTGGCAGCGCCATCGAGGAGCGGCGTACGTTCGTCCTCGCCCAGGGCCCCGGCATCGCGGCCGGCGCACGCCCCACCGACACCCGGCTCGTCGATGTCGCCGCCACCGTTTTCCACCAGCTCGGGATCACCCCCGACCCCGCCTGGGGACTGGACGGCAAGCCCGTCCAGCAGCGCTCCACCGACCCCTTCGACAGCCTGCAGTCCTCCCTCGGCGCGCGGGTCGACGAGACCGGCATCCCGGCCGGGATTCTCGGCTTCACCCACACCGCGCCCAGCGGCTGGTCCGTCATCAACAGCGCGATGGGCACCGGCGGCATGACGGAGTGGCGCGGCTGGGCCTTCGCCACCGACGAGTTCTGGAGCCGCACGCAGCGGGACCAGTCCCGTGAGGTCAATGTCCGCTCCCGCGGAGTCTTCGCGGTCGCCGACTCCGACGAATGGGCCGACCGGGCCACCTCGGGAACGTACGACTCGACGCTGGTCACCCCGGCGTACGGCGTCAGCGGCAGGACGAAGACGCGGCTCGACTTCACGACCCTGTACCGCCAGGAGGGCAGCCAGAGCGCCGAGGTGCTCGCCTCCTTCAACGGGCAGACACCCGTCGTCGTCAAGCGCTACACGGCCGACGTCATCTCCCAGCCGCAGTCGCTGACCGTGGATGTCCCGCCCGGGGCCTCCAGCGTCAGCTTCCGTTTCCGCTACACCGGCTCGAACAACTGGTACTGGACCATCGACGGGGTCAAGATCACCGCAAGCTGATTAGGGTAGGGGCGCACGGACGGTGTGGTTCGGGCGCCCCTACTCAGCGTTATCGCGTACGGCAGGAGTCCGGCACATGGCAGAGCGCAAGCCGATCGAATCATGGCTCACCGACATGGACGGTGTTCTCATCCACGAGGGCACGCCCATTCCTGGCGCCGATGCCTTCATCAAGCGGCTGCGCGAGTCCGGCAGGCCGTTCCTGGTGCTCACCAACAATTCCATCTACACGGCCCGCGACCTGCACGCCCGGCTCGCCAGGATGGGTCTGGACGTGCCCGTCGAGAACATCTGGACCTCGGCGCTCGCCACCGCGCGGTTCCTGGACGACCAGCGGCCCGGCGGCACGGCGTACGTCATCGGTGAGGCCGGTCTGACGACCGCGCTGCACGACATCGGTTACGTCCTGACCGACCACGACCCGGACTACGTCGTCCTGGGCGAGACCCGTACGTACAGCTTCGAGGCCCTCACGAAGGCGATCCGGCTGATCAACGCCGGTGCGCGCTTCATCTGCACCAACCCGGACGAGACGGGCCCCAGCGCCGAGGGTCCGCTGCCCGCCACCGGCTCGGTCGCCGCGCTGATCACCAAGGCGACCGGCCGTGACCCGTACTTCGCGGGCAAGCCCAACCCGCTGATGATGCGGACTGGCCTCAACGCCATCGGCGCGCACTCCGAGACCAGCGCGATGATCGGCGACCGGATGGACACCGACGTGCTGGCCGGTCTGGAGGCGGGCATGGAGACCTTCCTGGTCCTCACCGGCCTGACCGGGCCCGCCGACGTCGACCGCTACCCGTTCAGGCCCTCCACGATCGTCGACTCGATCGCGGACCTCGTCGAACGGATCTGAGCCCCGTACGGCACCCCCGGGGGGCCCGCGCAGCACCCCGGGGTGCCCGCAAGCACCCCGGGGTGCCCGTACGGCTCAGTGGCGGGCCCCTGGGGATGCGGAAATGACCGTGTCCGTGGATCTTCGGAGTACCAGGAGGTTCACGATGCGTTCAGCTCTGCTCGCTCTGCGTGCCGCAGGAGTGGCCGCCGTACTGGTGGCCGCCCCGGCCACCGCGGCGTACGCCCACGATTCCGTCTCGATCCAGGTCACCCCGTCGACCATCGCACCCGGTGGCGAGGTGGAGCTGCGCGTATCGGACTGCAAGGGCACCACCGGCGTCGCCCGTTCCAGCGCCTTCAGTCGGGGTGAGACCAACCTCAACGGCAAGGACGGACGCGAGAACCCGCTCTACGGGGAGGCGAGGATCAACTCGTCGATCGGCGCCGGCACCTACGAGATCAGCGTCGACTGCGACGGCCACAACCACCACAAGGTGGGCACGGTCAGGGTCGTCCACCACCAGCCCACCCACCACGCCACGCCCGTCTCGCCCGTGCACGCGGGCGGCGGCGGTACGGCGCAGCTCGCTTCGGAGTCCGCCGGGGGCGGGGGTCCGGGCACCCGGCACACCGTGATCGGCCTGGTGCTCGCCGGCGTGGCCGCGGTCGCCGTGGCGTTCCGCAGCGTCCGCCGCCGCCGTACGGACGCTGACTGACGTGTCTGCCGAGGATGCTCCCGCGAGCCGTCCCGGCGGCTCCGGGCGGCTGCTGACCGGGGTCGCGTGGGCGATGCTGCTGCTCGGCCTGTCGCTGTGGGGGCGTGGGCTCACCGAAGGATCCGGCGGCAGCTCCGCCCCGACCACCGGCGACGTGGCCGCGGTCGGCCGTCCGCCGGGGGTCCCGCTGCCGCCCGCGCACGAGCCGCAGAAGGGCACGCGACCGCAGCGCGTCGACGTGCCCTCGATGGGTGTGACGGCGCCCGTCGTGGAGAGAGGCCTCGACGCGTCCGGCGCGGTCGCCCCCCCGCCGTACGACCGGCCGTCCACCGTCGGCTGGTACGGCAGCGGAACCCGGCCGGGCGCGGCCGGCGTGGCCCTGCTCGTCGGCCATGTCGACACGGAGAGCAAACCGGCCGTCTTCTACGGCCTGAGCGCCACCCGCCCCGGGGAGCGGATCCGCGTGACGGGCACGGACGGCTCGGATTTGGAGTTCACCGTCGACGACGTCCAGGTCTTCACCCGCGAACGCTTCGACCCCCAGAAGGTGTACGGCCCCCGCGAGAGCGACCGGGCGGAGCTGCGCCTGATCACCTGCGGGGGCACGTACGACAAGAAGGCCCGCACCTACACGGCGAACGTAGTGGTTTCGGCCTACCTGACGGGGACGGGGAACTCGGGAAAGACCTGACCTGGGCCGCGCCCCACAGCCGAGGGGGACCTCGGGGGAGAGCCGGCCGTTACGCCGTCACTCCCGCGGTCGGGGCCGTCGCCGCGGGCGCGCCGCGGGCCACCGCACGCAGACCGAGCGCGCCGAACACTCCGGCGAACACCGCCCACAGCAGCGCGTGCGAGGCCAGCGAGAGCACCCGGAAGTCCCACAGCAGCGTCGCCGCCACCGGAACCTCGTCCGGGTTGCCCGGCAGCGCGAAGAGGATCGCCAGCGTCGCGACCGCGGTGACGGCCACCGCGACCTGGCGCACGGGCACCGACCGGTCGGCGAGGCGTACGTACACCTGCCAGGCCAGGAGCATGCCGAGGATGCCGATCACGACGGCGGCCAGCCACAACGACTGGCGGTCGGTGACCGTGCCGGAGTCGCCGACACCCGGCGGGTTGGCGGGGTAGCGCAGACCGGGCAGCAGGGAGACGGCCACGAAGGCCGCCGAGCAGAAGACCAGGGCGCGTGACCACGGGCGGTCGCCCGGGGCGGTGCGGCGGTTGATCAGGGCGTAGGCGACGGCGAAGAGCACGCCGAGCGCGAGGCCGGCGACCACCGCGGTGACCACCAGACCGAAGTGCTGGGTGGTGCGGGTGAACAGTTCCTCGTGGTGCGCGACGGCCGTGCCGGCCGCGTCGTGCGCGTGCTCCTTGGCGGAGCGTGCCTCTTCGAGGCGTATCGCGCGGTCCATCAGCGGCTCGGCGAGGAGCAGCGAGAAGAGCCCGGCGGCAAGGCCGGCCACCCCGCCCGCCGCGAGAGAGCGTCCGAGCAGGGGGAGTACGGGTGTCGACATGGTGCTTACGGCCCCGATCAGTGGCAAGGGGCACCGAAAAGGTGCCGGCCGTCGTGCGAGAACTCGTGCAGGTAGTCGCCGGTCGCGGAGACAACGGTCCCGTTGTCCATGAAGACGGCGTAGAGCGCGACCAGGGCGATGATCGCCGCGGCGGCCAGAATCAGCCAGTCGCGGGTGCTGGTCGCGGCGGACGCTCCCGCTGCGGTGTCGGTGTGCGGCGCGATGTGCGAGGACATGCCGGTGGACCTCCTTCTGGGGTTTCCACGCCCCATGGCAGGAGAACGACGGGTCAGTTCCTGGCTTCCGTGCGGGCGTCGAGCCTGCCCGTACGGTCACAGTGGCGGGACCGCCCCGGAATGGCACCGGGTTCCTGTCCACCGTCGTCTCGTTGTGTGGAGTTGTCATCGGAGAGTCCCAGGCCTGGCCGGACACTGTCAACAGGGTCGACGGGCGGCGGAGTCGCCGGACGTCACCTGGACACCGGCTACCTGGCCCGGTCGACGGCCCGCTCCCCCCGGAGCCGCCGACCGGGCTGATCCTCGACCGTCGGTGCGCGGACTGCGGGAGAAGTCCGGCGCCGATGCGGGAGGCACGGATGTGTCGGGGGAGACTGGGGCCCGGGGACTTGGGCCTGTACTTGCCACTCTAGAACGGGCACACGGATGTTCCTAGGGGCACTTTGACGTCAAGTCACGGCTCTGTAGCCCACAGTGCACCGTATGTACACGCGGTACGTACCTACGCGCCGTAACAGCTCACCCACGAAGCGCGGAGAGCTCCTGGCGCTGTGTACGTGTGTGTCACGATGGTTTCGACCGGTTGTGTCCGGGGAGGCGCCGGGGGGTCCTCACACATTTCAGGTGCACCAAGGGGGAGTGGATGTACGGCAGTTACAGCGGCCGTCGGCGTGTGGGTGTCCGGATGGCCGCGGCGGCGGCGGGGACCGCGCTGCTGTTGACGGGCTGTTCCTCGTCGGACGGTGACGGCGGGTCGAAGCAGGACCCCGTGAAGCAGCAGCCCAAGGACGCCGATCCGTACTGGGTCAATCCGGAAGGAAACGCGGCCAAGCAGGTCTCCACGTACGCCAAGGACCGCGACGACGACAAGGCCGACCAGATCAGGAAGATCGCCGAACAGCCCGTCGGCGAGTGGATCGGGCCGGAGAACGCCGAGGCGGAGGCCAAGGGCTTCACCGAGGCGGCGGCCAAGGCCGACCGGGACGCGCTGCTGGTCCTCTACAACATTCCGCACCGCGACTGCGGGCAGTTCTCCAAGGGCGGCGCCGCCGACGGCAACGCCTACCGCGGCTGGGTCGATCAAGTGGCCAAGGGTATCGGTGACCGCCGCGCCACGGTGATCCTGGAGCCGGACGCGCTGCTGCACCTGGTGGACGGCTGCACGCCCGAGGAGTTCCACGAGGAGCGCTTCGACCTGCTCAAGGGCGCCGTCGAGAGGCTGAAGCAGCAGCCCGCGACCAAGGTGTACCTGGACGCGGGCAACGCGGGGTGGCAGTCGCCCGACGCGCTCTACGATCCGCTCCAGCGGGCGGGCGTAGGGCAGGCCGACGGGTTCTCGGTGAACGTCTCCAACTTCCAGACCACGAGGACGAGCACGGACTTCGGCAAGAAGCTCTCGCAGAAGATCGGCAACAAGCCCTTCGTGATCGACACCAGCCGCAACGGCAACGGGCCGTACACCGCGGGTGATCCCAAGGAGAACTGGTGCAACCCGCCCGGCCGCGCGCTCGGTGAGCCGCCGACCACGAAGACGGGCGACGACCTGGTCGACGCCTATCTGTGGGTGAAGCGCCCCGGCGAGTCGGACGGCGACTGCAAGGGCGCGCCGACGGCGGGCAAGTGGTACCCGGAGTACGCGCTCGAACTGGCCCGCAACACGAAGTAGCGGACCGCGTACGTACGAGGTGGGGGCGCCAGGCCGGGCGCCCCCACCTCGTGTCTCAGCCGGTCACGGGGCTACGGGACCTCGATCCAAGTGCCCTTGGACGGCGTGCCCTGGTCGTCCGTGACGAACAGCATGTAGTAGCCGGACGGCACCAGCGCCCGGTTCTTCGGCACGGTGACCGAGATGCCGCCCTTCGTCTTCTTCAGGTCCAGCGCGACGGTGCGCTGGTCGGTGTCGGTGACATGGGTGACCGCGCTCGGCCGCATCAGCTTGGCGTCCTTGATGGCCGTGGAATGCTCGGACTTGAACGTCGCCGTCCCGCCGCGCCTGACGCTCTTGGGCCCACCGGTGAGCGTCGGCCGCGCGTCCCTGAACAGGTACGGCGGGGTGTAGATCTCGACGCGCTGCTCGAAGACGCCGGGCCTGGTGTTGGCCTTGTCGGAGTACAGCGAGTCGGAGCCGAAGATCATCACGCGTCCGTCGGGCAGCAGCAGCGAGCCCGAGTGGTAGTTGCGGCCCACCGCCGGGTCGGCCACCCTGCGGTACTTGTCGGCCTTGGGGTCGTACATCCGCGCTTCGAGTACGTCGGAGCCGCCGCGGCCCCGGTAGTCGTGCGAGCCGCCGGTGACCAGAACGCTGTCGTCGGGCAGCAGCGAGGCACTCGGGTAGCGGGTGCCCTCGGCGAGCGAATCGCCGTCCTTGAAGCGCGGGTTGGGCTGCTTCAGGTCGACCAGCCGGGACTTCTCGCTGGACTTCTCGGACTCGCCGACCCCGCCGCCGCCGATGACCATGTACTTCTCGTCCTGGGCGGGAGGCAGCCGGACGGTGGCCGAGGTCTCCATCCTGTCCGGGTCGCTCAGGCCGGGGATCTTCTTGAACTTATTGGTGGCCAGGTCCCACACGCCGGGCTTTCGGCCCTCGTCGGCGGGCCCGTAACCGGCGTTGGAGCCCGAGTAGAAGAGCTTGCCGTTGTTCATCAGGAAGATCGCCGGGTACGTCGGGAACTTCCGGATGACGCCGGTGTACTCCCACTTCTTGGTCTCGGGGTCGTAGACCTCGTCCTTGCCGGGGACGATCTGCCCGATCTCGTCCAGGCCGGACAGCGAGAGGACCTTGCCGTCCTTGAGCGTGGTCAGTGTCGGATACCAGCGGGCCTCGTTCATCGGGTCGACGGTGATGTACTTCTCCGCGACCGGATCGAACTCGTAGGCCTCCTTGATGCCCTGGAAGTCCTTCTTGTCGAGCGCGAGCTTCTGGGCGATGCCGTAGACGTTCTTGGCGTCGGTGCCCTGGAGGCCGTGGATCCGGTAGTTGTCCTCGGTGCCCGACTCGAACTTCTTGCCCGAGGCCTTGGCCTCGACATAGATCCGGCCGAGCCCCGCCTCCGTGCGCAGGAATCTGCCGGTCTGCTTGTCGAAGATCTTCTTGGCCTTCTCCACCAGGACCGGGTCCTTGGAGACGTACGTCTTCCCGTTCTTCTTGCCCGTGAAGATCGTGCCCGCGGGCAGCGTCTTGGGGGCGTCCGGGTCCTCGTTGTGGATGACCATCAGGCCGCCGGCCTTGGAGACGTCACCCTGGAGCTTCTCGTAGCGCTTGGTGCCGCCCGCCACCAGGAGTTTGCCGTCGGGCAGTTGGGTGTGCCCGGCGCAGAACATGTCCTTGGGGGTGGGGATCATCTTGTACTTGTTGGTCTCGGGGTCCCACAGCACCGACTCGAACTTCTTGGCGTCGAAGTTCTTCTGGTTGTTGCCCGAGCCCGCGATCAGCAGCACCTTGCCGGTGTGCAGCAGGGCGGCATGGATCGTGTTGATCCGGAACTCGGCCGGTATGTCGAGGAAGTCCCAGTGGCCGTTGTCGGCCTTGTACTCGGGCCTGTTGATCTTGTAGTCGTGGTACTGGTCGGAGCCGAAGCGGTAGAGCGCGGGCCCGTTCATCCCCGCCAGAGCTACCACCACCGCCGCACCGATCGCCAGGCGACGGGTGCGGCGGCTCGGTCGGTAATTCATTTCTTACGTCCCCCAAGGGCGATCTGCATGGTCTGGTCGTTCGCTGCCCAACTGGGCTTGTGCTGCGGTGGGTGGGCCTCCGGCGGGGGGGCGGCCGGGGGCTGCGCGGAGGGAGATGCCGAGGACGGCGGCGCGTCGCGCCTGCGCTTCTTGTCCTGACGCATGCTGAGGCGCCAGACGATGATCGGCGCCGCGGTGATCAGCAGAGCCAGTGAGGCCCAGGTGATCATCGCGGGGTGGTTGTGCCCGAAGTAGAAGGAGGAGCCGAGGGATCCGCCGAAGATCAGGATGAAGAACAGGTGGATGCGGAAGGTGCCGAACAGCGTGTCCGGGCTGGACGAGTCGCCCTTGGGCGTGACCACGAAGCTCGACTTGCGGCGCAGGGCGGCGTCGAGCAGCGAGCGCGCGTAGATCGGCGCGGAGAGCGCGGACATCGCCATGCCGGCCAGACCGCCGGAGCCCTCGGGCTCGTGCGGGGAGACATTGTGGCGGCGGTTCCAGATGTAGAGGCCGATCTGGAGCGCGGAGGCGTTGCCGTAGAGCATCATCCAGATCGCCGGGTCGAT
This sequence comes from Streptomyces sp. H27-C3, assembly GCF_030063415.1. Classification (GTDB taxonomy): domain Bacteria; phylum Actinomycetota; class Actinomycetes; order Streptomycetales; family Streptomycetaceae; genus Streptomyces. Next base: position 103,073 of record NZ_JASITA010000004.1, on the reverse strand, counting down.
CTGCACACCCGATGCGCCCATGCCCAGGAACAGGGCGCAGCTGAGCGCCGCGAGGATCCAGTTCATGGCGGACATCGGGTAGAAGATGATCATCATCGTGTAGTTGAAGAGCTTGCCCGCGGGGAGCGTGCCGAAGCCTCGCCAGTACTGCTTGAGTATCGTCTCGTACGTACCGCGCGACCAGCGCAGCTGCTGGGTGAAGAAGTCGGTCCAGGCGGTCGGGCCCTCGCCGACGGCCAGCACGTCCGGGGTGTAGACCGAGCGCCACTTATTGCCCGTCGCCGGGTTCTTGGCGCGGTGGATCTCGAAGCCCGTCGCCATGTCCTCGGTGATCGAGTCGTACAGGCCGCCGATCTGTTTGAGCGTCCTGATGCGTACGGCGTTGCTGGTGCCGACGAACATCGGGGCGCCGTAGCGGTTGCCCGCGCGCTGGATCAAGGCGTGGAAGAGGAACTGCTGCGACTCGGCGGCCTTGGTCACGAAGGTGTCGTAGTTGCCGTAGACCTGCGGGCCTATCACGAAGCCGATGTCCGGGTCGCGGAAGTAGCCGAGCATCCGCTCCAGGTAGTTCGGCAGGGGCACGTGGTCGGTGTCCACCGAGGCGAAGATGTCGTAGTCGTCACCGTGCGCGTCGAGCCAGGCGTTGTAGTTGCCGTGCTTCGTCTTGGCGCGGTGCGGGCCCTTGGGCTGGTTCCACCTCGCGACGCCCTTGCGGGAGAAATGGTGCACCCCGAGGCGCGCGCAGACCTCCTTGACGGCGGGGTCGTTGCCCTCGTCGAGCAGCCAGACGTGCATCAGCCCGCGGTGGCGGATCCTGATCGCGGCCTCCAGCGTCTTCGTCACCATCTCCAGCGGTTCCTTGCCGGGCACGAAGGAGGTGAGGAAGGCGACCTTGGTGCCGGACTCGGGCACCACGGGAACGGGGTCGCGGGCGACCAGGGTCGCGTGTGCGTTCGACAGGACGTTCATCGTGCGGAAGAGCTCGATCAGACCGATCGAGACCAGCATGACGATGTCGAGGATCAGCAGCGTGTCGTTCTTCAGGTTCGGGTCGCGCTCGGTCCAGTGCGCGGGCTGCATCAGCCAGACGAAGAGCCCCAGCGAGAGCAGCGGCGCCGCGCCCAGGAGCAGGGCGGCGCGGATGCGGTGCGGCTCCTGGGAGAGCAGCGAGCGGTACTGGACCTTGTACGGCTTGGTGGCGTCCGGCTGGGTCAGCGGACCCGCGAGTCTGCTGTAGTGCTCGTAGTCGTATCGCGGCAGCGCCTTCTTGGCACGCGTACGAGATCCCGGGGGCTTGAGCTGCGGGGGTATCCGAAGCTGAGCCGTCCGGGAAGGGTCGTTGTTGTGCCGGGCGCCGGATGGCGTCGCCGTCATGAGTCATCCCCCCGCACGCATGCTGGCTGCGTGTTTCGTCGGTCGCTTCGCCCGACGCCGGTCCCCCTCGACCAACTCGGACGCGTGATTGGTCTGCCGTCATCCCTACAGACACAGGACGACAACCTTCCGGTTGCATGATGCCCGTCTCTACATCTGTTGATCAAAGGGGGGCTCCCACCCCTGTGTATTGACGGCCCGCGCGGCTCCCCGAGTCCCCGGTCGCGTCCCCAACCGCTCGAACCGCGCGTCTCATTGGAGCCATTGGCTTCAGGACAGGTTCCATGACCCCTGCCATGATCGCAAGGGTGATACAAGCTGTTTACCGGTCAAACGAGAGCTTTGGGACCGGTCTGTGACCTGGGCCTCGTGAGTGCGCAGTGGCCGGAAATGACTGGAGTCCCCTCACGCGAGGTGAGGGGACTCCAGTGCCGCGTGCGCCGTCAGGGACTCGAACCCCGGACCCGCTGATTAAGAGTCAGCTGCTCTAACCAACTGAGCTAACGGCGCGTGCCGACCTGCGGAACTTTACCCGAAGGGAGGCGATGCCCCGAACCAGCCACGCCGTTTATGTCCTTTTAATTATCATTCAGACCGTCAACATGCGTTTTGCCCCGACAGTTGAAACACTTACGCCCGTGCACATGTGCAGGAATGACCCACGGGAGGGCAACCGCATGCAGACGCCGGTCTTCGAGGAGTACGAGCCCGCCGGCGACTGCGGCTGTGCGGGGTGCGCCCAGCAGCGCCGCGCGGCGGCCCTCGGCCTGCCGGTCGGCGAGGGCGGACACCCGGCCGCCCACGGTGCCCGCCGCGCCCTGGTGCTCGCCACCGCCGCGGGTGTGGTTCTCGGTGGTGGCGGAGCGGGCGCGGCGCACGCCAAGGCCCCCGGGCACGCCCCCACCCGTACGGACGCCGATCACGACCCGGCCGGCCCGCAGGGCGGGTCGGGCCCGCTGCACGGCAGCCCGTCCCGTCCCGTGCTGCCGGTCCCCGCGCCCACCCCGCAGGCCGTCACCCGGGCCGACATCATCAACCGGGCCAAGCGGTGGGTGACCGCGAAGGTCCCGTACAGCATGGAGAAGTACTGGTCCGACGGGTATCGGCAGGACTGCTCGGGCTTCGTCTCGATGGCCTGGAACCTCGGCGGCAACGAGTGGACAGGAAGCCTGGCCCAGTTCGGGACGCGGGTAACTCGTGACGAGCTCGAACCCGGCGACATGCTGCTGTTCCACAACCCGGCGAACCCGAACAACGGCTCGCACGTCACGATCTTCGGCGGCTGGACCGACTACGCGCACACCTCCTACACAGCGTACGAGCAGGCCAGGCCGCACACCCGCAAGCAGGCCACGCCGTACGCCTACTGGAACAACTCCTCGCGCTATGTCGCGTACCGCTACAAGGGCCTGTCGGCCGGCTCGGGCGGCGCGTCGAGCTCCACCTCCTACCCGGGCGCGCAGTCCTTCGGGCCCGGCGCGAACAACAAGCACGTCACCCGCCTCGGGCAGCTGCTATCCGAGCGGGGCGCCGCGCGCCTCTACAAGCAGGGGCCAGGACCGCGCTGGGGTCAGGCGGACCGCGGCGCCACGGCCGCGTTCCAGCGCGCGCAGGGCTGGCGCGGCAAGGAGGCGGACGGGCTGCCGGGGCCGCGGACCTGGGGCCTGCTGGTCAGCGACCAGGGCCGGGACATCCCGAAGGCGGGCGCCGGCGGTACGCCCGCCCCGGCTGCCGGGGCCTTTCCCGGCAAGGGGTACTTCAAGCCCGGCCAGTCGAACGCGTACGTCGAGAAGCTCGGCAAGCGGCTGGTGAAGAAGGGCTTCGGCAAGCACTACGGGTCGGGACCCGGCCCGCGCTGGACCGAGGCGGACCGGCGCAATGTCGAGGCGTTCCAGCGCGCGCAGGGCTGGCGGGCCGCGGCGGCCGACGGCTACCCCGGACCTCAGACCTGGAAGCGGCTCTTCGCATGACGGAGGCAAGGATGACATCCACCACTTCGCAGCAGCCGGAGGAGCCTCGGGCCCCGGAGCCGGGCGAGCGGGGCGATCGGACCGGGCAGGGGGTGCGGGCCGATCGGGAGGCGCCGGTCGAGCAGAACGCTCGGGCTGAGCAGAGTGTCCAGGGCGTCCAGGGCGTCCCGGGCGAGGCCGCGCGTCGGGCGCCCGTCATCCGGAACGAGTCCACCACCGAGATCCCGGTGCACCTGCTTTTCCGGGACGACACCGGCCCCACCGCCGTGACCCTGGCGCCCGGCGGCGCCGTGCTCAGCAGTGGTCCCGGCACGGGGGGCCAGCCCCGCACCGTGCGTCGCGCCGCCGCCCCCAGGCGCCCCGGGCCGGCCCTCGCGGCCGCCCGCTCGGCCCGGCCGGCCGCGCCCGCCGACCCCGGTCTTGCCGAGCGGCCCGGCGCCGCGCTGCCCGGCTGGGGCGCGGTCGTCGTGGGGACGGTCGCTCTCGCGGCGGGCGCGGCGGTGGTGTGGTGGACGGGGGTCGTGCCGCCGCCGGCCGCCATCCTCTTCGGGCTGCCGGCGCGCCCGTACAACGGGATCGTGCTCGGCATCTGGGCGGTGCTCGCCGCTCTGGTGATCGTCGTGGTCTTCGCCTTCGGCGGCCTCGGCCGCGGGCGCGTCGGCTACGCCTGGGTGCTGTCGCTGTTCGGCGACTACCGCGGGACCGTGCGGCGCACCGGCCTGGTCTGGGTGAGCCCGCTGCTGCTGCGCCGCCGGATCGACGTACGGCTGCGGCACTGGCGCAGCGAGCCGATGCCGTCGGTGGACGCGAACGGGGTCGCGCTGCGGGTCGTGGTCCTCGTGGTGTGGCGGATCAGGGACACCGCGCGGGCGATGCTCGCCGTCGAGGACCACACGACGTATCTGCGCGAACAGGTGGAGGCGGCGATGGCGCGGGTGCTCTCGCAGCTGCCTGCCGACGCCTTCCACAACGACATGCCGACCCTGCGCGACGCGGAGGCGGTCGGCGACGCGCTGACCCGGATGCTGGCGGCGGAGGCGGCGCCGGTGGGCATCGATGTCTTCTCGGCGCAGCCGACCCGGATCGAGTACGCCCCCGAGGTCGCCGCCGCGATGCAGCGCAGGCGGGTCGCGGCGCTCGACGCGCAGCACCGGGACAGTGTGCTGACGTCGGTGGTGGACGCGGTGGACGACACGGTGACACGGCTGACCTCGCGCGGACTCGTCGAGCTGGACGACTACGAGCGCAAGGCGCTGGTGAAGGATCTGACGGTCGCCTTCTATACGGGACGTGCGGAAGGTTCGTGAACGTATCTGTTATCGGTCTGGACGCGCATTGGTCTAGACACGGCCAAGTGCCGTTAATACATTGGGGCTTGGTCTAGACCGCACAACACGCGCGCAGCACAGCTCACGGAACTGCCCCCACGTTCAGGAGCCCAGCATGCGAATCAAGATAGGTGCGGCCGTGGTCGGCCTCGCGGTAGCCGGTGTGTCCTTCCTCGCCACCGGCAGCGCAACCAGCCATGGCTACACCGATTCACCCATCAGCCGGCAGAAGCTCTGTGCCAACGGCACAGTGACCGGCTGCGGCAACATCCAATGGGAACCGCAGAGCGTCGAGGGCCCCAAGGGGTTCCCCGGCGCCGGACCCGCCGACGGCAAGATCTGCTCCGGCGGAAACGGTACGTTCGCCCAGCTCGACGACCCGCGCAACGGAGCCTGGCCCGCCACCAAGCTCACCGCCGGGCAGGGCTACGGCTTCCGCTGGCAGTTCACCGCCCGTCATGCGACGAGCGACTTCCGCTACTACATCACCAAGAACGGATGGGACTCCAAGAAGCCGCTCACCCGCGCGGCCCTGGAATCGCAGCCGTTCATGACCGTGCCGTACGGGAACCAGCAGCCGCCGGCCACGCTGACCCACCAGGGCACGATCCCCACCCAGAAGAGCGGGCGGCACATCATCCTGGCCGTCTGGAACGTCGCGGACACGACCAACGCCTTCTACGCGTGCTCGGACGTTCAGTTCTGACGGTGTGTCAACCATGGTGCGGCGCCATGGAGAGCGCAGGCACCGTCGCGGAGCTCGTACAGCGCCAATGGGGCGACCACCGGCCGGGGGTGAGGTCCGAGGACCTCACCCTCAGCCACCACCTGGTGGCCGCCGGCGCTGCCGCGCGGGCCGCGCTTCTCGTGGAGCTGCTGCCGCGGGGCGCCGAGCCGCACGTCGCTGTGCTGCTCGTACCTGTTCGGCAGTGCGCTCACCGGACTCCCGGCGCTGCTGGTGCTGTTCGTGCTCGCCGTGTTCTCGCTGGCGCTCGCCGGGCTGCCTCTGCCGCTGCTCGCGGGGCTGCCGCTGGCCGCCGTCGAGCGGCGTCGGCTGCTGTTCGTCGACCGTGACCCCGCAGCCGATCCGCACCGCACCCCCGCCGAGCCCGGCCTCGGCGCCTGGGCGCGGCTGCGGCTGCGGGAGCAGGCGACTTGGCGCGAGCTCGCGTACGCCCTGCTGCACGCCTTCGTGCTGTGGCCGCTCGACCTGCTGGCCGTGGCGGTCACCGTGGGCCTGCCCGTCATGATGATGGCCGCACGGAGAGACCCACCGCAGGGTCCTCGCGGTCCTCGCCTATCTGCGGGCGTGAGACCCGGGGCGGGCACACCGGCCCGGGGCGGGTATGCGAAAGACCCCACGCTCTCGCGTGGGGCCTTTCGTCGGTGCGCCGTCAGGGACTCGAACCCCGGACCCGCTGATTAAGAGTCAGCTGCTCTAACCAACTGAGCTAACGGCGCGCGACTCGTAAATAGTACCTGGTCCCAGGGGGTGGTTTCGACCGCCTTCGGTCGCCTCAGAGCGCCAGCGAGAGGACCACGGGCGCCGCCCTGCGGTTGAGGGTGGCCGCCGCCGCCCGCAGCCGGTGGGCGTGCTCGACCGGCAGGGAAAGGGCCAGGCAGCCCACCGTGGACCCGGCCGTCAGCGGCACGGCCGCGCAGACCGTGCCCACCGCGTACTCCTGGAGGTCGAGCATCGGCACCGTCGCGGGCTGGCTGTCCAGGGCGGAGAACAGCACGCGCTCGTTGGTGATCGTCCTGGAGGTGAGCCGGGCCGTCTTGTGCCGGGAGACATGGTCGCGGCGGCCGTTCTGGTCGAGCTGGGTCAGCAGGCACTTGCCGATCGCGCTGGCGTGCGCCGCGGACCTGAAGTCGACCCACTCGTTCACCGCGGGGGTCAGCGGGCCGTCGGCGATCTCGGTGACCCGGATCTCGCCGTCGATGTAGCGGCTGATGTAGATCGCCGCGCCCACCGAGTCGCGAAGGTGGTCGAGGGTCTGCCGGAGCTTCCCCTGGAGCGCCTCGCGGCGGGTGGCGCCCGAGCCGAGCAGCACCAGGGAGTCGCCGACGACGTACGCGCCGCCGGTGACCTGCTCGACGTACCCCTCGCGGCGGAGCATCAGCAGCAGGGACGACAGGTGGGCGGTGGGGAGCCCGGTCTCACGGGTGATCTGCGCATCGGAGACACCACCCCCGTGCTTGGAGACGGTCTCCAGCACACGCAGGGCGTACTGCACCGAGTGGAACGGCGCGGTGGGCTCCGGCTTCAGCGCCACGGTTTCCCCCCAGCAGGTTGTGACCGCTTGCATCCCCTCCACGATAGCCGCCAAGGCGCGCCTCAGGGGCCGGTGTTGACAAGGTTGGTGGCGCGCCCCGTGCCCGTAAGCTGGGGCGCGCCACCCTGGCATATGCCAGAGGCAGAGTTACCGATCAGTGGGTCGGGGGATCAGAGCACCGCGCTCAGGAACTCGCGGGTGCGCTCGTGGTCCGGGTCGCTGAAGATCTTCTCCGGCGGCCCCGACTCGATGACGCGGCCCGCGTCGAACATCAGCACGTCGTCCGAGATGTCCCGGGCGAAATTCATCTCGTGGGTGACGCACAGCATCGTGATGTCGGTGGTGTGCGCGATGTCCCGCAGTACGTCGAGCACGCCGGTCACCAGCTCGGGGTCGAGCGCCGACGTGACCTCGTCGAGCAGCAGCACCTGTGGGCGCATGGCGAGCGCGCGGGCGATCGCCACGCGCTGCTGCTGACCGCCGGAGAGCTGGGAGGGGTAGGAGTCGACCCGGTCCCCGAGCCCGACCAGGTCGAGCAGCCCCTTTGCCCGCTCCACGGCCTCGTCCTCGGACAGTCCCAGGACGTGCACCGGGGCCTCGGTGATGTTGCGCAGGACCTTCATGTTGGGGAAGAGGTTGAACTGCTGGAACACCATGCCGATGTTCTTGCGGACCTCTCGCACGTGCTTCTCGCCGGCCGGCACGAGCTTGCCGTCCTTCTCCTCGTGCGTGAGGTACTGGCCGCCGACCTTGATGTGGCCCTCGTCCGGCTTCAGCAGCGTCATCAGCAGCCGCAGGATCGTGGTCTTGCCCGATCCGGAAGGGCCGATCAGGGTCACGTGCTTGCCGGAGGAGACCGTGAAGTCCAGTGAGTCCAGCACGGTGTTGGTGCCGAAGCGCTTGGTGACCTTGTCGAAGCGGATCAGCTCACTGCCGTCCGCCGCGGGGTTGGCCGTCTCTTTCGACGTGTTCGGGGGATTGCTGTCAGCGGACAAGGCGACGCTCCAGTGCTCGCATGAGAAGGGATGCCGGGTAGGAGATGACGATGAAGGCGACACCGACGACGGTGAAGACCTCGACCGTCAGGAAGGTCTCGGAGGCGAACTGGCGCGCCTCGCCGAGCATTTCCATCACTCCGATCACAAAGATCATCGGAGTGTCCTTGAGCATCGCGATGACGTAGTTGCCGAGCGCCGGGATGACGCGGCGGATCGCCTGCGGCAGGATGACCGCGCCCCAGGTGCGGATCCGCGGCAGGCTGAGCGCGGTGGCCGCCTCCCACTGTCCGGCGGGGACGCCGTCGATACCGGCCCGGTAGACCTCGGCGGTGTACGTCGAGTAGTGCAGGCCGAGGCCGATGACGCCGGTGACCATCGCGCTGAGCGTGATGCCCCACTCCGGCAGGACGTAATAGAGGAAGAACAGCTGCACCAGCAGCGGGGTGTTGCGCACGAACTCGGTGAGGATGTTCACCGGCCAGCGCACCACCGCCAGGCTGGAGCGCTGCGCCATCGCCCACACCAGGCCGAGCGTGAACGCGACCAGCGCGCCCAGCACCAGAGCCTGCAGGGTGACGAGCAGACCGTCGAAGAACCTCGGCATGAAATCGCCGACCGCGGACCAGTCCCATGCCATCAGGCGTCACCTCCCGCGCTGATCGAGGTCTCGTTCTGACGGCGGATGCCGAGCTTGCGGGTGAGGCCGCCGGTCTTCTCGGGCCGTTGGCCGATGCCGGCCTTCGCCTGGCGCTCCAGGACGCGCATGCCGCGGGTGAGGACGAAGGCGAGCACGAAGTACATGACCAGGATGATCGTGTAGACGGGCGCGCTCTGGCCGGTCGCGTTGCGCACCAGCGAGGCGGCGAAGGCGATGTCGCCGACACCCATGATCGAGACCAGGGCGGTGCCCTTGAGCAGCTCGATCAGGAGGTTGTTGAAGGGCGGGATCATCTCGGGCCAGGCCTGCGGCAGGATGATCTTCCGCAGCTGCTGCGCGGGGGTGAAGCTCAGCGCGACCCCCGCCTCGCGCTGGGCGGGCGCCACCGCGTTGATGCCGCCGCGCACGACCTCCGAGCCGTACGCGCCGTAGGTGAGCCCCAGGGCCAGCACGGCGGCCCACATGGGTACGAGCTGCCAGCCGAAGCCCAGCGGCAGCACGAAGAAGATCCAGAACATCAGAATCAGCGCGGACGTACCGCGGAAAATCTCGAAGTAGGCACCGGACAGAAAGCGCACGATCCACAGCCGGTGGGCGCGGGCGAGGCCGATGAAGAAGGCCACCGCCGCGGCGAGGGCGGCGCTGAGCACGGTCAGCTGGACCGTGATCCATACGCCTTTGAGGAGGAGTTCCCACAAACCAGCGCTGATTTCGCTCATGGCTTGCACTTCTCCTTGGCCGTGATGGTCGTCATCTGGTCCTTCCCGAATCCGAAGGGCCGCATGATCTCCAGCAGTTCACCGCTTTTCTTCAGCTTGTGCAGCTCACGGTTGAACGCGTCGCGGAGGTTGCTCTCCGGGGTGCGGAACGCGAAGGCGCCGACGTCAATGACGGGCTTGCCGTCGACCATGGGCGTGACCTCGTCGGTCGCCTCCGCCTTCGAGGTCTCGGTCTCCTCCACGACATTGCGCACGGTGACCGCCGTGCCGACGAAGACGTCGACGCGGCCCTGCTCGACGGCGAGCAGGCCCGCGAGCTGGTCGGGCAGGGTCGTCACGTTCTTGACCCCGGCCTCCTCGGCGTACGCGATCTCCGCGTAGCCCACGCCGGTCGCCATCCTCGCCCCGGACTCGGCGATGTCCTTGTAGGTGCGGAGGTTCTTGGGGTTCCCCTTGGGTACGAGGAACGCGTCGAGCATCTGGTACTCGGGATCGGCGAAAATTACCTGCTCGCAGCGCTCGGGATTGATGTACATCCCGGCGGCGACCACATCGAACTGGAGCGAATTCAAGCCGGTGATCAGTGAACCGAACTCGGTGGCGAACGGCTGTACGTTCTCGACCCCGAGCGCCTTGAAGATGCGCTTGGCGATGGTCGGGGCGGAGCCCGTCATCTCGCCGTCCTTGCCGATGTAGCTGTAGGGCTGCTCGCCCGCCAGCCCCAGCCGCACGGTCTTCTTCGCGCGCAACTGGTCCAGCAGCGTTCCCCCGTCCCCTATGTCGGCGGTGGCCACCCGGCTGCACGCGCTCGTCGCACCCATGGCGCCGACGGCGCCGAGCGCCGCAGCTCCTGCGAGCAGCGAGCGGCGCCGTAGCCCGCGACCTGTGCTTCTTGGATTGTTCCCCTGTGGTGGAGCCATGGGCGCGCTACTACCCGAGGCGGGTAAAGGTATGCCGATCATTTCCGGCCCCGGACCGCGCAATGGGGACACAACGGTACGTACCCGATGAGGTGTTGCGTCGATACCGGGGTGCCCTAACGTGCAGGAACAGGACTGTGAGGAGAGCGCATGAATGACCGCTTCATCGAAGTCTCGCTCGACAAGCGCGGTGTGCGCTGCACCGCGAAACTCCTCGACGACCGCGCGCCGCTGACCTGCGCGGCGGTGTGGGAGGCGCTCCCGCTGGGCGGGGACGTGTACCACGCGAAGTACGCGCGCAACGAGATCTACGCGCTGCTGGCGCCCTTCGCCGCACAGGAGCCGCCGCTGGAGAATCCGACCGTCACCCCCATTCCCGGCGACCTCTGCTATTTCGCCTTCTCCGACACCCAGCTGGGCACCGCGTCGCACGGTTACGGGCCGAAGGCCGCCCTCAAGGACGGCCACGGCGTCGTCGACCTCGCGCTCTTCTACGAACGCAATAATCTGCTGCTCAACGGCGATACGGGCTGGGTCCCCGGCATCGTCTGGGGCACCGTCGTCGACGGCCTCGACCGGATGGCCGAGGCCTGCCAGGACCTCTGGCGCTCGGGGGCACTGGGCGAGACCCTCAGCTTCAGGCGGGCCGGCGAATCTCCGTGACCCCGCTCCCGTAGAGCGCGTGCGCCGCGCGCAGCACCAGCACGTCCCGGTGGCGCGCGGCCACCAGCTGCACCCCGATCGGCAGCCCGTCCACATCCGTGCCGCAAGGCACGGTCGCGGCGGGCTGCTGGGTCAGATTGAAGGGGTACGTGAACGGGGTCCACCCCGTCCACCGCCGGTGCCCCGACCCCCTCGGCACCTCGACGCCCGCCTCGAAGGCGGTGATCGGCAGGGTCGGGGTGATCAGCAGGTCGTACGTCGAGTGGAAGCGGCCCATGCGCCGGCCCAGATCCATCCGGGCGTCCACGGCCGCGAGGTAGTCCAGCGCGCTGAGCCGGGCCCCCGCCTCGCACACCTCGCGCAGCCCCGGGTCGAGCAGCTCCCGCTGCTCGGGGCCGAAGTCCTGCACCAGCCGGGCGGCGCCGCTGAACCACAGCGCGTGGAAGGCCTCCACCGGGTCGGCGCCGTGCTCGATTCCCATGGCGGGATCGGCCTCCTCGACGTACGCCCCGAGGTCGGCCAGCTTCTCCACGGCCCGGCGCACCGCCGCCGCAACCTCGGGCCGCACCGCGACCTGCCCGCCGAACGACGCAGAGTACGCCACCCGCAGCCCCTTGACCCCGCCGTCCAACGCCCCGCTGAGACTCTCGCCGGGGCCCAGCTGCGACCAGTCGCGCCAGTCCGCGCCGCTGATGACATCCATCAGCAGCGCCGCGTCCGCCGCGTCCCTGGTCATCGGGCCCGCGTGCGCGAGCGTGCCGAAGGGGCTGGACGGGTAGAGCGGCACCCGCCCGTACGTCGGCTTCAGCGCGAAGATGCCGCAGAAGGAGGCCGGGATGCGCACCGAGCCGCCGCCGTCCGTGCCGAGCGAGAGCGGGCCCGCGCCGAGCGCCACGGCCGCCGCGCTGCCGCCGCTGGAGCCGCCCGCCGTGCGCGCGGGGGCGTGCGGATTGCGGGTCACGCCGGCCGCCGGGGAGTCGGTGACGCCCTTCCAGCCGAACTCGGGCGTGGTCGTCTTGCCGAGGAGGACCGCGCCGTGCTCACGCAGCCGCGCCACCGCGGGCGCGTCCTCGTCCCACGGCCCCTCGGTACGCACGGTCCTGGAGCCCCGCAGGGTCGGGCCGCCGCGCATCAGGAAGATGTCCTTCACCGAAACCGGCACCCCGTCGAGCAGCCCCTGCGGCTCCTTCGCACGCCAGCGCCCCGCGGCGGCCTCCGCCTGCGCCAGCGCCTCCTCGGTGTCCACCCGGACGAAGGCGTTGACCAGCGGCTCGACCGCCTCGATCCGGTCCAGCGCGGCGCGGGTCGCGTCGACGGGGGTGAACTCGCCCTTCTCGTAACCTGCCAGGAGTTGGCGGGCGGTCAATGCGCTCAGTTCAGTCATGCGTGGGGACGTACCCACGTTTCTTGTCGACCACGTTCGGCAGGGGGCTTCCGGCCGCCCACAACTCGTACAGCTCAACGAATTGCGTGCCCAGCTGGTCGCGCCAGCCGACGATGTCCCCGCTCATGTGCGGGGAGACGATCAGGCCGGGAACATCCCACAGCGGGCTCTGCGGCGGCAGCGGTTCCTGGCTGAAGACATCCAGCGCCGCGCCCGCGATCCACCGCTTCGTCAGCGCAGCGACGAGATCGTCCTCGACGACGAGCTGCCCGCGCCCCACATTGATGAACCTGGCCGACGACTGCATGACGTCGAAGACCGCCGAGTTGAACATGCCGCGGGTGGAGTCCGTCAGCGGTGCCGCGCACACCACCCAGTCGGCGCGTGCGAGCAGTGCGGGTAGCTCGTCGGTGCCGTGCACGCCGGGGCGAGCGGTGCGCCCGACCAGCGCGGTGGTGATACCGAGCGCCGTCAGCAACCGGGCGCTCTCCCGGCCGATCGGCCCGGAGCCGACGACCACCGCGCGGCTGCCCGCCACCCGTACCGTCTCGCGGTGCCGCCAGCGCCGCTGACGCTGGAGTTCCAGGCTGCCGGGAAAGTCCTTGGCCATGGCCAGGACCAGCCCCGCCACGTACTCAGCGATGGGCAGCTCGAAGATCCCACGGGCGTTGGTCACCACCGTGTCGGAGGCCACCAGCTCGGGGCACAGGAGATGGTCCACACCCGCGCTGGCGGTGTGCACCCAGCGCGGTCTCGGGCCGTCCCCGGGCCACGCGCGACACACCGCGTCCGAGGTGAAGTCCCAGACCAGAAGCACGTCTGCCCGCGGTAGTTGACTCGCGAGCGTCCGCTCGTCACCGTGCAGGATGTGGGCCCGTCCGGCCAGCCGGCCGAGACGTGGCGGTGGATCGGCGTCCAGGACGAGAAGAGTTGCTTCAGACATGGAGTGGAAACCGTTTCGCAACGTCTGAGATGTACGGATTGACCACGCTCGCACCAGAAACTAACGTCGTCAATACCCGCACCTCCTAGGGGGTCGCATTGGACATCTCTTTCCTGGGCGGACCGAGGCCACAACGTGGAGTAGGCGTTGTGGCCCCTTTCGACTTCGCACTCGACCGGGAATTGTGGCGCTGGACCCCGGACGGGGTTTCGCTGCATCTCACCCGTACCCCCTTCGTGCCCGTCGAGGTCAGTCTTGACCTCGCCAGGCTGGTCAGCGAACACGAGACGCTGCGCGATGCGGTACGGGCACTGATCGCGGTTGCCCCCGAAGTCGTCGCCTACGCCTGCACATCGGGAAGTTTCGTCGGCGGTGTCGCCGGGGAGCGTGCCATGTGCGAGGCCATGTCTCAGGCCGGGGAACTTCCCTCGGTCACCACATCGGGAGCGTTGCTCGACGCACTCGGAGAGATCGGTGCCCGGCGCATCGCGCTGGTCACGCCCTACACGGAATCGGTGACCAGCTCCCTGGAGGAGTACCTGGCGGAGGCCGGAATCACGGTGACGGGACGGGCTTTTCTCGGCCTTACCCGGCACATCTGGAAAGTCCCCTACCGGGACGTGGTGGACATGGCACGCCAGGCGGTTGTGGGAGCCGCCGACTGCCTGTTCATCAGCTGTACCAATCTTCCGACGTACGACGTGATCCCTCAGCTGGAGGCGGAACTGCGCATGCCGGTGATTTCGGCGAATCAGGTCACCATGTGGTCGGCGCTGCGGCGAATCGGTTCGCATGCCGTCGGTCCGTACCAGCGACTGTTGTTCGAACGCACGGCGCCGGTCGAAACGGATCCCCAGGAACAGCCCCGCGCGCAATCACCGGTGCAGGCGCAGGGGCAGCCCGAAGGACAGGAAGGGTGGGCATGACAGCGGTCGGACTTCTCTATCCCGGACACTCCGCGGAGGACGATTACCCGCGCATCGAAATGCTCCTCGACAGCGATGTGAGACTGCCCCTGGTCCACACCGACATCGGCGAGGACGCGCATCGCCTCGACGCCCTGATCGAGATGGGCTCGGCACCCCGTCTCGCGGCCGGGGTCGAGGAGCTGCGGCTGGCGGGCGCGGAGGCGGTGGTCTGGGCCTGTACGAGCGGGAGCTTCGTCCTCGGCTGGGACGGCGCCCACGAGCAGGTGCGCACGCTGGCGCTGACGGCGGGCCTGCCGGCGTCCAGTACGTCCTTCGCCTTCGCCCACGCCGTACGGGAGCTGGGCGCCACCCGGGTCGCGATCGCGGCGACCTACCCGCAGGACGTGGCGGCGTACTTCACCGACTTCCTCAAGTCCTCGGACATCGAGGTGGTCGCGGCGCGGGGCAGCGGCATCATCACCGCCGCCGAGGTGGGCACCTGGGGCCGGGACGAGGTAATGGCGCTGGCCCGCGCGGGCGACCATCCTGACGCGGAGGTGGTGCTGCTGCCCGACACGGCGCTGCACACCGCCCAGCACATCCCGGAGCTGGAGGAAGTGCTCGGCAAACCGGTACTCACCGCGAACCAGGTGACGGTGTGGGAGGGACTGCGGCTGGTGGAGCGGCGAGTGCGGGGACCGAAACTCGGCACGCTGTTCTCCCGGCGGGCCTGAGGCCCACCCGGAAGGAAGGGAATAACCGGAGAGTCCCTCCTGTTCGGTCTGGTGTTGTACGTACCGAACTAGGAGGGGCCAGCGGTGAACGCGATTCGAGGCACGGCGAGCGGAAGCGCGCCCGTACCCCTGTCCGTACTCGATCTCGCGACGGTCGGCAGTGGGCACACGGCGACCGAGGCGCTGCGCACCAGCGTCGACATCGCCAAGCTCGCGGAAAACCGCGGCTTCCATCGCTACTGGGTCGCCGAGCACCACTCGATGCCCGGCGTCGCCAGCTCGTCCCCGGCGGTGATCCTGGCCCACCTCGCCGCCCACACCGAGCGCATCAGGCTCGGCTCGGGTGGTGTCATGCTGCCCAATCACGCGCCGCTGGTCATCGCCGAGCAGTTCGGCACGCTGGAGGCGCTCGCGCCCGGCCGCATCGACCTGGGTCTCGGGCGCGCGCCCGGCACGGACGGCGGGACGGCGGCGGCGCTGCGGCGCAGCGACCGGCTGCGCGAGGGCGCGGACGACTTCCCGCAGCAGCTCGCCGAGCTGACGCGATTCCTCGACGACGACTTCCCCGACGGCCACCCGTACTCCCGCATCCACGCGGTGCCCGGACCCGTCCAGGGCCCGCCGGGACGCCCGTCGGTGTGGCTGCTCGGCTCCTCCGGCTTCAGCGCGCGCCTGGCCGGGTCGCTCGGCCTGCCGTTCGCCTTCGCCCATCACTTCTCGGCGCAGAACACGATCCCGGCGCTCGACCTCTACCGCGAGTCCTTCCGCCCGTCCGCGGTCCTCGACGCCCCGTACGCCGTCATCGGCGTCTCGGCGCTGGCGACCGAGGACAAGAAGGAGGCCCGCCGCCAGGTCCTCACCGGAGCCCTGTCGATGCTCCGGCTGCGCACCGGGAACCCGGGGCTGATTCCCACCCCGGAGGAGGCGGAGGCGTACGAATTCAGCGCGATGGAGCGGGACTTCGTCGACAGCTGGCTGGGCAACGTCATCCACGGCACGCCCGACGAGGTGCGTGCCGGGCTCGACGACCTGACCAAGCGGACCGGTGCGGACGAGCTGATGATCACGGCCAACGCGCACGGGGGCGAGGCGCGGCTGCGGAGCTATGAGCTGATCGCGGACGGGTATGGGTTGCCGGTGGGTGCGGCGGGCTGAGCCGCTGCGCGGGGCTTGTCCCCGCGCGGCGGCACCCGCGCCCTCGCGCCCCGCCCCCTACATCCGCAGAGCCATCGCTTCGATCATCTCCGCGATCCGCTCCGGCGCCACCGCCCGTGAGTACAGCCACCCCTGCCCCGTGTCGCACCCGATCCGCCGCAGCCGGGCCGCCTGCCCGGACGTCTCCACGCACTCCGCGGTGACGGTGAGCCCCAGTCGGTGTGCGAGTTGGACCATCGCTTCGACGATCATCTCGTCGGCCGGGTTGGGATGCGCGCCCTCGTCGTACCGGAAGCCGCGTACGAACGAGCCGTCCAGCTTCAGCACGGACACCGGCAACCGGCTCAGATAGGCGAGGTTGGAGTACCCGGTCCCAAAGTCGTCGATGGCGATGTGGACGCCCATGTCGCTCAGCGCCTGCAGGGCCTCCAGCGGGCGGCCCGCCGAGCCCATCACCGCCGACTCGGTGAGCTCCAGCTGAAGCAGCTCCGGCGCGAGCCCCGTCTCGGCGAGGATCGCCGCGACGTCGGCGACCAGGTCGGAGTCCCAGACCTGGCGTACCGCCACATTGACGCTGACGAACAGCGCCGGCGCCTCGGGGTGCTCGGTCTGCCACTGCCTGGCCTGCCGGCAGGCGGTACGCAGGACCCACCGGCCGAGCTGGACGATCGAGCCGTCCTCCTCGGCGATGGAGATGAACCGATTCGGCCCGAGCATGCCGAACTGCGGGTGTGCCCAGCGGACCAGCGCCTCCACGCCTCGCACCCGGCCGCCCTCCAGGTCGACGAGCGGCTGGTACTCCAGCGTGAACTCCCCGCGCTCGACGGCCGGCCGCAGTGTGCTGGACAGCGCCTGACGGGTCATCCGGTTCGCGTTGCGCTCCGGGTCGAAGAGCGTCCAGCGCGCCCGGCCGTCCTCCTTCGCCCAGAACAACGTCGTGTCCGCCGCCTGCATCAGACCGGTCGCCGTGGTGCCGGCGGCCGCCCGCTCGACGACCCCGATGGACGCGGAGACCGAGAGCCGCTGACCGGCCAGGTCGAAGGGGAGCTGGAGCGCGGTCAGTACGGCCTGGGCGAGATCGGCGAGCTGTTCGGTGCCGGTGGAGTCCTCGACGAGCAGGGCGAATTCGTCGCCGCCGAGCCGGGCGACCAGGTGGACGCCGCTGCTGGCGTGGCCGTACTGGTCGGCGCACCGGGACAGCCGGGAGGCCACGGCGGTCAGCAGCCGGTCGCCGACCGGGTGGCCGAGGGTGTCGTTGACCGCCTTGAAGCCGTCGAGGTCCAGATAGCAGAGCCCGACCCGGCCCGTGCCCCCGTTGTCGTACGTCGAATTCTCCAGCGCCGACGTCAGCCGCTCGAAGAAGAGCGTGCGGTTGGGCAGACGGGTCACCGGGTCGTGCATCCGCAGGTGGCGCAGCCGGGCCTGGAGCTCGCGCCGGTCGCTGATGTCCGAGACCAGGAGCAGCGCACTGCTGCTGTCCGCCATGGGCGTGAGGGTGACCTCGGCCCACCGGGACCGCCCGTCGGGGTGCTTGAGCCTGCGGGTGCAGCGGAAGCGGGCGCGCCGGCCGGCGAGGACCTCCCGATAGGCGCGCAGGCTGCGGGCGTCGGCGTTGAGGTCCACCAGATCGGCCGCGTCCCGGTCGTGCAGCAGAGCGGGCTCGGTGCCGAAGAGGTCGGCGAGCGAGTGGTTGGCTGAGACGACGAGACCCTCGCGGTCGATGAGGGCCATCGCGGGCCGTGCGGCCTGGAAGGCGGCCCGGTAGTCACGCAGTTCGGACGCGGTACGACCGACCGGCAGTGCATGACGCTCAGTGACGGCCGGGCAGAGTGTGTCGGGGACTGATCCCGGCCCTTCGGAGGTTCGGCTCACTGCTCGCTCCCGCAGTGCATTGACGCGTACAGGTTTCGTCAGGTGGTCGGCCGGTGGAGGGCCGCCGTACGGGGGACGGGCTCCACGCAGGAAAGTGTGCCGATCATAGAGGCTGGCGCCTCGGCCGATCCAGCTACGCCGCCGCGGGACCGGGTGGCGCACGCCCACGGACGATCGTTTCTGCACGGGTGTGCCTTGAGGTGTTCCATTGTGACCATTTGTGACTTCCCGTGATCTCGCCGGAGTGTCGGCCGGTCACCCGAGTGGGGCAGTGGAACAGGGCGTTTATTACCAGATCGGCACAAGGTGGGTGGGGTGTCCCGCATTCCGCACCCGGAGGTCGATGTGGATCGTCAGCTGACACCCGGGGGAGTCGACCGGCCCCGCCTGCGCCTGCGCAGTACGGCGGCCGTGCTCACCTCCCTCACGGCGCTCGCCGCCACCTCGCTCGCCGCGGGGCCCGCGGTGGCCGCCAGGGCGGGCGTGCCCTGCATGCTGCCCCGCACCCCCGCGCACCACTCACTCGGGCTGGACACCTGGAACGTGTCCTACCCCCGCCCCGAACGCGACCTCGACGCCGTCATGATCTTCCTTTCGTTTCCGGACTCGCCACCGACGATCCGTACGGACGAGCTCGCTGCCGACCACTTCCCGGCCACCAGCCGCTTCTTCGAGCGTGCCTCGTACGGGAAGTTCACCCTGCGCCCGCACCCGCAGCGCGAGTGGGTGCAGATGCCGGAGACCTCCACCGCGTACGGGATACAGCGCGACTGGAGCGCGGAGCGGCGCTCCGCCTATCTGCGCGACGCGGTCGCCGCCTCCGACGGCCGGGTGGACTTCTCGAAGTACGACGTCGTCTATTTCGTCGCAGACCCGGACGCGCCGGGCGTCGACTCCGACGCGACCAAGGTGGTCAACTTCGACCGGCCGCTGCGCGCCGACGGCCGGGACATCAGGCGCATCGTCACGGTCTTCGAGCAGCACCCGCCGGACCGCAATGTGCTGGCGCACGAGACCGGCCACGTCTTCGACCTGCCGGACCTCTACCACCGGCCGGTGGACGGCAAGGGCGACTGGGACACGCACGTCGGGGACTGGGACGTGATGGGCAGCCAGTTCGGGCTCGCTCCCGAACTCTTCGGCTGGCACAAGTGGAAGCTGGGCTGGCTGGACCGGCGGCAGGTGGCATGCGTGTCGGACGCGGGCGGGACCCTGCTCACCCTGGACCCGCTGGCGACCGCCCCGGTGCGGGCGGGTGCGGGCGGGACCCGGCTCGCGGTCGTCAGGACCGGGGACGGCAGCGCGATCGCCGTCGAGGCGCGGGGCGCGGCCGGCAACGACCGGTCCACCTGCACGGAGGGCGTGCTCATCTACCGGGTGCGCAACGAGACGGCATCGGGCGGCGGGCCGATCGAGGTGGTGGACGCCCACCCGGACACCGAGGCGTGCTGGGGCAGCTCCGTCTACCCGCCGCTGGCGGACGCGCCGCTGGGGGTCGGGGAGACGTTCACCGTGCCGGGGGACGGGACGCGGGTGGAAGTGGCGGACCGTACGCCGTCGGGCGCCTGGACGGTGCGGATCACGCCGGGCGCCTGACCGGCCGCGATCCGGCCCGGAGCCCGCTCGGGCAACGAAAAGGCCCCCCGCTTTCGCGAGGGGCTTTTCCCGTCGGTGCGCCGTCAGGGACTCGAACCCCGGACCCGCTGATTAAGAGTCAGCTGCTCTAACCAACTGAGCTAACGGCGCCTGGTGACGTCGTAGACCTTAGCATCCTGATCGGCGGGAGGAAAAATCGATAGCCGCGCGGTGGGGACCGGCCCGGACCTGGCCGCCCGTACGCAGGCCCAGAGCATCACCTCGGGCCCCGGCAGCCACGGATGCCGGACGTCGGGGGCGACCACCCAGCGCGGCCCCGAGGTGGCGGAGGGGGTGGGCGGGGAGGTGAGCGGGGGGACGGTCACGGCGTCGCCCGTGCCGTGGCACAGCATCGGCGGTACGGGGCTCTCGCCGCTCGCGGTGCCCCACTCCTCCCAGTTCAGCAGCGAAGGCAGCCGCTGGGCGGTGCCGGGGCAGGCGAAGAGCAGCATCCGGCCGCGGTGGATGGCGACGGGGCCCGAACCGGGGCCCTCGGTCCATAACCGGTCGAGCATCCGGCGGCCGAAGATGGTGGGCACGTTCACCACGTCGAAGACGGAGCCGCAGGGCAGGACGCCGGGGGCGGCGGGCCGAGTGTCCCAGAGCGAGAGCGTGGAGCGGGGGTAGACGGCGGCGGAAGCGAGCCAGGCGGCGCCCGCGGCGGTGACCTGCGCGGTGTGCGGGGGCCCCTGGTCCCGCAGGAGGCTGAAGATGTCCGCCTCTTCGGCGCGGTGGTCTTCACTGCCGGGAGAGCGGCCGGACAGGGGCGCGGTGTCTCGCTTCCATGCGGTCATGACTCAGGTGTACCGGGAGTGACGATTCTGTTTCTGACGGTTGGCGGAAATCAGGACAGGACGGGGCGGCGGGGAGTATCTTGCGGTCCGGCATATGCCAAGAGCGAAGCCGGGTCGCCCCATCTGCCCCATGCGGCACGCCCGCCCCCGGGGGCTGGGCGGGACACCGGACTCGCGCCGGGGGCGGGGTGGTGCCCCTGCGGACGCCCCCGCCTCAGCGCGGCGGCGCGTTGCGCAGCAGGTCACGGCCGAACTCCACCATCTTCTGCGCGTAGTCCTCGGTCCACTGCGCCCGCTCGGCGATGTCCGCCGCCGACAGCCGGTCGAACCGCTTGGGGTCGGCGAGCTGCGCCGCCGCGACCGCCTGGAACTCCACGGCGCGGTCGGTGGCCGCCCGGAACGCCAGCGCCAGCTCCGTGGCGCGCTCCAGCAGCTCTCCGGGATCCTCCGTCGACTCCAGATCGAAGAAGTGCTCGGGATCGGTGGCCGCCTCCGAAGGCTCGAAGAGCAGTGGTGCGGGGCGCAGCCGCCGCTCGGTGCGCTCGGGTTCCGCCATGTGTCGTTCCTCCCTCTTACAAGCCACCAGGGCTCGATGGCCACCCTCCATTGTCCGGGTCGGTGCAAGTGCGCCTCAGGGCCGGTAGGAGACCCGGGGTCTCGCGAGGCGGGCCGGTCGGACGCCCTCCGGCGCTCCGGGGCGTCCGGCGTTCGTGGTCACGGGGTCCACGCGACCCGGTGCTCCGACAGATGGGCCAGCACCGCGTGGTTCGCCTCCCAGCCGTCCGGGAATTTCACCGTCACGCCCAACTGGACCGGCTCCGTCGACGGGTGTTCGTCGAGGAGGTCCGCGACGCCCTCGCGGCACACCACGATGCACGCGTGGCGGTGGCGTGAGGTCAGGACGCACAGGCGGCCCGTCTCCAGGTGGAACGCCGTCGCGTCGGGCCGCCCCGACAGCGGATGCAGCACCACCGTCACGTCGAACTCGCGGCCCTGGAGCCGGTTCGCGGTGTCGACGGCGACGCCCGTGACGCCCAGTTCCGCCAGCGCCGCCCGGACCGCCGCCGCCTGGTCGCGGTGGGCCGTGCCGACCGCGACGCGGTCCGCCGTCAGCGGGACCGGGTCCTCGGAGCGCTCGCTGACCGCCGCGCCGCCGCGGTCCAGCAGGCGGCGTACGACCTGGGCGATCGCCCGGACCGCCTCCGGGTCCGTGCGCGGGGTGTGCCGGGCGGGCAGCTCAAGCAGGCCCCAGCCCGCCTCGGCCGCCTCGTCGAGCACCCGGTCGGCGCCGGAGCCGTCGGACGGGACGCCGAAGGACAGCCGCCGGTCCCCGTGGCCCGTACCGCTGCGGAAAGGCGTGTACGGGTAGAACGCGTCGGAGACCAGGGGCGCCGCGGACGCCGGGAGGCGCCAGGAGACGGGCAGGCGGTGCTGCGGGAGCTCCGGGTTGTGCGCGAGGAGCGTGGAGACCGCGCTGGCCGAAGGGTCGTACGACAAGCCGGCCCACTGGTCGGCGCCGACGATGGAGAACGGGTCGAGCTGGCCCGGGTCGCCGACGAACAGCGCGCGCTGGAAGAGCCCGGCGACGGCGAGCAGCGCGTCCGAACGCATCTGGTACGCCTCGTCGACGATCGCGTGCGTCCACGGCTCGACACTCTTGACGTGCGCCCACTTCGCGGCCGTGGAGATGACGATGTCCAGCCCCGCCAGATCGGCGGCCTTCGCGGACTTGCGTACGTTCGCCAGGTCGTCGAGTGCCTTGTCGTACGGGTTGGTGTCGTTGCTGTGCAGTCGGCCGACCGGCAGCTCGGGTTCCTTCTCGGCGAGCCGCATGACCAGGTCGTCCACCTGCGCGTTGGTCTGCGCGATCACCATCAACGGGGAGCCCGCCGCGGCCAGTTCGAGCGCGGCGCGCACCACCAGCGTCGACTTGCCCGCGCCGGGCGGTGAGTCCACCACGACACCGCGGTGCGCGCCGTGCAGCGTGTCGTGCAGGATCGCCGCGGTCGCGCGGCCGGCCGCGGCGCCGGGATCGAAGGCCGCGGCGGCGGACCCGGCGGGGGCGGGGCGGATCACAGCAGGTCCTCCGGGGTCACGGGGTCGGGGCTTTCGGCGCTCGTGGTGGGCGGGCCGCCGTGGGTCCACGGGGTTTCCTCCGGGTCCGGCAACTGCGGCCCGCCGCGCTGGTCGTGCTCGAAGAGGGTCCAGCACACCTGCTCGCCCTTCTCCGGCACGGACCCGGGCGCAGGCTCCTTGCCGCGGCCCATCTTGTCCGTCACACGCAGCACCAGGACGCCCGTCTCCTCCTCGCACCGTACGAACTCGGCGCTCTGCGCCTTGCCGTCCAGCGAGCGGTAGACCTTGACGCGCCCGGCGAGGTGCGGTTGGTCGTCGGTGCGGACGGTGAGCAGCGGGCGGGGGCTCGGCCGCTTGCCCTCGCTCATCGCCATCACCACATCGAGAACCTCGCTGGTGAACGCCTCGCCCGCGAGCCGCCGGCCCGCCATCACCAGCGGGTCGTCCAGTGCCTCCTGCGCCTCCAACTGCGCCTGCGCGCTCTCGCGGGACGCCAGCTTCTGCGCGGCGGACACCGCGCCGTCACGGCGGGGCTGCGGCGGCTCACCCGCCCTGACCCGGTCGCGGTGCCCGGTGAACGACCAGCGGTCGCGCGTCCAGCGGTCGGTGGCCCTGGGGCCCTCGGGCAGCGCCCGCACCAGGTCGAGGCCGCGCCACACCGCGTCCCAGGTCGGCAGCGTCTGCCGGGCGAGCAGTGCGCGTATGGCGCCCTCGGCCGCGGTCAGTTCGCCCAGCCGGGCGTCGGCCGCGAGCCCGTCCTCGGCGGCGGCGAGCGCCCTGCGCGCCAGGTCGTAGCGGTCGATGGCGGGGGCCAGGAGCCTGTTGTCGAAGGCCGGGTCGGTGGCCGGCCCGGCCGGCGGGCACTCCAACTGCCCCTGCGCGTCACGCGCAAGCTCCGCACGCAGGGCGCGCTCGGCGCCCGACTCGCCCTCGGGCGGGTCGATCCAGGCGAGCAACGCGCCCAGGTGCTGGTCCTCCAGCTGGGACTGCCCGGTCGCCCAGTGCCGGCCGAGCAGGTCGGTCGCCGACAGCAGGAGCGAGGACCCGGGCACCCGGGCCCGCTCGGCGTAGTGCGTCAGCCAGCGGCCCAGCAGCGGGATGTGCGGGGGCGCGGGATAGGGCGTGTCCGGGTCCTGCTCGGCGGTACGCCGAAAACGCGTCGAGCGCCCGAGCAGGCGTACGTACTCGACACCGGCCCGGCTGGGCACGATCAACTGCGGTGCGTCCGCGCACAGTTCGACCTCGACCTTGACGCGCTTGCCGGTCTCGGGGTCGGTCTCGTTGCGCTCGGCCGTCTCGATGTCGTCGGCGTACCCGTCGAAGTACGGCAGGACGGACTCGGCCAGCTCCGCGAGGAACGCGAAGCGCAGGTCGCGGTCGCGCGGCTGCGCCACCGCGAGCAGCCGGGGTGCCTGCCGGTCGGTGCCGACGAGCGCCCCCAGGGGCGCGCCCGCCTCACCCGCCGTGGTGAGCGGCACGAACACCATGGGGTGCTCGGACAGATGCCGGTGCCGGACGGTGGCCATGGGCTGCGCCCGTCCGGTCCGCACGGCGTCCAGCCGTGCGAGCGTGCCGATCAGCGACATGCGGCGGCCTTCCCGGCGGTGGCCAGTGCCTCGGACCGCAGGTCCGCCGCGCGGCGCAGGGCCACGACGGTCGGATCCAGCGGGTCGCCCGCGGCGCCCTCGGCGGCGGCGAGCACTTCGCCGATCGTGGTCAGGCCGCCGAGGTCGCCGCGCACACCGCGGCCCAGCGCCTCCACGGCGCCCGCCGCGCGTGCCTTCTGGCGGCAGTGGAAGGCCAGCTCGCACGCGGCCAGGCACTCCGGCGCGTACGCCGCGTCGACCGACTCGACGGCCGCGGTCAGCTCCTGCGCAGGGCGCTCCAGGTCGAAGGTGGTGCCTTCGGGGAGCGAGGCGGCGAGATCCTCGATTCGGGTCAGCCGCTCCAGCTGACGCCGGGTCACCGAGCGCTGCTTGCGTACGTCGACGACGCAGGCGGTCGGCAGGTTGGAGAAGTCCTTGGGGCAGACCAGCAGGACCGAGTGACCCACGTCCACGGTGGCGACAGGAGCAGCGGCCGCACTGCTGTGCGCGGCCGTGCGAGCCACCATCGCCGCGACCCGCTCCAGCGCCAGGACGTACACCGCGGCTTGGCGGGCCGCCGCGCCCACCTTCGCCGCGTCGGCCGAGTCGTCGATCATCGGGAAGGACTTGATCTCGACGACCGTCCAGCGCCCGTCGGGGTGCACCACCACCGCGTCCGGCTCCAGATAGGCGGGGGAGCCCGCCACATCCAGGGCCAGCATCGGGTGGTCGAGCAGGGTCCAGGCCCCGGCCGCCGTCGCCTCGCGCAGCGCCAGTGCCGTGCGGGCGGCACGGCCCTCGGGGCCGGCCGCCGTCAGATCCGGAAGGCGCGTCTCACCGGGGGCCGGAGGCTCGCTGCCCGCGCCCATCCGCTCGTACAGCAACTGCATCAGCACCGCGGCGCCGTCCGCCTTGACCTTGGCCTCGAACGCATTGCCCCGCATGAAGGCGAACTGGGACTGGCCGAACGCGGAGGGGGCGCCCAGCGCGGCGGCCAGCGCCGTCTTGTCCACCCCCGCGCCGTCGAGCAGGGCGCGGCGTTTGCAGCCCGGGTTGGCGGCGAGGGCGGCCAGCGCGCGGGCATCGAGCGGCAGCGGCGGGACCGCGGGGCCGCGCAGCTCGGCGAGCCGCTGCCGGAGCGCCGTGGTCGATGTCGCCGGCGTCTTCTGCGCCAGCACCCGCGAAGGTGCGTGCGGGGGTGCCTGCGGAGGTGTTGGCGCGGGTCCGCCGCCCAGGGAATCGCTCACCCGGCGAAGTCTCGCATCCACCACTGACAACGCCACCGACTCCACCGAGAACTACCGAGGATTACCGAGAACTACTGAGAACAGCCGAGAACGACCGGGAGCAGTGGGCTTCGCGGCGCGCGAGCCGAGTACGAACGGCATGGGTGCGGCGATGCCGGGATCGCCCCGGGGGTTGCCCTCGGATCAGGTGCGCGATGATGGTGGGGCGGAGCGATCTGCCCGTAAATGCGCCACCGGCGCGCCACAACGCACCGCCGACGTTCCACAACGCTCCAACGACACACACCGCCTCACGCACAGGCACCACGACACGCACTTCGTGCACCACCGCTACCCCAGGGAGACACCGTCA
Organism: Streptomyces sp. H27-C3; assembly: GCF_030063415.1. Lineage (GTDB taxonomy): Bacteria > Actinomycetota > Actinomycetes > Streptomycetales > Streptomycetaceae > Streptomyces. The sequence continues at coordinate 77,481 of NZ_JASITA010000004.1, read as the reverse complement.
TGGCATCGCGCATCCTGCTGGCCCGGCACGGACAGACCGAGTGGTCGCTGTCCGGGAAGCACACCGGCAGGACCGACATCCCCCTGCTCGACGAGGGCCGCCGCGGCGCCAAGCTGCTCGGCGAGCGGCTGCACCGGGCGCCGTTCGACGGGCTCCCGGACGTCGAGGTGCGCACCAGCCCGCTCGTGCGGGCGAGCGAGACCTGTGAGCTCGCCGGGTTCGGGGAGCGGGCGCAGCCGTGGGACGCGCTGATGGAGTGGGACTACGGCGCGTACGAGGGAATGGCCCCGCCCGAGATCAAGGCGCTGCAGAGCGACTGGTTCATCTGGCGCGACGGGGTGCCGGACGGGGAGACGCTCGCCGAGCTTTCGGCCCGCGCGGACGAGGTCGTCGCCTGGGCGCGGTCGGCCGACCGGGACGTGCTGATCTTCGCCCACGGCCACATCCTGCGTGCGATCGGTGCCCGCTGGCTGGGTGAGGACGTGTCCTTCGCGGCCCGCGTCAAGCTGGACCCGACGTCCCTCTCCGTCCTGGGCTGGGCGTACGACGCCCCCGCGATCGAGCGTTGGAACGACACGGGGCACCTGTCCACCTGACCGACCGGGCCGGACGTGCCCCCGGACGTGCCCCCGGCCGGATACCGGTCGGCCCCGCGCGCCCACCCGGTCAGGCGCTGATCCGCGCCGCCGCGTGGCGGGCCAGGAACGGGGCCACCGAGGGCGACCTGTGGTGGGGGAGCAGCGTGCGGGCCGTGCCGGTGAGCATCGTCTGGACGCGCGAGGACTGGACCTCCGCGAGCAGATCGAGGACCTGGAGCCCCACCGCCGCCGCCTCGTCCGGCGCCCCCGCGTGCGCCAGGTCGTCGGCGAGCTCCGCGCTGTAGAGAGCCAGGTTCCGTACGAAGTGGGGGTCCTGGAGGTCCGCGGCCCGCCGGGCGTGCCGCACCGCGCGGGGCCAGTCGCCCAGCGCCGACCAGCACTGCGCCTCCAGGCCCTCCAGCTCGGCCTCGCCGAAGAAGCTCATCCACTCCGGGTCGGCGTGCGCGGGGCCGCGCGCGAAGAGGGACTGGGCGCGGGCGAGCGCCTGCTCGCAGCCCGCACGGTCACCGGACCCGGCCCAGCCGCCCGCCTCGCGCAGCGTGAGCAGCGAGAGCAGCCGCGGCGATGCCGCCTGCGCCGCCGCCCGCTGCCCCGCCTGGGCCGCCCGCACCGCCTCGCGCGGCCGGCCGGTGTCCCGCGCCAGGAACGCCGAGTTGCTGAACGCGTGCGCCTCCAGCGCCGGGTCGCCGCACACCCGGGCCGTCGCCAGCGCCTCCGTGTAGTGCGAGCGGGCATCGTCGAAGCGGCCCGAGTCGTGCGCGAGCCAGCCCACCGACAGGGCGAGTTCACCGGCGCCGGCGTGCAGCCGCTCGGCCATTGATCTGCGGGCCGTGGTGCCCGTGTCGAGCAGGGCGTACGCGGTGCGCAGCGGCTGCGCGGCCCGTTGGTAGAGGCCGTCGGCGCCGTGCCGGTCGTCGAGCAGCCGGATGGAGCGCACCGCGTCCTCGACGGCGCCGACCTCGGCCTCGCCGATCCGGCGGGGCGATGGCACCGACGCGGACGGGGACGCGGCGAAGGGCCGCCGCAGGTCGTACGTGATCCCGTACGTACTCGGTGTGCCGGAAGCACTCGGCGCACTGCCGAGTCCCAGGGATGCGGCCGCCACCGTGGCGGTGCCGCTCGTCATGAACGCGCGACGCAGCACGTCGCTCTCCTCGTCGCTATGGATCGTGGTGTGCGCCGGGGGCGTGACGCCCTCGACGCGCGCCCCCCTGCCGCGTACCGTTTCGCGGGCCGAGAAGCCCAGGTCCGCCAGCGCGAGGCCGGGGAACATGTGCAGGAAGACCCGTTCGTACGCGTAGTTGGGACAGCGGATCTCGCCGGCCTCGACGCGCCCGATGTACCGGGCGTCGCACGCGACCTGCTCGCCGATCTCCCGCGCCGCCCTGCGTACGGCGGCGGCGAATTCCCCCGGTGAACGCGGCCCTCGCAGTCGGCGGAAGCGCATGTTCGGATCTGTCGACCGACGGTGCGCTGATGGCGACGTCATGGGTCGGCCCTCCCGCAAGGTTCGCGTGCTTCGGCGGAGCAAAAACGTACCGTCTGTGACGACCCATACACACGGAGTTTGCCTACAAAGCGGATATCTCACCCGGGATCTGCCATGAACTGCCATCCTTTGCGGCGGCTTGCCGCCGTAGCTGTTGACAATTCCGCGCGTTGAACCATGTGGAGTGGGAGTCTCGCTCCCACTTGAGCGAGGAGGGGTTCCCTTGTTGGACGCCGGCATGGAGATCAGCGGCTCACGAACGACTGCTCAGCACAGGCCCACGCCCGAGTTCAGCGCCGTCCCCACGGGGTCGTGCGCGGTGGCCGAGCCGGTCGGACCGCCCGGACCGACCTCGATCGGCGTCAACGTCGCGGAGCCGTGCGACCTGGTGACGGTGCCTGTACGACAGGGCCTGGAGGCCGTGGACATCCTGCGCCGCGGTGCCGTCTCCGCCCCCGCGGTCGGCCCCGTCCTGCACGACGGCCCCTGCGACACCCTCGGTTTCCTGGTGCCCCCGGGTACCGCCGACGCCTGGGACCTGCCGGGCAGCGCCTGTACGCAGACCTCCGGGCGCGGTCTGCGGATCTCCGCCGCCGACATCCCGGAGCCGCCGGTTTCCGGTACCGGGTGGCTGCTGCCGCCCACCGACGCGGGCCCGGTCACCGACCCGGCCGCGCTGCGGGCGGCCCTCGGCGAGGCCACCCGGCTCATCGAGGCGGCCGACCGCTGCCGCTGAGCCGATACTGGCCCCGTGGCAAAGAACAAAGGACGGCGCGAACGCGCCGCACCCGAGACCGTCGCCGAGCAGGTCGACGCCGGGCTCGCCGAGCTGATACCCGACCGGGACCGTCCGCGCGGCTGGACGCTGCGGCTCGACGGCGCCCCGCAGTCCCATGTCGACCTCGACGACCCGGCGTACCTCGACTTCGCGTACCAGCGCAGGCTCGGCCATGTCGTCGACCTCACCGCCCCGCCGGGACAGCCGGTCCATGTCCTGCACCTGGGCGGCGGCGCCTTCACGATGGCCCGCTATGTCGCGGCCACCCGCTCCCGCTCGACCCAGCAGATCGTCGAACTGGACGCGGCTCTCGTCCAACTGGTCCGCAAGCACCTCCCGTTGGACACCAACGCCCGCATCCGGGTCCGCTCGGCCGACGCCCGCGCCGGGCTCGGCAGGATCGCGGACGACTGGGCGGACCTGGTGATCGCGGACGTGTTCAGCGGCGCCCGCACCCCGGCCCACCTGACCAGCGCCGAGTTCCTCACCGACGTACGCAGGGCGCTCAAGTCCGGTGGTTTCTACGCCGCCAACCTCGCCGACGGGCCGCCGCTCGCGCATCTGCGCGGCCAGATCGCCACCGCGGCCGCCGTCTTCCCCGAGCTGGCCCTGGCCGCCGACCCGGCGGTGCTGCGCGGCCGGCGCTTCGGCAACGCGGTGCTGCTGGCCTCCGACCGGGCGCTGCCGGTCGCCGACCTGACCCGCCGCATCGCGAGCGACCCGCACCCCGGGCGGGTGGAGCACGGTCGGGAACTGATCGCCTTCGCGGGCGGCGCGGCAGTGGTCACCGACGCGAGGGCCCGGCCGTCGCCCATGCCGCCGGAGTCCGCCTTCAGAAAGTGACGAAACGTCACCGGCGGCTCGGAGGTCAGGAGTTGATGATCTCGACCGACGGCGCGTGGTCGTGCCAGGTGGTGAAGACCGTGACGGTCGCCGTACCCCCGGTGAACTGCACCCGGATCCAGGACGGGTCCTTCCAGACCTGGATCGACCAGCCCGTCGCGGGCGTCGCGGAGACCAGGGTGGCGGACTTCTCGCCCATGTCGAGGACGACCCGGCCCCCCGCGGTGTTGTAGTTCTTCACCGTGCCGGCCGACCCCGAAGGGCCCGCGCCGGAGCCGGCCGGTGCGTCGGGTGTGGTGCTCGGAGCGGTCGGTGTCTCCTTGTCCTGCGGAGCGCCGGTCGAAGCGGCGGGGCGTTCCGGCTTCTTCGTGGACGGTTTGTCGTCGGGCCGCCGGGTGGAGGACGACCGCGGCATCGCGCCCTGCGCGGTGCTGCTCTGCACCACGTCGGAGGGGATCGGCAGGGCCTGCGGCGGGTCGTACGCCGTATCCGTCATCACCGTGTGCACGCCCCACCACGACAGCGTGACCGCCGCGCCGGTGGCGAACGACCACGCTACGCCGTGTACGAGTCCTCGTTGCATCCGGGCCATACTGCACCACCCGTCCCACGGCTGTCCCTCATGGGCCCGAGCTCCCCCACATGGCGTACGGTGCCGCGCATGGCAAGTGTGCTCGTGGTCGAGGACGACCAGTTCGTACGTTCCGCCCTCATCCGGCACCTGACCGAGGCCTCCCACACGGTGCGCAGTGTCGGTACGGCCCTTGAGGCGCTGCGCGAGGTCGCGCATCTCAGTTTCGACGTGGTCATTCTCGACCTCGGTCTGCCGGACCTGGACGGGTCGGAGGCGCTGAAGATGCTGCGCGGCATCACCGACGTACCCGTGATCATCGCCACAGCGCGCGACGACGAGGCGGAGATCGTCCGGCTGCTCAACGACGGCGCCGACGACTACCTCGTCAAGCCCTTCTCGGTCGAGCACCTGTCGGCCCGGATGGCCGCCGTGCTGCGCCGCTCCCGCGCGCTGGCGGGCGCCGAGCCGCCGTCACGCCTCATCCAGGTCGGCGGCCTGTCCATCGACCCGCTGCGCAGGCAGGCCGAGCTGGACGGCGGGCAGCTGGACCTGACCCGCCGCGAATTCGACCTGCTGGCGTTTCTCGCCGGGCGGCCCGGTGTCGTCGTTCCGCGCAAGGAACTGCTCGCCGAGGTCTGGCAGCAGAGTTACGGCGACGACCAGACCATCGACGTGCATCTGTCCTGGCTGCGCCGCAAGCTCGGCGAGACGGCGGCCAGCCCGCGCTATCTGCACACCCTGCGTGGAGTGGGCGTGAAGCTGGAACCGCCCCGATGAGGTGGGCGCTGGTCAGGGTGAGCCTGGCCGTGACCGTGATGGTCGTGCTGGCCTTCGCCGTGCCGCTCGGCCTCGTCATCAAGGAAATGGCCAAGGACCGGGCCTTCTCCAACGCGGAGCGCTGGGCCGCCACCATCGGGCCCACCCTGTCCATCGCCACCGACCGGGCCTCGCTGGAGAAGGCGGTGATGTCCACCGACGTCGGCTCCGCCGGACGGATGGCCGTGCACATCCCCGCCGAGGACAAGGCGGGCAAGTCCGACAAAACGGCTGAGGCGGGCAAGGTGGCCGGTGTTCCGCTGGAGATCGGGCAGCGTCGGGCCTCGCAGCGGGACCTGGAGACCACCCGGCGACTCGGCCGCGCCTCCATCTCGGAGGTGCCCGGCGGCTCCGCGCTGCTCCAGCCCACCGCGCTGGCCAGCGGCCAGATCGCGGTCGTGGAGGTCTTCGTGCCCGAGGAGGACGTCTCCAACGGGGTCGCCACCGCCTGGCTCGTCCTCGCGGGCGTCGGCGTCGCGCTGATCGTCGGCTCGGTGGCGGTCGCCGACCGGCTCGGCGTACGGATGGTCCAGCCCGCGCGGCGGCTCGCGGGCGCCGCGCACGACCTGGGCGAGGGCAAGCTCGGGGCGCGGGTGCCCGAGGAAGGGCCGACCGAACTGCGGTCCGCCGCCGTCGCGTTCAACTCCATGGCCGACCAGGTCGTTCAACTCCTCGCCAACGAGAGGGAGCTGGCGGCCGACCTGTCGCACCGGCTGCGCACCCCCCTCACCGTGCTGCGCCTCAACGCCGCCTCGCTGGGCGAGGGGCCGGCCGCCGAGCAGACCAGGGCAGCGGTCCAGCAACTGGAACGCGAGGTGGACACGATCATCCGTACCGCGCGCGACCAGCGCCCGCAGACCCAGGGCCCGCTCGGCGCCGGGACGGGCTGTGACGCCTCCGAGGTCGTACGCGAACGGATGGCCTTCTGGTCGGCGCTCGCGGAGGACGAGGGCAGGAAGGTCCGGCTCGCGGGCGTCGACCGCCCGGTGCGCATCCCGGTCGGTCGGCCCGAACTGGCTGCCGTACTCGACGCGTTGCTCGGCAATGTCTTCCGGCACACCCCCGAAGGCACGGCGTTCTCGGTCGATGTGCACAACGGCGACGACGCCGTCATCGTGCTGGTCTCGGACGCGGGCCCCGGCATCACCGACCCCGAGGCGGCGATGACGCGCGGCAACGGCGGGGAACGGGCCGGGTCCACCGGCCTCGGCCTGGACATCGTGCGCCGTGTCGCCGAGTCGACTGGCGGCGACGTACGCATCGGGCACTCCGTGCTCGGTGGCACGGAGGTCCGGATCTGGATCGGCCTCGACGGGCGACGCGCCACCGACGGCCGACACGGACACCGGCTGGGACGGCGCAAGCGGGGGGCGTACAGGTAGTTCCCTCTTGCCCGGACGGGCTAGGAGATGTTGTTGGACCGGTTGCCTGCGGTGAGGCTGAGTGGGACGCCCCGGGGCTTCAGCGTGCGCGGCTGTGACTGCGCCGGCCGTGGAGCGCGAAGGAGCGAGTGCGATGAGGGTCATGCTGCGGGCGTACATGGACACCCAGATCTCGAATGAGGCGATCAAGGACGGCAGACTGCCGAGGCTCATGGAGGCGATGACGCAACAGCTCAAGCCCGAGGCGGCCTACTTCGGCCCCGGCGAGGGCGGCCGGTCCTGCACGTTCGTCTTCGACATGAAGGACAGCTCCGAGATGCCCAGCATCGCGGAGCCGCTCTTCTCGGAACTCGGCGCGAGGATCGAGCTGCATCCGGTGATGAACGCCGACGACCTCCGGAAGGGCCTGGCGGCCCTCCCGGGGTAGGCGAGGCGCGCTGCCGAGCCCCGCGAGCCCAGCCTGATCCAAACGGCACCCCCTTGCGGAGACGGACCCAGGGTTCAGGCGGTGGACACCGCGTACACGCGCGTCGCGAACTCCGCGATCTGTTCGTCGCTGAGGTTCTTGGCGAGATTGGCTTCCGTGATCATTCCGACGAGGCGGTGGCCTCCCGCCACGTCGATGACCGGGAGGCGCTTGATCTGGTGCGTCTCCATGGTCTCCAGGGCCGCGGTGGCCTGTGCGTCGGCGTCGATCCAGTGCACGTGTCCGGCCAGGGTTCCGGCCTGCACCGTCGCCGGGTCGATGCCTTCGGCGCAGCACTTGAGGACGATGTCACGGTCGGTGATCAAGCCTGTGATCCTGTTGTCGTCGCCGCAGATGGGCACGCAGCCCACGCCCAGGTCGCGCATCATCTGCGCGGCCTCGAAGAGCGACTGGTGCGCGCCTACGCACTGAACCCCGCGGGTCATGATGTCGCGGGCCTTGAGCTGCTTGTTCGTTGCCATGATTCGTGGATCCTCCCGCGCTGGGTGCGTTGCTGTTTCCTCCATCGATCACAACACGGATGGCTCATCGCCGCCCCTCGGCGGGCGGAGGATCACTTCCCGGGTTCGGCGTAGTCCCCGAAGCCGACCCAGTCGAGCATCACGCAGGGCTCGTCGCCGAGCACCCACGCGTCGTGGCCTGGAGCGATGGAGACGAAGTCGCCCGGCGCCGCCTCCCCGCTCTCGCCGTCGTCCATGACGACCTTCATCCGGCCGCTCACGACATAGCCGGTGTGGGGTGCCTGGCAGCTGTCCGTTCCGGCGATGGGCTTGACGTGCTTGGACCACTGCCAGCCCGGCTCGAAGACCGCGCGGCCCACCGGACCGCGGTCCGTGGTGAGCAGATCGAGTCTGCCCTTGCCGTCCTCGAAGGGACGGGTCTCATCTGCGGAATCGAAGTTCTTGCGTACGATCGCGGCCATGGTCGTCGGCCTCCCGGCGAGAAGCGAGCGATCCCCGAGTCCGTTTCCAGGCTACACCGCGTGCCTGATCGGAACGGGTTGAGAGCACTCGTTGCCACGTCAAGCACTGAACTGAACGGCCTTCACGGAAAGCGGGTTGCGTGTTCCGGTTCGCTGCCGGCCTGAAAACTGGAGCCATCGGCGCAGCGGGAGCGATCCGGTGTCCCGCTGGTGGCTCGCGGAGGCGGCACCTCGGACTCGGACGACGCCCAAAACCGGGAAGAGGGCGGCACCGACACGACCCGCTACCGGGTCACCGCCGACGTCGACAAGCTCGCCGCCGGCGGCTCAGCCCGTCCCGCTCACCCGGTCCGGCTTGCGACCTCGGGGGCAATGGAGCGTGGGTCAGCGACCGACGACAACGCCGGAGGCGGAGTCGCAGGGCGTCGGGAGCCCGCTCCGCATCGCGAGGGAGGTCGTCAGGGCTCGCAGAGGAATAACTCGCGTGTTCCGGGATTGACAGTCCAGCTCACGGCCGCGCGGACCAACACGTTGTTTCTCTGCGAGCCCTGACTCCGGCACCGCTCAACGGGCGCGGCTCACCCGGCGGGAATCCCGGGCAGCTCACCCGTCCGGGCGAGCTGCGCGTACCACCGGGCGCTCGACTTCGGCGTACGGGCCTGCGTCTCGTAGTCGACGTACACCGCGCCGAACCGCTTGCTGTACCCGTAGGACCACTCGAAGTTGTCCATCAGCGACCAGAGGAAGTAGCCGCGGACATCGGCCCCGTCCTCGATCGCCCGGTGCACGGCGGCCAGGTGGCCGTGCAGATACCGGATGCGGTCCGGATCGTGCACCGCGCCCTCGGGGTCCGGCTTGTCGTCGTACGCGGCGCCGTTCTCGGTGATCAGCAAAGCCGTCGCGGGCGCCTCCCGGGCGTAGCGCATCAGCAGGTCGTAGAGCCCGCTCGGGTCGACGGACCACTCCATGGCGGTCAGCTCACCGGGCGGCTGGTGGAAGCAGACGGACTCCGAGCCCGGCCAGGGGGAGTGCTCGCTCGCGGCGTGACCGTCGTTGCGCGGGCTCCCTTCGGCGGCGTTCTCCGGCGCGGCCGAGACCACGGCCGGCGCGTAGTAGTTGATGCCCAGCATGTCCAGCGGCTGCTTGACCGCGGCCGTGTCCCCGTCCTGCACGAACGACCAGTCCGTCAGGTGCGCGGTGTCCGCCAGCAGATCGGCCGGGTACGCGCCCTTGAACATCGGCCCCGTGAAGACCCGGTTGGCGAGCGCGTCGATCCGGCGCTGCGCGTCCGCGTCCTCGGGGGAAGCGCTGAGCGGCCTGACCGCGCTCGGGTTGAGGCTGAGCCCCAGGCGGGCACGGGCCGGCAGGGCCGTGCGCAGCGCCTGGACGGCCAGGCCGTGACCCAGGTTCAGATGGTGGGCGGCGCGCAGGGCGGCCACCGGGTCGGTGCGGCCCGGCGCGTGCACCCCCGACCCGTACCCCAGGAAGGCGCTGCACCAGGGCTCGTTGAGGGTGGTCCACATCTCGACCCGGTCGCCGAGCGCCCCGGCGACGATCTGCGCGTACTCGGCGAAACGGTAGGCGGTGTCGCGCTCGGGCCAGCCGCCCGAGGTCTCCAGCTCCTGCGGCAGGTCCCAGTGGTAGAGCGTCAGGCTGGGCGCGATGCCCTGTTCGAGGAGCTCGTCGACGAGCCCCCGGTAGAAGTCCAGACCACGCTGGACGCCCGGACCGCGACCGGTGGGCTGCACCCGCGACCAGGACACCGAGAAGCGGTACGCGGTCAGGTCCAGGTCGGCCATCAGCCGGACGTCCTGGCCGCGGCGGTGGTAGTGCTCCACGGCGTCGTCGCCGGTGTCGCCGCCGAGCACCTTGCCCGGCGTATGGCTGAACGTGTCCCAGATCGACGGAGTACGGCCGTCCTCGCGGACCGCGCCCTCGATCTGGTACGCGGCGGTGGCGGCGCCCCACAGGAAGCCGGGCGGAAAGCTCTCAGGCATGGAAGTGCTCCCGGTAGAAGAAAGGGGTGGCGTCAGCCCTTGACCGCGCCCTGCATGATCCCGCCGACGATGTGCTTGCCGAAGAGTACGAAGGCGATCAGCAGCGGCAGGGTGCCGAGCAGTGCGCCGGCCATGACGACCGACTGGTCGGGGACAAAACCCTGGCCGAGGTTGGCGAGCGCCACCTGCACGGTCGGGTTGTCCTGGGTCAGGGCGATGATCGGCCAGAAGAAGTCGTTCCAGGCGGCCACGAAGGTCAGCATGCCGAGGACCGCCATCGCCGGCCGGGCGGCCGGGAAGACGATGTGCCAGATGATCCGCAGGCTGCTCGCACCGTCCACCCGCGCGGCCTCCACCAGCTCACTGGGCAGCGCCTGCACGAGGTACTGGCGCATGAAGAACACCCCGAAGGCGCTCACCAGCGTGGGCAGGATGACGGCCTGCAGCTGGTCGGTCCACTCCAGCTCGGCGATGGTCATGAACAGCGGTACGACGCTGAGCTGCGGCGGCACCATCATCGTGCCGATGACCAGCAGCATCAGCAGATTCTTGAAGCGGAAGCGCAGCTTGGCGAAGGCGAATCCGGCGAGCGTCGAGAAGAGGACCGTGCCCAGCGCGATGGTGCCCGCCACCACCGCCGTATTGAGCAGCGCCAGCCCCATGTTGGCGTCGGTCCAGGCGGTCTGGAGATTCTTGAAGAGGCTCCCGCCGAACCAGAAGGGCGGCGGGGTCTGGGACAGCCGGGTGTTGTTGCGGGAGGCCGCGATCGCCGTCCACACCAGCGGGAAGAGCGACCCGACGGTGAAGATGATCAGTACGGCGTAGGTGACAGGCCCGCCGTGCATCGTGCGCCCGGCCTTTGAACCCTTCGGACCCTTTGCGCTCTTCCGGTCCTCTGCGCTCTTCGGGTCCTTGCGAACCTTGGAATCCTGGGTAGGCGAAGGCATATTCATTGGCTCTTCCTCAGCCGGCGGACGATCAGCAGATTGACGGCCGCGATGACCAGCAGCAGCAGGAACATCGTCCAGGCGATGGCGGAGGCCCGGCCCAGGTGGAAGTTGAACCAGCCCTGCTCGTACAGATAGAGGCCCAGCGTCTGGAACTGGTGGGACGCGCCGCCCTTCTGCCCGCCGGCGCCGCCGAACAGCAGCGGCTCACCGAAGAGCTGGGTCGCGCCGATCGTCGAGACGACGACGGTGAACAGGATCGTCGGCCGCAGCGAGGGGATCGTGACATGGATGAACTGCTGCCACCTGGTGGCCCCGTCCAGCGCCGCCGACTCGTACAGATCGTTCGGTACGGCCTGCATCGCCGCCAGATAGATCAGCGCGTTGTAGCCGGTCCACCGCCAGATGACGATCGAGGAGACCGCGATCTGTGAGGACAGCGTGCCGCTCTGCCAGTCGACCTTGCCGAACCCCACCGATTCGAGCAGCCAGTTGATCATCCCGTAGTCGCGTCCGAAGAGCAGCACGAACACCAGCGTCGCGGCCGCCACCGAGGTGGCGTACGGAGTGAGGATGGCGACCCGGAAGAACCCCGACGCGCGCAGCCGGTAGTTGAGCAGATGCGCGATGCCCAGCGCCATCAGCAGCTGCGGCACCGTCGAGATGATCCCGATGGTGAAGGTGTTGCGCAGCGCGTTCCAGAAGAACTCGTCCTCCAGGAGGCGGGTGAAGTTGTCGAGCCCGACCCATTCCATGTCGGTGGGCGCGGTCAGCGACACCCGGTGCAGCGAGGTCCAGCCCGTGTAGAGCAGCGGGAAGACCCCGAAGGCCGCGAAGAAGACGAAGAAGGGGGCGACGAAGCCGTACGGGCTGTACTTGATGTCCCAGCGGTAGCGCCGGCTGCGCCAGGCCTTGCCGCGGGCGCTCTCCCGTGGTTCCTGCGGAGGCTCCTTCGACGGGCTGTCGGGGACCGCGTCCCCCGTACCTGCGGGGGACGCGGTCTGCGGGGTGAAGGGACGCATCAGCCGTCCACCGCGTTCTCGATCTCCTTCATGGCCGCGTCCCAGCCCTGCTGGGGGCTCTTGCCCTGCTGCTCCACCTGGAGGATGCCGACATCGTTGATGGCGGTGCCGATCTGCTGGTCCTTCGGGCCGATCACCAGGGTCGGGATGCCCTTGGCCGCGGTGGCGTACAGCTGGCCGGTCGGTGCGTCACCGAAGTACGGGTTCTTTGCACCGGCGACGGCCTTCATGTCGTACGCCGACGGGGTGGAGGGGAAGCTCGCCTGCTTGTCGAAGAGCTTCGCCTGCTGTTCGGGTGCGGTCAGCCAGGCGGCCAGTTTGACGGCCTCGGCCTTGTTCTTGCCGGCCTTGGGCACTCCGATGAAGGAGCCGCCCCAGTTGGCGGGCTTGGGCGCCGAGGCGACGTCCCACTGGTCCTCGCCCGCCTTGCCTGCCTTCTCCTTGATGTAGCCGAGCATCCACGGCGGGCAGGCGACGCTGGCGAAGGTCCCGTTGGCGTACGCCTGGTCCCAGGATTTGTCGAACTGCTTGAGCTTGCCGGTCAGCCCGCCCTCGGCGGCCTGCATGGCCAGGTCCCACGAAGTCTTCACGGCCGGGCTGTCCTGGTAGATCAGCTCGCCCTGCTCGTCGTAGAAGCGCTGCGCGAAGCCGTTGTTGACGGCGGAGAACAGACCGGCGGCCGAGTCGGTGAAGGTGGTGCCCTTGGGCGCCTTCGCCTTGTACTTCTTACCCGTGTCGACGTACTTCTGCCAGTCGCCCGCCCACAGCTTGCCGACGGCCGCCCGGTCGGTCGGCAGACCGGCCTTCTTGAAGAGGTCCTTGCGGTAGCACATGGCCATCGGCCCGATGTCCGTACCGAGCGCGATGGTCTTGCCGTCCTTGGCGGACCCCTGCGCCCACTTCCAGTCCAGCCAGTTCGCCTTGTCGACGCCCTCGGCCTTGGACAGGTCCTCGAACTTGTCGGCCTGTGTGGTGACGACCTCGTTGATGTTGCCGACCTCAATGGCCTGGATGTCCTGCAGGCCGCTGTTGGCCGCGAGGTGCGTGAGCAGCTCCGGGTAGTACGTGTCGTTGCGCTCGGTGACGTCTTCCTTGATCATGATCTTCGGGTTCAGCTTCATGTATTCGTCGTAGAGCCCGGCCTGCTTGTAACCGAAGACGCCGAAGGTCCCGATCTCGATCGTGGTTTTGCCGGCGGTGTCCTTCTTGCCGCCTCCGGCGCCACCACCTCCGTCGCTGTCCTCGGCGCAGCCGCCGAGCAGACCGGCGCCGAGTGCGACGACGGCGGCAACGACCACCACCCGACGGGACGAACGGGTGCGGTTTGGCATGGCGTCCTCCTTGAGCCCGAGGTGCGTTCCGCCCATCAACTGCATGGATGTACCAGCGAGTTGCGGCCACGAAGGTGGGCGGAGCGCATGCGGGGTATTTATGAGTCAGGTACCGTGGGAGCGCTCCCACCTGTGATGTGTTGAAGGGTCGCGGCTCCCCGCGGGGGTGTCAAGGCACCGGACGGCGAGAGTTGAGGTCCGAGACCTCTATGAGATATTGCGCAGCGCCGGACAGGCGCACAGTGTGGGGAGGTCGGGACATGGTGACTCGTGGAATCAGGGGCCGCAGCGGTGGGCGGCCGACCCTGGAAGAAGTGGCCGCCCACGCGGGTGTCGGGCGTGGCACCGTCTCCCGGGTGGTGAACGGTTCGCCGAGTGTCAGCGCGGAGACCAGGGCCGTCGTCGAAGCCGCCGTCGCCGAGCTGGGATACGTACCGAACCGTGCGGCCCGCGCGCTCGCGGCCAACCGGACCGATGCCATCGCCCTCGTCGTTCCCGAGGTCGAGGCCCGCTTCTTCGCCGAGCCGTACTTCTCCGAGATCGTCCGCGGGGTCGGCGCGGCCCTCGACGACACCGAGATGCAGCTGCTGCTGACCATCGTCGGCAACGACCGCGAGCGCAGCCGCCTCGCCCGCTACCTGGCGGGACACCGCGTCGACGGCGTGCTGCTCGTCTCCGTGCACGCCGACGACCCGCTGCCCGAGCTGCTGGTCCAGCTGGGCATCCCGGCCGTCCTCAGCGGCCGGCGCTCCGAGGAGGAGCCGCTCGCCTGGGTCGACGCGGACAATGTGGCGGGCGCGCGCAGCGCCGTCGACCACCTCATATCCCGTGGCCGCCGCACCATAGCCACCATCACCGGACGACTCGACGTGTACGGCGCCCAGTGCCGCCTCGACGGATACCGGCTGGCCCTGGCCGAGGCCGGACTCGACGGGGACGAGGACCTGATCGCCCCCGCCGACTTCACTGAGGAGGGCGGCCGTCGCGCCATGGCCGACCTGCTGGAGCGCCGCCCCCAGCTGGACGCCGTCTTCGCCGCGTCCGACGTGATGGCGGCGGGCGCCCGCCAGGTGCTGCGCGAGCGTGGCCGCAGCGTGCCGGGCGACGTGGCGCTGGTCGGCTTCGACGACTCGTCCATCGCCCACCACATGGACCCGCCGCTCACCAGCGTCCACTGGTCCATCGAGGAGATGGGCCGGGAGATGGCCCGCGTCCTGCTCAAGGAGATCGCCGAGGCGCGCCCGGCGGGCCCCCGCAGGGCCCAGCACCGACAGATCATGCTCCCCACCCGGCTCATCGCCCGCGCCTCGTCCTGACGCCGGGCGGGGGCCGGAAGGAGCGCGGGCGACGAGGCTCGCGGAGGGGGCGCGGCCGAGGAGGGGGCCGCCCGCCGATGTGCGCCGCCGCCGACCGCGCCGCACGCTGGGACCATGGACGGACAGCCCGTGACCGTGTATCCGCCGGAGCCGGACGGCGGGCGCCGGGTCGTGGTCGGCGGCGAACCGCTCGGCCGCGCGCACCGCGTCGAGGACGTGGTCGAGTTCCTGCGCCGGGCCGGCCTGGACCAGATCGAGGTCGAGGAGACGGACCTCATCGACTGGCGCGGCGTCGGCCCGGAGCAGTGGGCCACCCCGGCCGACTAGGGGGTGCCGTTCGGATCAGGCCGGGCTCGCGGCCTGCGCGAACACGAAGAAGCCCCGGCCTGTTTCAACAGACCGGGGCTTCTTCTTCAGGGTGAGTGACGGGACTTGAACCCGCGGCCACCTGGACCACAACCAGGTGCTCTACCAACTGAGCTACACCCACCATGACCGGTCGTTTCCCGTGACCGGCTGAGAAAAAGTGTACAGGGTTCCCGAGGGTGCTCGCGCCCGGGTTCAGCAGGGGCCTGGCGTGCGCTTATTCCGCGGGCAGGACGTACTTCGCCGCGATGGTCCGCGCCGTCTCGGAGTCGGGTCCGGGCTGCGGCACGAACACCGCTTCCCGGTAGTAGCGCAGCTCGGCGATGGACTCCCGGATGTCGGCGAGCGCCCGGTGGTTGCCGTTCTTCTCGGGGCTGTTGAAGTACGCCCGCGGGTACCAGCGGCGGGCCAGCTCCTTGACCGACGACACATCGACGATCCGGTAGTGGAGGTAGGCCTCCAGCGTCGACATGTCGCGCAGCAGGAAACCGCGGTCGGTGCCGACCGTGTTGCCGCACAGCGGCGCCTTGCCGGGCTCCTTGACGTGCTGGCGTACGTACGCCAGGACCTGCTCCTCGGCGTCGGCCAGGGTGGTGCCCCCCGCCAGTTCGTCGAGGAGCCCCGAGGTGGTGTGCATCTGTCGCACCACCTCGGGCATGGTCTCCAGGGCCGCGTCCGGCGGACGGACGACAATGTCCACCCCGTCGCCGAGCACGTTGAGCTCCGAGTCGGTGACCAGTGCGGCCACCTCGATGAGTGCGTCGTCCGTCAACGAGAGCCCGGTCATCTCGCAGTCGATCCACACCATGCGATCGTTCATGCGCCTCACCCTACGGGGCGTTCCCGCTGGCCGGGCAGTGCGGGGCGGCCGTGGGTGTAGACGTCGGAGTTCGGCTTGCCCGGTTCGTGCGCCGCCGAGCTGGTCGCGGCGGGCCCCGACGGCATGCTCGCCGCCGCCGTCCGCCTGGCCTGTTGCGGCACGGCCTCCGCCGCCTGGGCGGCGATCTGGGACACATGCACCTGGGCGGACTGCACCTCGCCCGACGACGGCCTGCGGGCCCGGTAGGCGGCCCGGTAGGCGGCGGGGGAGGACCCCAGCTGACGCCGGAAATGCCCGCGCAGCGCGACCGGTGAGCGGAAGCCGCAGCGGCCCGCGACCTCGTCGACCGAGTAGTCGGACGTCTCCAGGAGCCGCTGCGCCTGGAGCACCCGCTGTGTGATCAGCCACTGCAGGGGAGCGCTCCCGGTGAGCGAGCGGAACCGCCGGTCGAAGGTCCGCCGGCTCATGTAGGCGCGCGCGGCCAGCGTCTCCACGTCGAACTGCTCGTGGAGATGTTCCAGCGCCCAGGCGACGACCTCGGCCAGCGGGTCGGCGCCGATCTCCTCGGGCAGGGATCTGTCGAGGTAGCGCTCCTGCCCGCCACTGCGGCGCGGCGGTACGACGAGCCGGCGCGCCAGGGCGCCCGCGGCCTCGGTACCGTGATCCGTACGCACGATGTGCAGGCACAGATCGATTCCGGCCGCCGTGCCGGCCGAGGTGAGCACGTCGCCGTCGTCGACGAAGAGCTCCCGCGGGTCGACATGCACGGACGGATAGCGTTTCGCCAGCGTCGGTGCGTACATCCAGTGCGTGGTGGCGGGCCGGCCGTCCAGCAGCCCGGCCGCGGCCAGCACGAAGGCTCCCGTGCACAGGCCGACGATCCGGGCCCCCTCCTCGTGCGCGCGGCGCAGCGCCTCCAGCGCCTCCGGCGGCGGCGGCGAAGTGATCGACCGCCACGCCGGTACGACAACGGTGCCGGCCCTGCTCATCGCTTCCAGCCCATAGGGCGCGGTGAGTTCGAGCCCCCCGGTGGTGCGCAGCGGGCCGTCCTCGCCCGCGCACACCAGAAGTCGGTAACGGGGTACTCCTGCGTCCTGCCGGTCAATGCCGAACACAGAGAGTGGGATGGAGCTTTCGAAGATGGGGCCGCCGCTGAACAACAGCACGGCGACGATCTCCCGGCGTCGGCGCCCGGAGAGCTTTCGTGTGGCCTCCGGTACAGCAGTGGAGTCCTGGCTCATGGCGCTAAGCCCCCCTTGGTGTTCGCGTCCTCTCGGTCCTGCACTTTTCCCCTCGGTCCTGCACGATTCCCCCGCCGTGTATACCCATGATCGAATCTACTGCGTCCCGTGCTGTCGGCGTGACAAGTTCGGTATCCGGCGCTATGTCGACAAGGCAACTTGGCGCGAAGCATTCGATCACGAAGCGTTCCACTCGTCGGCCCCGCAGGGAAGTGCGCCTCTCGCGCATGGCCCGTCCCCGTAGGGTGTGAGAGCCGGATTCGGTCCTTTCATCCCTGGTGGCACGGGGGTTGGGAAGCCATTACGCCAAGGGTGGGGCAGTGGACCGAAGTTGGCTGAAAAGATACGGGAGCGCGTGTTCGATCGCGTCATTCACCCGGCGCACTTCCTCCGGCGTGACGTCCACCCCGGTGCGCCCCCGGCGCGGTCCGGCCACGACCGACGGGATACGGCTCACCGGGTTCGGCCCATTCCGGCCGGTCGTTCTGCCCGGTCTGTCCGGTCTGTTCCAGCCCGGCCCCGGCGGCGGCGCGCTCGGACTGGCGCAGCAGCACCCGGCAGACCGTCGTCACGGCGACCAGCCCCAGCGCGGCCGAGGCGGCGCCGCCGAGTGAGGTCCCGTACGCGACGAGGACCACGGGGACGAGGGCGCGGCTGAACGCCGCCCAGCGGACCACATCGCCCGCCGCGTCCCCGTCGGCCCGCTCCCCGGAGTCGGCATCGGCCGGCGGTGGCCCGTACGGCGCCGGGTGCGGCGTCGGGCGGCCGGGGGGGCGGCGCCGGCCGCGCGGGGCCGGCACGGGCACGGGGGCGGTCGGAATTCCGGACACGGCGGGCTCCCTCACGTGCGTGGGTCGGTGCCCGGCCCAACGGACGGCGGCCCGCAGGGTCACTCGGATCGCCCGGGATCACTCGGGTCGCTCAGCAGACGGCTGTACTGGGCAACCGGCATTGCCTTACGGGCCGGGCTCGGGCATGCTCCCTGAAACGCCGCGTGAAGGGCGGCAGGCTCTGGGCAGGAGAGGAGTGTGGCCGTATCCTCAGGGGTAGGGCATGGGGAAGATGATTCCCGGACACAGCTCCACCACCTCTAGCCACTCCCTCCCTCAGTAAGCGACTCATCCCCAGAGGATCTTCGCCGAGACACCGATGGCCGGTCACGAAATCCCAGAACCCGCAGACCGCAAGCAGGTCGCCGATCCCCTGGACGACCTCCGCGCGGCGGAACAGACGCGCCATTCCTGCGACCCCGTTTTCCAGCACGGTGTCGTCGTCGGCTTCGACGGCTCGACATCCAGTGAGCGGGCGCTCGCGTATGCGATCGGCATGGCCAGGCGGCTCGGTTCCGGCCTGATCATCGTCCATGTCGCCAACCGGCTGCCGACCACGGTCTGGGCGGGCTGTGAGCCGCCGGTCTTCGTCGACGTACCGGATCACCGCACCGAGGTGCTCGGTCTTGAGCTCGCCTGCGCGGACTATCTGGCCGAGGTGCCGTGGATCCTCGTCGAGCGGGGCGGCGACATCTGCCACGAGCTCGAAGAGGTCGGCAAGGAGTACTCGGCCGACGGCATCGTGGTCGGCTCCACGCACGGCATCGTGGGCCGCATCTTCGGCTCGGTGGCCGGCCGCCTCGCGCGCCGCGCGCAGCGCCCGGTCATCGTGATCCCGTAACCCCTTCGCGGGCCCGCTGCCCGGACGCCCTCACCCCCAGGTGGGAGGGCGTGGTCCGGTGTGCGAATGGGGATGAACCTACTCGCGCGTAGGGGGGGGATTGTGTGCTTGTGAAGGGTAAATAACGGGCGCAGAGCAGTACACGCACCAGGCACAGCGAAGGGAGCCCGCCGTGGACACCAACGACGTCTCTGCGGGAAGCACCACCACCGTCCTCGGACATCTCGCACTCGGACTGACTCTGCTGGCCTTCGGTATCGGCCACACCGAGGTCATCGACGGCGTGACGGCGGCGGACGCCGTCCCGTTCGGCCTCTTCGTCGGCGGCATCGCGCTCTTCGTCGCCGGACTGTTCGAGTTCCGCGCGGGCAGCGCCTTCACCGGTACGGCCTTCGCCGGGCTCGCCGCCTTCTGGTTCACCTGGGGCGTGGGGGTGGACGCGGGCGGCGCGGCCGTCTCGGCCGAAGCCGCGGGTCTCTTCCTGCTCCTGTGGGCCCTGCTCGCCCTGAGCCTCACCCTCGGCGCCGCGGGCAGCGGGCTGCTCACGCAGGGCATGTACGGCCTGCTCTGCGTCTCGCTCCTGCTTCTGGGCATCGCGCAGTTCGCCGACAGCGGCGGTCTCGCGAAGGCCGCGGGCTGGGTGGCCGTGGTGGCCGGAGCCGCGTCCTGGTACGCGGCGACGGCGGCCCTCGCCCACTGGCCGAAGGCCCTGCCTGGCCACGCTCGCGGCCACCGGATGACGGCCATCGGATGACCGCGGGCGGCTGACAGCCACACGTCGGCGTTGGGCACGCCGGCACGCGAAAGGGCGGTCTCCGTGCCCATGGTGGCGCGCACGGAGACCGCCCTTGCGTGCGGTTGAGGTGACCGCCCTGCGACTATTCGACCGTGACGGACTTGGCGAGGTTGCGGGGCTTGTCGATGTCCCGGCCCATGGCCAGAGCCGTGTGGTACGCGAACAGCTGGAGCGGGATGCCCAGCAGGATCGGGTCCAGCTCGGTCTCGTTCTTCGGCACCACAATGGTGTGGTCGGCCTTTTCCTGCTCGCGGTGCGCGACCGCCAGGATCCGGCCGCTGCGGGCCTTGATCTCCTCCAGCGCCGCCCGGTTCTTCTCCAGTAGATCGTCGTCGGGGACGATCGCGACCGTCGGCAGCGCGGGCTCGATCAGCGCGAGCGGGCCGTGCTTGAGCTCCGAGGCCGGGTACGCCTCGGCGTGGATGTAGGAGATCTCCTTCAGCTTCAGGGAGGCCTCCAGCGCCACCGGGTAACCGCGGACCCGGCCGATGAACATCATCGACTGGGCGCCCGCGTACTCCTCGGCGAGCTTCTTGATCTCTGCCTCGCCCTCCAGGATCTCGGCAATCTGGTCGGGCAGCTTGCGCAGGCCCGCGATGAGCCGCTTGCCGTCGGCGACGGACAGGTCGCGGATACGGCCCAGGTGCAGGGCGAGGAGGGCGAAGGCGACCACCGTGTTGGTGAAGCACTTGGTGGAGACGACGCAGACCTCGGGGCCGGCGTGCACGTACATGCCGCCGTCGGCCTCCCGGGCGATGGCGGAACCGACCACGTTGACCACACCGAGGACGCGGGCGCCCTTGCGCTTGAGCTCCTGCACGGCGGCCAGTACGTCGTACGTCTCACCGGACTGGGAGACCGCGACATAGAGGGTGTCGGGGTCGACGACCGGATTGCGGTAGCGGAACTCGGAGGCGGGCTCGGCGTCGGCGGGGATGCGCGCCAGCTCCTCGATCAGCTGGGCGCCGATCATGCCCGCGTGGTACGAGGTGCCGCAGCCGAGGATCTTCACCCGGCGGATGCCGCGCGCCTCGCGGGCGTCCAGGTTCAGGCCGCCCAGGTGCACGGTGGAGAAGCGGTCGTCGATGCGGCCGCGCAGCACGCGGTCCACGGCCTCGGCCTGCTCGGAGATCTCCTTGTGCATGTACGTGTCGTGGCCGCCCATGTCGTACGACTCGGCCTCCCATTCCACGGTGGTCGGCGTGGCCGTCGTACGCGAACCCTCGGTCGTGTAAGTGCGGAAGTCGTCGGCCTTGAGGGTCGCCATTTCGCCGTCCTCAAGGGTGACGATCTGGCGCGTGTGGGAAACGAGCGCCGCGATGTCGGAGGCGACGAACATTTCCTTCTCGCCGATTCCGAGAACGACCGGCGAACCGTTGCGCGCGACGACGATGCGGTCGGAGAAGTCGGCGTGCATGACGGCGAGACCGTACGTGCCCTCGACGTGCCGCAGTGCCTCGCGGACCTTCTCCTCCAGCGTCTCGGCCTCGGAGCGCGCGATGAGGTGGACGAGGACCTCGGTGTCGGTCTCGGAGAGGAACTCGATGCCGTCGGCGATCAGCTTGGCGCGCAGCTCGGTGGCGTTGTCGATGATGCCGTTGTGGACGACGGCGACCTTGCCCTCGGTGTCCAGGTGCGGGTGCGCGTTCTCGTCGCTCGGGACGCCGTGGGTGGCCCAGCGGGTGTGCGCGATGCCGGTGGTGCCGGCGAAGCGCTTGGGGACGCGGGACTCCAGGTCGCGGACGCGGCCCTTGGCCTTGACCATCCGCAGGCCGGCGGCCTTGGGGCTGGTGATCACGATGCCCGCGGAGTCGTAGCCCCGGTACTCCAGCCGCTGCAGGCCTTCGAGCAGCAGGGGAGCGACGTCACGCTTGCCGATGTAACCGACGATTCCGCACATAAAGTATTGCCTCCGAGGTTTGCCTGTGGGTGCCCGGCCGTCGCGCGGCCGTGGCTCAGCCGTAGACGAGGCGGCGCAACTGTCGGAGCGAGAGCTCCGGTGGCGCCACCGCGCGGTGCGGCAGCTCGGCCGCGATCCGCTCGAAGATCTCCGTGTTCACCAGGCCGCCGGACTGCAGTTCACGGTGGCGGCGGCGGACGAATTCCTCGGTCGTCTCGTCGAAGTACGCCAGTACGTCCAACACCACCCGGGCGGCCTCACCGCGCGGGAGCGCGGTGCTGCGCACCAGGTGATCGGTGAGGTCGTCGTGCGACGAGCTGGACGGTCGGCGTTCGAGCATCCGTCGATACTGCTGTTCTGGAGAGACTTTAGCAAGAATCCTGCCCGCAATCGGGCAGGATCGTGCCGTACTGGCTCAGAGGCGCTTCAGAACGGCCTGTTTGGCCGTGCTGAACTCCTCGTCGGTGAGGAGCCCGCCCTGATGCACGCAGCTCCCCGAGCTCACGCAGCCTGCGCAGCAGCGCGTCATGGTCGTCGCCGGCGACCTGCGCCGCGGGGTCGGCCTTCGTCAGGGCCGGCGGTGTCGCGTCCGGGACCTCGGCCGGCGGGTGCGGCTTGCGCACGGTCGACCGGGTCGGCGGGCACCTGCTCGATCAGCAGCGCGTTGCGCACCTCGTCGACGAAGTACGCGGCCACCCCCGTGCGGTCCTGCTCCAGGGCGAGGCGACAGGGGTCGGCGCTGTCCGGAAGCCGGCCGTCGGCCGCCGGCGGCAGCGGGCACGCGCCCTCACGCGGCCGTAGTCTCCAGTCCGCCGCCCTTGCGGCCCGGTTCGAAGGCGATGCCCGCCAAGGCCGCCAGCGGGACAGCGAGTTCGCCCAGGGCCTGCCGTACGGGATGCACCCGGTTGCCCCGGCCCGGCACGATGCGCACCGTGTCGCCGTCGACGGTCCATGTTCCGTCCTTCTGGATGATTTCCGCCATGCGGGGATTCTCGCACCGGAGACCGGGGATCCTCCCTCCTGAGGGCGAGAAGTGGTCTACACCCTTGACCCGAAGTGGGGCGCACGGTACCCATGGTGACCGTTCGCCTGCATCACGCCACAGCTGCGCTGCCCCTTGAAGGGACCGCTTGTGAGACACCGCAGATCGATTCCCCGCATGCTCGCGCCGCTGCTGCTCGTTGTCGCGGCCGGCGCCACGAGCGTCGCGGCCGTCCCCGCCGCTGCCCAACCAGCGGCGAAGCCAAGACCGTTGGGCCAAGTGGTCCCCGCGCCCGCCTCCGTTTCCGAGGGCGGGCCTTCGTATGCCCTCTCGGACAAGACCCGGATCAGAGTCGGTGACTCGCACGAGGCGCACCGGATCGGCTCCTATCTGGCGGACGTCCTGCGTCCGTCCACCGGATACGCGCTGCCGGTCACCAACCGGGACGCCAAGGACGGCATCCGCCTGCGGCTCAGCTCCGAAGGCTCGTTGGGCGCGGAGGGCTACCGGCTGCAGTCCGGGCGGTACGGGGTCACCATCACCGCTGGCAAGGCCGCCGGACTCTTCCACGGCGTCCAGACGCTCCGTCAGCTGCTGCCCGCGGCGGTCGAGAAGGACACCAGGCAGCGGGGGCCGTGGAAGGTGGTCGGCGGCGCCATCAAGGATGTGCCGCGCTATGGCTACCGGGGCGCGATGCTCGACGTATCGCGGCACTTCTTCACGGTGGAGCAGGTCAAGCGCTACATCGACCAGATGGCCCTCTACAAGATCAATAAGCTGCATCTGCATCTGTCCGACGACCAGGGCTGGCGGATCGCCATCGACTCCTGGCCGCGGCTCGCGACGTACGGCGGCTCGACGCAGGTGGGCGGTGGCCCCGGCGGCTACTACTCGAAGGCCGATTACAAGGAGATCGTGCGGTACGCGTCCTCGCGCTTCCTGGAGGTCGTCCCCGAGATCGACCTGCCGGGTCACACCAACGCCGCGCTCGCCTCGTACGCCGAGCTGAACTGCGACGGGATCGCGCCGCCGCTCTACACGGGCACGGAAGTGGGCTTCAGCTCGCTCTGCGCGGCGAAGGCCGTCACGTACAGGTTCCTGGACGACGTGGTGCGGGAGCTCGCCGCGCTGACGCCGGGCAGGTACATCCACATCGGTGGCGACGAGGCGCACTCCACCAGCCATGAGGACTACGTGACCTTCATGGACAAGGCGCAGGCCATCGTCGGCAAGTACGGCAAGAAGGTCATGGGCTGGCACCAGCTGGCCGGCGCCAGGCCGGTCGAGGACGCCGTCGCCCAGTACTGGGGTTACGACGGAACCTCGGCGGCGGAGAAGACGAAGGTCGTCGACGCGGCGAAGAAGGGCACCAAGCTGGTGCTCTCACCGGCCGACCGGGCGTACCTCGACATGAAGTACAACAAGGACACGCCGCTGGGCCTGAGTTGGGCGGGCCTCGTCGAGGTGCGGCGGTCCTACGACTGGAACCCGCAGACGTATCTCCCCGGTGTGCCGGACGGTTCCGTCCTCGGGGTCGAGGCGCCGCTGTGGTCGGAGACCATCTCGACCAACGACCACATCGAGTTCATGGCGTTCCCGCGGCTGCCCGGCATCGCCGAGCTCGGCTGGTCGCCCGCGTCGACGCACGACTGGGACGCGTACAAGGTGCGGCTGGGGGCGCAGGGTCCTCGGATGGCCGCGCTCGGCATCGACTTCTACCGGTCGACACAGGTGCCCTGGGCCGAGCGCTGAGCTGAGCGGGGGCGGGCCGGGGACGCCCTGCGGGGCTGTTCCCCGGCCCGGCCCGTCACGCGGGGCGCTCGCGGACCATGAGCGCGGCCCGCTTGTCGGACAGGTCGATCTCCCGCACCTTGCGGAAACCGGCCCGCTCGAAGACCCGCACCGAACGCACATTGCGTACGTCCGGCTCGGCCACCACCCGCTGCGCGTCCGGCAGGCTCGTCAGCTGCCAGTGGGAGACCGCACGCAGCAGGTCGACGCCGAGCCCACGGCCTCGGACGTCCGAGGGGCCGAGCAGCAGATGCACGCCCGCGTCGTGCGGCAGAGCGTCGTAGCGGCCGGTCAGCAGGGGGTCGAGATCCGCGCGGTACAGCTCCCAGTAGCTCATCGGTGTGCCGTCGAGGCAGCCGATGTACGGCGTGGAGTAGCTGCTGGCTAGCTGCCCGCGCAGATACTCCCCGATCTTCTCCGCAGGCTCGGCCGTCTCCCAGAAGCGGGCGACCTGCGGGTCGTTCATCCAGGCGTGCACCGTCGCCAGGTCGGCGTCGGGGTCGACGGCCCGCAGGGTGAAAATCCCGTCCTCCAGGTCGGCCAGGGTCAACGGGAGGTTCTGAGTAGGGGTCACTGGTGTACCTCCGCAAGGGGGTTGACTATATCGACGTAGACCGACTGGGCCTCCAACGGGCCCGTCAGCTCATCCAGGCCCCGCACCCGCGTCAGCAGATTCGCCTTGCAGCTCAGGGTGGGCGAGGTGCGCAGGACGTCGGCGAGCCCGAGCCGGTCGCCGTGCTCCGCGGCGAGTGTGCCGAGCGCCGCGTCGGCGCGCCGCAGCAGGGCCCGCTCGTCGGCGAGACCCTCGGACCCCAGGGCGCCGACGAGACCGAGCAGGTTGTTGATGCCGATGTAGTAGACGAGCCGCTCGTCGATGACCTCGTCGGCGACGTACGTACCCAGATCGCGGCCCACGTCGGGGACCCAGGGGTAGAGCGCGGCGGAGCGGGTGGGCGAGAAGTAGTAGCCCTGGTTGTCGCGGTAGCGGCCGCCCACCGGCATGCCCTCGTCGTCGAGCACGACCAGGGTGTTCTGCTGGTGCGCCTCCAGGCCGAGGCCGTACCTCGCGTACAGCCACAGCACCGGGGTGACGACCGCCTCCAGGTAGCGGGAGAACCACTCCTCGGCCACCTCGGCGACCGGGCGGCCGGTGCGCACCGCGACCGTGTGCACGAGGTCCGCGAGCCGGGAGCGGCCCGCAGGCAGATCGGGGCGCACCGACACAAGTCCCGCCATGCAGAAGGCGGTTGTGCTGTCGGCGCCGCCGGGGAACGGGTTGTCGCGTACGACGACGTCCAGGCCGGTGGATGAGCCGTCGGCGGCGTCGACCCCGATCCACGCGGGATCGCGCACGATCTCGAAGCCCGGGTACGCACCGCGCAGCGCCGCACCGAGGCCCGCGGTGAGCAGCCGGTCGATCGCGGTACCGCGCTCCAGCTCGATCCGCATGTTCTCGCGGCGGGAGTTGGTGATGCGCAGGCCGAGCGAGAACTTCAGCATCACTGGTGCGTCGGCCCGGTACACGGTCCGTACCGAGGAGGTCGGTGACCAGGCGGGTCCCGCCGGGCCCAGGTCGTGCAGCAGCCCCGTGTCGAGCAGCGCCCGCACACCGGGGCGGCTGAGGACGTCCTTGGCCTGCCAGGGGTGTGCGGGCACCAGGACGGTTCCTTCGGGCGTGGTCGGATCCCCGGCTAGCTCGGCCATCAGGTCCTGCGCGCTGCGGCCGAGTGCCGAGTCGGCGCTGACGACGGACGGGTCGGCGGCGAACCAGTGCAGCGCGAAGGAACCGCGCAACTCGGGCGAGTACGAACGTAGTTCGGCATCGGAGATGCCCTCGCGGCTCTTGGGCGTCGGGTGCAGGGGATGGCCGCAGATCAGCGCCTGCTCGCCGGCCAGGAAGGGTGTGGTGCCCTCCGGGTCCTGCGGGGTGTCGGCGCGGGCCCGTACGAAGGCGGCGACGCGGCGGGTGGAGTCGCTGACGCGGCCGGTCAGGTCGGCGACGGCGGCGGGGTCGGCGGCCGCCGTCTCGACGGCGATGAGCGCGGCGAGTGCGGGGGCGGCGAGCGGGGTGCCGACTCCGGCGACACGGGCCTGGCCGAAACGGTGCCAGCCGACGGCCGACCAGTACGCGACCGGGACTTCGACAGCGGTGCCGGTGGCGGGCAGGTCCAGCCGCAGGACGTCACCCGCGGGTCGCGGCACGCCGGTCTCGCGCACCCAGCAGCGCAGCAGGCTCTCGGCAGCGGCGGAATCGGCGATCGAGTCCGCGGCCGGCCGGCCCATGGGCTGCGGAACAGTCGGATGCCGGTGGTTCAGCGGCGGGCTCATGACGGGTCTCTTTCTGCTGGAAAGCCGGTAGTTGACGGTGACAAGCCCTACCTGGTGTGCAGTCCCTCGCTCCGGGACGCGCCGTCCGCCGCGCGGCGGACGGCCGACGCGGCGGAAGTCGCCGTGGCGCCGCCCAGGCCGAAGCTGGTGAAGGCGGTACGCGAAGGAAGCGCGTAGGCGCCGCCCCCGGTCACGGCGTTGAGGACGACGGCCGAGCGCCAGGCGGCCAGGCCCAGGTCCGGGGCGCCGACCCCGTGGGTGTGCCGCTCCGCATTCTGCACGAACACCGATCCGCCCACCTTCTCGTCGAGAACGAGCCGGTGGTCCGCGTCGATGTCGGGCCGTCCCGCCTCGTCCCGTGACAGGTACGGCAGCAGCGGCTCGATCACCCCTTCCACCGGACGCTCGGCGTAACCGGTCGCCAGCACCACCGCGTCCGTCATCAGCCGCGCCTCGGTCTCCTGCTGGGCGTGGCTCACGCTCAGCTCGATCCGGCCGTCCGCGGCGCGCCGCGCGGAGCGCACGGCCACCCCGGGGGTGAGCGCGGCGTCGGGCCACCGGCCGCCCAGCGTGCGCCGGTACAGCTCGTCGTGGATCTCCCCGAGCGTGTCGCCGCTGACGCCCTTGTACAGCTGCCACTGCTGCGGCAGCAGCCGGTCGCGCACCGGCTCGGACAGGCCGTGGAAGTAGCGCGTGTAGTCCGGCGTGAACTGCTCCAGGCCCAGCTTGCTGTACTCCATCGGCGCGAACGCCGGGGTCCGCGTCAGCCAGGTCAGCCCCTCACTGCCCTCGGGCCGGTGGCGCAGCAGATCCAGGAACACCTCGGCGCCCGACTGTCCGGAGCCGATCACGGTGACATGGTCGGCGGCCAGCAACTGCGCGCGCCGGTCCAGGTATTCGGCGGAGTGCCAGACCGGGGCGGACGAGTCGTGGGTGAGGGCCCGCAACGGCTCCGGGATCTTCGGCGCCGTACCGACACCGAGCACCAGGTTGCGCGCGAAGTAGCGGCCGACGCCCTCGGCGCCGCCGTCCGCGTCGAGGCGGGTGAAGTCCACCTCGAACGCCTCGCGCCCGGCGTCCCAGCGGACCGTGTCCACCTGGTGGCCGAAGCGGCAGGACGGCAGCTGCTCACTGGCCCAGCGGCAGTACGCGTCGTACTCCGCGCGGTCCAGGTGGAAGCGCTCGGCGAAGTAGAAGGGGAAGAGCCGCTCCCGGATCCGTATGTAGTTCAGGAACGACCACGGGCTGGTCGGGTCCACCAGGCTCACCAGGTCTGCCAGGAAAGGGACTTGGAGGGTGGCGCCCCCGATGAGTAGTCCCGGGTGCCAGTGGAAGGCGGTGTGCTGCTCCAGAAACGCGGTGCTCAGCTCCGGTACGCCGTCGGCGAGCGCGGCCAGCGACAGGTTGAAGGGTCCGATGCCCACACCGAGCAGGTCGAGAATCTCTTCTTCGGCGATCGGGGCGTTCATCCGGTGGCTCCAGGGATGTGGGGGGAGTGTGCGCGGTCCGCCGCGCAGTCGGCGACCAGCTTGAGCAGCCCGGTGAGGTCAGCGGGGTGGAACGCCGGGTGCAGCAGCGTGGCCTTCAGCCACAACTTCCGCTGTCCGTCGCTGTCGACGGCCACCGCACGACCGAGGACCGCCCGGCCCTCTTCGAGCAGCCGGCGCCGAATGGCCGCGACGAGCTCGTCGCCCGCGGCGGCCGGCAGCCGGTCGGCTGCGACCGGGCGGAACAGCACGGTGCTGATGCCCAGGGGGCCGGGGCGCAACCGCAGTTCGGGCCGCGCGGCGATCGCCGATGCGAGTCCCTGCGCCGTGTCGACACAGTGCTCGACCAGCGCGCCCAGGCCCTCACGTCCCAGGGCCCGCAGGGTCACCGCGATCTTCAGGGCGTCGGGGCGTCGCGAGGTGCGGATGGAGCGGCCGAGAAGGTCGGGCAGCCCTGCCTCGGTGTCGTCGTCGGCGTTCAAGTAGGCGGCCTGGAAGCCGAGATGCTCCAGAGTGCGGGTGTCGTGGACGGCGAGCAGCCCGGCCGCGACCGGCTGCCAGCCCAGCTTGTGCAGGTCGAAGGTGACGGAGACCGCGGACTCGATGCCCACCAGGCGCGGCGCGAGCCGGTCGCTGAACAGCAGCGGCCCGCCGTACGCGGCGTCCACATGCAACTCGGCGTCGTGCGCGGCGGCGATCCTCGCGATCTCGGGCAGCGGGTCGATCAGACCCTCGTCGGTGGTGCCCGCGGTGGCCACCACCAGGATCGGCGCCCCCTCGTACTCCGTGAGCACCAGCTCCAGCGCCTCGGGCGCGATGCGCCCGCCCCGGCACGCGACGGTGGCGGGGGTCGGCAGCCCCAGCATCCAGGCGGCCCGCTGCACGCTGTGGTGCGCGTTGGTCCCGCACACCACCTGCACCGTGCGCTCTCCGACGGCCCGCGCCCGCTCCCTGGCCAGCAGCAGCGCCACCAGGTTGGACTCGGTGCCGCCGCTGGTGATCAGCGCGTCGGGCCGCGGCAGCCCGGGGTAGACGAGCGCGGCGAGCGCGCCGGTGACCTCGTCCTCGATGACCCCGGCGGCGGGTGCCTGGTCCCAGGAGTCCATGGACGGGTTGAGCGCGGACGCGGCCAGGTCGGCGGCGGCGGCGACCGCCAGCGGCGGGCAGTGCAGATGGGCGACGCAGTACGGGTCGGCGGGATCGGCGGCGCCCTTGGTCACGGCCTTGACGAGGGTACGGAGCGCCTCCTCGGCGCCGGTGCCCCGCGCGGGCAGCGCGGGCGAGCAGACGGCCCGTACCTCGGCGGCGACGGTGTCGGGCCCGCCGGCCGGCAGTGGCCCGCCCCGCTCCGCGGCGCCCTCGGTGAGCGCGTCGATCACGACGCCGGTCAACTCCCGCAGAACCGCGGGGCCGTGGGCGCCGCCCGCGACGGCGGACGGGCCGCAGCGGGGCTTCGGCTCTGTGAACGCGCCATCACGGTAACCGTGTTGGCCGGGGGCGCCGGGGTGACCGATTCCGTCGAGTGGCGCGTCAGCAGGCGTGGTCAAGAGAGTCTCCCGGGTACTGCTCGGCATGGCCGGCGATCAGGTCCAGGACGGCCACGAGGTCCGTGGACGTCGGCTCGCAATCGGGCAGGGCGAACTTCGCGTGCTGAGCTTCAAATACTGACGCCCACCGGCCTTCGCCCCGGCCACTACGGCCTCACCGACGTGAACAGGTCTCCTGCTTATGCTTCCTCGGCCTGTTCCCTCAGTTGCTCCTCGCTGAGCCCCCGCCGCCAGTACCCGACGAACGTGACGCGCCTGCGGTCGAATGCGCGCTCCGCACGAGATGGCGGCGCAGCGCCCGTACGCAGGAGGCCTCGCCGGCGATCCAGGCGTACGGCGCCCCCTCGGGCAGCCCGCCCGGCAGTCCGGGCCGCGGGTACCGCGCCGATGGCCTCCAGCGCGGCGGGCGCCGCCTCGTCCCGTACCAGCCAGGTGATGTCGGCGGCTGTCGCAGTCATGTGGGGCCTCCTGGTCAGGGGGGGGGCGGCGGGTCGGTGCGCGGGATCAGCCGGTCTTCTTGGCCGTCTCGACGGCCTTGGCGAGGTCCTCGAGGATCACGGCGCACTTGTCGTAGGAGAAAATCGGCTCCGTGGTGCGCGGAATGACCTGCCCGGCCTTGACGGCGGGCAGCCCGGTCCAGGTCGGCTTGTCCTTGAGCGCCGCGGGCTGCAGGGCCGAGGTGCGGTTGTCCATCATGATGATGTCGGCCTTGTACTTGCCGAGGTTCTCCCAGCTGAGCCCCTCGAAGAAGCCCGCCGAGTCCACCTTCGGCTTGACGAACTTCACGCCCAGTTCCTCGAAGTAGAGCGTGTCGGCGGACGTCTTCGCGAGGGAGACGTAGAAGAGGTCCTGGCTGGCCGAGCCGACCAGGACGGTGATCTCGGGCCGGGACTTGGCGGCCTGCCGCAGCCGCGCGGAGGCCTTCTCGAAGCGGGCCTTGGCGTCGGTGACCTTCTTGGCCTTCAGGTCCGCGCCGAGGGACTCGGCGAGGTCCGCGTGGCGCTGGATCGCCTTGGGCATGTTCGTCTGCGAGACCCACAGGGCGACGCTCGGAGCCACCGCGTAGATCTTCTTCGCGGACTGCTCGGGGACGTACCAGAGCACGTCCTTCTCCCACATCGCGCTGACCAGGAGATCGGGGTTGAGCGCGGCGTACTTCTCGACGTTGAACTCGCCGAAGGTGTTGCCGATGATCTCGACCTTGGAGATGTCGAGGTCGCCCGCCTGCACGTCGGCCTTGCCGTCCTTGGTCCGGGTCGGGCCGAAGACGCCCTTGACCGCGACGCCGTAGTCGTGGAGGGCGGCGGCGGTGCCGGTGAAAGCGACGATGCTCGTCGGGGTGTTCTTGGCCTTGACCGTCTTGCCGCGGTCGTCCTTGAAGGACCAGGGGCCGGACTTCTTGGCGCTCGCGCCCTCGCCCTCACTCTTCGCCGAGGTCTCTCCGCAGGCGGTCAGTGCGGCGCCGATGCCGATGGCGCCGCCCGCGGCGAGGAGGCCGCGGCGGGAGAGGCGGGGGAGGTGAGAAGCTCGGGCTCGGGGCATGGCGCTGTCTGCTTTCGTAGGTGCGGCGAGATCCACCACGGGGGCAAGTTCGAAGGTAGGTTAGCCTAACCTCACGCACCTCGGCGGGGTGGTGTCCTGATGAGCCCCGGGCGACGATCTCGCCGCAGCGACGCCCGGCGAGGACCGTGCACGCGGTCACGCCCGCACCCGCCCGCGGCGCGCGGTGGCGGGTCCCGTTCGTGTGGCTTCTGCCGATACGCGGTGGTGCCGTGAGAGCCGTGAGCCGGGCATGCGCAAACCCTGGCCAGAGGCGAGTGTTTCGCGGACAAAAACAAGTGGTGGACTTTCTTCTGCCGCTCCGACAGTGTGTGGACACTTGATCGCGAATCAATGGGGATCCGCGGGTCCGACCCTCCTGTGCAAGGGGAATTCATGAGCCCGTCCCGCCGCCTGCCCTTCCGCCGCACCGCGACGGTGTGTGCCGCCGCCTCGCTGGCCCTGACGCTCGGTGCGTGCAGCAGCAGCGACGACGGCGCCACCGTGAAGGGTGCGAAACTGGTCAAGGCAGGCCAGATCACCACCTGTACGCACCTCCCGTACGCGCCCTTCCAGTCGGAGAGGGACGGCAAGGTCGTCGGCTTCGATGTGTCCATGATCGACTTGGTCGCCAAGGATCTCGGCGTCAAGCAGGAGATCGTCGACAAGTCCTTCGAGACGATCAAGACCGGCGCCGACCTCAATGCCAACGTCTGCGACGTCGCCGCGGCCGGTATGACGATCACCGAGGAGCGCAAGCAGAACCTCGCCTTCTCCACGCCCTACTTCGAGGCCACCCAGGCCCTGCTGGCCCGCAAGGGCATCAAGGCGTCGACGGTCGAGGACATCACCAAGCAGAAACTGAAGCTCGGTTCGCAGTCCTCCACCACCGGTGAGGACTTCGCCCACAAGCACGGCGCCGACCCGCAGTCCTTCGAAAGCTCCGACGCCGAGCTCAACGGGCTGCGCACCGGGCAGGTCGATGTCATCGTGCAGGACTACCCGGTCGTGCAGAACTGGCTCAAGGACCCCGCCACCGCGGCGAAGTACGAGATCGTCGGCAACCTCGACACCGGTGAGCAGTACGGCTTCGCGGTCCGCAAGGAGGGCAACGCCAAGCTCGTCGAACTGATCGACAAGGCCATCAAGAAGGCCAAGGCGGACGGCACGTACAAGAAGCTGTACGAGCAGTGGATCGGCCCGATGCCGAAGGGTGCCGACGCCCAGTGACGACCCTGACCCCCGAGAAGCCGACGGTGCGGAAGCGGATGTCACCGCGCCGCCGCCGCCGGATCTCGCGCGGCGTGCAGTACGCCGTCTTCGCGGTCATCGTGGTGGTCGTGGGGGCGCTGGCCGACTGGACCGTGCTCCAGGAGCAGTTCCTGGACCCGTCCGTCGCCAAGGAGCTCTTCCCCGACATCATCACGGTCGCCCTGCTCAACACCGTGGTGTACACGCTGACCGGCTTCGGCGTGGGTCTGGTCCTGGGGCTCGTCGTCGCGTTGATGCGGCTCTCGTCCGTGGCGCCGTACCGCTGGATCGCCATGGCGTACATCGAGTTCTTCCGAGGCCTGCCCGCCCTGCTGATCTTCATCTTCGTCGGCGTGGGCGTCCCGCTCGCCTTCCCCGGAGTGTCGTTCCCCGGCGGCGCGTACGGACAGGTCGCCGTCGCCCTCGGCCTGGTCGCCGCCGCCTACATGGCCGAGACGATCAGGGCGGGCATCCAGGCCGTCCCGCGCGGACAGCTGGAGGCGGCCCGCACCCTGGGCATGTCGCACGCCACCGCGATGCGCTCGATCGTGATCCCGCAGGCCTTCCGGGTCATCGTGCCGCCGCTCACCAACGAACTGGTCCTGCTCTTCAAGGACTCCTCGCTGGTGCTCTTCCTCGGAGTCACGCTCCAGCAGCGCGAACTCACCAAGTTCGGCCGCGACCTGGCCAGTACGACGGCCAACACCACCCCCATCTTCGTAGCGGGTCTGTGCTATCTGCTGGTCACCATCCCGCTCGGCTATCTCGTACGGCGCCTAGAGGCCCGTCACGCAAAGGCGAGGTGATCGCGTCATGACCGAGGCGATCGAGATCCAGGGCCTGCACAAGTCGTTCGGCGACCTCGAAGTGCTGCGCGGCATCGACTTCACCGTGCGGAGCGGCGAGGTGGTCTGCGTCATCGGCCCCTCGGGATCCGGCAAGTCGACCCTGCTGCGCTGCGTGAACCTGCTGGAGGAGCCCACCGCCGGCACGGTGACCGTCGGCGGCGTCGACCTCACCGACCCGGACGTCGACCTCGACGCGGTACGCCGCCGGATCGGCATGGTCTTCCAGCAGTTCAACCTCTTCCCGCACCTGAACGTCCTGGAGAACCTCACCATCGCCCAGCGCAGGGTGCTCGGACGCGACAAGGCCGAGGCGGGCCGCGTAGCGCGGGAGAACCTTGCCAAGGTCGGCCTCGCGGACCGTGAGGAGAGCTTCCCCGCACAGCTCTCGGGCGGCCAGCAGCAGCGCGTCGCCATCGCACGGGCGCTGTCGATGGGCCCCGAGCTGATGCTCTTCGACGAGCCGACCAGCGCACTCGACCCCGAGCTGGTGGGCGATGTGCTGGGTGTCATGCGCAAGCTCGCCGACGAGGGCATGACGATGCTGGTCGTCACGCACGAGATGGGCTTCGCGCGCGATGTCGCGGACCGGGTGGTCTTCATGGACGAGGGCAGCGTCGTCGAGGAGGGCACGCCGGAGGAGGTCCTGGGCCGGCCGAAGCATGTGCGCACACAGGCCTTCCTGGCGCGGGTGCTCCACCCGGATGTGGCTGCGGTGATCGATGTGGCTGCGGCGGCAGATGCGCCGACCGCACCCGACGTGGCCGCGGGGGCCTGACGCGCCGCTGTGAGCGTGCCAGACGCGGGGTGCGGGGTTTGATGGCGCCGGGGCGGTGGGCTGACGGGGCTGCGGGGAGCCGGGCGGCGCTGCGTCCGGCTCCCCGCCTTGGCGCCCGGGCTCGGCCCGGCCCGACGCGCGGGCGCGGCCCCGAGGCGGCCCTGGAGGGGGCGCCGCCCCGGCTTGGACGCGGCGCCCGGACCAGGGGCCGAGCCAGGCTCCGGCGCTCCGGGTCCGTACGACCGTGGCGTCAGCCCGTCATGCCCAACTCGCGGGCGATCAGCATCCGCTGGACCTCGCTCGTGCCCTCGCCGATCTCCAGGATCTTGGAGTCCCGCCACATCCTGGCCACCGGGTACTCGTTCATGAAGCCGTACCCGCCGTGGATCTGAGTGGCCTCACGCGCGTTGTCGACGGCGATCGTGGAGGAGTAGAGCTTCGCGATCGCCGCTTCCTTCTTGAAGGGCTCACCGGCGACCAGGCGCGACGCCGCGTCGCGCCAGCCGATGCGGGCCATGTGGGCGCGCATCTCCATGTCGGCGATCTTGAACTGGATGGCCTGGTTCGAGCCGATGGGCCGGCCGAAGGTGTGCCGCTCCTTGGCGTACGACACCGACTCGTCCACACAGCCCTGCGCGAGGCCCGTCGCGAGTGCCGAGATGGCGACCCGGCCCTCGTCGAGGATGCGCAAGAACTGGGCGTAACCGCGGCCCTCTTCGCCGAGCAGGTTCGCGGCGGGGACCCGCACGTCGGAGAAGGACAGCTCGCGGGTGTCCGACGCGTTCCACCCGACCTTCGAGTACGGCGCGGCGACCGTGAAGCCCGGGGTGCCGGACGGGACGATGATCGCGGAGATGAGGGGCTTGCCGTCGGGCTTGCGGCCGGTGACCGCGGTGACCGTGACCAGGCCGGTGATGTCGGTGCCCGAGTTGGTGATGAAGCACTTGGAGCCGTTGATCACCCACTCGTCGCCGTCGCGCACCGCGGTCGTCCTGGTGCCTCCCGCGTCCGATCCGCAGTCCGGCTCGGTCAGCCCGAACGCGCCCAGCATTTCGCCGGAGCACATGCGGGGGAGCCACTCGCGCTTCTGCTCCTCCGTGCCGAAGCGGAACACCGGCATCGCGCCGAGCGAGACGCCCGCTTCGAGGGTGATCGCCACCGACGAGTCGACGCGGGCCAGCTCTTCGAGAGCGATGCCCAGGGCGAGATAGTCGCCGCCCATGCCGCCGTACTCCTCGGGGAAGGGCAGCCCGAACAGGCCCATCCGGCCCATCTCTTGGACGATCTCGTACGGGAATTCATGGCGTTCGTAGAGGTCGCCGATCTTGGGGGCGACGACATCGTGCGCGAACGCCTCCACGGTGCGGCGGAGTTCCTCGTGCTCGGCGGAGAGCCGGTGGTCGAGCGGCATTGCTGCTTACTCCTTGGGGGAGAGGGCGCGGACAGTGCGGGAGGGGCTGGGGCGGCCCAGCCGTTCGGCCATCCACACGCTGGTGGCGGTGAGCAGGCCGAGATCGACCCCGGTTTCGACACCGAGGCCCTGGAGCATCCATACGAGGTCTTCGGTGGCGAGGTTCCCGGTAGCGCTCTTCGCGTACGGGCAGCCGCCGAGGCCGCCCGCCGACGCGTCCACGGTGCTGACGCCGTGCTGGAGGGCGGCGAGGGTGTTGGAGAGGGCCTGCCCGTAGGTGTCGTGGAAGTGGACCCCGATGGCGGTGGTGGGCACGCCCGCCTCGTTGAGGGCGGCGAGCAGGGCCCGGACGTGGCCGGGGGTGGCCACACCGATCGTGTCGCCCAGGCTCAGCTCGTCGCAGCCGAGGTCTACGAGGGCCTTCGCGACCCTGACCACCTGGGGGACCGGGACCGGGCCCTCCCACGGGTCGCCGAAGCACATGGAGAGATAGCCGCGGACCTGGACCTTGTCCGCGCGGGCCCGCGCGACGACCGGCTCGAACATGGCGAGCGACTCGTCCACGGTCCGGTTGAGATTGCGGCTCGCGAAGGTCTCGGTCGCACTGCCGAACACGGCGATGCGGCGCGCGCCCAGGGCGAGGGCGCGGTCCAGGCCGCGTTCGTTCGGTACGAGCACGGGGAGCTCGATGTCGAGGCCGGCCAGCATCGGGAACAGCTGCTCGGCGTCGGCGAGTTGGGGCACCCACTTGGGGTGCACGAAGCTGGTCGCCTCGACGGTGGTGAGTCCGGCTGCTGCGAGCCGGTGGATGAACTCGGCCTTCACGTCGGTGGGCACGACCGTCTTCTCGTTCTGCAGCCCGTCGCGCGGGCCCACCTCGTGAATACGGACCCGGGGCGGCAGGTCGTCCACCGGGACGACCATGGGCAGCGTCATTTCTCCTCCTCGGTCGGTACGACGGGGGCTGCGACGGCCGCTGCGACGGTGGGTGCGGCGGTCGCTTCGGCCGACGTGGCCGGGGTGCCCGAGGCGGTCGCTTCGCCCGGTTCGCCCGGTTCGGCCGCTGGGGTGCCAGGCCTGGCAGATGCCTTCGAGGCCCCTGATTCCGCCGTTCCTGCCGATTCCGCCGATTCTGCCGGGGCGACCACCGCCAGGACCTGATCCATGGCGACCGTGGAGCCGGGCCGCACATCGAGCTCGGTGACCGTGCCGGCGTGCGGGGCCGAGATGACGTGCTCCATCTTCATCGCCTCGACGACGAGCAGGCTCTGCCCGGCCTCGACCCGGTCCCCGACGGCGACCTTCACCACGGTCACGGTCCCCGGCATCGGCGCGGCCAGCGTGTCGGCGCCGCCCCGCGCGGCGCCGCTGAGCGTGGCCTCCACCGGGTCGTGGTCCACGACGTTCCAACTGTCCCCGTCCCGGCCCAGCCAGCTGCCCGCCCGCCGGAAGGTGTGCACGACGCCGCCCACCGTGACGGTCACCCGGCGCTCGGACACCTGGGCGTTGCTGCCGGCCGCCGTCCGGTGCTCGACGGGGTCGAATCCGGCCACGCGCAGCCAGTGCCTGACGGGCGCGGGTGTGCCGCCGAGCCGCCAGCCGCTCGGTACGTCGAAGGGGTCGGTCCAGCCACCGGCGTCCTCCCGGGCCATCTGCCGCAGGCCGAAGTCCCGTACGGCGGAAGCCGCTTCGTACACCTCGGGCGGTACGCCGTCCGGGATCAGGCTGTCCACGTCGCGCTCCACCAGGCCCGTGTCCAGGTCGCCGGTGACGACGTCGGGGTGGGCCAGCAGACGGCGCAAGAAGCCCGCGTTGGTCGGGACGCCGAGGGTGACGGTGTCCGCCAGCGCCGCCCGCAGCTTGCGCAGCGCGGTCGCACGGTCGGCGCCGTACGCGATGACCTTCGACAGCATCGGGTCGTAGAGGCTGCCGATCTCGGTGCCTTCGGCGAGGCCCGAGTCCGTCCGTACGCCGTCGCCCTGCGGCTCGTGCAGGGAAAGCACCGTGCCGCCGGACGGGAGGAAGCCCCGGGACGGGTCTTCCGCGCAGATGCGGGCCTCGATGGCGTGGCCGGTGAGCGTGATGTCCTTCTGGGCGAAGGGCAGTTCCTCGCCGGCCGCGACGCGCAGCTGCCACTCGACGAGGTCGATGCCGGTGATCAGCTCCGTCACCGGGTGTTCGACCTGGAGGCGGGTGTTCATCTCCATGAAGAAGTACGAGGAGGGGTCGGTCCCCGGCACGATGAACTCCACCGTGCCCGCGCCCCGGTAGCCGCAACTGCGCGCGGCCTGGACCGCCGCCTCGCCCATCGACGCACGGGTGGCCTCGTCGAGGAAGACCGAGGGGGCCTCCTCCACCACCTTCTGGTGCCTGCGCTGCAGCGAGCATTCGCGCTCACCGAGGTGGATCACATTGCCGTGGCCGTCGGCGAGGACCTGGATCTCGATGTGCCTGGGGCGGTCGATCCACCGCTCCACCAGCAGCGTGTCGTCCCCGAAGGACGCCCGCGCCTCT
Source organism: Streptomyces sp. H27-C3 (assembly GCF_030063415.1). Lineage (GTDB taxonomy): Bacteria > Actinomycetota > Actinomycetes > Streptomycetales > Streptomycetaceae > Streptomyces. Next base: position 39,711 of record NZ_JASITA010000004.1, on the reverse strand, counting down.
CGTCTCGCCGCCGCGATCTCCTCGGCCAGCGCGGACTCGACGCGGGTCAGACGCATGCCCTTGCCGCCGCCGCCCGCCGAGGGCTTCAGCAGCACGGGCATGCCGATCTCACGTGCCGCGGTGGCCAGTTGGTCGTCGGTCAGGCCGCTGCCCGAAGAACCCGGCACCACCGGCACACCTGCCGCCCGCACCGTCTCCTTGGCGCGGATCTTGTCGCCCATGAGGGAGATGGCGGAGGGCGGCGGGCCGATGAAGGCGAGCCCGGCGTCCGCACAGGCCTGCGCGAAGGCAGCGTTCTCGGCGAGGAAGCCGTAGCCCGGGTGGACGGCCTGGGCGCCGCTGAGGGCAGCCGCGGCCAGCAGCCGGTCCGCCGACAGATAGCTCTCGGACGCGGCCGCGGGACCGATCCGTACCGCCGTGTCCGCCTCCCGGACATGCCGGGCGTCTGCGTCCGCGTCGCTGAAGACGGCCACTGAGCGCACGCCGAGCTCGCGCAGCGTACGGATGACGCGAACCGCGATCTCGCCACGATTGGCGACCAGCACTGTGTCGAACATGGTCATCGGTCACTCACATCCGGAAGATGCCGAAAGCGGACTCATTCAGGGGGGCGTTGGCGCACGCCGTCAGGGCCAGACCCAGCACCTGCCGGGTCTCCAACGGGTCGATCACCCCGTCGTCCCACAGCCGCGCTGTCGCGTAATAGGCGTTCCCCTGGGTCTCGTACTGCTCGCGGACCGGGTCCTTGAAGGCCTCCTCGGCCTCCCCAGGCCATTCCTCGCCGCGCCCCTCGATCTGGTCGCGCTTGACGGTGGCCAGCACGGACGCGGCCTGCTCGCCGCCCATCACCGAGATCTTCGCGTTGGGCCACATCCAGAGGAAGCGCGGTGAGTACGCCCGGCCGCACATCGAGTAGTTCCCCGCGCCGTAGGAACCGCCGACGACGACCGTCAGCTTCGGCACGCGTGTGCAAGCCACCGCCGTCACCATCTTGGCGCCGTGCTTGGCGATGCCACCCGCCTCGTAGTCCCGGCCGACCATGAAGCCGGAGATGTTCTGCAGGAAGACGAGAGGGATGCCGCGCTGGTCGCACAGCTCGATGAAGTGCGCGCCCTTCTGGGCGGATTCGGAGAACAGGATGCCGTTGTTGCCGATGATGCCGACCGGGTGGCCGTGGATCCGGGCGAATCCGGTGACCAGGGTCTGCCCGTACTCCGCCTTGAACTCCTGGAACCGTGAGCCGTCGACCGTCCTGGCGATGACTTCCCGCACGTCGTACGGGGTGCGGGAGTCCACCGGCACCGCGCCGTACAGCCCGGCCGGATCGACCTTGGGCTCTTCGACGGACTCGACCGACCACGGCAGCGGACCGCGCTTCGGCAGCGTCGCGACGATGTTGCGCACGATGCGCAGGGCGTGTGCGTCGTCCTCCGCGAGGTGGTCGGTGACGCCGGAGGTCCGGGAGTGCACCTCGCCGCCGCCCAGTTCCTCCGCGGTGACGACCTCGCCGGTCGCGGCCTTCACCAGCGGCGGGCCGCCGAGGAAGATCGTGCCCTGATTCCGCACGATCACGGCCTCGTCGCTCATCGCGGGGACGTACGCCCCGCCCGCCGTGCAGGACCCGAGCACCGCGGCGATCTGCGGGATGCCCGCGCCGGACATCCGGGCCTGGTTGTAGAAGATCCGCCCGAAGTGCTCACGGTCCGGGAAGACCTCATCCTGCATGGGCAGGAAGGCGCCGCCGGAGTCCACCAGGTACAGGCACGGCAGCCGGTTCTCCAACGCCACCTCCTGGGCCCGCAGATGCTTTTTGACCGTCATCGGGTAGTACGTACCGCCCTTGACGGTGGCGTCGTTGGCGACGATGACGCACTCGCGGCCGCTGACCCGCCCGATCCCGGCGATCACACCGGCGGCCGGGGCCGCCCCGCCGTACATCCCCTCGGCGGCCAGCGGGGCCAGCTCCAGGAAGGGCGATCCTGGGTCGAGCAGCGTGTCCACCCGGTCGCGGGGCAGCAGCTTGCCGCGGGCGGTGTGCCGGGCGCGTGCCTTCTCACCGCCGCCGAGCCAGGCCGCGGACAGCCGCCCGCGCAGCTCGTCCACCAGCTTCCGATGGGCCGCCTCATTGGCCCGCCATGCCTCGGTCGCCGGATCGGCGGTGCTGGAAAGCACCGGTGCCTGCCGCATCTCGTCGAGCCCCCTTGCCCGGTCGGGTGTGCCCGGCCGAAGTGATGTTAGTGAGCGTTAACGCCCCTTCAGGTTAACGAGCGCTAACAGCTCTGTCCAGGGTGAATCTTCCGGCGGATTCCGCTGCGGTTGCGATGGCGGAATCGGTTGTGGATTCTGCTGCGGATTTCGTTCTCCGGGATGACCCTTGTCGTAAGGGGAGCTGTTCGCACTCGCCGTCGGCACGGTCACGGCGCCCGCCCTGACCGCCGCGTACGCGAGCGCCCTGCTGCTGTGGCTCCGCACCCCGCGCGGCGCCCGCGCGGTCGCCCTCCTGGCGCCCGCCGGCCGCATGGCCCTCATGGACTACCTCACCCAGTCGCTCGTCATGGCACCGGTCTTCACCGGCTACGGCCTCGGCCTGTACGGCAGGGTGGGCACGGCGGCGGTGCTGTGCGGGGCGCTGGTCCTGTACGCCGCACAGCCGGCCCTCAGCGCGAGGCTGATGCGGCGGCACCGGCTGGGCCCGGTGGAGTGGCTGCTGCGAGCGCTGACGGTGGCAGGTCGGCCCTGGGGGGGGTCCCAGAGGTTAACGACCGCTAACCACTCGGTCTAGAATGACCCCATGAGTACCAATGCCGCCGCCCGCGTCGCGGCCCCGACCCGCCGCGAGCAGATCCTCAGGGAGGCCGCCCGCCTCTTCGCCGAGCGCGGCTTCCACGGTGTGGGCGTCGACGAGATAGGCGCCGCGGTCGGTATCAGCGGCCCCGGTCTCTACCGCCACTTCGCGGGCAAGGACGCGATGCTCGCCGAGCTGCTCGTGGGCATCAGTGAGCGGCTGCTCGACGGCGGCAAACTGCGCGTCGCGGCGGCGGCCGTGGGCCCCGAAGCCGTCCTGGCCTCGCTCATCGACGGCCACATCGACTTCGCCCTCGACGACCGCCCGCTGATCACCCTGCACGACCGCGAGTTGGACCGCCTGCGCGAGAGCGACCGCAAGCGGGTGCGGCAGCTGCAGCGCCAGTACGTCGAGCTGTGGGTCACCGTCGTACGGGAGCTGAACCCGGCCACGCCGGAGACCGAGGCGCGCTCGGCGGTGCACGCGGTGTTCGGCCTGCTCAACTCGACCCCGCACCTGAGCTCGTACGGCAACGGCCTGCCGGGCCGCGCGACGATGGAAGCGCTGCTGCGCCGCTTGGCGCACGGGGCGTTCACTGCGGTGGGCGCGTAGCTTCGCGTGCGGCTCAGCGGTTGATGGCCTGGATTTCCTGGACGGTGATGTCCTGGGTGGTGCCGAAGGTGCCGTCGGGGAGGTTGTTCGGTCCTGGGTCTCCGGTGCCGCCCCAGGTGATCTTCCAGGTGATGGTGGCCTGGAGCTTGTACGCGCCGTCGCCGGAGGCGCGGAGGTAGGTGAGCCCGCAGGGCGGGGTCTCGTTGGCGGAGCCCTTGGCGAACGGCGTCCCGATGGACCCGTCACCGTTAATGGGGCACTCGCCGGAGGCGGGGTGAAGCACGGCGTCCTTGGTGCCGGGCTCGATCCGGAGGGAATGCGGGGTGGCTGTGGCGGTGGCTTCGAGGTTCAGGACGGGGACCGACGCGGTGACGGAGACGGGCTTGAACTCGGCTTTGTCGAGCCACGCCCAAGTGGGCAGGTTGACCTTGGTGTTGGCTGCGGGCGCGAGTGCGATCTCGGTGTCGGGTACGCGGACTTCGGCATAGGCGAGCTGGGCGAGTATTTCCGGGGTGATGGCCTCGGGAACGTCGGCGGGCGGCGGCTCGCCGGTGTCGACCCAGAAGTAGGGCTTGTTGCAGGCGAGCGCGCCGGGTTCACCGATGCGGGCCATGTTGACGTAGGAGTCCCACCAGTAACCCTTGCCGGTCTTCTCGGCGTTGAAATCCTTGTAGGGGACGCCTTCCACGTAGCGCTTTCGCTGGGTGGCCTCCCACTCGTAGCCGGTGGATTCGGCTGCCCAGATAGGCTCCACGGTCTTCTTGAGCTGATCGGGGCTGTACTTCGGGGCGTACCAGCACGCAGGCGGCGTCCAGTTACCGGCGGCGGCGACGGGACCCGCGTTGGTTCCCTTGCCGTTCTTGGAGCGGTCGTAGACAACGCCGCCAGCTTTGACCGAGAGTTCTCGGCCGTCGACATCGGCTGAGGGATTGTTTGTCGGCGTTGGGGGCGACTGGTTCAGGGGGTCGTCAGCCATCGCAAGGGATGGGGTAAGTGAAAAACTCGTGCTGGCGACGAGAGCGACTGCGGCTATTTTCTTGAGAATCAGGGCTGGCACTTCGTGTTCCCCCTTTGCATGAACATCTTCGTGGTGACCCAGATGTCCTGCCTATTTTTCCTCAATGTGGTGTTGTAAAGGACATAGCTCTTCTCTGTGACGGGAGTTTTGTCGATCTTTCCAGTCTTGATGCTCTTTCCGAATGCCTTGCTCTGGTCCTCGCAGTAAATGAGAGAGGCAGTGCTGTCCTTGTTGAGGGACACGGTGGCATCGTAGAAGCGATAAGTCCCCGTGGTCCGGATCTTTCTGTCCACGTGTGCTTGGACGTATGTCTGCGTGGTCGCTGAAATCTCTCCTTCGGAGTAGAAGGAGTAGGCCTGGTGCTGCGGGTCCTGCTCGGCGATGGCCATGTCCGTGGCCTTGATGAACTGTTCGCCGTCGTTCAGAACAGTGTCCTTGTTCTTATCGCCTGTTCTGGACCAGTCAAAGATGTACTTGATGTCCGCAGGAAGCTCGATCTTGGGACGACCGGCGGCGTCCGATGGTGTGGCGCTGGGCGAGGCCGACGTCTTGTCGCCCTGTTCCGCGCCCGCGATCTTGCCGTCGGCTTCTGGCTTCTCGTCGCCGTTGCCACAGGCCGTCAGCAAGAGTGCTGCGGTTGCGGCGAACGCGGCAGCAGCGGGCAAGGTACGGCGCTTCACAGGCAACTCCGGGTTGAGACAACGGATCAGTCAAGAGAAACGACGTTATCCATGGGGTCCGTGGTTTCGCCAGAGCGAACTGACTTGTCTTGTGGATCGATGCGGGCGAAAGCGGACAGAGCGCGTGTGGCCCAGGACACTTGGGCGCATCTGAGGGCATGGCGTGGAGATCCTGTGTCTGATCGCTCGCATTGGCTATGGGATCGGATGTGCGGCTTCGTGCACCCGCCCCTTCGGCGCGGCGATCTGATCTCCCGCTCTGAGAAGTGGGGCGCTCTTCGCGCCGCGAACCCGGACCTAGTAACTTCGCTCATACGTGCGGTTGCTGGTGGTTGTGGTTCGGGTGTGACGGGGGATGCGTGATGGCGGCGAATCGGCCGGGTGATTGGCATGTGTTGGATCTGGAGTCGGATCCGGCGCCGGGTGATCCGCTGCGGGTGAAGTCCCTGTCGCGGGAGTTGCAGGATTTTGCTGATGATGTGTCGGATGCGTTGCGGCTGGTCAAGGGGATGGCCAGTGAGGAAGCGGTCCTGAAGTGGGCGGGGAAGTCCGCGGAGGCGTTCCAGGATGAGTTCGAGGATGTTCCGAAGCATCTGAGGAAGTTGGAGAAGTCCTACGGGATGGCCGGGGACGCGTTGGCGGCGTACTGGCCGAAGCTGGAGCGGGCGCAGGCGTTGGCGGACAAGGCTCTGGTGAACGGGCGTGCGGCGCAGGCGGACTTGAAGTCGGCGACCACCCGGTTGACGGACGCCGATTCGTGGGTGGGGCGGGCGACGAAGGAGTCCGAGGACTTCCAGAAGGACAAGGAGAAGAAGGGCACGCCGAAGCCTGATGAGGACAAGGTGCGGGCGGCCACCCGTAACGCGCAGTCCGCGAAGAGCGCCCAGGGTGCGGCGAAGTCGGATGTGTCGTCGGCGAACAGTGCGTTGGACGCGGCGAAGAAGATGGCCGCCGATGCCCGCAAGATGCGTGAGGACGCCGCCAAGGAGACGAAGGACAAGCTCGACGAGGCTTCCGACGCGGGGATTCAGAACCGGAAGTGGTGGGAGGAGGTCGGGGACTGGGTCACCGACAACTGGGACACCATCGTCGCCGTCTGCAAGGTCGTCGTCGCGGTCCTGGGCATCGTCGCGATGATCATCGGCGGGCCGATCGCGCTGATCGTCCTCGCCGCGGCTCTCGTGGTCCTCGCGGACACACTCAACAAGTACCGCAAGGGCGAAGCATCCCTGTGGGATGTGGCGTTCGCCGCGCTGGACTGCATCCCGGGGATGAAGGGGCTGACCACCCTCGGCGGACTCGCCAAGGGCCTCAAGGGCGGTCTCGCGGTGGCGCGCGGCGGCATGAAGGCCATGGGCAAGTCCGTGCTCGGTCTGACCAAGTCCGCGCGCGGGTCGATCGCCGACGGCGCGAGGGGCGCGTACAACCGGTTCAAGACCAAGATCAAGGGCTGCGGCGACCCCGTTGACGCGGCAACGGGGCAGATGTTCCTCGCCCAGACCGATATCACTCTGCCCGGAACCCTCCCGCTGACCTTCAGCCGACGTGCCGCCTCCGATTACCGCACCGGCTTTTGGTTCGGCCCCAGTTGGTCATCGACCATCGACCAACGCCTCGAAATCGATGAAGAAGGCGTCGTCTTCGTCACCGAAGACGGCATGCTGCTTGCGTATCCTCACCCCGAGTCGCCCGATGCCCGAGTTCTGCCTGAGGCTGGGCCCTGCTGGGCGCTGTCCTACCTGGACGACGGCGGATACCGGATCGACGACCCCCTCACCGGACACAGCCGCCGGTTCGCTCCGCCCGCCGGCGGACTGGCGCTCCTCGAGCGAATATCTGACCGCAACGGCAACACGGTCGACTTCGACTACGATCCCGAGGGCACCCCGCTCGGTATCCGCCACAGCGGCGGATACCACCTCAAGATCACTGTAAACGACGGTCGACTGACCCATCTCAAGCTCGCGAGGGGCTCCGAAGACGGCTCCGACGCCACCATTAAGCAGTACGGCTACACCGACGGTAACCTCACCGCCGTCACCAATTCATCCGGTCTGCCACTCCGGTTGATCTACGACGAAAACCTGCGCATCACGTCCTGGCAAGACACCAACCACAGTCGCTACGACTACAGCTATGACGACCAGGACCGCTGCATCGCCCAGGGCGGCGAGGCCGGGCATATGGCGAACACCTTCACCTACGACAGCGCCCATCCGGCTTGGCCCGACTGTCGCGTCACCGAGGTCACCAGCGCCGCAGGCGCCACGTTCCGTTACGTCATCAACGATGTCTGTCTGATCATTGCCGAGATCGACCCGGTGGGCGACACCGTCATCACGAACTACGACGCCCACCAGCACGTGATCGCCTCAACGGACCAGCTCGGGCACACGACGAGGCTCGAAAGCAACGATCTGGGCATGCCCCTGAAGGCGACCCGGCCCGATGGCGGCACCACCCGCTTCACCTACAACAACCTCAACCTCGCCACGACGGTGGAGCTACCCGACGGCACTTCGTGGCAGTACGCCTACGACGAGGTGGGCAACTGCACCGCCCTGACCGACCCCAGCGGGGAGACGACGCGCTACACCATCGGCGCCTGCGGCACGGTCCAGGCCGTCACCGACCCGCTCGGTGGGCGTGTAGAGGCCGTCTGCAACGAGGCCGGACTGCCCGTAACCGTCACCGTCGCCTCGGGCGCTGTGAGCCACCACGAGTACGACGCTTTCGGGCGCGTCGTGGCGACCGCCGGCCCTGGGGGCGGGTTGACCCGCCTGACATGGTCGGTCGAGGGCCAGCTCTTGTCGCGCACAGGTCCCGATGGCGCGAGGGAAACGTGGGCATTCGACGGCGAGGGCAACTGCGTCCTGCACACCGATCCGCTCGGCGGGACGCTCCGCTCCGACTACAGCCACTTCGATCTGCTGACGGCCCAGACCGGCCCGGACGGGACACGCCATACCTTCGCCTACGACGCCGAGCTACGGCTGACAGCCGTCACCAACCCGCAGGGCCTGACGTGGGCCTACCGCTTTGACCCCGCCGGGCAGCTCGTCGAGGAGACCGACTTCGACGACCACACCAGGGCCTACGAGTACGACGCCAACGGACGGCTCACCCGGAACACCAACTCCGCCGGGCAGATCATCACCTACCGCTACGACTCGATCGGTCAGATGGTCGAGAAGACCATCGACAGCCAGGTCACCGCCTTCGAGAACGACCTGTGTGGCCGCCTGCTGAGAGCCATCAGCCCTGACTGCTCCCTGGAGTTCCAGTATGACGCCGTCGGCCGCGTCGTTGCCCAGTTGATCGACGGCCACACGCTTGCCACCTCCTGCGACGCTGCGGGGCGCCGCACCGGCCGTACCACGCCCGCCGGCGTCACGACGGCCTACTCCTACGACAGCGTCGGCAGCTACGAAGACCTCACCGTGGCGGGCCGCGTCTTCTCCCTCCAGCATGACGCGGCAGGCCGCGAGATCCAGCGAAGTCTGGGCGATCGCTTCTCCCTCGCGTTCGCCTGGGACGGGCAGGGCCATGTCGCCGGCCAGACCCTCACCGTGGCCGGCCGTACCCGACCGCAGATCCAGCGGACATTCACGCACCGCGAGGACGGCCATCTGACCGCGACCAGCGACCAGGACACCGGCCGGCGCACCTTCACCCTCGACCAGGCCGGGCGCGTCACCAGAGTCAACGCGGCGAACTGGACCGAGACCTACGCCTACGACGACGCGGGCAACCAGACCCACGCGTCATGGCCGGATCAGCACCCCGGAGACCAGTCCCAAGGCCCGCGCGCCTACCGGGGCACCCACCTGACGAGCGCCGGAAATACCCACTTTGAATACGACGCAGCAGGGCGCACCATCCTGCGGCGCAAGCGGCGCCTGTCGCGCAAGCCAGACATCTGGCGCTACACGTGGGATGCCGAGGACCGCCTCACCTCCGCCACCACCCCGGACGGCACCCAGTGGCGCTATGTGTACGACCCACTCGGGCGCCGCATCGCCAAACAGCGGCTCGCCGCCGACGGAAGCATCGCCGAGCAGACCCGCTTCACCTGGGACGGCAGCACCCTCACCGAACAGACAACCCAGGTCACCGAATCGCCCGAACTGATCACCCTCACCTGGGACCACGACGGGCTCGCGCCGCTTTCCCAGACGGAGACGAAGTCCCTGGTCCAGGCGCCACAACAGGTCATCGACCAGCGGTTCTTCGCCATCGTCAGCGACCAGATCGGCACTCCCACCGAGCTCGTCGACGAAGACGGCACCATCGCCTGGCGCGCCCGAAGCACCCTCTGGGGCGCCACCGCGTGGAACCATGACGCCACCGCCTACACCCCTCTGCGCTTCCCGGGCCAGTACTACGACCCGGAAACAGGCCTGCATCACAACTACTTCCGCCACTACGACCCGGAGACGGGCCGCTACCTCACGCTGGACCCGCTGGGAATCGACCCGGCGCCGAACCCCGCCGCCTACGTCGACAACCCGCACACTCAGGCGGACCCGCTGGGGCTCTCACCCTGCGACGAGGCCGACGTCACCTGGGGTGGCCGCGTTCAGTACGGCGCTCCCGGCCCGGGCGGACGTGCCACCGGCATGAGCGCCCGGATCGAAGCAGACATGACGGGAGGGGTAACGAGACCCCCCAAGATGATCCCCGGATACCAGAAGTACAAGGAACTCCACAAAACCCACCTGCTGGGTGCCCAGATCGGCGGCTCCAACAAGGACCTACGTAACTTCGTCACCATGCACCGAAATGCCAACACGCCGGTCATGAAGCATATCGAAGACCAGATCAGAAGGGCGGTCGACAGGACTGGTGAGACCATCGACTACAAAGTCACACCCATCTACCGGACCAACGACCCGAGCGATGTCGTCCCCCTCGCGCTCACGCTGGAGGCCAGAGGAAACAAGGGCTTCTCCTTCACCCCCTACGAAGGCGGCGAGAGCGTCAACACCCTCACTATCCTGAACGTCCCCAAGCCCGCGTAACACCACAGAGAAAGGACGCCAATCCAGATGCACCCCGCCGTTGAACGCCTTACCGTGCTCGTTCCTCCTACCAGCCCCCGCCGCTCACGGGACTGGGCCGCCGTAGAGCAGCAGCTCGGCACCGCCCTGCCGCAGGACTACAAGGAACTCGTCGAGACCTACGGAGGCGGAGTCTTCGACGAGACCATCTGGCTCCTCGACCCCGAATGCCCTGACCAGGGCTACAACCTCCTCGACCAGGCCAGGGAATGCGCGAAGATCCTGGCCAACTTGTGGGAAAATGAGCCCAAACCCCCGCAACTGCTGGGAGGCGACGGGGCCGAGGTGCTGCCCTGGGCCTATATCGAGGGCAGCGGCGCCATGCTGTACTGGCTCCGCCGGCCGGGGCAGAAGCCGGAGGAGTGGACCACTCTGTTCAACGAGGGCCGAGGCCCGGAATGGGAATACCACCCCCACCCCTGCGCACACTTCCTCCTCTCCGTTCTCACCGGGGAAGCCGACACGATTTACTTCGACGAATTTCCCCCTGATGAGCATGAGTTCGACTCCAACGACGACATTCTCGCGTCGTGAACACCGCTATGACCGGTACTGAGCTCTTCCGATCTATCCCATGGCGAGTAAAGATGGCTGCTGACCCGATGTAGCGGACAGTCCCAATGTCCGCTACATCGCCGTGATCAACCCGGGACGTGTGTCCCGACGGAGATGTGCGAGATCAGCTTCTTCGCGGCGTCCGCGCGCACCCTCATCAGCACCAGGACTACGGCTTTCTCCTCCTCCATCGGGCGACAGTGAGCGCGATCGCGTCAACGACGATGGCCGGCCCGGAGATGAACGCGTGTACGTCCTCAGCGGGGAGAGTGACACCCATCGGTGCCATGGCCTCGGCCGCTTCCCTTGGTTCGCCCGCCTCACGAGCAGCGCGCGCCTCGGGGGTGGTGGCGAACGGCTCGTGTGGCCACAGGCCCGGTGACCCGGGCGATTCCCCGCCCGTCCACCTCCCAAGACAGCAGGCATGCTCCGCGTACCGCGCGGCACAATGGGCTCATGCCGATACCCAGCCGCGTCGACCTTGTCGACCATCTTGTCCGTACCCGGATCGCCGGAGATGTCGCAACCCCGCGCGACAACAACCTCTCCCACTACCGCAAGCTCGCCAACGGCGACCGTCACTACTGGCTCGGGCTGGAACTCGGTGACCGGTGGACGGACGAGCAGGACGTTCTTGCCGTGATGGCCGAGCGCTGCGGGGTCAGTGACGATCCCGGGCACCGTGCCGGGCAGGACACCATTGATCCCGAGCTGACCGTCGACGGCCTGGAGCGGATGGCGGCCAGGTTGCGCAAGGCCGCGGCGGGCAAGGAGCGGGTGCTGTTCGCGACCGGGCATCCCGGTGGGCTACTCGACGTGCACCGGCAGACCGCCGAGGCCTTGCGTGCCGCCGGCTGCGAGATCGTGCAGATCCCGGGTGGGCTCACCGCGGACGAGGGCATGGTGTTCCAGTTCGCCAATGTCGCGGTGCTGGAGCGCGGCGCGACGTTGTGGCACACCCATTCGCCGGAGCCGATGCGGGCCATTCTCGACGGGATGGAGCACGAGGGTCGTGCGCTGCCCGACCTCGTCGTCGCCGACCACGGATGGGCGGGCTGCGCGGGGCAGCGTGGGCTGGATGCCATGGGGTACGCCGATTCCAACGACCCGGCGCTCTTCCTCGCCGAGTCGGAGGGGACGCTGCAGGTCACCATTCCGCTCGACGACCATGTCACCGACCCGCGCTACTACGACCCGATGACGGCCTACCTGCTGGACGCGGCCGGTCTGCTCTGACCGGCGCCCGGCGTCGGGTCCAGATAGACGCGGCGGATCGCGGGGAAGCGTTCGCGCAGCTGCTGCTCCGCCTCCTCGCAGGCCCACTCGATCTGCTCGGCGCTCGACACGTCCCGGAAGTCGATCTTCGCGGCGATCAGTACCTCGTGCGGACCCTGGACGAGTGTCGTCAGCTCCAGTACGCCGATGATGTGCGGCACGGACAGGAGCTCCGACCGTACGATCTCGCGCATCTCCCTCGGCAGCGCGCGGCCGATCAGCAACTGGGCGTTGCTGCGGCCGAGGACCCAGGCGACGTATACGAGCAGCAGGCCGATCAGGATCGATGCGAGGCCGTCCCACACGCCCGAGCCGGTGAGTTGGCCGCCGAGCAGGCCGCCCGCAGCGAGCAGCAGCCCCACCAGCGCCGCCGAGTCCTCCATCACGACGGCCTTGACCGCCGTGTCGGGGGTGAAGCGCAGGTAGTGGCCGACCGGGGTGCCGAAGCGGGCCGCCTCGCCGCGGACCTGCTTGACGCCCGTGCGCAGCGAATAGCCCTCCAGGAGGAAGGCGACCGCGAGCACGATGTACGAGATGAGCGGGTCGCCAAGCTCCTCGCCGTGGACGAGGGTGTGGACGCCGTCGTAGATGGCGAAGACCGCGCCGCCGACGAACGTGGCGACGGAGGCGAGCATCGCCCAGATGTAGCGCTCCGGGCCGTAGCCGAGCGGATGGTCCTCGTCGGCGGGTTTCTCGCTGCGCTTGAGCGCGGTGAGCAGCATCAGCTCGGTGACGGTGTCGGCGACCGAGTGGGCCGCCTCGGAGAGCATCGCGCTGGAGCCGCTGACGACACCGGCGACCGCCTTCGCGATGGCGATACCGAGGTTCGCGACCGCCGCGACGATCACGGTGGTGGTGCTTTCACCCTGAGGGACGGGTGGGCCCTGCTCGCCCGGTTCGGTCATGTCTTGGACCGTATGTCCGATCAGGGACAGACGCGAACCATGTCGCCCTGGGCCCCGTCCCGGACTAGCGCGGTACGCGCACCACACCTTCCTGGATGACGGTGACCGCCAGCTGCCCGTCCCGCGTGTAGATCCGGGCCTGGCCGAGCCCCCTCCCGCCCGACGCCGACGGCGACTCCTGGTCGTACAGCAGCCATTCGTCCGCCCGGAAGGGCCGGTGGAACCACATCGCGTGGTCGAGCGAGGCACCGACGACATCACCGGTCGCCCAGCCGCCGCGGCCGTGTGCGAGCAGCACCGAGTCGAGCAGGGTCATGTCGGAGACGTACGTGGCCAGGCAGAGGTGGAGCAGCGGGTCGTCGGCCAGTTTGCCGTTCGTACGGAACCACACCTGCGAGCGCGGTTCGCGCGGCTGCCCGACGCTGCCCCACGGCGGTGCGTCGACGTACCGCAGGTCCACGGCCGCGCGGGCCTCGATCAGGCGGTCCACGACCCCCGGGTCACGGAAGGCGTCCGCGTAGCGCGGCAGCATCTCGGCGGCGGTGGGCAGCGTCTCGGGGTCCGGTGCGGGCGGCATGTCCGCCTGGTGCTCCAGGCCCTCCTCGTACGTCTGGAAGGACGCGGAGAGGTGGAAGATCGGCTGCCCGTGCTGGACGGCGACGACGCGGCGCGTGGTGAAGGAGCGGCCGTCCCGGATGCGGTCGACCGTATAGACGATCGGTGCTCCAGGATCGCCCGCGCGCAGGAAGTACGCGTGCAGGGAGTGCGCCGTGCGGTCCTGGGGGACGGTGCGGCCGGCCGCGACCAGGGCCTGGGCCGCGACCTGGCCGCCGAAGACGCGGGGCACGATGGCCGAGCGGCTCACGCCCCGGAAGATGTCCTCCTCGATCTGCTCAAGGTCGAGCAGATCGAGGAGGGAGTGAAGTGCCGGATTCATGAAGGCAGTTCTACAGCTCTACAGGTGGAAGACGGTTCTGCGGGTCGGAGGAAGGGCTGCTGATCTACCGGTCTACAGGCCCATGTCCTTGGCAATGATCATCTTCATGACCTCGCTGGTGCCGCCGTAGATGCGGTTGACCCGGTTGTCCGCGTACAGGCGGGCGATCGGGTACTCGTTCATGAAGCCGTAGCCGCCGTGCAGCTGAAGGCACTTGTCGATCACGCGGTGCGCGACCTCGGTGCAGAACAGCTTCGCGGACGCGGCCTCGGCCGCCGTCAACTCACCGGCGTCGATGGCCTCGACCGCGCGGTCGACGACCGCCTCGGCGGCGTCCACCTCGGCCTTGCAGGCGGCCAGTTCGAACTTCGTGTTCTGGAACGCGGCGACCGGCTTGCCGAAGACGGTGCGCTCCTGCACGTACTGCTGGGCGAACCGGATCGCGGCCTTGGCCTGCGCGTACGCGCCGACGGCGATGCCCAGGCGCTCCTGCGGCAGGTTCTGGCCGAGGTAGTAGAAGCCCTTGTTCTCCTCGCCGAGCAGGTCGTCGACCGGGACCTTGACGTCGGAGAAGGACAGCTCGGCGGTGTCGGAGACCTTCAGGCCCAGCTTGTCGAGCTTGCGGCCGACCGCGTAGCCCTCGGCCTTGGTGTCCACCACGAACAGCGAGATGCCGTGGCGGCGGTCCTCGGCGGTGGGCGCGGCGGTGCGGGCGCAGACGATCACGCGGTCGGCGTGGACGCCACCGGTGATGAAGGTCTTGGCGCCGTTGAGGACGTAGTGCGTGCCGTCCTCGGAGAGCTTGGCGGTGGTCTTCATGCCGGCCAGGTCGGAGCCGGTGCCGGGCTCGGTCATGGCGATGGCGTACATCGAGGCGCCGGAGACGAAGTCGGGAAGCCAGCGCTTCTTCTGCTCGTCGGTCGCGTACGCCTTGAGGTACGGGAGGCAGAGCAGTACGTGCACGCCGGAGCCACCGAAGCTGACGCCCGCGCGGGCGGTCTCCTCGGCCATGACGGCCTCGAACTTGAAGGTCTCCAGGCCCGCGCCACCGAACTCCTCCGGCACCTCGATGCCGAAGACGCCAAGCTCACCGAGCTTGTAGTAGAAGTCGCGGGGCGCCTGGCCCGCCGCGAACCACTCGTCGTAGACCGGAACGACCTCGGCCTCGATGAAGGCCCGGATGGTGTCCCGGAACGCCTCGTGGTCCTCGTTGTACACAGTACGGCGCACGGGACGCCCTCCCTTTGGCTTCGGTCGACGCGGCTAAGCGCTTGCTCAGCTTAAGTTACCCATGGGTCACAGAGGCTGTCCAGATCAAAGCCGTACGCCGTGCGTCACACCTTGCCCGGCTCTTCCAGCCAGCGCAGCGCGAACCAGAGGTCCATGCGTACGTCCGCGTCGTCCAGATCGGCGCCGAGCAGGGCCGCGCAGCGGGCGATGCGCTGGCGGACCGTATTGCGGTGGACGTTCAGTGCGACGGCCGTACGGTCCCAGCTGCCGTGCAGCGAGAGCCAGGTGCGCAGGGTCCCGGTCAGCGCGGGGGACGCGGAGATCGGGGCGAGCCGCACGCGCGCGTGGGCGCGGGCCTCGTCGGGCGCGACCAGTGAGGTGAGCCCGGTGCCCGCCTCCCCGCGGTCGCGCACCAGGTCGAGGTGGGTCGCCGCGGCCCGGCGTGCGGCCTGGGCCGCGCGGGTGGCGGCGGCGGGCAGGTTATGCGGCGGTACGGGTGGGCCGACGCCCAGGGTCCAGCCGGGCTGCGGGGCGATGTCGCGGTCCCCGGTGAGCAGGATCTGTACGGCGCCGTTCGCGTCCGGGGCGAACAGGGCGCTGCCGAGCGCGGCGCCCAGGGCGGCGGCGGACAGGTGGTCGTGGCTGCCTCCGTCGGTGGGGCGGGCGTGCACCACGGTCCAGTCACCCGCGCCGAGCAGCGGAGCCACGTCGGTGGGGTCCGCCCCGAGCAGCAGTCGCACCAGCGCGGTGGTCCGGCCGGCCTCGGCGGCGCCCTGGTGTGGCGTGGTCAGCAGCGAAAGCAGGACTGCGGCGACCCCGGCGATGGTGTGGTCCCCGCCTTCACGCCGGTCGGCAGCCACACCGAGGACGAGATCCTGGCCGCCGGCGAGGGCGTACGCGGCGAGGTGGGTGTCCCCGACGGCGTCCGTGGCGGAGGAGGGCGCGGGCCGCTGCGGCAGGGCGCCCTCGCCCCCGCCCGCGCCCCCGGATCGCGCGCCGCCCCCGCCACTCGCGCCCCCGCCTCCCGCGCTACCGCCCCCAGTGGCCCCGCCCCCCACCGCACCCCGCAGCGAGGGGTTGACCACATGCGCCAGTCGATTCAGGGCCCCGCGCACTTCCGGCGTCGGGGTGCCGCCCGCCGAGGCGATCTCCGTGCCGTCCGGGCCGAGCAGTACCGTCCAGCCGCTGCCGCTGCCGCTGCCGCTGCCGCTGCTGCCGAGCCGGGTCGCCAGCTGGTGCAGCACCGCCGGGACCGGGTCGGGCCTGGCCGCCGCCGTGGCCAGGCCCTGCTGGGCCTGCGACACCCGGCGCAGCTCGTGGTGGCGGGCCTGGGCCATCAGGCGCCACACCGCGCGGGCGACCGCCGTGAACGGCGTCTGCGGCGGGACCTCGACGAGCGGAAGACCGTACCGCTCGCACGCCTCGGCCAGCGCGTCGGGCACCGTGTCGTACACCGGCGCCACGCCAAAGCCGAGCGCCGCCGCGCCCGCCGCCACGACGCGGGACACGTAGTGGTCCGCGTCGCCGAGCAGGACGCCCGCCGTCAGCAGCAGCTCGCCGCCCAGCAGATAGGGATACGGATCGGCCATCTCGGAGGTGTGCACCCAGTGGATCGCCGTGTCCGCGTGGATCGCCGTGTCCGCGCCGGTGGAGGTGGTCACCGGTCCTGCCACCAGGCGCAGCCCCAGTTCCTCGCGGGCGAGCAGCGCCGCGAGGGTGATGGGCGGGGTGGGCGGGGTCGGCGGGGTCTGATCCGGCATGGTGGATGGTCCATCCATATGAGGTGCTGAGAGTGGATGAAACGTACACTTCAGCGTCGCTTCTCGGTCACCTAGGGTCAAACCGCACGGAGAATGGGCCGTGGCCCCTGCCCCCCACACATCCCCAGCAGCCGCCGCGCTCCGTACTCCCCGTACTCCCCGTACTCCCCGCACTCTCACCCCGGTCCCCGAAGTGCACGAAGCGGAGGAAAGCCCATGGCTGTCGACTATGCGGTGATCGTCGTCTATCTCGCAGGCATGCTCGTGATGGGCTGGTGGGGCATGCGCCGCGCCAAGTCCAGGAGCGAGTTCCTGGCCGCGGGCCGCCGCCTCGGCCCCACCATGTACTCCGGGACGATGGCCGCCATCGTCCTCGGCGGCGCCTCCACCATCGGTGGCGTCGGCCTCGGCTACAAGCACGGCCTCTCCGGCGCCTGGATGGTCTTCGTCATCGGCCTCGGGCTGCTCGCGCTCTCCGTGTTCTTCTCGGCGCGCATCGCCCGCCTGAAGGTCCACACCGTCTCCGAGATGCTCGACCTGCGCTACGGCGGGAAGGCGCTGGCCTCGGTGACCGTCGGCGGAATCGCGGTCGTCGGCCTGATGTCGGTCTACGGCATCCTCACCAACGAGCCCATCCACTACGGGCTGCTGCTGTCGCTCGCGACGTACGTCGTCGTCAGCCTGGCCACTCCGCCGACCGGCACGGCGGTGCTCGCGGCCTGGCGGGAGCGGCTGGCGGGCCGGGGCGCGGAACCGGTACCCGAGGCCGCCACCACCCTTTAGAGTCTCAAAACGCAACGAAGCGCAAAAAAAGGAATTTCACATGAGCAGCAACGAGCAGCAGCCGCGCGGCCCCGTCGACTCGTCCCGCATCCCGCGGTACGCAGGACCCGCGACGTTCGCCCGGCTGCCCCGCCTCGACGAGGTCGGCGGCAGGACCGACGTCGCCGTGGTCGGAGTGCCCTTCGACTCCGGGGTCTCCTACCGGCCCGGAGCCCGCTTCGGCGGCAACGCCATCCGCGAGGCATCGCGTCTCCTGCGCCCGTACAACCCGGCGCAGGACGCCTCGCCGTTCGCACTCGCGCAGGTCGCCGACGCCGGTGACATCGCCGCGAACCCGTTCAACATCAACGAGGCCGTCGACACCATCGAGGCCGCCGCCGACGACCTGCTAGGCAGCGGCGCCCGCATGATGACCCTCGGCGGTGACCACACCATCGCGCTGCCCCTGCTGCGCTCGGTCGCCAAGAAGCACGGCCCGGTCGCGCTGCTGCACTTCGACGCGCATCTGGACACCTGGGACACGTACTTCGGCGCCGAGTACACGCACGGCACCCCGTTCCGCCGGGCCGTCGAGGAGGGCATCCTCGACACCGAGGCGCTCAGCCACGTCGGCACGCGCGGCCCGCTGTACGGCAAGAAGGACCTGGACGACGACGCCAAGATGGGCTTCGGCATCGTCACTTCGGCCGACGTCATGCGACGCGGCGTCGACGAGGTCGCCGACCAGCTGCGCCAGCGCATCGGCGACCGCCCGCTCTACATCTCCATCGACATCGACGTCCTGGACCCGGCGCACGCCCCCGGCACCGGCACCCCGGAGGCCGGCGGCCTGACCTCGCGCGAGCTCCTTGAGATCATCCGTGGCCTCTCCGACTGCAACCTGGTCTCCGCGGACGTCGTCGAGGTCGCCCCGGCCTACGACCACGCCGAGATCACCTCCGTCGCCGCCTCCCACACGGCGTACGAGCTGACCACGATCATGTCCCGTCAGATCTCGGCGGCGAGGGCGTCGAAGTGACCCACGACCACGACCTGGTGCTGCGCCCCACCGAGGCGCAGACCACCGCGGCGCTCAACCGGCCCCCCGGCCGCAACGGCGGCGACCTCGTCATCGAGACGCTGCAAGGCCTCGGCGCGACCACCGTCTTCGGGCTGCCGGGACAGCACGCGCTCGGCATGTTCGACGCGCTGCGCCGCTCCTCGCTGACGTACATCGGACTGCGCGTCGAGAACAACGCGGGCTTCGCCGCCGACGCCTACGGCCGCGTCACCGGCGAGGCCGCGCCACTGCTCCTGTCCACCGGGCCCGGCGCGCTCACCTCGCTGGCCGCGCTCCAGGAGGCGGCGGCTGCCTCCGCCCCCGTCCTCGCGATCAGCAGCCAGATCCCCACCGCGGGACTCGGCGGCGGCCGGCACGGCTATCTGCATGAACTCCGCGACCAGAAGGCGTCGTTCCGCGACATCGTGAAGTCCGTGCACACGGTGCGCTCCGCCTCGCAGATCCCGTCCGCCATAGCCGAGGCGTGGGAGTCGGCCCTGGCCGCCCCGCACGGCCCGGTGTGGATCGAGATCCCGCAGGACGTACTCCTCGCTGAGACGATGCTGCCGGTCGTCACGGCCATGGACGCGACCCCGCGTGAGCTGCCCCCGCGCCCCGAACTGACCGCGCTGGCAGCCCACTTGCTGTCCACCGCGTCCCGTCCGGCGATCATCGCGGGCGGCGGAGTCGTACGCTCCGACGCGGCCGGCAAGCTGCTCGCGCTCGCCGAGCGGCTGAACACGCCGGTCGTCACGACCTTCGGCGGCAAGGGCGCCTTCCCCTGGGAGCACCCGCTGTCGCTCCAGTCCTGGATGGAGGACCGGCACACCACCGACCTCCTGGAGGACGCCGACGTCCTGCTCGTGGTCGGCTCGGGCCTCGGTGAACTGTCCTCGAACTACGGCACGTTCCGCCCGCGCGGCCGGGTCGTCCAGATCGAGGCGGACCTCGGCAAGCTGGAGTCGAACTACCCGGCGCTCGGCATCCACGCCGACGCGCGACTGGCGCTCTCCGCGCTCCTGGAGACCGTCCCCGAGCGCGCGGACCCGACGGCGGCCGAGCGGGTACGCACCGTCCTCACCGCCGTACGGGCCCGTATCGCGTCCCAGGGCCTGGACCTGGAGCAGCGCGTCCTCGCCTCGGTGCGGGACGCCCTGCCCGCCACCTCGCCCAGCTTCTGGGACATGACGATCCTGGCCTACTGGGCCTGGTCCGCGTGGCCGGGCGCGCTGCACTCCGCGCAGGGCGCGGGCGGCCTCGGCTACGGCTTCCCGGCGGCGCTCGGCGCCTCGGCGGCCGACCGCACGAAGCCGGTCCTCGCGGTCTCCGGCGACGGCGGCGCGATGTACTCGATCGCCGAGCTCGCGACGGCCCGCCAGTACAACCTGCCGGTCACCTGGCTGATCGTCGACGACGGGGGCTACGGCATCCTCCGCGAGTACATGACGGACGCCTTCGGCGAGAGCACCGGCACGGAACTCTCCCGCCCGGACTTCGTGGCCCTGGCCGAGTCCTTCGGCGTCCCGGCGACCCGCACGACCCCCGACGCCCTGCGCGAGGACCTGGCGAGGGCCCTGTCGGAGCCGGGGCCCTCGGTCGTCGTACTCCCGTCGCTGCTGCGGATGTTCGCCCCGACGCACCTGGAGAACGGCGACAGCTGAAGTGGGGTGCGGGGGGCAGCGTCTCCCGCACCGCACGGGCGTCCGCCTCGGTTGATAACGCCTGTTACACACCTGTATCGAACGGACGTGTGCGCCCCGTACAACCTTTCCGCCCCCTGCGGGTCATCTGAAGCAGTAACCAACGGGGACGGGGAACCACACCATGACGCACCACCGAATAACGCGCGCCGCCATAGCCACAGCCCTGGCCGGGGCCGTTCTTGTGCCGCTGTCCGCCGCGGCGCCCGCCGCCGCCGCTCCCGCGCCGATGGTGGCCTGTACCTCGGTCAAGGCCGGGCTCGCGACCAAGCTCACCAAGGACATCACCACCGCGCTCAGAGGACGCAAGTCGCTGACGGCGATCTCGCTGCACGACCGCACCACCAAGACCACGTGCACCCTGCGCGCCACGCAGAAGTACGACTCCGCGAGCGTGGTCAAGACGACCGTCCTCGCCGCACTGCTGTGGGACGCCAAGAAGACCAGCCGCTTCCTGACGGCCCGCGAGACCAAGCTCGCCACCGCCATGATCACCAAGTCGGACAACGACTCGACCAGCGCGCTGTGGGCGCAGCTCGGCCCGACGAAGATCAAGAAGTTCCTGCAGGCGGCCAGGATGACCGACACCGTGCCCGGCGCCGGACGCTACTGGGGCCTGACACAGGTCACCGCGCGCGACGAGCAGAAGCTGCTCGACCTGCTCACCGCGAAGAACACCGTGCTGAGCGACAACTCGCGCGGCTACATCCTCGGCCTGATGCGCAAGGTCATCTCCTCCCAGCGCTGGGGCACCCCCGCGGGCGCCCCCTCCTCCGCCACCATCCAGGTCAAGAACGGCTGGCTGCCGCGCTCCACGCACGGCTGGCGGGTGCACTCCATGGGCGCGTTCACGGGCGGTCGCCACAACTACGCGATGACCGTCCTCACGCACGACAACCCGGCCATGAAGGACGGCGTGAACACCATCCAGGCCGTGTCCAAGGCGATCCACAAGGCCCTCAACCCCACGGCCGCCGCGTCGACCCTGTACGCCCCGACGCAGACCCCGAGCGAGGCGATCCCGGCGGTGCCGAAGCCCTGAGCCCGCACTCCGGCTCCCGAACGGACGTCCGTGCTGCCGGCCGCATTCTGTTGCGGCGGGATGAAATCCGCACTTCACCGCGTTGGTGACTTCCGGCAGCACAGGACGACCGGGAGGCAGCAGTGGCGGCGGCAGATCAAGGGTGGGCACGGCGGCTGACGGGCTATGCCTGGCGGTACCGGCGGAACGTGGTGCTCGCGCTCGGCTCCTCGCTCGGCGGCATGGCGGTGATGGCCCTCGTGCCGCTGATCACCAAGATCGTCATCGACGACGTCATCGGTGAGCACTCCCGCTCCCTCGCCGTGTGGACCGGGCTGCTGATCATCGCGGCCCTGGTCGTGTACGTCATGACGTACATCCGGCGCTACTACGGCGGGCGGCTCGCCCTCGACGTCCAGCACGACCTGCGCACCGAGATGTACGGGACCATCAGCCGCCTCGACGGCAAGCGGCAGGACGAGCTGTCCACCGGCCAGGTCGTCGGGCGCGCCACCAGCGACCTCCAGCTGATCCAGAGCCTGCTCTTCATGCTCCCGATGACCATCGGGAACGTGCTGCTCTTCATCATCTCCATCGCGATCATGGCGTGGCTCTCGCTGCCGCTCACCCTCGTCGCGCTGGCCGTCGCCCCCGCGCTGTGGTTCATCGCCAAGCGCAGCCGCGTCCGGCTCTTCCCCGCCACCTGGTACGCCCAGGGCCAGGCCGCCGCCGTCGCGGGCGTCGTCGACGGCGCCGTCTCCGGCGTACGCGTCGTGAAGGGCTTCGGCCAGGAGGACCAGGAGACCGGCAAGCTGCGCGAGGTCGGCCGCCGTCTGTTCGCCGGGCGCCTGCGTACCGTGAAGCTGAACTCCCGCTACACCCCGGCCCTGCAGGCCGTACCCGCACTCGGGCAGGTCGCGATGCTCGCGCTCGGCGGCTGGCTGGCCACCCGTGGCCAGATCACCCTCGGCACCTTCGTCGCCTTCTCCACCTACCTCGCGCAGCTCGTCGGGCCCGTCCGGATGCTCGCCATGGTCCTGACCGTCGGCCAGCAGGCACGGGCCGGCGTCGAGCGCGTCCTGGAGCTCATCGACACCGAGCCGTCCATCGCCGACGGCACCAAAGAACTGCCCGCCGACGCACCCGCCACCGTCGAATTCGACGACGTGTCGTTCGGCTACGACACCGACCGCCCCGTCCTCGACGGTTTCTCGCTGAGCATCGCGCCCGGCGAGACCGTCGCCGTCGTCGGCTCGTCGGGCAGCGGCAAGTCCACCGTCTCGCTGCTGCTGCCCCGCTTCTACGACGTGTCACGCGGCGCGGTCCTGATCGGCGGCCACGATGTGCGTGAGCTGACGCTCGAATCGCTGCGGGCGGCCATCGGGCTCGTACCCGAGGACAGTTTCCTGTTCTCCGACACCGTGCGCGCCAACATCGCCTACGGCTTCCCCGACGCCACCCAGGAGCAGATCGAGACCGCCGCCCGCGCCGCCCAGGCCGACCGGTTCGTCTCCGAGCTGCCCGACGGCTACGACACGACGGTCGGCGAACACGGGCTCAGCCTCTCCGGCGGCCAGCGCCAGCGCCTCGCACTGGCCCGCGCCATCCTCACCGATCCGCGCCTGCTCCTCCTCGACGACGCCACGTCGGCCGTGGACGCGCGCGTGGAGCACGAGATCCACGAAGCGCTGAAGTCCGTCATGGCCGGGCGCACCACCCTGCTGATCGCGCACCGCCGCTCCACCCTCAACCTCGCCGACCGCATCGCCGTCCTCGACGGCGGCCGGCTCGCCGACATCGGCACCCACGAGGAGCTCCAGCGCCGCTCCGCGCTCTACCGGCGGCTGCTCACCGACCCCGACGAGCTCGGCGGCGTATCACCGGGGCACGTGCTGCCGGTGGCCACCGCGGAGCCCGACGACCGCTGCGTACAGGCCGAGCTCGACGCGGAGTTCGACGCCGAGCGCGGCATCACGCCCGAGCTGTGGGTGCGCGACGAGACCGCGCCCGACACGGCGACCGACCACGCCCCCGGCATGACCGCGACCCCCGAGCTGTTGGCGCAGGTCGAGGCGCTGCCGCCCGCCGACGACGTACCGGACATCGACGAGGCGCGCGCCGTGCGGGCCGAGGAGTCCTACGGGCTGCGCCGGCTGCTCCGCGGCTTCCGGTTGCCCCTGCTGATCAGCCTGCTGCTCGTGACCATCGACGCGGGCATGGGCCTGCTCCTGCCGGTCATGATCAGGCACGGCATCGACGAGGGCGTCACCCAGCTCTCCCTCGGCGCCGTCTGGGCGGCTTCCGCCCTCGCGCTGCTGTCCGTCGTCATCCAGTGGACGGCGCAGACCGGCGAGATGCGGATGACCGGACGCACCGGCGAACGCGTCCTCTACTCGCTGCGGCTCAAGATCTTCGCGCAGCTCCAGCGGCTCGGCCTCGACTACTACGAGCGCGAACTGTCCGGCCGCATCATGACCCGCATGACCACCGACGTGGACGCCTTGTCCACGTTCCTGCAGACCGGCCTGGTCACGGCCTTCGTCTCCGTCGTCACCTTCTTCGGCGTCATGGTCGCCCTCCTGGTCATCGACGTGGAGCTGGCCCTGGTCGTCTTCGCGACCCTGCCGATCCTGGTCTTCGGCACGTACTTCTTCCGCAGGAAGAGCGTCCAGGCGTACGAGCTGGCCCGCGACCGCGTCGCCCTGGTCAACGCCGACCTCCAGGAGTCGGTGGCCGGGCTGCGTATCGTGCAGGCCTTCCGCCGCGAGCGCAGCGGCGCCGAGCGCTTCGCCGCCCGCAGCGACAGCTACCGTCAGGCGCGGGTGCGCGGCCAGTGGCTGATCTCCATCTACTTCCCGTTCGTCCAGCTGCTGTCGTCGGTGGCCGCCGCCGCGGTAATGATCGTCGGCGCGGGGCGGATCGAGGCGGGTACCCTCACCGCCGGTGCGCTCGTCGCGTACCTGCTCTACATCGAGCTGTTCTTCGCCCCTGTGCAGCAGCTCTCCCAGGTCTTCGACGGCTACCAGCAGGCGACCGTCTCGCTGGGACGCATCCAGGAGCTCCTCCAGGAGCCCACGTCGACCGCCGCCGCCACCGAGCCGCTGGACGTCCTGTCGCTACGCGGCGAGATCGCCTTCGAGGACGTGTCGTTCCAGTACGGCACTGCCGACGGGCCCGAGGAGGCCCTCACCGGGATCTCCCTGAGCATCCCGGCGGGCCAGAGCGTCGCGTTCGTCGGCGAGACCGGCGCGGGCAAGTCCACCCTGGTCAAGCTGGTCGCCCGGTTCTACGACCCGACCAGCGGCCGGGTCACCGCCGACGGCACCGACCTGCGCGACCTGGACATGACGGCGTACCGCCACCGCCTGGGCGTCGTCCCGCAGGAGGCGTACCTCTTCACCGGTACGGTCCGCGACGCCATCGCGTACGGGCGGCCCGGCGCGAGCGACGCGGAGGTCGAGGCGGCGGCACGCGCGGTCGGCGCCCACGACATGATCGCCACCCTCGAAGGCGGCTACCTCCACGAGGTCGCCGAGCGCGGCCGCAATCTGTCGGCCGGCCAGCGCCAGCTCATCGCGCTGGCTCGCGCCGAGCTCGTCGACCCCGACGTCCTGCTGCTCGACGAGGCGACCGCCGCCCTCGACCTGGCCACCGAGGCCCACGTCAACCAGGCCACGGACCGTCTCACCGGCCGCCGCACCACGCTGGTCGTCGCGCACCGGCTGACGACGGCGGCGCGGGCGGACCGGGTGGTCGTCATGGACCACGGGCGGGTCGTCGAGGACGGCACGCATGACGAGCTGCTCGCGCTGGACGGCAGCTACGCGCGGCTGTGGCGGTCCTTCATCGGCGAGGACGAGCCCGCGACGGTCTGAACGGCCTGCCACGTCGGTGCAACCACCCCCCACCTCCCACGCGTCCGTACGCACGTACGCTCCTGTGAGCGAAGGTGGTACGGATGTTCGGTGGGGTGGTCGGGTCGGGTGGGGCGAATGGGACGAGTGGGGAAATGAGAAAGCAGCTGGCGTACGGACTTGCCGTGGTGATCGCGGCTTCGGGCCTGGCCCTGGCGGGTCCGGGTATCCAGGGCGCCGAGGCCGCCGCCAGCTGCTCCGGCCGCAAGGTCAGAACGGTCACCTTCGCCACCGGTGAGCTGCGGATCTACAAGAGCCGCCAGTACGTGTGCGCCATGGCCGTGGCCAAGCGGCCCGGCGTACGCCAGAAGATGTCGGTCACCCTCCAGGCGCGCGGCAGCCGCATCGCCAAGGACAGCGGCACTTTCACCGTCCGGGCCGGCCCGGTGACGGTCTACGCCCTCAACCGCTGTGTCCGCTCGGTGGGTTCCGTCGGCAACAAGAAGGCATCCAGTGGCTGGATTCTCTGCTGATTCTCTGCTGATTCTCTGCTGATTCGCGCCGATACCCGCTGATTTCGGCTATTCCCGTTGTCCCCTGTATCCCATGCACCCTCCCCTCAACAAGGTCTGGTGGAGCGACAGTTGCGCCGCTAGGTTCGCGTGGTCGTCTGTGACTACAGGGGAGGACGAATGCGCAAAGCGCTCAGATGGCTGCTGTCGTTCGCGGTGCTCATAGGCACCGTCGGAATCAGCAGCGCACCGGCCGGGGCGGCCACCGCCGCCGAGCCGGACATCAAGGACAGGATCCTCGCGATACCGGGGATGAGCCTCATAGAGGAAAAGCCGTACACCGGCTACCGCTATTTCGTACTGAACTACACTCAGCCGGTCGATCACCGGCACCCGTCCAAGGGCACCTTCAAGCAGCGAATAACCCTGCTGCACAAGGACACCAACCGCCCGACGGTCTTCTTCACCAGTGGCTACAACGTCTCGACGAACCCCAGCCGCAGTGAGCCGACCCGGATCGTCGACGGCAACCAGGTGTCGATGGAATACCGCTTCTTCACCCCGTCCCGGCCCAGCCCGGCGGACTGGTCGAAGCTCGACATCAAGCAGGCCGCGAGCGACCAGCACCGCATTTTCACGGCGCTGAAGAAGATCTACTCCAAGAACTGGCTGTCCACGGGTGGCTCCAAGGGCGGCATGACCGCCACCTACTACGAGCGCCACTTCCCGCGTGACATGGACGGTGTCGTCGCGTACGTCGCGCCCAACGACGTGGTGAACAACGAGGACTCGGCGTACGACCGGTTCTTCCGCAACGTCGGCACCCGCGAGTGCCGCGACAAGCTGAACGCGGTGCAGCGCGAGGCGCTGGAGCGCCGTGGCCCGCTGAGCGCCAAGTACCAGGAGTGGGCGACTGCGAACGGCGTCACCTTCCAGACGATCGGCACCCTGGACAAGGCGTACGAGTCCACGGTCCTCGACTTCGTCTGGGCCTTCTGGCAGTACAGCCTGGCCGCCGACTGCGCGGCCGTGCCCGCCCCGGACGCCTCCGACCAGGAGATCTACGACTACGTGGACTCCATCTCGGGCTTCTCCGCGTACACGGACCAGGGCCTGAACACCTACACGCCGTACTACTACCAGGCGGGCACCCAGCTGGGTGCCCCGATGGTCGAGTACCCGCACCTCAAGGGCCTGATGAAGTACGGGCCCGAGTACTTCACGCCGCGCGCGTACGTGCCGCGCGAGATCCCGATGAAGTTCAATCCGGGTGCGATGCGTGACGTCGACAACTGGGTGCGGCACAACGCCGACCAGATGCTCTTCGTGTACGGGCAGAACGACCCGTGGGGTGCCGAGCCCTTCCACCTGAGCAGGGGCGCGCGCGACTCCTACGTCTACACCGCGCCGGGTGCCAACCACGGCGCCAATGTCGCGGGTCTCGTGCCGGCCGAGAAGGCGAAGGCCACCGCCGAGATCCTTCAATGGGCAGGGGTCGCTCCGGCGGCCGTCCAGGAGGACGCGGCGAAGGCGAAGCCGCTGGCGAAGTTCGACGCGAAGCTCGACAAGAGCGACATCGAGCGCGAGCAGATGCTGCGGCCGTAGCGCTTCGACAGCGTTTTGGGGCCGCGCCCGCCGTGGTGGCTGTTCACACCCGGCGGGCGCAGCCCACTGCTTCGGCCCCGCCCAATCGCACGAACAGCCGCGTCGACGGCGGGCACTGCGCGCGCCGCGCCACCGCGTCCGTCACCTCGAACCTCGGAGCCGTCTCGCCCGATCCGTCGCAGGCGGTCTCCTTCACCTGGCCCTCGCGCGCCGTGTAGAGGCAGTCGCCGACCACGGTGCGTGGCCCGCCGCCCCGGCCCGGGTCGCCCGCATGGGGCTCTTCGAGGTTGCGCATGCACGCGTAGCCGCGCGGCACCGCGCCGTCGCCGTCCTCGTCGAAGGCCGGCCTGCTCTCCGAGATGTGCAGCACGAAGTCCGTCGTCGGCGGGCACGGGGCGCCCTCGGCCGGGCGGCCGTCGTGGCGGTCGAGCACCCGGGCCGAGGCCTTCTCGCTGCCGCAGGACACCTCACGGAAGTCACGCCCGCGCGAGCTGCACTCGGCGACGCCGAGGAAGGTCGCGCCGTACCCGGAAGGGGTGACCGCGCCGGTGGACCCGCTCGCCGCGCTTTCCTGCCCGGCCGGCTTCTGACACGAGGTCAGCGCCGCCGACGCGAGCAGCAGGGCGCACACCACCCCCGTGAACCGGTCCATCCGCATGCCGAACCCCCGATCCCTCCCCCCAGCGTGGCCCGCACGGGCGGGCGCACGCCAGAGGCGCGGCGGGCTTTGCGTCACTCGAGGGTGGTGCGCGGGGGCGTGGCGTAGGGCGCGTACGCCTGTTGGGGCAGCGAGGCCCTCCCGGCGGATCGGCGTCGGGCAGTCCGGCGCGACCCTGCGGCCTGTCCGATGGATCGGGGCCGGACAGGCCGTAGCAGGAGGCCCAAGCAGGAGGGCCCAGCAGGAGCCCTAGTAGGACAGGCCGTACCCGACCGGGTGGAGCACCTTGGTCGGATCGTCCGCCCGCTGCACCGGCACGGGCAGCCGCCCCTCGGGATCCGCCCGGCCCGCGATCACCCGCGCGGCGGCGCGCAGTTCGACATCGGTCCAGGAGTACGTCGCCAGACTGGCGCCGAACCCGCTGAGCTGCGCGATGTCGTACGGATTGCGGATCGCGACGGTGACGACGGGCACCCCGGTCGCCCCCAGCGCACCGACCAGCGTGCGCTGCGTGCTGGTGGCCGAGACGTTGTACGTCCCCACGATCACGGCGTCCATCCCGTCGGCCGCCGTCACCGCCTCGCTGATCTTCGCCGGGGTCGGGGCGGTCCCGGTGGGCAGCTTCGTGACGGTGAAGCCCAGCTCGGTCAGCGCGTCGGCGAGGACGGCGGTGGGTGGTCCCGTGGTCCCGGACGGCGAGGCGGGGTCAGCGCCGACGACCAGGATCCTCCGGTGTTGTCGGCGGCTGAGGGGCAGCAGCCTCGACTTGTTCGACAGCAGGGTCGTGGTCTCCTCGGCGATCCGGTCCGCCGTCGCGAGGTGCGAACGGGTCCCCACGGTCCTGTCGACCCCCCGGTGGGAGACGTACGGGTCGCGCAGCAGCCCCAGCTTCTCCTTGAGCCGCAGGATGCGCAGCAGGGACTCGTCGACCCTGGCCATGCTCACCTCGCCTTCTCGGACCGCTTTGAGCACGGCGTTCCAGGCGACGGGCAGGTTCGGCGGGTTCAGCAGCTGGTCGCAGCCCGCGAGGAGCGCGAGGACGGGCACGCGGTCGTCGCCGTACTTCTCGCGCACGCCCGCCATGTCCAGGGCGTCGGTGACGACGACCCCGTCGTAGCCGAGCCGTTCGCGCAGGACGCCGGTCAGGATCGGGCGCGACAGCGTGGCGGGGTCCTCGGCCGGGTCGAGGGCCGGGACCAGGATGTGCGCGGTCATGATCGAGTCGATGCCGGCGGCGATCGCTGCCCGGAACGGCGGGGCGTCCAGCTGCTCCCACTGCTCGGCGGTGTGGTCGATGGTGGGCAGCCCGTAGTGGCTGTCGGTCTTGGTGTCGCCGTGCCCGGGGAAGTGCTTGGACGTCGCGGCCACCCCGGCGCCCTGGTACCCCTTGACCTGCGCGGCGACCAGCTCCGCCACGGCCCGTGGGTCGGATCCGAAGGACCGTACGCCGATGACCGGGTTCGCCGGATTGACGTTGACGTCGGCGACCGGGGCGTAGTTCTGCACGATGCCCATCGCGGCCAGCTCGGCGCCCGCGATCTGTGCCGCCTTGCGCGCGTCGGAACGCGAGCCGCCGGCCCCGAGCGCCATCGCGCCGGGCATCAGCGTGGCGGGCCTGCCGACGCGGGCGACGATGCCGTGCTCCTGGTCGGTGGAGATGAGCAACGGCAGGGGAGTGGGCTGGGCGAGCCCGGCCTCCTGGATGCCGTTGGAGAGGTCGGCGATCTGGTGCGGGGAGCGGGTGTTGTGCGCCCAGACGAAGTAGATGATGCCGCCGACGTGGTACTTCGCGATGAGCTCGGCAGCCGTCCTGACCCCCATCTCCTTGAGGTTCAGATCGATGTCGACCTGGTCGGGCGCGGTGGCGGAGTGTCCGTACACCCGCATCACGAAGAGCTGGCCGACCTTCTCCTCCAGACTCATCCGGGAGATGAGCCGCTTCAGACGGCCCTGGGGCCGGTCCTTGGCAGAAACCGATGGGGTGTCCGCGACCGCGACGGGTGCGGTGGCGACCGCGGCGGCCACCGCGGCGGTCGCGGTGAGCAGGGTGCGTCTGGAGGTGCGGTGATGGTGCACGTGAGCTCCTTCCGGCCGTACTCGACAAGCTTGGCAAGGGAATTGAAAGAAACTGCCAATGACTCACGGATATCCGGAAAATTACTGCCAGGTCAAGAGGCGCGGCAGGAGAAAGGCATTGCCGACCCCAGGAAGCGGCCGAACGGGGGAGCGGTACGGGGGTCTGCGCCCGGACCTGCGCCGGGCGGGGAGCCGCCACCGGCGCATACGAAGGGGGGCGCACCGGTGGCGGCTGTGCTGCCGGCCGCAGGCGGTTGGAGAGGGGAGTCAGCGATCGCAGCCAGCAGCGAGGGCCGACACCGCTCTGCGGAGACTCAGCGGCAGCACGCATGTTGGACGGAAATGGTTCGCCGGGGGTTCCCCGGAATGCGTGGATTTCCGGAAATGGTGCGGATGGTTCTGCTGTGGCGCCGAGATGGGCTACTGCGGGCCCGGTGGTCCGCCGACCCGCCGATCCACGGGTGCGGTGGTCAGCCGTTGTGGTCCCCCTGCACGTGCGGCCAGTGCTCCTGGAGCGTGCGTACGGTCTCGGTGATCGCGGGCCGGCGGGCCGCGCCCGTGCGCCACAGGGCGTAGAGGCGGCGGACCGGGACCGGGTCCAGCGGGACGGCGAGCACACCGGGTGGGAGCGGGCCGCGGCCCAGACGGGGGATCATCGCGACCCCCAGGCCCGCCGCGACCAGGGCGATCTGGGTGTGGTTCTCCTCCGCCCGGTGCACCAGATCCGGCTCGCAGCCCGCCGCGCGCAGGGTGCGCACGAGCCAGTCGTGGCAGACCGTGCCGGGCGGCTGGCAGATCCACCGCTGGCCCGACAGATCCTGGCGGTGTACGGACTTCCGCGCGGCCAGCGGGTGCCGCTCCGGCACGAGGAGATCGCACAGGTCGTCGCCGATGACCGCCTGCTCCACGCCGTCGGGGGCGGGCAGCGGGGCGATGTCCCAGTCGTGCGCGACGGCCAGGTCGAGCACGCCCCGGGCCACCAGGTCCACCGAGAGATGCGGGTCGACCTCGGTCATCCGGGCGTCCAACGCGGGGTGACGGTGGGCCAGTTCGGCCAGTACGCCGGGGAGCAGGCCGCGGGCCGCCGAGGCGAAGGCGCCGATCGTGAGCCGACCGCCCGGCCTGCCCCTGCGCTCCTCCAGGGTCGTCTCGGCGCGCTCCATGATCGTGAGCAACTCCTGCGCGGTGTCGGCCAGATGACGGGCCTCCTCAGTGAGCGCAACGCCCCGGCCCTGCCGCTCCAGCAGGGTCGTACGAGTCTCGCGCTCCAGCTTGGCGATCTGCTGCGAGACCGCGGAGGGCGTATAGCCCAGCGCGACGGCCGCCGCGCCGACCGAGCCGTGGACCGAGACCGCGTGCAACGCGCGCAGCCGGGACAGATCGAGCACCTCGTACCCCTTCATTCGTACTCACTCGTGCTCACCCATAAGCAACGCTGAATTCAATCATGAAGAAATCCGTGCTGGTGCTACATGGTCGCAGACGGCGATCCTCAAGGCATGCGCCCCGCACACATCGCTCTCGCCGCTCTCGTCGCCGCCCTCTGGGGGGTCAACTTCGTCGTCATCGAAGTCGGCCTCGACCACTTCCCGCCGCTGCTCTTCTCCGCCCTGCGCTTCCTCGTCGCGGCGCTGCCCGCGGTCTTCTTCGTGGGCCGTCCCAAGGTCGCCTGGAAGTGGGTGATCGGCGTCGGGCTCGCCCTGGGCGTAGGCAAGTTCGGGCTGCTATTCACCGGGATGGACGCAGGGATGACCGCCGGGCTCTCCTCGCTGGTGCTACAGATCCAGGCCGTGTTCACGGTGTTGTTCGCCGCACTCGCCCTGGGCGAACGGCCCGGCCGGGTCAGGGCCCTGGGCATGACCGTGGCGCTCGGCGGGATCGTCGTCGCCGCCGTGGACGAGGGCGCTTCGGGGCCCCTGTTCGGCTTCGCGCTGATCATCGCCGCGGCGGCCTGCTGGGGCATCTCCAACGTACTCACCCGCAAGGCGGCCGCGCCCGACGCGCTCAACTTCATGGTGTGGGTGAGTGTCGTGCCCGTACTGCCTCTGCTCGCCCTGTCGTTGCTCGTCGAAGGCCCGGACGCGGACCTGGCCGCCCTGCGCGCGTTGGACTGGGGCGGCGCGGGCGCGATCCTGTACGTCGCCTGGGTCACCACCATCTTCGGCTTCGGCGCCTGGGGCTACCTGCTGCGCCGCTACCCCGCGTCGTCCGTAGCCCCGTTCTCGCTCCTGGTGCCGGTCTTCGGAATGTCCTCGGCGGCGCTGTTCCTCGACGAGTCCATGAGCCCGCTGCGCTGGTGCGCGGCGGCGCTCCTGGTGAGCGGGGTGGCGCCGGCCTCCCAGCCGGTACGGCGACGGCGCCCGCTCGCGCCGGTGACCGAGCCGGGCCTCGGGGCGGAAGCGCCAGGTAAGTTGCCTGTTTGAACCGCGTCCATGAGGAGCCGGTCGTCCGTGGTGAGCGTCGCGGCGGAGGCAGCGCGAGGCGCTCGGAGCTCGCGCCCCGCGCCTCACCCTCAGCGCCCCGCCGCCACCAGCCCCTCCAGGTACTCGCGTCCCGCCACCAGCATCGGGGGCAGGTCCGCCGCCTGGGGGTACCAGCGCTTCTCGTACTCCCAGCACAGCCAGGTGTCCGCGTGGCCCTCGTCCGCCGCGACCAGCTGCGCCACGCAGTCCGCCAGCGGCAGCACGCCCGCGCCCAGGGCCAGCGGGGTCTTGTCCTCCGTCGACGCGATGTCCTTGACCTGGGTGTAGCCGAGCTGGGGGGCCAGAACCGCGTGTGAAGCAGCCGGGGTTTCCTCGCCCAGCCAGGTGTGCATCACGTCCCACAGAGCGCCCGCGTTCTTGTGGCCGACCGGGCCGAGCACGCGGGCCGCGGCTGCGCCCGTGCGGTGCGAGTCGTGGGTCTCCATGAGGATGCGTACGCCCATGTCCGCCGCGTGTTCCGCCGCCACGCCCAGCCGGCGGGCCGCCGTCGCGTCCGCCTCGTCCGCGCTCTGCTCGCCGCCGCCGGGGAACACCCGGATGTAGGAGGCGCCCAGGTCGCGGGCCAGGCGCAGCAGGCCGCCGATCTCCTCGTGCACCGGCAGGTCCTCACCCGGCGCCGCCACCCGCGCGTACCCCGCCACGGTCAGGATCTCGATGCCTTCGCGGGCGAACTCCGCCACGGCGTCCGCGCGCTCGCTCGCGCTGCTGCCCGGGTGGATCGGCTCCTCGGGGTGGGCGCGTAGTTCCACGCCCTGATAGCCGGTGGCGGTCGCCAGACGCGCCACGTCACGCATCGGCATGCCGGGCACCCCAAGGGTGGAGAAGGCGTACTTCATTTCGCTGTTCCTTCCTGCAAGGGCAGTCGCCAGTCCTGGCCGACCAGATCCACGCCGTACGACCGGTGCGGTTTCTCGGCGACGAGCGTGAAGCCGGCACGCTGGTAGATCCTGCGCGCGGCCACGAGCACATCATTGGTCCACAGGAGGACTTCCCGGTAGCCCACCTCGTATGCGAATTCCACCACCGCTCCGACCAGGCGTTCTCCCAGGCCGTGGCCGCGCGCGGCCGGATCGACGAACAGCAGCCGCAGACGGGCGGTGCCGGGTGCGTCGTCCCGTACGCACATCACCGAGCCGACCGGTCGCCCGTCGAGCTCGGCGATCCAGACCCGCTCCAGATACGGGTCGTGATCCTGCGCGAAGTCCGCGACGATGCGGGCCACCAGGCCCTCGAAGTCGGTGTTCCAGCCGAACTCGGCGGCGTAGAGCACGCCGTGCCGCTGCACGATCCAGCCCAGGTCGCCGGGGACCGGGTCGCGCAGCACGGGCTCTTCGGGGGGCCGGGTCCTGCTCTGGCCGAGTATGTCGCGGACCGTGCACATGGCCGCCGCGAGGCGCCGCCGGTCATCGGGCGGTACGCCGGACAGCAGTGAGCCGACGGCTTCGCGCGAGCGCTCGTCGAGCAGAGCGGCGGCCTCCCGCCCGCGCGGGGTCAGGGTGACGCGCTGGCGGCGGGCGTCGGTCATGGAGGGGCCCCGCTCCACCAGGCCGGCCCGCTCGAACTTGGTCAGCAGGCGGCTCAGATAACCGGCGTCGAGGGAGAGGCTCACGCGCAGGTCCACCGCGTCCGTGCGGGAGGAGTGGGCCAGCTCGTACAGGACCCGGGACTCGGTCAGCGTGTACGGCGTGTGCAGATGCTTGCCGTAGTCGAGCGCGCCGATGAGGTTCGTGTGGAAGCGGTTGAACGCGCGGATTTCATGAAGGTGCATGATCGCATCCACTCCGTGATCCACTCCGGGTGTTCCTTGACCTTCCTTGACTGAGTCAACGCTACGACGGGTCGGCCGCGTACGGAAGACCCGGGTGGGGCAGGACTGGGCCATGACAGCACCCACACCCACACCCACAGGCACCTGGACATTCACCGACGACCGAGGACAGCTGTCGTCGGCTCCGCGACGCCCCACCCGGGTGGTCGCGTACATACAAGCGGGAGCGACCCTGCTGGACCACGGCATCCGCCCGCTCGGCATTTTCGGCTCTTACCACGACGGCGACGCCCCCGACCGGGCCAAGTCCGGCCTGCTCGCGCTCGACGAGGTGGCGTACTTCGGGGCGGGCGAGACCCTCGACCCCGAGCGGCTGCTGGCCGCCGCCCCCGATCTCGTCGTGGCCGTCAGCTACGGCGGCAATCTGGCGTACGGCATCGCCCCGGAGGCCGCCAAGCACCTGGAGGAGCAGGTGCCGCTGGTGGTGCTCGACGTGGGGCAGGGGCGGTCGCTCGACGAGGTCAGGGAGCGGTTCGCCGCGCTCGCGGCCTCGCTCGGCGGTATGGAGGACCCCGCCGCCGAGGCCGCCCTGGACGCGGCGCGCGGGCGGCTGCGAGCGGCCTCGGCCCTGCCGGACCCGCCCGGGGTGCTGGCCCTCTCCGCGGCGGGCGCCGACCAGGTGCACCTGGCCAGGCCGCACGCCTGGCCCGATCTGCGGGCCCTGGCCGCCCTGGGCGTCAACCTGCTGGACCGGCCCCCGGGCGGCGGTGCGAGCTGGTCGACGACCGGCTGGTCCGAAGCCGTCGCGCTCGCCCCGCGCATCGTCCTGGCCGACGGCCGCGCCAACGCCGTCCCCGTGGACCCGGCCCGCTTCGGTGACGCCCGCGTCATCCCCTGGAACCCCGAACTCCCGGCCAGCCGTGCCGCGCACGCCCGGTTCTTCGACGCGGTGGCTCGGGCGCTGGCGCCGTAGGAGGGACAAGAGGGAGGGGAGGGGAGGGGAGGGGAGGGGAGCGGGAGTGCTTCGGGCGCGCGCCCGTCGGGTGGCAGGGGCCTCAACCCACGGGGGGCCTCACCGCCATAACGGGCCTCAGCCCCGCGGCGCCCCCGTCGATCCCCGCACCATCAACTCCGCCGGTACCGACGCGATGCCGCCGGGCGGCGCCGTCTCACGGCCCATGGCCAGGCGGCCCGCCCGCGCGCCCGCCTCGTACAGCGGCAGCCGTACGGTCGTCAGCGCCGGCACCGCGTCCACCGAGAACGGCAGGTCGTCGAAGCCCGCCACCGATATGTCGGCCGGGATGCGCAGGCCCCGGTCGCGCAGGGCCGCGTACGCGCCCAGTGCCACCGTGTCGTTCGCCGCTACGATCGCGGTCAAGTCGGGTGCGCGGCGCAGGAGTTCGATGGTGGCGTCGTAGCCGGACCCGCGATCGTACGGGCCGTGCAGCGTGAGCCGATCCTGGTCCTCGTCGAGTCCCGCCGCGGCCAGCGCGTCGCGGTGGCCCTCAAGGCGGTGCCGGGTGGTCGTGCGCTCCACGGGACCGGCGACGTAACCGATCCGCCGGTGTCCGAGCGCGAGCAGATGTTCGGTGAGCCGCTGCCCGCCGCCGCGGTTGTCGAAGGTGAGCGCGGCGGTGATCGACGAACCGTCGTCGTCCCCGCCCAGCGGAGGCCGGCCGCACAGCACCACCCGGGTGCCCGCGTCCGTGAGCTTCGCCAGCTTCGACGCGACCGCGGCCAGGTGCGCGGGCTCCTCGATCGCGCCGCCGGTCAGGATCACCGCGGCGGCGCGCTGCCGCTGCAACAGCGTGAGGTACGTCAGCTCGCGTTCGGGGGAGCCGCCCGTGTTGCAGACGATCGCGAGTTTCTCGCCGCCCGCCCGGCCCGTCCCCTCCTGGCCGCCGATCTGCGACTGCGCCGCCCCGGCCATGATCCCGAAGAAGGGATCCGCGATGTCGTTGACGAGGATGCCGACGAGATCGGAAGTGGCGGCGGCCAGCGCGCTGGCTGGTCCGTTGAGTACGTAGTCGAGGTCGTCGACCGCGCGCAGCACCCGTTCCCTGGTGGTGGCGGCGACCGGGTAGTTGCCGTTCAGCACGCGGGAGACGGTGGCCGGCGACACCTGGGCGCGGGCTGCCACGTCCGCCAAGGTCACTGTCATCTGGTCGTCCTCCGGGTCTTGTCCGAGTCGCTGTCCGCAGGCTAGCTTCATAGCGTGTAGAAAGCGCTTGCTATGGCCGTACGGAGGGACCTTTCGTGACACGCAAGACAGTGCGCATCGCCATGAACGGCGTTACCGGGCGGATGGGGTACCGCCAGCACCTCGTCCGCTCCATCCTCGCCATACGCGAGCAGGGCGGCCTGGACCTCGGCGACGGCACGGTCCTGTGGCCGGAGCCGGTCCTGGTGGGCCGGCGGGAGCACGCACTGAAGGAGCTCGCGGAGCGGCACGGGCTGACCGAATGGTCTACGGACCTCGACGCGGTTCTCGCCGACGAAAGCGTCGACATCTACTTCGACGCGCAGGTCACCTCCGCCCGCGAGGAGGCCATCAAGAAGGCCATCGCGGCCGGCAGGCACATCTATACGGAGAAGCCGACGGCCACCGGGGTCGACGCGGCACTCGGCCTGGCCCGGCTCGCGCGTGACGCCGGGATCAGGCACGGCGTCGTCCAGGACAAGATCTTCCTGCCGGGCCTGCTCAAGCTCAAGCGGCTGATCGACGGCGGTTTCTTCGGCGAAATCCTCTCGGTGCGCGGCGAGTTCGGATACTGGGTCTTCGAGGGCGACTGGCAGGACGCGCAGCGCCCGTCGTGGAACTACCGGGCGGAGGACGGCGGCGGCATCGTCGTCGACATGTTCCCGCACTGGGAGTACGTCCTGCATGAGCTGTTCGGCCGGGTCAGGACCGTCCAGTCGCACGTCACGACACACATCCCGCAGCGCTGGGACGAGCAGGGCAAGCCGTACGCCGCCACCGCGGACGACTCGGCGTACGGGATCTTCCAGCTGGAGGGCGGCGCGGTCGCCCAGATCAACTCCTCGTGGGCGGTGCGCGTGCACCGCGACGAGCTGGTGGAGTTCCAGGTCGACGGCACACACGGCTCGGCGGTCGCGGGACTGCGCAACTGCCGTGTCCAACACCGCAGTTCCACCCCCAAGCCCGTCTGGAACCCGGACCTTCCCGCGACCGAGTCGTTCCGCGAGCAGTGGCAGGACGTCCCGGACAACGCCACCTACGACAACGGATTCAAGGCGCAGTGGGAGCTGTTCCTGCGCCATGTCGCGCTCGACGAGCCGTACACCTGGGACCTGCTGGCGGGCGCGCGCGGTGTGCAGCTGGCTGAGCTCGGGCTCAAGTCATCGGCCGAGGGCCGCCGTTACGACGTACCGGAGCTCTCGCTGTGACGATCCTCCTGCCGCACGCCGACGGGCGCACCCGCCCGTACGAACCGAGGGCCGTGCCGCTCACCCCCGCGTCGGGCGGCCCGGCGCTCGCCTCCCGGACGGTGTACTCGGCGGCCCATGTGGTGGCCGACCCGTACGTCGACGTGTCGCCCGACTCGCCCGCGGCGGTCGACTGGGACACCACACTCGCCTTCCGGCGCCACCTGTGGTCGCACGGCCTGGGCGTCGCCGAGGCGATGGACACCGCGCAGCGGGGGATGGGCCTGGACTGGGCGGGCGCGGCGGAGCTCATCCGCCGCTCGGGCGCGGAGGCGAAGGCGGTCGGCGGCACGATCGCGTGCGGCGTCGGCACCGACCAACTCGCCCCCGGCGTAAACACCTTGGCCGAGGTCACGGCGGCGTACGAGGAGCAGCTCGCCCTCGTAGAGTCGTCCGGGGCGCGGGCGATCCTGATGGCGTCACGGGCGCTCGCCGAGGCGGCGCGTGGCCCCGAGGACTACCTCGCGACGTACGGGCATCTGCTGCGCCAGGCGAGCGGGCCGGTGGTGCTGCACTGGCTGGGCCCGATGTTCGACCCGGCGCTGGACGGCTACTGGGGGAGCGCGGACCTGGACGCGGCGACCGAGACCTTTCTGGAGGTCGTGGCGTCCCACCCGGACAAGGTCGACGGCATCAAGATCTCGCTGCTCGACGCCCAGCGCGAGATCGTGGTGCGGCGCAGGCTGCCGCGCGGCGTGCGGTGCTACACGGGGGACGACTTCAACTACCCCGAGTTGATCGCGGGCGACGACCACGGCTTCAGCCACGCGCTGCTCGGCATCTTCGACCCGCTGGGGCCGCTCGCGGCGGAGGCGGTACGGGTGCTGGACACGGGGGACAGCAAGGGCTTCCGTGAACTCCTCGACCCGACGGTCGAGCTGTCCCGGCACCTCTTCCAGCCGCCGACCCGCTTCTACAAGACGGGCGTGGTGCTGCTCGCCTGGCTGGCGGGCCACCAGAGCCACTTCACCATGGTCGGCGGCCTCCAGTCGGCGCGCTCGCTCCCGCATCTGGCGCGCGCGTACGAACTGGCGGACGGGCTGGGCCTGTTCCCCGACCCGGGACTGGCGGAGTCCCGGATGCGCTCACTCCTCACGGTGCATGGAGTCCCCAATGACTGACCGCTCTCTCTTTATGTCCCGCCTCAGCCTCAACCAGGAGACGATCAAGCAGTGGTCGTTGCCGGAGCTGGTGGAGGGCTGCGCCAAGGCGGGCGTCACCGGTGTGGGCCTGTGGCGGGCGCCGGTCCAGGAGTACGGCGTCGAGCGCGCCGCGCGCCTGGTGCGGGACGCGGGGCTGGCCGTCACCAGCCTGTGCCGGGGCGGCTTCCTGACCGGCGACGACCGGGGCCCTGCCCTGGCCGACAACCGCCGGGCGATCGACGAGGCGGCGACGCTGGGCACGGCCACGCTGGTCCTGGTGTCGGGCGGCCTGCCCCCGGGCAGCAGCGACCTGCACGGGGCGCGCGAACGCATCGCGGACTGCCTGGCCGAGCTGGCGCCGTACGCGGCGGAGCGCGGTGTGCGCCTGGCGATCGAGCCGCTGCATCCGATGTACGCGGCGGACCGCTGCGTGGTCTCGACCCTGGGGCAGGCGCTGGATCTGGCGGAGCGGTTCCCGGTGGAGCGGGTGGGGGTGGTCGTCGACACGTACCACCTGTGGTGGGACGAGCGGGTGGGGGCGGAGATCGCGCGCGCGGGGTTGCGTATCGCCGCTTTCCAACTGGCCGACTGGGTCACGCCGTTGCCTGCGGGTGTGCTGCTCGGCCGGGGGCAACTGGGTGACGGCTCGGTCGACTTCCGGTGGTTCCGGGAGCGGGTCGACGCGGCGGGCTACGACGGCCCGATCGAGGTCGAGATCTTCAACGAGGCGCTGTGGGCGCGGGACGGTGCGGAGGTCCTGGCGGAGGTGGCGGAGCGGTACGTGGAGTGCGTGGGGTAGGTGGCGG
>NZ_JASITA010000049.1 GCF_030063415.1 Streptomyces sp. H27-C3 | reverse complement strand
ATGCACCGTCCCTCGCTCCACAGCACGATTCACCACCCCCGCAGACGTGGCCGCCTACCTCGATGCCTACGGCACCGAACCCCCGGACAACATCAAACACGCATGTTGAATCTCTGCGAGCCCTAAGTGTGTGTGGGCTGGGCAGGTGAACGAGATGGCTGACCTTTCGCAGTTGCTGCAGCAGACCATGCGCCGCCGTCATCTGACCGCTCAGGCACTCGCTGAGCACACTGGTATCCGTACTCCACGCATCCGGGTTCTCGCCCAGGATGGGGCACACGGCCCCGTCCATCCCACGGAAGCAGAGCTGGCCGAACTGGCTCTGGCCCTGGCACTGCCTCTGCCTGATGTCCTCGACGCCGCCGGTACTCCTGCCGGCGCACCGTCCTGACGTCCGTTTGGAAAGGCCCCGCCGTGGCCGCGCTCGCAGTCCTGCTTCCCGCTGTTTTCCTCGGCCTCATTCTCGCCCTGGGCCGTTACGAAGAACGCCTCTTCACCCCACGGCCCGCCGCGCAGCACCGCCGCTCGCCCACACACCGCCGCCGCGCCCGCCGGTGAACACAGCGGCCCGCGGCGCTCCTTCCTGCTGCCCTGAGATTCGTGCCGGGCTCACGGCCGCGTCCCAGTACTCGCCCGGTAGCAGCCTGGTCGGCTTCAAAGCCGAAGCCACCGACGGGCACATCGGCCAAGCCGATGAGGCCACCGAGGGCATCGGCTCCTCCCACATCGTCGTCGACACCGGTCCATGGATCTTCGGCAAGCACGACGGACAGCGCCCGGCTGAGGAATCTCAGCCGGGCGCTTGTCCGGGTCCCGCACTTCACTGACTTCCCATCAGCGATCAGTAGTCACGGGGTGCGATGTCCCGGACCGGTGCTTCCTGTCCTGCCGCGGCGACCCGCTCATCGGAGGTGGTCAACAGGGGAGTGTGGTCTTGCCGGCAGCGCCGGTGGTGCCGTTGCCGCCGGGCTTGCCCGGGCACACCGGACTGGCCGCGCCGCCGGCGCCGCCCTTGCCGCCGAGAGTGGCGCCACCGCCAAGGCCGCCGTTGCTGGCACACCTGGCGGGCCTGGGAGTGGCGCCGGAGGGTGCGCCGCGGCTGCTGGCCGACCGGCTCACCGACCGCCTGGAGGGAGGCCGGTGGCGAGGTCCTGGTCACCGGCCCGTACGGGCGGCTGATCCGACGGGGCCGCCCCAGCGGCGCGCCTGCTCGCACCGCAAGTGCGACGACGGGATCCGGCTGGACACCGGGGAGGACTGCGAGAACTGCGGCAACGTCATCCACCCCCGCCGCGCCCGGATCGCCACGGACATCGACCGGGAGCTGCCCGGCCTGGACGACGGTGAGCTCCGGCGGGTCATCGCGTCGCCGGAGGCGTCCATGTCCGCCGCGCTCTGCCTGGTGTCGCCGATGCGGGCCCAGCCGCTGGTGCCGGGCTGATTTGCCTGGGTCCAGGCGGCGTCCCAGTCGATGCCGTAGTGCTCGTACAGGCGGTGTTCTTCGTCTTCGGAGAGGTGGCCGCCGGAGTCGACGTCGACGTGGGGTGCGTCCTTGATCTTGTCCTTGGCGAAGGGGACCTCCAGGTGGTCTTCGACCAGGGTGGCGTCCTGGATCGGGACGAAGGACTCGCTGGTGCCGAACAGGCCGGTCTTGACGCTGACCCACTCGGGCCGGCCGGTGGCGTCGTCGAGGAAGACGTGCTTGGCTTCGCCGATCTTGTTCCCGTCACTGTCGTGGACCGGGTGGTCCAGCACGGTCGGGATCTGCTCTCGGGGGATCATGTGCACTCTCCTTTCACGTTCACAGGAGCGGTACCTTTTGCACCTTCTTGTGGCGCCTGCCCGCGCGGCCCAGTGCCAACGTGTTCTCGGCATTGAGCCGGGACTGGGAGGCATGGGTTGCGTTGTGGTGGCAAGCTGCCAGGTATGGCACCTATCACACCGAAATCAGGACGCGGAGACGACCACGACCGCTTCGACGCGGACCGGGACAACAGTGTGGGGCCGGATGAGCGGGTGGAGGAGCGGGCCCCTGACCAGCTCACCGAGCTGCCCAAACGGTCCTGGATGGGGGTGTTGCGGGGCACGCTCAAGGAGTTCAAGGACGACGAGCTCGCCGACCGGGCGGCGGCGCTGACCTACTACGGGGTGCTGGCTCTCTTCCCGGCCTTGCTGGTGCTGGTGTCCCTGCTGGGCATCGTCGGCGACTCGGTGACCAAGCAGGTCCTGGACAACCTGCAAAAGCTCGCCCCCGGCTCGGCGCGTGATGTGATCAGCAGCGCGGTCCAGCAGTTGCAGGGCAACGCCGGTGTCGGCTCGCTCCTGGCGATCGTGGGCCTCGCCGTTGCGATCTGGTCCGCCTCCGGATATGTCGCCGCGTTCATCCGCGCCTCCAACGCCGTCTACGACATGCCCGAGGGCCGCCCGGTATGGAAGGTCCTGCCGCTGCGCCTGGCTCTTACCGTCGTGCTGATGATCCTCGCCGTCGTCAGCGCGTTGATCGTGGTGTTCACGGGGGGCCTGGCACGGCAGGTGGGTACTGCTCTGGGGATTGGTGACAGTGCGCTGACAGTGTGGTCGATCGCCAAGTGGCCGGTTCTGCTCCTCCTGGTCACGATCATGATCGCGCTGCTCTACTGGGCTGCTCCGAACGCGAAGGGCCGCGGGTTCAAGTGGGTGACCCCTGGCAGTTTCCTGGCACTGCTGATCTGGATGATCGCCTCGGCCGGCTTCGCGTTCTACGTCGCGAACTTCGCCTCCTACAACAAGACCTACGGCACCCTCGCCGGCGTGATCATCTTCCTGGTGTGGCTGTGGATCACCAACCTCGCCGTCCTCCTCGGGCTGGAGTTCGACGCCGAGATGGCCCGCCAGCGCGCAATCGCCGGAGGCCACCCCCAAGGTGAGGAGCCCTACGTCCCGCCGCGCGACACCCGCAAATGGAGTGATGAGGACCGCCGCCGCATGGAGTGACCATCGTCTGAACCGCCTCTGCCGGGGAAGCTGCTCACCATGAGGATTCTGGAGGCCCTGCGCACGGGCGAGAACCGGCTGACCAAACGCATGGCGTCCTGGGACTCGGTCTGGGCGCGTGGCCTGCTGCCGCAGGTGGAGGACGCCGCCGAGAACACGAAGCTGTGGTGGGCGGCGGCCGCCCTCATGGCGGCCGGGGGCGGCTGGAGGGGCCGCAGGGCCGCGGCGGCGGGTATCGCGGGCATGGCGGTCGCGCAGGTGCTTGCCAACGGGGTCGCCAAGCAGCTCGTCGAGCGCCGCCGGCCCCCGAAGGAGTGGTTCCCGCACGAGGAGGTGGAGGAGCGGCCCGACAGCTCCTCCTTCCCCTCCGGGCACACCGCCGCGGCCGTCGCCTTCACCGCCGCCGTTACCCCGAGCTGGCCGTGGGCGGGCGCCGCCTGCGCCGTACCGACGGTTCTGGTGGCGATCGAGCGCGTCCACGACGGCGCCCACTACCCCTCCGATGTCGCGGCGGGAGCCGCCATCGGGCTGGCCGCAGCCGCACTGGCGCGGGCCACACCTCGCCTGCTTGTACGCCGCCTGGGGTAAAAGCGGCGGCGCGGGGCGGGTGTTCGGCCCCTTGCGGGGTAACCGCACTACGGACAGCAGCGTATACATCCAAAGAGGAGGATCTGTCATGGCGGCTCGCTTCGAGGTCCGGCACCAGCCGGGCAAGGGCTATCACTTCGTTCTGATCGCGACCAACGGGCAGGTCATCGCGACCAGCGAGCACTACGAGACGCATCGTTCCTGCCTGAACGGCATCGACTCGGTCAAACGCAACGCCGACGCCCCCATCCAGGACACCACCGGGACCAAGAGCGACAACTGAGCGGCGCGGCGCCGCCCCCGCAATGCGGATGGCCGCCATCGTGCAGCCAACGATGGTTATCCGTTGCGAGCAGCACGAGGAAGGCAAGGTGAAGACTCGTGAGTAGCGCTGAGCGCCACGCCCACGACTCCGATGACTCGGTGGGTGCGCTGGTGACCCGCGCGTCGCAGCAGCTCTCTGAACTGGTACGCGAAGAGATGCAGCTGGCCCGGGCTGAAATGACCGCGAAGGGCAAGCGGTTCGGGGTGGGCGGCGGCCTGTTCGGCGGGGCCGGCCTGACCGGTTTCCTGGCCGCACAGGCCCTGACGGGCGCCGGGATCGCCGCCGTGGCACTGCTGCTTCCCCTGTGGGCTTCGGCGCTGATCGTCGCCGCCGTGCTGGCAGCGGCCGCCGCCGTCATGGCGATGGTCGGCAAGAAGCAGATCGCCAACGCCGGGCCGCCCGTGCCTGGGCAGACCGTCGACAGCGTCAAGGCCGACGTGGCCGAGATCAAGGAGAAGACCCAGCGATGAGCGACAAGCCCTATGGCAGCGAGTCCGCCCCCACTCCTGAGGAGCTGCGGCAGCAGGTCGAGCACACCCGCGAGGAGCTGGGCGAGACCGTCGAGGCGCTGGCGGCCAAAGCCGACGTGAAGGCCCGGGCGCAGGAGCAGGCCGCCGCCGTCAAGGAGCAAGCCACACAGAAGGCCGCACATCTGACCGGCCAGGCGCGCGGCAAGGCGGAACAGGCCAAACAGCTGGTGAAGGACAAGACCCCCGATCCGGTCCTCGACAAGG
The DNA here is from genome assembly GCF_030063415.1 of Streptomyces sp. H27-C3. GTDB lineage: Bacteria > Actinomycetota > Actinomycetes > Streptomycetales > Streptomycetaceae > Streptomyces. Next base: position 45,629 of record NZ_JASITA010000049.1, on the reverse strand, counting down.
CAGCCGCAGCCGCAGCGCAGGTCCGCGGCGTGGCGTCCCGCGCCAGACAGCTCGCGGCGGACAAGACACCCGACCCCGTAGGGGAGAAGGCCGCACAGGCCGCGAGCATGGCGCGGGCGAAGCGCACCCCCCTGCTCGCTGCGGCGGCCGCGCTCGTTGTCTTCCTGTTCATTCGGCGCAGCAGGCGGTGCCGGTGAAGGCATCGAAGATCGCCTACAAGCCGGTCGGTCTGGCCCTGGGCGCCGTCAGCGGAATGCTCGCCGGCGCGGCCTTCAAGCAGGCGTGGAAGATGATCGGACACGACGACGACGCCCCCGACGCCACCGACGAAGACCGTACGTGGCAGGAGATCCTCCTCGCCGCGGCCCTCCAGGGCGCGATCTTCGCCATCGTCAAGGCCACCGTCGACCGGGCCGGCGCCACCACTGTCAGACATGTGACGGGTACCTGGCCCGGCTGACCTGGCCGAGAACGGCGTCGGCCGTCCCTGTAGCCCGAGAGTCGGGAGGAATGTGTGGCTGCGCACCCAGGACTGCACGCGATCACCGCTGCCGCTCTTACCGGCGCCCGTTTACAAGCGTGACCCGTGGTGCTGGTCACCGGAACTCGGGTTCCATCGCTCCCGCACCCCGCACGTCCGGCACCGGCTGACCGGAACCACGGGCAAGAAGTTTGTCAGCAACATCGGCATGAAGTTCATGCAGGCCGTCCGGCTCGGTGCGGGGTGGGGCATCAACACCAGCCCGAACGAAGGCGAGTGGACCGAGCAGACCTGGAGGGTGTTCGAGGCCGTCAACTACGCGTGGACCGGCGACCTGGAGCCGGTAGCGCAGCTCGGCCGCATTGTCGGCCAGCTCGTGGACGGCGGTGGCCAGGACCGCATTGAGGACGACGACCCGAAGCTCCGCGGCTGGTTCCGCGACGCGGTCCTCGAGTTCGTGCCCCATCCCGGCCTGGGTGAATGGAACGACGTCCTGCTGCGCGCCTGCCATGGGCAGGGTGAGCAGGACCGCGCCTGGGTTCGGCAGCAGATTCCACCGGAGCCGACCCACCGCCGACAGCAGCGACGCGAAGAGCCGCGCGTGCACGTCTGGGAATACCTGACCGGCACCGCCCACCACAACGGCGGCATGCGCTCGGTCAGCGCCACCTTCCGGATGACCGACCCCACCGAGGCCCAGGCAATGGAGTGGATGACCGCGACCGTGCGGCACGCGCTGCGTTGGGGGAGCGCACAGCCGGTCCCGGCCTGACGGCGCCGGGCCGGGGTTGCACCGAGCGGCGGTGAACCGTTGGCTGGACGGTTGCTTCCAGCGGGGGACCGCAGGTGTGGGCTCCCCCAAACGGACACCGCCCGTTCTCGCAGGTCACCCCTGGTGGGCAAGCCCGTTCCGGACGACGACACCTCTTTCCTACGCGATAGCCGAAGGGAAGAGGCCATGTTCCAGACCGGGGCGGCAGGAGAGCGCCTTGTCCACCGTCACCGCCGGGCGAAAAGATCGACACGACACTGACGTCACGACCGAGGGGGAAATACACGGTGAGCAACAAGCTGCTGGCGCCGGTCGGATGGCTCGTGCTGGGGCTGCCCTGGCCGGAGCCGAGGCCGAGCTGCACGCGGCGGGCGAGTTCCTTGCGGACCTGCCCGGCCGCTGGGCCTGCGGGCTCCAGGACGTTGAGAAGTACGCCAAGCTGCTTGCCGAAACGGCCCGCCGTCAGGGCTGGCCGCTGGACGCGGAGTTCGAGCGGTGGCTGACCGCTGATGAGCGTTCGATCCGTGGTGCGTACCCCAGGGTCATCCCGGCCCGGTTGAAGAACCTGCCCCGCTTCAGCGCCTGGCGCCGTGCCGGTGCGCCCACCGGCACGGCGGCGAACCGGGGCCCGGTGGAGGGCGCGTGCCCGAATCACCCGCATCGTGCTGCCGCTGACCGCGTTCCCTGCCGTATCGACCCGGAGGCCCAGGAGCAGAAGCCGGCCGCTCGTTCAGAGGATCCGGTGCCCGCCGATGTGATCGCCGCTGCCAAGGCCTTTGCCCAGGCTGGGAAGAGTTCCGGGCGCCGCCGGGAGAAGAACCCGCGCAGTGATGCCCGGGCCCGGCGCCAGACCGCCGGTGCCCGCTCTGCTGAGGCCGAAGCCGAAGCCGAGGAGAACCGGCGCAAGGCCGGGGCGCTGCTTCAGCAGGAAGCCGTCGCCGCGCTGGGCCTGCCCACGGTTCCGGGTCAGGCGCAGAACCACACCGTTCCGCAGTGACGCTGTACGCAGTGCGGGCCGCCCGTTTGCCCGGACGGCCCGCCAGCACCCCAGCCAGCTCTCAGACCGAACAGGAGTGCACATGACCACCGTAGAGGCCCCCGACGTCACCACCGGTGCGCCGTACGACGACAGCCGTGATGCCCGCCGTAGCGCCCAGGGATTCGAGCGGGTACCGCCTCAGGACCTGGACGCCGAACAGTCCGTGATCGGCGCCATGCTGCTGTCGAAGGATGCGATCGGCGAAGTCATCGACATCGTCACCGGAACGAACTTCTACCGGCCCGCCCACGAGACCGTCTTCAGCACCATCCTGGACCTCTACGGGCGCGGGGAGCCCGCCGACCCGATCACGGTGGCCGCCGAACTGAACCACCGCGGCCACCACACACGACAGCAAGGTCCTGCCCGGCATCCACACCCGCCTGCACCGCCGCGGCCTGCTGCCCGCCGAGCACCTGGTCGACAGCGGCTACACCTCCCTGGTCCTCGTGGCCCAGGCCGCCTGACAGCATCGGGTCACTGTCACCGGACCGCTGCCGGGCAACCCCACCCGCCAGCACCGCCAGAATGAAGGCTTCGGCCGGGACGACTTCCACATCGACTACGACCAACGACAGGTCACCTGCCCCCAGGGCCAGGTCAGCCGGGGCTGGCACGGCCCCTACCCGACCTCCTCACCCACCGCGGCCCCGCTGATCGTGGCACGGTTCACCAAGGGCCAGTGCCAGCCCTGCCCGGCCCGCGCCCAGTGCACCACCTCCCGCGAAAGCGCCCGTAACGTGGGCTTCCCACCGCGAGAACTGCGTGACCTGCAACTCCGCGTGCGCACCGAGCAGCAGACGCCCGAGTGGAAGACCCGCTACGCGGTCCGCTCCGGAGTAGAGGGCACGGTCAATGAGTTCGTCCACGGCCACGGCATGCGCCGCTGCCGCTACCGAGGACAGGACAAGGCCCACCTCCAGCACGTCCTGACCGCCATCGCCGTCAACATCGAGCGCCTCAGCAGACTGCCACCGACCGCGGAAGCACCCCCGCCCCGTCAGCCGACCGCCTTCCAGAACTACCTCGATCAGCACCAGATCCCCCGGCCGAAATCCTGGCGAACCCTGGGCAGCTGACCTCGGTAACTCCAAGATCCCCGACAGAGTCAAGCTAAGGCCGAGAACCGGCAGGTCGAAGTCTCCGAGATGAGCCGCCAGTTCAAACTCCTGGCCAAGGAGTTGAACGTGCCCGTCGTGGTCCTGTCCCAGCTCAACCGCGGCCCCGAACAGCGCCAGGACAAGAAGCCGATGATCTCCGACCTGCGGGAGTCCGGCGCCATCGAACAGGACGCGGACATCGTGATTCTCCTGCACCGCGAGGACGCGTACGAGAAGGAGTCACCGCGCGCGGGCGAAGCCGACCTGATCATCGGCAAGCACAGGGGAGGACCAACAGCAACGATCACCGTCGCTGCGCAACTCCACTACAGCCGGTTCGTCGACATGGCCCAGACGTGACGCCCGCCCCTGTACGGTCTCAAATTCCGCTTCATAATCTCAGCGTCAGCTGCATATGGATGGCATTTATGCAGCGACTATGAGATCCGCAGCTCGGAGCGTTCACTCTTATGGGTGATGGAGGGCTGGCCCCACGAAGGGGAAGAGCGCTGCCGGCCCTGCGGCGGCTTCTTGGCATCATCACGGCATGGCCCCAACTCTTCCCCGCACGATCCGGGCAGTCGATACCGAACAGCTCCTCGATCTGGAGCGGGAGGCCGGTGCATACGGCTTCAGCCAGCAGCTTCCGGTCGACTGGCTTCGGGACCACCTCGCTCCCGGAGCGACGCACTACTTGTCCCCCGCACTCGTGCATCACCTCAGTCACCGCCCCGAGGTGTCGCCGCAATGGAGATGCGAACTGCTGCTGACGGCCCCGAGCGGCGAGCAGTTCTTGAGCCTGCTCGACATGCTTCCCGCCACTTTCGGCAAGCTCCCGGAAACCTTGGACGCCACGGTCAAGACGGACATCGCAAGCCGCATGGAGCGGGCACCAGCCCAGCGTGAGTGGGCAGAAGCTGTTGGTCGACTGCCGAAGCCGACCCTGAAGAAATGCCACGATCCTGAGATACCAGACACGCACATGGGCTGAGACAGCCCAGAGAGCCCCTGGTCAGGGCGACGGCCTATGTCACGGGCCGCGAGAACCTACAGCCCCCGGCCGTGATCAGTAGCCCCGATAAGCCGCCTGAGTGCGCCTCTCGTTGACGATCAACCGCCCCGGGGCCCCATCGCCCCGGGGCCCCATCCGTCATCCGGGGCGGAGATCGGCGCTCAGGGCCCCTTGTGGACGATCATCGCTGCACCTGGATGTGGACTCAAGGAAATGTTGTGCGTTTCGATGCGACCAGCTGTGTGTTCCGAGTGGGGTGGGGGATGGAGGTGATCGCTGTGTCCAACGAGCACGACAAGCCGTTCGCGTCGGTCGACGCGTTGCTGGAACAGGCGGCTGCGCAGGACGACTTGCCGGATCCCGCCGAACGCAAGCGACTGCGTGAGGCAGGAGGGCTGAGTCAGGACCAGGTCGCGCGGGCGCTGTCGGTGCGGCGCGAGACCATCACCGGCTGGGAGTCGGGGCGGACCGAGCCCCGGCCGCCGAAACGCGCCGCATACATCCGGCTCCTGGACGGCCTCGCCGCCCGCAACCCCGGCACGCCCACCAGCGGCAACCCGGCGGTGCCGCAGTCATTCACAGGCCCGGCCGGCACCGCGGCCGGCACCGCGGCCGGCACCGGTGTCGGCTCCCGACGCTGCTCCCGCCGCGGCGTCGGCGAGCACCGCCAGGGCGAGCGCGACGTCGCGGCGCCCGAGAGTGAAGAAGGCCGTCGCGAAGAAGCCGGCCCCCGCCCCGGCCGCCGTCGACCCGCGCTTCGCACACGGTCCGCTCGGTGCGCTGGACGGCGACGGATCGCTGTACTGCGTCGGCGGCCTGGTGCTCGACTGCCCGGCCAAGAACTTCGCCGCACTCGTCGAATGGACCCTGACCGAGGCGAAACTCGGCACACCCCGGCTGAACCGCAACGGCAAGGACGGCGACCCGCTCATCGTCATCACCACAGCCGCCGCCGAACGCCTCGCGCTGCCCGCCACGCTCGAAGACCGCAGAGGCCTGCGCCTTCCCGAGGACCACAAGGTCCTCAAGCAGATCACCAAGGCCAAGTGGCAGCTCACCCGGCGCGGCTTCGGCCCCTGGGCTCGGGTCTACCGCCCCGCGGCCGGCGGGCAGCGCCAGTGCGTGCAGTTCGCGATCCTGCCGTGGGGCGCACTCGACACCCGCTCCTGGGGGAGCGCCGCCCAGCTGCCGCCGGCGGAGCTCGCCGCGGTACTACGAGATCGGGGCTCGGAACACCGGCGGGCCGCACTCCGCGACAGGTCCGGAAGCGGCTCTCGGCTCCGAGGCGCCCCATGATCTCGGCGATGACGTGGACGAGGTCTCACCGCCCACCGTGCACGAGCTCGTCAGACCGCGGCCGCCTCCGCTGCGGACTTGGCGCTCTTCCACCATCCGGGGTTGTCCCGGTACCAGGCGACCGTCTCGGCCAGTCCGGTGTCGAAGGTGACGAGGGGCTCGAAGCCGAGTTCCTCCCGGATCCTGGTGCTGTCCAGGGAGTAGCGCTGGTCGTGGCCCTTGCGGTCGGTGACGTATTCGATCATCGATCGGTCGGTGCCGGACAGCTCCAGGATGCGGTGCGTCAGCTCGAGGTTCGTCAGCTCGGCGCCGCCACCGATGTTGTAGATGCGGCCCGCGCGGCCGTCGCGCAGGACCAGGTGGACGGCCCGGCAGTGGTCGTCCACGTGCAGCCATTCGCGGACATTGCCGCCGTTCCCGTAGACCGGGACGCGGACACCCTCCAGCAGGTTGGTGGCGAACCGCGGGATGAGCTTCTCCGGATGCTGGTACGGGCCGTAGTTGTTGGAGCAGCGGGTGATGGACAGGTTGACGCCATGGGTGCGCCAGTGGGATCTGGCCACCAGGTCCGAGGCCGCCTTTGACGCGGCGTAGGGCGAGTTCGGCAGCAGCGGCCACTCCTCGGTCCAGGAGCCGTGCTCGATGGTGCCGTAGACCTCGTCCGTCGACACGTGGACGAAGCGCTCGACGCCTCGGCGCAGGGCGGCGTCGAGCAGGCACTGGGTGCCCAGCACGTTGGTGCGGACGAAGTCCTGGCCGCCGACAAGGGACCGGTCCACGTGCGACTCGGCGGCGAAGTGCACGATCGCGTCGTGGCCCGGCAGTAGATCCAGCAGGAGGGGGAAGTCGCCGATGTCGCCCTGGACGAAGTTCAGGCGGTCGTGGCCGATCGGGATGTTGCCGAGGTTCCCGGCATACGTCAGGTTGTCGAGGACGGTGACCTCGACGGTCCCCTGGGGCTCCAAGCCGCCGTTGAGCAGGGAACGGACGTAGTGGGAGCCGATGAACCCGGCCCCGCCGGTGACCAGAATCCTCATCGGATGTCCTCCAGATATGAGTTGAGCCGGCCACGGGCGCCGGGCAGGGATGCGCGGGCCGGCCGAGGCAGCTGCGACGTGCCGGGGATCGTCGTGGACAGACGGCGCATGACGAACTCGTTCCGTCAGGAGCTCGCAGCCACGTCGAGCACGTACTGGCCGTAGGGGGAACTCGCCAGCTTGCGGCCCAGCGCGCGGCACGCCTCCTGGTCGATGTATCCCATCCGCCAGGCGATCTCCTCGATACAGGCGATCCGGATGCCCTGCCGGTTCTCCAGGATCTGGACGTACTGGCTGGCGTCGTTGAGCGCGTCGTGTGTCCCGGCGTCCAGCCAGACGAAGCCACGGCCCAGCTCGACCAGCTCGGCCTTGCCTCGTTCGAGGTAGACCCGGTTGACGTCGGTGATCTCAAGTTCGCCGCGGTCGGACGGCCGCAGGTTCTTCGCGATGTCGACGACGTTGTTGTCGTAGAAGTACAGTCCGGTGATCGCCAGGTTGGAGCGCGGCCGGTCGGGCTTCTCCTCCAGCCCGATGAGCCGCCCGTCCGCGTCGAGCTGGCCTATCCCGTAGCGTTCAGGGTCTGGGACCGGGTAGCCGAACAGGACGCAGCCGTCCACCGACTTCGCGTGCTGCTGGAGCGCTTGACCGAACCCGGCGCCGTGGAAGATGTTGTCGCCGAGGACCAGGGCGACGGAGTCGTCGCCGATGTGGTCGGCGGAGATGAGGAACGCCTCGGCGAGGCCGCGGGGCTCCTCCTGCTCAGCGTAGGTCAACGTCAGGCCGAGGTCGCCGCCGTCGCCCAGGAGCCTTTGGAAACTCGCGAGGTCCGTCGGCGCGGAGATGATCTGGATCTCGCGAATGCCGGCGAGCATGAGGATCGAGAGCGGGTAGTAGATCATCGGCTTGTCGTAGACGGGAAGCAGCTGTTTGGAAACTCCGAGCGTGCTGGGATAGAGCCGGGTGCCGTGCCCCCCGGCCAGAATGATTCCTTTCACGCCATGACCTCCATTTGATCGGCTGTACCGGTGATTGCCTTTCGGCGGATTGCGTCCAACAGGCGTGCTTGTTCGATCGATGCCTCGTCCAGCGGCGCGGCGGTGCGTGCCGCTGCCGCGAAGGCGTCCACCGTGTTCGCGACTTGGTCGGCGGGGTCCGGGGCCACTTCGACAGCCCCCTCGGCGGTCTCGACACGGATCACCGGCCGGTGGTCGGCCGGCGGGGTGAACGCATGGTTCAGCACGATGCGCCCCCGGGAGCCGCCCAGTTCGTAACCGCTGCGGTATCCGTGGTCCAGGCCGAAGGTCAGCTGCGCGGTGACGCCTCCGGGCGTGCGGAGGAGCGCCGTACCGGCGGTGTCGACGTCGAGTCCGGCCGTTCTCGTCAGGGACGAGCCGACCACTTCGAGGCCGTCTCCGAGGAAGTGCAGGGCGGCCCGCACCGGATAGACCCCGGTGTCGGTCAGGGCACCGCCGCCCAGCGCGGGGGCGAAGCGGATGTCACTGATCGGCAGCCGGGGCACGGTGAATGAGGCGTGGAAGGTGCGCAGTTCGCCGATGGCTCCCTCTGCGATCAGCCGCCGGACGCGATGGTGCTGGGGGTGATGGACGAACATGACGTTCTCCATCAACGCCCGGCCCTGCTCGCGCGCGAGCGCCGCGAGCTCCGCGGTCCGATTCCGGTCGAGTGTCAGCGGCTTCTCGGCAAGCACGTGCTTGCCCGCGAGCAGGGCCTTCTCCACCCAAGTCGCGTGCAGGGCGGAGGGCAGCGGGACATAGACCGCGTCGACCTCGGGGGCCTCCAGGGCAGCGTCGTAGCCCGCCGCCGCCCGGCAGCCGTACGGGGCCGCCAGTTCCGCCGCGCGCCGACCGTCCCGGCTCGCCACCATCACCACGCGGGTATGCGCCGAGGCATGGAACGCGGGCAGCATCCGGCGGCGGGCAATCGCGGCGCAGCCCAGGACGGCTATCCGTACAGGCCGGACTTCGCGGACTGTCACAGCCGCACGCATCCCGCGTTCAGGACGGCCAGCAGAGTTCGTGCCTGCACGTTGACGTAGTGCCCGTGCCGGGTCAGGGAGGTCAGCTGCCCGGGAGTGACCCACAGATAGCCGGGGGGCGGCTCGTCGGGCGCCTCGGACTCGCTTACCTCGACAAACAGGTAGCGGCTCTCGGCGTTCAGGAAGCGGCCGCCCTCCTCGGAGTGCACAGCCTCGTAGCGGACCCGCGAGGCATCCGCGTCGAGCACCAGGTCGAGAAACGGGGGACGGCTCGGGCCGGTCACGTGTCGGTAGTTCTCCGGCGTGTACTGGACGGTGGGCGCGAGCTCGACGGTGTCGAGGAACCCGGCCTCGACCCGAGCATGTGCCAACAGGTGCGGGACGCCGTTGAAGGAGCGGGTCAGGAACGCGGTAACGCCGAGGCCGTAAGGTTCGAACAACGGCTGGCTCCAGCCGCTGACCTCCCGGCTGCCCGCCGCCACCGAGACGGCGACGACGCCGAAGTAGCGGCCCTCCTCATGGTCGATGGAGGCTTCGCCGCGCTTCCAGCCGGCCACGTCCGCCAGCGGAATGCGCTCGGCACGCACCACCTGGCGGGCTCGCTCCCAGCTGAAACGGGACAGCACCTCGCTGTCCGGCCACAAGGCGCCGGGCTCCTCGTGCCGGACCGGCGCACAGGCCAGAACCGTACGGGCGTCCATGTTCACGACGTTGTCGGCCAGGAGCAGTTGGCCGATCTGGCCGAGGGTCAGCCAGCGGAAGTCCTCGTGCTCCGGCACGTCCTCGGCCGTTTTGACGATCATGTTCCGGTTGACTTTGTGCAGGAACCAGGAGCCGTGCTCGGACTGCAGCGAGTCCGCGAGGATCTGATGCGCCGGGGAGCGGGAGAGGAAGTAGTCGATATACCTGACGTTCGAGCCCTTGTGGACCTTGGTGTAGTTGCTGCGGGTCGCCTGCACCGTGGGCGACAGCTGAAGCAGGTTGGAGTTGCCGGGTTCCATCTTGGCCTGCATCAGGAAATGCAGAACCCCGTCGATCTCCTTGGCGAGGATCCCGAGGATCCCGACCTCGGACTGCTTGATGATCGGCTGCTGCCACTCCTGGTGTGGCTCTTCACGGGTGACGTGAAGCCCCTCGACGGTGAAGAAGCGTCCACTTCGGTGCACCAGATTTCCCGTGCCCGGCTCGAAATTCCACCCGTCCAGATCGGCGAGGGGAATGCGGTTCACCTGGAAATCATGAGCCCGGTGACGCTGCTCCATCCATTCCAGGACGTCACTGGTGCTCTCGTGGTCCACAGAGGAGGTGCGGTCCATGGACCGGGCAAACTCCGCCGCCAGCGAGTGATCTTCACGGTCACGCAGCATCCCGGACAATTCCCATCCCTCTTTCGCGACGGCGGCACCGCCGGCCGCATTAAAGAATGCTGCCGGAGCGAAATGAACGGGTCAACGAGACCGGGTACAGATGGTCGTCAACTATGTGCGAGCACGGTTAGTTCCGGTAACGCTGCGAGAAGGGCTGTGTAGATGCGGTCCCGTCACCCCCCAGCGGATGGTGAGTCCGGCTTGTGATACTTATCGGACACGATCCAACTCATTGGATCAGGAGCTCGCGGGAAACCTGCTCCATGTTGTTCGGAGGCAGATAAAGAGAGGCCAGTTCGCCCGCGAGCCGGGCGAGCCGTTCGCAGGCTTCGGGCGGGCCGACCACCTCCACGCGCGATCCGAGCCCAGCCAGCCGCGCCACCAGAACGTCCAGGGACGGGCCGTCAACCTCGATTCCCACCCATCCGCCGACCTCCCTGCCGACCCGCACCCGGATGCCCTGCTGGCTCTGGAGGGCCAGCAGGGAGACGTGCCGGACGCGAGCCCGCACCGTCGCGGTGAGCAGGCGCTCTTCGAGCTGCCCGGCGAAGGACCTCCAGACCGCGGCGAGGTTGAAGGACTCCGGCCGGTCGACCGGTTCGCCCGTCACGACGGCGGCCGTGATCCGGCCGACCTCGAACACGCGCAGCCCGCCCTCCGATCCGGCGACGAGGTAGCGGCACCCCGCCTTGAAGACCAGTCCGAGGGGGTGCACGGCCCATTCCTGAGCGGGCTCCTCCTGAGCGGTGTAGCCGACCCGGACCTGGAGTCCGTCGATCACAGCCTGCTGGAGTGCCCGGAGGTGGGCGTCCTCGGCTCCGACGGCGATGCTCGGCCAGTCCGTCTCGTCGATCACGAGCGTCCGTGAAGCCGCCTCCGCCGCTGGCCGCAGGCGCGACGGAAGGGCCCACATGAGCTTGCGGAGGACCAGCCGCAGCTCGGGCACCGCCGAGGACGCCGCGCCCGCGAACAGGAACAGCGCACGGATCTCCCCCGTGTTCAACCCCGACAGATCCGTACGGGCGCCGCCCACGAGCGACCATCCGCCGCCGCGTCCGGGTTGGGAGTAGACAGGGACCCCCGCTGTCGCCAGCGCCTCCAAGTCCCGCCGCGCCGTCCGCTCGGAGATCTCCAGTTCGGCCGCCACTTCGCGGACGGTCACGCGCTCGCGAGACTGCAGGAACAGCAGCGTCGCCACTAAGCGGTCAGCACGCATTGTTGATTCTCCTCGACAAAACTGTCCAGAGGGTGGCCACTTTCGACTCCAGACTGGTGACATGACTGAAAGCACCGACAGCACTGATCCCTTCGGGACAGACGCCCGTCCCGAACTGAAGAAGGCCCTCGACCTCGTCGGCCGCACGCTCGCCGGAGTCCGCGCGGACCAATACGGCGACGCCACCCCGTGCCCCGAGTACGACGTGCGCACGCTCTCCAGCCACCTGGTCTCCGTCCTTCGCCGGGTGTCGGCACTGGGCTCGGGCGGTGACTTCTTCAGCGTCCCTCACATCGCGGAGGACGTGCCCGATGGCGGATGGGTGCGGGCGTGGGACGACGCCGTCCGGGACGCCGTGGCCGTATGGTCCGACGACGCGCTCCTGAAGAAGGAGTTCAAGATGCCGTGGGGCGCGCAGAGCGGGTCCGCGACGGTGGCCTCCTACATTTCGGAGTTCATCCTGCACACCTGGGATCTGGCGAAGGCCACGGGCCAACAGCCCGGATGGGACCAGGCTGTGGTGGCCGGCCTGGTCGCCACCATGCACGAGGACGCACCGGCCCAGCCTCGCGGCAACCCGGTGCCCTTCGGCCCGGTTGTGGAGGTTCCCGACGACGCCTCGGACATCGACAAGCTCGCCGGGTGGTTCGGCCGCAAGCCGTGACGAGGGGAACGGGCGCAGAGGCCGACGAGGTCTCTGCGCCCGTTCCCGCTCGGGAGCCGACGCTCCGGGCGGGACACCGGTGCGGTGCAGGTCGCGGGCGGCCCGCACCGCAAGCGGCCTCGCACAGGTTTCGGCGTAACAGCGCCGCCTGGCGGGGCCGTTGGCCGTGTCCGCGAGGAAGTGAAGGTCCAGACGGCCCCTCGCGGGGATAGGACGGCCCCTCGCGGGGATGGTGGGACGGATGGCAGCCCGGAGCCCCGGGGCCCGCACCCGGCGTGGGTGCGGGCCCCGGGGCAGAACGCCCTCCGGAGCACGTGGGTCAGGCAACCTTGCGGCCCTTTGTCCCCTGCTTGATCATGCCCTTGAGGAAGGCTCGGCCCAGGTCGCGGATCTCATCGGGACCCTGGGTGTTGGCCCACCACATGAACTTCATCATCGTGGGGGTGGTGGCCCGGAAGAAGCGGAGGTCCTCAGGACCCTTCCAGCCGAACGGCGTGTTCACCGACTCGCAGTCGTTGATCGCCTGGAAGACGATGTCGGCGGCCTTGTCCCCGTCGATCTCGCCCGCCTCGTACTTTTCGCAGGTCTCCGCCGTGAGGTCGAGGAGAGTCTTGAAGGCGGTGCTGTCGGGCCACCACAAGCCCGTGTACGGGGCCTTCTCCATGTCCTTGAAGTGGCGGTCGTCGCCGTCCAGCTCGAAGTTCTGGCGGGCCATGATCTGGCGCATGGTGGCCGGCGTGGTGAAGCAGGCCCAGACCCGGAACACCGCGTTCCAGAGCCGGAAGTGCTTGAACGCGATGTACGAGCTGTTGACGATCTTGTCGTTGTAGTCCAGCAGGCCCTGTTCCAGCCGCTCGACGTACTCGAAGTCCTCCGCCTTGAACTCGTTGCTCTTGAGCGCGTCCAGGATGCGCCATGCCAACGCGTCCACCACCTCGAAGGTGTTGGACAGGCCGCGTGAGTACAACGGGTCGATGAATCCGGACGCGTGCGACATCAGGCACCAGCGGTCGCCGACGGTCTGCTTCGAGGAGTACTGAATGCGGTCGGTGGAGACCCACTCGCGGACCCGCTTGGCGCCGGCGAACTGGCGCTTCACCGCCGGATACATGTCGAGGTAGTGCTGGAACTCCTCGTCCGGTGTCATGTCGGTCGGCTTGGGGTAGAGCCGCTCGTCAAGGGTCAGGCCGACGCTGCAGAGCGGGTTCTTGGAGTCCTTGTAGTTGTCGAACGGGATAATCCAGAACCAGCCGCGCTCGATGACATGGTGCAGCGTGCCGCCGTGGAAGGGCGACTCGGCCGGCGGGAGCAGATCCTTGGGGTAGTTGCAGACGTCGTCGTACGGCTTGACACCGATGTAGTGCGTGAACAGCGAGCGCGCGTGGTGCTTGAGCCGGGACGGCTTCTCTCGCAGGTCGAACTTCTCGGCCAGCGGTGAGCGGAAGCCCGACGCGTCGATGAGGTACTTCGCGCGGAACACCTCGCCGTTCCGGCCGGTGACCGTGACGCCGTCGTCGTCGAAGTCCAGGTCGGTGGCGAACCAGTTCTGGCGCAGAGTGCACCCGTACTTGGCGGCGACGTTCAAGTAGTAGGAGTCGGTGTCCTGGCGATAGAGGTGGACGGCCTCGGTGAGCATCTTCGGGATGACGAACATCGTCGCCTCCCGGGGGTCCGGCTCCTGGTTGGGACGGTGGGAGACGAAGCCGAAGCTCTGCTTGCGCCCGTGGTGGGGGCCCATGTGCTGGCTGATGGCCTTGATGTCCAGCATGTGCTTGATCTCAGGCACGTCGTAACGCACCGCCAGGATGTTGAGCCACTCGACCAGCTGCGGGTTCTGCGACTCGCCAACGGCGAAGCGCGGGTGCTGGCCCGCGTCGATCAGCGCCACGTTGGCACCCTGCCTGGCCAGGATGGATCCCATGATCGATCCGGAGAGACCAGAGCCCAGGATGAGAACGTCGCATTCTATCCACTTGGCGGAATCAGGGTCTTCCTTCACGTGCTCAGACGTCGCGGACACAACCGCTCTCCTCTTCTGTCTCGAACGGGACGGGCGCGTTCCTGAAAGAACATCGGTCGGCCGTCGGGTCAGGCGTCACCGTGGGCCGCCGAACCACTGGGTGAGGGACTCGGTCAGTCCCGCGGGGGAGCCGTCCGCGGTGAGCCAGGCGACGTAGCCGTCGGGCCGCACCAGCAGGCCGGCGGCCGGGGCGTCGTCGCAGTCCGCGGTGACGATGTTCACGCGGTCGGCCCACGGGCCCGCAGCCTCGCGGAGGGCCGGGCCGGCGCCCAGGTCGAGCAGCAACGGACGTCCTGCTTGCAGGAGCTCGTAGGCAGTGGTCCGATCCGTGTCGACCCGCAGGTCCCGGTCGGGCAGGCGGCGGCCGAGCAGCGGGTGGTCGCCGGCGGCGGCACCGTAGGTCACGTCGAGACCGGTCACGACACCGACGAGGTGCTTCTGGACCTCTTCCAGTTGGATCAGCTCGCCGAACAGGTCGCGCAGCGGCTGCGCTTCGGGGCCGCCGAGGTACAGGGTGCGCTGCACCAGGGTGTTCCAGACGACGCGGGCGCCCACCGGGTGGCGCTCGCCGTGGTACGTGTCGAGCAGGTCCTCCGAGCCGCGCCCCCTCAGTACGGCGGCGAGCTTCCAGCCCAGGTTGACCGCGTCACCGACACCGGCGCTGATGCCCTGGGCGCCGATCGGCATGTGGATGTGGGCGGCGTCGCCGGCCAGGAAGACCCTGCCCTTGCGGTACTCGGCGGCCTGGCGGCTGCTGTCGGTGAAGTAGCTGGTCCACAGCGGCGTCGCGGCGCTGATGTCCTCGCCCGTCACTCGCTGGAAGGAGGCCGCCACCTCCTCGAACGTGGGCGGCTGCTGCGTGCTGCGGACCCCGGCGTCGCGCTCGAAGACCACGACGCGGGTGGCGGCCGGGCCGAGCGGCAGCACGACGACCATGCCGGCCTCACCGAGCTCGCCGGTCGGGCGCAGCCGGACCGGTACACCGGTGATGTCGGCCATCTTCATCTCGATGGTGGCGCTGACGCCGGGGAAGTCGATGCCCGCGGCGCGGCGGACGGTGCTGCGGGCACCGTCGCAGCCGACCAGGTAGGCGGCGCGCAGCGTCTCGGTGCCGCCGGGCCCGGTGACCTGGACGTCGACGCCGGTATCGTCCTGGCTGAAGCCGACCACCTCGTGGCCGCGGCGGATATCCGAGCCCAGGCCGGCCGCCCATTTGCCGATGATGGCCTCCGTGCGCGACTGTGGGACGCCCCGGACCCCGAAATTGCCTCCCTCGAGGATGCGGTAGTCGATGGGAAGACCGCCGAAGTGCCCGATCGGAATGGTCTCGAGATCACCGAACCCGCCGAGCAGACCGCGCTGCCCGAATTCCTCGATGGTGCGCGCGGAAAAACCCAGTGCGCGGGACTGCTGCATCGGCTCGTCGAGCTTGTCGAGAACGATGACGGAAACTCCCTGAAGGCTGAGCTCCCCCGCAAGCATAAGACCGGCGGTGCCAGCACCTGCAATGATCACTTCAGCGGCGAATGTGTTCATATCACCTCTCCTGCCATGGTTTTCATAATTGTTTCGAAAAAGCCGGAGAAGCTGAACACCTGCTCTTACACGATTCGGAAAAGTTCGTCATGTCCGTGACGGAAACGGCAGGCAGAGTACATCGGAGGGTGTCGGAATACTCCGACACCCTCCCTTGGCTCTGGCGGCGCCGACCCTGCCCGGGCTCAGTAAATTCCCATCACGCGGTCGACCGCGATCTCGATGACCACCATGCCGGGCAGGTCCGGCGGCATGGACCAGTAGCGGTTGGCGTAGCGGCGGATCCCTTCCTGGACCCGCGCGGGGTCGGTGAGCACCTGCGCCGACCCCTCAAGGGTGATCCAGCGGGGCCCCGCCGCCTGGCAGACCGCGACCCGGGCCTTCTCGGTGGCCAGCAGATTCCGCACCTTGGTCCGTGACCCCATGGTCATGACCCGGGCGAGGCCCGCCTCGCCGTCCCAGGTGAACCGGACCGGTGCGACGTGCGGCGCGCCGTCCGGGTACAGGGTCGTGAAGGTGCACAGGTGGTTCTCGGCGAGGAACTCCTCGGCCGCGGCGGTCAGGTCAAGCTGTCCCATGTCCGTGCCCGCTCGTCAGGAGGTGGTGGGCGCGTCAGCGCCGACGGCCTGGGGCTCCTCGGACGCCGGCTCGGACTTGGTCAGCGGGAGCAGGACCAGGGTGACGAGGAACGCGGCGGCGGCGAAGGTCGCGCCGACGAGGAACGCGTCGTGGAAGACGTCGGTGCGGGCAGCCGCGGCGAGTGACGGGTCACTGGCGGCCTTGGCCTCCATTTCCGCGATGTTGCGGAAGGCCCAGGTCGCCGCGACGGCCAGGCCGAGCGCCCCACCGATCTCCTGGGAGGTGTTGATCAGGCCGGAGGCCACTCCCGCCTCCTCTTCCTTGATCCCCGCGAAAGCGGAGATCTGCAGGGAGACGAAGGACAGACCGAGGCCGATGCCGAGAAGCGCGAACGCCGGCAGCAGATCGACCCAGTAGGACGAGTCGGACGGCGCTCGCCACAGCAGCACCATGCCCGTGCCCGCGAGGGTGAGGCCGACCAGCAGGACGATCTTGGCGGGGACCTTCGTGACCACATTCGACGCGATGCCGGCGCCTACGCCGGTGAGCAGGGCCAGCGGCACATACGCCATGCCCGTCTCGATGGCCGTGAACTCCAGCACTTGCTGCATGAAGAGGCTGGCGAAGAAGAAGAGTGTGACGACGGTGCCGATGAGTAGGATGGCGATGATGTTCGCCGAGCGCAGTGAGGGTCGACGGAAGATCCCGAGCGGGATCAGCGGAGCCTTGGCGCGGCGCTCGATGAAGACGAAGGCGACGAGCAGGACCGCGGCGAGGGCGAACCCGCCGTAGATCCGGGCCTGCGGGACGCTGGAGTCGTCGACGGTCTGCCCGAGGCTGAAGATGAGCAGGATCAGACCCGCGGTGAGGGCGAGGGTGCCGGCGAAGTCGAAGGAGCCGCGACGGGAGTCCGCCTTGCTCTCGCCCACGAGCGCGGGAGCTACTAGGGCGCCGATGAGGCCGATCGGCACGTTGACGAAGAAGATCCAGCGCCACCCGGGGCCGTCGGTGAGCAGGCCGCCGAGCATGACTCCCGCGACGGCGGCGATGCCGCTGAGCGCCCCCCAGGCGCCGAGGGCCTTGTTGCGCTCCGGGCCCTCCTCGAAGTTGCTGGCCAGCAGACTCAGCGCGGAGGTGGCCATGAACGCCGCACCCAGGCCCTGGCCGCCGCGGGAGAGGATGAGCATGGCGGCGTTCTGCGAGAGCCCGGCGATCAGCGAGGTCACGGCGAACAGCACCAGGCCGGTCTGGAGCATCTTTCGGCGGCCGAGGTTGTCACCGAGCCGCCCGGTCAGCAGCAGGAAGCCGCCCAGGATCGTGGCGTAGGTGGTGACCACGTAGGGCAGGGCGGTCTGCGAGATGTCGAGCTCATCCTCGACGGTCGGCAGAGCGACGTTCACGATGGAGACGTCGAGGAAGGTCATGAACCCCGCGACGCAGAGGAACGCCAGGATCAGGCCCGGCCGTCGGGCCGGGCCGCCCGACTTCCCTCCGGGTGTGTTGACTGACTGATGGACAGACATGACTCTCCTAGGGGAATTCGGAGCGCGGACAGAAGATGGCGCCTGGAACCTGGAACTACTCGCTTCCGGGAAGCTAGCAACCTCAATAGAGTGGGTACCTAGGGGAAAGTGACTTCCCGGAAGGTGAGCAGAGATGCTGGAGACCGCCGTGGACCGCGACGAGGCCACCGAAGAGGCGACGTCAGAACCACCGGATCAGGCATGCACGATCGCCCCGGTCGTCGACATCGTCTTCAGCCGTTGGACCACACCCATCCTCTGGACACTCAACGCGCACGGAAGGCAGCGATTCGTCAAATTGCACCGCAATATCGGTGCCATCACGCCAAAAGTCCTGACGCAGCGGCTGCGCCAGCTGGAACGGGACGGCCTGCTGATCCGCACCTACCACCCGGAGGTTCCGCCCCGGGTGGAGTACGAGATCAGCGATCTGGGCCGGAGTCTGGCCCCGCTGTTCGCGGCCCTGGCCGACTGGTCCGCCGACAACCTGCCCCGCGTGGACCAAGCACGGGAGGCCTTTGACGCGGCCGAGGACCTGGCCGCCACACGCCGCCGGAACTAAGGGCTGTCCCGTAATCCCTGGTGGATCAGCGCACGGCGTCAGATGCGGTGCATCGCAAGGCGGAGGGACGTTCGCATACTGGACGTATTCGGGCGTTCCGACAACGCGGCGAGGTGCCGTAGCTGTCGTCGTGCGCCTGCCAGGGATTGCGGGACAGCCCTTAGTCGGCGCAGCTCCGCCGGGCGGCCCTGGTCCGGAGGAACGGAATGGCTCAGCCCGGATCCACCGGCCGCTGTGGCCGGCCGAGCAGGACACGCTCGTCGCCGAGCAGAGCCGGCGGATCCGGTCTCAGGCGCGCGGTTCGGCGGGCGCCGGGGCCGAGCCGAGTTCACGCATCGATCCTTGGAAGAACACCAGCGGGTCCTCCTCCGGAACCGGGGTGCCCAGCCCGATGACCTCGCCGAGCAGGATGGTGTGATCGCCGCCGTCGTACTCCGAGACCAGCCGGCACTCCACATGGGCCAGCGACTCGCTGAGCACCGGCAGCCCGTGGGCTGACCGATGGTGCGGCACACTCTCGAGTCGGGCTGTCTGACGGCCGGCGAACGCCCACGCCACAGACTCCTGATGATGCGTCAGAAAGTTGACCACGAACCCTCCGGAGCGCTGGACCACCGGCAGCAGCCGGGAGTTCTCGTGCAGGCATACCAGGACCATCGGCGGATTCAAGGAGACCGAGGTGAACGAGTTCACCGTGCTGCCGCTGCCGTCCGCCTGGCTTCCAGACGTGACGACGGTGACGCCGGTGACGAAGTGTCCGCACACCGAACGCAGCGCTCGTCCGTCGACCGGCGTTCTCGATGCGTGGTCGGCTCGTGAAACAGGGCTCACAACAGGCCTCTCATCTGTCAGGTTAGCGGCTTGATGGCGGCCGCCTCGGACGCGGACTTCGGCAGAGCCGCCCCGTCTTCGTCGGCCGGGGATTCCGGGGGCGGCCGGGACAGCAGCAGTCCGGCCATCGCCGTGGTGACGAGCGCCATGATCACCATCATGGTGAACATGCGTCCGCTGAGGACGCCCAGGCTGACGGCGGCATTCAGGATGATGAGCTCGGTCAGTCCGCGGGTGTTCATCAGCAGTCCCAGGTCCATGGACTCCCGCCAGGGCAGGCCGGCCATGCGGGCCGGGATCAGGGCACCGATCAGCTTGCCGGCGCAGGCCACGAGGATGATCGCGGCGAGCGCCAGGGTGTCTCCGCGGGTGAGCGCCCCGAGGTCGACATCCAGCCCGGTGACGATGAAGAAGACGGGCAGCAGCACGGTGCTGACATGCTCCAGTGGCGTGCGGATCCGCTGGCTGAGGATCGTCTTCGGCTCCCGCGGCATGACGAACCCGAAGAGGAAGGCGCCGAATATGGCGTGGATCCCGATCCAGGTGGTCACCCACGCGGAGATCAACGCGCCCGCGCAGAGCACCGCCAGCAGCACGGACCAGCGCTCGGAAGCCGCCCAACGCCACACCAGTCGGCCGGCCAGCGGCCTGACGACCAGCAGCATCACCAGCACGTACAGGACGCTGAGGACGCCGATGCGACCCAGCTCCCTCAGATCGCCGTTCGAAGTGACGAGCGCCGAGACATAGGCGAGCAGGCACCACGCGATCAGGTCGTCGATGGCAGCACTGGCCAGGGACAGCGAGCCGATCCGCGTCCCCATCAGCTTGTTCTCGGTGACGATCCGGGCCAGCACGGGGAAGGCGGTCACGGCCATCGCCGTGCCGAGGAACGTGGCGAACGCGGCGAAGGAGACCTCCCGCCCCGCCACCACGGAGTGGTGCGGGTACAGAGGAACCGCGAGGGCGGCGCCCAATGCGAAGGCCACCGCGATCGACGACAACGAGACGCCCGCCGCGAGTTTCGCGTGCCGTCGCACCAGCCGCTTCTCGAACTCCCAGCCGATGAGGAACATGAACAGGACCAGGCCGACCTGAGCGACCGCCGAGAGCAGCGGCCGGACGTCCGCCGGGAAGATGCGCTGGGTCAGGTCGCCGGGGAGCAGACCGAGGAGGCTGGGGCCGAGCAGGATGCCCGCGGTGATTTCGCCGACCACGGCGGGCTGGCCCACTCGCTGGGCAAGCCGGCCGAGGACCGCGCCGACGATCAGGATCAGCCCGATGTCGGCGAACATCACGGCCATCTTCATGTCCTGGAGACCGGCGGAGGCCAATGCGGTCATCGTGGCTCCTGAGCCCGCGAGGGGGCTCCGCGGGTCCAGAGCACTCGGAACGACAGGACGGCCAGCCGCCATCCCTCGGCGGTCCGGCGGGCCTCGCCCGTGACGAGGGTGCCGACCTGGAAAAGGGAGTCGCCGACCGCCCCGGGGTGGTGGACGTGGGTCGAGATGAGGTTGGCGCGCAAGACCGCCAGGTCGCCGTCGCGGTCGACGATCGCGGGTGAGCCGAGATGCTGGGTGGAGGCGAACGCCCCCAGCGCGTCCCGGTGGTAGATGTCAAGCCCGTCGAGCCCCGTGTGCCGGCTCATCGGGAACTCGACCCGCGCGTCCTCGGTGAAGAGGTCCCGCGCCCAAGCCTCGTTGATTGCGCCGTCGTCGAGGCCGATGAGGTAGCGGTCCAGCAGGGCGCTTATTTCGAACACTTCCGGGCCTGGATGCATTGCCAAATCATGCGACACCGGCCGGAGCCGCTGAAGAGGCTTTTCGATCCTCTAACAAACATCTCGAAGAGCTCTGTGGTTCGCCCGGCAACTCTGAAATATCAACATCGATACTGAACCGGGGAGCCTTCACTGGTACCGAATGGGCTGCGATGCTCGTGGCGTTCCGAAAATTCGAAACCGGAAGAGGCGCAATAATGCCGAAGATCGCAGCCGATGGCCGACACCTGACCGTCCTCAACCTGTTCTCGACCGACACGGATGAGAAGCAGGTAAAACTACTCGCGGCGATGAGCGAAATCGTCAACTCCGCGGCGTACGACGGCTGGATTTCCAGCACGGTCCACGCAGGCCAGGGCAAGCCGGGAACTGCCAACTTCATTCAGTGGCGCAGCACCGAGGATCTCGAGGCCCGCTACTCGGGTGAGGAGTTCAAGCACCGGACGCTCCCGCTGTTCGGTGAGATCACCACCTCGATCCGGCTGCTCCAGAACGAGGTCGTGTTCACCCAGCAGAAGCCGGAGCTCGGCGGCGTCACCGAAATCTCCCCGGATCGCGACGACTGCACCGCTATCGAACTGTTCGGGGTCGAGGAGTCCGACCAGGACGACCTCGTCGACGCTCTCGGCCGTTCTCAGGAGTGGCTGCTGCAGGTCCCCGGCTACCGCAGCCACACCGTTCTCAAGGGCCTGCGCGCCCGCGGGCTCGAGGGCATGTTCGTCGTCGTCTACTCGCAGTGGGACGACCAGGAGGCCTACGACGCCTTCACCGCTCAGCCGCAGTCCGAGCGCCCGGTGGAGCGCCAGAAGGTCGACGCCCGCGTAACGGCCCTGCAGACCTGGCAGGACAGCAACACCTACCGCGTAGTGCACACCCGCGCCGCAGGCGAGTGATCCGCAGGGCGCGTCCGTGCACAGAACTCCGCGCGCGGACGCGCTGACGCGGTCGCCCCGCCGCCGGATCCCTCGCGCCGGCGGCGGCCCGTCGAGACCGGCCTGCTCACTTCCCGCCTCATCGATCAGGAGACAGCCAGCATGGGAAACCTGGAAAGGATAGGACATCTGGACTATGCGGACATGCACCAGGTCATGCACGCGACAGACGTCGCGGTCCCGGCGGAAGACGTTCTCCGCCTGCTCGCCGAGACCGGGAACTGGACCTGGATCTTCCCCTCGGTCGTCGACATCGTGCACGAGGACGCCCCCGAGGCCGAGGACCGGCTTCGGATCGTCGAGGCCACCGCTGGCGGGCCGCGCAGCCGGACGATCCGCCGGGTCGTCGAACCCGACACATGGCAGATGCACTTCGAGGATCTGACGTGCGCGGCACCGTTCGCCGGGCTGGGCGGCGTCTGGACCATCGAACGCCACGGCGCGGGCGCGTCGCGGGTGCGGCTGGAGCACAAGTTCGCGGCGAGCGGCACCGGTCAGGCGGGGGTGGAACGGGCGCGGGCCGAGGCCCGGGAAAAGGGCCGCAGTGAGTTGGCGGCGTTGAAGACGAATGTGGAGTTCGCGCACGCCACGCAGGAAGCGACGTTCTCGTTCGAGGACTCGGTCCTCGTCAACGGCACCGCCGAGGACGCCTACGCGTTCATCAACGACGCCCACCTGTGGGCCGACCGGCTCCCCCACGTCCACACCGTCCACCTCACCGAGGAAACCCCCGGCCTCCAAACCCTCGTCATGGACACCCAGGCCAAGGACGGATCGATCCACACCACCAAGTCCTACCGCGTCACCACCCCCCACCACCGCATCTCCTACAAACAGATCACCCTCCCCGCCCTCCTCGACCACCACACCGGCACCTGGACCTTCCACCCCACACCCCACGGCGTCACCGTCACCAGCCAGCACACCGTCACCATCAAAACCACCAACATCACCAACATCCTCGGCCCCCGCGCCACCCTCGACGACGCCAGGAAATACGTCCACACCGCCCTGTCCACCAACAGCCAAGCCACCCTCGACCACGCCAAGAACCACACCGAGAACAGACAACACCCATGAGCGGCGGTCCGGGTCCTGCGAACATGACCGCAGACGTCCTCGTGGTCGGGGCGGGTCCGGCCGGGCTGACGCTCGCCGCGGAACTGCGGCTGGGCGGCGCCGGGGTGGTCGTCGTCGACGAACGTCCGGGGCCGACCACCGAATCCCGGGCGTCCACCCTGCACGCCCGCACCATGGAGATCTTCGACTCCCGCGACTGGACGAAGCACCTCGGACAGCCGCCGCGCGAGACACGCGGCCACTTCGGAGGGCTGCCGTTGGACCTGGCACTGCCCAGCACCCATTCCGGGCAGTGGAAGGTCGCCCAGACCCGCACCGAGGAGATGCTGCAGGAGGTGGCCGCCGGGCTGGGAGCCGACCTGCGCCGCTCGCACCGGCTGGTCTCCGTGACGGCCGCCGACGGAGAGGTGGCGGCTGAGACGGTCGGCCCGCGGGGAAGGCTGCGGATCCGCGCGCGCTATCTGGTCGCCTGCGACGGCGAGGACAGCACCGTACGGCGGTTGACCGGGGCGGACTTCCCTGGCCGGGACGCCACCCGTGAGCTGCTGCGCGCCGACGTGTCCGGGGTGGACGTCGCCGACCGGCGGTTCCAACGGCTGGAGCACGGGCTCGCGATTGCCGCGACCAGGCACGGCACGACCCGGGTGATG
Organism: Streptomyces sp. H27-C3; assembly: GCF_030063415.1. Taxonomy (GTDB): domain Bacteria; phylum Actinomycetota; class Actinomycetes; order Streptomycetales; family Streptomycetaceae; genus Streptomyces. The sequence continues at coordinate 22,156 of NZ_JASITA010000049.1, read as the reverse complement.
GTCCACGAGTTCGGCCGGCCACCGGGTGTCCGGGACGGCACCGCGCCCGACTTCGCCGAGGTGTGCAGCGCCTGGAAGCGCGTCACGGGCGAGGACATCAGCCACGGGACACCGTTGTGGCTCAACGCGTTCGGCGACGCCAACCGCCAGCTCTCCCGATACCGGCACGGACGGGTGCTCTTCGCCGGGGACTCCGCGCACCGGCAGATGCCCAGTGGCGGCCAGGCCCTCAACCTGGGCATCCAGGACGCCTTCAACCTCGGTTGGAAGCTGGCCGCAGTGGTCCGTGGAACGGCAGGCGACGACCTGCTCGACAGCTACCACACCGAACGCCACGCCGTGGGACGGGACGTCCTGGCCAACATCCGGGCCCAGGGCCACCTACTGCTCGGCGGGCCGGAGGTCGAGCCGACCCGCGTCCTGCTCAGCGAGCTCCTGACTCTGCCCGGTGTCCAGGAACACTGGGCGGGAATGATCAGCGGCCTCGGCATCCGCTACGCCATGGGCGCCGGTGAGCACGCTCTGCTGGGACGGCGGCTGCCCGACCTCCCGCTGCGCCCGCGGACGCCCGGCGCCCCGCGGCGGACCACGGAGCTCCTGCGGGCCGGCAACGGGGTGCTGTTCCTCCTGGACTCGGACGAGGCCGTCACCTTGGCAGCGGTCGCCGCGCCCTGGGCCGGCCGAGTCGTCGTCTGCGACGCCCCTCCGGCGGAAGAGGTCGGGGCGACCGCGGGTCGCGCACTCCTGGTTCGTCCGGACGGATACGTCGGCTGGGCGGGCATCCGCCCGGACGGCCTGCGCGCGGCGCTGCGCCGCTGGTTCGGCACGCCTGCACCCGGCCCCGGCCGGTCCGGAGCATTCACTCACACACCGAGGCGCAGGTAATGCGCGTTGAAGGGACTCTCATGAAAGCGAAGATGGACGCAGACGTCGTCATCATCGGGGCGGGCCCGGCCGGGCTGATGCTGGCCGGGGAACTCAGGCTGGGCGGCGCGCACGTCATCGTCGTCGAGCGGCTTGAGCGGCCCACCGGGCAGTCGCGCGGACTGGGCTTCACCGCCCGCGCCCTGGAGTCGTTCGAGCAGCGGGGGCTCGTCCCTCGATTCGGGGCCGTCGAGACCAGTCCGATGGGCCACTTCGGCGGGATCGTCTTCGACTACACCGTGTTGAAGGACGCGCACTTCGGAGCTCGCGGGATCCCGCAGTCCCAGACCGAGGCGGTGCTGGAGGAGTGGGCCGGCGAACTCGGTACGGACATTCGCCGCGGCTGGGAATTCCGTGCCCTGGAACAGGACGACGACGGCGTGTCGGTCGCCGTGGCGGGTCCCGGCGGCGAGCACCGGCTGCGCGCCCAGTTCCTGGTGGGCGCCGACGGCGGGCAGAGCACGGTCCGCGCGGCCGCGGGCTTCGCGTTCCCCGGCACGTCGGCGACCCGTGGCATGTACCTCGCCGACGTGGTGGGCTGCCAGGTCAAGCCGCGCCCCCTGGGCGAGCGGCTGCCCGGCGGCATGGTGATGGCCGCGCCGCTGGCCGAAGGGATCGACCGCATCATCGTCTGCGAGCACGGCGCCCCGCCGGCCGACCGCGGCGAGACAACGGAGTTCGCCGAGATCGCGGCCGCCTGGCAGCGCCTCACCGGTGAGGACATCTCCCACGGCCACGGCGACTGGGTCAGCACCTTCACCGACGCCACCCGCCAGGCCAGTGAGTACCGCCGCGGCCGGGTCCTGCTCGTCGGGGACGCCGCGCACATCCATCTCCCCGCAGGCGGGCAGGGGCTGAGCACCGGAGTCGAGGACGCGGCCAACCTCGGCTGGAAGCTGACCGCCACGGTCCGGGGCACAGCGCCCGACGGGCTGCTCGACACCTACGAGGGCGAACGCCACCCGGTGGGTGCCCGGTTGCTGATGAACACCCGCGCCCAGGGCATGGTCTTCCTCGGCGGCCCCGAGGCCGACCCGCTTCGCGACATGTTCGGCGAACTGCTCGGCCTCGACCAGGTCAAGCGGCACTTGGCCGGTGTGGTCAGCCACCTCGATGTCGCGTACGACCTCGGCGGGCACCCCCTGGCCGGGCGCAGGATGGCTGCGGAGGTCCTGAACACGGCCGGTGGGCAGGTGAGCACCCCTGACCTGCTGCACGCGGCCCAGGGCTGCCTGCTCGACCTCGCGGACAACCCGGAACTTCGTGCGGTCACGGCAGGATGGAAGGACCGCGTCGTCAGCGTGACCGGGACGCCACAGGACGAAGAGGCCTACAGTGGCGCCACCGCGCTGCTGGTCCGCCCCGACGGGTACATAGCCTGGGCGGGCGACGACTCCGACGGCCTGGAGGCCGCCCTGCGCCGCTGGTTCGGTGCCCCGGACGTCGCGTGAGCGCCCCGATTGCCGAATCCGGGCATCCGGCCCTGCCCGGCTACCCGGTGTCCCACGGCGTGCACCCGGTGTCGCTGCCGGCCGGCGACCTCACGCTGTCCGCACTCCTCGCCGTACCGGACGGGCCGCCGCGGGGCACGATCGTGGCGGTGCACGGCGGCGGGACGAGCGCCGCGTACTTCGACGGGCAGGCCCACCCTGACGTGTCCCTGCTCACGCTCGGCGCCCGGCTTGGGTACACCGTGGTCGCGGTCGACCGTCCTGGCTACGGCGCGTCCGCGGCCCAGTTGCCGGGCGGCCAGACGCTCACCGAGCAGGCCACGGCGCTGCGTATGGCGCTGAGGCACCTCGGGGACCACTGCGGCACCGGCACCGGGATGTTCATGCTCGCGCACTCGTTCGGCGGCAAACTGGCCCTGGCCTACGCTGCCGGGGCGGACGAGCGGGACTCGTCCCTGCCGGCCCTGCTGGGGCTCGACATCTCCGGACTCGGCCACACCTATCTCGACGACCCGAGCCAGTTCCTGGGCGCGAACCGGCACAGCGGCTGGAAGCGGAACTGGGGCGCACTGCGCTACTACCCGCCGAACACCTTCCGCGAAGCCGACACCATGGTCGGGCCGATGCCCGTACACGAGCGGACGGAGGCCGGGCGTTGGCCACTCCGGTTCGCCGAGCTGGCCGGACGGGTACGGGTCCCGGTGCGACTGACCTTCGCCGAGTGCGAGTTGTGGTGGCGGAACGACGAGGAGTCCCTGACCGACCTGGCCGCGGGCTTTACCGCGGCACCCCTCGTTCGCGTCGACCGCCAACCGGGCGCGGGCCACAACATCAGCCTCGGCTGGGCCGCCCGCGCCTACCACCTGCGAGCAGTCGCGTTCTTCGAGGAGTGCCTCGGCCGGCAGGCCGCCGGCGCGTCGGCGGCCTCCTGAACCCGTGCGGGCCGGACGACGCATCCTGACGCGGCCGCCGCTCGCCGCCCGGGTGTCCTTCGTCAGCGAGTGGTCGGTCCCGCCCTCACAGGCGCGTTGATCACCGGCCTCGGCCCGGGGCCCGTCATGCCGGTCGGCACGGCGCGCTACGCCACCACCAAGGCGGTGCTGTGTCTGATGCGGCCCGGCGAGATCACCGGCTCCCCGCTGTCGGCCGGCGCGCGCCCCGGGTTGCCGACGGGCCGTCGTCTCCGCGCGGCCGACTCCGCTTGATCCTGACGCCGATCCGCCGAAGGCGGCAGACCGCGCCTCCCCGACCGACCTCCAGGAAAGGAAGACCTCGTGCCACCAGAAAAACAGAAGGATCGACTCACAGACCTGGCCGAGCGGAGGCAGCTGGCCCGCGACGGTGCCGACCCCCGAGCCACCGAACGGCAGCATGCCAAAGGCAAACTGACCGCCCACGAGCGCATCGCACTGCTCGTGGACAAGGGCAGTTTCAGCGAGGTCGAGATGCTGCGTGTGCACCGGGCGACCGGCTTCGGGATGGAGCAGAAGAAGCCGAGCGGTGACGGCGTCGTCGCGGGCTGGGGCACCGTCGAGGGCCGCACGGTCTTCGTCTACGCGCACGACTTCCGCTTCTTCGGCGGCGCGCTGGGCGAGGCCCACGCCGCCAAGATCCACAAGCTGATGGACATGGCCATCGCCGCCGGGTGCCCCATCGTCTCGCTCAACGACGGTGCGGGCGCCCGCATCCAGGAAGGCATCTCCGCGCTGGCCGGCTACGGCGGGATCTTCGAGCGCAACACCCGGGCCTCGGGCGTCATCCCGCAGATCTCGGTGATGCTCGGCCCCTGCGCCGGCGGCGCCGCCTACTCTCCGGCCTTGACCGACTTCGTCTTCGCCGTCCGCGAGATCTCGCAGATGTTCATCACGGGGCCCGACGTGGTCCGGGCCGTCACAGGGGAGGAGATCAGCCAGAACGGCCTCGGCGGAGCCGACGTGCACGCCGAGACCTCGGGTGTCGTCCACTTCGTCCACGACACCGAGGAGGCGTGCCTGGAGGAGGTCCGCTACCTGCTGTCCATGCTGCCCGCCAACAACCGGGAGCTGCCGCCGTCCGTCGCCACCGACGACCCGGCCGACCGCGTCGGAGAGGACCTCCTCGACCTGGTGCCCACAGAGGGCAACCGCTCCTACGACATCCGCTCGGTCATCGAGAAGATCGTCGACGACGGCGACCACTTGGAGGTGCACGCGGCCTGGGCGCCGAACATCGTCTGCGTGCTGGCCCGGATCGACGGCCAGACGGTGGGAATCGTCGCCAACCAGCCGGCGGCCATGGCCGGTGTCCTGGACATCAAGGCGAGCGAGAAGGGCGCACGGTTCGTCCAGTTCTGTGATGCCTTCAACATCCCCCTGGTCACGCTGGTCGACGTCCCCGGATTCCTGCCGGGCGTGGACCAGGAGCACGAAGGCATCATCCGGCGCGGCGCCAAGCTCCTGTACGCCTACTGCAACGCGACGGTGCCGCGGGTCTCCGTGGTGCTGCGCAAGGCCTACGGCGGCGCGTACATCGTGATGGACTCGCGCTCCATCGGCGCGGACATCGCGTTGGCCTGGCCCACGAACGAAATCGCCGTCATGGGCGCGGAGGGCGCCGCGAACGTGGTCTTCCGGCGGGAGATCGCAGCCGCGGAGGACCCCGAGGCCATGCGCCGGCAGAAGATCGACGAGTACACGCGGGAGCTCGTCCACCCGTACTACGCCGCCGAGCGCGGCCTGATCGACGAGGTGATCGATCCGCGCGAGACCCGGTCCGTCCTGTCCAGGTGCCTCGCGATGCTCACCAGCAAGCACTCCGACCTGCCGCGCCGCAAGCACGGCAACCCACCCCAGTGACCGAAGGAGGTGCGCTGAGCGTGCCCGAGATCCCGACCGACCAGCCGCTGTTGAAGGTCGTGCACGGTAACCCCTCTCCCGAGGAGCTGGCTACCCTCGTCGCCGTCCTCCTGGCCCGGACCGGCGGAGCCGGTGAGGGCCAGGACGGCCCGGCGGCCCGCTGGAGGCAGGCAGACGTCCCTTGGCGGCGCCCGGAGCGGATCACCGGATTCGACGGGCCGCGCAGCTGGAGGACCGAACGCTGGGCGGTCACCGCCGCACGGCGGTGACCGAAGGAGGGAGAGGGGTAGGGGCCGCGGAAGAATCCGCGGCCCCTACCCCTCTCAGGAATACCGTCAACCCGCTGGAGCGGTGACCTGTTCCGCCGGCGGCAGCACGGTCCGGAGCACAGGCACGATGCCCCTGATCCGCTCTACGGCGTCGGGGGCGTGCAGGAGACCGGCCGGCAGCACCCGCATGGCGATCCGGTGGCCCCCGGAACCTGGCACGGCCACCGCACCGGCATGGGACGAGCACAGCGGCAGGTCGCCGACGGCCCAGCCCTCCGGGCGCTCGCCGAGCCCGGACTCGCCCAGGTAGTCCAGGCTGGGCCTGCGGGCCAGCCCTGTCCCCAGCCCTTTCAAGTACGCCTCCTTGCGTGTCCACAGACGGCAGAACGCGCGGGTCCGGTCCCGCTCGGGGATCCCGGACAGCTCGTCCCGCTCGGCGGGATGCAGGGCCGGGAGGCAGGCGTCCGCCGTCGCGGCCGTGGGCATCCCCTGGACGTCCGCGCCCACGCGCCCCCGGGCCACTGCCAGAAGCGCCAGGCCCCGGCTGTGCGAAAGAGAGAACTGAGGGGCTCCGGGCACCCCCAGGATCACCGGGCGGCCGTGCCGGCCACCCTCGGCATTGTGGCGCACGCCCGCGATGGCCAGCCGGCCCGGTGCGATGCCGGTGTACGCCGACAGGATCCGGCGCAGCCCGACATGCGCCGCGATGTAGAGCAGGCGGTCCCCCGGCCGGCGGTAGGCCGCGGCCCGCCTCCGCTCGGACCCGTCGAGCTCACCGCTCTGAACGTATGGGGACGCCTCCGGCGGCGGGATCAGCCACACGTCCAGCTCGCCCCTCCCGACCGCTAAGGCGCCCGCCGTCGGCGTCATGGGTGTTGTCTGTTCTCGGTGTGGTTCTTGGCGTGGTCGAGGGTGGCTTGGCTGTTGGTGGACAGGGCGGTGTGGACGTATTTCCTGGCGTCGTCGAGGGTGGCGCGGGGGCCGAGGATGTTGGTGATGTTGGTGGTTTTGATGGTGACGGTGTGCTGGCTGGTGACGGTGACGCCGTGGGGTGTGGGGTGGAAGGTCCAGGTGCCGGTGTGGTGGTCGAGGAGGGCGGGGAGGGTGATCTGTTTGTAGGAGATGCGGTGGTGGGGGGTGGTGACGCGGTAGGACTTGGTGGTGTGGATCGATCCGTCCTTGGCCTGGGTGTCCATGACGAGGGTTTGGAGGCCGGGGGTTTCCTCGGTGAGGTGGACGGTGTGGACGTGGGGGAGCCGGTCGGCCCACAGGTGGGCGTCGTTGATGAACGCGTAGGCGTCCTCGGCGGTGCCGTTGACGAGGACCGAGTCCTCGAACGAGAACGTCGCTTCCTGCGTGGCGTGCGCGAACTCCACATTCGTCTTCAACGCCGCCAACTCACTGCGGCTGTTCTTGTCGACCGCCTGGTCGATCCAGAGCAGTTCGTGCGGGTCATCGTCGATGGCGCTGTATGCGTGAAGCAGGCGCACCCGGGACTCGTTCGGGCTCAGCTGCTCGACGATCCAGGTGCCGCTCATCGCTGCCACCGGCGGGGTGGTGACCTCTTGCCGGAACACGATGCGCAGCGCCTCGCTGTCCAGTTCGCGGCGCGAGGTCCAGTGCTTGGGCTCTCCGTTGGCCGACGCCCAGATGCGGATCCGCTCCTGGGTGTCATCACCGTCCATCTTCTCCACGAAGATGGTGGGCGGGAAGATTCGCGGCCAGTTCTCCACTTCCGCCAGCAGGCGGTACACAGTCAGCGGAGGTGCCGCGATGGTGATCTCGTGCTCGACCTCACGGGTCGTCATGGGTGGCTTCCTTGTCTCGGTTGCGGTGCGGCATCCGGCCGGGGCGGACGGGGGGAACCGTCAGAAGTTGCCGAGTCCGCCGCAGACGTTGATGGCCTGTGCGGTGATCGACGCAGCGGCGTCGGAGGCGAGATAGGCGACCATGCCGGCCACCTCGTCGGGAGTGGAGTAGCGACCCAGCGGGATCTTCGCCTGGAACTTCTCGAGGATCGCGTCCTCGGTGGTTTCGTAGGCGGCGGCATACCCGGCGCGCACGCGCGCGGCCATCGGCGTCTCGACATATCCGGGGCAGACGGCGTTCACGGTGATACCGGTCGGCGCGAGCTCATTGCCGAGGGCCTTGGTGAAACCGACCACGCCGTGCTTGGAGGCCGAGTAGGGGGCGCCCAGGACGACACCCTGCTTGCCCGCGGTCGACGCGATGTTGATGATGCGCCCACGACTCCTGTACCGCATGCCGCCGGTGTTGAGGGCTTCCTTGGTCAGCCTGAAGACGCTATTGAGGTTCGTGTTGATCACGTCGGCCCATAGCTCCTCCTCGATATCGGCCGTGACCCCGCCGCCGGACCGGCCGGCGTTGTTCACCAGGACGTCGACGCCCCCGAAGCAATCGACGGCGGACTGGATGAAGGCGGCGGCCGAAGCCGTGTCGCACACGTCGAGGACGGCTCCGTCGGCGTCGAAGCCCTCTTCCTGCAAGGCCTTGACGGTCGCGGTGACATTCCCGGCATCGCGCGCGCCGATGAACACCCGGTGCCCGGCGGCGGCCAGCGCGCGGGCCGCGGCGAGGCCGATGCCGCTCGTGGCGCCCGTGACAACAGCGACGGGCTTCTCCTGCGAAGACATCATCTTCCTTCCTGAGGGCACTGCGGTTGGGAACTGCGGGTGCGGGAGACCCACCGGATCACCTGGTCAGGCCGCTGCGGCCGACGTGCGGCTGGCGTTGACGGCTTCGATCAGCGTGCGGGGCGTGTGCTCGACAGCCAGGACGTCGTCGTTCAGCGAGACGCTGTACTCCCGTTCGATGCGGCTGCCGGTCTCCAGCAGGGCCAGCGATTCGTAGCCCAGTGCCTCGAAGGTCGCGTCGATGATGTCCTCGTCGACGCCGACCGTCTCGTCCGCGCCGGCGGCCTCGCGCAGGATCCGCTTGAGGTCGGCGAGTGTGAATTCCTGTACAGACAAGGTTCTTCTCCTTAGTGGGATGACTTGTTCCGGCACGCGGATGAGCGGAGCACGACGACGGAGTTGAAGCCCCCGTGACCGCGCGCCACGACCACCGCGGTGCACAGCTCGGCGGCGCGCGGCTGACCGACGACCAGGTCGAGCCCGTACTCCGCGTCCGGGTCGATGTTCACCGTCGGCGGGATGAGACCCTCCTGGAAGGCGAGGAGCGCGGTGGCGAGGTCCAGCGGCGCACCGCCGGAGTACAGCCGCCCGGTCGTCGTCTTGGGGACGGTGACGGGGACGCCGTTCGTGCCGAAGACCGCGCGCAGCGCCTCGGCCTCGGCCGCGTCCAGGTCGGGGAGCCCCGCACCGTCGGCGAACACGACGTCGACATCCCCGGGATCGGTGCCGGCGTCGGCCAGGGCGCGTTCTATGGCCTTGCGCAGACCGGGCTCCCGTCCGGTCCCCGGCTTCGGGTCGAACGTCGCACCGTAACCGGCGATCTCCCCGTAGATCCGCGCGTTCCGGGCCCGTGCCGCGGCCTCGTCCTCCAGGATGAGGATGGCCCCGCCCTCGCCCGGCACATGGCCTGCCGCCTCCGGGTCGAAGGGCAGGTACGCCCGAGCCGGATCGTCCACGGTGCTGAGCCTGCCGCTGGTCAGTTGAGCCACCCAGCCCCACGGGCACAGGGACGCGTCCACGCCTCCGGAGACGACCAGAGGGGTGCCCTTGCGGATCAGCCGCCTCGCATGGGCGACCGCGTCCAGACCGCCGGCCTGGTCGCTGACGACCACGCTGCTCGGGCCCTTCATGCCGTTGCGAATGGAGATCTGGCCGCTGTTGACGGCGTAGAACCAGGCGAAGGACTGGTACGCGCTGACGTACTGGCTTCCCTTGCTCCACAGGTTCTGCAGCTCGCCCTGGCCGAACTCGAACCCGCCGGACGCGCTGGACGTCACGACGCCCATCTCGAAACCCGGCCGTTCGGTGGGCAGGACCCCGGCGTCAGCGAGCGCCCAGTCGGCGGCGACAAGCCCGAGCCGGGTAATCCGGTCGGTCTGCGGCAGCAGCCGGTTGGGCAGGTACTCCTCTTCTCGGAAGCCGGGTATCTCGCCGGCCAGGCGGGACGGGTACTGCGTCGGGTCGAAGCGGGTGAGCCGGCCGATGCCGCTCTTGCCGACCCGCACCGCGGACCAGTAGTCCTGCGCGCCGAGCCCATTGGGTGCGACGACTCCCAGGCCTGTCACCACCACGGAAGCGGTCATGCCGCGCTCCTTTCCGGCTTGACGAGCACCATGGCGCTCTGGAAGCCGCCGAACCCGCTGCCCACCTTCAGCACCGCGTCGGTGAGCTGTTCGCGGGCTATGAGCGGCACGTAGTCCAGGTCGCATTCAGGGTCGGGGGTGTGCAGATTCGCCGTCGGCGGCACCACGTTGTGGGTCATCGCGAGCACGGAGGCGGCGATCTCGATGGAGCCGATGGCACCGAGCGAGTGGCCGACCATCGACTTGATCGAGCTCACGGGGGTCCGGTAGGCGTGGTGGCCGAGGCTCCGCTTGTAGGCCGCGGTCTCGTGCCGGTCGTTCTGCTTGGTTCCGGAGCCGTGCGCGTTGATGTAGTCGATGTCGGTCGGATTCAGACGCGCCTCGTCGAGCGCGACGCGGATGGCCTCGGCCATCTCCACGCCGTCGGGACGCAAGCCCGTCATGTGGTAGGCGTTGCTCCGCGTCGCATACCCGCCGACCTCCGCGTAGATCCGGGCGCCGCGGCGGCGGGCGCTTTCGAGCTCCTCGACGACGAAGAACGCCGAGCCCTCGCCGAGGACGAAGCCGTTCCGGGTGTTGTCGAAGGGACGGGAAGCCCGTTCCGGGGCGTCGTACCGCGGCGTGGTCGCCTTGATCGCGTCGAAGCATGCCGCGGTGATCGGGGAGATCGGTGCGTCCGAAGAGCCGGCGATCATGATGTCGGCGGATCCCTCGCGGATCAGCTCGACCGCGTAGCCGATCGAGTCGATGCCCGAGGTGCAGCCCGTTGAGATCACCGTGTTCGGCCCTTGGGCCCCCACGGCCCAGGCCACCTCGGCCGCGAACGAGCTCGGGACGAGGTAGTTGTACAGATGCGGGACGGCGTACTCGTAGTCGACCAGTTCGAGCCGTCCGGCGTCGCTGACGATCCGGTATTCCTCGTCCAGGCCCATGGTCGCGCCGACCGCGCTGCCGACCGTCACACCGACGCGGTAGGGGTCGTGAGCGTCGAGGTCGAGGCCGCTGTCGGCGAGCGCGCCGCGCGCGGCGACCACCGCGAACTGCGCGGCACGGTCCATACGCCGGACCTCCTGTGGGCTCAGCCCATGTGCCTCAGGATCGAAGTCGACCTCCGCAGCCACCCGGGAGCGGAAGGGAGCCGGGTCGAAAAGGGTGATCTGCCGGGTGGCGGTGCGCCCCTCGCTCAGCAGATCCCAGAAGGCGTCGACCCCGATGCCACCGGGGGCCAAGACCTCGATGCCCGTGAGAACCGCGCGTCGCCCGGTCACGCCGTGGCCTCCCAACGGTAGAACCGTTCGGCCATCGCGTCTGCGGGCGAACGCCAGGTCGTCGGGTCGTAGGCCTCGATGAAGGGCTTGAGGTCCTCGCTGATGCCGACGAAGCGGGGGTCGGTCTTCGCCTGCTCGATCAGCCGACCACCGTTGTCCTCGTCAAAGTCCTGGAGGTGGAAGTACAGGCCCCGGTAGGAGAACAGCTGCCGGCGCCGGGTTCCCATCCGGTGCGGCATCTCCGTACGGTCGAACTCGGTGAACAGCTTGGCCACGTCGTCACTTGCCGCCGGATCCATCCGGGCCACGATCAAAGTGCTGTGCATGATCTTCTTCTCCTAGTCTTCTGTCTCGCAAATGACGGCGCTGGCTGCGAGGGCTGCACCTGACTGGGCGGTCATGCCGAGTACGGCGCCGGATCGGCACGCTTTGACGGGCTGCTTCATCTACATCACCTCCTGGAGGATGACCGGGTCGCCTTCCGCGACCGGCTGCACGTACCTCGTCCGTCACACGGACATGGAGCGATTCACCGCGATCTCACCTCGGTTGACGACAAGAGTGTTGTGCAGTTGGGATATTTCGCTGGTCGGCCTGCGGGAAGTCGAAATAGCTACTCCGTAACGACGTTCTGGACCGGCTCGACCATTTTTCTTCGCCGCGTAACGAACCAACAAGGTGGCCAGCCATAAATCATGACTGTAAATTTCAGGCTTTCAGCAGCCGTCTGCGGCCGCCTTCAGGCCTGTGTCAGAGGAAAGAAAAGTCCGGGACGCCCAGAAATGCTGTGGATCCCCTCCCGCGTGGGTGAGCCCTAAGGCCCTCCGTCGGGCCTTGGCGTTCGCGCGCGCTCGATCAGACCGCTGCTTATGCCGACCGTCAGGACGGCGCGGTAGTGCAGCGGGGGAGGGACTCGGCTGGGGAGAACACGGCGCGCGGGGGTCTCTTGAGGCGCCGGACGCGGTGCATGCGACGGTCGGCAACGACCGTGATCCAGGCAGGGGTGGCGGAGGGCCGGTCGGCGGGGACGGCTTCGCTCCTCCACAGAGTGCGGCTGGAGTTGACCAACGCCTGCGCGATATCGGCAGCGTCGAGGTCGCGACGGCCGCGGTTTCGACGTGCGCGGCGCCCGGTGTCGATGTCTCGGTGGCTCAGGCCACGTAAAACGTGTACATGCCCCGCCCTGCGCCCGGGCGCGTGCGAGGAGGTCTCGGCGGTCCCGGTCGGCACCGCTCCGCGCTGAGGTGGCAGAGAGCAGCCGATCCGGCGCGTCCTCGCCCCGGCCAGTCCGCCCGTCGCGGTCGGTCCGCGACACAGGCCCGTATGGCCGGGCCCGCTGTGCGCCGGGAGGCCCGTGTCGGTGCGGCGAATCCGGCACCGCCCGGAAGGGCCGGCCGCGGGGCATTCGTCCGGGCCGGGCGGCGCTCGCCCCAAAGGGTCGCGCCGGGGTGCGTCAGGCCTGGCCCAGCCGGAAGCCCACACCCCGGACCGAGATGACCCACTCACTGGATCCCAGCTTGCCCCGCAGGCTGCTCACATGCGTGTCGATGGTGCGCCGGGACCAGGAGTCACCCCAGACCTGGGCCATGATCTGCCTGCGCGGGACGACATCACCGCTGCGCGACGCGAGCAGGTACAGCAGGTCGAACTCCTTGCGGGTCAGTTCGACGACCTCCCCGTCGACCGTGACCTCCCGCGCACCGGCGTCGACCTTCAGCCGGCCGTGGACCAGAACTTCCGCGATCGGAGGCGCGGGCTTGACGCGGCGCATCACCGCGTCGATCCGCGCCATCAACTCACGGAAGCCGTAGGGCTTGACCAGGTAGTCATCGGCGCCGGCCTGCAGGCCGAGCACCTTGTCCAGCTCGGTCGCCCTGGCTGTGACGGCGATGACCGGGATGCCGCTGGCCGACCGGATGTCCCGGCAGACCTCCAAGCCGTCCAGGTCCGGGAGTTCGAGGTCGAGGAGCACGAGGTCAGCGTCGTCGAATATCTGAAGGGCTTGGGAACCCGTGCTGGCCCGGTCGACCTGGTAGCTGTGCCGTCTCAGACCTCGAACCAGGAGTTCGGCGTCGCCGGCGTGACTCTCCACCACCAGGATGCGCAACCTGTCCCTCTCCACAGGTCCCGCCACTACCGCCGTTTCGCTAGCCGCCATCTCTCAGGTTTCCTTTCCACTCCGAAGTGTGCGAGCCGTTTGCTCGGCACAAGGTGGTACAGCCGGCCACACCGCAGCAGAACGAAAGGCGTCGGCACGGGTCCTGGAATGAAAGATCTAGTATCGGCAATACCTACGGGCAGGCCGTCGATTATCATGCGCCAACGGCGCTATATCCCGATCTGTGCGTTCGAAAACGGACAGTCAAGGGCTTCAGGTCCGTAGCGAGCGACACCCCGTGGCGCTACGTCCCTCTTCCGCACTGCAACCGCGCCGGCGCGTGTGCGCTCTCTCACGCGGGAGGAAATGGATCACGGCGCCTGGAAGGCGCTTTAAAGGTCAACCCGTCTTCAGTGAAATGCCGACGGCTCGGACTGATGGTGATCGGGACCCGCAGGCGGGACACGATGCCGGGCATTCCCTCGCGTTCGACGGTCTCCGATCGACGCCAACCGGGTCGATCGACGCCCGAAGCGAAGTCGCCCTGGCCCAGTTGCTCGGACGTCCTCAGCCCCGAGCGGACGGCCGCCTGGCCCACATCAGGACCGAGGTAGCACGGTGGATCGTCGAGAGCCCGGCCGTCGGAGCTCGCAGCGATGCCAACAGCCGGGACTCCGTAGCGGCGTTGAGGAACTTCCTCTTCTCGCTGTGGAACTGCGGCGCCGACTGCCCGGACCGACCGTCCACGAAGCTCGACCGGTCACCGCCACGGGCCCCCGCCCGCACCGCGCCAACCACTCGAAGAGGTCCTCTGTGCACGACATCCGTCCTGGTCAGGATCTGCCTCACGGGCACTTCGAGGAACCCGGACCGATGCCCCTCCTCGACCATCCGCTGTCGCGTCCGCGACCACGGCTTCGCATTCCACCCCACCGAGACGATCATCCCCCCGTCTGCTCGCCCTTGCCAGGGTCAGGCCCACCCGCCCCGCCCTCAAATGGTCAAGTATTTCGAACCTGTTATGCCCCAGCAAATCGAATCCAAGACGGTCCGGGCCATCGCTGCACTTGCGCCTTCGATTTGCACGCGCCGCCCGACGGGCGGCGACGGTGACACCTCGTCGAATTGCTGTCCGGGATCAGGCTGCTTCGTTCAACCCCTCATGGAGGGACGATATATGAGCAGCTCGCGGCACTTCAATGAATATGTTCCGCAAGGCACACCCCCATACCTCCAAAGCGGTAGGGCGGAGGTATGCATTCCTCCATGGCAGCAGGAATGCATTCTTCCACATGGCGACACTCTCCGTGCAGTCCCTTGCCCGACCTTCTTCCAGCCGATCGCGCGCCCTGGCCCTGCTCTCACCGTTGTGTGCCCTGGCCTTGGCCACGGTGGTGTCGCTCCAGGTCGGTCTGGCGGGCGCCACGGCCAATGAGTTCGGCGGCGACGGTGACCCGGGCGAGCAGCACCAGGGCGGTGAAGGAGATCCGGAGCGCAGGATGAGTCCGGCGACTGCGGAGACCCGCCTGATCGATGGAGTCTCGTAGCTCTACGGTGACGCGCCAGAACGTGAGCCGGCCGGGACGCGGCTGATCGTCCGGAAGGAACGCTCCTGCGCGGGAGCCCAGTTACTCATCATCCGTGCCGACGGACTACCGGCTGAGCAGTTCGCCACCAACACCACCACCAGCAGCTCGCGCCACGCGCACCGCACGACACCGCAGAGAACCGGAACCGTGAAATCCGGCGCGACTGGGGCTCTCAAGCCCACCCGCAACCTGCCGAACAAGTCGAAACGGTACGCCGGATGGACGGGCGAGTCGACACGAAGAATCTCACTGAGCGCCCTTGTAGCCAGATGCCCCATTATAGAATCTGAGTCGAACAAGATTTCTATGCTCTCTGGAGCGGGAGCCCTGCACATCCTGGACGCGGACCAGCGTCGTTTCCTCCGGAATGCCGCAGGAAACCGAGGAAAGGTTCTACCCAGTGTCCTCCCCGTCCGTTTCCCAGCCTCCCCCATCGCAGGACACAGACGCCGCGGCCGCCGTTCGCCAAGCCCACCTTGTCACCGAGGCCCTCACCGCCTATGCCGAGGCACTTGCCGCCGTCTCCTCGCCACTAGTCGCACACCCGGGCATCTGGGCACGCTGCCGAATGCAGGCCGAGCACATCCTGAACGAATGCATCGGCGCCCTGCTCACCGGAGACTTCCCGGAAAGCGGCGCAGACGCAGAATTCACGTCCCTCGCCGTGGTGTCGGACCGGGCCATCGGCCAGGTGTCGCCACTGGAATCCGTGCGCGCCGCCCAAATCCTCACGGATGTCGCACTGGACGTCCTGTCCGCAGAGGCCGCCCGTCTGCCGGCCGAATCCTCACTCGGGTGCCTGTCGCGGGCTGCCCGCATGCTCAGCCGCTCGGTGATGACCCGGCTCAGCGCGGGACGTATCGGCTATGAGGCCGCCACGCTGCGCAGCGTGGGCGATGCCAACGCGGCACACCGCATTCGACTCGGACGGGACCTCCATGACCATATCGGAACCAGTCTCAGCCTGGCCATAAGATACTTGGAACTCCACGAGGTGGAAAAGGAACTCAGCACTCCACCTGATCCCGCCCGCGATCGGATCGCCGAGGCCCTCGCGGTACTGAGCGACGCCGTCCGCTTCACTCGCACTATTGTGGGAGATCTGCGCCACGAGCCCCTTAACCGCTCCCTGAGCGAGGCGATCGACACCTACGCGCAGACGCTGGCCACCCCCACCACCGTCGTCGACTTCCAGGTCAAAGGGGACGAGTCATGGATTCCGGAATCGCACCGCCAAGAACTCTTCCTGATCATACGTGAGTGCCTGCACAACGCTCTGGCTCATTCCGGCGCCAGCCGCATCGTGGCCGAACTCCTCATCTCCCCAACCGCCTCCACCTGCACCGTCACCGACAACGGAGTCGGCATTGCCCCCCACCTGCCCGCTGGCAACGGCATCACCGCCATGCGTGAACGCGTCGCCTCTCTCAGCGGGCACTTCCGGTTGTCCTCCGTCCCCGGGCAAGGGACGCAGGCTCATATCCACATACCCCTGTCGAAAACGAGGTCCGCCGAGTGAGCGCACCCTCCGCCGTCCCGTTGCGCATTCTGGCGGCCGACGACCACTCCCTCCTGCGCGGCGCGTTGTGCGAACTCCTCGACCTTCACGCCGATCTGGATGTCGTCGCCCAGGCCGACTGCGGCGGAAGCGCTGTGGAACTCTCCGCATCCCAGCGCCCCGACATCGTTCTCCTTGACGTGGAAATGCCGGGCTCGGGACCCGTGCATACCATCCAGGAAATCCTGCGCGTCGCCCCCCATGCCCGCATCATCATGCTGTCCATGCACTCCGACCCTCACCTGGTCGCAGCCGTCCTGGACGCTGGTGCCGTCTCCTATCTCCACAAGGAAGTGGAGCGCGCCGTTCTCATTTCGGCCATCCAAAAGGCGGCCATAGGTGCCTCTATGACTTATCTCCCCCGCCCGTCAGTGACGCGTACCGCTCCCCTGACCCCTCGTGAGCACGAACTCATGCACTATGTCGCCCAAGCGTTGAGCAACCGCCAGATCGGAATCCAACTCGGCATCGCCGAAGGCACCGTCAAGCGGCACCTCCGCAACGTCTTCGCCAAGTTGGGTGCCACCTCCCGCCTCGACGCCGCCAATCGACTTCGTGAACTCCAGCAGAACTGCGGACCGCCCCGTTCCGGACAGGAAGGGCCAAGGCAACCACCACGGCCGATGTCGTGACGTTCCACGGCCGGTATGAAACTGGAGCACCCCAATTCTAACGTCACAGGTCAACGAGAACTGCTGGTTGTCCTCGAAGATGACGCGAAATAGGCGGCCACTATGGAGACACCGTACGGGCCGTCCCGCCGGCGGCATGTGTCCGCGACATGCCCGTGATCGTCATGGCGAACTGAGGGCCGATCGGCCAGGTCCTGCTCACCGCCGGCCAGACCGCCGATGTGCGCGTCGCGTCCGCGTGCGCGTCCGTCTCCGACAACGTCACCACCCGGACCTGCGGGAACGCCAGCCCGGTGCGCAGCCGTATCGAAGTCATCCAGACAGAAGCCGTCCGCCGCGGTGACCCGCATCCCCCGGTGGAACGGTCCCGCGCCTCCCGCCGGGGCCGTTCGGCAGCCGAACCTACGCAACACCGTCTCCAGGACCCGCGCCCCAAGACGCTGACGCGCCAGGGTGAACGAGGGACGTGAACGAGGACTTGTCCGAAATCTGGCCGCTCAGGCCCGGTGTCGAGCTGACCAGGTTCTCCGCCATCGTCGCAGGAGCCCTGAGGAAACTGAGCCGGCGCGAGCACGAAGTACACCATCAGCCCGGGGGAAACGCCCCGAGCCGCACGTGATGCGGACGATCCCGTCCGCGATGGAACCACGCCGGGCCAACGAGCGCCAGAACCCGCCCCACCGGAGCAAGCAACGGCATTGCCCCGCTCGGATGCCACCTGCGGAGAGACTCCCTCCGCAGGGCCGCTCCGGAGGGACTGCCTCCGCCATCCGGGCAGCAGCGCTCCGCATCGTCCCCGCGTCGACGTCTCCGTCGCGTTCAGGCGGCACACGAAGATCTTGGCGGAGCCGTCAGGTTGGCAGTCCCTCATCGGATCCAGGTTCGACGGGCACCACGATTTCAACCTGAATAACGTTCCTCGCACATAGTTGACGAATACCTGTATCGGCCCCTATTGACCCGCTCTTTCTATTCTTCCAGGATCTATATTCGAGCGGCGGTCGTGCCGCCGTCCTAGCGATAGGTGGATATTGTGCGGGTTATGGTTGCGTCCTCTCCGGGGGCCGGTCATGTGTTTCCCACGATCCCGACGGCCTGGGCTCTGAGGGCCGCTGGCCATGACGTCATCGTCGCGATGAGCGGGCACATCGGAAAGGCCGCCGAGGCCGGACTGCCCGTCGTGGACGTGTCACCGGGCGTCGACTACGACAAACTGCAGTACGAGTTCGCGGCGAACCACCCCCGGCTCCTGCTCAAGCCACGGAGCCTGCAGGAGGACGACGCCGACGACTTCCAGTTCGACGCCATCGCCGAACTGTTCGCCGAAGTCAGCGCCCCCACCGTCGACAACACCGTGGAGCTCGCACGGCGTTGGCGCCCGGATGTCATCCTCTACACGCCCTGCCACGGCACCGGGCCCCTGGTCGCGGCCGTGCTCGGCATCCCCGCCGTCATGCACGGTTTCAATGTCATCCTCGGATCCGAGATGACGGCCGCCATCGCCCGCCAGATGGCGCCTCACTTCGAGCGCTATGGGATAGACCCGAGCGCTGTCCGGCCCGACGTGATCCTCGACGTGGCGCCGCCCACTCTGCGCCGGACGTACAACGACTACGACACCGTCTGGCCGATTCGCTACCTCCCGTACAACGGCGGCGGCGTCCTCCCGGCCTGGCTCAGCGAGCCGCGCACCCGCCCACGGGTCACCGCGACCCTCGGCTCGACCGTCCCCGGGGCGAGCGGCATCAGCCCGCTCGGCACGCTCATCCAGGCCGCCGGCACCATCGACGCCGACTTCGTACTCGCCCTCGGCGGCGCCGACCTCACCTCGCTCGGCACCCTGCCGCCGAACGTCACCCCGGTTGATTGGATCCCGTTCAACGAGCTGCTCGCCGTCTCGGACGCCATAATCCACCACGGCGGCGGCGGGACGACTCTCACCACCTTCGCAGCGGGGATCCCCCAGTACGTACTCCCGCACGGCGCCGACAACTACGTCAACGCCAAGCTCGTCCGCACCCACGGGATCGGCGACGGCCTGATGCCCGACCAGCTCACCTCCGAGCGGCTTAACCACCTCATCAGCTACCAACCGATCCATGACAAGGCCGCGAGTATCGCGAACGAGATCCGGTCCCAGGAGCCGTTTGCCGCGCGCATCCCGCAGCTCGTCGACCTGGCGGGATGACCGCCACGCAAGCCCGCGCGCCACGGCCCGAGCGGACGGTGGACGTCGTGGCTCTGGTGAAAGGACCGTGATGATCAACCTGTTTCAACCCCAGCTGGGCGCGGCTGAACTCTCCGCGGTGGCCGATGTGTTCGACAGCCGATGGCTCGGCCACGGGCCGCGTACCACGGCGTTCGAGGCGGCCTTCGCCGAGCATCTGGGCGTGCCGGCGGACCGCGTCGTCTTCGTGAACTCGGGCACCTCCGGCCTGTTCCTCGCCATGGAGACGCTGGGACTCCGGCCGGGCGACGATGTGGTCTTGCCCTCGATGAGCTTCGTGGCCGCCGCGAACGCCGTCATGGCGTCCGGAGCCAGGCCGGTCTTCTGCGACGCACAGGTCCGCACGCTCAACCCGTCTCTCGAGGATATCGAGAAGGCGCTGACGCCCAGGACCAAAGCGGTGGTGGTGCTGCACTACGGCGGCTACCCCGGCGACATCGTCCGGATCACAGAACGCTGCCGGGAGCTCGGCATCGCGGTGATCGAGGACGCCGCCTGTTCGGTCGCCTCGTCGGTCGACGGCAAGAGAGTCGGTTCGTTCGGCGACATGGCCATGTGGAGCTTCGACGCCATGAAGATCATGGTGACGGGCGACGGCGGCATGTTCTACGCGCGGGACGCCGAGCAGGCTGCCCGCGCCCGGCGCCTCGCCTACCACGGTCTGGCGCAGCCGAGCGGCCTCGGAGCCGCCAAGGTGTCGCACCGCTGGTGGGAGCTGGATATCCCCGAAGTGGGCCGCCGGGTGATCGGTAACGACCTGACCGCGGCGATCGGCTCCGTGCAGCTGAGCCGTCTCGCGGAGCTGATCGGACGGCGGCGGGAGATCGTCGACCTGTACGACCGCGAACTCGCCGGGATCCCCGGACTGCTGCTACCTCCGCCACTGCCGGCGGGCCACGCGTCCTCCTACTACTTCTACTGGGTCCAGATGGACGCGGCGATACGCGACCAGGTCGCGAGCGAGCTGTTCGCCGCGGGCATC
Organism: Streptomyces sp. H27-C3; assembly: GCF_030063415.1. Lineage (GTDB taxonomy): Bacteria > Actinomycetota > Actinomycetes > Streptomycetales > Streptomycetaceae > Streptomyces. The sequence continues at coordinate 2,087 of NZ_JASITA010000049.1, read as the reverse complement.
TACACGACGTTCCGCTACGCGACCCTGCACAAGGTGCCGGCCTACGGCTCCGACGCCGTGCTCCCCCAGTCCGACCACGCGGCGGGCCGAACGCTCTGTCTTCCCCTCCACCCCGGCCTTTCCGACGACGACGTACGAACCGTGGCAGCGCGCCTGGACGAGGCCATCAAGAAATGCCGAGCAGTAGGGAGTGCGGCCCATGTGCCGACCTGACGCGACCGAGCGCGGCCGCATCCCGCGCGGCGCAACTCCCAGGGAAAGGCAGGGAACACCATGAACGACGCCAAGGCCCGGATCCTGGAACAGGTGCTCGCGTACCACGGCTCCGCGGAGGACCAGCACGGATCGCCCCCCGCTCACTTCGTCCCCGGGGTCACCCCGATCTGGCCGTCCGGAGCGGTCTTCGACGCCGACGACCGAGTCGCGCTCGTCGAGGCCGCCCTGGACATGCGGATCGCCGCGGGCGTCAGTTCACGCAAGTTCGAGCGGAATTTCGCAAAGACGTTCAAACTCCGCAAGGCGCACCTGACGAACTCCGGCTCGTCGGCGAACCTGCTGGCCCTGACCGCCTTCACCTCCCCGCTGCTGGAGGACCGCCGGCTGGTGCCCGGCGACGAGGTGATCACCGTCGCGGCGGGGTTCCCCACCACGGTGAGCCCGATCGTCCAGAACGGGCTGATCCCGGTCTTCATCGACGTCGAACTGGGGACCTACAACACCACCCCGGAACGGATCGAGGCGGCGATCGGCCCCCGGACCCGGGCAATCATGATCGCCCATTCGTTGGGCAACCCGTTTGCCGCCGCGGAAGTGGCCCAGATCGCCTCGGACCACAACCTGTTCCTGATCGAGGACAACTGCGACGCCGTCGGCTCGACCTACCGCGGGAAGCCGACCGGCACCTTCGGTGACATTTCCACCGTCAGCTTCTATCCCGCCCATCACATCGCCATGGGCGAAGGCGGGTGCGTTCTGACGGACAACCTGGTGCTGGGGCGCATCATCGAATCGCTTCGCGACTGGGGGCGCGACTGCTGGTGCGAGCCCGGGGAGGACAACCGCTGCTTCAAGCGCTTCGACTACCAATTGGGCGACCTGCCCCACGGCTACGACCACAAGTACATTTTCTCCCATGTCGGCTACAACCTGAAGGCGACGGACCTACAGGGCGCTCTGGGCCTTACCCAGCTGGCCAAGCTCCCGGACTTCACCGCCGCACGGCGAGCCAACTGGCAGCGCCTGCACGACCGGCTCGCGGACACCCCCGGCCTGATCCTGCCCGTACCCACGCCCGACAGCGAGCCCAGCTGGTTCGGCTTCTGCCTGACCATCGACCCGGACGCTTCCTACACCCGCAAGGACATGGTCGAATTCCTGGACTCCCGCCGGATCGGAACACGCAGGTTCTTCGCCGGGAACCTCACCCGCCACCCCGCCTACGCCGGGGTGGCCCGCCGCATCCCCAGCCCACTGACCAACAGTGACCTGATTGCCGAGCACTCTTTCTGGGTGGGCGTCTTCCCCGGCCTCACCGAGGAAATGGTCGAATACGTCGCCGACTCCATCCACGAGTTCGCCATAAAGAACTCATGAGCTCCGGGACGGCGCGGTCGCCGACCGGCCGATCTACGTCGTCCGGGTGTGTCAAATTAACGGATCTGTCTCACTTGCGGTGGTGACGGACAGTCATACTACTGATGGGTGGGAGTCTTCGCTTCCGTGTCCGGGCTGGTTCTCGGGGTGCTGGTGCTGGACAAGCAGTGAGGATTTGCTGGTCACTGGGTGAGGATTAGCTGGTCAGGGAGATGGAGGCTCCAAGAGGGTAGGGTCTTTCTTGATCCTTTTCTGTTCGGGGTGGTGCTGCCCCGGTTGGACGAACTCGGCGTCACACCTGCTGAGGGCGGTGTCCAGGGCGAGGCGCGCGTCACCCATGAACTGCCGTCCCGGGCACGGGTCACCGCTCAGCCTCGATCCACCGCGTAGTGGTCGGGCTGTGGATGGAGAAATCAGAAGAGGTGCCCGCTGGCCTGGGATGATGGGAGTTCTTACGCTTCCATCAGACCCGAGCAAGAGGGCACCTGGTAAGT
>NZ_JASITA010000048.1 GCF_030063415.1 Streptomyces sp. H27-C3 | reverse complement strand
GGACAAGGCCCACCTCCAGCACGTCCTGACCGCCATCGCCGTCAACATCGAGCGCCTCAGCAGACTGCCACCGACCGCGGAAGCACCCCCGCCCCGTCAGCCGACCGCCTTCCAGAACTACCTCGATGCACCAGATCCCCCGGCCGAAATCCTGGCGAACCCTGGGCAGCCAGGGCTGATTCAAAGTCCAGGTGATCATGTGGCGATGCTGGTCAGGCAAGCCCGAGCAGGTCGAGCGGGCGGGTGAACGGCGTGTAAGAGACCTCCCGCAGTCCGGCGGCGATACTGTGGTGGCCGGCGTCCCGCAGGGTGTTGATCGCGAAGTTCCGCAGCGTGGCCATGTTCTCCGGTCCGTGTCCGGTCCGGACCTTGGAGGCGTCCTCGGCGAACGTCACGTCTCTGACGTGGTGGACCGCCTCGATGCCCCACTGCGACCTGGCGAGACGGCCGATGAGCTGCGGCGATGCCTCACGCGCGGTCATGTCAGTGATGACGTGGACGGTCTGTCGGGTGACCTTGCCGGTCTTGACGTCGGTGCGATGCCGCAGGATCTTCGCCGCCTGGACGACGTGGGGGAAGTCCAGGCCGAGGCCGGTGAGGGTGAGCGTGCGTACCGAGCGGGTCTCGCGCCGCCCGTGCCCGGCCTCGCGGTCGTAGCGGCGGGCGGTCACCTCTTTCCACGGCAGGGACTTCAGCGCCGTGTGCAGGGTCGGTTGGTTGCCCTTGACGACCAGCAGGTAGTGCGCTTTCTTCACCTCCACCAGCCACTTCGCGTGCTCACGCTGGGTGTGCAGAGCGTCGGCGGTCACCACGGTGCCGGCCAGGTCGAACGGGGTCAGCAGGGCGGCGAAGCCGGTGATTTCGTTGGTCTTGTCCGGCACCCGCAGCTGACTGACGGCGCGGCCGGCGGCCGTGACTGCGGACAGGAGGTGGGCGGCCAGGGCGGCGTCGGTGCGCGAGCCACGGGCGGTCTTGCCGTCCACCGCGACCGACTCCGTCCCGGTCGGATCGTGTCCAAGCAGGTCGGCCAGCCCGCCGGGGCACACCAGGGTCAGCACGCGACGCAGGGTAGAGGGCGAGGCCGGACGGCGCACGCCGAGCGGTCCGCGCATATGAAACCCCAGGCGGGCGAGGGTGTCTTGGGGTGCGTGGCGGGCCCACTGGCCGATGGCCAGGTAGGAGCGGGCACCGGCCAGGACCGCACAGGCGGCGGTCAGCAGGACCGAGGTGAGGGTGTGCCGACGCCCGCGCCGGTCGCGTGGGTCGGGCAGGACGGCCAGCCGGGCTGCCGTGCCGGGGAGTTCGCGTTGTTGACGCGAGGGCGACTTGGCCAGGCAGACGGTGGCAGACTGACGGCATATCGGAGCTCCGGGTGTTCAGGGCGACTTGCGAGGTCACCCCGTCAACCGGAGCTTCGTTGCGTTGGTGACGGCCACCTGAAGGAGCGTCACACAGCAGCGACCAGCAGCGTCACATGATCACCTGGACTTTGAATCAGCCCTGCCTGGGCAGCTGACCTCGGTAACTCCAAGATCCCCGACAGAGTCAAGTTAGCGGTGTTGTCGACTATCCATTCAATGTGTCAACTATCGGCTATCGGCTCGGCAAGGAGAGAAAAGGTAGCTTCACTCAGAGAAAAGCGAACCGGTAACGACTGCCGTCATGGACGGTGCAGGGCCGACACTGCCCTGCAAGTGAATCCGCCACGGGCAGTCGGACCGGTCACATCCTGGTGATGGACTGCCAGCTCACCGAAACGGTGCGGCGCATCTGCCGGCCACGGCTCAGCGCGACGTGGCCCTGACCCTGTCGCGCCGTGAGTCTCCGCCAACTAGCCCAGTCGCAGGTTGGCATCTGAAGAATCGTAGGACATAGCAGCATTTTCCCCCTGGGCCGCATGGCTCTCGCGAAGGTGGTCATGGTGACTCTAGAGCCGCAGAACGGCTGTGACGTGGTGGTGATCGGCGGCGGCGTCGCGGGGCTGAGCGGTGCGCAGGTGCTGGCACGGGCCCGGCGTTCGGTCGTCGTGATCGACGCGGGTGCCCCGCGCAACGCTCCGGCCGAGGGCGTGCACGGTCTGCTGGCTCTGGACGGGATCGCACCGGGCGAGCTGCTGGAACGCGGCCGGGCCGAGGTCCGCCGCTACGGCGGTCACGTGGCGACCGGAGAGGTCACCGCGGCGGCCCGGGACGGCGAAGGCCTTTTCACGGTGTCGCTGGCCGACGGCCGCTCGGTCCGTACGCGCCGACTGCTGGTGACCACCGGTCTTGTGGACGAGCTGCCGGACGTGCCAGGACTGCGGCAGCGCTGGGGCAAGGACGTGCTGCACTGCCCCTACTGCCACGGCTGGGAAGTCCGGGACCGAGCCATCGGTGTGCTGGCGAACGGGCCGTTGTCGGTGCAGCAGGCGCTGCTGTTCCGGCAGTGGAGCGACAACGTCACGTACTTCGCCCACACCAACCCGGTGCCGTCCGCCGAGGACGCGGAAAAGCTGGCCGCTCGTGGCATCCGTGTGGTGGACGGCGAGGTGGTGGCCCTGGAGGCCGACGGGGACCGGCTGGCCGGAGTGCGCCTGGGCGGCGGCACAGTAGTCGACTGCGAAGTGCTGGTGGCCTCATCACGGCTGGTGGCGCGCGGCGGCCTCCTGGCGGAGCTTGGACTGCGGCCGGTGGAGCATCCGGCGGGCATCGGCGCGTACATCCCCTGCGCGGAGGGCGGGCGCACCACCGTGCCCGGAGTGTGGGTCGCGGGCAACGTCACCAGCCTGGTCGACCGGGCCGCCGCGGCCGCGGCCGCGGGCGTCTCGGCCGCGGCCCAGATCAACGCTGACCTCGTCGACAAGGAGATCCGGGAGGAGGTCGCCGCCCACCGGAAGTCGCCCTCGGCCCCGGCCTGAACGCGGCTGTGTGAAGCGCCACCCCACCGGACCGCGCGCCGACACGCTGAGGCCATCCTGAGGCCCGACTCGGACCCGAACCACCCCGTCCGGCCCGAGTCGACCCGCAGGACGGCCCCGCACGACCGCTTCGCCCTGGTGGCCACGGACTGCACGCGCGGCGCTCGGCAGCCCGTCCCGATCGGCACGGGCTGCCGCCACCAGGGCGCACGACAGTCAGTGAATTTTCAGGAGGACACGCTCACATGTGCGGCATCACCGGATGGGTCTCCTACGACAGGGACCTCACCACCGAACGCGGGACACTCGCCGCCATGGCCAAAACCATGGTCTGCCGCGGCCCGGACGCGGACGGCGTCTGGCTGGACACCCACGCCGGACTCGGACACCGCCGCCTTGCCGTCATCGACATCAACGGCGGCAAGCAGCCGATGGCCGCCGAACGCGACGGCCGCACCGTGCTGGTCACCACGTACAGCGGCGAGGTGTACAACCACCGCGAGCTGCGCGCCGAGCTAGCGGGTCTGGGGCACTCCTTCCGCACCGGTAGCGACACCGAGGTCGTGCTCCACGCCTATCTCGAGTGGGGCGCTGATTTCGTCGAGCGGCTGAACGGCATGTACGCCTTCGCCCTGTGGGACCCGCGTGAGCAAGAACTGCTGCTGGTCCGCGACCGGATGGGCGTCAAGCCGCTCTACTACTACCCGACCGCGGACGGCGTGCTCTTCGGCTCCGAGCCGAAGGCCATCCTCGCCCATCCGTCCGTGCGGGCCGCAGTGGACACCGACGGGCTCGCGGAGCTGCTCGCGCTCACCAAGACCCCGGGGCACGCCATCTACCAGGGCATGAAGGAGGTCGTTGCCGGTCACGTCGTACGCGTGCGTCGAGAGGGCCTGACCACCCGTCGCTACTGGGCACTTGAGGCCCGCGAGCACACCGACGACACCGGGACCACTGTCGCCCGGGTCCGTGAGCTGCTGGACGACATCATCACCCGCCAGCTCGACGCCGACGTGCCGCTGTGCACCCTGCTATCCGGCGGCTTGGACTCCTCGGCCATCACCGCGCTCGCCCAGCGGGGACGGGCTCGTAAAGGTGCCGGACCGGTCCGCTCCTTCGCCGTGGACTTCGTCGGCCAGAGCAGGAACTTCACGGCCGACTGGCTGCGCGGCACCCCTGACGCCCCCTACGCACGCGCCCTCGCCGAGCACGTGGGATCCGACCACCGCGACATCGTGCTCGACACCGCGGCGCTGATGAACCGGGCCGACCGGGACGCCGTGCTGAACGCCCGTGACCTGCCCACCGGCTTCGGTGAGGGCGACGTCTCCCTCTACCTGCTGTTCAAGGCGGTCCGGGAGAGCTCGACGGTCGCCCTGTCGGGCGAGGCCGCGGACGAACTCTTCGGCGGCTACCGCTGGTTCCACTCCCCGGAGCAGGTGCGCTCCCACTCCTTCCCGTGGCTTTCCCCCGTCGGGCCCCGCGGCGCCGGCGCGGACGTGCGCCGCAGCCCCCGCGAAGCCATGCTCGACGGCGGCCTGTTGACCAAGCTCGACCTGCCGGGATACCGCGCGGCCCGCTACCGCGAAGCCCTCACTGAGGTGCCACGCCTGGACGGTGAGACGGGACTGGAGCGGCGCATGCGGGAGATCTGCCACCTGCATCTCACCCGCTTCGTGCAGTTCCCACTGGAGCGCACGGACCGGGTCAGCATGGCCACCGGCCTGGAGGTGCGCGTGCCCTTCTGTGACCACCGTCTTGTCCAGTACGTCTTCAACACCCCCTGGAAGATGAAGGCTTTCGACGGCCGCGAGAAGTCCCTGCTACGCGCTGCCACCCGTGATCTGCTGCCGGAGGAGGTGGCCGACCGCGTCAAGAGCCCGTACCCCAGCATCCAGGACCCGCGGTACGACGAGGCGCTGCGGAGCGAGCTGCGGACAACCCTGGCCGACCCCGAGGCGCCGGTGCGCGCCCTGCTCGACACCGACGCGGCCCAGCGGGTCATCGAGTCGGCGAGCGGCGTCGAGCTGCGCATCGGCAGTGAGTTCGTCCTCAATCTCGACGGCTGGCTGCGCCGCTACGACATCAGCCTGGAGATCTGATCGCACCTCTCGCGGAAAGGATGACGTCATGCCGGAGGCCACGTCCGGATCTGAGTGCCGACAGCAGGCGGTGGTGAAGGCGCCCGCCCCGTCGCCGTCACTGGCCCGCCTGCGCAGGGAAGACCCAGTGGTCAAGAGGAAAGGCCGGTCCCAGAACGGAGAGCCTTGTGACGCTTGGCTGGTCACTCGCTACGACGATGTACGGACAGTCCTGAGCAGCCCGCACGTCAGCAATGTCTGCCATGACGGAGGAGGAGTGGGCGCCGGACAGCCCGGAGTCCTGGTGTCCATGGACCCACCGGACCATACCCGCATCCGACGCATGCTCACCCGAGAGTTCACGGTCAAGCGGATTCAGGCGCTGCGGCCGCGGCTCGAGGAGATAGTCGCCGCGCAACTCGATGGGATGGAGCAGGCAGGCCAGTCGGCAGATCTCATACGGCAGTTCACATTTCCGATCGCATCATTTGCCATATGGGAACTCCTTGGCATCCCGTGCGAGGAACGTGCCGAGTTTCAGCGACTCAGCGAAGTGATGCTCGATGCGTCACTGCCGATGGAACGCCGTATGAAGAACTATCACGAAACGCTCACCTATATTTCCACTCTCATCCCCGGGCATCGGGAGAACCCGGGAGATGGAATTCTGGGAAGGCTGATTCGTGAGCATGCGGATAACATCTCCGATCAAGAATTGATCGGCGTCGGCTGCTTCCTGCTGGTCGGCGGACATGAGGCTACGGCGCACGCCTTGGGGCTGGGCACTTTGCTGCTGCTGCAGCATCCGGAGCAGCTGGCGGACGTCCGCGAGGGCGAGGAGGATGTCCTTCGTACAGCCGTTGAGGAGATCCTCCGGTATCAGGCCTTGATCCACACCGCGACGCCGCGCTGGGCGACCCGAGATCTGACACTCAGCGGTCAGGTGATCAAGGCCGGCGACATGATTGTTACCTCGCTCGCCTCGGCCAACCATGATCAAGGTTTTCTTCAGGATGCGGACACTTTCAACGTGAAGCGCCCCGTCAGCCGCCACCTCGCTTTCGGGTACGGCATCCATCAGTGCTTGGGTCAGCAACTGGCCCGCGCGGTACTCAAAATCGTCTTCCCGGCTCTGCTCCAACGATTCCCATCACTGCGTCTGGCGGCTCCTGAAGGCGATATTCGATACAGAACTCAAGGATTTGTCGGCGGTGTGGAATCTCTCCCGGTGGCCTGGTGATTCGACGATGAGTCCTGTGGGCGGACTGCGAATAGCCGTGAGTGAAGAACGCTGCATTGGAGCCGGTCACTGCGTCATGAGCGCACCTTCGACGTTTGACCAGCGAGACAAGGACGGGATTGTGGTACTCCTTGATCCTGCTCCCTCATCAGATCAATACGGTTCTGTGGCGGACGCTGCCGGCCTTTGCCCATCCGCCGCCATCGATGTGCAAGTGGATCAAGGGTTTTGACGTGCCATTAGTACTTCCCACGTCCGATGACGGGACGGTGCCTGTCGGTGTCACGGCCGAGCCGACAGCGCTGGGCATAAAGTCCGGCGGCCACAGGACCAAAGTCCCTCGCTTCTCCGGTCCAGAGAAATTAGACTATGCGGCAGGTCAAGCACCAACGGCCGCGCAAACAATGGCTGTTCTGGGTAACGCCCATCCTCTGCCTGCCCCGTCGGGCACTCACCGATATGAGAGAAGCCAAGAATATGAATCACACTTCCATGCTGGACACAGTCGTCGATATGGATGAATTCGAACTCGACGTGAAGACGGCGGATCAGTCGGCGGATCTCGGCAACGAGCCGCAGATGACGAGCGGCATCGGTTGCATGTGCTGCCCGTTCTGACGTCGATGGGGTCTTCGGGATTGAGCGGCGTAACCAGCTCAATCCCGAAGACCTTTGAGTCAGACACCCGCTGAACAGACCAGTCCGGCGGTCGCGGTGGCATCACGAACCGGCAAGAGAGGGCGGCGCATGCGTTTTTCTGTCAGTGGTCCCGTCGTCGCCAGGGTGTCCGTGTTGCCCCGTGCCCGCCTGTGGGACGGTGGCGACGATCCATGTGCGGCCGATGCGACGGCTGAGCAACTGACCGCGGCGGGGGAGGCCGCTCTGGCGGATCCGGTGTTCCGGGAAGCTCTCCTGCTTGCGTCGCCCTCTCTGTTCGAGGCGGCGGAGCGGCTTGTTCAAGGGGAGGCTCGCACCACGCGGGAGGCACGCCGCACGCTGTTGTCACTTCTCCGGTACCACCTGCGGATAGCAAGTCGTGCCGTCCCCTTCGGTCTCTTCGCCGGTGTGGCGCTGGTGTCCGAAGGCCCTACCGCGGTGTCCGTCGGCAGCAAGCACCGCAAGGGCGTGCGTCCGGATGCGTCCTGGCTGCGGAACGTCCTGGCGGCGATGGAAACAGATCCCGCAATCACGGCTGGACTGCGCGCCCGAATTAACCCCTTGTCCGTGGTGCGGGGCGAGAGGCTGATCCTTCCTCAGCAGGGCGATCAGGGAAGGACGTCGATCCGCTACACGCCGACTGTCGCCACAGCACTGGCAGAAGCGAAATCCCCTATCGCTCTGACCGACTTGGCCGAACGCATCCACAACGCCTTCCCCCAGAAGTCCCACGAGCTCTCGGAACGCCTCGTGCACTCTTTGGTGACCCACGGATTCCTGGTCACCGATCTGCACCCGCCGATGCGGGTGGATTCCCCTCTCGACCAAGCACTGCAACGCTTGGAGCGCGCCGCTCCGCAGTCCGTGGCCGCACGTGCCCTGACGTCTCTGCGAGAGACCATGGCCGAGTACGCCGCTGCTGAGGTGGGCCGGGATCCCCAGAGGCCGCGTGACATCGTTCGACACATGCGGCAGTTCCACGACAGCGCGCACCCCTTGCACGTCGATGTCGCTGTCGACGCCTCCATCACTCTTCCCCGCGCCGTCTCGAACGAGGTGGGAATCGCGGCCGGGGCGCTGTGGGGAATCACCCCGCACGCTGAGTGGTTCCCCGGCCTTGACGCATACCTTGAACGCTTCCTGGAGCGATACGGCACCACACAGCTGGTACCACTGACCGAACTCCTCGATCCGGAGCGCGGTTTGGGCCCGGTCGTCACCGGCGACGGAACAGCCAGGCCCGCCAGGTCCACGCCGCTCCGGGACAGGGCGCTGGCCGAGCTGGCTGCGAACGCTGTGCGAGATGGGCTCCCCGAAGTACTCCTCGACCGGGAACGGCTGCGCCAACTCGCCGTTCCCGGCAAGGGATCACCACCCCCGACCATGGATGTGACGGCAACGCTCCAGGCCGCATCGCCCCAAGCCGTGGACGCCGGTGACTTCCACGTGGTGCTCGGCACCGGCACCCGGCAGGCCGGCGCCCTCAAGGGACGGTTCACCCACCTCCTGGGCGCCCCCGTGGCCGCGCACTGCCGCCAAGAAGCGCAGCGCAGTGATCCTGGCGCTCCTCATGCCGTGCGCGTCGCCCTGGACTTTCACCCCCGTACGCCTCGCGGGGGGAACCTCACCCGCACCGGCGCCGACACCATGCCAACTGTCCACATCGGGTCCTTCCACGACCAAGCCTTGGACCAACTCGGCCTGGACGAAATCTACATAGGCGCCCACAAGGACCGCCTGTACGCCTACTCCGCCTCACTCGGCCGTGAAGTTCTGCCCGCTCAACTGGACATGCTCAACGACGAGCGGGAACTTCCCGCCGTCCGTCTGCTGCAGGCCATCTGCGGGGTCGGCCGCACGGCATTCCACGGTTGGAGCTGGGGCCCCGTCGCCGACCTGCCGCGCCTGCCCCGCGTCCGTTACGGACGGGCCATCGTGTGTCCGGCGCGCTGGAACAGCGCCTTCCTGTCGCCGACGGCCGACACCTGGGAGGAGTGGTGCACCCAGGTGGACGCCTGGCGCGCGGCCTGGAGCGTTCCCGAGCATGTTTCCGTCGGTGCCGGCGACCGGCGCCTGACACTCGACCTCCGCAAGGCGATGCATCTCCGTCTGCTCCGGGAGGAACTGCGGCGCAATCCGAACAGCACCATTCATGAAGCCACCAGCATCAAGCACGACGCGTCCTGCTGGCTCGATCACCCCACTCACGCCTGCGAACTGGTCTTCTCCCTGCACAGCAGCGCACATGCCCCGTCACGCACCCACCACCGCTCCTACCCGCCTCTCGACACTGGCTCAAGGTCGTACCCGCTTGGCAGCGAGTGGCTGAGCGCCAAGCTGTACGCCTCTTCCGCGCGACACGACGAGATCCTCACGCGTCGCCTTTCCCCGCTGCTCCGTGAACTGCCCGAGTCCATGGACCGCTGGTTCTTCCTGCGCTACGCAGACCCCGATCCACACCTGCGTCTACGCTTCCACGCCCAACCAGACGTCCTCACCCGCGAGGTTCTGCCCGCCATCGGCGCCTGGGCCGCAGGCCTGCGTGGGCAGGGCCTTGCACGTGCCCTGGTCGTTGACGAGTACTGCCCCGAAACCGCCCGCTACGGCGGCCCCGACGTGATCGAGGCCGCCGAACGAGCCTTCCACGCGGACAGCATGGCCGTGCTCCAGCAACTGCGGGTCCTCTCAGACCCCGACTGCCCCTTCGACACCACCGTACTGAGTTGTCTCAACTACCTTGATCTGGCACGTGCCTTCACCGGCGACGGACACGGTGACGGCGATGTGCTGCTGTCGTTGTCCGCCACCGCTCGGCCGCATCCGGATCGCCCTGCTCTGCGACGGTCACGAGCTCTGGTCACCCCGCTCGCCGACGACGCGGACAATTGGAGTGCGTTGCGCCAAACCCCGGGGGGCGAGCGCGTCTTCCAGAGCTGGCGCGACCGCGTACCAGCGATATCCGCCTACGGACGGGCCTTGCGCTCCTCAGGCCTGATTGACGAGTCAACGCTCCACAGTGTCCTGAGATCCCTCACGCACATGCACCACAACCGGCTTGCTTCCGGGATCGACAACGAGGCGACGAGCCTGGCCCTGCTCAGAGACCTTCTTCATGCCCGTAAGGCACGCCTTCGGCCGGCGTTGTCAACTTGATGGAGCCCTGGGCGGTGCCCTCCCTGCCACCCGTGGGTGAAACATCCCGTTATGCCGGGTTAGTCTGACAGGGTGCGAACAGGAGTACCACCCCCATGACCAGTACGAACCCCGCTGCCGACCCGGCCCCGAAGCCGAAGCGCCGTGCCGCCAGCGGGCCAGCCGTACCGGCCCGAGCCGCTGCGTGCGGCCCACCAGCCGGTCGCGCAGGTCCGCCTTGACCGCGGCGGCGCGGGCGGCCAGCACCGTCTGCCCCCAGGCGAGCACCGCCCCGCAGCACAGCGACCACGCCGAGCGCGAGCAGCAGCCGGTAGAGGGCCGGGCTGGACGCGTCGCCGGTGAAGCCGCCCGCGAGGACCGCGGCGAGCAGCCCGGCCTGGGCGATGACGACGACGGCCGACGCCACGGTCAGGGCCGTGGTCGCGAGCATGTGCCGGTGCGGCGCCGGTACTTCGCGCATCAGGCGGCGCTGGGTCGCGCGCGGACTCGGGGACTGCCCCTCGGGGGAAGGAGGCATCAGGGCGCCAACCTCAGAAGTAGGTGGGGGTGCGGTGGTCGACGCGGCCGCGGAAGACCCACCAGCTCCAGAACTGGTAGGCGACGATGACCGGGATCAGCACGACCCCGAAGCCCATCAGCAGCCCGAGCGTGGCGCCGTCGGCCGCGCCCTCGGTGGCGGTCATCCCAAACCGTTCGGCCTCCGTGGAGACCAGGACGTACGGGTACTGGGCGGCCCCGATCAGCAGCACGGGCAGTGCCGCGGCGCAGCAGGTGGCGGCGAACGCGCGCCCGGAGCGGCCCTTGGTCAGCGCGAGCCGGGCAGCGGCCAGGGCCACCAGCAGGGCGACCACGAGCAGGGTCGCGACCAACGGGTTGGTCACCGCGTCGGCCCCGCAGCCCGCCACCGCCGCGAGGAAGGCCAGGGCGGCGCCCGCCATCGCGGTGGTCAGCAGCGCCTTGGCCAACGCCCATGCTCGTACGGCGAGTTCCTCGGTGGAGCGGAGTGCGAGGAACGCCGCTCCGTGGGCGGCGAACAGTGCGGTGGTCGTCACCGCGCACAGCAGCACGAACGGGTCCACGGCCGATCTGGTGCTGGTCGGCGTCGGGGTCGCCCCGGACACCGAGCTGGCGCGGCTGGCCGGGCTCGACGTGAACGACGTCGTCGTCGACGCGCATCTGACGACCAGCGATCCGGCCATCTCGGCGATCGGCGACCGCGCGTCGTTCCCCAGCGTGCAGACCGGCGCGCGGGTCCGGCTGGAGTCGGTGCAGAACGCCGTCGACCACGCCCGCTGCGTCGCGACCCGGATCACCGGGAGCGGCGGCCGTACGGTGACCTGCCGTGGTTCTGGAGCGACCAGTCCGCCTCGACTTTGCAGATCGCGGGAGTCGGGGACGGCCATGACACGGCGGTGCCGCTGGGGGACGCGGGCGGCGCGTTCTCGGTGCTGCTCTTCCGCGACGGGCGGTTGGTCGCGGTGGAGTCCGTCAACCGGCCCGCCGACCACATGGCGGCCCGGCGGCTGCTGGCCAACGGATGCGGGCTGAGCCCGGAGGAGGCGGCGGGGGAGGGCTTCGCGCTCAAGGCGTACCTCAAGGGGCTCGCCGCCGCGCCCGCTTGAGGGCCGAGGCTCGCCCCTGCCCCAGGCCCCGCCTCACCAGTCGCGGGCCACGCTCAGCAGGTGGTCGCGGACGAGGGCCAGGTGCGGGTTGCCGGAGGGGCCGGGGCGCTGGGCGAGGTAGCCGGTGTTGATGGGGGGATCGTCCGGGGTCAGCAGCGCGACCAGCGCGCCGGCGGCGAGCTCGGCGTGGCAGAGGTAGCGGGGGAGCACGGTGACGCCGGCCCCCGCGACCACGGCGGACAGCACGCCGCGCAGGTCGGGCACGACGACCGCCGCCGGGCCGGTCAGCCGTACGCCGAAGACGTGCCGCCAGTAGCGGCGGGCGATGGGCAAGTCGTCCGCGTACGTCACCAGCGGCACCCCGTGCAGCGCGGCGGAGCCCTGCGCCGCGACCCGCTCCACACCGATCCTGGCCGCCCACCCCGGCGACGCGACCAGCACGAATTCCTCGTCCATCAGCGGTACGGAGATCAGCGCGCGGCCGCGCGGGCGGATGGTGGAGAGCACCAGATCGTGGTGGCCCGCCAGCAGTCCGTCGAGCAGGCTGTCGGTGAGCCCGGTGGTGATCCGCAGCCGCACACCGCGCTCCACGAGGGGGGCGAGCCCGGGCAGCGCGCGTACGCAGAGCAGCTCGGCCGGGCCCGCGAGATGTACGGGTTCGGTGGCGGCGGCCACGCCCGTACGGCCCCGGTCGGTGACCGCCTCCAGCGCGTCCAGCGGGGCGGCGACCTGGGCCGCGAGGTCGTCGGCGACCGGGGTCGGCGCGACGCCGCGCGGCAGCCGTTCGAACAGCTCGCGCCCGAGCTTCTTCTCCAGGGCGCGGATCTGGGTGGTCACGGTCGGCTGGGACAGGGTCAGCAGCCGGGCGGCGGCGGTGAACGATCCGGCGCGGTGCACGGCGAGGAAGGTCCGCAGCAGGGTGAGGTCGAGCGGCCCGGCGGAGGCGGCTCCGCCGATTCCCCCGCTTCCCTCGTTCGGGAGGGGTGCCCTCGGGTTCCCGCCATTGGATTCCCTATGCTTCATGATGGTGAGCCTATTGGATCTCAATGGCAGGGCGGCCTACGTTCGAGAGCGTCAACGAAATGACGCTTTGCGTGCGGAACGTCAGAGCGTCGCCCGTGGAGAGAGAAGTGACATGGCCAAGATCCTGTTCGTGATGACCGGTGCCGACCAGTGGACGCTGGCCGACGGCAGCAAGCACCCCACCGGCTTCTGGGCCGAGGAGGCCGTCGCCCCGTACCGCGCCTTCACCGCCGCCGGCCACGAGATCGTCGTCGCCACGCCCGGCGGCGTTGTCCCGCCCCTGGACAAGGGCAGCCTCGCGCCCGAGCTGAACGGCGGCCAGGAGGCGGCGGACGCGATCGCCGCCGAACTGGCGTCGATCACCGCCATCCAGCAGCCGATCAAGCTCGAAGAGGCCGACCTCGCCGACTACGCGGTGGTGTTCTACCCCGGCGGCCACGGCCCGATGGAGGACCTCGCGGTCAACGCCGACTCCGGCCGCCTGCTGACCGCCGCCCTGGAATCCGGCAAGCCGCTCGCCGTGGTCTGCCACGCCCCGGCCGCCATGCTCGCGGCCAAGCGCGCCGACGGCTCCTGGCCGTTCGCCGGCTACCGGCTCACCGGCTTCACCAACGCTGAGGAGACCCAGGCGGGCTTCGCCGACAAGGCCAAGTGGCTGCTCCAGGACCGGCTGGTCGAGCTCGGCGCGGACTTCCAGGAGGGCGAGCCGTGGGCGCCGAAGGTGGTCGTCGACCGCAACCTGTTCACCGGCCAGAACCCGGTGTCGTCCGCTCCGCTGGCCGCCGAGGTCCTCAAGGCGCTGAACTGAGCACCTGACGGACACCCGCTGATGGGCACCACGTGATGGACATGGACGACGGGGCTGGGACCGACCGGACCGGGACCGGGACCGGCAGACCGAGGTGCTCGACGCGACGTACGCCTGCCTGACCAGGTACGGCGTACGTCGCACCACGATGGACGACATCGCCACCGCCATGGGGGTGTCCCGGTCGGCGGTCTACCAGTACGTACGCAACAAGGACGACGCCTTCCGCCGCCACGCCGAGCGCCTGCATACCCAGGCGCTCGCGCGGGCCCGACGGGGGCAGCGGCCGACGCCCCGCCCGCCGACCGCGTCCACGGGATCCTGTCGGCCAAACTCGACCTGGTGCTGGACCTCAGCGGGGACTCCCCGCACACCGCCGAACTGCTGGACGAGAAGGCGCGGTTGTTCGGCGACATCTGCCATGGGTTCACGGCGGATCTGCGGGGGTTGCTGATGGAGGTTTTCGCGGAGACGGCGGAGACGGCGGGGGCCGACGGGGGCCGGCGGGGCTGGGGTGTCGGCTGAGGCGCGCGCCGAGCCGGGGCTCGGCTCACGAGGCTCACCCGGCGGCACGTCGACGTCCGGCCCTGCCACAGCCACGGGCCTCGCCGCAGCGGTCGGCCTGGTCGGCTCGGTCGCCCCCAGCGCTCGCGCCACCGACCCCGCCACCGCTGCCGACATCTGCATCGCGCTCGTCCGCGGACTGGAATTCACGGAGCAGGGCGCGCTTGCTCCGCCCCGCCACGGATGCGCTGCTGGCCGGCCTGCTGGGAGTTTGGGCGACGGACGTCGGCTGACCGGGCCCCGGGTCGAGGCAGAGGTCCTGCCGGATGCCGTCGTCGGCGAACCAGTGATCCGTGGTGAGCATGTCCGGGATCTTCAGCGCGCGCGGTTCCGTGGCGAGCCGGACCCGCGCGGCTGCGACGTCCAGCTCCCGCCGATGGTCGGCGGGCAACCGGAGGTGCTCGGCGACGGCCTCCAGCAAGGCCGAACTCGTCACCGGTTCTGGGTGGTTGGCATGCCGTACGCCTGCCAGCGGCTTCGGGGACAGTGCGGACCCGAGCACGACGCGGGCCCAGAACATCCACGTCGATCATGGAGAGCCGGGCGTGGCTCCCCGCCACCCGCGCTGCGAGCAGCCGGCACAGCAGCAGGCCGGGCACGACCCAGCGGTCGCCCGCGCCGTAGACGAGGTGCGGGCGCAGGACGGCGCCGCCGGCCGCCAGCACATGGCGTTCGGCGGCGGCGCGGGTGCGGCTGGTGGCCGAGGCCGGGGCGAGCGGCAGTTCGCCGGGGCGGCCCCGGACGAAGGGGCCGGGGCGTACGGGCGTCGTTGGCGTCGGTACGGGACATCGCGGCGTAGCCACTTCCGCAGTCACGCCCCAACGGCCAACGGCCTCTGCCGCCCGCGCGGGATGCGGGGCGACAGAGGCCGTGTGCTTGCTGCGCCCAGGGCGCTGACGGGTGCTTCCGGTCAGACGCGCTCGGGAACGTGGTCCGTCGTTGTGGGTGCCGCAGGAGTCGGCGGCACCGGGCCCGGCACATCGACATCGACATCGACAACGCCGGCGTCATCGACCGAGTCATCGACGCGCGAGAGGTGACCCGGCCACCAGAAGCGCCGACCGAGGTCCAGCGCGAGGGCCGGCACCAGGACGGGTGCGTACCAGGAAGGTGTCGAGCAGGACGCCGACGCCGATGAGCATGCCCATCTGGGCCATGGTCACCAGCGGCAGCACGGCGAAGACCGCGAAGGTCGCGGCGAGCACGATGCCCGCGCTGGTGATCGCACCTCCGGTGCTGGTCAAGGCCCTTGATGACGCCCTTGGCGTGGCCGTGCAGCCCGACTTCCTCCTTCACCCGGTGTATCAGGAAGATGTTGTAGTCGATGCCGAGGGCGACGAGGAAGACGAAGCCCAGGAGCGGGATGCCCGGTCGACGCCCGCGTGCTAATGCGGGAGCCCCACCGCGACGACGAGGACGGCCGCCACGGTCGACCGGAACCTAACCTGCCTGGGTCGTGCGGCCGGGATGGGCGAGCGCGACCTCCTCCTCCAGCTCGCGGACCCGCTTGCGCAGCGCGGCGACCTCCGCCTCCGCCCCGGTCGTGGCCTGGGCCGGGGAGGCCGGGCGGTCGGAGTGCGCACCTGGACGCCGTCCGTCGGCCGCCCGGATCCAGTTCCGCAGCGTCTCCGTGTTCACTCCCAGATCGGCGGCGACCGGCTTGGTCGTCGCTCCCAGCCGTGACTGGTACAACGCGACCGCGTCCGCCTTGAACTCCTGCGGATAGTGCTTCATCCCCACAGGGACTCCGTTCTCCCAGATCCTCAAGATCTAGTGTCTACGGTGTCCAGACTCCGGGGTCAGGGCCGGAGGGAGCTTCCCCCCGGGTGGTAGACACCGGTTTGTATGGTTATGCGGTGAGCCCCAGGCTATCTGACGTGAGTGCGTGCTCGCGTTCGTAGTCGATAGGGCAGAGCTGTCCGTTGGTCAAGTGCCTGCGCCAGGTGTTGTACCTGGTCAGCCATCGGAAGACGGCGCGTCGGCAGGCCGTGCCCCCGGCCCGCTCCGGCCCGGCTGCCGGAGCGATCCGCCCGTCCGGGCCCGGAGCCGCCCCAGCATCGCGCACCCACTGCCTCACCGTCTCGGCATTCATCCCGAGATCCCGCGCGACCTGCGCATACGTGAGCCCCGGGTTGGACCGGTACAGAGCTATCGCGTCAGCCTTGAACTCCTCCGAGTACGGCTTGCGTGCCATCGGTGCCATCTCTTCCTCTGAATCCACGAGATCCAGTGTCCGTGATGTCTACCAATCGGGGGGAATCTCCGGTACCTGTCCGCAGCACCCTGGGCCTTGGCCGGGTCTCCCCCGGGCAGTTCCACCTGGTCCGCGAACAGGGTGCCGATCGGCACTCCCTTGTCGGAGAACGCCAGCACGCCGACGAGGTCGAGAGAGATGATGCGCGGGTTAGTCGAGGATGTGTCCGAGATTCCGCAGCTCCGCGTCATGGGCATTTCTCGCGTAGGACTCGATCTTCTTCACGTCGGCCCCCGGCGGTGCACGCCCAGCGGCCCCTACCTGACCTGCCCCGCCGTTCACATCGCTCGACTGGTCAGTACCAATTGGGGGAGGTGAGGACGGTCGCTCCGGGCAGGTAGTCCTTGGGCGCGAGCAGTTTCGTCGGCCTGACCGCATCCTTCGCTTCCTGACTGGTGGCGAAGTCCTGGTACTTGATGAGCTTGCGAGTTGTGCCGTCTTGGTACATTTTGGCCCACTTCGCCTCGGTCGTGATGACGGGTCCGTCGAACCCGCGCATTCCCCGGTTCGCGAACTGGCCTGCGGACAGATCGAACACATAGGTGCTTCCGCCACGGTTCCCGACCACCACATAGTGGTTTGCGTGTGAGGCCTCAAGGGCGTTGTCCCAGATGGCCATCCCGCGATACTTGATGGCGGTGAAGCCGTGAGTCTTCATGTAGTTCCGAGTCGGCGTGATCAGGTTCTCGCAGTTCTGTGCGGGATTGTTGATCATGGTGTTCACCGCGTTTTGGCGCCGCAGGTCGGCCAGGGCCTTTTCGGCCAGCCTGCTGTCCACCGCATTCTGCGGCTGGTCGGCAACAGCAGGGCGGCGCGTCTCGATCTGGAACTCCGGAGCATTGGTCTCCGCATAGATCCGCACCCGGCGGCCGTCCGGGAGTTGGAAGCCGCCGTCCGCGAAGGACAGCGGACCGCCATTCGTGAAATCAATTTCTGCGAATCCAGGCGACAGGTCCTGACGGATCCCCGCGTTGTTCAGACCTGCCAGCCGGCCATCTCCTGTGCTGAGCATGGCGTGGATCATGTTGGGGCGGCCACCGTCATCGACGACGAAAGCGACTCGGTACCCCCCGGCCAGCCGAGCCAGGCTCTCGGTGTTCGCGATCTCCTTACCGGCTCCGCCGAGATAGTTCTCGAAACTGTGCGCGCGTACGCTGCGGAGCGCCGACAGCTCCTGAGGTGTGATGACTCCGGCCATGTGCTGAACGTCGGCCACCGCGTCCCAGCAGCCAGCTCCGTTGGCGGCGACCCTGTCCGTGAAGGCTTGGGTCCCTGCGCCCTTCGACCCGATACGGGCGGCGCGCGGGCGTGGCGCCAGCTGACTCAGGAGAACCTTCTCCCGTGCGACTGCCATGCCGTCGCCGATCAGCTTGACGGCCGTGCTCCTGGCTCCCTTGACGCCGGTACGGATGCCGGAGAAGGCGGCCTTGAAGTCTATGGCTGACATGCCGACCGCCAGCCATGTGTCCAGCTCGGCATCCACCATGGCCTGACGGTAGACATCACCCCGGTCCGCGTTCTCCGCGATCTTCCTGTTGAAGTGCGCGGAACCGAAGCCGAAGCCCAATCCCGAGCCGAACGCGGCTACCGCGCCAGCGCCGCCGGACATCGCGGACGCCACGATTACCATCAGGATTTCACCGCCCTGCATGGCCGCGCGACCGAACTGCGCGGTCCATGCCCCATCTTCTTCCGCCTTCGTGTAGACGTAGCCGTTGAGATTGGACTTCACCCGCTGGACGGATGCCTTGCAGAGCTCATCGAAGATGTCTGGAACCTGCCGGAAGCTGATGCGCGGCTCCATGAACGTGAACTGCGTCCTCGCATTGCCGCCCTGGACACGAGGATCCGGCGGAAGGTGCGGAATGAAATCGCCCGATCGTGTGGCAGCACTGTCAAATTCGGAAAGATGCCCCTTGATGAACTTCTGGAACCCGCTTGACGAGTCGTCCTTGCGCCACATGTAGGTCTCACCGGTTGCGAGCGAGACAAGAAGGCTGAAGTCGTTGAACCCTATCGCCACCACGTCGGGGACGACCTTGCCCTGGAATTCGACAAGGCCTTCCTTCAGGTCCCCGGCCAGCCACATGTAGGCGAAAAACTCCACCCGAGGATCCTTGGATTCCGCCAGGCACCTATTCATCCTGCCACGGAGCCTTGACCGAGAGAACTCCGAAAACGTCGTCTTGAACGCGTCATCCGCTGCCATGCGGTCCGCATCCTTGGAGAACTTACCGGAGACTCCCGAGCGAATTCGGTCCTGCTTCAGGGCCTGCGAGACTGCGGAAGGAAAGTCGCTTCGGATTGGTTCGATCTGATGGATCGTCACCGACAGTCCCAAGCGCAGCATGACTCTTCGATACGGAACGCCCAGCGCGAGTTCTCTGAGGGTGTACCTCTCCGTCGTGCGCAGCCCCGTACCTCCCGTCGCCGGGGCCTCCAGAAAGGTGACGGTGAACTTCTCGTCGAGGGACATGTTTCCGGTATCGGCCGACGGAACGACCTCCCTCAGCACCTTCCTCACGATGCCGTCCACGTAGTCCTGTGCCGCCTGTGCCCTATCCTTGACAGATTCGGCCTTCTGGCTGTTCAGTAGCGGGTTTATCAGGTCATCGTCAGTATCGGCAGAGGAGACCGCGACGGGATCCGACGGGACGGCGGTGCCGGATTCGGGTGATGTGGATCGTGTTTTCCTGGATTTAATGGGTGAGTTGGTGAAGGCGCGGCCGAGTGGATTTCGGTAGCCTCCCCCTACCGGCCTGGTGCGCTGTTCTTTGCTGGTTACTTCCTGTGGTTTTCCGACGACCACGCGAGCGATGTTGGTCAAGGATTCGGTGCCGACGTTGTAGTAGCTGGTATGTGCTTTTACAGCGCTCTCGATCGGCCCGTTTCCCGGCGTCCGCTGATAGCCGGTTCTCATGCGGGTGACATCGCCGTACTTCTTGTGAGTCGGGTCGATGCTGAACCAGTCGAGCATACTGACGGCGTCCGAATCGTTGGCGGCGACGAAGATGCTGCCGGAGGGGACGTCGAGATGCTGGGGGCGGCGGCCCGTGCCGGGGCTGCCGAGGAGGATGAGGTTGTCTGGAGCTGCTCCGCTCAGCGCTCCGACTGCGGTCGCGCTCCTGAGGGCGCCGCCTGCGGCTCCTCTCGCGGCTCCGGTTGTGGCTCCGCCCGCAGGTCCGCCTACGACTGCTCCCCTGACCGCTCCGCTCACGGCTCCGCGCGCGGCCCCGCTCACCCTTTCGCCCGCGGTTTCGCCCCTCAGGGCTCCTGTCACTGCCGCGGTCACGGGGTTGCTCGTGACGGCTCCACTGATGGCTCCGCGCGTGGCTCCGCTGACGGTGCTGCTCAGAGCGCCGCTCAAGGCTCCGCCTGCGACCGCGTGGCCGGCGACGACGCTTCCGTAGCTCAGTCCGCTGATGGTCAGCAGCGGGTAGGTGGGCAGGCCGCGGTTGTTGCGGGCGGGGCTTTCCTGCCAGTGGACGCGCCACTGATTCAGGTCGCTCCTGAGGAGTTCGGCGCCCTTCCTGGCCGGCTCCTCCCCGGTGACCTCCAGAGTGCCCTTCAGGGGACTCCGGGGGGCTTTGTAGCCCATCCAGGCGACGATGGCGACTTTGGCTCCGGGGCTGATGCGCAGGCACTCCTCGTAGAGGCTGCGTGCGTGCCGGGCGAGCTCGGGAAGCGTCTCCAGCGAACTGCCCATGCCGGGGACCAGGACTGCGACGTAGTCCGCCGTATCCATGTCGCCGACAGCCAAGGCCGCACGCCCCAGGCCGTCCTCGAAGCCCGGATCGCAGACCAGCAACGTGTGGCCCTTCCCGCCGATCGCGGCCACCGAATCCCTCACGAACCCGGCTTTCTTCTGGATCCCCTCATTGAGTGACGACCGATCGCACGTGTACCGCGTCCAGTTGCTCTGGTGCTCGCGCTTGAAAGCGTTCTCCGTCACGACGGGGGTGGGCTCCGTCCGCGGCAGGGTCGGGTACAGCCGACCCAGTTCCTCGCCCTCTATATTCGCTACTTCTTCATCGACCCCCGCCGCAATCCTGTTCGCCCACTCCACGAGCCCGGGCACCTGGCCGGCCAGTCTGCGTTCCCGGTTGACCGATTCACTCAGCTCCCGATCGATCGCCCCCTCAGCACGAGCCGCGTTCTCCAGATTGCCCAAGACACCGCCCTTGTCGGTCGGTGCCCAAGCCATCCGGCCGTACCAGCGGGAAATGCCGGAGAAGTCTGCGCCCTGCTGGGAGGGCTGCTTCCCCCTTGCCTGCGGTGCTTCGTTCTTGCTCGCCCGAACCTGCGGTTCTGCGGGCTTGTGCGTTGGCATGGGTGAGCCTTCCAGGGCGATTGGGGTGGGCTGGCCGGGGTCGGCGTGGTTCTGGGGAGGACGAGCCGGATTGGTTCCTCGCGATGGTTCTTTTCGGCGGTTCCCGGAGGCGGGCGTGTGCGCGGTCGACGGACCCGTCAGCGGGTGGGCTGGATTCCGGCACCAGCGGAGTGGAGTTCGTTGCCGTGATGCGCGGCGCGGACCCCGGCGTCAGGTCATCAGAGACGAGGGCCCAAGGCACGGGTCGCCCTGCTCACTTGGGCCGGGCGCCCCTGCGGCCATCCCCCTCCACCCGCGTCCGGACCGTGGCCCCCATCCGGTCCCTTGTGGAGAGCCGGGCAGCTCCAACCCACCCCGACGATTCCCTCCAGCGCCGTCCGCGACGGGCCCCGCACCCGTCCGAGGCGTTCACGGGCCCCGGAACGACGGCTCTCCGCCGCTCGCCCGGACACGTGCCACGACCAGCCGATACCGCAGCCGGAGTGGGAAAGTACCCGAGCCGCTGACACGGCCTCAGCCACAGCACCAGCGCGCGGAGATGCTCCGATCATCGCGTACGGGCCCGCGTCAGGCAGAAACCGAAATCGCCGAAAGGGGCGAAAGTCCCGGCGGTCAAAACAGTCTTCATACGCACAGGATCGAGCACACCCTCCACCTGTCAGGCCGTCAGGCGTCGACAGTTGCCGTCGAGGGTTGACAGTCGTGTATCCGGTCGCCAGGGGGTCCGGGTCAGCGCGTCCAAGATGAACAGGGAGTCGCGCGGAGTGCCGGGCACCACCATCTGCCCGATGCCGATCACCTGGTCATTGATCGCGTTCAGCCACGTGATGCCCTTCTTCTTCGCGAAGTACTTCGGCGAGGGGGCTGCGTTGATGGACCGCGTGGGGACGACGAAGCGCAGGCCGTCGACGGAGGCGAGCAGGCCCTTGCCCCAGAACTGCACGATCGGCACCCGGGCCTGGGCGGCGATCAGCGCGGCGTTCGCCGCGGCGATGGTGTCGCTCCGCAGGTAGTACTGGTCGACGTGGACCAGCCGGGACCGGGTCAGCGCCTCGTAGCCCGGGTTGATGACCGGCGTCATGCCGATGTTGCACGCCTCCGAGACCAGCAGCGCGACCATCGACATCGTCAAGTCCTTCATGCGGGTCTTGCCGTCGCCCAGGTGCACGAAGGCGTCCAGAAACCCGGTCCAGCCGTTCACCTCGAACAGCAGGTCCGGCAGGTCGATCTTCGGGAGCATCTTCTCGACGCGCTCGCGCAGCCACTTCAGCGACTTCGGCTCACCCAGCGCGTGGAGCTTCTCCACGTTCAACTTCGCCCGGCCATTGGGCTGCACCTCGATGCTGATCTTCGCGTCGTCGCCGGCCTCCTCCAACCGCTCCGCCATCTGCTTCCACGTCGCGTCCAGCACCTCGACCAGCTCCCGAAGGTGCTGCTCGGCGTCCTCGTCCAGGCTCAGGCCCGCCAGGACGTCCTCGCGCACCGCCTCCCACCGCTTGCCCTGGAGCAGGCGGGCGCGCGGGTCGGCCCAGCGGTGCGAGGGAGAGGCGAAGATGTCGCGGCGCCTGAGGGCTCCGAAGAGCTGTTCCAGCACGCACACCACGTACGCATCGCGGTCCACCGCCCCCTGCGGCAGGTCCTCGTTCGCGTACGCCGCCTTGCGCCAGTGCGCCGGCACCAGTTTGTCGGAGATTCCCCCCGATTGGTAGACATCGCGGACACTGGATCTCGTGGATTCAGAGGAAGAGATGGCACCGATGGCACGAAAGCCGTACTCGGAGGAGTTCAAGGCTGACGCGATAGCTCGTGGTGCGATGTCGCACGATCTTCGCGACCTGGGCGGCGTGTGGGAAGTCCACGCCCAGGTCGGTGACGGTCAGGGCCCGCACCACCCGGGTCTCCAGCCGCCCGTGTCCCTCGGCGCGGTCGTAGAACTTCGCTGTGGCCTTTTGCCAGGGCAGCGTGCGCAACTGCTGATGCAGCAACTTCTGGTTGCGCTTCACGGTGAACGCGTAGTGGGCTTTCTTGGTCTCCACCAGGAAGCGGGCATGGTCACGCTGGGTGTGCAGGGCATCGGCAGTCACGGTGATGCCGGTCAGGTCATAGGGCTCCAAGAGGGCGGCGAAACAGGTGATTTCATTTGTCTTGTCGGGCACTCTCAGTTGGGTGACGGTCTGCCCGCTGCCGGTCATCGCGGCCAGCAGATGGGCGGCCGCGGTGGTGCCGTGACGCGAGCCGCGCGCGCTCTTACCGTCCACGGCCAGCGTCTCGCACCCGCTCGGCTCGCATCCCAACAGGTCGGCCAGTCCGCCGGGGCAGGTCCGCTGAATGATCCGGCGGATCGTCGCGCCACTGGGCGCCATCCGTACGTTGAACGCCGTGGCGGGGCCCCGAGCCGGGCCAGGACGTCCTGCGGCGCGTCCTTGGCCCACTGCCCGATGGCCGAGAAGGACTTCGCACCGGCCACCACCGCCGAGCAGGCCACCAGCAACACCGCCACGAACGGGTGACGCCTCCCGCGCCGAGAGCGCGGATCGGCCAGCGTTTGCAGCCGCAGCGCCAGCGAACCGACCGAACGGTGTTGACGGCTGGGCGACTTGATCAGGCAGACGGTGGAAGACTGACGGCACATCGAAGCTCCGTTGGGCGAAGGCGACTTGGCAAGGTCACCTGCCAACGGAGCTTCGTTGCGTACGTCGCGCGCTCACCAGACATCGTCACACCGTCGTGACCTGCACACTTACAAGATCACCACGACTTTGAAATCGCCCTGGGTCGAGGGCCTGAGCGCGACGCCCCAACGCCCCAGCCAGTCTCCCTCCAGCTGCCTCAGTCAACTTTTGCCCGAGGCGCTTCATGGCCACCGAAATAGCCTGTGGCCATGAAGCTGATAGGCGTGATAAAGCCCGACCGCCCCCTGCTCGTCGTGGCCTTGGAGGAAGAAGCGGCTCATCTCGACGGAGCCCTACCCGTGCTCCTCACCGGCCTGGGCAAGGTCAATGCGGCCGCTGGCCTCGCGGCCGCCCTCGGCCGGGGCAATCGGCCCTCCACCGTGGTCAATCTCGGCACTGCGGGAGCGCTGCGTCCCGGATGGCACGGCACCCACGAGGTGAGCCGTGTGCACCAGCATGATCTGGACACAGCATTCCTCTACCTCGTCACCGCCCACAGAGTCGGGCTGCCCATGGAGATCGCTGACGACGGCCCCGCCCTGGCCACGGGGGATGTCTTCGTCTCCGACGAGGCGGCCCGCGCACGCCTCGCTGCTCACGCGGACCTGGCCGACATGGAGGGCTACGCCGTGGCGTCCGTGGCGCGACAGTTCGATGTTCCCATTCGGATCGTCAAGCACATCAGCGATGACGCCGGGGAAGACGCGTCTCGGACCTGGCGGGAAGCCGTTGACGACTGTGCCCAGAATCTGGCGTCCTGGACGAAGGACCACCTGTAGCGCCCATTCGACCAACGATCCGCGAAGAACGGATCCCGAGTCGCATTCCGGCGTCCGGGCTGGGTCGCATGCAGGCGCCAGAAGGCCCCGCACCCGGCCCACCGGCCTCACTCGCCCAGCACAGCCGCACAGGACTTGAGCCCCTGAAGACCACTCCCAAGGCGCAGGGAGGAGATCGTCCCGGGGGCTTCGCGCCGTGCCTCAACGTGAGCTTGGGGAAGTCCCAAGCACGAAGTGGTGAGCAGCTTCACTCCCCCATGGTGACCATGGATGCCCAAGAGGTCGGACCGCACCCCCCATCACCCCGCATGCAGCGCCAACGTGGGCGACAGCCGCGCCGCCCGGACCGCCGGATAGAGGCCGGCCACCGTGCCGATGGCCAGGGTTGCCACGAAGCCGCCCGCCATGGCCATCGGCGGTACCACCCAGGGCATGCCGCCGGTGCTCGCGTACACCCAGGTGGCGAGTGAGCCGAGGAGTACGCCCGCGATTCCACCGAGCCCCGAGAGCATCAGGGATTCCGTGACGAACTGGAGCCTGATCTGGCCCTGGGTGGCGCCCAACGAGCGGCGCAGGCCGATCTCGTGGCGTCGTTCGAGCACTGAAATGATCATGGTGTTGGCGACTCCTACACCGCCGACGAGCAGTGAGACCCCGCCGAGTCCGAGCAGCAGCTTGGTGAAGGCGCCTTCGGATGCGGCCTTGGCCGCCAGGGCGTCGGACGGGTTGGAGACCTGGACCTCGTGCGGGGCCTGGGGGTTGGCCGTGCGCTGGAGCCGGTCGCGTACGTCCTCGACCTTGTCGTCCGCGGAGCGTTCGTAGATGGATGTCGGATGGCCGTCGAAGCCGAGCAGCTTCTTGGCGGCGTCCCAGCCGATCAGGGCCGAGGTCCTGATCTCCTCGGCGAGCGGGAGCGGACCGAGGATGCCGACGACGGTGAAGTATTTGCCGTCGATGTAGACCTGCTGGCCCAGTTTGGTGACGCCGAGGCGGCTCGCGGCGTGGTCGCCGAGGACGACGGCCGGGTAAGTGGAGTTGGCCGCGTTCAGCCACCTGCCCGAGCCCATGGATCCGCGCAGGGTCTTCAACAGGCTCTCGGACGCGGCCTGTACGGAGAGGCCGTTGGTCTGCGTGGCCGGGGTGTGTTCGGAGCGGTAGATGTTCGCGTCCACCGTGCCGACGGCACCCACGTGCTCCACGCCGTCGATCTGCCCGACCATCTGCGGTGCCTTCTCGGGCAGTTTGGCACTGTCGCCGGAGAGCATGTTCTGGCCCGGGGTGATCACCAGCATGTTGGTGCCGAGCTTGTCGAGGTCCTGCATCAGCTTGGCCTTGGAGGAGGACGAGATCCCCACCACGGCGATCATCGTGGCGATGCCGATCGCGATGCCGAGGGCGGAGAGCACCACACGCATCGGGCGGCCGCGCAGCCCTGCCGAGCCGACCTCGGTCACGTCGCGTGCGGTCAGCCGGGCCGGGATCAGGTTCCTGCCGCTCCGGCTCATCGCGCACCAGCCGTTCCCGTGTACGTATCGGCGACGATCTGCCCGTCGCGCAGCCGCACTTGGCGGGGCAGGGAGGCGGCCAGCTCCATGTCATGGGTGATGACGGCGATGGTGGCGCCGTCCGCGTTCAGCTCGCGCAGGAGCTCCATGACCGCTGCGCCGGATGCCGAGTCGAGGGCGCCGGTCGGCTCGTCCGCGAGCAGCACATCGGGCTCGCCCGCCACGGCACGGGCGATCGCGACGCGCTGCTTCTGTCCGCCGGACAGCTCGTGCGGCCGGTGCTGCGTACGGTCGCCGAGGCCTACGCGCTCCAGGGCCTCGGCCGCCCGTCGGCGCCGCTCGCTGTGCGAAAGGCCCGAATAGCGCAGCCCTTCCACCACGTTGGCCAGCGCGCTCGCGCCCGGCACCAGGTGAAAGGCCTGGAAGACGAAGCCGACGTGCTGGGCGCGCAGTGCGGAGAGGCGACGGTCCGACAGTCGGCTCACATCGTGTCCGGCGAGGGTGACGGTGCCGGCCGATGGCCCGTCGAGGGTGCCGACGATGTGCAGCAGGGTGGACTTGCCGGAGCCCGAAGGGCCGACGATGGCGAGGAGTTCGCCCCCGTCGATCGCCAGATCCACTCCGCTCAGGGCGGTGACGCCGCCGGGGTACTCCTTGGTGACGCCGCTGAGGGTGACGACGGCATTCGCATGCGTTGCGTGGGTGTCATTCACCTCAGGTACGGCATGTGTCTCGCGTACGTCATGCATCTCGTGCATCTCATGGGGCTCGTAGATCACTTGGGCACCCCGACCTTCTCGCCCTCCGCGATCCCGCCCCCGGACACCTCGACCCGCCCGTTCGCGAACAGGCCGAGTTCGACCAAGACTTCACGCACCTTGCCGTTCTCGACGACCTGGACCCCGAAGCCGCGGCCCGGCAGTGCGATCAGTGCCTCGACCGGGACGGAGAGGACGTTCTTGCGGCTCTCGCCCGACAGGGACACGGTGACTGGTGCCTGGTCGATGACCTTGATCCGGTCCGGCCGGTCGAACTCCACGGTGACCTTGACCTTGGGCGTCTTGTCGCCGCCCCCGCCGCCCTGACCGTCCGGCGTCGACTCCTCGGCCGATTTCCCGATCGAGGAGATCTTCCCGGACGCCTCGGTGCCGTCGGGCAGCTTGATGGTCACCTTGTCGCCGGTCTTGTGCTGGCCTGACTCGGCCACCTTCATGTCGAACGTCACGACGCGTCCGGCGCCGGTCGCCGAGAACACCGGCTTGCCCGGCGCCAGCCGGTCGCCCACCGTGGCCTCGGCCTTCTGCACACGCAGCGAGCCGGGCGCGAAGACGATCTGCTCCGCACCGATCCTGCCGGTCTGGCTGAGGCCCTTGGCCTTCTGCCAGGCCTTCACGGCCTGCGCGGTGCCGGGCGTGAACTCGTTGTCGTCGGCCAGCTGATTTCCGTAGCCCAGCGCTCTGAGGTTCTGCTTCAACTGCTGTACGTCCGTGCCCTTGTTCCCCGTCTTCAGCTCACGGTACATGGGGCGCTCGCCGAACATGAGGTACACGGACTTCTCGTTGACGTCGTACAGCTTCTCGCTGCGGCCGATGGTGTCCCCGCTCTTCGGCAGCCAGGCAAGGACCCCCTCCGCCCCGGCGCTGATCTTCCGCCCGGCGGAGAATCCGAGCTTGCCCGGGACCTGCACGGCAGAGGTGAGGTCGCCCCGGGAGACCTCGGCGGTGACCTGCGGAAGGCCGCCGTCCTGCTGCTCTTTGCCGCCGTCGGCCTGTGCCTCGCCGAAGGTGTTCACGGCGACGCCGCCCGCCGTCGCGACCAGCATGGTGGCCGCGACGCCGAGGAGCAGTTTCCTGCGCCGCATCAGAAGCCGGCCTTCTGGGCGCAGACCTTGTCGGCCTTGATGTACTTCGACCGGTCGGGCTGGTCGGGCATCGTGCCGCTCTGCACCTGACCGTCGACGAACTTGGGATCGGGCATGTCGATGCCCTCCTTGCGCATGCACTTGGCGTACGCGAGGTACTTGTCCTTTTCCGCCTGGCTGATCCCCTGCCCCCCGGAGTCACCGGCTCCGGCACCGCCCGAGGTGTCCTGGACGCCACAGTCCTTCAGGGCCTTCTGCATCTCGTCCGGGGACAGATCACCCGGAGATATGGCGTCCTTCTGGCCGTCCTCGCCCTTCTGGATCTTCATGCCCTTGCTGCGCAGACAGTCCGTCTGCTTGGCCTCCTTGGCGCCCGCGTCCTGCGACTTGCTCGTGTCGCTGTCCTTGGTGCCGTCATCGGGCGTGCAGGCCGCGCCGAACAGCGCGAGTGCGGAGAGTCCAGCGGCCACGGCCAGCTGCATGCGGTGCTTCTTCACGGGGACCTCCCCAGGTCGGTGCTATTGCTCCATACGCTGCGGGGAGACGCCGTCTCAGTTCTTTAACAGCACCTGTTACGTCGGTGAAAGACGAGACTCCGGTACACAGGACGGTATGCGTGTATTGGTGGTGGAAGACGAGGCTTTTCTCGCCAAGATGATCGCCGACGGGCTCCGGCGTGACGCCCTGGCCGTGGATGTGGCGGCCGACGGCCTGCAGGCCTTGGAGAAGCTGCGCTTCGGGGCGTACGATGTGATGATCCTCGACCGTGATCTGCCGGGACTGCACGGCGACGAGGTGTGCCGCCGAGCCGTCGCCCAGGGCCTGCTCACACGCATCCTGATGCTCACCGCCGCCGACTCGCTCTCCGAGAAGGTCTCCGGCTTCGGTCTCGGTGCCGACGACTACCTGGGCAAACCCTTCGCGTACGAGGAGCTTCTCGCCCGCGTCCTGGCCCTCGGCCGACGCAGCCGACCCGCACTGCCCCCGGTCCTCGAGCGGTCCGGAATCCGCCTGGACACCTCGGCCCGCAAGGCCTCACGCGAGGGCCGCCCGCTGCCGCTCTCGCTCAAGGAGTTCGCGGTCCTCGAAACCCTGATGCGCGCCGCCGGCGGCGTCGTCAGCCGCGAGGACCTGATCGAAGAGGTCTGGCAGGAAGACATCGGCTACGGCAGCAACGCCGCCCGCGTCGCCCTCAGCCGCCTGCGCACCAAACTGGGCGATCCGCCGGTGATTGAGACGGTGCCGGGCGCGGGATACCGGATGGTCTCGGACGACGAGGCGTCGGCGTGATCCGTGGGGACCGGGCAGACCGGGGGCCCGGAGAGGACAGCGCCGCACCTCTTCGCTGCCCGCGCTCGCGCAGACGTCCCTGGCCGCGTGCCGGTGAGCGGCTGCGCCTGACCGCCCTCTACGCCGGTCTGATCCTGCTCGCCGGCGGTGGGCTCATCGCCCTGGTGTACATCCTGCTGCGGGACAGCTTGTACGGGAGCATCAGCGATGTCGTGCGGCAGGCTCCGCTCTCCCAGAAGCATGATTCAGCGACCGATCCCAACAGCTTGGCGTGCGGTATCACCCGGCGGCTCGACGAGTCCGGCTCCGACTTCGCCGCCGACCTCGAGCAGACCGCGCTGGGCCGGGTGCTCACCGTCTGCCTGATCGCGCTCGCCGTCTTCGCCGTCCTCTCCGTCGTCCTCGCCTGGTGGATGGCGGGCCGGGTGCTGCGCCCGGTGGGCGTGATCACCGAGAAGGCCAGGCATCTCTCGGAGGCCACCCTGCACGAGCGCATCACCCTCGACGCGCCGCCCGGCGAGCTCAAACGGCTCGCCGACACCTTCGACGAGATGCTCGGCCGGATGGAACAACTGGTCGGTGCGCAACGCAGGTTCGCCGCGAACGCCGCCCATGAGCTGCGCACCCCGCTCGCCCTGCAACGGGCCGCCGCCGAGATCGGCCTGGCCGGTGAGCCCGATCAGGAGCAGGTCGCGTACATCCGTACCGAACTCATCGGCGTCGCCGAACACAGTCAGCGCCTGATCGACGGCCTGCTGCTGCTCGCCACGACC
Organism: Streptomyces sp. H27-C3; assembly: GCF_030063415.1. Lineage (GTDB taxonomy): Bacteria > Actinomycetota > Actinomycetes > Streptomycetales > Streptomycetaceae > Streptomyces. Next base: position 22,940 of record NZ_JASITA010000048.1, on the reverse strand, counting down.
GAGCGCGGCCTGGAGCGCCGCGAGCCCGTGCCGATCGACGAACTCGCCGCCACGGTCAAGGTCACACTCGCCCCTGACGCCACGGAAAGCAACGTCACCCTCGACCTCGACGCCCAACCCCTGGAAGTGGAAGGCGATCCGGTCCTTCTCCAACGCCTGATCCACAACCTCGTGGGCAACGCCATCTGCTACAACCACCCCGGCGGTCACGTCACGCTGCGCACCGGCCCCGAGGGCTTGTCGGTCTCCAACACGGGCCCGGTCATCCCCGCCGAGACCGTTCCCCTCCTCTTCGAACCGTTCCACCGGCTCGCCGAACGCCGTCAGGCACCCGGCGAAGGCGTGGGCCTCGGCCTCTCCATCGTCGCCGCCATCGCCCGCGTGCACGCGGCGAAGGTCCGGGCCGAGGCCAACCCGGACGGGGGCCTCACCGTCCGGGTGACCTTCGACAAGGAATTCCAGCGGCCGACGACGGGCGGGCGGTGAAGTGCTGCTGCCCGTCAGCTGCCCTCCGCGTCCGGGTTCCACGATGCGCCTGTCTCGCGTTCGAAGACCGGGCGGACGTTGACGGTGTCGTACACGATGCGCAGTGCGGCGATCCGGCCGTCCTCGGCGAGCTCGGCGAGCTCGGCCAAGTCCACCACATCGAACGGGGCCGCAGCACCCGACGGCAGGCGCCAGTCGAAGTGGAACCAGAAGGAGACCAGCACGGCTCCCTGCTGGCTGCGGCCCTCCATCACACCGAGCAGCGTCAGGCGCGAACGGCTCGTGTCGGCGAAGAGTTCGGGGTAGAACTCCGTGGCCAATCTGGGGCCGTACAGCGGCGAATGCACCATGCCTCCAGGTGCGAACAGCTCAAGCACCGCCTCGGAATCCGCGCGTTCCAGTCCGGCCAAGTAGGCGGACACAAGCTCAGCAGCAGCCACGATCACTCACCTCAAGTCCATACGGCCAGCCGATCCCTGACCGCCCCGTCCTGCCTATGTCATACACAGCCCATCACCACGCGCAAATGGTGGCGAGCCTGGACCGACAAGGACCCACCCGCCGAGCTCCAGGCCCTGATCGAAGCGGTCACCACCGGACACGGCATCGACCTCTACCGCCGGATTTAACGAACTACCGGTAAGCAGTCGGCTCCCGGGCAAGACACTCGCCGAAAGAGGACAACCCGCATCCAAGGGTTAAACCGACTGCGATTCGGTTCAACTCGCTGTCGACAGGTACGTTGAATTATCGGTATTGCTGTCCACGTCCCCGACCCAGACCTCAGCACGTTGGTGTCCCTCTATGTTCAAGCAGGAAACCACTCCGAGTCACATACCGAGAAGAGAAGAGGAGGCCATACGTAGGCAGAGCGAGGCCGCACGAGCAGGGCTCTCCTGGGTTGGCGATCGCTGGGGCCGTGGCGATCTCGGCATTGACTGTCTCCAAGCACAGCTGGACAGTTGGTCCTCGAGTGCTCTCTCCTCCGGCTCCAACACATCCGCGCCCACCACGGCAACAGGCCGGAAAGAGCGCAAGCCCATGAAGACCAGCCGTCCCCGAACTCGAAGGATCCACCCCGACTCTGACGGTGATTCAGAAAGTGACGACCCCACCGTCCTTTACCGGGCACTCAGAGGGGACGAGGATCCTCTCCGCAAGGGATTAGTGCCACCGGGACGCGGAGGCCTCTCCATTTCCGTCCGGAATCATATCGCCAGCGGCAGCAAGCGCAGCGTACGGCTGAAATCGGAGTACACATCGTTCAGCCGCAGCCTGAAGGTTGCCGCCGCTTGGGCAGCGAAGGGCGGTCGAGGACGAGGCAGGGTGGCCGTCGTGGATATCCCTGAGCTCATCCGATCCGACCGGGAACGTTACGCGGACACCACCGCACCGCAGACGTTTCAGGCCATCTTCAAGAACCCCAAGGATCGAGCGGCGAATTTCGCGAAGGGGTCCCAGGAGGTTTGCGTGAAGGGCCGCCTGAAGCCGGAGGTGGTCCGGGAAGTACTCAACGTCCGCACAGTGCAACACGAGGAGTACAACCGTCTGAAGCAGGCGGACTCCTGCAAGCTGGTGAGGACACGGGCTACGACGGCGGAACAGCCGGCCCGCATCGCGATTCAGCGCGGTCCTCACACATAGCCCTCCCCTTCCATCTCCCCATGTCTATCTCCTCACGGCGATCAGGAGTAGCCATGTGACGCAAAGAATCCACCTTTGAAGAACGCAGCGAAAAGCCCGATCAATCACCCTTCTCCGAAGAGCAGTGATGCCGGGGTCCCGGTCCTCGCCTGTCATGCACTGGCGTAGTGTCTCGTGATCCTGATTGTGTTACTTCGAGTTGTTATTGACGAGCTTCTTCACGTTGGTCTGGACGAGCCGGACCTTGGCGAGGATCTCGTCGGTGGTGGCGGTCCAGGTGAAGGGTTTCGCGTTCTCGTTCCAGGAGTTGATGTAGTCGCGGATCTGTTTGACCCGGACGTTGACGCTGGAGAACGTGCCACGGCGGATGGACTGCCGGGTGATGATCCCGAACCAGATCTCGATCTGGTTCAGCCACGAGGACCCGACGGGGGTGAAATGGAAATGGACGCGCGGGTTTTTCGCCAGCCACGCCTTCACGTCCGGGGTGGTGTGTGTGGACAGGTTGTCCAGGACAACGTGGATCTCTTTTCCCGTATGCGGCTTGACGGCCTTCTTCAGGAACGCCAGGAAGTCCGCGCCGTTCCGGCTCGGCTTGCACTCGCCCAGCACTTCACCGGTCGTGACGTTCAGCGCGGCGAACAGGTTCGTGGTGCCGTGCCGGACGTAGTCGTGGGTGCGCTTCTCGGTGGCCGCGAACGCGACCGGCAGCACCGGCTGAGTCCGGTCCAGGGCCTGCACCTGCGTCTTCTCGTCGACTGACAGCACCACGGCGCCACCGGGCGGGGCCAGGTACAGGCCGACGACATCGGCGACCTTCTCCGCGAACGCCGGGTCTTTCGAGATTTTGAAGGTGCCGCTGCGGTGCGGTTTCAGATTCTCCTCACGCCAGACCCGCGCGATGTAGTGCCAGGACACCAAAATGCCCTCGCGCCGCTTCAAGTGGTCGGCCAGCGTTCGCGTCGACCAGTGAGAGAGACCGGAATCCGCCGGCGGGGACATCCTCGTCAAGGCGATCACCCGGGCCCGCGTCCGGGGCGGCACCTGAGTTCGCGGCCCGCCCCGGCGCTTGTCCTCCAGCCCGGCAACACCCCGCTCGGCATAGCGGGACTTGCAGCGGTCCACCGTCAGCGGTGCCACACCGGCGAGCTCGGCGACGTCCTTTCGACGCCACCCCTCGGCCGACCACAACACGATCCGCGCACGAAGCGCCACGACAGCCGGCACATCCCGCGAACCCGCCAACTCCCACAGCTCGGAAACCTGTTCAGAGGAGAGATCCATACCAGACTCAACGATCACAGACGCCTCAGGTTCCACAAACAGAATCACAAGACAGAGTCGCTCAATCATCTTCCGACGCGATGTGTAAACTTCCACCCTTATTCGGCGGCTTCACCGGTTCATAGCATCGCAGGGTCCCACGCCGCTGCTGGGGCGAAGAGCTCGCGTATCCAGAGGTCCAGCGCCGCCGATGAAAACGAAGAAGAGCCCGCCGGACACGGCTGGCCGCAGAGGCACGTTCCGAACCGTGCTGTCGCCCCAGCACTGGAAGATCTCCACCCGCATGGCGGTCGCCCTGCTCTCTCCCACGCTGCTGGCCCTGGGGCTCGCGGTATCGGAGATCCGCGGCTCGCTCGCCCGGGCCGAGCGGATGAAAGTCACGGAGGAGTCGGCCGCACTCGTCCTCTCGGCCACACAGCTCGCCCACGCCCTCGCCAACGAACGGGACTTCGCCGCCCTGCAGAAGAGCGCGAAGGTCGCCATCGCCCCGTTCCGGACGGAAACCGACGAGCGGCTCGCCGACTACGTCGACCGCGCCTCGGCCAATCTCGGCAGGCCCGGAATCACCGAGCGCGTGGCGGACACCGAAGCGGCGCTCCAGGGGCTGGCCGAGCTCCGGTCGAAGGCGTACTCCAAGGGCTTCGACTCGGTGGCCACCGATCTGGCGTACGCCGACATGATCACTCCGCTGCTCGGCCTGGCCATCAAAGCCGGGCGCGGCGAGGGCTCCACCGCTTCCGACACCTGGGCGCTGAGCTCGCTCTCCATCGGCAAGGCGTCCCTGTCGAGTCAGCGGGCCCTGCTCAACGCGGGCTTCTCGCGCGGCAAGGTGGAGAAGGACGAGTGGGCCGAGGCCGCCTCGCACGGCGGACTGCAGAAGGTCGTGTTCCGCCAGTTCCTGGTCGCCGCCGACGAGAAGGACGCCGAGCAGTTCCGGAAGGCGTTCGACTCCGCGTACATCGCGGCGATGGTGAGCAAGGCCGCCAACGCCGAGCCGTCCGAACTGGACGCGGCCCTGGTCAAGGAGTGGAACACGTCCGCGACCCGCGTCATCGAGGACCTGAACCGCATCGAGACCCGGATCGCCCAGCGCATCACCGACGACGTCGCGCATGAACGCTACGAGGCGCAGAAGGAGGCCTGGTGGAGCGGCGGCGTCGTGGGGTTCGCGCTGCTGTTGGCCCTCCTGCTCGCCACGTGGATCGTGCAGGCCACGGTGCGCCAGCTCAGCCGGTTGCGGCGCACCGCGCTGCGGGCCGCGCGCCAGGAACTGCCGGCGCTGGCGGCGTCGATCGCCGAAGGCGGCCCGGACGTGGCCTCGTACCGTTCGGCCGCCCAGGCTCCGTCGTCCGCCCCGAGCCCTTCAGCTGCCCCGGAACAGTCAAAGGACGCGGACCAGTCGGTGGCCCCTGACCGGTCCGTGGCGCTGGACCTGGGTACGCGGGACGAGATCGGCGACGTATCGCGCGCCTTCGAGCAGGTCTTCGCGGAAGCCCTCAAGCAGACCGCCGAACAGGCCAAGCTGCGCAGCAGCGTGAACGACGTGCTGGCCTCCATGGCCCGGCGCGGCCAGGTCCTCATCCACCGTCAACTGGCGGTCATCTCAGCCCTCGAACGCACGGAGGCCGATCCGGACAAGCTGGGGGAGCTGTTCCGCATCGACCACCTGGCGACGCGTATGCGTAGGCACGGCGAGAACCTCCTTGTGCTCGCCGGTCAGAACCCCGGCCGGGTGTACGGGGCTCCGGCCCCGCTCGTCGACGTACTCCGGGCAGCCGCCGCCGAGGTGGAGCAGTTCGCCCGCATCCAGGTGGTCGGCGGTGCCGAGGCGTGGGTGGCGGCGCCCGTGGTCCACGACCTCACTCATCTCCTGGCCGAGTTGATGGAGAACGCCACGCAGTACTCGAGCCCGGCCACCCGGGTCATGGCGGTCAGCCGGGTCACCGTCACCGGCGACGTACTGATCGCCATCGAGGACAGCGGAGTGGGCATCGGGCCCGCGCAACTGGTCCGGCTCAACGCCGCCTTGCGCGAGACGCCGGGCGTCGCCCCCTCGACCACCCACCGGATGGGGCTCTACGTCGTCAGCCGACTGGCCTCCGCCCACGGGATCCGGGTCAGGATCGGGTCGACGGGCAAGGGCGCCACGGCGTCGGTGGTCGTCCCGGACACGGTGTTGTCCGTGGCCCCGCCCCCGCCGCCGATGTCGGGCCCGCTCCCGCAGGAATCTCCTCCGCAGCACCCGCTGGCGCAGGATCCGCCCCCGCAGGCCCCGGCCCAGGACCCCGCCGGAGAGACCCGGACCATGCCGGCGGCGCAGCGCCCCGGACCGGGCGGCCTCCCGCGCCGCGATCCCCGGGCGACGCTGCGCGGGCATCTGCCTCCACCGGCGCACGACAGCATGGCCCGGCGGACGGACCCGGCCGAGACACGGCGCAGGGTGAGCGGCTTCTGCACCGGCACGAGCCGGGCCCGGCAGGACAACGACAGCGACAAGGAAGGCCGACCCGATGACTGAGACCCACGTGCCCTGGAACGCACTGAACAATCTGAACTCCTTGAATGCCTTGAACGCACCGGAGGCCGCAGAGGTCCAAGTCGGCCGGCTGATCGACGAGTTCACCGCGCAGACGCCCGGCGTGACCAGTACTGTCCTGGTCTACGCGGATGGGCTGACCCTGGCGGACTCGGGCGGCCTGCCCCGAGAGAACCGGGAATGCCTCGCCGCCGTCGTCTCAGGCTTCGTGGCCCTGGCCAGGGGAGCGGTCTCGATCCACGGCCGCGGCCGGATGAACCAGATCCTGGTGGACATGGACGCCGACGGCGGATTCCTCTGCATCATGTCCGTCTCCGAGGGCTCCGCGATGGGCGTGCTGTGCGGTCCCGCGTGCGACATCGGCCTCGTCGCCTACGAGGCCGCCCGGCTCGCGGACCGGGTCGGCCCCAGCCTCACTCCCGAAGTACGCAGCGAACTGCGCCGCGTACTGCTCGCCTGACAACACCCCGCTCACCACGCCCCGTTGCCCTCAGCCGCAGACCTACAGCCCCTCCGCCCTTCAGCCTGAAGAACCGAACCTGGTGGCCGACGTGTCACGCCCCACCCTTCCCGCTGCCGTACGAAGGCGTTTCGCGCCTCCGGACTGGCCGCCGTCCTGCTCACCGGCTGTCTCGCCTGCGGACAGCCGCCCGGCTCCTCGGCCGCGTCCGACCCGACGCGCCCGGACGCGCCGCTCTTCGGGATGCTCCCCGACAAGTAGCAGCGGTCGGGGCTGGTCCGCGTAGGCACCAACAGCGATCCGCCCCTGGCCTGCCCGGAGGGCGGCAGGACGGTCGGCGTCGAACCCGACCCCGTCGAGGCGTTGGGCGAACGGCTCGGCGTGACCTTCCAGTTCGAGCACGCCGAGTTCGCCGATCTGCTCACGGGTCTGCGGGCCAACCGCTTCGACGCCGTCATGTCCGGCATCCACGACACACCCGGCCGGCGCCGGGGCCCGGGCGACGACGGTACGCGGGTCGGTCCCGGAGTCGACTTCGTCCGCTACCTCACCGCGGGCACCTCGACCCTGGTCCGCACGGGCGGCGGCCGCCTCGTGGCTGGGCTCTCCGACCTGTGCGGCAGGAAGGTCGCCGTCCAGGCGGACACGACGGTGGAGGCGGCGGCACGCCAACAGGCGCGCGCCTGCAAGGAGTCGGGCGCGGGGGAGCTGAAGGTCGATCCGAATGACAGCCACAAGGGTGTTCTCGATGCCTTGGAGAGCGGCCGTGCCGACGCCGCGCTGATGGACTACCCGAGCGCCGCCCACAGCGCGCGAGAAGCGCAAGGGGATGCCCAAGGAGACGGGAACTTCGAGGTGGTCGGGCCCCAGACCGACCGCAAGCCGTACGGGATCGCGTTCTCCAAGGACGCGGACAAGCTGCGCGAGGCCGTCGCGGCGGCTCTCAAGTCCGTCTTCGGCAGCGGCGACTACGCGAAGATCCTGAAGAAGTGGCACATCTCCAAGGGCGCCCTGAGGCTGTCCGGCCAATAGCGGCGCGGCCGCGAGCCGGCTACTCGCCCGAAGCCGGATCCAGACCCGAAGCCGGATCCAGACCCGAAGCCGGATCCAGACCCGAAGCCGAAGCCGGACCTGGGTCCGGAGCCGGACCCGAAGCCGGACTCGGACGCTGAAACAGCCGCCCGAGCTTCCCGTACTCCGTCTCGACTCCCTTGAGCACATCCCCGGCCGCCACCGCCCGCCCGCCCGCAGCCGCCCGGAAGACGGCGGTCTCCACGGCCGCGCGGATGTTTCCGCCCGCCAGCGAGTAGTCGTGCGCGATGGCGCCGATGTCGCACGCCGCGTCCGGGCTCTCGGCGAGGTAGCGGCGCCACAGCTCCGCCCGCACCTCCGCCGTCGGACTCCCGAACTCGACGATCTCCTCGAAGCGGCGAGTGAAGGCGCTGTCCATGTTGGAGCGCAGATTGGTGGTCAGGATCGCCAGGCCGTTGAACTGCTCGAGCCGTTGGAGCATGTAGCCGATCTGTAGGTTGCCGTGCCGGTCGTTGGAGTCCTTGACCGCGCCGCGCTTGGAGAAGAGCGTGTCGGCCTCGTCGAACAGGACGACACAGTCCAGCGCCTCCGCCGCGGAGAAGATCCGCTCCAGGTTCTTCTCGGTCTCGCCGATGTACTTCGACACGACACCGGGCAGGCTGACGATGTACAGGTCCAGGCCGAGACGTCCGGCGACCGCCTCCGCCGCCATCGTCTTGCCGGTGCCGGACTCACCGGTGAACAGTGCCGTCGCACCCCAGCCGCGGCCGCCGCCGCGCCGCAGCCCATGCGTGCCGAGGACCTCCTCACGCCGCTCGATCCGGAACACCAGCATGTCCAGCTGCTCCCGCACGCGTTCGGGGAGCACCAGGTCGTCCGGTGCGACCTGCGGCTCGACGTGCCGGGCGAGCTGTTCGAGGCTGCGGGCGGCCTGCACATGGGCGATGCGCCGCACGGTCTCGACCGGCACGGTCGCGCCCCGCAGCGCGGCGTCGCGCCGGGCGATGTCGATCACCGCGCCCGCCGCGGTGGGCAGCGGCCGGCTCCGGCTGCCGCCCCGTACGTCGAACGTGGCCCGCGGCACGGTCCGCCACACCTTCTCCTGCCACACCTCGCTGCCGTACAGGAGCACGGGCAGAGGGCTGCGGGCGAGACCCGAGATCAGCCGGCTGAGGGCCGGCACCCCGGGGTCGCCTTCCTCCGCGTACACCGGGATCACGATGCCGCCCCCGGCCAGCCGTCCTTCGAGGCGTACGGCGTCCAGGAGTTCCGCGTCGGTGTGCTCCAGGTCGAAGGGATCCAGCAGCAACGGAGTCCGGCCCGTCGCTCGCAGCGCGGCGCACGCCGTGGGCAGCGCCGCACTGGTGATGCTCTCCCGCAGGTACAGCGTGCCGACGCCGTCCGCGCGCAGCTGCGCGGTCACGGCGGCGAGCGCCTCCTCGTCCGGTGTGTGCGGAAGCGGCGGTACGGTGCTCAGCCGCCGGTCGCCAGAGGCAGGCGGGTCGTGCGGCCCGGCCAGGAGATGGCCGATCACCCGGTCCGGGACGCGCAGACAGCGCTCGGAGAACGGGTCGCGCGGGTTCTCGAAGATGACGAGCCCGCCGGACAGGAGCGCGGAGCCCTCGTGCAACAGCCCCCTGACCACGCCCTCCGCGAGGGAAAGGCCGAGCAGTTCCAGGGCGACGGCGGCTGTCGGGCGTGCGGAGCGGCCGAGCACGCGGTAGGCGGCGGCACAGTTGCCGTTCACCTCGGGCAGCGTGGCGGCGACCAGCAGGTCGGCCTCGTCGGCGCTCAGACCGAACTCCTGGCACAGCGTGGCCAGGGGATCGTCGGGGCCGAACGCCGCGAGGTCCGGCGCTTCGGCCGGTGCGCCGGGCTCGTACGGGGCGGCGTCGGGAGGCAGGTCCGACGAGCGGCTCGCGTACAGGCGCCGCAGCCGGTCCTCCAGTGCGGCCATGCGGTCCTCGAAGAGGGACCCGGTGCGGTCATCGAGGGGAGAGCCGGTGCGGTCCTCGGACGGGGACTCGGTCATGCGATCTCCTCCACGCGCCGCCGGGGCCGCGCGGGTTCGTGCGCGCCGGACGGTGAGTCCGGTGCGGGGCCCTGGCCGGGCGTGGCGTCGGTGCGGCGTGCCTTGAGCGTCATCCCCTCCACCGGCGGGGTCTGCGCGCTGCTGTCGGGGCGGCCGACCGGCACAGTCACCAGCAGGTCGAGGGCCGGGCGCACGGCGCAGTTCAGGCCGGTCCAGATGCGGGAGAGCGGGCTCTCCCCACCCTCCTTGCTGTCGCGCAGCCGCAGCGACAGCGGCTCCTGCGGGTGCCGTGGGGAAAGCGGAGTCAGGGTGTCGGTGCCCACGCACCACTCCAACAGCGTTCCCAGCATGCGGTGTTCGTCCTGCACGGACTGGGCCCAGACGGTGAGCGCGTAGCTCATCCGGAAGTAGCGGTGGGGGTGGCTGTAGCCGACGACCTTGCCGTCCTCGTCGATGATGCTGGTCTCGCCCGACTGCCGCCGGGTCGGATCCTCGTCGATACCGTACAAGTAGACGTTGACGCACGGGCCCGAGCGTCGCGCAACCCAGTCGGCGTTGGGCGTGTCGAACACGACCTGCGCGTTCACGCCGTGCAACGGGCCTTTCCGCAGGTGCTCCGCGAGGAGTTCATCGACGTGCTGGACCAGGCTCACCAGGTCATCTCCGGGGTACAGGTGGCTATGTCTGACATAGCGTCAGGAAGCGGACGGTCGGGACGGATCGGGTTCGGAGAACGGCCCTTCGAGGGGGACCAGGTCCCCGCTGACCAGAGCGGTCGCCGTGCAGGCCGCGGTCTCTCCTGACCCGCCTCCGGCACCGGATCCGTCTCCGTCGTCGGACCCGCCCCCGGCTTCGGTGTCGGGCTTCTCGTCGTCGGCCGGGGGCGGTGGTGCCTTGCAGTCCAGGGTCAGCGTGACCGTGTCTCCCGCCTTTACGACGACGGGGGTCTTGGGGGTGAAGTCCTGGGCGCTGCGCGTGCTCATGCTCGCCAGCGGCTTGCCTCCGGCCTCAAGGAGCAGCGTGCTGGTCTCAGTACCGGAGGCGGTGATCTGCGCGGTCTTCAGCACCAGCCGGTAGCCCTTGGGGACCTTGTAGCGGTCGGTGAGCACCTTGCTCTCGGAGTCGACGAACAGGGCCTTCTGCAGGGTCTTCTTCCGCAGTGCCCCTTCCGCCTCTTCCTGTCGCTTGTCCTTCTCCTCCTGCTCCTTCTCCCGCGCCGCCGCCTTCTTCTCCTTCTGCTCCACCGCATCCGCCTGCGAAAGCCCGGGAGCCGACTCGGTCTTGGCCGTCGGCGTCTTCTTGCCGGCCGGGGAGAACCACAGCACCGCGGCCGCCACCACCAGAGCGGTCAAGACCGTCAGTGCCTTGAAGACCGGCTTGGGCAGCAGGGCACGCTGCCGGTGGACGAAGTCGGCGGAGCGCGTCTGCTCCTCCCCCCACGTGGCGCTTGTGGTCACCTTCCACTGCGCCGGGGCACCCACCCACACCGGCGGAGCCATCCGCACCGCGAGCGCGACCCGCGCCTTCTCGCCGGGAGCCAGGGCCAGCCGGGAGCGGCGGATGCGGACGCGCAGCGGTGCGTCCGTCTGCTCCGGGGCCGACTTCAGCCGCACCGTCATCGTGACGTTCCCGGTGTTGCGCAGTACGACCAGATTGTTCGCCCACAGTGCGCCTGCCGTGCGGGAGCGGACCGGTTCGAGTTCGACGTCGCGGAACTCGCCTATGACGACGGCGGCTTCGGGGACCTCCACCACATCGGGATTCTCCGTCGACACCACACGGATGGCGAACGGCAGGGCGCCCGGGGCGAGGTCGCCGTCGCGCGGCACCGCGATCGGAATGTTGATCTTCTCGTGGTTGCCCGGATAGACCGGAAGCTGGCCCAACGATGCCCCGCCCTCGCTCCACACGGCCGGCGGTCCGAGCAGTTCCAGGTCGTACGCGTCGACGATCCGGCCCTCGTTCCACACATGCAGATGGGCGGTGAGGCTCTCGCCGGGCGGCACCGGCTCGTCGGGAACGATCAGTTCGGCTCGCAGGGTCATGCGGTCCGCCTGGTGAAGAACTGCACTTCCGCCAGCACGATCGGCGACTTGGGCTGCAGGCCGGTCCGCACGGCGTCGATCCGTATCTCCACGGCCACCGCCCCGTCGATGCCGAGGGGGAATCGCTGCGGGCCCGGCTGGTCGAAGAGGGGCAGGGTCTTGGTGACCTTGCCGCCGCCCGCGGTGGTGACCGTGACGGTGACCTTCGCGGGCCGTCCGTTCCGCAGGAATTCCTTCGGCTTGGGGGAGCTGCCGCTGATGAGGGCCAGGGTGGTGAGCCGGAAGGGCTGCTGGAACGTGGCCGTCCAGGTCTGGCCCACCGGGTCCTGGCCCCGCTCCTCGGGCGCCCAAGCACGGTTGTCCACCCCGTCCGCGGCGAGCTTGGCGTCGAACCCTTTGGCCGCGCTGGAGGCCTCCACTGTGTCCGGGGCGACACTGCTCTGCCCCGCGAACCGGTCCTTGACCCAGGGCAGCGCCTCCCCTGCGGCGACCACCGTGGCGCCTGCCGCGATGCCCGCCGTGAAGAACAGCGGCAGGGCGGCCATGATGGTCAGCCAGCGCCGGTCCCAGTGCCAGACCTCGGGCCGCTCGAAGCACTTCGCGCGCAGCTGCTCCAGGCGCGTCGGCTCGGAGGTCTCGGACGGCTGGGGGGCAGGGCGCAGCAGGGCCCCGCAGGGGTGGCAGTACTGGCGCGTCTCGGGATTGCCGCTCCGGCACTCGGGGCACAGCAGCAGCCGCGGAACGTCGACGAACGCCGTCTCCGCCTCGGCTGCCACCGGTGCCGGTTCCGACACCGGTGGCCCGGCCAGCACTTCGCCTCTGATGACCAGGGGCTCGGCGGAGACAGGCGGGTGCGCCGCCTCCATCGCGGGCCGCTCCCACGAGCCCGGCCGCTCCCACGAGCCCGGCCGCTCCGACGGACCCGGCCGCTCCCACGAGCCTGGTCGGCCCCAAAGCCCCGCAGAGTCAGCAGAGTTGCCCTGCGCGCCGGGCCCCTGACCGACGGGCCCGGACGGAGGCGGAGCCGTCAGCGGGTCCGAACCGGGAGCGGGTCCCACCGGATCCGGACGCAGCACCGCCTGGCTGCCCGTGATGTCCCACCCCTGGTAGCCGCCGCAGGACACGCAGAACATCTCCCCGCGGTAGGCGGGCGTGCCGCAGGTGGCACAGATCCCCCGCCCTCCCAGGCCGTCCTGCCCGGGACCCCCGTAACCATTCGAGGCCATCTACCGACCGCTTCCGGACGGCGCCGCCGACAGCGGATCCACGTCGTCCAGCACGGCGACCGACGCGGTCACATGGACCGGAACCCACTCGCGGACCAGGTCCTCGAGGTCCTCGGCCACCCCGGCGCGGGCCGTGGAGCCGTAGGGGAGCAGGACACGGATCCGCACCCGAGCACCGCCCTCGGGCGCGGGATGTTCCTCGGGCCCGTGCGAGTAGTGCGTCGTACCCGACTCGGAGATCTCGAGCCTGGCGCCGAGCACGTCTCGTACGAGCAGCTCCAGACCCGCGCGGGTGCCCCGCAGACCGTGCAGGCGGCGGCCGAGAAGCAGCGCGTTGCGCCGCCCGGTCGTGCCGACGCAGGCGGGCAGTTCGGTGTCGCTCCAGCGGAGCATCCACGTCAGGAAGTCGTCCGGTGCGGTCCGGGCGCTGAGATGGGCGCCCAGGCAGTCGAGCGCGGTGATGACCGGCGCGAGGGTGTCGTCGAATCCGGCGATGAACCGGTCGACGAAGTCCCCCTGCCGGTAGCTCTCGGGCAGGAGCGCCCGCAACGAGCGGCTCCCTGGCACCAGCGGGGGGAGTGCCGGACTCGGCGGCGAGGCGAGCTCGCCGGGATGCCCGGAGGGTCGGTGTGCGTCCATTTGGTCCTCCTTTCGAAGACGCGGTACGGCGGATCTCGCGTACGACGGCCGGTCCTGTGGGGTCAGCGGGCCTTCTTGACGGCGACCTGGTGGCGGTAGGAGAGGAACAGCGTGGCCGGGCCGACGTCGAGCCGTTCGGTGGGCGCCTGCCGCTCACCGGTGCTCAAGTCCGCCGGATACATCTGCAGTTTGATCACCGACTCGACGCCCTCGCAGCCCGCCGCCTCGGTGTACAGATCGCTCAGCCGCAGGGCGCGCCCCAGCGGCCAGCCCGGCCGGTTGCCGTCCGCGGCGGGCAGCGGGCTCAGGCACTCGTACAGGGCGCGCAGCACGCGCTCCTCCACTTCCTGGCGGTCCGCCCCTTTGACCGCCTCGACCCCGGCGACGACCGTGACGCCCTGGTAGGCGGGTCCGCTGACGGACACCCGCACGCCCAGTGGCCGGGCGGCCTCGACGGCCCGGGCGGCGGACTCCAACATCCTTTGTGTGGGCACCAGTTCACGCCAGCTGTCCTCCTCGCGGGCATCGCGTACGCGTGGTACGAGCAGCACGCGCACCAGGCCGGGCCCGTCCGGCCCCGAGGGGTCGGCGACACACTCGATCCGGCCCGCCTCGCGGCAGGCGGCGGCCGCGATGGCCTCGTAGTCCCGCGCGGTCACCGCTCGCTCCTGGGTGCGCAGCCACTGCCCGGCCCGCTGGCGTACGTTGTCGAGCGTCTCGGCGTCCACGCCGCCGACCGCGCTCGCCCGGTTCTCCACGGTGGCGACCAGCGAGATCGGGGTGCGCAACACCGTGAGGGTGTGCGCGGCCACATTTCCTTCCCGGCCCCCGCCCCGCCGGTACGTACCGGCGACGATCCGGGCGCTGACGGCCGGAACGGCCCCGTACTGGCGGACCCCGCCGTCCGGCTGGCGCACCGCCGGACCGAACCGGACGGTCCCCGAGGCCTCGTCCACCGTCACATGGCGGTCGTCGGGGCCGGAGTCCGCGAACGTCGCCACCGCAACCCAGGTCTGCGCGCCTCCCGTCCGGGTCTCGACGACGACCGAGCTCAGGGAGCCGACGGTGGGTGTGTGCTGCACCGTGAACGACTGGCCGGGAGTGCCGTCCGAGATGCCGAGCTCGTCGTGCGCGACGGGCTCGCCGTGCACCGCGCCGGTGGTCCCGCCGATCGTGTACGCCTCCAGCGCGCTCACCTTGGGGGAGGCCGAGTAGGCAGGCTGGCCCGGGGCGGTGTCGACCACACGGCAGCGCAGCCAGCCCGCCCGGCGGCGCCCGATCAGCGAGGCCGTGTGCCCCTGCGGGACGTGCAGCACCACTTCACCGGGGCGGTTGAGCCCGCCCGTGCCGTCACTGGCGATCTCGCAGGCCACCCACGACTCCCCGCACCAGGCCTCCCAGGCCCGAGGCGGGCGGCGCGGATCGACGCCCACGCCGTCCAGCGAGCAGTCGATCCGCAGGGCCACCGCGCAGCGGGGCACGGCCTGCGACAGACCGACGAGCAGGCTGTCGTCCACGGCGGGCGGCTGCGCGAAGCAGACCACCGGCTCACCGGACAGGAACCGTTCGGTGATCAGGGCCGGGGGCTGCCCCGCCGTCGCGGTGCCGAGCTGGCGGAACGAGGCGGGCAGGATGTCCAGTGCGCGCTCGACGGTGAACACACAAGCCTCGGCGTTCCCGGCACGAGGCGTGGCGACCTCCGCGCCGACCGGGACGGTCACGGTCGCCTCCTGCGGCGCGGACAGCCAGAACGTCAGCTCGCCGCACGCCGCCTGAGGTGCCATCAGCTGCGCACCCAGCAGATTGAGGAACTCCAGATGGATCTTGTCGGGCACCCGGTTCAGGCGGTACGAGAGCTGGTCCACCATCTGCGCGAAAGCCTCGACCAGGGCGACACCGGGGTCGGAGACGTTGTGGTCGGTCCACTCCGGGCAGCGGCGCTGGATGAAGCGTTTGGCGTCGTCGACGAGATCCTGGAATCGGCGGTCGTCGAGATCGGGACTAGGCAGCGACATCGGTATCACTCCGGGAGCTGAGGGGGCCGCCCTCGGACCTGCCGGGCGACGGCGCCCCCTCGCCCTCGCGGGCGGGGATCACGTAGAAGGGACAGACCAGATTGCGGCGGCTGTTGGTGCGCGCCAGGTGGTAGTCGACATGGATGTACAGGACTTCCTGCTGCTCGCCGTCCTGGGAGACGTCCACACCGTCGACGACGACGCGCGGCTCCCAGCGGTCCAGCGCACGCCGCACCTCCTGAGCGATCACCCCGCTCGTGGACGCGTCGAAGGAGCCGAAGACCTTGTCGCGTATCGCGCAGCCGAACTCCGGGCGCATGGGCCGCTCGCCCGGCTCCGTGCTCAGGATGAGCCGGATGGACTGCTCGACGTCGAAGCGGCCCTCCGCCATCGAGATGCCGCCGGACGCGCTCACGCCCATCGGGAACGCCCAGCCCCGGCCGATGAAGTGCTCGGACACGCTCAGCCGCCGATCGTGACGGTAGGGCAGCCGCCGACCACCGCGGCGCCGCAGGGGAGCTTGTCGCCCATGACGGCGGCGGGCTGGCCGGCGATCAGTACCGTCTTGCCCGGCTTGGGCACGGAGATCAGCGGCATGGGCGGCAGCGGTGGTATGTGACCCGGGAAGGCGCAGCCCGCCAACGAGCCGCCCACGGCGGCGGGTTGACCGCCGATGAGGACGGTCGCAGCCAGCGGCGGGCCGGTCACCGCGCCCGTTCCCGCAGGGACGGGCACGGGTGTCGGGTTGGGCACGTGGGAAGTGGCGTCACCGATGCGCACTGCGGCAGGCACGGTCGTTGTCTCCTTGCGGTCGGGGAGCGCGCCGATCGGGGCGTCCGTCGGTGGGGGCGGCAGTTGGTCGAGGCATCAGTTGATCTTGACGATGGTCGCGGAGAGCTCGGCCAGGGCACCGCCCTTTACCTTCACCGTTCCGCTCCCGGACACCCGCATGTCGGCGGTCGCGGACATCTCCACCTGGGTCCCGGAGACCTTGACTTCCTGGCCCTTGAGCTCCAGCGTCTTCCCGCCGGCGTCGAGGATGATGCCCTCGCCCTTCACCCGGACCTCCTTCTTCGCCTCGATCTCGACGGTTCCGTCGCTGCGCACCGAGATGACGGTCTTGTGCTGGTCGAGCTGGATGCGCAGCTTGCCGTCGCCGCTGACCAGGACCGCACCCATGCCCTGCGCGCCCGCGTCGAGGAGTTCGAGGCGGTGCCCCTCCTTGGACGCGAACGAACGCCGGTTGGCGGTGCCCTTGGTGCCGTCGTACAGCTCGAGGCCGCTCTGCTTGGGCTCCGGTTTGTCGACACCGTTGAAGAGCCCGCCCAGCACATAGGGGCGGTCCAGGCAGCCCTGCTCGAAGCCCACGAGCACCTCGTCCTTGAGCTCCGGCAGGACGACACCGTGCTGTCGGCCGCCGCCGAGCTGGACGGTACGGGCCCAGTTGCTCTCGTACTCCTTCGCGAGCCACGGCAGTTCCACCTTGACCCGGCCCTGCTTGCGAGGGTCCTTGATGTTGACGACTGTGCCCGGCACGAGCCCGAAGAAGCGGCGCAGCCCGGCCTCGCCGTCGCCGACGCGCCCGGCGACCGCGCGGTCGGCACCCTCGCGCACGGTCAGCTCCGTGAGGTAGCCGGATTCCGCGCGGTACTCGTGCCGCACCGAGGTGACGGTGTAGCGGCCCTCGAACCGGGGGCCGAGTCCGGTGAGGGAGACGGCGGAGCGCAGCCGCAGCCGGGGCTCCCCCCGTACCACGGCGTGGAGTTCGGTGAGTCCGGCGGCGACCTCCTGGGCCATAGCCTCGGCCACCTGCTCGACCTCGTGCTGGGCCGCGCGGGACAGCCCCACCAGCAGTAGCGGTTCTCCCCGTACTACGCCGGATCCGGCTTGCCATGCCACGTCGCGGGTGGGCGGGGCGGCGGGGGAGCGGTGTGCGGTGACCGGCCCCTTCTGCTCGGGGTCCCAGCCCCGTACCGACACCCCCGTCACCTGCTCCCGCAGCGTCGCCACCGAGGACACCTTGACCACGTTCTGCCCGTACTCGAGGGCGAACGGGCTCTGCCGCGCGGGAGAGCCCTTGGCCGGGGCGCCCGAGGCCCTGGCGGGCTTCGTGAAGTGCAGCGCGCCCGCGCGGACGAAGACGTCACAGCCGTTCTCGCGGGCCAGATGGTGCAGGAACTCCCAGTCGGAGACGGCCGGTTGGGTGAGGAACTCATACACCACCGAGGTGGCGTCGATCTCACCGGTCTTGAGCCCCGCATCCTCGGCGAGCTTCCGGGCGATCTGGTCCGCCGACTTCTGGTGGTACGCGACGGTCCTGCTGCCCCGCTTCAGACGGTGGGCGCCGTCCTCCGCCCGGATCACGGTGAACACGCCGTCGTCGCCCGCCGCCCGCGCCTCGCAGCCGGTCACCTCGCCCTCGAACAGGTCGGTGCTGCGACCGGGCGTGACGGCGACCAGCTTCAGGGCGCTGCCCAACTCGATCCCGCTCGACGACAGCAGCGAAGCCCGGGACGGATCGCGGAACCCGATCTCCGCACCGGCGGAAGCGTGCCCGCTCTCCTCGACTGTCGCCCAGACCAGTGCCGCGCCGTGGCGCGCGGAGAGCTGCCTCCCGTCGGCCCATACGATGAGCGACGATGTGTGATGCGTCGCCATATCCGTTTCTCCTTGCGCATATTGGGGGTGGCCGACCGGCTGGTCACTGGCCCGTGCTGCTGGGGAGCAGCAGTTCGTGGCCGGGCCGTATCTTCGAGGGATCGTCGATTCCGTTGAGCGCCGCTACGGCACGCCAGTCACCGGGACGGCCGCTCTGGCGCGTGGCGACCGACTGCAGCGAGTCGCCCTGGACGAAGGTGTACGAGTCGCGCGACGTGGGGGATCCGGACGTCGGGTTCTGCCCCTTGATCGCCGTGCCGATCTCCTCGAGCGTGACCTCACAGACCGCGCGCAGCGGATCGCCCTGGGCCGAGAACCGGGTGTACGTCGCCTTGACCCTGCTCAGAAAGGCGAGAAAGGACACCGACTCGAAGGTGCCCCAGTGGAAGCTGACCCAGGGTGGTGACGGCAGTTCGTTGCCCCGGCTGTACTCGGTCGGTACGCAGTGCTCCATCAGCCGCTTCACGCGACGGTCCACCGACTGCCCCTGCTTGTCCTTCTCGTCGAGCATCACGTTCATCGAGAGGGTGCGCGGACGGCTGCCGAGGAACTCCGGCATGGCCGTGTGCTCCGCCGAGCGTGCCTGATGGCGAGCCCACGAGACCTCCTTGACGAGGGAGATCTCGGCCGGGTTGAACTGCAGGGAGATCTCTTCCAGGAAAGTGCCGGGGTCCGTGCCGCCACCGCTGGGCGGTGCGTAGATCTTCAGAACGGCCTTGACCATCTTGTCGTGGTTGTTGTTCGCCATGCCGCCTCCCTTCTGTTTTCTCGGTCGCCGCCGGAAGGCGCATGGACCTCAGGTGATGGGAAGGAAGCCCTCATGCACGAGTTCGATCTCCTCCATGGCGAGCTGCGTGCCCTCGGCGTCGAGCGTGGGGCCACGCCACGCCACGGGCATGACATTCAGCAGGTCCCACTTGGCGACCTGGGCGCCCGAGGCGTCGAGACAGGCGATCCGCCCGGTCCGTCGTGTCGGACGGCGCACCGACTCCTGGACCCATCGGCACGTCTCCATGGTCAGGCCGGTGACGGGCCTGGTCAGAACCAGCGGCGCATACCTGATGTGCTTGGGCAGATGAACGAGGGAGTCGCTGATCCCGCCTTCGACGAACTCGTCCAGATCCACCGACAGGGCGAGTCCGGTGCACCGGGTGAAGAACTCGAACCTCTTCCCGTCGATGGTCAGGGAGAACCGGTGCGACGCCGTGGTCTGCGTGAAGCTCTCGGGCACGGCCCACCTCACTTCCTCGAGGAGCGGCCGTGCCGGGCCGCCGTGTCCCGGTCGGCCGGCCAGTACAGAGGTGCGGCACCCCGGGGCCGGGGAAGCCCGGCTGCTCCCAGCGGCCCCGCCGTGACGAAGACCAGCGGAGCCTCGGGATCCACGGCGGTGAACGGGGCGCCGTTCAGCCGGTGATCCCGCCAGGCGGCCAACCGGGACCGCATGCGCCCCGGTTCGGTCACCGGACGTACGTCAACGCAGCACAGGCGCAGGGGTCGCGGCTGTACGACGGCGGGGCGGCGCACCGGCTCCGCCACCGCCTCCTCCGCACGGGCGGCGTCGCGACGGACTCCGTGCATCCGGCGTATCCAGCGCAGCATGGTCTTAGTTCCTGTCCCGCAGATGGTGGTCGAAGTCCTTGACATGGCGCAGGAATTGCGAGCGCCGCACGTGCTCCAGGTCGAGGAGCTCGTTGAACGGCCAGTGGAGGTGATGGGCGAGGTACGCGATCTCGGAGTGGAGGTCGTCGGCCGCGTACGTCGTCATTCCCCCAGGCGGCTCCCCATGTCGATATCGAAGCCGTGACCACATTCGGGACACACCGTGGCCGCCAGAGAGGAGCCATCCGTATTGATCTTCTCGTAGAACCTCTGGAGGTAGCCGAGGTCCGCCGCGAACATCTGCTCCACGATTCCCACGTGAACGTCCGTCAGCCCACCGAGCCGAGTGATCAGCCTGCTGATGAGCACCACGGACAGATACGCGGGATTCTCCCGGACCCGGGTGTCGGTGAGCGGCACGAGTTCGTCCCGCGCGGTCGCGAGCCGCATCACGCCCTCGCGATGCACCGTCCCCCGGGAGTCGACGTAGCCGCGCGGCAGCGTGAAGGGGAACTCCGTGCGGAGGGCCGCAGGTTCGTCCTGCGATCCTGCGGCCCCCGCGGAAGGCGAGGGCGTGGAATCCGGTGTTGGCGACGGCGCCGCGATGGCGGTCGGCCCCTCGGTCACACTCCTCCGCCTCATGCGTGCTCGACCTTCAGGGATTCGCACTCGATGGTGACGGTCTCGTCGATGGCGTTGCTCTCGCCGGCCGTGAGGTCACCGCTGACCCACTTGCTGACCCAGGCCCGCTCCAGCGTCACCCGACGCACAGTCGTGCCCTTGTTGTCCTTCATCTCGATGGTGACGTTCTTGCGCGCCTTGTCGATGTCGCCCTCGTCGTGCGAGATCTTGATCCAGTCGTTCAGCGCCTTGCTCTTGTCCATGCCCCGGGTGATCGTGACGCTGGGGACGGTTCGCTTGCCGGGCTGCTTCGAGATGAACTCGACGCCCTTGTCCGTCGTGTGATGTGTGGTGACGACCTCACGCTCCTGGCTGATTCCACTGACGGTCTTCAGCTGTTCGAGCTGGACGCCGTCGATCTGGATGCCGAAGGTGTAGACGATGAACTGATTGGACTGCTGCTCCGCCATCGGAACTCCTCAGTGCCGCGGGATACGGGATGGAAAGGGGCAAAGCCGGTCTGCGCTACTCGCCGGACGAGTTACCGGACAGCGATTCCTGCGAGAGCCGGAAGACGACGAACTCCGCGGGCTTCACCGGAGCGACTCCGACCTCGCAGACGACCTGACCGGACTCGATGACGTCCGGCGGGTTGGTCTCCGCGTCGCACTTGACGTAGAACGCCTCCTCCGGCGTGCTGCCGAAGAGCGCTCCCTGCCGCCACTCGCCGATCAGGAAGGCGGAGACGTTGCGCCGGATCGTGGCCCACAGGCGCTCGTCGTTCGGCTCGAAGACGACCCACTGCGAGCCCTGGTAGATGGACTCCTCCAGGTAGTTGAAGAGGCGGCGCACATTGAGATAGCGCCAGGCCGCGTCGCTGGAGAGGGTGCGGGCGCCCCACACCCGGATGCCCCGGCCGGGGAAGCTGCGGATGCAGTTGATGCCCGCCGGGTTGAGCTGTTCCTGCTCGCCCTTGGTCACCTGCATGCCCAGGTCGAGCACGCCGCGCAGGACCTCGTTCGCCGGGGCCTTGTGGACGCCGCGTGCCTCGTCGCTGCGCGCCCACAGGCCCGCGACGTGGCCCGACGGGGGCATCAGGAACCCCTTGCCGCTGGTGGGGTCCGCGACCTTGATCCAGGGGTAGTACAGGGCGGCGAACTTCGAGTCAAAACCGGCCTCGTTCTGTCGCCACTCGTAGACGTCGCTGGGCGTCATGTCCGGTAGCGGGTCGAGGATGGCCATGCGGTTGGCCATGTTCTCGCAGTGGTTGACCATCGCCATTTGGATGGCCTTGACCTGCTCGCGGTTGAGCGCGCCGCGCTCGTAGGCGGCCATCAGGTCGGGGGCAACGACCATCGTCACGTCGTCGATCGCCTCGAGGCCGGACAGTCCGGAGCGCCGGCTGACGTCGCCGATGTACCCGCCGACCACATCCTTGGTGTCCGTGGCACCGGCATTCCCCGCCTGGCTCGTCAGGGAGAGCGAGCTCTTCTCGGGCAGGGCGAGCACAGTGCTCGTCGTCGCGGCGGCGGGCTCCTCGAACAGGACGTACTGGGAACGCTCCTTGACCTGCGTGACCACGTACTGGGGGGACGACTTGTCGCCGCAGACCTCGAAGGTCTCCACCGGGGAGCCGTCCACCTTCACCGTGAGGGTGTACGTGTCGGAGGCCTCGCTGTCGCCGTCCTTGCCGGTCTTCGGCTTCTCGCCCGCCGGACGCCGCGGCTTGCCGGAGGCGTCGGCGTCGGGTGCCTTGCGCTGTACGTCGAGAGAGACGTCCCGACCCGCTGCGGCAGGGAGCGCCGCGACACGGAAGCCACCGAGCTCCTGGGGGCTCGCGGCGGTGACCGACGCCGTCTCGGTTCCGGAGGCCGCCGACTGCCCGCCGACCCGGACGACGTAGCAGGTGCCGCCGCCGTTCGCGAAGAAGCCGTAGACGGAGTGCCCGAGATAGGTGCCGTCGCTGAACTCGCCGAAAGTCTTGGTGTACTGGCTCCAATTCGTGATCCGGACGGGTTCGTTGAGCGGGCCCTGTTCGGCGAAGCCGACGAAGGCGGCGATCGCCGTGCCCACGCCGTCCACCGGACGGGAGCCGCCCGTCACCTCCTCCATGAACACACCCGGAGACAAGTAGTTCGGCATCCAGCTGTCCTTTTCTGAAGTGCGACTGAGAGGAGATCAGACGGCGCGCCGATGCACGGCCGACGGGATGTGAAGCCCGCGGCCCGCGCGATTCTGCGAGCCCCTGCGAAAATGTGCCAGGGCGTCACCATGGTTCTGCACAAGGCGTGTTGTCGCCCGGTGAGGGTGCGTCTGATCTTGGTCTGATCATCGTCAGTCCGTTTCAGGTCTGTCAAATTAATCCGATGACTTCGCCGGGATTTCAACCAAGGATTCTCCCAAATCTCGGGCGCATCAACTTCCGTCGCTCGCGGTCGACTTTCTTTCTCTTACGCGGAGCGCGAGTTGGTGGCACGCTGGAATGTCGGCGCCGTTCTTTCGTGACCCCTCAAGAGGTCCAGCGATCCAGCGCCGTCCTGGTGGCTGGACCGTACGTT
This sequence comes from Streptomyces sp. H27-C3, assembly GCF_030063415.1. Taxonomy (GTDB): domain Bacteria; phylum Actinomycetota; class Actinomycetes; order Streptomycetales; family Streptomycetaceae; genus Streptomyces. The sequence continues at coordinate 105 of NZ_JASITA010000048.1, read as the reverse complement.
CCTGGAGTGTCGGCCGCGACCTGGTCCGCCACCGCCGCCCAACTCTGGAATTTCCGCACGGACTTCTCCGTGTCGGAGTCGAAGTCGCCGTAGCGGTGGCCGTGG
>NZ_JASITA010000047.1 GCF_030063415.1 Streptomyces sp. H27-C3 | reverse complement strand
AATGCACCGTCCCTCGCTCCACAGCACGATTCACCACCCCCGCAGACGTGGCCGCCTACCTCGATGCCTACGGCACCGAACCCCCGGACAACATCAAACACGCATGTTGAATCTCTGCGAGCCCTTAGCGCGGTACGGGCTGCCAGGTGCTGACCGGTCCGGTCTCCCGCTCGCGTGCCAGCATCCGCCTCAGCGGCCCATCGGCCTCCGCCAGCTCCGCGTACCCGCCCCGCTGTACGACCCGCCCCTCGTCCAGCACGATCACCTCGTCCACTGCGGAGAGGCCCTGCAATCGGTGTGTGATGAGCAGCGTCGTACGCCCCTCGGTCGCCCTCAGCAGGTCCGCCGTCAGCGCGTCCGCCGTCGCCAGGTCCAGATGCTCGGCCGGCTCGTCGAGCACCAGGACGGGAAAGTCCGCGAGGAGGGCGCGGGCCAGTGCGAGGCGCTGGCGCTGGCCGCCGGACAGCCGGGCGCCGTGTTCCCCGACGAGCGTGCCGAGCCCGTCGGGCAGTGCGTCGACCCAGGTCAGCAGCCGGGCCGCGCGCAGCGCCTGCCGCAGCTCGCCCTCGGTGGCATCCGTACGGGCCAGCCTGAGGTTCTCCCGTACGGAGCTGTCGAAGAGGTGCGCGTCCTGCGCGCACAGTCCGACCAGCCGCCGTACGTCGTCCCCCGCCAGCTCCGCGGTGTCCTTACCGCCGAGCGTGTAGGTACCCGCCCCCGCGTCCAGGAACCGCAGCAGCACCTGCGCGAGTGTCGTCTTCCCGGATCCGGAGAGGCCGACCACGGCGATCCGGCTGCCCGCCTCCAGCGTCAGGTCGAAGTCCGTCAGCGCGTCCCGCTCCTGCCCGGCGTACCTGGCGCTCAGGCCCCGCACCTCCAGCGGGAACGGCGTAACGGGCCCGCGAGCGGGAACGGCGGGCTCATGCACCGGCACCGGCGTGTCCAGCACCTCGTACACCCGCTCCGCGCCGCGCTTGACGCGCTGCCGGTACTGCACGGCGAGCGGCAGCCCGGTGACCGCCTCGAACGCGGCCAGCGGGGTCAGTACCACCACGGCCAGGGACACCCCCGACAGCCGCCCGTCGTGCACGCCCTGCACTCCGACGAACGCGGCGCACACCACCGTGAGCCCGCACACCAGCGCCGAGAGCCCCCCGCCGAGCGCGGTGGCCGCCGCGGCGCGCGAGGCGATCCGTGTGAGCACCCCGTCGGCCTCCTTCACCTCACCGATACGGCGCTTCAGCGCCCCGGCGACGGTCACCTCGGCCGTGCCGCCGAGTAGGTCGGCGATGCGGGTGGCCAGCGTTCCGCGCGCGGGAGCCAGCTGCCGCTCGGCCCGCCGGGCGCAGGCCCCGCTCACCAGCGGCACTCCGACCCCGGCGACGATCAGCCCGACGGCCAGCACGGCACCCGCCTCGGGCAGCAGCCACGCGGTGAACCCGACGGCCCCCGCACCCACCGTCACGGCCGCCCCGGCGGGCAGCAGCCAGCGCAGCCAGTAGTCCTGCAGCACGTCGACGTCGGCGACGAGCCGGGACAGCAGATCGCCGCGCCGGGTCTCGCGCAGTCCGGCCGGGGCGATCCGCTCCAGCCTGCCGTAGACCGCCGCCCTCAGCTCGGCGAGCATCCGCAGTACCGCGTCGTGCGACACGATCCGCTCGGCGTAGCGGAACACGGCCCGCCCGATGCCGAAGGCCCTGGTCGCCGTGACCGCGACCATCAGATAGAGCACGGGCGGCTGTTCGGATGCCCGCGAGATCAGCCAGCCGGAGACGGCCATGAGTCCCACGGCCGAGCCCAGCGCGAGGCTCCCCAGCAGGAGCGCCAGGGCCAGCCGGCCGCGCAGGGCACCGGCGGCCCCCCGGACCCTGGCCAGTACGCCGACGCCGACGATCCCCTTCGGGGGCTCACCGACGAGCGCCACGGCCCCCCCGGCCGCCCCGCGCGCTGTACCGTCCAGCGGCTGCCACGGCCGCCCCTGAAGGGGCACAGCGGCGCCGCTGTCCGGGACCGGGCGGGACAGCTCGACCACCCGGTCGGCCACCACCAGCAGCGCCGGACGGTGGACGACCAGCACCACCGTGCGTCCTGCCGCGAGTCGCCGGACGGCGTCGACGATGCCCGCCTCCGTCTCGCCGTCGAGGTTCGCCGTCGGCTCGTCGAGCAACAGCAGCGGCCGGTCGGCCAGGAACGCCCTTGCCAGGGCGAGTCGTTGCCGCTGCCCCGCCGAGATCCCCGCGCCGTCCTCACCGAGGCGCGTCCGCACCCCCTGGGGGAGGGCGGCCACGAAGTCGTACGCCCCCGCGTCCCGCAGTGCGGCGATCACGGCCGCCTCGTCCGCGTCCGGCCGCGCGAGCCGTACGTTCTCCGCGACTGTTCCCGCGAAGAGATACGGGCGCTGCGGCACCCAGGCGATCCGCTCCCGCCACCGCTCCATCGACACGTCGGCCAGGTCCGTGTCCCCGACGAGGACCCGTCCCTCGTCCGCCGGCGCGAAACCCAGCAGCACATTGAGCAGCGTGGTCTTGCCGACTCCGCTCGGCCCGACGACCGCGACCGTCTCGCCCTCACCGACGACCAGTGAGGCCGAGTCGAGCGAGGCCTCACTGCGTCCCGGGTGCCGGACCGTCACACCTTCCACCCGCAGCGCACCGGCCGGAACGTCTGCCGTGCCGTCCGTCCGCGGCTCGGTCTCCAGCACGTCGAAGATCTCTGCCGCGGCGGACAGCCCCTCGGCCGCCGCGTGGTACTGCGCCCCGACCTGCCGCAGCGGCAGATACGCCTCGGGCGCGAGCACCAGAATGACCAGGCCCGTGTACAGGTCCAGGTCACCGTGGACGAGCCGCATGCCGATGCCGACCGCCACCAGCGCCACCGAAAGAGTTGCCAGCAGTTCCAGTGCGAACGACGACAGGAACGCGATCCGCAATGTCCGCAGAGTGGCCTGCCGGTACTCGTCGGTGATCGTGCGGATCGACTCGGCCTGCGCCTTCGCCCGCCCGAAGACCTTGAGCGTCGGCAGCCCCGCGACCACGTCCAGGAAATGCCCGGACAGCCGGGACAGCAGCCGCCACTGACGGTCCATCCGCGCCTGGGTCGCCCACCCGATGAGGATCATGAAGATGGGGATCAGCGGCAGGGTCACCACGATGACCGCGGCCGAGACCCAGTCCTCGGTGACGATCCGGGCGAGCACCGCCACCGGGACGACCACCGCGAGCCCGAGCTGCGGCAGATACCGCGAGAAGTAGTCGTCCAGCGCGTCGACACCTCGTGTCGCGAGGGCGACCAGCGAACCGACCCGCTGTCCGGTCAGCCACCCCGGCCCCAGACCGACGGCCCGCTCCAGCAGCCGTCCCCGCAGCTCCGACTTGACCGCCGCGCTCGCCCGGTGTGCGGCGAGCTCCGTCAGCCAGGCCACCAGTCCCCGCCCCAGCGCGACCGCGGCCAGCAGAAGCAGCGGTGTGCGCAATTCAGCGCCGTCAAGACCCCGCTGGAAGGAGCCCACCACCACTTCGGCGATGAGCATCGCCTGGGCGACGACCAGGCCCGCCCCGGCCAGCCCGAGCACCACCACCGCTCCCAGGAAGAAGCGGGTGGCTCGGGCGTACCGGAGCAGACGCGGGTCGATCGGTTTCACGTGAAACATCCCCCACTAGTGGGCATCGGCGATGTGCTGGGTGCCGATGCGCTTACGGAACACCCAGTACGTCCAGCCCTGGTACAGCAGCACCACCGGCGTGGCGATCCCGGCGCACCAGGTCATGATCTTCAGGGTGTAGGGCGTGGACGAGGCGTTGGTGACAGTGAGGTTCCACGCGTCGTTCAGCGAGGACGGCATGACGTTCGGGAAAAGTGTCAGGAAGAGCATCGCCACCGCGGCCACGATGGTCACGCCGGACAGGCCGAATGCCCACCCCTCGCGTCCAGCCGCGGTGAATGCGATGGCCGCGACCAGCGAAAACACCGCCACGATCATCGCGACGAGGCTCGCGCCGTCACCGTTGTCCTTCTGCGTCCAGATCAGGAAGACGAGGGCCAGTACCGCGGTGACGACCCCGAGCTTGAGCGCCAGCCCGCGCGCCCGCTGCCGGATGTCGCCGAGAGTCTTGAGCCCGGCGAACACCGCACCGTGGAAGGTGAAGAGGCTCAGTGTGACGAGCCCGCCCAGGAGGGAGTACGGGTTGAGCAGGTCCCCGAGGGTACCGACGTACTCCATGTCCGCGTCGATCTTCACGCCGCGCACGATGTTGCCGAAGGCGACACCCCACAGGAAAGCGGGCAGCAGCGAGGTCCAGAAGATCGCGTGCTCCCAGTTGGTCTGCCAGCGGTCCTCGGTGCGCTTCGCCCGGTACTCGAAGGCGACGCCTCGGACGATGAGGCAGAACAGGATGAGCAGCAGCGGCAGATAGAAGCCCGAGAAGAGCGTGGCGTACCACTCGGGGAAGGCGGCGAAGGTCGCACCGCCCGCGCTCAGCAGCCACACCTCGTTGCCGTCCCAGACGGGCCCGATGGTGTTGATGAGGACTCGCCGCTCCTTGCGGTCGCGGGCGAGCAGCTTCGTCAGGACACCGATCCCGAAGTCGAACCCCTCCAGGAAGAAGTAGCCGATCCACAGAACGGCGATGAGTACGAACCAGACGTCGTGGAGTTCCATACCTCAGCTCCTCAGTACGAGAAGGCCATAGGCCGGTCGGCGTTTTGGTCGTCGCCGCCGATCTTGGTGGGCGGGTTGAGGTCGTCCTCCGTGAGTTCCGGCGGTCCGGCCTTGACGTACTTCAGGAGCAGCCTGACCTCGATCACGGCGAGCACCGCGTAGAGCGAGGTGAAGACGATCATCGAGGTGACGACCTCGCCCTGTGAGACGCCGGGGGAGACGGCGTCACGGGTGCGCAGGACGCCGTAGACGACCCAGGGCTGGCGTCCCATCTCGGTGAAGATCCAGCCCCAGGAGCTGGCGATCAGCGGGAAGCCCATCGTCCAGAGCGCCAACAGCCAGTACCACTTGGTGAATCTCTCGCCGAGTGCCTTGTTCCGGAAGAGCACCAGATTCGGTGCTTCGTCCTCACCGGTCCGCAGCGCCGGTGGCAGCAGGAACTTCTTGCGGGTCAGCCACAGCCCGAGCAGTCCGAGGCCGAAGGACGCCATGCCGAAGCCGATCATCCAGCGGAAGCCCCAGTAGGCGACGGGGATGTTGGGCCGGTAGTCGCCAGGGCCGAACCTCTCCTGCTCGGACTTGTTGACGTCGTTGATGCCGGGCACGTACGAGCTGAAGTCGTCGTGGGCGAGGAAGGACAGTATTCCGGGGATCTGGATGGCGACCGTGTTGTGGCCGGCCTCGACATCCCCGTACGCGAAGATCGAGAAGGGCGCCGGCGCCTCGCCGTCCCACAGCGCCTCGGCCGCGGCCATCTTCATCGGCTGCTGCTTGAACATGACCTTGCCGAGCAGGTCGCCGCTGACGGCGGTGAGCAGGCCGGCGATCACCACAGTGATCAGGCCGAGCCGCAGCGAGGTCCGCATCACCGGGATGTGCCTCTTGCGCGCCAGATGGAAGGCGGAGATGCCGACCATGAACGCGCCGCCGACCAGGAAGGCCGCCGTCATGGTGTGGAAGAACTGGGTGAGCGCGGTGTTCTGGCTGAGCACCGCCCAGAAGTCGGTGAGTTCGGCCCGGCCACGTTCCTCGTTGATCCGGTAGCCGACCGGGTGCTGCATCCAGGAGTTGGCCGCCAGGATGAAGTACGCGGACAGGACCGTGCCGATCGAGACCATCCAGATGCAGGCGAGGTGGATCCTCTTCGGCAGCTTGTCCCAGCCGAAGATCCACAGCCCGATGAAGGTGGACTCGAAGAAGAACGCGATCAGGGCCTCGAAGGCGAGTGGGGCGCCGAAGACGTCACCCACGAAGCGCGAGTAGTCGGACCAGTTCATGCCGAACTGGAATTCCTGCACGATGCCGGTGACGACGCCCATCGCGATGTTGATCAGGAAGAGCTTGCCCCAGAACTTGGTGGCCCTGAGGTACTTCTCGTTCTCCGTGCGGACCCAGGCGGTCTGCAGGCCGGCGGTGAGCGCGGCGAGCGAGATCGTCAGGGGCACGAAGAGGAAGTGGTAGACGGTGGTAATACCGAACTGCCATCGCGCCAAGGTCTCCGGCGCCAGAGCTAGGTCCACGTCGTCTTCTCCTTCACATCGCCGTGGGTCACATCGGCAGTTTGTTCCTTCAATCCCATCGATCATGGAAGGAACAAGACACGCTTGTGAACGTGTTCACATTCACGAGCCATTATTGCGCACGCCTTTTCGGCACGTAAGCCCGGGGGTGCGACACGGGGGTACGACTGTGCCCCCGCGCGCCGGTACGGCGGGCAGGGGCACAGAAAAGCGCAGGCAGTGACGGCGCCGGGCCGCTCCGCCGCGCTTACGACCTCGGGGCAATAGTGCGCGGGCTCCCGACGCCCCGCGACTCCGCCTCCGGCGTTGTCGTCGGTCGACGACGCTCCGCGTCGCCTCCCTCCTCCGCCTAGGACGCGAAGCCGCATGACGCCACTCGCCGATCCACGCCCTATTGCCCCGAGGTCGTTACAGCTCCTCGCGGAACGCCTCCGCCGCATGCAGGAAGACATCGTTGGCCTCGGTCTCACCAATGGTGATCCGCAGCCCCTCGCCCGCGAAGGGCCGCACCACGACGCCGGCCTTCTCGCAGGCCGCCGCGAAGTCCGTCGTGCGCTCGCCCAGCCGCAGCCAGACGAAGTTCGCCTGCGTCTCGGGCACCGTCCAGCCCTGCTCGACCAGGCCGTCGTACACCCGCGTCCGCTCCCCGATCAGCGCACCGACCCGGCCGAGCAGCTCGTCCTCCGCCCGCAGCGAGGCGACCGCCGCGTCCTGTGCCAGCTGGCTGACACCGAAGGGCACCGCGGTCTTGCGCAGCGCGGCCGCCACCGGCTCGTGCGCGACGGCGAAACCGACCCGCAGACCGGCCAGGCCGTACGCCTTGGAGAAGGTACGCAGCACCGCCACGTTCGGCCGGTCGCGGTAGAGCTCGATGCCATCCGGGACATCGGCGTCCCGGACGAACTCCCGGTACGCCTCGTCCAGCACCACCAGCACATCGGCGGGCACCCGGTCCAAGAAGCGCTCCAGCTCGGCCCTGCGTACCGCCGTGCCGGTCGGGTTGTTCGGGTTGCAGACGAAGATCAGCCGGGTCCTGTCGGTGATCGCGTCGGCCATAGCGTCCAGGTCGTGCACATCACCGGCCGTGAGCGGTACCTGCACGGCGGTGGCACCACTGATCTGCGTAATGATCGGGTAGGCCTCGAAGGAGCGCCAGGCGTAGATCACCTCGTCGCCGGGCCCCGAGGTCGCCTGGAGCAGCGACTGCGCGACGCCGACCGACCCGGTGCCGGTGGCCAGGTGCGTCACGGGCACCGCGAACCGGTCGGCGAGCTCGTTCATCAGACCGGTGCAGGCCATGTCCGGGTAACGGTTGAAATGACCGGCGGCCGCGACCGTGCTCGCCAGCACGCTGGGCAGCGGCGGATACGGGTTCTCGTTGGAGGACAGCTTGTACGCCACCGGCTCCCCGGCCGCCGCCGCACTCCGCCCCGGCTTGTAGGTGGGAACGCCGTCCAGCGCCGTGCGCAGCTTGGGGCTCGTCTCGCTCACTCTGGGTCCTCCTCGACCGTACTACCGCCAATGCTGCTCACCCTATGAGGATTGGCCGCCGCTGCGAATGGGCGGCGGAGAGAAGAACCGGAGGAGGGCCGAAGGAACAGGGGGCGCGCGCCGCCCTGGCGCACTCCGGTGGCCCGCGCCGTGGCGCGCATCCCTCGTGAAGGTGAGTTGAGACCTCTTCGAGACATAGGACACTTGGCGGGCCGACGTCGGTCCATAGGCGTCACCACCTGTCCAGACCGCATAAGCCCCTTGAATTCCAAGGTCATTGACGGATCATCACCATGCAGAAACGTGCCTGTCAACGCGCGCATATGCGTCCGCCCTAACCGCCCGCCCGAGCCCTACTATCGGCTCGCCATGACAGCAGCAGGGAAGCATCAGGTGAGCCGGACGGAACCACCCCGGCGGAGTACCCGGCCAGGACGCGCGGGCATCAGGGACGTCGCCGCAGCCGCAGGCGTCTCGATCACGACCGTCTCCGACGCGCTCAACGGTAAGGGCCGGCTCCCGGACGCCACCCGCAGCCATGTCCGCGAGGTCGCCGAACGGCTGGGCTATCGCCCGTCCGCGGCGGCCCGAACCCTCCGTACCGGCAAGTCGGGCCTCATCGGCCTGACCGTGACCACGTACGGGGATGAACCTTTCACCTTCACGGAGTTCGCGTACTTCGCCGAAATGGTCAGAGCCGCGACCTCGGCCGCGCTCGCCCGCGGCTACGCACTGGTCATCCTGCCCGCCACCTCCCGTCACGACGCCTGGTCGAACGTCGCACTCGACGGGACCGTCGTCATCGACCCGTCCGACCAGGACGCGGTCGTCACCGAGCTCGTACGCCAGGGCGTTCCCGTCGTCTCCGACGGCCGCCCCGCCGGCAGCCTGCCCGTGACGGCCTGGGTCGACAACGACCACGAGGCAGCCGTCCTCGGCCTGCTCGACCACCTCGCCGACGCCGGTGCCCGCCGAATCGGGCTGCTCACCGGGAACACCACGGACACGTACACCCGCCTCTCCACCACCGCTTACCTGCGCTGGTGCGAGCGGGTCGGCCAGGACCCCGTCTACGAGTCCTATCCGGCCCACGACCCCTGTGCGGGCGCCGTCGCAGCCGACCGGCTGCTGGCCCGCCCGGACAGGCCGGACGCCGTCTACGGGCTCTTCGACCCCAACGGCACCGATCTACTCGCCGCCGCCCGCCGTTACGGGCTGCGGGTCCCCGAGGACCTGCTGCTGGTCTGCTGCAGCGAGTCCACCGTGTACGCCGCCACCGAACCGCCCATCACCACGCTCTCGCTGAAACCACGCAGGATCGGCACCGCGGTGGTCCAGCTCCTCATCGACGCGATCGAGGGCCTCAACACCGACCGTCCCGTCGAGCAGGTCATACCCACGGAACTCATCGTCCGTACGTCCTCACAGCGCAGGCCGCACCGCACGACGGTGAGCGCACCCCGTTCACCGGCCGGGGACTGAGACCGAGGGACGGGTCCGGAGGCCGAGCCCGAGGAACAAGTCCGAGGGCCGAGTCCGACGACCGACGGGGACCGACCTACTCAATTCGGACGAAATAACCGGCGAACCACAGGTGCAGCCGGATTCACCACCCCTGGTGCGTCACACAGCACGAGCGTCATTCCTATGATGGGCGCACGACACTGCGGACCACCCGAGACCAGGTGGGATCGAGAGGTGTAGGCGGCGCGACGGTGGTGGAGGGGTCGATGACTCAGGGGGCCGGTCAGGGACCCGCGGTGCGGACGGCTACATTGCGGGACTTCCGCGTACCGCCGTACGCGCAGGCCCCCATTCCCGGGCAGGCGGGCGCCTACGGGATCGACGAGGAGCCGGAGGGGTACACGCCCACCCGGCGCGACCTCCCGGTGATCGGCCGCGGCGGTCCGGGAGACACCGTTCAGGTGACGGTGCAGACCGAGCCCCCGGCCGCGAACGGCGAGGGCCTCGGCCCACTCTTCGTCGTGGGCGACGTACACGGTTATCTGGACCAGCTGACCGCCGCGCTGGCCGAGCAGGGACTCATCGACGCGGAGGGCCAGTGGGCGGCCGGCGACGCCCGCCTCTGGTTCCTCGGCGACTTCACCGACCGCGGACCCGACGGCATCGGCGTCATCGACCTGGTGATGCGGCTCTCGGCGCAGGCCGCGGCGGCCGGTGGCTACTGCAAGGCCCTCATGGGCAACCACGAGCTGCTCATCATCGGCGCCAGGCGCTTCGGCGACACCCCCGTCAACTCCGGGGCGGGCACCGCCACCTTCCAGGCCGCCTGGCTTCTCAACGGCGGCCAGAAGTCCGACATGGATCGCCTCCAGGACGTACATCTGCAGTGGATGTCCCGCCTCGACGCGGTCGCGCTGGAGGACTCGCATCTTCTGACGCACTCCGACACCACGGCCTACCTCGATTACGGCTCCACCATCGAGGACGTGAACGACACGATTCACGCCATCCTCACCCGCAACGACGCCGACGAGTGCTGGGATGTCTTCCGCAAGCTGACCAAGCGCTTCGCCTTCCGCGACGAGGGCGGCTCACAAGCGGTGCGCGATCTGCTGGAAGCGTACGGCGGCGAGCGCATCGTCCACGGTCACAGCCCCATCCCGTATCTGCTGGGCCAGGTCGGCAACGAGAGTTCCGAGGACGGCGACGGCGGTTCGGGCCCGCTCGTGGAGGGCCCCCATGTGTACGCCGACGGGCTCGCCATCGCCATGGACGGCGGCGTCACCATGGCCGGAAAGCTGCTCGTGGTGCAACTTCCCTTGCGGGATTGACGCATGACGAGCGCTCAACCGGGAAGGCGCAGCACGATACAGAGTGTGTTCACCGCCGGGCCTATTTCTGGAAACCCCCTGTCACCCCGTGCCGTAGGCGCTCTACCATCGGCTTATCCGTAGCAGGCTCTCCTCCGTTTCCGCCCAATCGCCCGTTCGAAGCGGGCAAGCCGGCCCTACGGAGCATCGGGGGATGCACATGAACAGCGCTCCGCACCTGCTGGCCGAGGACCGCCCGGAGTATGAGCGCGTCCTCGATGAAGCACTGCACAACGCGCACAACCACCCGGACCTCGCCGCCGTCGGACAGCGCCTCAACACCGAACAGCTGCGCACCATGGCTCTGAACGCCAGCGCGATCATCAGCGCCGCCGCGGCTGCCGAATACGACCACTACGTGAAGGCCCGCGAGGAACTGCGCACGCCCCGCAGCGCGGACCGCGGCAGCAGCTCCGTCCTCGCCATGGGCGAGCCCGAGGCGGCCGGCGCGGGCGCCGTCGCCGTCGTCGCCGTCCTGACACCGGTACTGGCGGGAACGGCCGCCGCGATCTTCCTGCTCGTCGGGTATCTGCTGAAGATGCTCACCCCCGAGCCGGCCTTCGCCGAGACGCTGCTGACGGCGGGCTGGCTCTTCGGGGCGATCACCGCGGCGGGCATTCTCGTCGCCGCCGTCGGGCTGCTGCTGACGGCCCTGCGCAACGGCTCGTCCGCGTTCACCGACGGCCCGGGAGGTGAGCTGGCCAGAGAGGTCGGCCAGGCAAGGGAGGCCTGGCGGGACGCCCTGCGCGAACGCGGTGTCGTGCCGTTCCTCCGGGACGCCCTGGTCGACCCGGAGGCGGGGCAGAGCGCCCCGACACCGCAGCGGTCCGCGGGCCGTATCCCCAACCTCGGTTACTCGCGGCCGGACTTCAGCAGCCCCGGCCCGGACGGCGACACCGTGCCCGGACCGCGCCCGAGCTTCTCCAGCCCCGACTTCTCCAGTCCCGACTACGGCGGCCCGGACCACAAACCGGAGTAAGTGATCCAGGCCGAAACCGTCTAGGGAACCGAGCCGTCGATCAGCAGCCGACGATCGTCAACCTCGGATCATCAGTCGGCAATCGGGAGATACACCCGGTTGCCGGCCGCCGCGAACTCCGCCGACTTCTCCGCCATGCCCGCCTCGACCTCCTCCTGCGTACCACCGTGGTCGCGCCGGATATCATGACTGATCTTCATCGAGCAGAACTTCGGACCGCACATGGAACAGAAGTGCGCGGTCTTCGCCCCCTCGGCGGGGAGCGTCTCGTCGTGGAACTCCCGCGCCGTGTCCGGGTCGAGGGCCAGGTTGAACTGGTCCTCCCAGCGGAACTCGAACCGCGCGTCCGACAGCGCGTCGTCCCAGTCCTGCGCCCCGGGGTGCCCCTTGGCCAGGTCCGCCGCATGCGCGGCGATCTTGTACGTGATGACGCCGGTCTTCACGTCGTCCCGGTTGGGCAGGCCCAGGTGCTCCTTGGGCGTGACGTAGCAGAGCATCGCCGTCCCCCACCAGGCGATCATCGCCGCGCCGATGCCGGAGGTGATGTGGTCGTACGCCGGGGCCACATCCGTGGTGAGCGGGCCGAGCGTGTAGAACGGCGCCTCCTCGCAGATCTCCTGCTGCAGGTCGATGTTCTCCTTGATCTTGTGCATCGGGACGTGCCCGGGGCCCTCGATCATCGTCTGCACGTTGTGCCGCTTGGCGATCGTGTTGAGCTCACCGAGGGTCGTCAGCTCGGCGAACTGCGCCTCGTCGTTGGCGTCCGCGATCGAGCCGGGCCGCAGACCGTCGCCGAGCGAGTACGTCACGTCGTACGCCGCGAGGATGTCGCACAGCTCCTCGAAGTTCTCGTAGAGGAACGACTCCTTGTGGTGCGCGAGACACCAGGCCGCCATGATCGAGCCGCCGCGCGAGACGATGCCGGTCTTGCGGTTGGCGGTCATCGGCACATAGCGCAGGCGCACACCGGCATGGACCGTCATGTAGTCGACGCCCTGCTCGGCCTGCTCGATGATGGTGTCCTTGTAGACCTCCCAGGTCAGCTCCTCGGCCTTGCCGTCCACCTTCTCCAACGCCTGGTAGAGCGGGACAGTGCCGATCGGGACGGGGGAGTTGCGCAGCACCCACTCGCGGGTGGCGTGGATGTTGCGGCCGGTCGACAGGTCCATGACCGTGTCCGCGCCCCACTTGGTGGCCCAGGTCATCTTGTCGACCTCCTCCTCGATGGAGGAGGTGACCGCGGAGTTCCCGATGTTGGCGTTGACCTTCACCAGGAACCGCTTGCCGATGATCATCGGCTCGATCTCGGGGTGGTTCACGTTCATCGGCATGACGGCCCGGCCCGCGGCGATCTCCTCGCGCACGACCTCGGGAGAAACGTTCTCCCGGATGGCGATGTACTCCATCTCCGGGGTGACGTCGCCGCGGCGGGCGTACGCGAGCTGCGTCACCGCCTGCCCGTCACGGCCTCTGCGGGGCAGCCGCGGCCGGCCGGGGAACACCGCGTCGAGGTTGCGCAGTCCGCCGCGCGGCGAGGTGTGCTTGATCCCGTCGTCCTCCGGACGGAGCGGGCGGCCCGTGTACTCCTCGGTGTCGCCGCGACCGATGATCCAGTTTTCCCGCAGCGGCGCGAGCCCGCGGCGGACGTCCGTCTCGATGGTGGGGTCGGTGTACGGGCCGGACGTGTCGTACAGCGTCACGTCCTTCCCGTTGGTGAGGTGCACCTGTCGGACCGGCACCCGGAGGTCGGGGCGCGAGCCCTCGACGTATCCCTTGTGCCAGCCCGGCTTGCGCTCCGCCTGATCGGCGGCAGGCGTGCGTGCATCCTGAATGGTCATGAGACCTACTCCCTACGCCGGCATTACCCGGTAACAGGTTCGGCGGTCGACGCAGCGGCTTCCGTGTCCGGCGTTCCGGCATGAGCCAGATATTCCGTACGGAGGTCAGCGTCCTCTCAGCCCGGTGCTCCGAGCTCCCGCGTGTGCAAAGGTGCCCCCACGCTAGCGTCATCTCTGGCGCGCTGAACAGTGGGCCCCCGCCGTTCTTGCGATGATCGGTCGGTGACGCACCCACAGCCGACTCCAGAACAGCACGGCCACACCCACAGCCATGGGCCCGCCGCACCGGTCTCCAAACACCTGCGCAAGGTGATCGCGGCGGTACTGATCCCCTTCGCGGCGGCGGTCGTCGTCGGCCTCGTCATGCTCTGGCCCGGCGGTGCGCCGGCCCATGAGCGCACCGGTGTCGGCTTCGACCGGCAGACGGTGCAGGGCAAGGTGACCGCCGTACAGCGCGTCGACTGCAAGGACGTGAACGCCGCCCAGGTCCCGCCGACCGGCGACACCTCCACGCCCGAGGGCCGCGAGGCGCAGCAGGCCGAGACGGGCAGCTGCAAGAAGGCGACCGTAGAGGTCACCTCCGGCAAGGACAAGGGCAGGACCTTCACGGAAATCGTCCAGCCGGACGCGCCGCGGCAGTTGAACGACGGCCAGGGCGTGGTGGTGGCCTACGCGCCCGACGCGCCCCGCGACCTCCAGTACTCGGTGACCGATGTGAACCGCAAGGTCCCGATGGCCCTGCTGGCCGGGATCTTCGCGCTCGCGGTGATCGTGGTCGGCCGGATGAAGGGCCTGATGGCGCTGATCGCGCTCGCGGTGTCCTTCGCGATCCTGACCCTGTTCATCCTGCCCGCGATCCTTCAGGGCTCGAATCCGCTGGTCGTCGCGGTCGTCGGGGCGAGCGCCATCATGCTGATCGCGCTCTACGCCTGCCACGGCCTGACGGCCCGTACGTCCGTAGCCGTGATCGGCACGCTCATCTCACTGCTGCTGATCGGGCTGCTCGGCTCGCTCTTCATCGGCTGGGCGTTCCTGAGCGGCAACACGGACGACAACACCGGGCTGATCCACGGCCTCTACCCGGACATCGACATGAGCGGTCTGCTGCTCGCCGGCGTCATCATCGGCTCGCTCGGCGTGCTCGACGATGTGACGGTCACTCAGACGTCGGCCGTCTGGGAGCTCCACCAGGCGGACCCGAAGATGGGCCCCCGCGCCCTCTACCGGGCGGGCATCCGCATCGGCCGCGACCACATCGCGTCCGTGGTCAATACGCTGGTGCTGGCCTACGCGGGTGCGGCGCTGCCCCTGTTGCTGCTGTTCTCGATCGCCCAGAGCAGTGTCGGTACGGTCGCGAACAGCGAGCTGGTGGCGGAGGAGATCGTACGGACCCTGGTCGGCTCGATCGGTCTGGTCGCTTCGGTGCCGGTGACCACCGCGCTCGCGGCGCTGGTCGTGTCGGCCGACCGGTCGGGCACCCCTGCCGCCGGAGCGGCGGCCCCTTCCGGACCGGCAGGCTCCCCGCAGACACCCGCCGAGTCTCCCGCGCGCGGATCGAGCAGCAGGGGCGGCCGGGGCAAACGCCGCAAGCCCTGACCCCACGGCGCGCGACCGTCGACGTCCGGCCGACGGGGGCTCGGCCTGCGGGCACTCGGCCGGTGACTCCGCCGCGTCAGCCCGCGGTCTCCTCGGCGAGGATCCGGCCGAGCGCCGCCTCCAGGTTCCCCTCGAAGTCCCCGAGGGTGCGCTCCTGCCCCAGCGGTACGAGCTTGTCCGTGCGGTCGAGGAAGGCCACGAGCGGCGCCGCGCTCGCCCGGAACAGCGCGCAGTCGTCGCCGACCCGGAGCCGGAGGTGAACGTCCAGGAGGTCCCCGAGGTCGCTCGGCTCAATGTGCACATCGCCTTCGCCACACGCCTCACTGAGGCCGTCCAGAAGCAGCTCACGGCCGAAGGTCCAGCTGACGGGGGCGTCGCCGGGGAGGTGGAACGTCATTCTGATCGCGTAGGGATCTCTGGCCGCGTACTGGAGCTCCACCGGGATCCGGAAGGAGAGCTCCTCGGAGACAAGGAAGCTCATCATGACCTCTGCCTGAACCGACTCGCGCATCACTCACCCCGCACTTTGTGAAACTGGCCAGGAATGATCCCTCCTGGCCCTATTGACGCAATCGTGCTGGAAGCGCTAGCGGATCACAAGGAGTGATTTTTCAGATACTGATAGAGAATGCGAGCGAGTTGAGCAACACCCCTACCGCAGTGCGGAGTTGCTCAATCGCAGGTAGCAACTGATCTTCTTGACTTGCCGGTACGGAAACAGCCAAAGCGGCAGCAGTGTCACCCACTGTGATCGGAATAGCCGCGCAGAGGGCACCGAGCGCGTACTCCTGACGCTCCACCACCGGCCGCATCCGCTCCGTCGCGGCCAGCCGCGCCAGCAGGGCGTCCCGGTCGTTCACGGAGTACGGGGTGAGCGGCCGGACCGGGTGGCGGTCCAGGTGGTCCCGGCGGGCGGCTTCGTCGAGCTGGCTGAGCAGGCACTGGCCCAGCGCGTGCGCGTGCCCGGTCTCGCGGAAGTCTGCCCACTCCTCGACGGCGGGGAGCGAGGGGCTCTGGGCGACCGCGACCAGATCGATCTCACCGTCGCGATAGACGGCGAAGTAGACGGGGACGCCGATCGTGTCCCGCCAGTGCTCCAGCGACTGCGTGATCATGCCGTGGCGGCGCTGCTGCACACTGCCCCGCGCCAGCCGTCCGGCTGCCTCACCGAGCACGAACACACCGCTCTCGCGCCGCAGATAGCCCTCGTGCACCAGCGTGCGCAGCAGGTGGTAGGCGGTGGGGAGGGGGAGGCCCGCCTCGCGGGCGAGCTGTTTCGCGGGGGCCCCGTCCCGATGGGCACCCACGGCTTCGAGGAGCCGAAGGGCTCGCTGCACCGAGCCGATCAGGGTTGGTACAGCGGCGGTTTGAGCCGTGGCCACAGGCACCCCCAGGCGTGCTGACGGGCAACGTGCCCGCCCTGCGGGGGCCGCCCCCGCGAGCCCGCCGCGAACCTGGTGCCGACCGGAGAGGTACGTACCGCTGGTCAGCGGGGTTGCCGGGCCATGGGTCCCAGGAGGCAGCAGAGGTTCGTCACTGTAACGGCCGAATCCGGGCACGCACGCGGTTTCCCGGGCCCGGGTCCCTCAAGTGGGCTAACGGCCGTGTGGGGCACGGACGGGCCGCCCAGCACCGTCCGGCCGACGCCACGGCGCGGCCGGCAACCACTGTCCCGCTACCAGCCACTGTCCGACGACGACGATGACGGCCTCTTGAACTTCCGCACGACGTAGATCAGACCGCCGACCAGGGCGACGAAGATCAGAATCTTGAAGAGCAGCCAGATCAGCACACTGATCGCGCTCAGAATCGCGCCGCCGAACACGACCAGGGCGAGGACCGGCAGCGCGACCCACTTCACCCACCACGGCATTCCCGCGAATATCTCCCGCACAGTCATCGTCCTGCCTCTTCCGACTCAGTTGTCCGGGGCAGTCGCCCCGAGCCGCACTTCCTGGTCCCGATGCTAGGCGCGCACCGGGGGCGAGCGGGGGCCTCCGAGCCCTTGCAGACCCCTGACCGTCCCCCTAGGGAATCCGGAGGCTCCGGGTCAGCTCTCGGGCGGAGAGAAGACCACCATCACCCGGAGATCCTCGGTGATGTGATGGAATTTGTGCGGCACGGAAGCCGGGACGTACACGACGCTCCCCCGCCCCACCAGCGTCGTCTCCATCCCGACCGTGATGGAGGCCCGGCCGCTCACCACGAAGTACACCTCGTCCTGCCCATGGGGCTGCTGCGGGTCGGTGTCGCCCGCGTCCAGCGCGTACAGGCCGACCGACATGTTCCTCTCCCGCAGGAACTGCAGATACGCGCCGTCATTGGCCGCACGCTCCGCCTCGAGCTCATCAAGTCGGAATGCCTTCATCGTCCGTCCGTCCCTCGGCCGCCGTGCGCCGGTGTCCAGCGCCGATCATGTCTGCCACGATCAGACACATGATGAATTTCCTAGTCAAGACGATCGCCAACGCGGCGGCCCTGGCCGTGGCCATCTGGCTGCTCGCGGATATCACGCTGACCGGCGACAGCACGGGCAAGAAGACCCTCACCCTGGTCATCGTGGCGCTGATCTTCGGCCTGGTGAACTTCCTCGTCAAGCCGGTCGTGAAGCTGCTGACGCTGCCGCTGTTCATCCTCACCCTCGGCCTGATCACGCTGGTGATCAACGCTCTGATGCTGCTGCTGACCTCCTGGCTGGCCGACAAGTTCGACCTCGCCTTCCATGTGGAGGGCTTCTGGACCGCCGTGCTCGGCGGTCTGATCATCAGCGTCGTCTCCTGGGCGCTCAACGTCGTCATGCCCGACAAGGACTGACGGGCATGGGCATAGGAGACGGCACCCGGGCGGTACGCGCCGGGCTGCCCGCCCCTGTCGCGTACGAGCCGACCCTCCCGGGGCCGGTGTTCGCCGCGCACTTCCACCTGCCCGGGGAAGCGACCGGCCCGTACACCTACGGCCGTGACGACAATCCGACCTGGACGCATCTGGAGCGCGCCATCGGCGAGCTGGAGGCGCCGGGCGGGGAGGGCGTGGAGACCGTCGTCTTCGCCTCCGGCATGGCCGCGGTCTCGGCCGTCCTCCTCTCGCACGCGCGCTCCGGCGACACGGTGGTCCTGCCCGACGACGGCTACCAGGCGCTGGCGCTGGTGCGCGAGCAGCTGGCGGCGTACGACGTGGTGGTGCGTACCGCCCCGACCGCGGGCGACGCACAGCTCGGCGAGCTCGAAGGGGCGCGGCTGCTGTGGATCGAGACGCCGTCCAACCCCGGGCTCGACGTGTGCGACATCCGCCGGCTCGCGGACGCGGCGCATACTGCGGGCGCGCTGGTCGCCGTCGACAACACCCTCGCCACCCCCCTGGGCCAGCGGCCCCTTGAGCTCGGTGCGGACTTCTCCGTGGCCAGCGGCACCAAGGGGCTCACCGGCCACGGCGACGTCCTGCTCGGCTACGTGACCTGCCGTGACCCGGAGCTGGCGGCTCGGGTACGGCGCTGGCGCAAGGTCGTCGGGGCGATCCCCGGGCCGATGGAGGCCTGGCTGGCGCACCGTTCGCTGGCCACCCTCCAGCTGCGCGCCGACCGGCAGGGCGCGACCGCGCTGACGCTGGCCGAGGCGCTGCGCGGGCACCGCGCGGTGAGCGACCTGCGCCATCCCGGGCTGCCGGGGGACCCTTCGCACGCCATCGCCTCGCGCCAGATGCGGCGCTTCGGCTGCGTGGTCTCCTTCACGCTGCCCGACCGGGGGTACGCGGAGCGCTTCCTGGACGCGCTGCGGCTGGCCGACGACGCCACGAGCTTCGGGAGCGTGCGCTCCACCGCGGAGCGGCGCGGACGGTGGGGCGGCGACGCGGTGCCCGAGGGCTTCATCCGCTTCTCCGTCGGCGCCGAGGACCCCGAGGACCTGGTGGCCGACGTACTGCGCTCGCTCGACGAGGCGGCGCCCCCGGGCCCCGGCTCCGGGGCGCACTGATCGCGTACCGCGCCCTCTGCGTGCCCCACCCGCTGCGCACTGCGCCCGCTACGTACAACGGACGGTCCGAGCCTCCCCCCTCTTGGCTCGGACCGTCCCGGTTCTATGCGCGAAGAACCGCGCGCACAAGGCTAGTTGACTCTGCGTCAGTGTCCAATCACGGTAGCGACAGAGACCTATCGACATATTTATAGTTGTGCCCGGGCGGGGAGCCTGTCGGACGGAAGGGCACACCATGGATCTGGCCCTGCTGCGCACATTCGTCACGGTGCACCGGGCCGGTTCATTCACCCGTGCCGCCGCGCTCCTCGGGCTGTCCCAGCCCGCCGTGACGAGCCAGATACGCACCTTGGAGCGGCAGTTGGGCCGCCCCCTGTTCCTGCGCCAGGCCCGCGGCGTGACCCCCACGACCATCGGCGACGAGCTGGCGCACCGCGCGGCGCCGCATCTGGACGCGCTCGTCGAGATCACCGAGGCCGGACTGCACGAGGAGTCGGGGGTACGGACCCTGCACCTCGCCGGGCCACCGGAGTTCACCTCCCTGCGCGTGCTGCCCTCGCTCTCGCCGCTGATCGCGCGGGGCCTGGTGCTGCGCATCGCCTTCGGGAACGCACAGGAGACCCTGGAGGGGCTCGCCGCGGGCCACCACGAACTGGCCATCTCCACGGACTGGCCACGCGGCAGGCTGCTCACCGCGACCCCGCTGTGCGACGAGGAGCATGTCCTGGTCGCCGCTCCGCGCTGGGCCGGCCGGATCGCGCCGGGGCTGCTGCGCCACAAGGGGCCCGACGTGCTGGATCAGATACCGGTGGTGGAGGTGCACGAGTCGATGCCGTTCGTCACGCCCTACTGGAGCACCGTCTTCGACGCCCGGCCCGCTGCCGCCGCCACCGTCGTAGCGCCCGACCTGCGGGCGGTGCTGCACGCCACGGCCGCGGGCGCGGGACTGTCCGTGCTGCCGCGCTATCTGTGCGAGGAGGCGCTGGAACGCGGCGAGGTGGTGGCTCTCTTCGACCCACCGATGCCGCCGCTGCGCACCTATTTCATGGCCGCGCGCACCGGCACACTCACCCTGACCCACATCGCGCGGGCGCACGAATGGCTGCTGCGGGCCGCCACCGACTGGTGCTGAGACACCGGCGCCACCCGGCAGGGCGCAGCCGGGAAGGGGACGGGAGTTTCAGAACGGGCCGCACGGGCCAATTAACTGCCATGACCGAACGGCCCGTGGTCAAGCGCACCGCACGCGCCATCCTGCTCGACGCCGACGA
Organism: Streptomyces sp. H27-C3; assembly: GCF_030063415.1. Lineage (GTDB taxonomy): Bacteria > Actinomycetota > Actinomycetes > Streptomycetales > Streptomycetaceae > Streptomyces. Next base: position 33,465 of record NZ_JASITA010000047.1, on the reverse strand, counting down.
CCTCATCCTCATCAAACGCACCAAACCCGGTGTCGACCCGTACTGGCTCACGCCGGGCGGCGGGGTCGAGCCGGAAGACGCCACTGTCGTCGACGCCCTGCACCGGGAGCTCGACGAGGAACTGGGCGCAAAGATCACCGACGTGGTCCCCTGCTTCGTCGACACCATCGAGCACATCGCGCACGGCGGTGTGACCGGCGTGAAGGTGCAGCACTTCTTCGTCTGCCGACTGGAGTCGATGGACCCCTCACGTCGGCACGGGCCGGAGATCGACGACCCGTGCGGGGAGTACGAGACCGTACGAGTGCCCTTCAGCCGGGTCGGGATCGCCGCGGTGCACCTCGTGCCGCTGTCGTTGCGGCACTTCCTGGACGGCAATATCGAGGGCGTACGGGCGATGCACGCCCCCGACCTGGGATAGCCAGGACCAAGCCCCCGAGCAGGGGCCCCGCCCGGACTCAGTCGCCCGCCGCGACCAGCTCTTCCACCGAGTCGTGGCGAATGCGGTCGAAGGGGATGCCCAGGCCGCGCAGCGCGTCGACGCCGCTGCGGATCATGCCGGGCGGCCCCGAGAGATACGCGTCGTAGGACGTCCACGGGCCGAACTCGCGCACCGCGTCGGGGAACTGCGCCCGGTCGTCGACCACCGGGCGGACCGAGAGCCAGGAGTGCGACTGCTGGAGCCGCAGCATCGTGTCGATGTCGTACAGGTCGTGTCCGGTACGCGCGCCGTAGAACACCTCGACGGGGCGCCGCTCGCCGTGCTCGGCGACATCCTCCACGAGCGCCTTGATCGGCGCGATGCCGGTGCCGCCCCCCAGGCAGAGCATGCCGTTGTCGGTGGAGTGGTCGACCACCATCGAGCCGGCCGGGGCGCCGAGGCGCAGGACGTCGCCGGGACGGGCGTGCTGGACCAGGGCGTTGGAGACCCAGCCGGCCGGGACCGCCTTGACGTGGAAGGAGAGCAGCCCGTCGGAGCGGGGGGCGGCGGCGAAGGAGTAGTGCCGCCAAATCCGCGGCCACCAGGGCGTTTCCAGACTCGTGTACTGACCGGCGAGGAAGGGGTAGGGCTGGTCGGGGCGGAGTGTGATCACGGCTATGTCGGGGGTGCGCAGATCGTGCGAGATGACCTCGGCCTGCCACCAGGGCGGCGCCTTGAGCTCGTTCTCCGCTGCCGCGTCGATCATGATCTGGGAGATCGCGGTGTACGTCCGGATCCAGGCGGCTTCGGTCTCGCTGTCCCAGGTGGTGGTCGCGTAGCGGCTCAGCGCACCGAGAAGGGCCTCGCCGACGGCCGGGTAGTGGGCGGACTGCGTGCCGTACTTGCGGTGGCCGCGACCGAGGTTGCGGAGGTATTCAGTGAGCACCGCGCTGTTGTCGATGTGTTCGGCGGCGGTCAGCAACGCCTTGAGGAGGCGGTCGCGCTGGGTGTCCATGGCGGCGGGGAAAAGCTCACGCAGGTCCGGGTGGCGGACGAAGAGCAGAGCATAGAAGTACGAGGTGACCTTGTCCGCGACCGGCCCGATCTCCGCCATGGTCCGCCGGATGCGGGCCGCGTCGGGGGACACGGGGGTGGTAGGGGCCGCGGGGGTGGGGGCCGGGGAGGTGGCTGCCGCTGGGGTTGAGTCCGCTGGGGTGGAGTCCGGGGAGGTGGCTGCCGCGGTGGGGCCCGTGGGCGGGTTCGGGACGGGCTGCTCCTGGGCAGGCTCCGGGGGCGGGACGGGTCCCGGGTGCTCCTGGGCGGGCTCCGGAGCCCGGGCTGCCGCCTGGGCGGGTACCGCGGCAGGGAGGGGGACACCGGCCGACTCCGAAGCCGCCGGGGCCGGGTAGCTCTCCCGGGGGTGGGCCGCCGGGGCCTCCGTGTCGGCGCCGGACGCCTGCCGGGTGCGCGCCATTTCGGTCGGCGCCGGGGTGGTGACCGAGGCGGGTCGCGCACGGGAAGCCCCGGAGCCCACGGGACGTATCGGCGTCACAGGACGGCTGGGGCCGGGTATCCGGTCCTGGTTCTGCTCCCGGGCCGACTGCTCCCCGTCCCGGTGGTCGCCGGGGTCGGGGTCCGGGGCGGGCCGCGGGGTACCCGCGGTCGGCTGCCTGCGCGGCGCGAACCAGCCGCCCCCGCTCTCACCGGAAGTGCCGTTGTCGGCCGACGTGGTGGTCGGAGCGTCCATAACTGTGCCTCGCCTCGAACATTTTTCGGTCGGTCTCTGCACTTCCGGGACCGGAACGTGCTCGAAAATCCCCGTTCAGTTCTGCTCTGCGTCAGGCCTGGTGACTGCCCACACTAAACACGCCACTGCCCCCATTTCGGTTGCAGCAGACAAAAGTGTGACATTGCCCGCAGTACCCGTCGTCGCAGCCTGACAGGTACTCCTTCCACATCGGACAAGGACTGGAAAGTCCGGGCACTCGCGCCCGTTTTCCGGTTACGCTGCATTGCTCTGTGTCCTGCACCGGATCCGCACCAAGGGGCGAACCGGAGTTGACCATACCGGCGGTAGCCCCGGACACAAGCCCTGCCTTCGCCGCCCCTCGGCGAATTCCGTGCCCGTTCTGCGGCTATTCCAGAATTACCGCCGGGGCTGCACCGGTTCGTACATCTCTTCCGGATATCCCCATCCGCACAGACGAGAGCCGCAAGGCCCACGGGGTGGCGATCTGCAATGACTGCCATCGAAATCGGCACTGCGGCGAAGATCTTCGTGTCCGACATCGAATCCCCGCAAACGGCCCGATCACTCCTCGGCGGCCCGAACTTTTCACAGAGCTGGTCTGTGATCTTCACTTGTACGCCGAGGCTAGTACGTGGAGTTACTCCCCCTGTCAGACGCCGTACCGGCCCCTCGCCAGGCACTGTGTTTCACGTGAAACCACTTCCACGCCCGGCACGCCGGGCCATCCTCGTAGCCCACGTCACCGCCTCCGTCGGCTGGCTCGGACTTACTGCCGGACTGCTGGCGCTCGGTGTCACCGCATATACGACCAAGTCTCCGGCAACCACACAGGCCGCCTACAGCGCCATGAAGGTCTTCGGCGACTGGTTGCTCGTGCCCGTGGCGCTGCTGTCACTGGTCACCGGGCTGGTGCTTTCGCTCGGCACCGCATGGGGCCTGGCCAAGCACCGCTGGGTCTGGACGAAGTTCTGGCTCACCCTGGTCACCGCAGCCGCGACGATCTTCGCGCTGCGTCCGAGCATCAACGTGGCCGTGCTGGAGGGCATCCCGGACAGCAGCCTGATCGGCGCGCCGACGGTCGCGTCCACCGCCTACTTCTTCATGACCGCGATCTCCGTACTCAAGCCGTGGGGACTCACGCGCCGAGGCCGCCGTCTGCGGGCCGCTGCCACCGCCTCGCGCACCCCCCGCACGCCGACTGCCACCCGCAGATCGAAGGACGAGCCGTCGGTACGTCAGCCGGCCTGACCTCCGCGCCGAACGCGCTCGCACGAATGCCCCCAAGTTCCCTGATGTTACGGGTACTTGGGGGCATTCGCGTACTGCTGCCTTACGGGGCGCGGGGCGTACTACCGGTTGAGGGACTCGGCGGCGGCGGACGCGAAGCCGTGGTCCTGGTCCGGCGCCCCGCCACCGAAGCCGATGGCGCCGATGAGGCAGCCGTCGCGGTGGAGCGGGACCCCACCGGCGACGAACAGGAGCGGACGGTCGAGCGCGGTCGGCAGGGTGTGGAAGAGCCCGCCGGGCTGAACGGCGTCGCCCAGGTCGGCCGTCGGCGCGTTGAGCTGGAGCGCGGTGCACGCCTTGCGGGTGCTGGTCTCGCCGGCGATCAGGACGGCCCGGTCGTCGCGCCGGAAGGCCATCAGGTGGCCTTCCGGCGTCGAGGACGGTGACGGCGGCGGTGACCCCGGCCGCTTCGGCGGCGCTGCGGGCCGCCTCGATGAGGGCTTCGGCGTCCTGGGTGGTCAGCGGGGCGACAGCGGTGGCAACGGTGGTGCTCATGGGGCTACTCCTTGGTTCTGTGGGGCTTTCGGGGGAGGGGAGGGTTCAGTGCTGGGCGGCGGTCGCCGCGGCTGTGGCCGTCTTGGGCACAGAGCCCGCGACAACCTGGCCGCGTGCGGCCGTACGGCGCTCCAGGCCGCTGGACAGGACGGCCAGCGCCAGGGCGGAGGCGGCGAGCACGGCGCCGACCCAGTTCGGGGCGGTGTAGCCGAGGCCGGCCGCGATGACGAGGCCGCCGAGCCAGGCGGAGAGCGCGTTGCCGAGGTTGAAGGCGCCGATGTTGACGGCGGAGGCAAGGGTGGGGGCACCCGCGGCCTGGTCCAGAACCCGCTTCTGGAGCGGCGGTACGGTCGCGAAGCCCAGTCCGCCGATCAGCACGATGGTGACGGCCGCGGTGATCCGGTTGTGCGCGGTGAGGGTGAACAGGGCCAGGACCACCGCGAGGGCTCCCAGCGACACGTACAGCAGGGGCATCAGGTGGCGGTCGGCGAACTTGCCACCGATCAGGTTGCCGCTGACCATGCCGAGGCCGAAGAAGACCAGCAGCCAGGTGACCGAACCTGCGGAGTAGCCGGCGACCTCGGTCATCATCGGGGTGATGTAGGTGATGGCGGCGAAGACTCCGCCGAAGCCGAGAACTGTCATCGCCATGGCGAGCAGAACCTGGACGTTCTTGAATGCGGCGAGCTCGTGACGCAGTCGTACGCCTTCGGGCTTGGCCATCTCCGGGACAAGCTTGGCGACCCCCACCAGACCGAGGACCCCGAGCGCGGCGACGGCGCAGAAGGTGACGCGCCAGCCGAAGTTCTGGCCGATGAACGTGCCGAGCGGTACGCCGACGACGTTGGCGACGGTCAGACCGGTGAACATCATGGCGATCGCACCGGCCTTCTTCTCCGGGGCGACCAGCTCGGCCGCGACGATCGAGCCGATGCCGAAGAACGCGCCGTGCGCGAGGGAAGCGACCACGCGGCCGGTGAGCATCACGCCGAAAGAGGGGGCGAGTGCGGAGATCAGATTGCCCGCGATGAAGAGGCCCATCAGGATCATCAGCATTCGCTTGCGGGAGATCCGCGTGCCGAGGATGGACATCAGCGGGGCGCCAGCACAACACCGAGGGCGTATCCGCTGACCAGGTAGCCGGCCGTGGGGATCGAGACGCCGTAGTCGGCGGAGACCTCCGGGAGCAGCCCCATGATCACGAATTCAGTGGTGCCGATGCCGAACGCCCCGATGGCGAGGGCAAGGAGCGCGAGTGGCATGGGTGAACCTTCCCGAGAGATTGCGTGAGCGCCTTACGAGCGTCCACAATATTTGCATGCGCGGGCTAATGCAAGCGCGGGCTATTGCGGGATTCGTCTATCCTGAGGGCAAGCCGCTCCCGACGAGGAGAGATCCATGACCGCGACAGACCCCGCACTGACCGCACTCTCACAGAGCTGGTGCGCCCTCTCCCTGCTCCACGGGAAGATCGAGGCCCACATCGAAAGGGCCCTCGAAACGCAGCACGGCCTGAGCATGCGCGAGTACTCGCTTCTCGACGTCCTCAGCCGTCAGCACAGCGGTCCCGGCGGCCACCTCCAGATGAAGCAGGTCGCCGACGCCGTGGTGCTGAGCCAGAGCGCCACCACCCGCCTGGTGACCCGCCTGGAGGACCGCGGTCTGCTGACCCGCTATCTCTGCGACACCGACCGGCGCGGCATCTACACGGATGTCACCGACGCCGGCCTCGCGCTGCTAGCAGAGGCCCGGCCCACCAATGACGCCGCGCTGCGCGAGGCGCTCGACGAAGCCGCCAGGAACCCGGAGCTGGCTCCCCTGGTCAGGACCGTCGAGGAGCTGCGGGTCCCCGCGTAATCTGCTGCCCGTGAGTGATCTTGAGATACGTGCCGCGGCGCCCGAGGACATTCCGGCGATTGTCGCCATGCTGGCCGACGACGCGCTGGGCGCCCGGCGTGAGTCCCCGGACGACCTGACCCCGTACATCGCCGCCTACGAGCGGCTCGCCGCGGACCCGAACCAGCACGTGGTGGTGGCCGTCCGCGTAAGCACCGATACCACCACGGGCGTCGAGAAGGTCGTCGGCACACTGCAGCTGACGATCGTCCCCGGTCTGTCGCGCCGGGGCTCCACCCGCTCGATCATCGAGAGCGTACGGATCCACGCCGACGAGCGCGGCAGCGGCCTCGGTACCCGGCTCATCGAGTGGGCGATCAACGAATCCCGCCGCCAGAACTGCCAGTTGGTCCAGCTGACCACCGATGCCACCCGCACCGACGCCCACCGCTTCTACGAGCGGCTCGGCTTCGAGCCCTCCCACGTCGGCTTCAAGATGAGCATCTGAGACAGAGCGGCCGAGACCGCCCTGCGGCCGATTCGACGGATCGAGCCGGCTGCCACGGCGGGGATGAATCAGGTCTGGGCCATGTCCACGAAGCGTGAGTAGTGGCCCTGGAACGCCACGGTGATCGTCGCCGTCGGACCATTTCGGTGCTTGGCCACGATCAGGTCCGCCTCGCCCGCGCGCGGTGACTCCTTCTCGTACGCATCCTCACGGTGCAGCAGGATCACCATGTCCGCGTCCTGCTCGATCGATCCCGACTCACGAAGGTCGGACACCATCGGCTTCTTGTCCGTCCGTTGCTCCGGACCACGGTTCAGCTGCGAGAGCGCGATCACCGGGACCTCCAGCTCCTTCGCCAGCAGCTTGAGGTTTCGGGACATGTCCGAGACCTCCTGCTGGCGGTTCTCCGCACGCTTCGAGCCACCGGACTGCATCAGCTGCAGATAGTCGATGACCACCAGCTTCAGATCCTGACGCTGCTTGAGCCGCCGGCACTTCGCCCGGATCTCCATCATCGACAGGTTCGGCGAGTCGTCGATGAACAGCGGCGCGGCCGACACGTCCGGCATACGTCGTGCCAGCCGCGTCCAGTCCTCGTCGGTCATCGTCCCGGAGCGCATGTGGTGCAGCGCCACCCGCGCCTCCGCCGACAGCAGACGCATGGCGATCTCGTTGCGTCCCATTTCGAGGGAGAAGATCACGCTGGGCAGACCGGCCTTGATCGAGCAGGCCCGTGCGAAGTCCAGCGCGAGCGTCGACTTGCCCATGGCGGGACGGGCAGCGATGACGATCATCTGGCCGGGGTGCAGGCCGTTGGTCAGCGAGTCGAAGTCCGTGAAGCCGGTGGGCACACCGGTCATCTCGCCGCTGCGCGAACCGATCGCCTCGATCTCGTCGAGCGCGCCCTCCATGATGTCGCCGAGCGGCAGATAGTCCTCGCTGGTGCGCTGCTCGGTGACCGCGTAGATCTCGGCCTGCGCGGAGTTGACGATGTCGTCGACGTCGCCGTCGGCCGCGTATCCCATCTGCGTGATCTTTGTGCCCGCCTCGACCAGCCTGCGCAGCACCGCCCGCTCATGGACGATCTCGGCGTAGTACTCGGCGTTGGCCGCGGTCGGCACGGTCTGCACCAGCGTGTGCAGATACGATGCGCCACCGACCTTCGCGATCTCGCCACGCCTCGTCAGTTCGGCGGCCACGGTGATGGGGTCGGCGGGCTCGCCCTTGGCGTAGAGATCGAGGATCGCCGTATAGACCGTCTCGTGGGCAGGCCGGTAGAAGTCGTTGCCCTTGATGACCTCGACGACGTCCGCGATGGCGTCTTTGGAGAGCAGCATGCCGCCGAGGACGGACTGCTCGGCATCCAGGTCCTGCGGTGGAACCCGCTCGAATCCGGGGGAGCCGCCTTCCCAGCCGCCGCCCTCGCGGCCCCCGTCGTTCTGCTCGTCGCGGCCCTTGCCCTCGCCGCGGCGTCGGCGGGAAGGCAGACGGTCACCAGGACCGCTGTCGGCCCAGGGGTCGTCCAATGGCTCAGGGGTGCTCACCGGGCCACCTCCTCCCGTCCGCTCCGCGGACCTCGCTGTGCCACTCTTTCTTACGGCACGGCTCTGACAAATGAGACGCCCGACTCCGGTTCCGGCGCGTCAAGTTCAACGAGATTCCAGGGCCGGAACGGAAGGCGGGCGCCGGACCACGGTAGGCCCGCGGGCACCGTCAGCCAATCTGGTTATCCACAGGCCATGTGGACGAAGGACCCGTTGCTGTGGAGAACCCTCCAGAACCTGTGCACGGACCGGGGGACAGCACTGTGGACAAACTCATAGCGCCCACGTGAGCACCGCCCTGACCTGGACTTTCTTCATCCACTGGCTGTGGGGAAGAAAAACTTTGGCCCTTGGCCCAAGATCAGAACAAACGGCGCACAGCCGAACCCCCAAAGGGGCCTCAAGTAAGGGTCCCAACCCAATTGCATCACTTACCTGTGGAAGATTAGATTGAGCCCATGACCCAGGCACCCTCGGCACCCAAGACCGGACGCCGCCAACACGACCGCGAAATCCTCGCGCTCGCCCTGCCCGCCTTCGGTGCGCTGGTCGCCGAGCCGCTCTTCCTGATGGTCGACAGCGCGGTGATCGGCCACCTCGGCACACCGCAGCTCGCCGGTCTCGCCATCGCGGCCGCCCTGCTGACCACCGCCGTGAGCGTCTTCGTCTTCCTCGCGTACGCCACCACCGCGGCGGTCGCGCGGCGGGTCGGTGCGGGTGACCTCCAGTCCGCGATCCGCCAGGGGATGGACGGCATCTGGCTCGCGCTGATCCTCGGCGCGGGCGTCATCGCGGTCGTCCTGCCCGGCGCCCCCTGGCTCGTCGACATTTTCGGCGCCTCCGACACGGCCGCTCCGTACGCGATCACCTATCTGCGCATCTCCAGCCTGGGCATCCCGGCAATGCTCGTGGTACTCGCGGCCACCGGGGTGCTGCGCGGCCTCCAGGACACCCGGACACCGCTCTACGTCGCCATCGGCGGTTTCGCCGCCAACGCGGCCCTCAATGTGGGCCTGGTGTACGGCGCGGGGCTGGGCATCGCCGGTTCCGCCTGGGGCACCGTGATCGCCCAGGTCGGGATGGCCGCCGTCTATCTCGTGGTGGTGGTCCGCGGCGCACGACGGCACGGAGCGTCCCTGCGCCCCGACCTGGCCGGCATCAGGGCCTCCGCCCGGGCCGGCGCTCCCCTGCTGGTCCGCACGCTGTCGCTGCGCGCCGTCCTGATGATCGCCACCGCGGTGGCCGCCCGCCTCGGGGACGCCGAAGTCGCCGCCAACCAGATCATCCTGTCCCTTTGGAGCCTGCTGGCCTTCGCTCTCGATGCCATCGCCATCGCCGGTCAGGCGATCATCGGGCGCTACCTCGGTGCCAATGACGCCAAGGGTGCGCGGGAAGCCTGCCGACGGATGGTCGAGTGGGGCGTGGCCGCCGGAGTGCTGTTCGGAGTGCTCGTCATGATTTCGCGCCCGCTGTTCATCCAGCTGTTCACGACCGATCGAGTCGTGCAGGACACGCTGCTGCCCGCACTGCTGGTGGTCGCCGTCATTCAGCCCGTGTCGGGGATCGTTTTTGTGCTGGACGGTGTCCTGATGGGCGCGGGGGACGGCCCGTATCTGGCCTGGGCCATGCTGGCGACGCTCGCGGTATTCACGCCGGTCGCACTGCTCGTGCCCAAGCTCGGCGGCGGGCTGACAGCTCTGTGGTGGGCGATGGCGCTGATGATGGTCGTCCGGCTGGTGACCTTGTGGCTGCGCGCCCGCTCGGGCCGCTGGATCGTCACGGGCGCCACGCGCTGAGCGATGTTTCACGTGAAACCGGGCCGAACCAGCACGAAGGCATAGCGCAGGACGACGCAACTCAAGACGACGTACCACAGGACGACGTACGAAGAAGGGCCGCACCCATGGGGTGCGGCCCTTCTCAGCGCTCAATGCTCTGCGATGCGCAGTGCTTAGGCAGCGACAACCTCGACACCGAGCTTCGCGGCGACCTCGGCGTGCAGACGCACGGAGACCTGGTGCGAACCAAGGGTCTTGATCGGGGCGCCGAGCTCAACGCGGCGCTTGTCGACCTCGGGGCCACCGGCAGCCTTGATCGCCGTGGCGACGTCGGCCGGAGTGACGGAACCGAAGAGGCGGCCGGCGTCGCCGGAGCGAACAGCCAGGCTGACCTTCACGCCTTCGAGCTTGGCCTTGATCTCATTGGCCTGCTCGATGGTCGCGATCTCGTGGATCTTGCGGGCGCGGCGGATCTGCGCCACGTCCTTCTCGCCACCCTTGGTCCAGCGGATCGCGAAACCGCGCGGGACCAGGTAGTTGCGAGCGTAACCGTCCTTGACGTCAACGACATCGCCAGCGGTACCGAGGCCAGTGACCTCGTGGGTGAGGATGATCTTCATTTTTCGGTCACCCTTCCCTTATCGCGCGGTGGACGTGTAGGGCAGCAGCGCCATCTCACGGCTGTTCTTGACAGCCGTGGCGACGTCACGCTGGTGCTGAGTGCAGTTGCCGGTCACGCGGCGGGCACGGATCTTACCGCGGTCGGAAATGAACTTCCGCAGCATGTTCGTGTCCTTGTAGTCCACGTACGTGACCTTGTCCTTGCAGAATGCGCAGACCTTCTTCTTAGGCTTGCGCACAGGCGGCTTCGCCATTGTGTCTCTCCTGTGTGATCAAGAAGTGGGGTACGGACCCGCCCTAGAAGGGGGGCTCGTCCGAGTAGCCGCCGCTGCCGCCGGCTGAACCGCCGGAGCTTCCGCCCCAGCTGCCGCCGCCCTGCTGCTGGCCGCCGCCGGCCGGTGCGTTGGTGGCCCAGGGGTCCTCGGCGGCAGGTGCGCCGCCGCCCTGCTGCTGCGGGCTGCCGCCACCGGAGTTTCCACCCCAGTTGCCGCCACCCTGCTGCTGACCGCCGCCACCACCGGCGCCGTATCCACCCTGGCCGCCTCGGCCCGTGGTCTTGGTGACCTTGGCTGTGGCGGTCTTGAGGCTGGGGCCGACTTCCTCGACGTCCAGCTCATAGACCGTGCGCTTGACGCCCTCACGGTCCTCGTAGGACCGCTGCTTCAGCCGGCCCTGCACGACTACGCGCATGCCTCGCTGAAGCGACTCCGCGACGTTCTCCGCCGCCTGACGCCAGACCGAGCAGGTGAGGAACAGGCCATCGCCGTCCTTCCACTCATTGGTCTGCTTGTCGAAGATGCGGGGAGTGGACGCGACACGGAACTTCGCGACCGCCGCACCGGACGGGGTGAAGCGCAGCTCGGGGTCGTCGACGAGATTGCCGACGACCGTGATGACGGTCTCGCCTGCCATGGGGGAACCTCTCGGCGGGGATTGCTGCTGGCTGCTTGTTGCTACTCGGACCCGATTACCGCTGAGCTACTGAGCTCAGTGGGTTTCGGGGCGGAGGACCTTGGTCCGGAGGACCGACTCGTTCAGGTTCATCTGTCGGTCGAGCTCCTTGACGACCGCAGGCTCGGCCTGCAGGTCGATGACCGAGTAGATGCCCTCAGGCTTCTTGTTGATCTCGTAGGAGAGGCGACGACGGCCCCAGGTGTCGACCTTCTCGACCTTTCCGTTGCCCTCACGGACAACGGAGAGGAAGTTCTCGATCAACGGGGAGACAGCGCGCTCCTCGAGATCGGGGTCGAGGATGACCATCATTTCGTAATGACGCATGTGGAACCCACCTCCTTTGGACTCAGCGGCCACGGTCGATCCGTGGCAGGAGGGTCGTGATGCGTACGCAACGGTATCGGCCGCCACTGACAGTCGACCTCTACGAGAGAGGCGCCTGTTTCCTGGCATGGGCAGACAACCGGTGCAGACCGTACAGAGTACCTGCTCACCACCCTCCAGTTGAAATCCGGCCGAGAGGGGCCACAATTTGTACACATCGGGTGTGTGCGGCGTTACCGTGCGCCGCCTTCCGACAGGAGGTGCTCCATGGCACAGACAATGCGACGCAGCTCGTCCATCTCTCTCTTCGCCACGGACGGCAAGCCCCATCCGCTCCAGGACACCCTGGTCGCGGTGGCCGTGGTGCTGGGCGTGATCGCTTTCGTTTCCGCGATGTTCCACGACCTGCATCTGCTCAGCTCATGGGCGGGACTGCTGGGGATCCTGACGGGGGCGTACGGCCAGTTCATCTCGGCGACGACGCGTGAGCGCTTCTTGTTGATCCTCGGACTGGGGGCGTCCAGCATCGGGTTCTTCCTGGGTATGGCGCACGGTGGTCTGTTCGGCGGAGTCCTGGGCTAGGCCGGCTGTGCCCCGGGCCAGACGGGGCGCTCCTTCCGCGCAGTAGGCTTCGGCGCGAGACACGCCTGCCGAGGAGCGCCCCGCATGAGCCTGACCCTGAGGACCATCAGCCGAGAGCAGCATCTGGCGTACATCCAGAGCCTGCCCGCGGCGAGTCACTGCCAGGTTCCGGCATGGGCCGACGTGAAGACCGAATGGCGTTCGGAAAGCCTCGGCTGGTTCGACAAGGACGACCAGCAGGTCGGCGCCGGACTGGTGCTGTACCGGCAGCTGCCCAAGATCAAGCGGTACCTCGCTTACCTTCCCGAGGGCCCGGTCATCAACTGGTACGCCCCGAACCTGGACGACTGGCTGCGGCCGATGCTGGCGCATCTCAAGCAGCAGGGTGCGTTCTCGGTGAAGATGGGCCCGCCCGTCGTCATCCGCCGCTGGAACGCGATCGCGATCAAGTCGGGAATCCAGGACCCGGACGTCAAGCGGCTCCGTGACGTGGAGGCCTCGCACATCGAGCCGCGCGCCTTCGAAGTGTCGGACCGGCTGCGGAAGATGGGCTGGCAGCAGGCGGAGGACGGCGGCGCCGGCTTCGGCGACGTACAGCCTCGCTATGTCTTCCAGGTCCCGCTCGCCAACCGCTCGCTGGACGACGTACTCAAGGGCTTCAACCAGCTGTGGCGGCGCAATATCAAGAAGGCCGAGAAGGCCGGTGTCGAGGTCGTCCAGGCCGGCTACGACGACCTCGCCGAGTGGCAGCGGCTGTACGAGATCACCGCTGAGCGCGATCATTTCCGGCCGCGCCCGCTCTCGTACTTCCAGCGCATGTGGACGGTCCTGAACACCGAGGACCCCAACCGGATGCGGCTGTACTTCGCCCGTCACGAGGGCGAGAACGTGGCAGCCGCGACGATGCTGATCGTCGGCGGCCACGTCTGGTACTCCTACGGCGCTTCCGCGAACCACAAGCGTGAGGTCCGCCCCTCGAACGCGATGCAGTGGCGGATGCTGCGCGACGCGTACGCGATGGGCGCGACCGTCTATGACCTGCGGGGCATCTCCGACTCCCTCGACGAGACCGACCACCTTTTCGGCCTGATCCAGTTCAAGGTGGGTACCGGCGGCGAGGCCGTCGAGTACGTCGGCGAGTGGGACTTCCCGCTCAACAAGGTGCTGCACAAGGCGCTCGACATGTATATGTCGCGTCGCTGACCTCTGAACTCCTCACCCCCATCTGATTCACTCCATCTGATTCACCTCCGTCTGATTCATCCAGATCCGAGAAAGGTTCCGGACCGGCCATGGCGCTCACTCTGTACGTCGACACCGCGCGCTGGCGGGCGCACCAGAAGTCCGTACTCGATCAGTTCCCGGGGATCGTGCCGGTCTGTAAGGGCAATGGCTACGGCTTCGGCCACGAGCGGCTCGCGGACGAGGCCACCCGCTTCGGCTCGGACATCCTCGCCGTCGGCACCACGTACGAAGCCGCCCGCGTCAAGGACTGGTTCGGTGGTGATCTGCTCGTCCTGACGCCGTTCCGGCGTGGCGAGGAGCCGGTCCCCCTGCCGGACCGGGTGATCCGTTCCGTGTCCTCGGTCGACGGAGTGCACGCGTTGGTCGGCGCCCGGGTCGTCATCGAGTGCATGAGCTCGATGAAGCGTCACGGCGTCCGTGAGGAGGAGCTCGGACAGCTCCACGCGGCCATCGAGGACGTACGTCTTGAAGGCTTCGCGCTGCACCTCCCGCTGGACCGGCTCGACGGCTCGGACGCCGTCGAGGAGGTCATCACCTGGATGGACCGGCTGCGGGCGGCCCGGCTGCCGCTGCACACGATGTTCGTCAGCCATCTGAAGGCGAACGAACTGTCGCGGCTGCAGCAGCAGTTCCCGCAGACCCGCTTCCGTGCGCGCATCGGTACGCGGCTGTGGCTGGGTGACCACGAGGCGACGGAGTACCGGGGTTCGGTGCTCGATGTGACCCGGGTGTCCAAGGGCGACCGTTTCGGTTACCGCCAGCAGAAGGCGGCATCGGACGGCTGGCTGGTCGTGGTGGCCGGCGGTACGTCGCACGGTGTGGGCCTGGAGGCGCCCAAGGCGCTGCACGGGGTGATGCCGCGCGCGAAGGGTGTGGCGCGGGCCGGGCTGGCCACGGTGAACCGCAATCTCGCACCGTTCGTGTGGGCGGGCAAGCAGCGCTGGTTCGCCGAGCCGCCGCATATGCAGGTGTCGATCCTGTTCGTGCCCGCGGATGCCCAGGAGCCGACGGTGGGCGAGGAACTGGTGGCCCATCTGCGCCATACGACCACGCAGTTCGACCGCATCGTCGACCGCTAGTGCCGCGGCGGGTGACGTTTGCCCGTCAAGGAGCGGCGGCCGCCGCGACGGGGCAAACGTTGCCTGGCGCGGCACTAGACACCGGCATTCGTAGCGCAGCGCTCGAACCGCGAGCAGAAGCCCCGCCGGGTCAAGCCGTGACCCGGGGGGGGCTTGCTCATGTCAGGGCCGTCCCGCCGGCCCGGGACGCACCCGACGCGGTGGTGCCCCACTCGACGCGCGCCCCCTCGTAGTGCCGCACGCCGTGGCGCGGCGGATGAGCCGCGGGCCCCAGGACGAAGACGTCCTCCACCCCGTCGAGGACCCCGCCCGACGGGTCGTCCGAGCCGTCACGCCGTACGGGGTCGCGCTCGGGCATGAGGATGTCGCGTACGACGACTGCGCACAGGTAGAGCGTCCCCAGCAGATGCAGGGCGATGGCCGCCTGGTATCCCTCGGGCGGGAGGCCCTGGTGCTTGTCGTCGCTCGACGTGTACGCGAGGTAAAGCCAGATCCCGAAGAAGTACATGACCTCGCAGGCCTGCCAGATCAGGAAGTCGCGCCAGCGCGGCCTGGCCAGGGCGGCGAGCGGGATCAGCCACAGCACGTACTGCGGTGAGTAGACCTTGTTGGTCAGGATGAAGGCCGCGACGACCAGGAAGGCGAGCTGGGCGAAGCGCGGCCGTCGGGGAGCGGTCAGGGTCAGCAGCCCGATGCCCGCGCACAGCAGGATCATCAGGAGCGTGGCGTACGTGTTGACGGCTTCGACGTCGAGGGGCCGGCCGGTGCGCTGGGTGATGACCAGCCAGAAGGAGCCGAAGTCCACGGACCGTTCCTGGCTGAAGGTGTAGAACTTCTTCCACCCCTCGGGCGCGAAGGCCATGATCGGCAGATTCACCAGGAGCCAGGCCCCTGCGGCGCCGAGAAGGGCAGCTCCGTACTCCCGGCGTCTGCCTGCCCGCCAGCACAGCACGAGCAGCGGCCCCAGCAGCAGCACGGGATAGAGCTTGGCGGCCGTCGCAAGCCCGATGAGGACCCCGAAGGTCACGGTCCGCCCCCGGGACCACATGAGCATCGCGGCGGCCGTGAGAGCGACGGCCAGCAGGTCCCAGTTGATGGTGGCGGTGAGGGCGAGGGCGGGCGCCAGGGCGACGAGCAGCGCGTCCCAGGGTCGGCGGCGGTGGGTGCGGGCGACGCAGACCGCGATGACGACGGCGCAGGCCATCAGCATGCCCGCGTTGATCATCCAGTAGGCCTGCTCACGGTCCTGCACGGAGCCGTCGAAGGGGAGCGTCAGCCAGGCCGCGACCTGCATGAACAGGCCTGTCAGCACGGGGTATTCGAGGAACTCCATGTCACCGGTCGGCAGGCGGTCGAAGTACGGCACGAGACCGTCGGCGAAGCCGCGTCCGTTGTACAGGTGCGGAATGTCGGAGTAACACGCGTGCGTGTACTGGGAACTGATGCCGCGGAACCAGGCCCACTCATAGCAGGGCATCTTCTGCACCATGCCGAGCGCGAACATCCCGATCGCCACCAGGGCGATGACGCGTACGGGCGTGAGCCGGTCGGTGCCCAGTCTCGCCCACCGGCCGACGGGCCCCCCGATGAGCTCGCTGCCGGCTGCGGCGACTTCGTCCTGCTGCGTGGGCCGTACTACGGGCCTGTCCTCGTGCACGCTCGTCATGGGGTCATCCTGCCGTACGGGGCGGTACACGCGGCGAGGGCCGCCGCACAGGGTGCGACGGCCCTCGGAGGGGGTTGGCGTCCGGAGCCGCCGATCGGTGACGTCAGCCGCCGCCTCCGAAGAGACCGCCGCTATCGCCACTACCGCCACTACCGCCATTGCCGTTGGTGGTGCCGGTGTTTCCGTTGGTGGTGCCGCCGTCGGGATCCCCTGGGTCGGGAGTCCCGGTGGGCCCGCCGTCCGTACCGCCGTTGTCGGTCCCTCCGGCGTCCTCGCCTCCGCCGCCGTCGGCGCCACCGTTGTTGCACTCGAAGTCGAGCGGCTCACACGACGGTGTCTCCGAGGGCGTCTCGGACGGGGTTTCGGAGGGCGTCTCGGACGGAGTCTCCGAGGGCGTCTCACTGGGCGTGTCGCTGGGCGTGGGGGTCGGCGTCGGGCTCGGTGCGCCGTTCGCGTCGGCCTTCTCACCGATCGGCCCGCCCTCGGGGAACCCGGTCTTGGGCTGGCCCTTGAGCGCCTCACGCATGTAGTTCGTCCAGACCTCGGTCGGGATGTCACCACCGTGGATGGACGGGACACCGCCGGTGCCGTTCATGGAGAGCAGCTTGCGGGACTCGGGGTCCGTACGGAACAGGGTCACCGAGGTCGACAACTGCGGGGTGTAGCCGACGAACCAGGCCGACTTGTTCTTGTCGGTGGTCCCGGTCTTGCCCGCGGCAGGGCGGCCCAGCGCCAGGGCCTTCTTGGCCGTGCCGTTCTTGACGACGTTCTCCAGGACGTTGGTGACGTTGTCGGCGACGTCCTTCTCCATCGCGTCCTTGCCCTCGGGCGCGTCGAACCCTTCCTTGGGCTTGCCGTTGAAGAGGACCTTGGTGACGGAGTAGGGCTCGTGGTGTTCGCCGGAGGCGGCGAAGGTCGCGTACGAGTCGGCCATGCGAATCGCGCTCGGGGTGGAAGTACCCAGGGAGAAGGACGCGTTCAGCGTGTCCATGCTCTCCTTCAGGATTCCGGTCCTCTGTGCCATGTCCGAGACCTTGCTCAGGCCGACATCAATGCCCAGCTGCACGAAGGGGGAGTTGATGGAGTCCTGCATGGCTTCCTTGAGCGTGACGAAGCCGTACGCCTTTTCGCTCTCGTTCTTCTGCCGGAACGGACCGCTCTTGCCCGGCATCGGATTGCCGTTGCGGTCCTTGATGACGATGAGGTCATTGCCGTTGTACTTGCTCATCGGCGAAAGCCCCACACCGTCCTCGGTGTTCTGGGTGCCGTGTGTCATCGCCGCGGCGAGAACGTAGGGCTTCCAGGTCGAGCCGACGGGGATGCCGGAGGTGTCGGCGTTGTTGGTGAAGTGCTTCTTGTCCCAGCCCTCACCGCCGTAGAGCGCGACGATCCTGCCAGTCTTCACATCGACCGAGGACGAACCGAACTGGACGAATTTGTCAGTGTCCGGGCGTTTCTCGGGGTTCAGGAATTCCCTGCGGGTCTTACTGACCGCCTTCTCCATCGCCTCGACCTTTTTCCTGTTGAAGGTCGTATAGATGCGATAGCCGCCGCGCTCAAAGGTCTCGGGCTTGATGTCGGTCTGCTTGAGCACATACTTCTTGGCCGTCTCGACGAGGTAGCCCTTTTGACCGCTGAGGCCGGTCGCTGCTTGCGACGGCTTGAGCGTGGGGAACTTCCGGTACTGATCCCGGTCCTGCTGGGTCATGCGACCCACCTCGACCTCGCGATCGAGGATCCACCGCCAACGCTCCTGGGCGCGCCTGGTGTTCAGCACGGAGGTGGCGTTGTCACCGATGCCACCGTCCGGGTTGTAGAGGTTCGGGCCCTTGAGCAGCGAAGCGAGGAAGGCACCCTCGTCCGCCTCCAGCTTATTGCTGTCCTTGCCGAAGTACGCCTGTGCGGCGGCCTGGATGCCATAGGCGTCACGACCGAAGTACGCGGTGTTCAGATAGCCGGCCAGGATCACCTTCTTGTCCTGGTTGGCACCGACCTTTATCGAGATGAAGAGCTCGGTGAACTTGCGCTTCAGCGTCTGTTCCTGGTCCAGGTACGTGTTCTTCACATACTGCTGGGTGATGGTCGAGCCACCCTGAGTGTCTCCGCCCTTGGCCATGTTGACGACAGCTCGGGCGATACCCACCGGGTCGACACCCTTGTCGGTGTCGAAGGAGGCATTCTCGGCCGCGATCACAGCGTCCTGAGTGGACTTCGGGATCCTGCCGATGTCGACGATCTGACGGTTGCGCTGACCACCGGTCGCGGCGAGCTGCTTTCCGTCGTCCCAGTAGAAGACGTTGTTCTGCGCTTGCGCCGTCTTCTGTGCCAGGGGTGTGTCCACCCAGGCGAAAGCGGCTCCGGCCCCGATGATCAGGATCCCGAAGAAACCGAGGCAGACACCTGTGACCTGCTTCCAGGACGGCACGAAGCGCCGCCACCCGTACTTCTCGGAGCGCGGGTAGTCGATCAGCCTCTTCTTGGGGCGCGCGCCGCCGCGGCCTTGACCGGAGCCCTCGACCCCGCCCGCACCGCCACCGCGCCGGCCACCAGCGCCGTGACCGCCGGAGCCCGAACCTGTCGGACCTCCCGGCTCGGGGCCACGACGGCGCGCGCCACCGGCCGAACCGCGCTGCGCGGCCCGGCGGGCGTCGGCCCTGCCGCTGTACGACGGCTCCTCTTCGTACGAACCGGAGGGTGACCCGGTACTTGTGGTGTCCCGCGGGGAAGCCGCACGGCGCCCTGAGGGCTGCTGGGCGGCTCGCCTGGCCGCGGCACGACCGCCACCACCTTGCGGCTGCGGCGGTTTGCGACGGTGCTCGCTCATCGAACGACTACTCCTCGGGCAGGCGAGAGCGCCTGGAAGCGGCAGTTGAGTTCCGGTCCCCCCGAAGTACGGACCAGCCCGTCCCCCGGCTCATCCGTACGGCTACGGCATCCAGGATGATGACGCCCCCTCGCGTCACGCGGTTCCCGGTGGTTTGCATGCCGCACAGACTACGCACCGTCAAAACCCTCCCAGTGCCGATGTTCACCCCAAAACAGGCAAGTTGGGTCCTACAAATTGGTGATGTGACGCCGTTCACCATGGCTCCCCTTGCCGCGGACGGACTCCCGTTCTATCGTCTGGATGTATCGAGTCGATACATCAGCTCGGCATAAGGGCCGTCGGAGACCGGGGAGGCGAAGGATGAGCAGACGCTCAGGCATCCTCGAATTCGCCGTGCTCGGCCTGCTGCGGGAGTCCCCGATGCACGGCTACGAGCTGCGTAAACGCCTCAACACCTCGCTGGGGGTCTTCCGGGCCTTCAGCTACGGCACCCTCTACCCCTGCCTCAAGACGCTCGTCGCCAGCGGCTGGTTGATCGAGGAGCCGGGCAGTGCCCCGGAGGACGCGCTCGCCGCGTCACTCGCGGGACGCCGCGCGAAGATCGTCTACCGACTGACGGCGGACGGTAAGGAGCGCTTCGAGGAGCTGCTCTCGCACACCGGCCCCGACTCCTGGGAGGACGAGCACTTCGCGGCTCGTTTCGCCTTCTTCGGGCAGACGGAGCGCGAGGTGCGGATGCGGGTGCTCGAGGGCCGCAGGAGCCGGCTGGAGGAGCGCCTCGAGAAGATGAGCGCCTCCCTGGCCCGCACCCGCGAGCGCCTGGACGACTACACGCTTGAGCTGCAGCGACACGGCATGGAGTCCGTGGAGCGCGAAGTGCGCTGGCTGAACGAGCTCATCGAGAGCGAGCGGGCGGGGCGCGATCAGCGATCCACCCCCGACGGCTCGACTCAGCAGGACACCACATCGGAAGAGACGGGCGGCCTGCCCCGGCACCGGGACACCTCCCGGCCGGATCCGTCCGACGACACCACCAAGTGAGTCCCGGCACTTCCGCAGGGACTCGTCATACACACAGGGAGCAACCGCCAATGGGTTCGGTTCGCGTAGCCATCGTCGGCGTGGGCAACTGCGCCGCCTCGCTGGTGCAGGGCGTCGAGTACTACAAGGATGCCGACCCGGCGGGCAAGGTCCCGGGTCTCATGCACGTCAATTTCGGCGAGTACCACGTCAGTGACGTCGAGTTCGTCGCTGCTTTTGATGTCGACGCGAAGAAGGTCGGCCTCGACCTCGCGGACGCCATCGGCGCCAGCGAGAACAACACCATCAAGATCTGCGACGTGCCGAACAAGGGCGTCACCGTTCAGCGCGGTCACACCCTCGACGGCCTGGGCAAGTACTACCGCGAGACCATCGAGGAAGCTGCCGACGCGCCCGTCGACATCGTCCAGGTCCTCAAGGACAAGCAGGTCGACGTCCTCGTCTGCTACCTGCCCGTCGGTTCCGAGGCCGCTGCGAAGTTCTACGCGCAGTGCGCCATCGACGCCAAGGTCGCCTTCGTCAACGCCCTTCCGGTCTTCATCGCCGGCACCAAGGAGTGGGCGGACAAGTTCACCGAGGCGGGCGTCCCGATCATCGGTGACGACATCAAGTCGCAGGTCGGCGCGACCATCACGCACCGCGTGATGGCGAAGCTCTTCGAGGACCGGGGCGTTGTCCTGGACCGCACGATGCAGCTGAACGTCGGCGGCAACATGGACTTCAAGAACATGCTCGAGCGTGAGCGCCTGGAGTCCAAGAAGATCTCGAAGACGCAGGCCGTCACCTCGCAGATCCCCGACCGCGACCTGGGTGCGGACAACGTCCACATCGGCCCCTCGGACTACGTGGCCTGGCTGGACGACCGCAAGTGGGCGTACGTCCGCCTTGAGGGCCGCGCCTTCGGCGATGTCCCGCTGAACCTTGAGTACAAGCTCGAGGTCTGGGACTCCCCGAACTCCGCGGGTGTCATCATCGACGCCGTGCGCGCCGCGAAGATCGCCAAGGACCGTGGCATCGGCGGCCCGATCCTCTCCGCGTCCTCGTACTTCATGAAGTCCCCGCCGGTTCAGTACTTCGACGACGAGGCCCACCGCAACGTCGAGAAGTTCATCGCGGGCGAGGTCGAGCGCTAAGAGCTCCGCCGCTGTCACACGAGGAGGGTCCCCGGGCGAATGCCCGGGGACCCTCCTCGTGCGCCCCAGCCTTGTGTGTGACCCTTGCTCGCATGCCCGCCGTAGGTGACCTGCGCGTCCTTCTGCGCCTGACCAACTTCCGCCGCCTGCTGACGGTGCGCCTTCTCTCCCAGTCGGCGGACGGCGTCTACCAGGTCGCGCTCGCCGCGTACGTCGTCTTCTCCCCGGAGAAGCAGACCTCGCCCGCGGCGATCGCCTCGGCGATGGCCGTCCTACTGCTGCCCTACTCGCTGGTCGGCCCCTTCGCAGGCGTCCTGCTCGACCGCTGGCGGCGCCGGCAGGTCTTCCTGTACGGCAACCTCCTGCGGGCCGCCCTCGCCTGCGGCACGGCGCTGCTGATCGTCGCGTCCGTGCCCGACTGGCTCTTCTATGCCTCGGCCCTGTCCGTCACGGCCGTGAACCGCTTTGTGCTGTCCGGGCTCTCGGCAGCCCTGCCGCGCGTCGTCGACTCCGACCGGCTCGTCATGGCCAACTCCCTCTCGCCGACCGCGGGCACGCTCGCAGCCACCGCGGGCGGCGGGCTCGCCCTCGCGCTGCGCCTGGTGGGCCCGGACTCCGACGCGGCGGTGGTACTGCTGGGGGCGGCGCTGTATCTGTGCGCGGCCTTGGCGTCGCTGCGTATGAGCCCTGAGCTGCTCGGCCCGGATCCCGAGTTGGTGCAGCCCCGGCTCGGCGCCGCACTGTCGTCCACGGTGCGTGGCCTGGCCGACGGGGTGCGCCATCTGGCGGAGCGCCGGGCCGCGGCCCGTTCGTTGGCCGCCATGACGGTGATGCGCTTCTGCTACGGGGCGCTGACCGTGATGGTGCTGATGCTGTGCCGGTACGCCTGGTCGGACCGCACGACCGGCGGATCGGACGGCCTGGTCCTGCTCGGGCTGGCCCTCGGGGTGTCGGGAGCGGGATTCTTCGCCGCGGCCGTGCTGACGCCGTGGGCGGTGGGGCAGCTCGGACCATACGGCTGGATGGCGGCCTGTGCGGGCGCGGCAGCCGTGCTCGAGCCGGCTCTCGGTCTGTCCTTCGCCCCCATGCCGGTGCTGATCGCGGCTTTCGTGCTCGGGTTCACCACACAAGGCGCGAAGATCGCCACGGACACGCTGGTGCAGTCCTCGGTCGATGACGCCTACCGCGGCCGGATCTTCTCCCTCTACGACGTGCTGTTCAACGTGGCGTTCGTGGGCGCCGCCACGGTAGCCGCCCTGATGCTGCCCGCTGACGGCCGCTCGATCGCCCTGGTGCTCTTGGTCGCTGCCCTCTACGCGATCGTCGGCGTCGCAATGGGCCACTGGAACCGCGATCCGACTGACAAGTGACGCGTCTGAGGGGCTGTGTTTCACGTGAAACACAGCCCCTCAGACGACGGGCCATGGAGGTCGCACTCACCCGCCCGTCGTCAGGTTTCACGTGAAACATGGCCTCAGCTCTGTGTCGCCCACCATTCCTTGAGCGCCGCGATCGCCGCCTCACGCTCCATCGGGCCGTTCTCAAGCCGCAGCTCCAGCAGGACCTTGTACGCCTTGCCGATCTCGGGGCCGGGACCGATACCCAACACCTCCATGATCTGGTTACCGTCCAGATCCGGGCGAATCGAGTCCAGCTCCTCCTGCTCCTGGAGCTGCGCAATGCGGTCCTCCAGCCCGTCATAGGCCCGCGAGAGGGCACTCGCCTTGCGCTTGTTGCGCGTGGTGCAGTCCGAGCGGGTCAGCTTGTGCAGCCGCCCCAGCAGCGGGCCCGCGTCACGCACATACCGGCGCACCGCCGAGTCGGTCCACTCCCCGGTCCCGTAGCCGTGGAAGCGCAGGTGCAACTCCACCAGCGTCGAGACGTCCCTGACGAGGTCATTGGAGTACTTGAGTTCGGTCATGCGCTTCTTGGTCATCTTCGCGCCCACCACCTCGTGGTGGTGGAAGGAGACTCCGCCGTCCTTCTCGAAGCGCCGCGTCCTCGGCTTCCCGATGTCATGCAGCAGTGCCGCGAGCCGCAGCACCAGATCAGGCCCGTCCTCTTCCAGGTCGATGGCCTGTTCCAGCACGGTCAGCGAGTGCTCATAGACATCCTTGTGCCGGTGGTGCTCATCACTCTCCAGGCGCAGCGCGGGCAGCTCCGGCAGCACGCGCTCGGCAAGGCCGGTGTCGACCAGCAGCCTCAGGCCCTTGCGGGGGTTGGCGGAGAGAACCAGCTTGTTGAATTCTTCGCGCACCCGCTCGGCCGAGACGATATCGATGCGCTCAGCCATCGAGGTCATCGCGGCGATCACCTCGGGAGCGACTTCGAAGTCCAGCTGCGCTGCGAAGCGAGCCGCGCGCAGCATGCGCAGCGGGTCGTCGGAGAACGACTCCTCGGGGGTGCCGGGGGTGCGCAGGAGGCGTGCCGCGAGGTCGTCGAGGCCGCCGTGCGGGTCGATGAACTTCTTCCCCGGAAGCGCGACGGCCAAGGCGTTCACCGTGAAATCGCGGCGGACGAGATCTTCCTCGATGGAGTCGCCATAGGACACCTCGGGCTTGCGGGAGGTCCTGTCGTACGCCTCCGACCGGTATGTCGTGACTTCGATCTGGTAGCCCACCTTCTGGCAGCCCACCGTGCCGAAGGCGATCCCGACCTCCCACACCGAGTCCGCCCACGGCCGGACGATCTTCAGTACATCCTCGGGGCGGGCATCGGTCGTAAAGTCCAGGTCGTTGCCGAGCCGACCAAGGAGCGCGTCCCTGACCGAGCCACCGACCAGGGCAAGACTGAAGCCCGCCTCTTGAAAGCGGCGGGCAAGGTCGTCGGCTACAGGGGAGACCCGCAGCAGTTCACTGACGGCGAGCTGCTGCACCTGACTCAGGGCACGGGGGCTGTCTTCGTTGGCATTCGGCACAACAGAAAAGGGTACGTGCCCCGACCGCCCGAAGCGCCCCGTTTCTTTCCGCCCGAAACTCTCTTCCGATCATGTGGAGCAGTCCGCAGCACTTCGCCACAGCACACCTCGTTACCATGCGTGGACGCAGGAACCTACAACCACCAACGGCAGCACACAATGACGAGGGACGGGCGGGCGCGTGGCCGAGGCGGCAGACTTTCAGGGGATGACTCCCTCACCTGCCCACCGGTGGTTGCGGCGCACAGCAGCGCTACTCATCGGCGCCCCCTTGGTGGCCGGTCTGCTGTCTCTACCGGCCACAACAGCCGCGCATGCCGCCGAGACCGTCGGCGGTTCTCGCACGGTGGATGTGTCTCTCGACACACTGACTCCCAGCGCACCGGCGAAGGGTGACACGGTCACCGTCTCCGGCACGATCACCAACAGGGGCAGAGAAACCGTCACCGGCGCCCATGTGGGGCTGCGAATGAGTTCGCAGCTGACCGGCAGGACCACGATCGACTCGGCCGCCACGCGCACCGGGTACGCCGACGGGATCGACCCCGCGGAGATCGGCGGAAAGTTCACGAAGAAGTTCGCGAGGCTTCCCGCCGGAATCAGCGAGGATTTCAGCGTCTCGGTCCCGGTCGGCAAGCTCGGCCTCGACGACGCGGGTGTCTACCAGCTGGGCGTGTCCCTGTCGGGGAAGACCGCGAGCGTGCCCTTCGAGCAGGTACTGGGCATCGAGCGAACCTTCTTGCCCTGGCAGCCGACGGCGACGGCGAAGAAGACCCAGCTCACCTATTTGTGGCCGCTGATCTCCTCAACCCATCTCACCGCCGAGACGGGTTCGGACGAGCAGCAGACCCCGGTCTTCGAGAACGACGACCTCGGCGCCGAGCTCGCACCGGGCGGACGTCTGCAGCAGCTCGTCTCGCTCGGCAATGAGCTGCCGGTGACCTGGGTCATCGACCCTGACCTGCTCGCCACGGTCAACGCGATGACCGAGAGCTACGAGGTGAAGTCCGAGGACGGCGAGACGACCGTCGCGGGGAAGAACCAGGCCGTCGCCAACCGGTGGTTGAGCGATCTCCAGAAGGCGGTGCAGGGCCGCAAGGTCGTCGCACTGCCGTTCGGCGACCCAGATCTGGCGTCCCTGGCGCACCGCGGCAGGGACGTCCCGGGCTCCCTCAGCCATCTACAGCCCGCGACCGGGGTCGCCGCCATGACCGTGAAGTCGATCCTGCACACAGAGCCCTCCACGGACTTCTCCTGGCCTGTGGACGGCGCCCTGGACCCGTCGATCGTCGACGTCGCCACTTCGGCAGGTGCGCACAACGTGATCGCCCGCAGTGACAGCCTCCGGGAAACGGGCGGGCTGCCGTACACGCCCACCGCTGCGCGGCCGATCGGCGGCGGAACGACGGCGGTGGTCGCCGATGCCCGGCTCTCCACCGCGTTCCAGGGCGACATGTCGAAGGCGGGGGACTCCACCCTCGCCGTGCAGAAGTTCCTCGCCCAGACCCTCGCGGTGACCCTCCAGGACGAGGACAAGCAGCGCAGCATCGTCGTCGCGCCGCAGCGGACGCCGTCCGCCGGCCAGGCCCAGTCGATGGCGGGCGCCCTGCGCGCTCTCGACGAACAGCGCTGGGCACAGCCCCTGGACCTGCTGAAGGCGGCGAAGGCCAAGCCCGACACCAACGCCACGACCCGGATCCCCGGGCCGCCCTCGTACCCTCAGTCGCTGCGCAAGCAGGAGCTGCCGGTCAAGGCGTTCCAGGACATCAAGGACACGCAGGGCAAGCTCGACAACTTCCAGGTGATCCTCACCGCACCGGACCGGGTCGTCACCCCCTTCGGCAACGCGATCAACCGGGCGATGTCGACCTCCTGGCGCGGCAAAGAACAGCAGGCTCAGGAGTACCGGGACGGGGTGCAGAGCTATCTGGTGAGCCTCACCGACGAAGTGCGGCTCATCCAGAAGTCCGACGCGACGCTCTCGGGCCGCAGCGCCACCGTCCCGGTGACCGTCCAGAACAAGCTGTTGCAGGGCACCGAGAACCTGGTCCTGCGTCTGACGACCACCAAGCCGACCCGCCTGAAGCTGGACGGTGACAAGACCGTCGCCGAGCGACCGGTGAGAATCGCGGGCGGCCACAGTCAGTCCGTGAAGTTCACGGCCACCGCGAACGCCAACGGTCCGGTCCCGGTGATCGCGCAGCTCTACACGGAGGACGGCACGCCGTACGGCCGCCGCATGGAGTTCAGGGTGAACGTCGACGAGTTCACCCCGACGGTGATGCTCGTGATCGCCGGTGGCGTGCTGCTTCTTGTTCTCGCCGGGGTCAGGATGTACACCCAGCGCAAGCGCGCGGCGGCCCGCCAGGCCGCCGCCGGGGCCGAAGAGCCCGGGCAGCCGAGTGACCTGACACCGGACACCGGACCGGAAAGCAGCGACCCGCCGGACACGGGTGAGAAAGTGGACCGTTGAGCGACGCCGTGGCCGGTAGGCCAGGGACGATGAGCCGGGGTCGGAATGCTGCGTCATTCCGGGGGACAGCCGCCCGATTCCCGGTCGAACACACAGCAGGACCCAGCTCGCCGGAAAAGGAAGCTCGAGGGGAGCACCAGTGAACGCGCCGTACGACGGTGACCGTGGACAGGGCACGGGCGGCACTGCGCCTTCCTGGGGGGTGCCGCCGGAGCCCTCTGAAGCAGGCCATGTGTCGCCGCAGCAGGAGCCCGAGCCCGCCCCGGACCCGTATGTCCAGGATGCCTACACCAACGATCCTTACCGGCATCAGGACCTCTCGGCCCAGGACCCGGTGACGGAGGCGCTCTACGACCGCGCCTCGCACCCCCCGCCGCCTCCTGGCACCTACCAGGAGCCGCAGCCGCTCTATCAGCAGCCTTCCTCGCCGCAGTACGCGCCGGACCCGCGGGTGTGGGCGCAGACCCCGGCGCCGGAGCCGGACGGGCCGTCCCGCCATCTCCCGTACGGGGACGACGCCGCCACCACTCAGTTCGTGGGCGTGGACGACCTGGTCACGCAGGCGAGCGACCGGGTTCCCGAGCAGGACGCGTTCGCGCATCTCTACCGCGACCAGCAGGCTCCGGGGCAGCCCACGGAGCCCGCCGCCCCCGAGCCGACTCCGGCGCCGCTGCCCAAGAAGCCCGCCGGCCGCGCGGCGAGCGTGCTCAAGTCGAGCGCCCTGATGGCCGCGGGCACGCTCGTGTCCCGCCTCACGGGCTTCGTACGCAGCCTGGTGATCACCGCGGCGCTGGGTGCGGCCCTGCTCGGTGACACCTTCACCGTGGCGTACACCCTGCCGGTGATGATCTACATCCTGACGGTCGGCGGTGGCCTCAACTCGGTCTTCGTACCGCAGCTGGTGCGCGCGATGAAGAACGACGACGACGGCGGTGAGGCCTTCGCGAACCGCCTGCTGACGCTCGTCATGGTCGCTCTCGGCATCATCGTGACGATCGCGGTCTTCGCGGCCCCGCTGCTGATCCGCCTGATGTCCGTGCCGATCGCTGACAACGAGGCGGCCAACACCGTCGCGGTCACCTTCGCCCGCTACTGCCTGCCCACCATCTTCTTCATGGGTGTGCATGTGGTCATGGGGCAGATCCTCAACGCCCGTGGCAAGTTCGGCGCGATGATGTGGACTCCGGTCCTCAACAACATCGTCATGATCGCCACATTCGGCCTGTTCATCTGGGTCTACGGCACTTCCGCCGAGTCCCGGATGGGCGTCGAGACCATCCCGGTCGAGGGCGTGAAGCTGCTGGGCATCGGCACCCTGCTCGGCCTCACCGTCCAGGCTCTGGCGATGATCCCGTACCTGCGCGAGACGGGTTTCCGCTTCCGTCCGCGCTTCGACTGGAAGGGCCACGGTCTCGGCAAGACCGTCAAGCTCGCCAAGTGGACAGTCCTGTTCGTTCTCGCCAACCAGGCCGGCGTCCTCGTCGTCACCCAGCTCGCCACCGCGGCGGGCAAGGCATCGGGCAAGGACGGCGCGGGCATCCTCGCCTACTCCAACGCCCAGCTGATCTGGGGCATGCCGCAGGCGATCATCACGGTCTCCGTCATGGCCGCCCTGCTGCCCCGCATCTCCCGCGCCGCGTCCGACAACGATCCGGGCGCCGTCCGTGACGACATCTCGCAGGGCCTGCGCAATTCGGCCGTCGCCATCGTCCCGGTCGCGTTCACGTTCCTCGCGCTCGGCGTCCCCCTGTGCACCCTTCTGTTCGCCTCCACCGGCCACGAGGGCGCCCAGGCGATGGGCTTCATCCTGATGGCCTTCGCCCTCGGCCTCATCCCGTACTCCGTGCAGTACGTCGTCCTGCGCGGTTTCTACGCGTACGAGGACACCCGGACGCCCTTCTACAACACGGTCATCGTCGCCGCCGTCAACGCCGCCGCCTCCGCTCTGTGCTACCTCCTGCTGCCGGCCCAGTGGGCCGTGGTCGGCATGGCGGCCTCATACGGGCTGGCCTACGCCATCGGCGTCGGCGTGGCCTGGCGGCGCCTGCGCAACCGGCTGGGCGGCGACCTCGACGGCACTCACATCCTGCGTACGTACGCCCGGCTCGCCGGGGCGTCCGTACCGGCCGCGGTCATCGGTGGCGCCGCCGCCTTCGGCATCATGCGCGTCATGGGCAGCGACGCACTCGGGTCACTGGTCGCTCTGCTCGTCGGTGGGATCCTGCTCCTCGGTGTCTTCTTCGTCGCCGCGAAGCGGATGCGGATCGAGGAGCTCAACGCCATGGTCGGCATGGTGCGCGGCCGCCTCGGGCGATAATGCGGCCACGGCCGCACAACTATCGTCCGCCGCCGCGTGTCGTGGATAGCGCCGGACTGTGGGCACAATTGGCATGGCTGTTCAACAGCGCGCAACGGATGGGGAGGCAGGAACGACGGTGGCGGAACGTAGCACGGCTGCCGTCGACGTGGCCGACAACAGCGGTGATGGGCCGCTGACCGCCAAGGCGGACAAGGCCACGGCCGACGGGGTGGCGCAAGCCCAGGAGACAGCGGACGAGAACATGCGCGAGGCGGACGACGAGCGAAAGAGTGCCGAGCCCACGGTCGCCACACCCGAGTTGCACAGCGGCCACAAGCTCGCCAGACGCTATCGGCTCGAAGAGTGCGTCACCCGTCTGGACGGTTTCAGCAGCTGGCGTGCGGTGGACGAGAAACTCCGCCGCGCCGTCGGCGTCCACCTGCTGCCGGCGGACCATCCGCGGGCGAGGTCGGTGCTTGCCGCGGCCCGTTCATCGGCGCTGCTCGGCGATCCTCGCTTCGTGCAGGTCCTGGACGCGGTGGAGGAGAACGACCTCGTCTACGTCGTCCACGAGTGGCTGCCCGACGCCACCGAACTGACCGCGCTGCTCGCCGCCGGTCCGCTGGAGGCGCACGAGTCCTATCAGCTCGTCAGCCAGATCTCCCAGGCCATGGCGGCCGCCCACCGCGAGGGCCTCGCCCACCTGAGGCTCACCCCGGGCGCCGTCCTGCGGACGTCCTCGGGTCAGTACCGGATCCGTGGGCTCGCCGTGAACGCCGCTCTGCGCGGCATCACGTCCGAGCGCCCGCAGCGCACCGACACCGAGGCGATCGGCGCGCTCCTGTACGCCGCCCTGACGCAGCGCTGGCCGTACGAGAGCGACGCGTACGGCCTCTCCGGTCTGCCCAAGGGCGTCGGGCTGATCGCCCCCGACCAGGTGCGGGCAGGTATCCATCGGGGCCTTTCGGAGCTCGCCATGCGGGCCCTGGCCAACGACGGCGCGACGGCTTCGCGTCAGGAGCCGCCCTGCACCACCCCCGACGAACTGGCCAAGGCAGTCGCGGCGATGCCCCGCATCCGCCCGCCGGAGCCGACCTTCTCAGCGCCGCCCGAGTACCAGCGCACCACGTACCAGCAGGGCACCTACGGCAGGCCCGGAGCGCACCCCGGGACGCCCGCTGCCCAGCCCGCCAAGCCCGCGCCGCCACGTCCGTTGCAGAGCCGCACCGGCAAGGTGCTCAAGTGGGGCGTGGCCGCCCTGCTCATCGCCGCGCTCGGGCTCGGCAGCTGGCAGCTCGCCGACAGGTTCCTGGACCGCGGCAACAAATCCGGGGACCCCGGGACCACTGAGACGGACAGCGGCGACGGTCCCCAGAAGCCGGATCCCGAGCCGCTCAAGATCTCCGACGCCGCGGTGTTCGCGCCGAACGGCTCCGGCATAGACGCAGACGTGCCGAGTGCCATCGACGGCAAGTCCGCCACTGCCTGGATCACCCCGCAGTACAGGGGCTATGCCAACTTCGGCAACCTCCCGACCCGCAAGGACGGCAGCGGGATCATCGTTGACCTCGGCAGCGTGCGGGACGTGGCCGGTCTCGACATCGACATGTACCGAAGCGGCCAGACCGTCGAGGTGCTCGCGGCCGACGAGGACGCATCGGGCCCGAGTGGCCTTGCCGATTTCTCGCAGCGGCTCACCGAGCTGGAGCCGGCCGAGAGCAAGCTGGAGACCACGCTCGACAAGCCGGTACGGACCCGATACATCCTGATCCACGTCACAGCACTGCCGACCGATGGCTCGCCCGGCACCTTCCGTGGTGGAATCTCGGAGATCAGGGTCACCGGCTGACCGGTACACCGAGGGGAGGGGGCTCGCTGTTGGACAACGCCACGCTCAGAGACATGAACGACCAGGATCTCCTGGCCCACCATGTCAAGGGCGACCCGGACGCCTTTGGTGAGCTCGTACGGCGCCACCGTGACCGGCTCTGGGCGGTGGCCCTGCGCACCTTGGGCGACCGCGAGGAGGCCGCTGACGCCGTCCAGGACGCCCTGGTGTCCGCCTACCGGGCCGCCCACACCTTCCGCGGCCAGTCGGCCGTCACCACCTGGCTGCACCGCATCACCGTCAATGCCTGTCTCGACCGGGCCCGCAAAGCGGCGTCCCGCAAGACATCACCTGTTGACGACGCCGAGCGCCTGGACCAGCTCCTTGAGCCCCATGAGTCGGCCGAGGCGCCCGCCGAGCGCCAGGACCTGCACAGAGAACTGATCGCGGCCCTGAGCACCCTGCCCGCAGAACAGCGCGCAGCTCTCGTCCTGGTGGACATGCAGGGCTACCCCGTGGCGGAAGCCGCCCGGGTCCTCGACATACCCACCGGCACAGTGAAAAGCCGCTGTGCACGCGGCCGGGCCCGACTGCTTCCACTCCTCACCCATCTGCGTGCGGACAACGGGGGTAACAGCGACCTCGGCGTGGGAAGGAACCGGACGCCGGGGACATCCGTCCCACCGGCGACGGGACCGAGAGACGCAGGACCAAGTGATTCTGCTGCCGTGAAGGGCGGAGGTGGGCGCGCATGACATCGACGGCCGACACGACTCAGCACCCGGATGTCTCAGAGATCTCCGACCTCGCCGAGGGCCTCCTCTCCCCGGCCCGCACGACGGACGTGAGTCGACACCTGCACGAGTGCGGGCTATGTGCCGACGTACGCGACTCCCTGGAGGAGATCCGCGGGCTGCTGGGCACACTGCCCGGCCCGCAGCGGATGCCTGCCGACGTCGGTAGCCGCATCGACGCCGCACTCGCCGCTGAGGCACTCCTCGACTCCACGGCCCCTGCCTCCGTGGCCGCCGAAGCCACGGCGCCGGAGCGGACCGCGTTTGTTTCACGTGAAACAGGCGTTGAACCACACGAAGCAGCGCCCTCCCCCGCCGACGCGTCTGCCTCGAACATGTCGCCCCCCCTGGGGCGTCCTGCCGGGCATCCTCGTGCGACCACTGGGCCGGGCCGAACGCGGCAGGCAAACCGACGCCGCCGCAACACCGTCATCGGCGCCGTCTTCGGGACCGCCGCTCTCGGCGTCGGAGTGCTCTTCCTGCAGTCGTTCCAGTCGCCCAGCGACAAGGAATCCTCCGCCGCGGACAGCGGGGTCGGCGCAGGCAAGAGGTCGGGCTCGGAGTTCTCCACGTCCACGCTCAAGGACCAGGTGCGGACCCTGGTGGCCAAGCAGCCCAGGACCCACGGCAAGACGGCCGAGAACGACCAGCCGTCCATGAACACCGAGTCCAGTCCCAACACTCCGATGTTGGGAACCGATGTGACTGTACCGCGGTGCGTCCAGGACGCCACTGGCCGCACCAACCCGCCCCTCGCCGCTAAGGAGGGCACGTACAAGGGCACAAAATCCTTCCTCGTCGTGCTGCCGCACGCCGCCGACGGCACCAAGGTGCAGGCGTACGTCGTGGATGCCTCCTGCGTCGGGAAGACACCCGCTGCCAAGGGCAAGGTTCTGCTGACAGACTCCTACCCCCGCTACTGACACCCCGCCCGGACGGGCACGGACACTGAGGGAATGCATGCCCCGTAGGATCCGTTGGGTGGAATGAGAGTCCGGGAACGGACCTCCACGTAGGCAGTAGGCAGTCCGCAGAGACGAGGAAGTAACCCGTGAGCGACGTCCGTAACGTGATCATCATCGGCTCCGGGCCCGCCGGCTACACCGCCGCGCTGTATACCGCGCGTGCCGCGTTGAAGCCGCTGGTCTTCGAAGGCGCTGTGACCGCAGGCGGTGCTCTGATGAACACCACCGACGTGGAGAACTTCCCCGGTTTCCGCGACGGCATCATGGGCCCCGACCTGATGGACAACATGCGCGCCCAGGCCGAGCGCTTCGGCGCCGAGCTCATCCCGGACGACATCGTCTCCGTGAATCTCTCGGGTGACGTCAAGACCGCCACGGACACGGCCGGCGTTGTCCACCGCGCCAAGTCGATCATCGTCACGACGGGCTCGCAGCACCGCAAGCTCGGCCTCCCGAAGGAGGACGCCCTCTCCGGACGTGGCGTCTCCTGGTGTGCCACCTGTGACGGGTTCTTCTTCAAGGACCACGACATCGCCGTGGTCGGCGGCGGCGACACCGCGATGGAGGAGGCAACGTTCCTCTCCCGCTTCGCCAAGTCCGTCACCATCGTCCACCGCCGGGACACCCTGCGTGCTTCCAAGGCCATGCAGGACCGTGCCTTCGCGGATCCGAAGATCAAGTTCGCCTGGGACAGCGAGGTCGCCGAGCTTCAGGGCGACCAGAAGCTCGCGAGCCTGACCCTGCGGAACACCAAGACCGGCGAGCTCTACCCGCTCCCCGTGACCGGACTGTTCATCGCCGTGGGCCACGACCCGCGTACCGAGCTGTTCAAGGGCCAGCTGGAGCTGGACGGCGAGGGTTACGTGAACGTCGACGCACCGTCGACGCGCACGAACCTCACCGGCGTCTTCGCCGCTGGCGATGTCGTCGACCACACCTACCGGCAGGCCATCACCGCTGCGGGCACCGGTTGCTCGGCCGCCCTCGACGCCGAGCGCTTCCTCGCGGCCCTCGCCGACAGCGAGCACGTGGCCGAGCCCGAGAAGACCAGCGCAGCCTGACTTTCCCACCCCACCCCACCCCACCCGGTCCGATCCC
>NZ_JASITA010000046.1 GCF_030063415.1 Streptomyces sp. H27-C3 | reverse complement strand
TACTGAATTCTTTGGTGCGGCCCGACACTGGGTCATGATCCAAGGCTATCCGTCTCACCTACCATAAGGGCAGTTATGGTAGGTGATTCGCGCGTTCGGACGACCATGTGTGTCGGGCCGCACCAAAGATTTCAGTAGCGCACGAAAGATTTCAGTAGACGCTTCAGTAGCGCACGGGAGATTTCAGTGAGGCAACCCTCACCAAGACAGTCTGCGCAGGTCAGCGGCGAGCAGTCGGCGGCGACGGCCAACAGGGCTCCTCGGCTGGCGACTTCGGCCAGCTCGGACGCGTCGGCCACTGAGGTCTTCGGTGCGCTGACTGTGCCCCAGACCACCGCACGAAAGATTTCAGTGCCCAGGTCAGAGCCCTGCCGACTGAAATCTTTGGTGCGGCCCGACACCCAGCCCCGTCCCGCCCCCTCCCGCTCCGCCGCCGGCCTCGCCGCGCGCCTCGCGGTCCAGGCCACCGCTCTGCGCGAGGCGTTGCGCCGTCGCGAGCAGCGCGACGCCGCCGGCGGCCCCGAGCACGACCACGGCCTGCACAACCTGGCGAACCGCCTGCTCGCCATCGTCGCCGCGGACGTCGTGCCGGAGCAGCCGCCGGCCGACGACACCGTGGCCCGGCTGGTGCGCGACGCCGAGCCGCTGCGCGAGGCCCTGCTGCTGCGCGAGGACGACGCCACCGCGGCGGCCGTCCGCGACGTCGACTGGGAGCTGCACTCGTTGGCCTACCGGGTGCTCACGGTGGTGGAACTCCTCGAGGTCAACTACCCCCACGTCACCCCGGCCGGCTCCCGCAGCCCGTTCCGGCCGATCTCCGACCTGATCGCGGACGCCGTGGCCACCTGGCCCGAGGAGCAGCGCGTCCGGGTGGCCGCCGAACTCGCCCGCGCGGGCGTGGAGTTGCCGCAGGCTCGGGATGCCGCTGTGCTGCGCCCGGGGACGAGCGGATGAGCCGCCCGGCCAACCCGCCCCGCGAGGAGCTGCTCGCCGTCGGCGCGTTCGTCCAGGCCCGCATGGCGGAGGCCGCCGACGTTGCCCGGACCCGGCGCTACACGAACCGGCAACTGCCCGTGGCGGTCGACCAGGCCGTGGTGGCAGCCGACCGGCTCGTGCAGGCCCGCGCCCTGTGGGCCGAGATGGTCGCGGCGATGGACCCGAAGGACAACCGCATCCGCGCGCTCGCCGCTCCGCTGTACGAGCTGGCCGAGCAGTGGAACGAGCACCCTGACTACCAACTCGCCTGGCAGCAACGGCAGTTGACCGGAATCACCGCCCAGCCCACCCCGGCGAAGAGGACCACGAGATGAGCCGTCGCGCGGCCGACAACGCCAACAGCACCGACAGCACCGACTACTTCGCCCTCCTGGACGCCGGCACCGACGACGCGGGCCGCCTGTACGTGTCCGGCGACGGCGTCACCGCGATGCTGCGCGGCGTGGCCGAGCAGTGGCAGAAGGAGGCCCGCCGCCGCGGCGACCTGGACGCGCGCACCCTGCTGGTGCTCTCCGACCGGCTGACCGAGCAGGCCGACCGGCTCGACGGGCAGTTCCGCGACCACGTGAAGCGGACCCGCCCGTGAGCGCGCAGGGTACGCGCCCCGGCCGCGGCTGCCGGTGTGCCGCTGCTCACGGCGTCCCGGCCCCGCAACTGCGGTACGCCACGGGTAAGTGGCGGCACCACGCCGCCGGTACGGAGAGCACAGCGTGAACAGCACCGACCTGGTCCCGGCCGTCATCGACGCGGAGATCGTCGAGGAGCAGCCCGACCTGACGCCGGCGCTCCCGGAGGCCGCGAAGCTGCTGCCGGACACCGCGATCGACATCAACGAGGTGCTCACCGACGAGGCCGAGGAGGACCTGGCCAACTCTGGGCGCGCGAACACCCGCGATACGTACGACAGCCGCTTCAAGGCGTTCGCGAACTGGTGCGTCGCCCGCGGCCGCACCCCGGGCCCGCGCACCACGGAGGCGAACCTCGTCTCCTACGTCTCCCACCTCCGCCGGGAGGAGATCGGGCACGACACGATCCGGCTGTCGATCGCGGCCATCGTCGACATGAACGCCCGGGCCGGGCACGAGAAGTGGCCGCCCACTGCGAAGGCCCTGAAGATCTACGCCGACGCCCGGCACGAGCAGGCGGAGGCCGGCCGCAGCCCACGCTCGGCCCCGCCCATCGACATGGAGCGCCTCACCCAGATGATCGCCGGGTGCCCGGACAACCTGGGCGGGCTGCGCGACGTGGTCATCTGCTACCTGGGCTACTACTGCCGCGGGCGCCGCTCGGAGCTGGCGAAGTTCCGCATCGCCAGCGTGGAGTTCGTCAGCGAGGAGCTGGCGGTCGTACGGAAGTGGACGTCGAAGAACGACAAGCAGGACGTCGGCCGCGAGTACGAGATCGACGACCCGATGGCGGTGGCCGCGCTGCGGCGGTGGATCGTTGCTCTGCAGGAGAAGGGCGAGGGCGCACCGCACCTGCGGCTGCTGCGCTGGGTGGACCAGTGGGGCACCATCCGGCCGGTGAGCAAGAAGGGGTGGGGCATGACGCCGCACGCCGTCAACGAGGCGGTCAAGCGCATGGCGCGGCGCGTGAACCTCGACGTGGCCGGGGACGTGACGTCGCACGGGCTGCGCGCCGGCGTGCCTACCGACCTGGGCCGCCTCGGCTACTCCGCCGGGGAGATCAAGGAGATCACCAACGACTGGTCTTCGACCGAGCAGGTCGAGAAGTACCGGAAGATCGGGCGGCGGCGCGCGGGCAAGAAGGCCGACGACCGGCGGTCCAAGGCCATCACGGAGCTGCAGAAGCTGCGGGAGGACCCGGCGGCGCCGCCGGCGGAGGATCCGCCCGAGTAGCCGGGCGCGGCCTTCGTTTCGCAGACGCAGCCCCGCGCACCGTCCTGCGATCGCAAGGAGAGAAGGGGGCGGCACCCACACGGTGCCGCCCCCTTCGCGTGGCCCGGGCGCAGCCGGGGCCCGATCGGGGCCGTGCTTGTGGCCGTTGCCCCTCGGTGTGCCGGGTGACCGTGACATGATCTTTCGCTATGACCAAGGGGTGGGGCAGGACAGGGGCGGGGCTGCTGCTGGCGGCCGTCGTGGTGGCGGGTTCGGCCGGCTGCGGGGACGACGGTCCGGGGGCGGCGCAGGACAAGCCGTCCGCGTCGGCCGCGCCGAAGAAGGCGGCGAAGTCGGTGGCGCAGCAGTGGGAGGAAGCTTGGGGGTACCAGGTGGCCAACCCGTGCCAGGAGAAGACGGAGGCGGCGGCCGAGGAGGCCGGGTGCCAGAACGTGACGTGGGACCTGGTCACCGACGTACGGAAGGTCCGCAAGGCGATGAACGCCGATCCGGCGGGCGCCGGGTTCTACAGCGAGGCGTACGTCATCATGGACCGGATCGACACCCTGGCCGGCGACATGAGCGACGCCCGGCTGCTGCAGATGCGCGACATGATCCGGGCCGAGGGCGTCGAGCTGAACTCCTGGATCACCTCACACCCCTCCCAGTGACCGCGCGCCCTGTGGTCTCGGCCGGCGGATATGTCAGTGCGCACTGGCACCATCACCTGGCACGGTGACTCCGACGAGACACACAGGGGGCGGGGATGACGGACACCTACCACTGGCCGCGGGGGGCCAGCGAGCGGGACATGGCCGCGCTGGAGGCGTGGCTGGACGAGCACGGCTGGGAGGTGGACCCCACCGTGTTCATGGCCGGTGCCCGCGGTCCGGCCGTCCAGGTACGCCGGATCGGGGCGGCCTGGCAGGAGGGCGAGCCCGGGCTGCTGATACTGCCGGCGGAAACCGTACGGTGGGACGGGCAGAAGGTGACTGTCGCAGCCCGGGGCGCCGTGCCGGTGCCGCGCCCGGACCAGGCCGTCTGTGCGGCCGCCCCTGAGAGATGAGGCTCGACGTGACCGACCCCCGCCCGTCGTTCGTGTGTCCGGAGTGCCAGGCGGAGTCGTGGCACCCGGAGGACGTTGCCCAGGGGTACTGCGGGCGCTGCCACTTCTGGACGGGCGATCCGACGATGTACGCGGCGTGGAAGGCCGAGCGCGCCGGCGCTGCCGGGCGGGCTCCGGAGACCGGCTCCGTCGCACCGCCCGGTTCCGCGTAGCAGCCCCGCCGGCGCTCAGCCCCCGGAGGGCGCGGCCTCGGCGGCCGGGGCGGCCGTCCACGCCTCCGGGACGTCCGGAGCCTCCACGTCGTCGTACGCGGCTCGGTACGCCTCCAGGTTGGCGGCGTAGTGCGCGCGGCCGGCGTCGGTGACGTGCAGGACCTTCAGGTCGTCGGGCCAGATGTTCGACCCGTCAGCCCAGCGTCGCCGCGGCGGATACAGCCAGTGGTGGATCTCCGTCTCGGCCGCGAGCGGGCCGCCGCGGAACTCAAGCAGCTTGGCGGCCGCCGTGGTGCTGCGGGTGTACCTGGCGATCTGGTTGGTGGTGATCCCGGCGGGCAGTGCCAGCAGACCTCCCGGTGGCTCGCTGCCGAAGTTCCCCCAGTACGTGGTCCACTCCTTGCGGATCCACAGCTGGTCGTTGATGTCGTTGCGGACGAGGGCAACCAGGAGCAGGAACGGGGCGCGCGCGAGGAGGCCGCGGGGCTTGCGCACCTTGTGGTCGTCGAGGCTGCTGTGGGCGTCCTCGGGCAGGTCCTCGGGGACCGGCGCGTCGATGTCAGGCCACAGCTCGGCGTAGCACCGGACGTGCTGCTCGTAGTGCGCCTGGCCGGCCTCGGTGAGGTGCACCTGGTAGTGCGTGCGGTACGTGGTGTGCCCCGGGTACGCGGGGTTCTCGTACGGCTCGTCCCGGACGCACCGGGACTCGACGAGCGGGCCCCCGGGGCGGCGCCGGTCGCGCTCGAGGAAGAACCGCGCCTTCTCCGAGGGGGCGCGTTCCTCCGGCGGGGTACCGCGCGGCGACTCGGCGGGCATCCCGTCGGGGCCAGCCCGGTAGAGGCGGACGAGGTTGGACCACAGCCACTCCGAGAGCAGCCCGCGCGGCGGGGACTTCGGCGCGGTGTGCCCCAGGCCGGCCCGGGCCGTGGCGCGCCCGCGGGTGGTCAGCTTCACCCGAACGCGGGGGACCATGCCGAGCATCGTCTGGACGTAGTCCTCCATCACCTCGATCAGCTCGCGGCGGCGCAACGCGGCGAGGGAGGACCCGGCACCCTGGTCGTGCTCGTCCTGCCGGGCGAGCACGTACTGGATGGCCGTACGGCCCACCACCTCCTTCGGGGCCTTGATGCTGAACGTCTGCCAGCGGCATTCGCTGGCCGGCGGGCCCTGGCCCCAGTCGAACGCGCCCCCCTTGTGGTTCGCCTCGGCGTTCTGGTCGGCGTGGTAGATGACCGTGAGGTAGATCTTCTGGCGGGGGTTCAGTTCGGCCCACAGGTCGGCGGGCTGAGGACGTGGCATACGAGCACCGTAGCGTCGGGGGCCGACAGGGCCGGCCGCTGCGGGGGTGGGTGGCCGGGACGGTGCCCGGCGTTCGGCCGCCACGGTTACCGCCGAGCCGACACGTCGGTCGGCGCCTGGTTGGCGGCCACTTCGCGGAGCGCCGCGGTGGTGAGCGCGACGACCCCGGCGATGGCCCGCGGGTCGTCGCGCAGTTCGGAGACGATGTCGAGCATCCGCTCCCGGCCGGCCAGGCCGTTGGGCACCTGGTCCAGTACCCGCTGGATGGTCGCCCGGGCGCGCCCGGTCCCGGCCACCTGGTCCTCGACGTTGCGCAGCTCCTCGTCCAGCCCGGTGCCGAACAGGGTGCGCTGCTTCTCGGCGGTCGTCAGGACGGTGAGGGCGTCGGCGTCCTCGGGGACCAGGCGGTCGAGGTCCGGGATGCGCTGGGGGGTGCGCAGGTGCTCCGGGCAGTCCTCGAAGACGATGACGGACAGGCAGAACTGCATGTGGAGCGTGTGGAAGGGGGAGAACTCCTCGGCGTGCGCGGCGAGGACGGGCAGCCCGTCCAGCAGGGAGCCGCCGGGCCGGGAGTGAGCCAGGGAGAAGACGGCGGCCCGCTCCTGCACGATCGTCCAGTATGGGTTCACCGGTAGTCCCCGTCCCACTCGTCATACGGCTCGTCGTCGTATCCGCCAGCTTCTTCCTGCGCGTCGGCCTCGGCGGCCCAGCGTGCTTCGTCGGCCGCGTCGAGCGCGTACTCCAGGCTCCGCTCCTCGTCCGGGTCGTACGACTCGGCCTCCCTGGCCATGTCCGCCTGGTCCGCGGCCTCCTGTTCGGCCTCGTACGCTGCGCGCTCCTCGGGGGTGAGGCCGGCGAACCACACCTCGTACTTCGCGTACTCCGCCGCGTCCCGGGCTTCGACGTACCCCTGCCAGACGTAGACCGGGAAGTGCGGCTCGGGGCCGCACCACGTCCAGTGGCCCGGGTGCCCGTCGGGCTGGGCGCAGCGCCCGCCGTCGATGGGGTGCGCGAAGCCGCGGCAGAGCAGGACAAGTTCCTTCGACGACGAGGGCCGGCGGGGGGCGCCGCGCAGTTCGGCGAGGACGTCGGGGTAGCGGCGGCCGGAGGCGCGGACGATCTGCCGGGCCTGGCGTTTGAGGTGGTCACTGCCGGTTTTGGTCACGGTCGTCTCCACAGCGGGGCCCACGCTTCCCGCCGGACGTCGCGTGAGGTGCTCGCAGCCGGACAGGCAAGGTACTTCAGGTGGTGCTGCGCGGGATCCGATGTCGATCCTTGTCCGGCGGCGCTGCCCCGTGCGGCGTGGGCGCGGGGAAGCAGCGGAAACGGCGGTTCGCGGCATGCCGTTGTGGTGCGGGCTCCACCGTAGCGGGTGCCACTGACATCGCGCTCGTACGCCGGAGGCTTCCAGCCGGGCGCACAGGTACCCGGGCCAGCGCTCCCGGGGCGCGCGCCAGCCGGTGCCTGACGCTCTGGGCCCAGGCCCTACCCTCGGCGGATGACCAAGAACGACGACATACCGGCAGGCGAGAGCCCCGCAGTGCCCGAGCTGCGTGCGGACCTGGAGAGGTACTTCGCCTTCCTGCGGGACTTCAGCACCGAAACGGTCGACCCTGTCCTGAGCCGCATGGCCGGGTACGCCTACGGCTACGCGGCCCAGTTCTCGTATAGCTACGGCCATCAGACAAGTAACGCTGAGTAACCATCTGGCCTCGGTTTGGATTCGCCGACTCCGCTTCTGCTGACGGGTCGCCACGATGTGGTGATCCATTTGGCTGACTGAAGGAGCAAGGGTGCGTCAGGACTGGGAACCAGAAGAGCTCATCGAGGTCTGGACACTCCTCGAAGACGACATGAAGCGGCTGCGGAACAAATCCGGAGCGAACAGGCTGGGCTTCGTTATGCTGCTGAAGTTCTTCGATATGGAGGCCCGTTTCCCAGAGACCGACGGGGAAGTCCCGGCCGCCGCGGTGGCGTATGTGGCCCAGCAGGTGAAGGTGCCGGCCCACGAGTGGGCAGGGTACGACTGGCAGGGCCGGGCGGCCACCCGCCACCGGACGGAGATCCGTGACGCCTTCGGCTTCCGGGCGAACACCGAGGAAGACCAGGAGAATCCCAGGCCGCAGAGAACGCCGCCCAGTCCCTGACCAAGGGTGCCCGGGTCATCGTCACCGGCCGCCTCAAGCAGCGCACCTTCGACGACAAGGAAGGCATCCGCCGGACCGTCGTCGAGATCGACGCCGAGGAGATCGCCGTCTCCCTGACGTACGCGAAGGCGGCCGTCACCAAGACCTACCGCCCCGGTGGCGCCGCCCCCACACCCCGCTCCGCCACCGCGGACACCGGTCAGGCCCAGCCAGCGGTCCCCGCCGAGACCCACCCGTTCTGACCATGATGAAACGAATCCGTCATCGGCTGTGGAACAGCCGGATCATCTGGTGGTGGCGCGACGTCCTGCCCTGGTGCGAGAGCCCGTTGGCCGTGACGGAGCCGCCGAAAATGCCGCTGGACGAGCTGTTCTGCCGGATGGGCGCGGGCCCAAGCACCTGGCGCAACCCCGACTGCCGACACCGCGGCACCCTCGCCGTGTACCGGCCGCTGCCCATGCCCGTCGCGGTCCGCGCCCCGCTGCACGCCATTCAGCTCGCCCACTGTGTGTTCTGCGAAGGATGGGTCTATCGGCGGACCTGGCTGCCCTGGCCCGGCGACGACAGCGGCGATTACCCCGAAGTGCGCCCCGACCTCGCCCACCATCTGCACCGTCGCATTGTGAGCCGCCGGGCCGAGCAACTCCTCAACGACGACGACGTGCTCTCCTGGGAACGCGCGCTGACCCGGCTCGCCACCGAGGCGCGGCGCGTAACCCGCGACTGGCAGCCCGCCCCGGAATCCATGGCCCGCCTCGTCAACCGTGCGAGCCACGAATGGGACTCAGAAAGCCTCTGGGGCTGACGGCCCCGACCGACACGGACAGCGACAATGGTTACTCATTGTTACTTGTCTGGTGGCCGTAGCTATACGAGAACTGGGCCTA
The DNA here is from genome assembly GCF_030063415.1 of Streptomyces sp. H27-C3. GTDB lineage: Bacteria > Actinomycetota > Actinomycetes > Streptomycetales > Streptomycetaceae > Streptomyces. The sequence goes on along the minus strand of NZ_JASITA010000046.1, from coordinate 46,144 downwards.
CGCGATGGCCAAGCTCGAGGACGGCGACCCGGCGGCCGCGGCCAAGCAGCTGGCCTGGATGGTCAGCAGGTCCTCCCAGCACCAGGACGTACCCGGCTACCCCGGTGCCCGGCAGAGCTGACGCCGGCCCGCGGTCAGCTGTTGATGGAGACCCGGGTACGCAGGTCGGCCACCGCGGCGTCGATCGCTGCGTGCACGTCGGGGACGAGCTCGAGGACCGCGGCGACGGCCTCGGCCGGGGCCTCCGGGTCGGCCTGCACGGCGGCGAAGGCTTCCAGTTCGGTGAGCGGGGTCAGGTGCTCCCACCACGCCCGCTGCTTCTCGCCCCGGGCGTAGCGGGCGGTGAGGACCTCCAGCGGGGCCAGCGGCAGCCGCTCGTCGGGCTTGCCGGCCGGGATGAGGAGCCAGGCCAGCCCCCGCTTGTCGACGAGGCCGCAGATCTCCGAGCCCTCCGCGTAGTTGCGGCCGCGGCCCTTGTCGGCGGCCGTGATCAGGCGCTCCACCATGTCGGTCTCCCGGCTGGCCTTGGGCCGGCCTGGGTTCTTGACCTTCGCGAGGTGCTCTTCCACCCGGCTGACGGCCCACCACCCGTTGCCGCCCTGCAGGTCCGCCCCCGCCAGGGCCCAGCCGATCGCGCCGAGGGCGTACGCCTGCTGGGAGTAGCGCCGCTCGTAGCGCACTCCTTCGACGGCTTCCTTGTCGGCTGCCCGGGCCGCCCGGGTGACCTGCGCGAGGGAGGGGCCGTCGGTCCACGACAGGGTCCACTCGGCGCGACGGTCGTCGTACTCGGCCTCGATCCACTCGTGCTTGCTGTACTCGAGCCCGAACTGCTCGGAGAGGGCGGAGGCCAGCTTGCGGATGCGGGCGGAGCGGTTCTTGGGCGCCATGGAGCGAGGGTATCGGCCGCCGGCGGCGGGACAGCCCAGAAGGCCGCCCCGCCTGCCCGGCTACAGGCGCTCGCCGGCCCCCGGCTCCAACTCCGGGTCGGCGCCCAGGGTGTAGGTGTGGTGGACGGCGTCCTGGACCAGGTCGTGGAACAGCTCCCGTACGGCGTCGGCGGTGAACTTGCCGCGGAGTGATGCCAGCATGTCCAGGCTCAGGGCCGCGTGCTGTGCCTCTTGGGGAAGGCCCGGCCAGTGCCGGTTGAGCGCGGTGGCCGCGGCCCGGTAGGCGTCGGTGATGACGCGCTGGTCCTCGTCGTCCAGTTCCCAGGGTCGGCGGGCGGTGACCAGCACCAGGGCGTTGACGTTGCGCCAGCCGGGCGGGGCGTCGCCGGGGCGGCCCAGCGACGCGGGCGGCAGGACGAAGACGTCCGCGCGGGCGTCGTACTCCGTGCCGTCGCGCTCCAGGGTGTGCAGGTTGCGCGCGACCAGGGCGGCGAGGAGCTGCTCCATGGTGGCGTCGCCGACCAGGCTGGGGTCCGGCTCGACGGGGATGGAGGCGTCGAAGAGGAAGGCGGTCGAGGCGATCGTCTGGGCGGCCAGGTCGACGGGGTCATCGTCCTCGTCGAGCAGGTCGCCGGCGGCGCGGGCGCGCAGGGCGCCCACCGGGTTGTCGCTGTGCCCGGTGACCCAGCTCGCGTACGGGGCCAGGTGCCGGCGGGCCCACGGGTCGGTGATGCCCATCCAGCCGAGCTCGTCGACGACCGGGCCCAGCGTCCAGGCGAGCGTCTCGGCGAGTTCCACCACCGTCTCGCCGGTCACCCAGCGGGTCAGGATCCCGGCCACCACCTCGAGCGCGGCGGCGTCCACCGACGTGAGCGGCACCTCGGGGCCGACATCCAGGGTCATGCCGAGGACGATGGTGGACTCCGTGGAGCCGGGGCGGCCGGCCACCAGGTCCTCGGGCCGGCCGGTGGCGTGCTCGCAGGCCGTCGCCGCGGCGTACAGCGCGGCCGTGAGCGTGGCGAGCGCCTTCGGGCCGGCCTGCTGCAGCGCCTGGCGGATGGCCTCGGTGTCGCCGTCGGCGGGGATGTCGATGTGCCGGACGGGGCCGGTCTCCTCGACGATCTGCTCGTACGTGCGGGTCTCGCTGTAGTGGAGGGCCCGGGTGCCGTAGGCGTTGGTCTGCCCGGAGTTGAGGTACCAGCTCTGCCCGTCGGCGTCGACCAGGCGGACGGGGTACTCCCGGCTCTGCCCGGTGGTGTCGACCTGGCGGACGGCCCGGGTACGGAAGGCGCCGGATTCGTTCATCGCGGCGCGGGCGGCCCGGTCGCGGGCACGGTTCTTCGACATCAGCTTTCACTCCATGCTGGTACGCCCCACGCGCGTACCGCTCAGAGCGGACGCTGGACTTCGCACGATGCGTCAGAGACGACTTGCCGGAACTGGGGACCTGGCGTGGGCCTGCGGTCCCCTCACGGATACCAGGCGGTCGTGCACCGCCGGCTCCGAGTGTACGCGGGGGGTGAACGTGCCGCCCCTTAGTACTCGCCGCATCACCTACGGTTCGTCGGCGTCGGGGAAGGCGTCCTGTTCCGCGGCGAACCGGCCGGGGTCGGGAGCGGAGTGCAGGGCCGCGCGGCAGTCGGGGCCGCGGCCCCAGCGCCGGGAGACCGAGTCGGTCAGCAGCGCCTTGCAGTCTGCGCACTTGACCACGGGGCGGTAGCGGGTGACGGGGATGGGCAGGGACGTCTGGTCGTCGTCGGCAGTGGGCACGGGCGTCTCCTGAAGAACGGCTGCCGCCCCGCCTCCGGCGGTGTGCCGGGGCGAGGCGTCAGGGGGCGGTAGGTCAGCCGAGGGCGGCGGCGACCTGCTCGATGTGCCGGTCGCAGGCGAGGGCCTGCTGGCCGGTCCTGGTGTGGGTCACGGCCTTCAGCTGGACCGTGGGTTCGTCGTTGCCGCACTCGAGGCAGCAGCGGTGGTCGATGTGCCAGTCGGTTGGGACTTCCTGGATACGGATGACCATCTTGCGCAGGCGGAGGTTCGCGGCCTTGTAGCCGACCTGGCGGGCGTCGTCGAAGTGGCCGACTCCCCGTGCGATGCCGGTGATCACCCGCAGGGAGAGGTCTTCCAGAACACCGCTGCGCGTGAGCTCGCGGCCGAACATCAGGGAGACCGTCTTCATGGAGGCGGGCCCCTTGCCGTACCACCAGACGAGGTAGCCGGTGGACGGGTCGGTGCCGAAGAGGCGGAGGACGATGCCGTTGCGGAGCGGCTGGGGCACCCCGTGCTCGCGCGGGCGTCCCTGGACGATGTCTCCGGCGGTGTAGGTCGGGTCCGTCGTGGTGGCCACGGTGTCCTCCTGGGTGAGGTGGTGGGGGCGGTCCCCGCCAACACCCCAACTATACAACGTCACGTTGTAGAGATGGAAGTCCGTGGGAAACAAAACCGCAGATCAGAAGCTATGAGGCCCTGCTATCTGCCCGTCGCCGGAGACCTGTTCGTCGATCACTGCCACAATTCCGGCAAGGTGCGCGGAGCGTTGTGCCCTTCCTGTAACACGTTCCTCGGCCGGGTCGAGGCGAGCCCCGACATCCTCGACCGCATGCGCGACTACGCCGCCGGTCACCTCAGCTCCCCCTGGTTCGCCAACTCCAACAACACGTCTGCGTGACACGGGACGGGCTTGCCGTCCACGTCCACCAGCGGGCACCAGCACATGAGGTCGCTTCCTCGGAGTTCGGAGCGTGCCGCCTCGGCCAGGCTGGGCCGCTGCTGGTGCCAGCGGCGGTACATGGTCACGGCCTGTTCGCGGGTGGCGTCCTTGACGAGGTGCCAGGTGACGGTCTTGTCGGGGTGGACGAAGGCGTGCTGCTGGCCGGAGGTCTTGCCGGAGCGACCTTCGTGCTCCCACTCGGAGCCGTCGAGGGCGGGCGTCCGGATCTGAGTGCACGGGTTGCCCCAGCGGGTTCCGCGGCCGACGTACACAGTGCCTTCGGGCTTCCTCCAGCCTGTGGTGCGCTTGCGTTGGATACGGGCGGGAGCGATGGCGGCGGCCATGGGGCTCTCCTATTCGGGTCGGGCGGCGCGCAGGCCGCTCTCGTCGTTGCGCCAGGTGCAGGCGTGCAGGCCGCCGGCGCGCTGCCGGTCGAACATCGCGGCGATCCACACCTGGTCGGGGGCGTGCAGGGCGAGGTCGGCCCACGCCCGGGGGTTGAGGAGGAACGGGTCGCGGGGGTCCCCGCAGTCGCAGGGGCAGTCGGGGACCGGCGCGCGCAGGACGTCGACGCCGTGGCACCGGTGGTGGAGGTGCCGAGCGCACGGCTCGCACGCGCCCCGCGGGATGACGAAGGTGCGCACCCAGCCGGGCGACTCGGCCTGCGGGTCCGGCCGGGAGGTCGTACGGGTAGGCCGCCGGCGGCTCTCATCGCGGCCGCGCCGCCGGCGCTCGTCGAGGTCGTCGCTCACCGGCGGTCTCCGGGCCCGGCCTCGACCAGGAGCGTGCCGTCCAGGGCGGCCAGGCGCAGCTTCGCCCGGGGCGGCACCCGCTCGACGCCCGGGGTCGGCCAGTCGTCGGCCGAGATGCCGTAGACCGGCGGCTCCCACGTGGGGCTGTCGAGGCGGCGCCGGTAAGTGTCCAGCCAGTCCGAGTCGAAGTACACCGGGAGCAGGCCGCCGCGGTTGGGCACGGGCTCCGGGGCGCTCGCGTTGGGCTCGCGCAGCTGCTCACGGACGCGGGCGAGATGGTCGAGGTGTCGCTTGCAGAACCAGTGGAACTTGTACCAGCCGGTGCCGGCCTGCTTCTCGAGCGCGTAGTGCTCCCAGTCGGCGAGGGTGCCGCAGATCCCGAGCTTGTTGCGGAAGTCGTCGGGGCCGTCGGGGTGCGGGCGCAGCCGGGGGGCGACGCACACCCGGTGGGATTCGTACTTGCCGTGGGCGTAGCGGGGGGCGTCGGCGACGATCGCTTCGTGCAGGCGCCAGTGCCGGCCCGTCCGGGTGGCGCCCATGGCCCTGCGGACGGTGGACCAGACGGCGCTCACGTCCTGCTCGGTATGGGCGACCATCGTGGCGAAGCCGAACGCGAGGAGCATCTCGCGGGCAACCGGGGTGGCGCGCTCGTCGGCGTAGACCTGCCGGGCGAAGTCGGCGAACGTCTCGCCGCCGCCGTCGCCCTTGCCCTTGGTCCGGTTTCGCTCGCCGGGGGTGGGCTGGTCGACGTGCGCGAGGTGAAGGGCTGCGCCCATGGTCGTCATCAACTCCAAACGGTGAGGCGGGTCAGCGGCCGGCGTGGCGGCGGGCGTCCGCGAGGATCGCGTTGGCGTCAGGGTGGTCCTTCACCGCAGTGCTCAGCGCCTGCCACCAGATGTCCGCGTACGCCTGACGGCCGCGGTCGGCGCGCAGGACCTCCTCGGCCTTCTGCTGGCGGCGGGCGAGTTTGTCGCAGTTGCACTCGGCTTCGGGATCCTGCACCCGGGCCATACAGCCGGGCATGAGGCACAGGTCCCCGTCCGGGTCGGTCCACCAGTAGCAGCCCGCCGGCACGGTGTCGGGGATCGTGGCGACCGGGGCCGTCGCATCGCCGAACGCCGTCTGTCCGGCGGTCACTTCGGCCATGGGGCGGTCCGCGGCGGTGTGTTTGAGCCGGGGCACCGGCCGGTGAAGCCAGCGGAGATGGAGTGGGTGTCCAGCAGGCCGTCGTCGCCGACGGGGGCCAGGTGTTTCATGCTGGAGCAGCGGGCGACGGGCCCCTCCCAGCGCGTGGACCCCCAGTAGGGCAGGGCCTCCTCGGGCGTCGGCAGGCTGGTGCCCGGGTGGGCGATACGGCGCAGCGGACCGTACTCGTCGACGATCTCGTCGAGCGTCGCGGGCTCGCCGGCCCCGGCGGGCAGAAGGATCGCCAGCGGTCTGCCGTCGTGGGTGCCGGTGTTCAGGATCTCCCACTGCTCGCCGTCGCGGTCCGCGTAGGGGTAGCCGACCAGGTAACGGTGGCCGGCGTGCTCAACGGCCGGGACGGCGGCGTGGAAGGCGAGGAGGTCGGCGAGGGGCTGGCGGAGGGGGCCGAGGTCCGGTGCGGCGTCGGCCTGCTCGAGCAGGTCGTACGCCCGGTTCATCGTCGCCTCGGCGGTCGTCGCAGCGGTGTTCGCGAGGGCGGTCGTCATCGGGTCACCTGGCTGAGGTCGCGGCGGTACTGCAGGTTCTCGGCGACGACGCCGGCCCAGTCGGCGTCGGTGCGGGTCAGGGGGACGTCGGGGGTCTTCTCCCAGTTGTGGGCTCCCTTCTCGGGGCTGAGCAGGGCGTGGCGCAGGCAGTCGCCGCACACGCCGGTGGCGTGGCACTCCCAGGAGGTGCCCTGGCCGGCGGGCCGCTTCTCGTCGGCGAGGGTCTTCTCGTGGAGCGTGGAGTGTCGCCAGGACGCTTCGGCGAGCAGGCGCGGCCAGTCGATCGCGCCGGCGACGTGCTCGAGGACGGCGGCCATGGCCTCCTCGACGGCGTCGTACCGGTCGGTGGGCATGGTCTGGCATTCGCCGAACCGGCCGTCCCAGATGTGGGTGCCGACGACGTCCTCGGTGAGGACACGGGTGACGGCGAGTTGGTTGGGCACGCGCTCTCCTTCGTGGGGATGGGTGCGGCGTTGAGGTCGATCCTCACGCAGCTCGGCGGGCGGGCTGTACCGGCGTTGACGCGCTGCACCCGCGTGCGGCCGCCGCTGCCCGGGGGTGAGCGGCGGCCGACGCACGGGTGCGATCGCAGTCCAGGGCGTGGGTGTCGGTCACGCGCTCGTTCCACGCCGCGTACGTGCGGCGGGCGCCCTTGGGGTCGGTGAGAACAGGCCGAGTTGCTCGGTCTCGGTGGGGGCGGGGCTGGGCTGGGGAGCGGGCTGGTGGCAGTGGCAGTTGCACCGGGTGCGGCAGCGCCGGTCGGCGAGGTAGAGCGTGGCGTCGCTGCGGTTCAGGCCGGAGGCGCCGCGGCAGGGGAAGGGGCCGTGGCCCCGGCCGATGACGGTCTCCGGGTGGTAGGGGCCCCAGGCGATCCACTGCTCGTGTCCGCACTCGCCGTGCCTGCTGTACTCGCAGGCGTTGGAGACGATCTGGCACGGGCACCGGGCGGGCTGCGGCGGGATCTCCTTGGGGGCGAGGACGTGGTCGCGGATCCATGCGGCGGCGTCCGCGGGCATGGGCGGGAGCCCGGTGCGGTTCATGCCCGGGCGTCCGGGAACGGGCTCTTCCACCAGGGGCGGACCGTGCCGGCCGGGACGGTGAAGCTGTCGCCGGTCGTGGTGACGATGCCGGGCTCTTTGGCCCGGACGCTCACGGTGGCGCCGTCGCTGCTGACCTCGAGCACCTCGACGCGCACCGCGCAGCCACCGGTGCCGTCCTTGTCGTTGCGGTGCCCCTCCCAGACACGCGGGTCGATGAAGGTCTTCGGGTCGTTCGGGTCCTGCGGCACGCTCTTCCTCCCTACGGCCGGCTCTGGCGGTTCCCCTTCGCCCCCGGCCGGTTCGGGCCGGGGACTCGGGCAGCCGCCATGCGTGGCGGTGGTCAGGTGGTGGTGGCGTCGGGGGCGTCCAGGACGTGACCGGTGCCCTCGCAGGCGTTGCACGCCTTGACGGCGGCGTCGCGGGCGACCCGGGTCCAGAACTCGACCTGCGCCTCCCAGTCCGCCAGGGCCGCCTGGTAGTTGGGGCCGTACACCCGGTCCGGGACGGGCAGGTGCATCTCCCGGGTCACCAGGACCGGCACCTCCTCCCGGGCCTTCAGCTCCTGGCCGCGCGCGCCGTACTTCGGCCGCCAGCGGGACTCCGGCTCCTGGAAGGGAACGCGGATGGTGACGTACAGGCCGGCGGGCTTGTTGTCGCGGCCGTTGAAGCAGTACTGGACGTGGCGCATCTTCTTGATGACGTCCGTCAGGTGGCTGCTGAGGCCGGGCACGTAGCCGGGAAAGCAGTGCTGGTACTCGGGCCTCTGGGCGAGGGCGGTGGGCAGGTCGGCGACCCAGAGCGGAGCGTCCTCGGCGGGCGGCTCGCTGCCCTCCAGGACGATGAAGGGGCCGGGGTACTCGTACCGCACCTCGGGCTGCGCCTCGGTGACCGCGTCGTAGAAGCGGTAGTACGTCTGGTCCTCGTCGGACCTGTCCTCCCAGTCCTCCAGGCTCAGCTCGTCCGGGTAGCGGTCCGAACGCACCGAGGTGTCGCTCAGCCGGTACCGGACGGGCTTGGGGCGGGGCTGGTAGACGGCCACGATCTTCTCGGCCTGGTGGCCGGCCACCCACCACGCGCTGCGCTTGTCGCCGAGCGGCGTCATCGGCTGGCCGTCCGCGAACAGGCCCGTGCGCGGTGTCGCGCTGAGCTCGCTGGGCTGGGCGAGGTGGTAGAGCCAGCGGCCGTCCGGGTGCTGGAGGGCGTAGCGACTGAAGTCCGGCCGGTACTGGTGGGACACGAGTGGCCTTTCTGTCTAGATCTTTGACACGAGATTTGGGTACGCTGGCCGCGCCGTACGCGGTGCATGATCTTCACGAGGGGCCGTCACCTGCTGGTGACGGCCTTTCGCGTTGCGCGCGCAGCGGTTCAGGGGCGGCGGGAGTTGACCTGGGCCAGGTTCAGCAGGGCGGCGGTCACGCCGTTGATGGCGGTGACCACCGCTTCGACCTCGCCGTTGTTGAGGCGGTCGACGTTGAGGCCGTCGATCGCCCAGCGGGCTTCGGAGGCGAAGTCGCGCGGGCGGGCCGGGAACTTGGGGGTCTCGTGGCGGGCGGCAACGGCGTCGCCGATGGAGCGCGGCAGCCGTACGCGACCGAAGGCGGTGGAGTCCTCCTCGAAGTCGGCGGTGTGCAGCTCGACGGCGTTGTCGTCGGTGCTCCACAGGGCGCGGACCTCGTAGGTGTAGTCCTCGTAGTCGGCGAGGATCAGCACGGCCGCCTTCTGGTTCCCGTGCTGGTCGTAGCCGGCAGGGCTCAGCGGCTCGATGCCGAGCTCGGCGAGCCTCTTGTTGACCTTGTCGGCCTGATCCATGACCAGGCGCAGGTTGCTGGCCCTCTCGGAGAGTTCGCGCTCGGCGCGGTCCTTCACGGCTTCGGCGAGCCAGGCGGGCAGTGCGGTGGCGGTGGTGCTGGGCATCGGTCCCTCCAGGGGGTCGGGTGCCAACACCATAGCCCAACCTATTGCCTGTGTATAGGGTTTCAGTTACGGTTGGGGCTGCCGGGGCGACCCGGCCCGCCAAGCCGGGGCAGCAGCTACCGGCGATGCGGCAAACATAGGACACTTGCATGTGTTTGCACACAGCGACGCCGACGCTCGCCCTGAGAGCACCGCCGAGAGGACCCACCACCGTGGCCGAAGACAGCAAGTCCCCGCTCCCCTCCGGACAGCAGTGGGGGGAGGGAGACCCGGCACGCCCGCTGTACGTGCCCGCCGAGGTGAAGCAGCAGGCCGACACCAGGGCGGGGGCGGAGAGCAGGAGCCTCACGACGGTGATCCGCGAGGGCTTCACGCTCTACCGGCACGGCCACCTCGAGCCGGTGAAGCCCCAGCGCGCGCCCGCCGGTTCGGTCGGCGGCTCCAAGGCTCTGCCGCCCACCAGCGTCCGGATCCCCCCGGTCGAGTGGGCGCTGATCCTGGAGCGCTGCACGGTCGACAAGCAGCGGCTCGGCTTCCTCGTCAACCCCAGCCGGATCGCCACCCAGTTCCTGCGCGACGTCTACCTGGCCGCGCCGCCGACCGGGGCGGTGCCGGCCGAGGACGCCGCGCCGAACCGCTCGGTGTACATCCCGGACGCGGTCAAGAGCCGGGCCGGGCGGAAGGTGAAGGACGAGGGCCGCACGCTCGCCGCGGTGATCCGGGAGGCGTTCACGCTCTACCGGTACGGCCACCTCGAGCCGACGCACACCCTGCGCGCGGCGGCCGGGACCGCCGACCCGGACAGCGGTCCGCTGTCCACCACGATCCGCGTGCCCACCGTGGAGTGGACGCAGATCACGCAGCGCTGCGCGGTGGACTCCGAACGCCTCGGCTTCGGGGTCAACCCCTCCCGGATCGCCGCGCAGTTCCTCGCCGAGGTGTACCTGGACGCGGAGGAGCTGGACGCGCCGGCCGAGGAGTAGCACCGCCGCGGTCGCCTGACCGGCCAGAAGCCGACAACTGGCCCCAGGCAGCCGCACCAGCCACAACCTCATAGGAGAGACCCACCCATGGCGACAGCCATCGAGGCCCCCGCACCCGCGGGGGGCCTGGTTCAGCACACCCCTTTCCGCTTCGAAGCAGCAGCCAAGGAGGCCCGCCCGGTCCGCGCAGTCCTCGACGGACCGCCCGGATCCGGGCGCACCCTGGCCGCCCTGCGGATGGCGGCCGCACTCGGCGAGGACATCGCCGTGATCGACACGGAGCGCGGCCGGTCGCGCCAGTACGCCGACCAGATCCCCTTCCGCGTCACCGAGCTGAACTCCTTCCACCCCACCAACCTGTCGCTGGCGCTGTACGCCGCCTCGGAGCACGACGTCGTGGTCCTCGACTGCTGGTCGGCCTTCTGGAGCGGGCCTGCGGGCCACCTCGAGCAGGTCGACCTCGCGTCCCAGCGCGGCGGCTCCAACAACAGCTCCTTCGGATGGCGCGAGATGCGCCCGCTGGAGCGCCAGATGCTCGAGGCCGTCATGTGCTTCCCCGGCCACATCGTCACCACGCTGCGCAACAAGGTCGAAGTGGTGCTGCGCACCGACGCCCAGGGCCGCCAGGTCCCCACCCGCGTCGGCCTGCGCCCCGAGCAGCAGGCCAGCATCGAGTACGAGGTCGACTTCGCCGCCTCCATGCTCCCGACGCACGAGCTGGTGGTGACCAAGTCGAGCGTGCCGGCCTTCGCCAACGAGGTCCTCGACGACGCGGCCGCGGTCGGCAAGGCCCTGCGCGTCTGGGCCGAGGAGGGCGTCCCGCGCGGGCCGCGCACCGACTTCCTGCACCGCGCCTACGACCCGGCGGCAACGTACGAGTCGCTGTCCGCGCTGGTCGAGGAGGTGGAGCACTGCCGGGCCGCCGGGATGGCGGCCGTCGACCACAAGGGCGAGGCGACCACGCTCGCCGAACTGATCTCCTTCCGCCTTCCCCTCGCGCGCAAGCGCCAGCAGGAGCAGGCCAAGACCCAGGCCCAGGGGGCGTAATGACGGACTGCCCGAGCCACGGCGGGAGCTGTCTGCTGATGACCGCCTCCGCCCTGAGCCGGGCCGTCCCGGCGTCCGCCATTTCGAATCCGAGGGAGGTGAACCGTGCGCAGCCCTGCCCGTCTCGCCGCGATCGTCTGCGTCGCGGCCGCCGCCGCTTGGTGGTGGCAGCGCCGCAGTCTGCGGCAGGCCCTGACCGAGGCCGAGTTGGCCCGCATCGACGACCGGGCTGTCCACGGGCAGACCACCGCCTATCTCTCCACGGCCCTTGAGGAGACCGCCGCCCGGCTGCACGCGGCGCTGGTCCTGGCCGACGCCATCGACGTGATCAACCGGGCCCAGGCCCGAGAGGAGTACTGATGTCACACAACCCGGAGCAGCTCACCGCACTGATCAACCTCCACCGACAGGCCCAGTGGCCGCACCGGGCGTGCGCGCGCACCGACGACCTGGGCGAGCCGCTCGTCAGCCCCGAGCTGTTCTACTCCGCCGGCGCCCAGGACCAGCTCGCGGCCACCCGGGTGTGCAAGGCGTCGTGCCCGGTGGTGGCGGCGTGCCGCGACTACGCGCTGGGTGGGGACGGATGGTGGGAGCCCGACGGCGTGTGGGGCGGGATGACCGCCAAGCAGCGCGAGGCGGTGCGGCGCGCGACCAAGCGCCACTCCCGGCAAGCCAGCAAGCCCCGGCCGGTGGCCGTACTGGACTGGGAGCCCACGAAGAAGCAGCGGGACCTGCTGCGGGTCCTGGCGCGGAAGAACGCCGATCTGCATTCCGCCTCGGAGGCGCTGGGCAGCACGTACGCGAGCGTCCGCTGGATGCACGCGCGGATGTGCCGCGATCTCGGCTTCTTCCCCGACGAGCTGACCATCGGACAGTTCGTCGCCGCGGCAACCGCCAAGATCCCCGGCCCCGGCCGCAAGCGCCCGGGCGGCCGACTGGCGGACGCGGCATGACCCCCGCGCTCCTGGCCCCCACAGCCCGCGACGCCCAACGGGCGATACCCGGCGGCGCCGTGGCCGAGCGGGCCGAAGCCCCGGCGCCCCGGCGCGGCCGGGGCCGGCCTCTGCTGCTCGACGGGCCGGAGCGCATCGAGGAGTTCCTCGCGTACGTGGCTGCCGGGTGGACCGTTCTGGAGGCGCTCGGCTCGATGGGGCTGTCCCGCTCCCGCACCCCGGTCTACACGCTGCGCCGCCAGGATCCACTGTTCGCAGTCGCATTGGCCGAGGCGCAGAAGAAGGGCCGCGCGGCACGCCGGCAATCCCGGTCCGGCGAAACGCAGATGGACCAGCACGGCACCGAGAGCAGCTACAAACGCCGGCGCTGCAGCTGCGGGGCGTGCCGGGAGGCAGCGAGCCGGGCGCGGCGAAAACGCCGACAGGCGCAGGGCGCTGACGGCACGTCAAAAAAGGTCTGAAAAGTGACACGACACGAGGGAGTGAAGGTGGTCGCAATGTGGAACGCCGCAGAGGTAGGCTCAGCCCTGGCCATAGTTGGGGATCTTGAGGTTCCCGGCGACGGCCGACAGGTCCAGACGCGCCAAAGGCCCCAGTCCTCGAGTCCCGTGGTGGTGAGACACCGGTGGGAGGAACAGGGGCCCTACAGCGCCGAAACCGTAATGGGACGGTCTCGAGGCATGAGCCATGGTACCCGTGCACCCAGTGCACGGAACAAGAGGACCCACCCGGGCTGCGTGAGCACGCGCCCGCCGGTGGGTCTCGCCATGCCGCCTCGGCCGTCTCCCACTGAACTCCTCGGGAAACTGTCACCGCCGGTGCCAGTGATCGGGTTGAGCAATAGCCAGACTTCCCCGCTGAGAGGGGGCTGGCCTTGAGGTAGGTAACTGGCGGTCGGTGTCTCGCTGGTGATTGCGGCGCAATCACGAGCACTCGACCGCGGGCCTTCCAGACTCCCGGTGTTTCGCCTCACCCGGTCTGGTGGCCGTCCATGCCACAGCAGGCAGCGCCACGAGTTTCGCCGCTCGCAGACAACCTGCTGACCGTCGCTCCGTTCGCTACACGGTTTGACGGATCCTTCACCGCCCCAGCGACGGGGCGGGTCCCACTTTCCTGTTGTTCCACCGGTCGGCCGGCCAGGCCACCCGATAGGGGTGCAAGCCCCCAAGGGGGCTTTGCTGTGCCCTCGTGCTGAGAGGACCACGCGCACATCATGCAGCACGCTGCTGCCATTTGTCAGCTCGACCCTGCCGCGATTCGGCATGTCGAGCCCTCCGCCACCCCACCGGGTGACGCTTCCACCGCAAACCCGACTGCCCGCGACGCAGTCCCGAACACGTTTTCCCTCGTCCGCGACAGAGCGCAGCAGACCACGAAGTCGACCGTCTGCCGGCGCGCGCAGAACCGCGACGAGTTCCGCCGGGCCGCCCGGTTCATGGTCGCCGCCGGCTACCACCCGAAGGCGAACGGCACCACCCTCGCCATCGCCAACGACCTCTCGCGCCGCCTCGACGACGCGACGGGTCTGGCCATGTACTGCCGCGACCTGATCGTCGAGCGCCTCGGCATCGACAAGAGCACCGTCAAGCGGCACATGGGCTACCTCCGCGAACTGGGCCTGCTGGTCCTGGTCTCGGAGGGCTCGCGCCTGAACTCCCGCCGGCTGCGCGGGCTGCCCGGCTACTCGGGCACCGCCGCGGTGTACGGCGCGGTCATCCCCAGCGCGTGGGACCACGCCCTGGGACACCGCATCAAGGGCACCGGCTACGGGGCCCGGCTCGTCGGCATCACCGAGGCCGGCCGACAGCGCATCATCCAGGCTGCCGCTGTGGATAACCCTGTGGACGACACGGGGCGTGCGCCCCAATCGGTTGTGGTTACCCACGACGTACCTGCTGATGTTGTGAGTGCTGATGTAAAAGCTACGCGCAGAGCGCCAGCCAACAGCAGCTCTCCCCGGAAGACGATCCAGGGCCGGAAGGTGACCGCGGGCATGTTCGCGGCCGCCGACAAACTCGCCAAGTGGCTGCGCCCGCTGCACAACTGGACCCAGCGCGCCAGCATCCAGGAGCTGTCCTGGGTGCTTCTGGACCCGGTCGCCGCGGGCTGGAGCGAGGAGCGCATCAACTCCTGGCTGCGGCTCATTGCCCCAGGTATCGCGGTGCAGATCGGCTGGCGCCCGGACCGGCCCCACGCGTACATCGCCCGCCAGCTGGCCAAGGAGGCCGAGGCCCAGGCGTACGACGAGGAGCTCCAGGCCGGCGAGGCTCGCCGCACCGCGCCGAACGACGCGTTCCTCCAGGCCGCACAGTCCATCCGCGGACAGGACCCCGGCGTCGAACTCCCGGCCCTCGACGGCCTCGAGGACCTGGACGCCGAGTCCCTGAAGAGCCTTCGGCTGGACGCGTGGTGGGCGTACAAGGCCGGCGACACCGAGCTGGTGATGTACGCGTACGAGAACCTCGGCCCGTTCCAGGCGGAGCGGATGTACGGCGCCGACCTGGTGCGCCGGTGCCTCGGCCTGACCTTCGCCGACGGCATCCGGGTCCTCGCCTGATGCCCCGGCCGCAGAACGGACCGCGTGGTCATTGCGCGGCAATCACACCGGCCGGCCGAACCGCGCCGCGAAACCCCCGACCCCTCGCGAGAACCTGGAGCAGCAGTGACCCAACCGCTGACCGCGAGCACCATCAACGACGACATCCTCGACGGCCTGCACCAGGAGCTGGCACGGCTGCGCGCGGCCGTCGCCCTGCACCACCCGGTCCGTGACGAAGCCACCGGCCTGTTCGTGTGCGACGCCTGCTCACCCCAGGTGGCCACCGAACGCCCCCGCGTCTACGAGCGCACTGCCCGGGTGGCCTGGCCCTGCACCACGGCGATAGCTGCCGGGGCCGAGGCGAGCATCACGGAGATGATTGCCCCGCAATCACTGCGAGACGCCGATGGCCACGGCTGAGCAGACCCCCGACTCGGGGGTCGACCTCGCCCGGGTCGCACTGCGCCAGGCGAAGGAGGCCGCCCGCGCCCGGGGCAACGCACCGCAGAAGAAGAAGATCCAACGCAGCAGCTACCGGCACACCCGCGGCGACGGACGCGACCCGCTGTCGCTGCAGGGGGTGGTGCAGCAGCTCGTGGTGGACCGGGGATGGGAGCGCGGGACGGACGGCGGCGGCCTCGTCGCCCGCTGGCCGGCCATCATGGGCTCGCGCGCGAAGCACTGGCCGGTGCACAAATACGACGAGGAGACCGGCACCCTCACCGTGCTGTGCGTCTCGGACTCCTGGGCCAAGATGCTCGAGCTCACCGCCCGGAACATCGTCACCGAGGTGAACGAGGCACTCGGCAAACCCACGCTGCAGCGGATCGTCGTCCGCAAGGCCACCGGTTCCGCTGGCCGCGACCAGCGGGCACAGGCACCGGAGGCGGTGCCGCAGGCCAGCCCGGCCGCTGCGACGTCCGACAAGTTCCGCCCGACCGGTGCGCAGCCGGGCGACGCCTACCGGGCCGCCCGCGAGGGGCTGCGCGAGGAGCGCATCGCAGCCCTGACGGAGAGCCCCGTCCGGGTGACCCGGGACCCGCGCTTCGTCCTAAAGGAGCCCGAAGACGCGTTCGCCGACGCGGTCGCCCTCGAAGAACAGCTCGCCGCAGCCGCCCGGCGCAAGGCGGACCCGCGGGCGCAAGCGATCGCCCGGGCCCGCCGCGAGCGCAAGGCGCGCACCGCTCCCCCTGCTCCGGCCGCGAATCCAGCGCGGCCTGTCCTACCGAACGGAACCCTTCGTGCTGAACCCGCCGTCCCACAAGACCCGCCGTCTCGGCCCGCTCGAGGTGATTGCGCCGCAATCAACGCCGGCAGTCCGTTATTCGCGGCCGCCGGTGTCGAGGGCACCGTTCCGTGAGCCGGTGTACCGAGATGGCCTGTCCTACGACACGGAACTCTCCGAAACGGGCATACTGACTGCCGACGAGGAGGCCGACGAACTCGGCCCCGGCCAACCGTGATTGCCTCGCAATCACGCTGCTGCTCTCGTCTCCTCCCTGCCTCGGCCGCGCTCCCCTGGGGTTTCCCGGGGTGCAGCTGCCGGGTTCTGAGCACCGCCCAATCGGTGCCACCCCTCATTCCTCAGCCGCACGGCGGATAAGCTCGCGGCCGAGACCCACCATCAGCACCACTCCACCCGGAGACGCCCATGTCCAACTCTCCAGGTCTCGGTGACCGAGACCTCGGGGCCGAACGAGCGGCCGTACGCGCCAAGCTCGGCGGTCAGAAACTCATTCCCCAGGGCCTGCCGACAGCCCGCATCGACCAGCTGCTTCCCAGCCCGGAGAACGGACGGAAGAAGCTCCACAAGGTAGAGGAGCTCGCCCGGACGCTGAAGTCCGACGGCATGAACACCGCGATGACGGTGCTGCCGCCCGACATCTACCTCGCGCGGTATCCGCAGCACACCGCAGCCGTGCAGGAAGCGGTCGCCCGAGGCGTCCTCTACATCGTCCACCACGGACACCGCCGGCTGGCCGCCGCCAAGCTGGCCGGCCTCCAGGACGTCCCGGTCCTGGTGCGGACCAAGGTCACGAGCCTTCGTATCGCCGCCATCCAGGAGAACCTCCAGCGCATGTCGCTGAATCCGATCGAGGAGGGCGAGGAGTTCAGGGAGACGCTCCAGGAGGTCGACGAGGAGACCGGCAAGGTCTACAGCCAGCGCGCTCTGGCCGAGCGCGTCGGCGCCTCGCAGACGTACATCACCCACCGGGTGGCTCTGCTCCGCCTGATCCCCGAACTGCGCGAGGCCGTGGTCAACCACTGGCTCAAGAAGCAGGGCGTCGACCCCAAGACCGACGGCCCGCTCCTTCCGGTCCGGCCGGCGGCCACGGTGTACGCCCGGCTGCGCCAGGAGCTGCAGAAGGCATTCTTCGACGGCAGCCTCCCCGCCGAACACGCCGCGATCGTCGCCAACCTCCGTGACGAGCTGCAGGGCGCTTTCCTTGAGGGCAAGCTGTCGATCGAGGACGCGGCCGGGATCGCCGAGCTTCCGCCGAGCCAGCAGAAGTTGCCGGACCCGCTGGAGCGCCCGGCGCCGCATCCGGCCAAGGCGGTCGTCAAGGCGGATCCGCCGGCCCCGGCTCCGGAGGGGGAGAAGACCCCGGTGCCCACCCCGCGGGGTGAGACGAACCCGGAGCCTGCCCCCGACACGGACGGCCCGGACCCGGACGGAAACCCGGGGAACCCGGTGCCGCCGGCCGCCGACACGCCCAACGGCGAAGGGGAGAAGAAGACCGCCGAGGTCCTCGTCGCCACGCCCCGGGTCATCGAGATCCGCGAGCAGAAGGACCTGGACCAGCTGGTCCTGTCGCTGATCGAGCACCTCACCGACGAGGAGCGCGACTACGTCCGCGAGCAGCTCGCGTAGTCAGCAGAGTGGCCGCCTTCGCCCCGTCGAGTGAAAACACGGCGGGGCGGCTGGTTTTCTACCTCCGCAACGCGATACGGTGCGGCGCAGCATTCCCTGTGCCCGCCGTGCCCGCCGCTCCACTCCCCCGGTGCCGGCCCCGCGCACGTCAGTGATTGCCCCGCAATCACTCCGCGCCTTTCCTCCACCGCTTCCGTCGACGCGAACCGTCGGCGGACTTCGCAGCGGTCCACGGCAGGGACCTCACCTTCACCGTGCACGTCCGCGTACGGGCAACTTCTCGGCAGCGCTCCCCCGCCGTGTAGCCCGGCGCGTGATTGCCCGGCAATCACACCCAGCGGAGAGACCCCACCATGACCCTGCCCCCTGGCTTCATCCCCTTCAGCCAAGTCCTCGCCTCCGGGGTGCCAGCCGGACCGGCCCGCATCTTCGCGATGGTCAACCAGAGCGGTGGCGCCGGCAAGACCACCTCGGCCGTGAACATCGCCGCCTCGGCCGCCGAGTACGGCTGGCGCACCCTGATCGTCGACGGTGACGCCCAGTGCGACGCCTCCGTGGCCTGCGGCTACGAGCCGGACCTCATGGACGGACAGCCCAACCTGCACGACGTTCTGCTCGGCGTTGCGAGCTTCGAGAACACCATCGTTCCCGCGCTGGCCGGCAAGTACGGCGCGAAGGGCACCGTGGCGATCGAGAACCTGTACATCTCCCTCGCGTCGGCCGAGCTCGAGGACGCCGAGCAGATGCTCGCCACCCGGGTCGGCCGCGAGTACTGGCTCCGCGGGCTGATCGAGTCCGTCCGCGGCCAGTTCGACCTGATCATCATCGACTGCCCGGGAAACCTGGGACTCTACGTCGTCAACGCGATCGTGGCCTGCGACGAGGTCATCGGCTGCGTGAAGCCCGGGTGGAAGGAGCTGCGCGCCCTGACGCGCATCGAGCTGAAGATCGAGCAGATCCAGGGCGCCCTGGTCGGCGTCAAGTCGTACCTGAGCAAGGTCCTTGTGGTGGACGCACCGACGCACCGGAGTCAGGGCGCGGTCTACGACGACAGCAAGAAGTCGGTGGCCTCCGCGTACAAGGACCAGATGCTGCCCATGGTCCGGCGCTCGCCCCGCATCCCCGAGGCGTACGCGGCGCAGAAGGCGCTGCGCATCTTCGACCGTGCGGGCGAGGCCACCCAGGACTACTACGACGTGACGAAGGCGCTGGGGTTCGCGCGGCGCAAGCGGTGATTGCGCGGCAATCACGGTCGGGGGAGTAGCCGGCACCGCAGCAGAGGGCCCGGGTGATTGCGCGGCAATCATCCGGGCCCTTTCGTGCGTGGTGCGCGCCGGCGGGCATTCCCCGGCCTCCGGTCCGCAACGGCATACGCGGGCCTTACCGTTGGGCGCAGAGACCCCACCAAGCAGGAGGCACCGTGCCCCCCGAGCGTCGCAGGAACGTCAACGAACTCATCCAGCACTACCGCAAGCTCCGCGGCTACACGCAGGAGCAGCTCGCACCGATGGCCGGCATCTCGGCCAGTCATCTCTCCAAGATCGAGCAGAACCGCAAGCAGCCCTCCCCGGCCACCGTCAACGCGCTTGCCGACGCGATGAAGGTGCACCCCTCTGTTCTTACCGGGCAGCCGTACGTGGAGGAGCTGGAGGACGACAAGCTCCACGAACTCGTCCAGCCGCTGCGTGCGGCCCTGGACCTGTACGACATACCGCCGGACATGCCCACCCGGGACCGCGGCGACCTGGCGGCCGCGGCCGACCAGCTGTGCGCCCGGGTGCGGCGTACCGAACTGCGGGGCGTGGCGGCGGCGCTGCCGGCACTGCTGCAGGAAGCGATCACCGCGGCGCACACCGGGCGGACGGACGGCGACTGGGCCACCCTGGCCTCGCTGTTCCGCACCGCGTACGACGTGGCAGCCAAGCTGGGGTACCACGACCTCAGCTCGCTGGCGCTGGAGCGGATGGCGTGGGCCGCCGAGCGGGCCTCGGACGCCACGGTGGTGGCGATGCGCCAGTACATGCGGGCGCTGGTCCACATGCGCTCGGGCACCTACACCCCGGGGCAGCAGCTCATCCTGTCCGGGCACACCCTCCTCGAGCAGGCCGAGGCCGGCCGTGTGCGCGACGTGATGACCGGGCAGCTCCATCTCGGCCAGGCCGTGCTCGCCGCCCGGTCCGCCGACGCGGCCACCGCCGAGGAGCACTTGACCGAAGCGGCCCGGTTCGCCGAGATCACCGGGGAAGCGGGGCGGGTGCACTGGCTGAGCTTCGGGCCGACCAACGTCGAGGTCCACCGGGTGTCCGCGCTGGTGGAGATGTGCCGGGACGCGGAGGCCGTGGAGGTGGCCAGCCGGATCGAGTTCCCCGTCGACTGGGCGCCGTCGCGGGTCGCCCATCACCACTGCGAGGTCGCCAAGGCCCTGACGTGGACCGGCCACCGCGACGAGGCGTTCGGCCGGCTCCTGGAGGCCAAGCGGATCGCACCGCAGCAAACCCGGCACTTCCCCCAGGCCCGGGCCGTCCTCGACGACCTGGTCGACGCCGCCCGTACCTCCGAGGACACCCTGGCCGGTCTCGCGCGGTGGTTCGGGCGCTGACATCAGCCGAGCGGGTGGGGGACTGGCACCGCTGGTGCTAGTCGACGGCCGCGCCCGGCACCATGATGAGACGCGTTCGATGTTGCCGGCACCACGGCCCGGCCCGAGGGCACCCACCTGGTGGGAAGCCCCGGAGCCGGGCCGTTGGCATGTCCGGCGGGGCGCGCGGGGGCGGGTCCCGAGTGATTGCGCGGCAATCACCCAAGGTCTTCCAAAGACTTCCAGGTGTCGCCTGACATGAGCGCGCGCTACACTCCCGGTGTCGCCGGGGCTGCGCGTTCGCGCGTTTCCCTGGTGGGTCTCAGCGCCTCCTCACCCAGTGTTCCGGGGTTCTTTGTCGGCAACATCGGACTCGGCTGCTCTCGGTGAGGAGGCGCTCCCATATCCGCAACACGGGTCGATCATCTGTGAAGCGGGCGTGAAGATAAGGCCATGGGGACATCGGTTTGACGCCGAAGTCACATGGTTCTCTGGTATTTCGCTACTGATCTTTGCGACCCTGGCGAAGCACGGAACCACCGGCGGTCGCCGTGTGCCCTCCCAAACGCTGCCGGAAGAAGGTGGAGACCCCCCATGCCCGGCCTTGCCGAAAACTCTCGTCCCAGTGGACCCGCCCCTTCCCCCGTGGCAGCGCACGCCACCGTGATCCAGCTTCGAAGCGGCCTGAAGGCCGCCCACCCCGCGGCCGCACCGTCCCTCGACCCCTCGGCCGGCCAGAGCGATCGCGATGCCGCCGGCTTCTGGGAGCGGATCTACGCCCAGCAGGGCCGGACGCTCGCCGACGAGGCGACGGCCGACGCGCACCGCATCACCTCGGCGACCATGGGCCTGCTCATCGAGGGCGCCCGCGCCGACGGCGTTATCAACGACGAGCAGGCCCGGTACCTCGGTGCGCTCACAATTGAAGCGGTCCGGGCGCCGGACTTCCTGTAGGTTCCCGCTCCTATGTCCCTGTTCTGCAACAAGTGCAGGCCAGAGGCTAATTGGACGCAATCACTCCGACCAGAACGTGTGTCCGCGTGACATGATTGTTAGCGGTAAGCGCATGTCAACCATGCGTAACTGCCCGACCCTGCCATGTGCTTGCGCGTGCCCAGGTTGGGCGTGGACCGGGGGTGGGCGTGAAGTACGAGACGAGGAATCAACCAGAGCCGGCACGGCAGAGGCCGGCCAATCTGCTCGACCAACTGGACACCGACGACTTCAAGCGGGCGGGCTCAACGAGCCCCCGCCACGACGGCCGTTCGGCTACGCGCGTGCACGGAGCGCCGCCCGTCAATCAGACGGTGCTGGCCCATCTCGCCGAATGTGACGGCGAAGTCGCGCAGTTCATCGAGCGGGCCCGCAAAGGGGAGGGGCCGGCGCCCGAGGGCGACGGATCGCTGCCCGGCCGGGCCGGGGCGTACGACAGGGCCCGCTACCAAGCGGAGCAGTTGGGCGGAGACTCCCAGCAGTACCTGGAGGCCATGGAGTGGCGGCACAGCGTCACGTCGGCTCTGCTGATGGGGGACGGCGACGTGATCCGGACGGAGCGCTGTCCGGCCTGCAGGACGTTCGGTCTCGTGTGGGTGTCCGAGACCCGTCACGCCTCCTGCGTGAACCTGCACTGCGCGGAGGACGGACTTCCCCGCGCCTGGACCATCGCGCAACTGGCCGTCGAGCGCTCAGCTCGGCTGCCCCGCCGCATGGCGAACTGAACGGGGCCAGCCCCCGACTCCTGACCTGCCGCGAACGGCGCGGCCCTGCCCGGGAACCGTGAATGCCTGCCCCATCTGTGACCGCCCCTGCCCCTGCCCGCCCTCCTGCCGATCTCGTCGACTTCGATACCGGCGCCCGGTTCCTGGCCAAGACCGGCCACCCGATCTCCAGCTCCACCCTGCGCCGGCTGGCGCGGGCGCAGAAGCTGACGATCTGGCGTCGCGGCCGCCGGCAACTGGTCTCCCTGTCCGACCTCCTGGTGGCCCACGGCGAATGGATCGCCGAGTAGCCGCAAGGCCGGCCCCACCGCACAGCCCCTCCCGCCGGGAGGGGCTTTTTCTATGCCCTCCCACCCCCGAACCCCTTGCATGTGTATTGGGTTTCGCCTAATGTCGGTGTTGCCGACGAAGAACCCGCCCGAACACACGAGGAGCCAGCGAATGGCTGCCATAGCCCCCGAACGCCTCATAACCGGCCTTCCCCGCGAGCGCCGCCTGCGCGACCTGAGCCAGGACCAGCAGGACCTGCACTGGGCCCTGATGGAACTCCTCGGCTGCGAGGGCGGCGCGGCCACCGACGACGGCGGCCTCACCGACGACGCCGAACGGCTGGCCATAGCCCAGGAGGCGGCCGCGAACGCCGGGATCGCCCTCCCTGCGGGCAGCGAGCTCGCCGAGTGCAACGACTGCGGCCTCCTCTTCGACGGGGCCCACGCACACGAGACCGAGGGCCTGGTGCGCTGCGACGAGCACCACCACGCCTGGGCGCTCGGACACGACGACAACTACGGGCGCGACGACACCACCTTCGAGTCCCGCTGGGACTAGCGCCCCCGAACTCCGGCCCGGCCGACCGGTCGTAGCCCCACCCCCCGGGGACTCCCGGGGCCGGGCCGGACCCAACGGGCCGGGTGCGAGGAGAGCTCCATCCCTCGCACCCGGCCGACCAAGCCCCTTTCGCACGCACCACGGCTGGAGAGACCCGCCATGCACGCGACGCCCACCACGACCGCCACCCTCCTGCGCGACGCCGCCTTCCACCTCAGCCAGTACGGCCTGCACCGTGAGCACGCCTTCGTCGGCCCGAACACCCGCGCTCACCTCGACCACGGCCCCCTCGACGTCTGCGCGGCCGTCTACCTGGCCGCCACCGCCAGCCCGCTGCCGCCCTTGTTCCACAGCGCCGACACCGCCGACGAGCAGGCCGCGATCGAGCTGATCAAGGCGCAGCCGCAGGCGATGGCCGCGATCCACGCCCTGTGGGACGGACTCGACTCCAAGATCACCGAGGCGGACGTCAGCGACGAACTCCCCACGGCGGACGGCCCGGACGAGTGGATCGACCGGGTCAGCTACTGGGCGGCGACGGCCCCGGTCAGCTGGGCGAAGCCGCCCACGCTGATCGAGGTGATGGGCCGCCTGATCCGCACGGCCGACGCCCTGGAGCAGCAGCACACCGCGCTTGCCGCGTGACGGTACGGCGGGCCCGCCCACGCGGGCCCGCCGTACCGCACGGGACCGACCTTCGCCCCTGAAGCCGACACAGGAGCAAGCCATGAGCACCACCGTCATCGCCCCGCCCGCAGCCCCGGCCGACCTCCCCGACCTGTACGAGCAGGGCATGGCCGAGGCCCTGCTCGACGCCGCCACCCAGCCGCTCGCGGTCACCGCCGGCCGCGCCCGCTGGGTCAACACGGCCGCCAACCCGATGTGGGCCGAGGGCTACCGCGACGGCCTGCTCATCGGCCACGCCTTCGAGACCTGCCGCTGCGGCGAACAGCACTGACGACAAGGAGAACTGCCCCGATGAAGATGACCCACCTGCTCGACGCGGTGCGCGGCGCCCTGGCACGGAAGGTGCCGCCGCTCACCTACGTCCCGCAGATCGAGCTCACCAGCGACACCACGTTCCGCATTGACCGGATCCAGGACTTCGACGGCTCCTACGCCGCCACCGTCAGCACGGGCGAACTGGTCGTTCTCGGCGACGCCACCCAGCTACGGCGCGCGGCCACCGAGCTGGAGCACGCCGCGCTGTGCATCGACTGGGCGAACGCCCTGGACGCCGACGGCCTCAGCACGCTCGACCTCACCGGAGGTGAGCAGACATGACGACGATCGCACTGGCCGCCCTCGACCCCGCACGCGGCGAGACGTACGAGATCGACAGCCGCGACGGCCACGGCTTCCGCCACGGCGTGGTCTCCGGACGCTTCGGCACCATCACCGGCGACCCGGTCGCCCTCAACGAGCTCGCCGCCGCCCTGACGAACGCGGCGCGCGGCGCGGTCTTCGCCCAGGCCCTGCGCGTCGACGAGCCGGGCCCCCTGCACCAGGAGCTGGAGCCGCTCAGTGGGGAACTCCCGCACGAGGCCGGCGACATAGAGCCCGCTGCCCTGGCCGTCGCCCGGGAGGCGAACTACGCCACGGTGTGGGTGTGGGCGAGCGCCGGCGAGGCATCGGTGCCCGTCGAGCCGGGCGACTGGACGGCCGACGAAGACGGCGCCGTCGCCCTGGTCGACGACTTCACCGAACTGCGCTTCACCCTCGACGGCGAGGTCCTCACGGCCCGCAGCCGCTGCGCCCACGACCAGATCCACGAGCACACCGTGGAGCACCCCCGCGACCTGGCGGCCGCGCAGAGCGAGGCCGGGCAGTGCGCCGGCCACCCGGGCGGTGAGCCCCGTGACTGACCTGCACACGCCCGGCACCACCGAGGCCGCAACCCAGAACGAGATCGACCAGCGCATGCGCCAGCAGTACCGGCCCGACGGCCGCGACGCGCTCCAGGCGACCCTGGCGGAAGTCCTGCTGCAGGTCGACCCCGACTGGCTGGAGCAGCGCTTCGGCCCCCACCCGGAGCCCGGGGACCTCGCCCGCCTCCTCGCGCTGGCCCTCCGCCGCGAGGCCCTGCTGGAAGGGGAGGCCAGGATCCGCGTCATGGCCGCGATCGCCGAGGAGCGCTCCGGCTGGCCCGGCTCCCTCGAAGCGATGACCGCCGGGGCCGACCTGCTGCGCGACATGCCGCGCACGGACCCGCCGACCGGCGAAAACGCCCCACCACCCCTGAAGCCCGAGCCGCTCGCGCTCGCGTGGACCGGCCTGGTCACCACCGTGCACACCGACGCCTCCGCCATCGTCGACTGCACGACGAGCGACGGCCGCCCGGCCCAGTTGCACCTGGACGAGGAACACGCCGAGGCCCTTGGCGGCATGCTCACCGACCCGCCGGAGGCCGGCTGGGACGACGACGAGGACGAGACGCCCGGGACCGACACCGCAAGGGAGCACCCCGCGCCATGACCGAACTCACCCAGGCCGAACGGGACCGCCGCATCACCCAGGCGCAACGGGCCATCGAGGACGCCCTCAGTGTCACCTGGAAGCACTGGCGGCGCCCCGGCCGGCGGCCCAACTTCAGCCGGGCCGCCCTGATCGCCGTCGACAGCCTCGGCGACGTCGCCGCGGAGATCCTCGCCGACGGGACCATGCTCCGCTCGCTCACCACCGAGAACGGCGTCCTCACCCTCGACCTCGAGGCGTCCAAGGACATCGTCCGCATCTTCGTCGCCACGATGCACGGCATGCTCGACGGCCACGGTGCGGAGAACTACCTCGAGACCGAGGCCACCGTCCTCCCCACGCTGTCCCTCGACCTGCGCGACGGCGACTTCCCGGACCAGACGTACACCGTGACCATCCAGCGCCGCGACCGGCCCACCGCCCACGACCTGCGCCAGGCCGCCGAGGCACGCCTCGCCGCGGTCCTCGCCGAGTGCGACGCCATCGAGGCCCAGAACCACGGGCAGCACGACGAGGACGCCGACGGAGCCCGCGACGCCATCCGCAGTATCCGCATCGCGGCGGGGGAGACCCTTGCGGCCCCGGCGGGGGGAGCGTGATGGAAGCGCTGCCCTGCCTGGGCCACCAGGACCTCTACGACGCGCTGTTCGACGACGCGGCCCCCGAGCAGCGGGAGCCCGCTCACCGCCGGGCGGTGGCCCTGTGCGGCGCCTGCCCCCAGCCGTGCGACCAGCAGGTCACCGCGGCCAGCGCGCCGCGCACCGTCGAACTGCTCTCCGCAGGATGGCTGCCGGCCGCCGCCGAGGGACGCACCCTCTACACCGGGAAGGAGCGGTGGCACGGGACCGCGGCCGGCGTCACGACGTACGGCTGCCGCTGCACCCGCTGCGAGCAGGCCCACGAGGCCCACCTCGCCCGGCACCGCGACCGGGCGCTGGGACAGGGCATCCGTACCGGCGCCTCCTACGTTCCCGTCGCGGACCGCGTCGACCACTGGGCGGCGTGGGCGGCCGAACTCGCCGACGGCGGCACCGGCCACGCCGCCATCGCCGATCAACTCCTGGTCACCGAGGACACCGTCCGCCTGCTGCTCGCCCACCGACAGGAGCACGCTCGTGCCTGAGACCCAGCTCCCGCCGGTGCGGGGCCTGACCGTCAAGCAGCCCTGGGCGTGGGCGATCACGACCGGGAAGAACGTCGAGAACCGCAGCTGGAAGGTGCCCGAGAAGTACATCGGAGCGACGCTCCTGGTGCACGCGGGCCTGCAACCGGCGCCCGGCGCCTTCCAGGACGAACGGATCCTCGCCCTGCCGGCGATGCCCGAAGTGCTCGCCGCCGGCGCGGTCCTGGCGGTCGCCCGGCTGGCCGGCTGCCACCGTGAAGAAGACGGCTGCTGCGCCCCCTGGGGCGACGCGGACGCCTTCCATTGGCAGCTCGAGGACGTACGCCCCCTGCCCGAGCCCTTGCAGTACACCGGGGCGTTGTCGCTGTGGACCCCCTCGCCCGCCCTGCTGCAGAAAGTGCAGGCCGTCCGATGACCGCGCACGTCGTCCAGTTCAGCGGCGGGATCGGCTCCTTCTGCGCCGCCGTCCGCGTCGCCGAGAAGCACGGCACCGACCAGATGGTGCTCCTGATCGCGGACACCGGGATCGAGGACGAGGACCTGTGGAGGTTCGCGGACGACACCAGCAAGCTGCTGGGCGTCCCGCTGACCAAGGTCAGCGACGGCCGCACTCCGTGGGAGGTCTTCCACGCCAAGCGGTTCCTCGGCAACGACCGGCTCGCCCCGTGCACCCGGACCCTCAAGCAGGTGCCGTGCCGCCGGTGGATGAGCGAGAACACCGACCCGGCCGACACAGTGGCGTACATCGGCATCGAGAACAGCAAGCGCGACCGGGCCCGCATCCCCGCCATCGCCCGCAACTGGAAGCCGTGGCGCACCCAGTTCCCGCTGTGCGCCAAGCGGGAGCCCGCCCGCACCAAGGCCCAGCTCCTCGAAGAGGCGCGCGCCCTGGGCATCGAGCCGCCGCGGCTGTACGAGCTGGGCTTCGAGCACAACAACTGCGGCGGCACCTGCGTACGCGCGGGCCAAAAGCAGTGGAAGCACACGCTGGACGTCCTGCCCGACCGGTTCGCCCGCGCCGAGGCCGAGGAGGAGAGCCTGCGCGCGCTGCTGGGCGACGTCTCCATCCTGCGCCAACGACGCAAGGGCACCGGCTACCCGCTGCCGCTCGCCGAACTGCGCCGCCGGCACCACGCGGCACCGCCGATCCCCCTCGCCCCGTGACCGGGGCCGCGCGGCGCCGGGCCGCCCTGCCCGCTCCGCGCGACGACCGCACCACCGCCTGCTCTCCGCTCTCCCTGTCCGCCCGCCCGGCCACTTCCACGACAAGGAGGCCACTCGTGGCCACACGCACCAGCATCGAATGGACCGACGTGACCTGGTCGCCGATCATCGGCTGCACCCGCGTCTCCCGGGGCTGCGACGGCTGTTACGCGATCACCTCGGCGCGCATCCGCTCCTTCAACCCCAACGAGAAGATCGCCGCGGCGTACGCCGGCACCACCTCCAACACCGACCGCATCGACTGGACGGGCAAGGTCAACCTGCTCGAGGACCGGCTCCTGCAGCCGCTGAGCGGCAAGGGCCTGTGGCGCAAGCCCTGCCGGGTGTTCGTCAACTCCCAGTCCGACCTCTTCCACGAGGCGGTCCCCGAGGAGTTCATCGCCCGCATCTTCGCGGTGATGGCCTGCACGCCCCAGCACACGTACCAGGTGCTGACCAAACGGCACGGACGGATGCGCGCCCTGCTCAACTCGCAGGAGTTCGTGGCCGCGGTCCACACCGAGACCTACGTGCTGAACCGCGACGCCGCGCTGGGCAGCAAGCAGCAGTGGCCGCTGCCCAACGTCTGGATGGGCGTGTCCGTCGAGGACCAGCGCACCGCGAACACCCGCGTCCCCGCCCTGCTGCGCACGCCGGCCGCGCGGCGCTTCATCTCCGCCGAGCCGCTGCTCGGTCCGGTCGACCTGACCCGCATTCCCTTCCGGGGCGACACCGAGTACGTCGTGGACGCCCTCGCCGGCCGGTACGGGCTGCGGGAGCCGCGGGAGTTGTTCTGCTTCGGAATGGCCGACCTCGGGGTGATCGACTGGGTGATCGCCGGAGGGGAGAGCGGCCCCAAGTCCCGCCCGATGCACCCGGCGTGGGCCCGGTCCCTGCGCGACCAGTGCGGCAAGAGCCGGCGGGGTGTCCCCTTCCTGTTCAAACAGTGGGGCGAGTACCGGCCGTACTGGGCGCCCGAGACCGACGGCCGCCCCTGCCCCGAACCGGTCCTGTACGTCAACGCCGAGACCGGCGAGGCGCTGGTGGAGGCCGAGGTGCCCGACACCGGCAGCTGGCAGGGCGTGCACCGCCTCGGCAAGAAGAAGGCCGGCAACGAACTCGACGGCCGCACCTGGCTGCAGGTGCCCGCCCTCACGACCACGAACGGGGAGTCCCGCTGATGACGAACGCCCACGAGCCGCTGACGGCCGGCCTGCTGCGCGCCGCGGGCCACGTCGGCGACGGTGCGCTCCTAGACGCGCTCACCGCGGCGATCGCCGGGGCGTCCGCCGAGTTCCTGGAGCGGACCAGCCGATGATCGAGACCATCACCGCCCCTACGACGCCGCCGGCGACCCTGGTCCTCGAGATCACGGTGATCGGGACGCCCGCCGGCCAGGGCGCCCTCTCGAACAAGGGCGGCGGCCGCATGGTGCACAGCAACCATGACGCCCTCATTCCGTGGCGAACCGCGATCACCCAGGCGGCCACCCGGGCCCTGGGCACCCACCAGCGGGTGCGGGTGAAGAAGCAGCCCAACTGCCGTCGTTGCGGCAAGCCGAACCGCACGCACGGCGTGATCTCTGGTCCGGTTGCCGTGCAGATGGTGGTCACCATGGAGCGGAGCGAGGCCGCGGCGAAGCGCGGCGACCTCTGGCCGGCCAACCGCACCACAGGCGACAGCGACCACCACGCCCGCGCCGTTCTGGACGCGCTGTGCAACGGCTCGGTCTACCCCGACGACGGGCAGGTCGTCGTGCTCGAAACCCAGAAGGTCTTTTCCATCACGCCGGTCGCGGACACTCTGCCGAGGCCGGGCGCCGTCATCCGGGTCTACAAGATCGGGGTTCCCGCAGTATGACCACCACGCTCGCTCCGCCCAGTGCGGAGGCACAGTGTGCTCAGGCCGACCCGATCGTGGAGGCGCGCAAACGGTGGGCGGCTCGTCGCCGGCGGCTGATCGGGTACGGGCAGTGGCAGCCCTTCGTGGACGCTCCGCCGGTCAGGGCCCACGTGCAGGCGATCCTGGGCGCGGGGATGTCGCTGGGCGCGCTGACCGAGCGGCTCGGCCTGGCCGAGAGCGTCTTCGACTACCTGTTGTACGGCGACAGCGACCACGAACCCGGTGAGCAGGTACGCCGGGAACCGGCGGAAGCCGTGATGGCCTACTGGCCGACGCTCGGCGACTTTCCCGACTGCGCACGGATCGACCCGACGGGCACCCGCCGGCGGGTCGAGGCTCTGGGTGCGCTGGGCTGGCCCCGCCAGGCGATGGCGGACGCCCTCGGCCATCACAAGAACCGCTTCTACACCGCGCTGGCCAGCGAACGCGTGAGTGCGCGGTTCGCCCGCAAGGTGGCGGACCTGTACGACCGGTGGTGGGACCAGAAGCCGGCGGACCACGGTGTCGCGGCGTGGGTGGCGGAGCGGGCCCGGAGGGTGGCTGCGGAACAGCAGTGGCCGTCGCCCCTGGCGTGGGACGACGCGTCCCTCGACGACCCTTCGGCGGTGCCGGTCTGGGACGCGGTGGTGCCCGCTGCCGAGGGCGGTGACGTGGCGACCCGGTGGCTCATGGGCGAGAGCGTCGTGCTCCATGCAGCGGCCCGGCGCGAGGTGATCGCCTACCTCATGGAGTGGTCGCCGAGGTCGCCGGCGGAGATTGCCGGGCAGCTGGAGATGACTCCGGAGGCGGTGTCGCGGCAGTGGGAGCGCATCAAGGCACGGGCCCGGGTGACCGGGGAGCGGGTGCCGGCCCGGCGCCTGGTGCTCGCCGGGGTGTGAGCGCGCCCCTCAACTTTCGTGCGGTCGGGCCCGGTTCCTTCGGTGGAGCCGGGCCCGACCGCTATGTCGATCACGTCACGCATGTTCCGTGTGTATTGGGTTTCGCGTAGAATGGGGATTGCCGACAAAGAGCCCCCTCCCCTTGAGGAGCAGCCCATGTCCCAGCCCAGTGAAGCCAGCCGACCCGCCGACTACGCCGCCCTGCTCATCCGCGAGGCGTTCCGCCGCGGCGGTCACGTCCCGAAGCTGTCCGCCGACCAGGTCGCCGCCGTCGCGCAGGCCCTGGGCCTGGAGCCGCCCGCCAACGAGGACGTCTTCGACGCCGTGGTGGGAGCCGTCACCGAGCCGGTGCGCTGGGAGGACTGCAACCAGGACGTCGCCAACGCCGTCTTCGGCGCCGCCGACAGCCTGATGCCCTTCGCCGTCGAAGGCGCGCCGGGCAAGCGCAGCGTCCTGATGGTTCCCGTCGTCCTGGAAGACGAGTCGTGAGCTCCGCGCCGGCCACCTCCTCCGCTGCGGCGGTGGAGGTGGCCTTCACGCCCGCCCTCCCGGCCGGGCAGCCGAAGAAGCCCGGCACCGGCTTCCTGCAGCGGGGCGGTCTGGTCGTCCACACCGGATGGTCCCTCCCGCTGCCGCCCGAGGAGCAGCTCCTGCGCCAGTACCCGGCCTGGGAGGACTCCCAGTGCTGGGGCGTCTCCACGCCGGACGGGCGCCGCGCCACCCGCTTCAAGTACCTCACCCGCGAGCGGGCCGAGAAGGTGGCGGCCGCCGTCGCGGCCGCCGTGCCCGGCGGGGCGTGGCCGGCCGACGCGGACGTGGCCGGCGACCTGCTCGGCCTGGCGCTCGAGGCGTCCAGCGGCCCGCGGATGCTGCCGCTGGAGCGGGGCGGCAAGCCGGACTGGGGCTACGGGTGCGTGAACACGTACTGGACCATGCCCGACACCCGGGCCGCGTACGAGCGGATGATCGCCGCCCACGGGGGAGCGGCCCCCAAGTCCTGCCGCACCTGCGCCGGCGTCAAGAAGCGCTGGGCCAAGGAGGGCTGGGTCGTGCGCACCGGGCACTGGCCGCGCTGGAACCCCGGCGAGGCGCACGCGCGGGGCCGGGAGTGCCGGGCGCACTGCCCGTGCATGGCCTGCATCGGCCCGGTCGTCATCGGCACGCTGGGCACCGTCTTCGACGACGCCGGCCGCCCCGTCCCCGGCAGCATCGCCTCGCACACTGGTGCCGTCCTGCCCGATGCCGCCCACCGGGACGTGCCGTACGGCGAGCGGGGCACGGCGTGGTTCCGCCTGATGCTCGAGGAGGGCGGCTGCGTGGTCATGGACAACCGGCCCTGCGAGGGGCTGTGGCCGCGCGGGGTGCGCCACGACGACGCGTTCTTCTGCGAGACCGGAGATACCGGCTACGCCCTCCCCGAGCCCCCTGCAACGCCCGCCTGATCAGGGGTTATTGGCCCCGGAAAGATGGCCGCCCCCCTCGTTTCTATTGCCTGTGTATTGGGTTTCGCGTAATGTCTTCAGTGCCGACAGAGAGCCACGCGAACAACGAGGAGCAGGCCATGCCCTACGAGATCCGACTCACCGACACCAACGGCTACACGGTCCCCACGGCGGTCCGCTACCTGGTCCCCGACGACCAGCGCACGGCCACCGAGAAGGAACTGCGGGGCCTGGCCACCGAGGACGCCGAGCAGCAGCGCACGGTCCTCCTGACCAACGCCAAGAGGTTCACCGGAGTCAGCGCCCAGAACGCGCGGACGGCGGCGGCCCGGATCCGGGCCACGGACTACAAGGTCACCGCCACCCCGGTGGGCTGACCCCCCGAGGCCGGGCCTACGGGCCCGGCCCCCGGGACCCGCTCCCCACGCACCGGCTTCCTTTCGGCACCCCAACCGCCCCACCAGCAAGGAGAACCCCGCCATGGCGACTCTTTCCGACGCCCGATCTGTCTACGGCAAGGGCACCCCCGGCCCGACCTGCAAGCGCCACAACCAAATCCGCAAGGCCACCGCCGTCGCCTTCGAGCTCTTCGGCGAGTTCGGCACCGACCTCAACCTCAGCCTCATCAATCGGCTCACCCAGGCCGACATGGCGGCCGCCGCCGCCCGCGCCGGGGTCAACCCGCCCACCACGGTCGACACCCGCAACGCGATCAAGCTCCTGCTGCGCTTCTACCTGACCCTCGGACGGCTCGACCTCAGCGGCCAGAACACGATGCAGGTCGCCGACCAGAGCCTCCAGGAGGCGCTGGCCGAGGTCCTCGGCGCGGACCGGCCGACCACCGCCGTCAACCCGCTGGGCCTGACGGTCCTCCTGCTGCCCATCGATCGCCAGCTGTGACAACCCGGGGGCCGGACGCCACGCGCCCGGCCCCCGGACCACGCCCCGAACGGAGCACCCGACCCCATGAGCACCGAAATCCCCGGCTTCATGATCCGAGACCGGGAGAGCGGGCTGCACCGGTACATCGACCCCGGACGGCCGGCCATGCCGGACCCCGACGGGTGCGGCTGGTGCGACGTCGCCGCCCGCGAGCACCGCGAGGACCGGTGGCACCCGCTGGCCGGGACGCACCCCTGGACCCCGCCGACCGACCGGCAGCGCCTCGAGCGGATGTCCGCCCGCCGCGCCGCCCGCCGCCAGCAGGCCCTGGCCGCCGAGACCTTCGGCTACCACACGCGCCCGATGATCATCGGAACCGGCGACGACCTCGAGATGTGGTGCGGCGACTGCCGCCACCCCGACTGCCCGCGCTTCGAGCGCATCTCCGAGCGGGCCGTGACCCGCTTCCGCCGCCGCATCAACGAGCGCATCGAGCAGTACGGGCTCGTCGACTTCAGCGGCGGCTGCGCCGAAGACCCGCCGTTCTGACCGCGCCCCACCCACCCGGCCGGGCCCCTACCCGGGCCCGGCCGCTCCTCCCGGAAGGCACTCGCCCATGACGCACACCTCGCCCTCGACGCAGCCCGCCGAACCGACGACCGACCTGCTGACGGACACCGGCCGCCGGTACGCCGTGGCGCAGCGCGTCCTGGCCGACGTGGCCGGCCTCGCCCAGAACGCGGCGGACGAGGACTTCCTCCTCACCCCCGACGAAGTGGCCGCCGCGCTGACGCCGTTCACCGCGCTCGAGGCCGCCGCCCCGGCGGCCGCGCCCGCCCTGCGGGAGCAGGCGATCCGCGAGCGCCTCGACGCGGCGAGCGAGGGGCCGTGGTTCGTCTCGGACTGCGAGGGACGGCTGCAGGTGTGGCGCGAAGGAGCCCTCGAGCACGTCGTACGCGACGAGTCGGGCACCATCACCGGCTGGTCCACGCCCTTCTCCTGGACGGACGGCGATCTCCTGCACGAGGTCGACCTGGAGACCTGGGACGAGGGCTCGGACCCGGACGAGGACCTCGAGCGCGCGAACGCCCGCCTCATGGGCCACGCCCCCCAGGACCTGGAGTACCTCCTCGACGAGACGACCCTCCTGCGCCGCCTGCTCGCCGAGACGGTCGACGCGTACAACGCGCTGGCCGCCCGCAAGCAGCGCACCGAACAGCAGCTCCAGCAGCTCCGCACGGAGTCCGGCCACAGCCCCGGCGAGGTGATCTGACATGAAGGTCGCGCAACTGCCGCGCAGGCCGACCGACGAGGAGCGGCCCGAGCCGCCCGCCCGGGCGCAGGCCGTGGAAGCGATGCTGTTCGCCGCCCAGCGCATGCACCTGCCGCTCTCCACCCGGCAGGCCGCCACGCTCCTGAAGGTCGCCGAGCAGAAGCTGCACCCGCCGGTCGAAACGCAGACCCCGGCCAGCGACCGAAGCGACTGGCCGCACGGCACCATCGCGGGCTACAAGCGGCACCTGCGGTCCGACGAACGGGCCTGCCCCGCGTGCCGCGAGGCGTGCCGGCTGCACTCCGCCGAGCGGCGCCAGCGCCAGGGCGGCCGGGAGCTGCAGCCCTGCGGCACCCTCGCCGCCTACCACCGCCACCTTCGCCGGTTCGAGGACCCCTGCGAGCCGTGCAAGACCGCCAAGCGCGAGTACCACCGCGACTACAAGGCCCGCCAGCGCAACGCGGCCTGAAACTCCGTCTACCCGAGACTCAACCCGGGGTGCCGTTAACGAACGGCGAACCAGGTGACAAGTAACCCGCCAGTAGCTTTCGCAACGAAGGCGCCTCTTCGCGGCGGGTGCAATTGGCGTCGGTAGGACCAACGGAACAGCCATTAGCGCTAGGCACTTGATCATGGTCTTGCGGTCTCGGAACATCCGTGTCGGATCATGCGCTAAGCCTTCGGTGGCTGCCTCTCTGCGAGTCTGTTGACCATGGTCTACCGCTATGAGCACACGCCGCCGGAGCCGCTGACTGTCGGCCGTCTCCTCCTTCTCCTCGCGGGGCTGGACGACTCGACACCGATCGAGGTCGTGGTGCCCACAGGGCCGAGTACCGAGTGCGGGATCGGTGACGGGCCGCCGCTGATCCTGACCGGTGGCTCCGGGGACTGGACCGTCGACATGGGGACCGGCCGGCCGCACCTCACCCTGAACGCGGACTACCCCGCCGGACGCTACGTACGTCTGGACGACGGACGCCACGTGCCCGATCTCAGCCGGTAGCACGCGGGCGGGCCCTACCGCCGCTCGGCGTTGGGGTGCGGCTGGGCCTGGAGCCGTTCGCGCAGGTCGATCTCCTCGGCGGTGAGCGGCTCTCCGGGCCGGCGGATACGGGCGGCCTTGGGCCGCAGCGGCAGGCCGTCGTCCACCGAGGCGGCCTCGGCTTCGGCGAGCGCCCGGTAGAGCGAGGCGACCGAGGGGTTCGTACCCGCGTTCTTCCCGACCTTGATGGTGAGCTTTTTCGCGATGTCGGGGACGGGGATGCCTTTGTCCTTGAGCGCGACGGCGAAGGTCAGCATGTCGTCATCGATGACCTTGGGGCGTCCGCCGTGGTTGCCCTTGGACGCGGCGATGACCTGGCCTTCGAGGGTCTTTTCCCGGATGTAGTTGCGGTCGAGTTGGGCGCCGACGGCGAGGACGGCGAAGAACATGGCACCCATGCCGTTGGGGTCGTAGATCCCGGTGAGCGGGCCGGTGAGGAGTTCGAGCTGGATGCCGCCGGCCTGGAGCCCGGCGGACAGGGTCATCAGTTCGGCCGCGTTCCTGGCCAGACGTTTCATCTCGTGGACGGTGAGGATGACGGACGTCTGGGGCGCGGCTTCCTTGAACTGGTGGGCCAGCGCGAGCGCCTTCTCCAGCTCGGGCCGCACCTTGACGCGGGTGCTGATCTGTTCCTTGAAGATCTTGTGGCACTCGGCCCGGTGGAGGGCTTCGAGCTGGCTCGCCAGCTCCTGGCGGGCGGTGGACGTCCTTGCGTACCCAATTCTGATCGGTTGCTCGGTGCGGGGCGCGGGCACGATCGCGAGCGCTGGGCCCTGCTTCCATGCGCGGCCCGGGTGCCGGTCGGCGGGGACGAGGATCTCCAGTTCCTCGCGGAGCGCGGGGACGAGGACGAAGCGGGGGGTGTGGTACTTCGCGGCGGTCTTCCCGCCGCGGGTGCGGCAGGCGCTGCCGGCGGGCGCGTCACATTTCGCGCAGTCGTGACGTTCTACCGCGATTGCTGCCTGATCGGGTGTGAGATCCATGCGGGAAGTCTCTCAGAAGTGCCTCGCACAACGTGCGGGTTTTGAGGGGACTTTTGCGAGTGGCGACCTGCGGAAACGTGATCACTCGGGGGCCGTTCTCAGAACTCTCACAGATGGTCATTTGTGAGAATGACACTGCGTTACAGCGGCTACGGACAGACACGATGCGCGTCGCGGGCAACTTCGCATGAGACTCGGCCGGAAGTCCGCGCCGCCGTCGTACGGTGGTGCGATGTTCTCCAGCTATCACCGAACGAAGGGCGGCGCCGCACTGCTCGGCGTCCGGGCGGCCGGCGAGGTCGGCCCTTTCGGACCGTACGGAGCGATGAGCGACGCTGGAGGCATGGAGATCGAGATCCTGGTCGTGCCCGACTGCCCGAACGGGCGGCCCGCGGCTGAGCGGTTGCGGCTGGTGCTGGACTGCACCGGGCGGGGTAACACCGGTCTCGCCATCCGCGTCGTCGCCGACCAGGCCGAGGCCGAGCGGCTCGGCTTCACCGGCTCACCGACCATCCTCTTCGACGGGCGCGATCCGTTCGCCGAGCCCGGCCGCGTACCCGGGCTCACCTGCCGGGCGTACCGGACTCCGGGCGGCCTCGCGGGCGTTCCCACCCTGGACCAGCTCCGGCAGGCTCTCCAGGCCGCTGCGGAGTAGAGCCGGGGCGGGGACCGTCACAGCCTTTGCCTTCCCGCCCCGGAGATCAGTTCGACGGCTGACGCTACAGCTGCCGTCGTGGGGCCTGTGCAGTGGCGTCTACTCGTCTGCGGTCTCGGTACCTGGGGATTCGGTCACCCACTGCTGTGCGGCAGCCAGGGTCGGCGCGGTGCCCGTCATCTCGTATGAGAAGCCGTTCCAGGTGATCAGGGCCCGTGCCTCGTCGGGCTGCACGTGGCTGCCGCCGCCGTGCAGCGGCCGGTGCTTGCGCCAGATGTCCATCGGCGGGCGTCGCCGCTTGTTGTACGCGGCGAGCGGGTCGTCGGCAGCGACCGGCGGCACCGCGCGGGACGGCTGGTTGGGTGGTCCGGGTCGGGAGTGCTTGCCCATGCCTCGATGGTCTCAGGCGGCGATCGTGGTCGGCCGGGCGGCGGCGAGATCCCGCGCCCGCGTGCGTACGTCGTCGACCGCGGTGGTCTCGTACGGGCGGGCGGCGTCCAGCAGTGAGTTGAGCCGGGAGGCCACGAGGGTGGAGTCGAGGCGGGCGGCGTCGTCGAGCGCCTGGTGGGCCGCGGCGGCGCCGCGCTCGGCTTCGCCCTCGTCGAACAGGGCGGCGGCCAGGCCGACGCGGTCCATGACCTTCACCCGGTCGAACCCGGGCTTGCGCAGGGCGAGCGCGTCCTGGAAGTGGATGCTCGCGGGCCGGCGGTCGCGGCCGAGTCCGGCAAGGTCACGGGCTGAGACCGCGCGGGCGCCTGAGTGCTCGGCCGCGTCGAAGTACGCCACCCAGTCGGGGACGTCGTCGCAGAGCCCCTCCGCCAGGAGCTCGTCGGCCACGCCGAGGTGCGTCTGTGCGCGGTGTCCGTTGCCGAGGGCCGCGTGCACCCGGCCGGTCTGCGAGGCGACCAGCGCCCGGGTCGCGGGCATCTTCGCCTTCTTCGCGGCGACGCCGAGGAGACCGAGGGCGTCGGCCGGATGGCCTAGGTAGATCATCTGGTGCGACATGCGGGTGACGATCTCCACCCCGCGATCCCGCTGCCCGGCCTCACTCGCGGCATAAATCCCGTAACTCCAGAACCGTTGTGCCACGGGGTATCGGCCTGCGTCGTGGCTGACCCACCCGGCCAGGGCCGCCAGGTCGGCGGTCGCCGCGAAGACCCGGGTCTTCAGGGACGGCGGGATGCCGTCCTGGATGCGGCGGGCGACCTCGGCGAGCTGGGCGACGATCGCCGAGCGGTACAGGCCGCCGCCCTTGGAGGCGTCGGCCTGGGTGAAGAAGGCGGTCACCTCTTCCAGTGCGGTCACGGTGTCCGCGTCGAAGCCCTTCGCCCGGGTGTTCAGGGCTCGGGCGGTGGAGCCGAGCATCCGCTCGGCGGCGAGGATCAGCGGGGCGCCGAGGGCGAGCTTGAGGGTGTCGCGGCGGTTCATGAACAGGTCCATCTGCGTCCATCCGGCCAGGGCCTGGGCGGCTGCCTCGGTCAGCAGCGGGAGCTGGATGCTATCCAGCTCCGGACCGGCGGCCGTCAGTCCGAGATCACCGGGAGTGAGCGGCTGCCCGACCATGTCGGAGAGAACTTCCGCGAGCAGGGCGGGCACCGGCGGGCGGGGCTTCTCGCCGTCGATCCAGCGGCGAACGCGGGTTGCGTCGGGTGCGATCTGGCGGTGACCTCGGGCTTTGGCCGCAGCGGCGATGCGCCGGGCGATCTCTCCGTGGGACAGGCCCGTCGCCGCGATCCACAGCTCCAGGTGTGCATTGCCGGATCTGCTGGCCATCGCTGCCTCGCCTTCCCCGCCTGCGAATACAGAGCGTGGCATTTCCGCCACGCTTCGCGACCTCTACGGTACTGGTCAGGGTGGGTGCGGGGCACCGATTCTTCTCAGGCGGCAGTCGCTCGGCTGACGTTCGGTACAGGGGAAGGGATTTCGCATGACGATGCTTGCACCCCAGGTTCCGTGGGCGATGCGGCTGGTCACCGACCGGCTGCCCATCGGCCCGCCGCCGTGCGCGGCGGTGACGCTGGATGCGTCCACGCAGATGGCCCGCTACACCGACACCGCCGGCCAGGTCGTCGCGATGGGCAAGCACGGTACGTCGAAGACGACCGGCACCGCGTCGATGTCCGGGGGCGGCGACGGGCAGAACCCGCAGCCGCAGACCCAGGACGACAACACCACCGACTACGAGTCGGACTGACCGATGACCTCCACTGTCCTGGTCGTCACCGCGCTGGAGGACTTCACGGCGGACAAGGTGATCGCCGCGCTGAACGAGCGCGACGTGCCCGTCGTACGCCTCGACCCCGCCGACATCGGGCCTGGCCTGGCCTTCGGGTTCCGTATCGGCGAGGACAGTCCGGCGTGGGGCGGGCGGCTGCGTACCGGCAGCCGGGAGGTGGAGCTGGGGGAGGTGGCGGCGGTGTACTACCGCCGCCCCACCCCCTATACCGCCCGGTTCGGGCATCTGCCGCCCCAGCAGCGGGACTTCTGCGTCGCCGAAGCCCGGCACGGGCTCGGCGGTGTCCTGAACCACCTGCACGGCGCGGCGTACGTGAACCATCCCGCCGCCGTGACCGCCGCGGACTTCAAGCCCGCCGAGCTCCAGCGCTTCGCCGAGCTCGGCCTGACGATCCCGCCGACCCTGGTCACCAACGACATTGAGGCCGTGCACAAGTTCGCCGCCGAGCACGGGCACATCATCTACAAGCCCTTCCGCGGCCTGCCGGCGGGCGAGGACGGGCACGCGGGGGCGATCTGGGCCCAGCGTGTGAACCCCGACAGCTTCGACGACTCCCTCGCGGTGACCGCGCACCTCTTCCAGGCCGAGATCCCCAAGACCGGCGACGTACGGGTCACCGTGGTCGGGCAGAAGGTGTTCGCCCAGCAGATCGCCGCCCCGGACGGTGCGCTGGACTGGCGCCGCGGGGACTGGGACGAGCTGATCCACGCCCCCATCACCGTCCCGGCCCCCGTCGAGGCCGCACTGCACAGCTACCTGGCCTCGTTCAGCCTGGTCTTCGGCTGCTTCGACTTCGCCCTGACCGGCGACGGCGACGATCCCGGGCACTGGACCGCGATCGAGTGCAACCCGAACGGACAGTGGGGCTGGCTCCCGGACGCCGAGCAGATCACCGAGGCGTTCGCCGACATCTTGAGCAGAAATGGAGGCGGCAGGCCATGACCATGCCCGCCGACTGTGAGACCGACGCCGCAGCGCTGCGCGCAACGATGGCGAAGACCCTCGCCAAGGACGCCGTCCTTGGCGATCCGGCCTGGCGGGCGGCCATCGAGGCGGTGCCCCGGCACCGGTTCGTGCCCGGCTTCTACCTCCCCGCCGAGGAGCGCGACGAGATGGGGCTGACGGTGTGGGAGCCGGTCACCGCCGAGCTCGACTACGGCCGGTGGCTGGCCGCGGCATACTCCGACACCACCCTGATCACGCAGTTCGACGGCGACGAGATCGACTGGAAGAACCCGGTCGTGCGGCACGGCGGGGCCCCGACTTCCTCCTCCACACTGCCCTCGCTCGTGCTGCGGATGTGGGCTGATGCCGACCTCCACGAAGGGCACACGGTGCTGGAGATCGGCACCGGGACCGGCTACTCGACCGCGCTGGCCTGTGAACGGCTCGGCTCCGCCGACATCACCTCCATCGAGGTCGACGGCCGCCGGCTGGAGCAGGCCGCGAGCGCGCTCCACGGTTGCGGGTACACGCCGACCCTGGCGGTGGCGGACGGCCTGTACGGGTACTGGCCCGAGGCCCACTTCGACCGGATCGTGGCCGCCTGCTCCTTCCGCGCCGTGCCGCCCGCGCTGCTCGCGCAGGCCCGGCCGGGCGGGAAGATCCTGCTCACCCTGTCGGGCTGGCTCTACGGCTACGCCCGCGTCCTGCTCACCGTCGACGCCAACGGCACCGCCGAGGGCCGGCTGCTGGGCGGCACGGTCTCCTTCATGTCGGCCCGCACCCACGCGGCGCCGGTGTTCGGGAATCCCGCCCACTGGGCCGCGGGCCTCCCGGACAAACCGCGAGCCTCCCGGCAGAACCCGGAGCGGATCACCGCCGCGACCGACGAAGCGTTCCACCTGCGCTTCCTGGCCCAGAGCGCGGTGCCCGACGCACAGATGGTGACCGTCGGCGAGACCGTGCACCTGGTCGACGTCGTCACCGGCTCCGCCGCCACCCTCACCCCCACGGACGGCGGTTGGCAGGTACGCGAGGGCGGCCCGGTGAAACTGTGGGGACGCATCGAGCGCGTCCTGGACGCCTACGACGCGGCCGGCGCCCCGGGCCCGGAGACCTTCACCCTGCACGTCTACGACGGTGGCCAGCACCTACGCCACCCGCAGCTGCCCGGCCTGCCGCTGCCCCGGCCCTGACGAGGCCCGTACGCCCCCCGCGGGGAGAGTGACGGCCCCGCCGGGGGCGCTGGCAGTTCGGCGGTGTCTCTACCAGGTCCGCCCGCCCGGCCGGGCTGCTTCACCGATATCCGCGGCCGCCCTGCGTCGGCGGCTCTACCGTCCAGCCCCGAGGGCTGATCACGTGGGGGCGGGCGAAAGGGGCCATGCGGTGGGGCGGGATCTGGGTCTGGACGGGGTGGTGGACC
This sequence comes from Streptomyces sp. H27-C3, assembly GCF_030063415.1. Lineage (GTDB taxonomy): Bacteria > Actinomycetota > Actinomycetes > Streptomycetales > Streptomycetaceae > Streptomyces. Next base: position 5,173 of record NZ_JASITA010000046.1, on the reverse strand, counting down.
ACTTCACCCTGGGCAGCGACGAGGCGGGCTGGTTACGGAACAAGGCGGGGGCCACGAGGCTGGGCTTCAGCGTTCAGCTCAAGTTCCTGACCTGGCGCGGGCGGTTTCCCCGGGCACGGCATGAACTCCCCGCCGACGCGGTCGAGCACCTCGCGAAGCAGACCGGGGTGCCGGCCTCGGAGCTGGCGTTCTACGACTTCACCTCCCGGGCCGCGAAGCGGCACCGCAGTGAGATCCGGGATGCGACCGGCTGGCACGAATGCAGCCAGACCGACACCACCAAGACCGTCTCGCACCTGGTGGATGCGATCTGGCACGACGAGCGGCGCGATGAACAGGTCCGCATCGAGCTGTACCGGTTCATGCGGGCCGAACTGATCGAGCCTCCGACCGCGGATCAGATCACGGCGATCCTCAAGTCCGCGCTGCACCAGGCCGACGAGCGGGCCGTCGCAGAGGTCGCCCACCGCCTGGCACGGGTCGAGGGGTGTCCGCAGCGGCTCGACGCGCTGGTCTTTACCGACCTGCCCGGCGACACCACAACCGAGGCCGAGGGCGAGGACGCCGGCGACACCGCGGACGGCGAGGAGGCCGACGGTGAGGCGGTCCTCTCGCAGATCAAGGCCCATCCCGGCAATGTCAGCCTCAACTCGCTGCTGGAGGAGATCACCAAACTCAAGCAGGTCGGTGCCGTCGACGTCCCGGCCGACGCCTTCACCGGGATCGGCGTGCGGGTCGTCAACGCCTGGCGGGCGCGGGCCTCGGCGTCCTCCCCGAGCCATCTGCGCCGCTTCGACGCCCCCGTTCGCCACGTCCTGCTCGCGGCGCTGCTGTTCCAGCGGCAGCGGGAGATCACCGACACGCTGGTGGAGCTGCTGAACTCCACCGTGCACCGGATCAACGCGCGGGCGGAGAAGAAGGTGACCGAGGCGTTCGTCGCGGAGTTCACCAAGGTCCGCGGCAAGGCCGGGCTGCTCGGGAAGATCGCCGCCGCGTCCCTCGGCGCCCCCGACGGCTCGGTCAAGGAGGTCATCTACCCGGCCGCCGGCGGGGAGAAGACCCTGAAAGACCTGGTCGCCGAGCTGAAGGCCACCAACGCGGAGTTCGCCCGCAACAAGCGGGAGGTGTTCAAGTCCTCCTACAGCAACCACTACCGCAGCGGGCTGATGAAGCTCCTCGGCGTGCTGGAGTTCCACTCCTCCAATCACCGGCACAAGCCCGTCATCGACGCCCTGAAGCTGATCGAGCGGCACAAGGACTCCTCCACCACCTACCTGCCGCTCGGCGAGACCATCCCGCTGGACGGCGTGGTGCGCAAGGACTGGATGGAGTTCGCGATCTTCACCCCCGACAAGGGGCCCAAGCGCGTCATGCGCACGGTCTACGAGGCGTGCGTCTTCCAGGCCCTGCGCGAGAGGCTGCGCTGCAAGGAGATCTGGGTGACCGGCGCCGACAAGTGGCGCAACCCCGACGACGACCTGCCCGACGACTTCGAGATGAGGCGCGCGGAGTACTACGAGAAGCTGAACAAGCCGCGCGACGGGAAGGTCTTCACCGCCCAGCTCCAGAGCGAGATGCGCGCCGAGCTCGGCGCCCTGGACACCAAACTCCCGAAACTGCCGTGGGTGACGATCAGCGGCAAGAACCGCAACGGGGCGATCAAGTTCACCGACCCCGAGCCACAGAAAGAACCCGTCAACCTGCGCAAGCTCAAGAAAGCGATCCGCAAGAAATGGGGCACCGTCGCCCTGATCGACATCCTCAAAGAGGCCGCCCTGCGCACCGGGATGCTCAAGGCCCTCGCCCCGGTCGGCACGAGGGAGTCGATCGACGAGGCGAAGCTGCTGGAACGCCTGCTTTTGATCGCGTACGCGTACGGCACGAACTCCGGGATCAGCTCGGTCGCCGCCGGCCCCCACGGGCACAGCGAGGAAGACCTGCGCTACACCGCCCGCCGCTACCTGACCGCCGTCGGCCTCAAGGCCGCCGGCGTCGAGATCGCCAATGCCACCTTCGCGGCCCGCTCCGAGACCGTGTGGGGCCAGGGCACCACCACCGTCGCCTCCGACTCCACGCACTTCAAAGCCTGGGACCGCAACATCTTCACCGAATGGCACTCCCGCTACGGGGGCCGCGGCGTGCTCGTGTACTGGCACATCGAGAAAGGCTCGATGGCCATTCACAGCCAGCTTCTGAACTGCACCGCCTCCGAGGTCGCCGCCGCCATCGAGGGCATGATGCGGCACGCCACCACCATGCAGGCCGAGGGCAACTACGTCGACTCGCACGGCCAGTCGGAAATCGGCTTCGGGCTGACCAGGCTCCTGGGCTACGACCTGCTGCCGCGCATCAAGCAGATCAACAAGGTCAAGCTCTACCGGCCCGGCCGCGAGGACGAGGACACCTACGACAACCTCGCCGACGCGATGACCCGCCCGATCCGCTGGGACGTCATCGAGAACAACTACGACCAGCTCATCAAGTACGCCACCGCGATCCGGGTCGGCACCGCCTCCACCGAGGCCATCCTGCGGCGCTTCACCCGCACCGCCTCCCACCCCGTCTACCAGGCCATGCTCGAAGTCGGGCGGGCGCAGAAGACCATCTTCGTCGCCCGCTACCTGCGCGACCGTGACCTCCAGCGCGAGATCCAGGAGGGCCTCAACGTCGTCGAGGGCTGGAACGGAGCCAACGACATCATCTTCTTCGGCAAGAGCGGCGAACTCTCCTCCAACCGCCGTGACCAGCAAGAACTCTCAGTACTGGCTCTCCATCTGCTCCAGACCGCGCTCGTCTTCGTCAACACCCTGATGATCCAGGACATGCTCGCCGACCCTGAGTGGGCGAACCTCCTGACCGAGGAGGACAAACGCGCCCTGACCCCGCTGTTCTGGATGCATATCCAGCCCTACGGCGAGGTGCGGCTGAACATGGGCAGCCGCCTCCAGCTCGCCCACCCCCTGCCCCAGGACCCCGCACCCGAGCCGGAGACGGCCGCAGCCTGATGCACTGTCAGTGCCCCACGCCACACTGACCTCCTTGCCGACCAGCAGGGGGGCCAGCGTGGCGTTCAGGGCCGTACACCAGCAGTGGGGAACCGTCTTCGCGCACCTGCCCGACCTCGGATGCGGGCAGAGCTGGGAAACGGTGTGGAAGGCCCGGCCACCCGCGCCGATCACCTGCGACGAGTGCCGCCACCCGATGCACGCGAAGACCTCCCGCACTGGCTTACGGTTCTTCGCCCACGCCCCCGGCGCCCCCACCTGCGCGCTCGGCCTGGAATCTGTCGCCCACCACCTCCTCAAGCTCGAACTCGCCGGAGCCGCCCGCGACGCCGGCGCCCATGCCGAACTCGAAGTCCCCGGCCCCGGCGGCACCTGGCGGGCCGACGTCCTGGCCACCGACCCCGCCGGGGCCTGGAAGACTGCCCTCGAAGCACAGCTCGCCCCGATCACCGGCGCCGACATCACCGCCCGCACCGATCGGATGCGGGCCGACGGCGTCACCTCGATCTGGTTCAGCGACCGGCCCCGCCCACCGTGGCTCGGCACCGTCCCCTCCGTACGGCTCACCACCGAGAACGCCGACCAGGGGCCGGCTGTCGCCGAGGGTCTGGTGAAGTTCTCCGGCTCGCTGTGGAAACCGGCCCCGCAGGTGGCCGTCGCCGACTTCCTGCACTGGGTGTTCACCGGCAAGGTCATCCCGCACACCCCACGCGCCCGCCTGGCGTACCCGCTCCGCCAGCTCCCGCAGGTCTTCACGGCCCCGCAGTACATCAAGGCCGAGGACGCCTACCTCGTTGAGGATGAACGCCGAACGCGCATCCGCGAAGCCCATCTGGCCACGCTACGGGCGGCCCAGGAGAAGAAGCGGGACGAGATCCGCGCCAAGAACGCCATCTCCCGCGCGAAGGCCCTGGACGCAGCGACTGAGGCCGAGCAAGCAGCCCGCGCCGCCCAGACCGGGCGGCTGCGGGAGGTCGCGACCCGCTTCCGTCCCGGCATAGGCCAAGCCCTCGCGAAGCTCGCCGATGAGCACGACGTCACCGCGACGGTGGGCTGGAGCACCGGTGATCCCCGGTACGCCGGCGGCGTACCCCTCGTCGACGAGGCCGGTGTCACGGCCGCCGTCTTCGACCCGGACCCGGGACGGGTCCGAGGAGGCGCCTTTCGGCTCCTGGCCGGGCTCCTCCTGATCTTCCCCAGCCAGACCAGCAAGCGGCGGTTCGAGAAGGCCACGAAGCGGACCAAGTACAAGCCGATCGACGGCTACCGGACCGACTTCGTCGACAGCCCGCCTTCCGGCCCCGCCAGCTCTCGCACGCGCGCGTCCAGTCCCCGCGCGTGCACCTGCACCACCCCGCAGCTCGTCGCGCGAATCCAGAACGCCGAGTACCCCGCCGAACCGAGCGACCAGATGGGCCCCGCCGCCGCACTCTTCCGAGCTGTGTGCCGGGCGTGCGGCGGCAAGTACGAGAAACCATGGCGCCGTACCGGCAGCACACCCCTCAACCAGACAATGCGCCCAGAGCAGTGAGAACCACCCAGGAAGCTACCGGCGGGTTACTTGTCACCTGGTTCGCCGTTCGTTAACGGCACCCCAACCCCCAGGGAGAACAACGCCATGAACACCGCCCGCCGCACGTCCGTCACGACCGCAGCCCTGCGTTTCCCCTCCTGCTACGCCGCGCTGACCGCGGCCCACGAGGGAGCCGACCACCTCGTGCAGCGCGATTCGCACGCGGTGACCAAGGGCCTGCCCGGCTCGGAGGGCCGTCGTGCCTGTGCTCGACATGTCGCCGAGTACACGGCCGTCCAGGCGGCCGCACTCCTGTTCGCCGACCGCGGCCTGGGGCTGCGCCTGAACTGGCGGTACGCGGCCGCCGGCCTGGCGCTGTCGGCAGGCACCCATTACCTCGCCGACCGGTCCGGTGGACGGTGGGGCGAGAACCCCGAGACCCAGGAGACCACCGGGATGGTGCGGCTCGCTCACCAGCTGGGCAAGGGCAACTGGATGCTCCGGGACCCGCAGGCCGGCTACCGATATGACCTTCTCTGCACTAACGCTGCTGCTGGCGGTGCCCGATGACGAGCATTGAGCAGGTCGCAACTCTCGCGACGTTCGGAGCTGTGTGGGCGGTGCTCGCCGTCGGTCACAATCTCGCGGACCATGT
>NZ_JASITA010000045.1 GCF_030063415.1 Streptomyces sp. H27-C3 | reverse complement strand
GGTGCGGGAACAACACCCCGAACTTCAAGGCGAGTCGATCCCGAATCTCATGAGGTATTCCCATACCACGTCAACGAGCCAAATCGCCGGAAGCAACACGTTGAATCTCTGCGAGCCCTTACGACCTTGGGAGCAATTGAGGTCGGGGCTCAGAGGGGCCCGCCGCACTACATCGGTTCGACGAGGGCGGCCCGCCATTCAGGCTGCGGGTCCGTTCCCAGGCTCGTCCAGTACTCCGTCCCACGGACGACCTGCCCGTCACGGACAGTCCAGAACGATGCCGCGCGAAAGACGCCAAGACTGTCGTGTGGCACTTCGACCTCGGAGACGACTTCGTCGCCCTCGGCCACCACCTTGAGCACCCGAATCGACCAGCCCTCCGGATATTCACGGTTCACCGCGACGAAGTTTTCCCGGCCGATGATGCGTTCGAGGCTGATCGGCCACTCGACAACGACATCCTCCGCGATCAACTCGGCGACGCCCGCCCAGTCCCGATCCTGGATCCGGTCCCACAGTGTCTCAATCACCTTTGAAGATTCCATCGACGGAGCTTCCCACAGCGGTCTGACAGAAGCCGCACCAACGGCGAGCCGATCGTTCCCGAGGTCGCTACGACCTTGGGGCAACGAGGGTCGGCCTGGTCCGTGACATAAGAAGGGCCGTACGGGTTAGGTGAGTTGTGAAGCTGACCTGGGCCCGTACGGCCTGCTCCCATCCTGCCCTCTGCGGGGTCTCTCGCGCACACTTCGGCGAGTTGCTCGAAGAACTCGCACCCCAGTGGGAAGCGACCCGTGAATCCGCGCTGTGTGAGCGACGTGGCGGCGTCCGGCGGCGCGCCGTGGGCGCGGGGCGCAAGCAACGGCTGGTATTCACCGACCGGCTGCTGGCCACCCTTGTCTGCCTGCGCCTCGGGCTGCCGCACGCCGCTCTGGCCGAGCTTTTCGAAGTCGACCGCTCGACCATCTCCGCCGCGATCCGGGAAGTCAGGCCCCTGCTCGCGGCCCGCGGCTTCGCCGTCCCCGACCGCCCAGGCCTGCGGATCCGCACCCTGGAGGACTTGTTCGCCTATGCCGGGGCCGAGGGGGTCGAGATCCGCATGGACGGCACAGAAGTCCAGGTCAGACGCCCACAGGTAGGGCGCCCCGGGCGCAAGGCATTCGTCTCCGGCAAGAAGAAGCAGAACACCATCAAGACGACCACGTTCAGCGACCATCAGGGCCGCACCCTGTTCTCGGGCGTGACCCGGCCGGGGCGGATGCACGACCAGACTGCCGTGCGCACCGAGGGCATCGCCGAGCAGTTCCGCCTGCAGCCGACGGTAAAGGCGAAAGTCGACTCGGGCTACCAGGGCCTGGCCAAGGAGTTCCCCGACCAGGTCAGCGCCCCGCCGAAGAAACCGGCGGACGATGCGTGCGAGGGCGACAAGCGGGCCTGGCGCGAGATGCGCCGCCGCCAGTCCTCGCAACGCATCGTCGTGGAACACACCAACGCCGAGTACAAGCAATGGCATCCGCTCCAGCGCTACACCGGTCGGCGCGAGGACTACGACGAGACCCACCGAGCCATCGCCGGCCTGGTCTCCGACCGATCCGCCCGCCGGGCGACCCGCCGCACGGCGAGCACCGAACTGGTCCTCGTCCGCACGACGGCCTGCTGATCACGCACCAGCCGAACCGCCAGGTCAACACGCCCCGACTTCAATTGCCCCCAAGGTCGTTAGAGTCAACCGGTGTTCGCTTCCCGCCGCCATGAAGCGGCAGTGCAACTCGCCTGCAGTCGGAGCGCATTGACCATGCACGTCGCCGATCGGATACGTGAGGGCCGCGATGGAAGTTGTAGACGTCTGGACCGGCCAGCTCGCCTGCACACTCCAATCCGCCCTCCGCATGACCAACGAGTCCTTCGCCAACCGCTTGGGCATCTCGCCACGGACCGTCGCCACCTGGCACTCCGACTCCGACGTCATCCCCCGCCCAGAGATGCAACAGCTGCTCGACTCCGTCCACGAGGACGCATCAGCCGCTGTCCGCAAACGATTCGCATCGATGACGGCGGCAACAGGCCAAGCGGACACCGCAGCCACGGCCTCCAAGGCCCAGGCCCTGCGCGTCGCCATCGCTGTCGTCGTTCGTGACGACGAAGTTCTGATGGTCTGCCGCCGTGGCGATGACGCATCCGGGATCACCTGGCAGTTCCCCGCAGGCGTCATCAAGCCCGGCGTCCGGCCGGAGACCACGACCGTCCGCGAGACGCTGGACGAGACCGGTGTGCATTGCGCCATCCGCCAGAACCTCGGCGAGCGGCTCCACCCGGTGACCGGCGTGCACTGCATGTACTTCCTGTGCGAATACCTCGCTGGGGACGCGACGAACAGCGATGCCGTGGAGAACGTGGACGTGACGTGGGTAGCCAAAAGCACGGTCACCCGCTTCATACCTGCTGACAAGATTTACCCGCCAATCCTGGAAGTGCTGGAGGAAGACATATGACCGAGCAGACGGCAGCGGAGCGGCCGGGTATCTCCGCCGCGATCGTGGTTCACGAGAACCGCGTCCTGATGGTGCGGCGCAGGATCTCCGAGGGCCAGTTGTCCTGGCAGTTCCCCGCCGGCGAGATCGAAGACGGGGAGACTTCCGAGGAGGCGGCCGTACGCGAGACGCAGGAAGAGGTTGGCCTGGCCGTGGCCGCGGTCCAGGCTCGGGGTGAACGAGTTCACCCCAAGAGTGGAAGGAACATGTCCTACACCGCCTGCGCGGTCACATCCGGCACCGCTTACGTGGCTGACAAGGACGAGCTGGCGGAGCTGAAGTGGGCTGCGCTTGCCGACATCCCGGAACTCGTTCCGTACGGCCTCTTCGAGCCGGTACAGGCTCATCTCGACAGCGTGCTGAGCTAGCTGACGGCGGGCCCGCCGGTGAGGGGCTACATCAGCTTCTCGAACATGTGCTGGAGCTACCGGGCGGTCGGCCGTTGGGCCGGGTCCATGCGCGGAGCTGTCATGACGATGTCTTCGAACGCAGGGAAGGGCCATGGCCGGATGCTTGTGAGGTTTCGGCAGCAGCTGGCTGGCGACTATAGACGGACACATGGTGCGTACTGGTCGCGGTAAACGGAGAGCCCTTCCAGTCGGCGGTTCGCCGTTCCAGGCGCAGCCCAGCGAGCTGCGCCATCAGGCCAAGTTCGGCCGGATGGGCATAGCGCATGACCTTCGGCAGAAGACGGCAGCCATCCGGGCCGACGCGTACTTCTTGGGCCCGGACGATCTGGTGCACGGGGTCGTGGACGAATGCGGACCAACTCAGGTGTTCTTCGATCATTTCGCGGACGATCATCTGCTGGCGTTCGGAGGACATGCCCGAGGTGTGCGGGACGGCCGGTTCGACGACGAACTGTCCCTGGGGGGTGAGGTGCCTGGCCGCGCTGCGGAAGCAGCTGACCTGATCCTCTTGTTCGGTCAGCAAGAAGAGCGTGCTCGCTATGACGTAGACGAGTGGGTAGTGCGTTCCAAGGTCGAACCGCGCCATGTCGCCGATCCGCGCCTGGACAGGCGAGCGCCCCTCAGGCGTCTGCTTTTGGTACTCTTCGAGACGGTTGATCATCTTCTGGGAGGCGTCAAGGCCGAAGACGGGCGTCCCCCATTCGGCCAGCGGGAAGGCAACGCGGCCGGTCCCGATGCCCAGCTCCAGGGCTGCGCCGTCTCCGGCGAGGTCGGAGAGTACGGCAGCGGCGGCACTCGGGTCCTGGTTACGGGTCTCCTCGTCGTAGTACTGCGCCCACTGGCCCCAGCGGGCGGCTTGCTGGTGCAGGTCCTTCATGATCTCCCCCTGTGGTCCTCGGTCGATTTCGGTGCGGTCTGCGCGTGACCCCGTTCCGTGGTGCCGCGCGAATACGCCGCTGGCGAGTCAGGGCGACAGGCTCGACGGTCTGAGGCGCCGAGGAGTCATGCCGGCCCGTCCACCGTCGTCGCGTCTGATGTGTCGCCGACGTAGGGAGTGAAGTACGCGGGGGTGTGGTCGATGGGCAGATCGGTGCGCCAGCTGGTGAGGATCTGGGCACTGCAGACGAACAGGCCGTCGGGAAGCTGATCGAGAGGGTGCCAGGCCCAGTCGCCGACGCTCTCGTCCGGCTGCGTAGCCAGCTGCCCGCGCCAGGCGTGGACGAGGGCGCCGACCGTGACCCGCAGGACACCTTCGACGTGGTCGACGAGCGTGCCCAGGAGCCTGACGTCTGCTGTGCGGGCGATCAGGCCGGTCTCCTCGCCGAGTTCGCGGATGACCGCTTCCGCGAAGGACTCGCCGGCCTCCACGCTGCCGCCGGGCAGTTCGAGGGTGCCGCGGCGGTGCCGGCCGAGCAGGATGCCCTGTTCGCTGTGCAGGATCGCTCCGACGCCCACGGCCGCGTGTGCGGCTGGCGCGCGGGTGCTGCGGGGTCGGCTGGAGACGCGCGCCGGCCGGGTTGGCAGGCGCCGGGCACGGATGAGCTGCTGGACGACTGTGGCGCTCTCGTCGGGTTGCGGTAGCAGGTCGATGGCCTCGACTCGGAAGCCGTACGAGGTGAGCAGGTCCTCCCACAGGTGCGGTGCCAGGACCCACATCTGCGTCGGCAGGGGCGGGTCGTCACGCAGCAGGATCATCTGCTCGCGGGGCGCCACCTCCGTGGACGGACCGCGGCCGTGCAGGTCGGTGTGCAGGAGCGAGAGGATCAGCGGGGCCCCCGGACGCAGGCCGTCGCGCAGTGCTGGCAGCGAGCGGTGCGGGTCCATGAAGGCGAGCGTCCCGATCGCGTACGCCGCGTCGAACGGCTCGGCTCCAGCCAGGTACTCGGTCACGTCTGCCTGGACGAAGTCCACGCCGTCAACGTCCGCGTGGACTGATACGGCTCGCTCGTGCTGGGTCGGAGACAGTTCGATGCCGGTGACGCGGGCTCCGTGTGCCTGGGCGAGATGGACGGCGTGGTGGCCAGCTCCGGATCCGATGTCCAGGACACGGCGGCCGGTGACGTCGCCGAGGACTTCCGTACCCGGCCCGATCCCTTCCCAGGGCGTCCAGCCGAGCCGGTCGGGGATGGGCGGGGTGTAGGCCCGGTCCAGTTGGCGCTGGCCGTAGATCTGCCAGGCCCGGGTGTTGGTGTCCTCGGCGGGCACGGTTTGCCTCCTCGTGGGGGTGCTGGGGGTCAGGTGTGCGTGATCAGGTAGGCGGGGCCCTCGCCGCGCCGGGCTCGTTCGATGGCGTCGAGGCGGGCGAAGGCGCGCGGCGCCATCAGCCCCTGCCAGGTCGCGTGGTCGTGCGCGGCCCACATGTCGTGCTCCGCGGGATCGAGGCGGATCCAGCCGAGCTGGTCGGCGGTCAGCTGACCACCGTCGAAGATGAGCCCCACCTTGTTCAGCGGCTGCCGCGGCCCGGCGTGCAGGAAGTGCGTCAGGAGCAGCTTCGGCGTGTCCAGCCCGAGTTCGAGGCCGGTCTCCTCGACCGCCTCGCGCCGGGCGGTCTGCAGTGGGTCCTCGCCCGGGGCGTCCAAGTTGCCGCCCGGGAACGGCCAGAGTCTCGAGCCGTAGACCGAGCGGAGCTGGACCGGTCGGTCGTGCTCGTCGCGGATGTAGAGGCAGCCGTACACCGTGTGGTGGGGGACGGTCTGCGCGTACTGCATAGGCGGCATCGGCATGGGGCGGCCGAGCCGGGCAGGGCGGTGGTCGAACGCGAGGGCGAGAACGCCGAGCGCTTCCTTGGCCGGCGGGTAGATGCTGCGGATGTTGGCGAGCAGCTCGCCGGGCAGCCCGTCCGGATCGATGCGCACTGTGTCCTCCGAGCTGAGCAGGTCCTCGAAGGAGGGGTACGGGGTGATCCGCTCCACGATGACGTCGAGGTCCCGCCCGGTGTCGCGGTCGTGGAAGACGACCGTGTCACCGGCTGCGACAGCGCGATTCTGCGGGTTGGCCACCCTCACTTCGATAGTCTTGCGCCCTGCTTCCACCTGGCGGTAGTACCGCCCGAGCAGGCGTATGTGGTGCTCGTATGGTTCGGTCCCGGCCGCCGGGCTCGGGACAGCTGGGATCGCCTGCTGGCTGTCGTCAGGCATACATGCCTCCGTTCGATGCGTTCCGACCGTTGCGACCCGTGGAGCGCAACCGGGTCAGGGTGCGGTGACCGCGCTTCTGCGTTGCCAGATCGGTGTGGGTGGCGAGGAACTGGACGAGGATGCCGGCGCGCTAGGGCAGCTCAATCGGTCCGTAGTGTGCGTGCGGCTCCTGCCGCATCAGCGCGTCGTACCGGTCCGCCGCCGAGAAGTGCCAAAACTCCGTTCCATAGTTGGTAAAACCCGCGTTCTCCATGGCGTCAAGCAGCAGCGTGCGGTGGTGGCGCGCGTGATCGCTGAGGTTCGGGGCGTGAGTGAAGCAGGCCCCGTCGCTCTCCTCGGGGGAGGCATTCACGCGGGTGCCGAGGTCGAGTTCGTGGCCGTCCTGGTCGACGAGGGTTACGTCAACGGCCGCGCCCGCGGAGTGGGGCGCGATCTCGGGTGGCGACACGTACCGGCTGCCAGCCTGGTGCAGCTGCCCAGCTGTCCAGCCGGGGTTCGCGGCGCCCAACTCGTCCAGGTACTCGGTGAAGTAGCGCTGCTGTAGAGCCAGCGGCCGGTAGCCCTCGATGAACAGCAGGTCGGTGCCGGCGGGCAGGAGCGAGCGGGCGTGCTCCAGCCGGGCTAGGACGCCCTCGCGGACGTAGGCGAACGCGCCCAGCGGATCTTGCTTGCGGGGATCGACGCGGAAGCTGTGGTCACGCACGTCCACGAGCGGCTCCCCGCACTCGCGCACCGGGATCGCGGCGACCCGCGGATCGGACATCAACACCAGACTGTTCATCGAGTCTCCCTGTGACGGCGTGCACTGCGGTGGCTGGATTGGGGAGGCAGAGGCCAGATCGGTTTCGCGCAGGATGCGCGCGATGGTGTCCTGCAGCGTGCTGTCGGCCGGGATCACGGTCTCCAGACTGCCGGGGAGCAGATCAAGCTCGCGGTACCAGGAGGCGAGGTGGCTGTCGGTGACTTGCTCTAGGTACGCGGCATCAGCCTTCGACGCGTGTCGGACAATCGTCGTTTCCAGCGGCACGTCCAGGTAGTAGCAGCTGGAGACGCCCCGGTGGTCCCGTGCCAGAGACGTGATCATGTGACCGTAGCGCTCGGCGTACAGGATCCCTTCGAGCACCACGTGGAAGCCGGCGTTCAGGGCTTCGCGTGCGATCCTGCCCAGCAGGGCGATGTTGGCGCCGCGCGCGGTGTCGTGTTCCCTGAGCACGTTGCGGCGGATCACGTCCTGGCCCACAATCGCGATCCCGCGGCCGTGGTGATCTCGCAGACCCTGGGCCACGCTTGATTTGCCTGACGCCGAGTTGCCGCGAATCACCACGAGGCGGGTGTCCTCTCGGCCGACCGCAGCCGCGGTGGACAGACGACGGTGTGCGTCGCCCGGTGTGCCAGTCATGCGGGCCAGCCCGTCTCGCTGTACAGCTCCCCGTTCTGGATCTTCGCGATAGCCAGTCGGGTGTAGGGGACGAGATCGTCGGGAAGGGCGGTGGGGTCCCAGAATTTCCACTGGGTGCACTTGTCCGGCTCGCGCAGTTCCGGCTCGCCCCGCCAGGCGCGTGCGCGGAAGAACAGGCCCAGGCGGGGTGGGTTCCTGGGCTTGCCGATGTGGTGGACGACGTGGACGAGTTCGACGTCCTTGCGCTCGATGTGCAGGCCGGCTTCCTCGTGTGCCTCCCTGATCAGGCAGGCGATGGCGTTCTCCTGTGCGAGGTGGCCAGCCAGGACGTGCCAGGTGGACGGCGCGAACGTGGAGTTGGGGTGGCGCAGCCCGAGCAGCACCGTCCCGTCGGGCCGCTCCAGATAGAGGTGGACGCCGATGATGTTGGGGACCGTGTCGTGCGGTGAGGCCGGACTCTCCTCCTCGGGTTCGGGCCCGCTCTGCGTCGCCGGAAGGCTGGTGGCGTGGCGCCGTACGAGGTCGCTGGTGGTGTCTGCGATGCGGAGACGGTGGAGGTCGTCGGGGGCGAACCAGGCGAGCATCACCCCTTCTGTCAGCTGGAGTTCGCGGGGATCGCCGTTCCAACGGCCGGCATAAATGGCGATGGGCACGCTCGCGCCGGCATCGTCGGAGGCGTACTCGGTGCCGAACGGGGGCAGGTCGACGAGGTCGAGGCCGGCCTCCTCGGCCAGTTCGCGCCTCACGGTGTCTTCCAGGGTGCCGTCCTGGCGCTCTCGGCCGCCGCCCAGCAGGGACCACATGCCCGGCTCCCAGATCCGGCCGGGGAAGTAGTCGCGAAGGTGGAGCAGGTACTCACCGCGGTCGTTGTAGATCAGGGCGGAGGCGTTGGCTCTCTCAGGTTCGGCCTCCGGGGTGAGCTTGAGCAGTTTCTCGCGCAGGGAGGGGGAAGTCACCCGGTCCACGGGACGCCACTCGATACCTCCGACCTCTTCTTCCTGCAGCACCACCTCCGCTTCGGTCTCGGAGTGCAGGCGGAAGAGGAACCGGAGGTCGAAGTGCTGGTGCCCGGGTTCACCCTTGCCCGGGTGGGCGTCGATGTCGTGGATGTCGATGTCGAACGGCACAGTCTCGTAGCCGGGCCACGGCGTGACGGCCTGGGGCGGGATCCCGGCCTCCTCGTGCAGCTCCCGCAACGCCGCCCCTGCCAGGGACTCGTCGGCGGGCTCGGTGTGTCCGCCGGGCGCGAGGACCTTCCCACTCGCCAGGTGCAGCACGTGCAGGACGCGGCCGAGAGGGTCGACGACGATCGCGCCGCAGGTGACGTGTCCGGTGAAGGTGGAGCGGCTGGCGATGTCGGTGGGACCGTCGAGGGCGTCCAGGAGGGCGCCGAGCTGCTCGCGCTCGTGAGGGTGGCGAGCGAGGTAGGTCTCGACGGTGGGTCGGATGTGGTCGTGCGACAACGACATGGGGCTACCTCAGAGGTACGTGGGGTGGGACGAATTGAGGTGGGGTGGTCGTTCGGGTCAGCTCAGCCGCATCCCCTCCGCCGGGATCTCCTCGATGACGGCGGCGCGAGCGGTGGGCAGGCCCCACCGGTCGCGTGCCGTATCCGCCGCGAGCTGGGCTTGCCGCGCTCCGGGCAGGCCCCAGCCAAGCAGCGCCGCTGCCTGAGCGGGGGTGGCGAGCAGGCGAGCGAAGGGGCGGCCGGTTGCGGGGTCGACGGCCGTCGGCCCGATGGCGGTGACCCGGGCAGCCAGGCGGAGCCGGGCGTTGGGCCCCACGCCGCCGTAGACCTCACCGGTCTCGTCCAGCACCCAGCCCAGCCGCACCGGATCGGCCAGAATGAGCTGGCCCTCCTCGGCGGCTTCGCGGTGCAGGGTGTCCTCGGGCGTCGTGTCGATGCTCTCCACGGTGCCGCCGGGCAGCATCGGCAGGGCGCCCCTTGGGCCGGGGGCGGCCACGACGACTACCCGGCCATCGGGGATGAAGCACCAAGCCCAAGCTTGTTGGACGGGCAGATGCCTGGGGACGGGGCCGCGGTTGAGGGGGCTGTCCCACATGGGGCGGTAGCGAACGTGGACATCGTGGCGGTCCAGCGCCGGGGTGCCGATGATGTGCCGGCCGTCGGCAAGGTGGGCGGTGGCGGTGTTCCCGAGCCGAGCCCTGTAGGCGGCGAGCATGATCTGTCCGTCCACGGGCCGCAGACGCTGCACCGCCTCCCGGGTCTCGAGGAAGGCGAACTCGGACAGTTCCTCGCGCGGCAGGCGGATTGCCTCCACCTGGTCGGGGGTCAGGATCCCCCCGTCGAAGACGAACCGGACCTCTCCGGGACAGGGCGCGTCGGGCCGAAGGTCGGGGCGGTGCGGAGAGAGGGAGTGGACGCCGAGCACCGTCGACAGGGGCAGATCCAGGCCCAGATCCTCGGTGATCTCGCGCTGGCAGGTGACGTGCGGGGGTTCGCCATATTCGACGACGCCTCCCGGCAACAGCCACGAGTCGTCCCTGCTGTAGGTGGGGTGGCCCAGCAGGACCCGGCCGACCGCGTCGGTGATGATTGCGGCGGCGCCGAGCCACGCCGCGTGCCGGGAAGCGGCGAACTGCGCCACGGATGGGTCGGTACCCGGTGCGACGGGATCCGAAGGGGAGACGGAAGAGGCCACGTGTCGCTGCCTTTCAGGACGGTGGGCAGGGGTGTATCCAGCGTGGGCCGGGGTGATCAGGCGCCGCCGCTCATCTGGCGCTGGAGTTCCCACAAGGACTTAAACAGCCCCGGTTCCTGGGTGAGTTGGGTGTAGGTGCCCTCCTGTACGATCCGGCCTTCGTCCAGAACCACGATCCGGTCGGCGAGGGCCACGTTGGTGAGCCGGTGTGTGATCAGCAATACCGCCCGGTCCTTGGCCAGTTCGCGCAGACCGGCGAAGATCCTGTGTTCTGCACGGGCGTCGAGGGCGGCCGTGGGTTCATCCATCACCAGCAGCGCCGCCTGCCGGTGGAAGGCGCGGGTAAGTACGAGGCGCTGCCACTGCCCGCCGGAGAGCTGCTGACCACCGAACCATTCGCTGGTCAGGAGGGTGTTCAAGCCGGAGCGCAGGCCCGGCAGTATCTCCGCGGCTCCTGAGGATTCGCACGCGGCGAGCAGCGCTGCGTCGCTGGTGTCGCCCTGCCCGAACGTGATGTTGTCGCGCATCGTCAGCGGTAGATACGTGAATTTCTGCGGCACCAGCGCGACATGCTCCCATGATCCCCACGGATCGAGGTCCGCCGTGGAGGCGTGGTCCCAGGCCACGTCTCCCTCGGTGGGCAGCAGCAGCCCGCACAGCAGGCGCGAGAGGGTGGACTTGCCGGAGCCGTTCTCCCCGACCAGCGCCACGATCTCGCCGCGCTTGATGTGCAGCGAGACGTTGCTCAGGCTGTCCTTGGGGGCACCGTCGTAGCGGTATGTGACGTTGCGGACCTCGAAGCGCTGCGGCGCGACGGCCAGGGGCTTGGTGCCGCGGGAGTCGGACATGGCCTGGCCGTGGGCGTTGTCGAGGAAATTCTGCCAGTCCTGCACGTACCAGCCGGTGCGCACCAGGCGGGCCCCGCCGGTGATGATGCCGCGCACCGAGCCGGTGGCGGTCTGGAGAGCGAAGACGGCGCCGCCTCCGGCCGCCAGGCTCATCCGTCCTGACGCCAGGAGCCACAGCAGCGCCGCCCACACCGCGAGCGAGGCGACCCCGCCGGCCACGGCTCCGGCCAGCCCCATCCAGGCACCGGTGTTCGCGGCATGGCGTTCAGCGGCGTTGACGGAGGCGGCCAGCTTCCGGTACCGACCGATCAGGAAGGGGCCGGCCAGGCAGGCCCGCATCTCCTCGCTGGATTCCTGGTAAGCCATGTGCCAGCGCAGTTTGCCCAGCATCCGGCGCCGCCCGGAGGTCTCCAGCCCGGCGAGGTAGATCACGCGGGCCGAGCGGACATAGGCGGCGGCTTGCGGCAGGCAAGCGAGGAAGAGAAGGGGAAGGAGCAGCGGGTGCAGGACGGTCAGCACGGTAGCGCCGGCGGCGAGCGTGGCGGTGGCCGCGAGGATGTCCTGCGCTTCTTCGACGAGGTCGGGGGTGACCTGGGCGCCGCGGTCGGCGATGTCGTAGGCGTCGTTGTAGCCGGGTTTGTTGTTGGCTGCCAGTTCCGCGCCGAGCGCGGCCTCGACCATCGTCAACTCCGCGGCTCGGCCGAGCACCGGGCGCAGACGGCCGGTCAGCCAGACGACCGCGATGCCCAGCACCGCGCGCAGCCCGGTGGCAGCGGCGATGACGGCCAGCTGCGGGGCGGCATCCCACAGCCGCTCGGTGATGTCGCCCGAGGAGATCAGCGCGTTGATCGTGCCCGTGACGGCCAGGAGGCCCAAGGCTGCGAGGACGCCGGTTCCGATCTGGCACACCATCAGTCCGATGGTCGCTCCGCGGTCCACCCGCCAGGCCATTTGTACGGAGCGCCGCACGAGTGAGGGCAGGCGCCGCGCCATGGTGCGCGACGTTAACTGGGAGCCGGCCTGGAGCCGTGACTCATCGCGGTAGAGGTACTCCTCTTCTCGAACACTGGCTTCCTGCGGTTCGTCGTCCGACCGGGTCCCTTTCGGTGGTTGCGGCGGCTGATCCTGTGTAATGGCCGAGGTCATCGTTCCCCCTAGGACGGTCGCTGCGGCAGAGTCGCCAGGTCTAACGACACGGCTGCGATATCGAACACACGTCATTCGGTCGTGCTGGGAAGCCCGCTATCTCCTGCGTGCGGAACCTTGCAGGCGCGGGATCCCTGGTCTGGCTTGGAGCGGCTCCGGGTGGAAATTGGCCGAAACGCCGACGCTGCCGTGCGGCGAAGAGAATCCGGCAGTTCCTCCCGGTCGTCCCGCTCCTAGCAGAGATCTCGTTCGGTCTTCAGCAGCCTTTCCAGCTCTGCCTCGGCATGGGCGACCGCACCCGTCAGCGCCTCGTAGTGGTGGGCGGGCAGTGCGCCGGATCCCAGTCCGGCCGCGGCGATCACCCCGTTGAGTGCGAGGGTCGAACCCGCGTCCAGCGCGGACACGGCGAGGGGGTGGTGCAGTACATCGCGGGCGGCGTAGGCGTCGAGCTGGGCCACGTTGGTGATGGTTTTGGTGAGAGTGCCTGCAAACGGCCCGTCGGGGTCCAGTTCGAAGGCAGTCAGGCCCGCCCGGGTCTGGAACACGGCGGTCGACGGATCGGGAGGGGTGAGGAGCGCGGCGGCTTCGTCCAGGACATGTTCGAGGTCGGCCTGCGCAACCGGTACGCCGACGTGACTGCAGTGGGCGCGCAGAAGCAGACAGATGGAGGTCTCCCAGGGCTCTGTGGGCTGGGCGGTGTCGATCAGGTCGAGGGCCTGCTGGTTTCGCCCTTGTTCCATCAGGGCCATGATTTTGATCTGGCGACCGTCGAGGAGCCGGTTGCCGATGCCGCGGTGGTGGGCCATGGCCTCGGCCGCTTCGGTCCACCGGCCGATGCGTGCGAGAGCGCGGGCGCCGTCCACGAGCACAGTGACCCACAGCTCCTGGCACACCTGCCGGTGATCGGCTTCGGTGCTGGTCAGGGAGGACAGGTCGACGACGCGGCCGTCTATCTCGGACTTTCCTCGCTGACGGGCGGCCTGGTTGAGGCGGGTGAGGAGATCGTAGGCCGCTTCGCCTTGGCCGTCGCGTGTCAGTAGCCGGGAGAGGTTGACCAGCGGCATCAGCGACATGACGCCGATCGGCCCGCTCAGGCGTCCGGCGTCGGCGAAGACCTGGTGCTGGCGCCAGCACAGATCGGTGGCCAGGCCGGACAGGCCGACGTCGGAGGTAATGAGTGCGGCGTAGTTGAGGACACTGCAGGTGCGGGCCACCAGGTCGTAGTGGCCCGCACCTGCAGGTGCGACGGTCAGCCCGGTGAGGTGGTTGATGCGCTCCTCCAAGGGAAGCGCGGGCGCCTTGGTGCGGCGGACCAGGGGTATCCGGCTGGCTATCGGGGGGATCATCGGCTCAGCCCTTGCGCGCCCAGTCGACAACGAGCCGGCTGTAGGGCTTGTCGACGACGAAGCGCGCATCGTCCGCCGTCAGCCGGTCCCGGGAGTCGGCGACGGCCATCCGGAAGCTGGGTTCGGGGGCGTCGTTGCCGCCACTCGCGTCCCAGGCCCGGATCTCGGTCACGACGAGGTCGGCGAGGTCGGAGCCGCCCTCGCCATGGCCGATCACGCCGACCTCCCAGTACCGGCCCACCGCGTCCTCACCCTCGCGGATGGTCAGGTAGGCGAGCGACCCGGCGTCGAGTGCAGCCATGGACCCCCACCCGAAGTGCGGAGTGAACCCGGGGCGCTGGCCCGGCAGTCGGGACAGACCGTTGGGCAGCCCGCAGGCCAGGTACAGGTACAGCCACTCCCATGCCGAGCCCTGCCGGAACTTCACCCCGGTGTAGAGCTTGGTCTGCTGCTGATCCAGCACCGTGCGCAGGGCGTCGCGGTCGACGTTCTGCTCGCTGAACGTCTCCAGGCGCACGTTGCCCTCTCCGGCCATCTGCACGAGGGTGTACACGTCGTCGCAGACGCCCTTGCGCAGCGGGACGAAGGTGGCCATCTCGCAGGAGACGGTCTTCCACGTGTCCCCGTCGCGTTCGAAGGCGAAGGAGCGGGAGATGCTGCCTCGGATACGCATCGGCAGGACCAGGCGACCGCCGGGCGCGAGCTGGTCGAGGATCTTCACGGGGACGTCGCCCGCGCCGACCGTGAACTGGATGCGGTCGTAGGGGGCATGCTCGGGCAGTCCGGCCGCACCGTCGGCCATCACCGCGGTGGCGTTCTCCACGCCTGCTTCTGCAAGGTGCTTGCTCGCGCCGGCGATGAGGTCCTCGTCGACGTCGAGGGTCCACACCTGCCCGCCGGGCGAGACGATCCTGCCGAGGAGGGCGGCGTTGTAACCGGTGGCGGCGCCGGCTTCCAGGACCTTGTGACCGGGCTGGGCTCCCAGCTGTTCGAGCTGGGTGGCGACGACAGACGGCGCGGAGATGCAGGAGATCATCTCCCCGTGTTCGTCGTGCTTGATCGGCACCGCGTCCTCCTTGTACGCGCTCTCTAGGTCGACGCCGGGCAGGAAGGCGTGCCGGTCGGTGGTGCGGAACGCGTCGATGGCAGCCTGGCTGCGCAGGTGGCCGCTGTCGACGAGTCGCTGGGCGAGTGCTTCGCGCAGCTGGTTGGGGTCGGTTACGGGTGTCACGGTGGTCTCCATTCGAGGGAGGTTAGGGTCCGTCTGGACGGACTTGCGGGTAGACACGTCAGCTCCTTCTCCGGTGGAGAAGGCGACGTGACGGCCGAGCCACGCGGTGGCGGCCTGCGCTTCGACAGGCACGCCCGCGCGGTTGAACGCGAAGATCGCATGGTGGGCGAGGACGCTCCGGATTCCGCGTATCAGTCGGCCGTCGGCGGCGAGCCGGCGCAGGCGGTGGCCGGCGTCCTCGAACGCCGCGATGCGCTCGCCCCAGCCCGCTTCCGGCTGCGGGCGCAGGGCGGCGTCCGCGTTCATCAGCCGCCGCATTGCGGAAACGGCTTGCTCCAGAGCGCGCCCCTGGGGCGGGTCGACGGGGGGCCGCAGGGCAGCCCACCGGGCGTACACGTCTCCGGCTTCGAAGGGGTCCAACCCCGTCGCGCGGATCATGGCGGACAGCAGCATCACACTGCGCTCGCGAGCGCCAGGGGTACCGGTCTCGGCGAGCGCGGCCGGGCTGTCGGCGCAGAACACGTCGTGCGCGACCTCCATGCCCTCGGGGCCGCCGAAGGCATGGATCTCTGGCTCGTAGATCCCGCCCGTCCAGCCGCTGATCACACGGTCGCCGACAAGCTGGTCCAGCAGGCCGGAAAGGGGCTGTTGGGTGCGCAGGCGCACGCCGGCGTCCTTGCGCAGGAAGTGGAAACGGCGTCCGGCGAGCGCGGCGGCCAGGGCGCGTGCGGCGTTGTGGTGCGGGTCGGGGAAGGCCACGGAGGCGTGCCACCAGGAGGTGTCCGGTGGGATGGGCAGGTTCTCGTCGTTGAAGGTCATGGGCAGGGAACTCCTTGCGAGGCGGTAGGGCGGGGGTCAGGTGAGCAGGAGGGCACGGGCCCAATCAGCGGAATCGACGCCGTGCAGTGCGAGTTGGGCTCCGGCGCGGCCTTCCAGGAAGCCTGGTTTGGGCAGGTGCTCCCAGTCGGCGGCCAGCCGTCGGTGCAGGTCCTGGAGGATTGGGGTGAAGCGTGCGGGCGCGGGGCTGTCGGCGGCGACCGTGCGGGCGAGGGTCAGCAGTCCGGCCCAGCCGTGGCAGAGGGTCGAGTCTGTGATGCGGGCGAGCTGCTGCGGGTCGGTCAGGATGGTCTCGACGGCGTTTTCGGCCGCTTGGCGCCGGGCGGGGTCGCCGAGGGCGAGCGCGGCGAGCTGTTGCGCGCGGGCGATGCCGGGCTGGCCGTAGCACCAGGACTGGCGTGCCGGTTCCGTCTCGGGTGGTTGGTCGACGTCCAGGTGGTCTGCGGTGGACCAGTAGTGGGCGCCGTGCCGGTCGAGCCAGGTCGCGAACGTGCTGATGGCCTCCTCCTGGCCGGGGACGCTGACTCCGGCGCGCAGGCTGAGGGAGAGGACTGCCAGGGGCCCCGCGATGCCGTGGGCCATGCCGTTGTTGCCGTGCCCGCCGGTCATCTCCTTCCCGTCCGGGCCGACCGCCGACCACCACCCCGGCCGCATCCGGCCGTCACCGCGGACGGGGTGTGCGAGCGCGACGAGGCAGGCGAGCACGTCGGGCAGCCGGGGCGCGATGGGGCGGGACAGCAGCAGCGCGGCGAGCCCGGTCAGGCCACGGATGAGATCCCATTCGGCGAGGTGGGGCAGCACGCCGGCCGCCTGACGGCGTTGGGCAGCGGCGAGCCGGGCGTCCACGACGCGGTCGACGGCCGCGCGGACGTCGTCGCCGGACCCGTTAGCACGGGCCAGGACGAACTCCAGGGCGGGTGCACCGTGGAAGAGGCTGGCGTTGCTGCCGGTGCTCACCCCCCGGGCGGTGGCTTGGGCGAGGTGGCGGCGGGCGATGGACAGGTCATGGCGCTCGACGTCGAGCAGGGCCATTCCAAGGGCGCCCTCGGACAGATCCTGCGTACGGGGAAGGGGCGTCGAGGTCATGAGCGCCTGGCCAGGGGGACGACGATGCTGTGGGCCCGGCCACCGATCCACCCGTCGGCATCCGGCGGGGGCGCGTCGTGGAGGGTGGCGACGCCGACGGGGCTGGCATCCAGGTGCGCGCGCAGCAGGTCCAGGTCGACGTCGCGGGTGAGGTCAAGGGCCAGCTGCTGGTCGTCCTCCGTCAGGAGTACCTGGTCCGGTACCTGGAACCGGGTCCGCCAGGCGTGGAGTTGGTCCGCCCACTGCTGAAGTGGCGCGGTGCGGGCGGGCAGTATGCGGCTGCGGATCTTCCACCGGGCGGCAGTGAGGATGGTGCGCCGGTAGGTGAGTGCCGGGGTGAAGGGCAGAGCCCAGGCGGCCCCCCAGTCGAACCAGGTCACCTGCGGGGACGCGGCCCGGCTGATCTCGCCGAGGAAGCGGGCCATCGGCGGGGTGTAGTTGTTCCACAGGAAGTTGATTGCGGTGGGGGCCAGCAGTTCCAGCGGCTTGCCCGTTGCGGACTCCACCAGCTGGGGGCGGCCGTCGGCGACAGCGACCGACAGGTCGGCGGGGAAGAGGACGTTCCGGTCGGGGCGGCGGAACTCGCCGACGCTGACGACTCGTGGCAGGGCCTGCGGCGCGCGGGTGAGCAGGTCGGCCGGCACCCGTCCGGCGTGGAAGGAGAGCTGCGCGAGTTCTGCCTCCGGATCGACGGTGGGCAGGGTCGCGTACGCCGCCTCCGTGCCCGGCAGTAGGTGCCAGAACCGGCCGGTCATCGATCCGGCCGAGCGGGAGACGGTCAGCACGCGCAGCCGAAAGTCCCCGCGGTTCAGAGCCGGGATGGAGCAGGCGTGGACTTGTGTAGCAAGTTCGAGGTGGGGTGCCAAGTTGTGGGGCTTGTCGCCGGCCGCTGTTTCCAGTTGCTCGATCATCGCCCCGGTCAGCGCGACGGTGTGGCTGCCTTCGGTGGCGGCGGTGCCGGCCAGCTCCAGCAGCAGGCGGTCGCGTCGCGACATCGGCCGGGGAGGTTCGCTCGCCGTGAGGAACCCGGACGGGAAGCCCACGCCCCTGTCGTGGTCCGTCGCCGTTTCCACCGGCACCATGGTGTGCTCGCCGTAGCGCTCGGTGAATTGCTCGATCCATCGTTGCCATGTCGGTGTTCCGGCCGGGTGGGTAACCAGGCGGGCCAGGACGGTCGCCGCGGTCTGCACTTCGGTCAGCACCTGCTCGGGCAGCCGCACGTCGGCGTCCAGCCGCAGGTCGCACGCTGTCCGCAGTCCAACGGCCTGAGCGCGCGCCGCGGGCGGTAAGACGTCGGTGGGGTCGGCGACGGTGGCGGGCGCACGCAGCGAGGAGCGCAGCAGCCGCACCCGTAGGAGTTCACCGAGCAGGCGGTCGCCCGCGCTGTCACTCACGGCGGGGAACTCCGCGACCAGCTTTTCGGACAACTGGCGGTACCCGATCGGCGATCTGGCCAGATCGAGGACGAGACGCAGTGCGGGGCTGACGGCGAGGCGGAACTCGGCGTCGCCCTCGGAGGGCACGTGGATGATCTGGTCGCGCTGCTGAATCAGGGTGTTGACGCAGACCTCGGCGTCGGCCATGCCCGAAGCGTCGCTCTCCCAGGTGCTGAGCATCTCCTCGAGTCCGATCGGCTCAGGGCGTGCCACAGCCTGGTGCTCTTCGCCAATGCGGACAGACGTGGTCTGGTCGAAGGCGAGCGGGGCGACGCCGGCGAACAGGCCGTAGGGGGTGGAGCGGTGGGCGTAGCGGATCGCATAGCGGGCGGTGGACAGCGCCGCCCGGCGCATCCGGCGCACCTTCGGTGTGCGGCCATTGATGATGGCCTGCACCTGGTCCGCCAGATGGGGGCTCGCTTGCGAAACGGTCCGGCGGAACTCGGTGTCGGACCACACCGTCCTCAGCCATGCGCGCCACTCCTCCGCGAGTGCCGTGCCCGTCGGCCAGGGCGGCATGGCGGGCTCGGTCGTGTGTACCGCGGCTCGCAGCATGGCCTGCCCCGCGGCCTCGTACAGACTGGGCCGGTGCCGTGTCATCAGTGCTCTCCTTAGCTTCTGGCGTGGCGTGGCGTGGCGTGGCGTGGCGCGGCGCGTCGTGGCATGGCAGGCGGGGCGGGGCCGGACGGGGAGAGCCCCCGTCCGGCCCGTGTTGCCGGGGTAGCCCGGCTTACGAGGTGGTGCAGGCGCTGGGGCAGGAGCTGCCGCAGTTGTCGCCCGTGCCGCACATCAGGACCGTCTCGGTCGCCGGTGTGCCCTCGATGAAGGTGATGTCGAGTCCGAACGGGTCGGTCTCGTCAGTGATCACGAGGTCCGACTGCGCGGGGGCGGTCGGCCTTTCCGTCTGCACGGCGGTCATGCTTGCCTCCTAGTGGCGATGAGTGGTGCGGGCCGGGGCCCGGTCGGGACCCGGATCTTGGTGCCAGACGGTGGCGGCGACTGTGGCGCGCCTGTTCCACGACGTCTGGGAGTCGGTGGTGCCCGTGTTGTCAGGCTGCTGCGGGCTGCGGTTCCTGGTGCGCCTTCGCGGCCTGGTCCAGCACCCTGGTGAACTGCTCGGCGCGTTCGTCGCCCTCCGCCTCCTGGGCGCGGAGGTCTCCGAAGCGGGACCAATACCGCCTGCAGACGTCGCTTTTCATGACCATCGAGGCGAAGAACGGCAGTCCTTCGTCGCGGACGAAGCCCAGCCGGTCGCGCAGGCTGAGGGCGCAAATGAGCTGGTTGGCAGCCAGTAACTGCACGTACTCCTCAACGTCCATGTCCTCGGGCTTCCACAGCTTGGCGAGGTCGGGGTTGGTGGACATCTGGGCCAGCCAGTCGAGCTGATTCCGCGCGACGGTCGCCTCGTTCCGCTCGGCCTGGTGCCGTGCCTCCTGCCGAAGCCGGGCGGCTCCGACCGCAGCGTTCGCGAGGGAGACGGCAGCGCCGGCAGTGAGGACAACGGTGGTGAGCTTCATACGTCAACGGTCCGTTTCAGGTCAGGGGGCGGTGGGTGAGTCGGATCGGTGGAGTGGGCGGGGCTCGCTGGGTCATGCGACCTCCGCGAGTACGACGGTCGAGGAGTCGTCGGCCTGGTGATCCTGGGCGAGCCGGCGACGCACCGTCTCCAAGGCGACGGCGATCGGTGACAGTCCGACGGAGGCTCTTCGCTGGTCCAAAGAGTCCGGCGCGCGAACCAGGCACAGCTCAACCCCTGTCGCAGTGAGGATCCGTTGGGTCCCGAACTCCTGCGGGCGACCGCTGTTGGCCAGGGTGCGGTCGTAGAGGTGTGCCCAGTGCTGGATGCGCGCGTCGCCGTCCTGGACTGCGCGTTCCAGCAGGGTGGTGGCCGCCCGCTGGAAGTCGGCGTCGTCGTCGGCGTGAAGAGCCAGGCTCCATGCGGCGCGCGCCGCATCCGGGCCGACGAGGCGGTGGCCGGGCCAGTCGTGTTCGGCCAGGATGCGACGCAGGATCTTGGTGTCGGCGTGGTCGGCGTGACGGCCTTGGCCGAGCTGTACGGCGTCGAGGTGGTTGCGCACGCGCTTGGCCCGCCGCGCTGCCGACTGCGTTGCGCGGGCGATGAGTTCGCGGGCGAGGTCCGGCCGCAGCGGTTCGGCGGCCGTCACGCGATGCTCCGGCTGTCTGCGATGGACTGCGGCTCGTGGACCTGGCATTTGATGAGTGCGCCCAGCCCAGAGCGCTGCTCGGCGATGAGTTCGAGGCGAGCGACCCGCTCCTCGTGCTGCCCCGTGCCCGATCCGCGCACGTCCCAGCCCATGTCGGTGAGCCGACGAAGGAATTGTGCAATCGGATCAACGTCGAGGGCGTGACGTGCCAGGACCTCAGCGCGCACCAGCGGTAGGTCCAGCCGGGCGGCGAAGTCCGATGCCCACAGAGTGATCAGCTGGACGGTGTCGTCGGAGCGGTTGGGCAGGGTGTGGACGGAGCCCAGGAAGAGGCACGGGCCCTCGCCCCATCCGAGGTCGGGGGCGCGCTGCGGGAGCATGCAGGCGAGCAGCAGCCCGTCCTCGAACAGCCCTGCCAGCTTCGCCTGCGGGTCGCGGAACAGGGCCGGGATATCGGTTCGGGCGGGTACTGGCAGGCCGCGCATGGCGAGCCAGCGCTGACGGTCTTGGACGAGTGCGACGGCCTCGTCGCGCTCGGCGTCCGTGCCCAGAGTCCTCATCTCGTACACGGTGGCTGGTGCGCGCTGGTGCCGGGGCGCGGGAGGCGGCTCGGTGACCGGCACGGCGGGTGACGTGTTCACTGGCTCGCTCCGTTCTCCACCGTGCCGGTCGGCCTGGCGCCCAGCAGGCCCCATGCGTGGGCCAGGATGACGAGCTGAGTGACGTCGGCGGCGCCCGTCACATCGAGCAGTTCGTCGAGTGCGGACCGGACATCGGCGGGGGCGATCTTGGCGGCGAGGGCGATGGCGTAAGGGGTGCTGTGCTCAGAGACCGCCCGCAGCAGTAGCTGCTGCTCCGCGTTGAGCTCAGGCGCTGGCCGGTCCGGCGTGGGCGGGGCGACTTGCTTGGCAGCCAACAGGAGTTGCGCGAGAACCTGTGGCTTGCAGCGGGGTGGGCAGTGGACGCTCACCCGGATGTCGCGGACGTACTGTCGGATCGTGTGGGGCGACAGCCCGGTCCTCGTGGCGATGTCTTGGGTGGTGAGACCGTTCACGAGATGCTGGGCGACGCGCTGGTGGGTCGGTTTCAGCGGTGTGATCGGGGCGCTGGTCGTCATGGACGGGGTCACGGCTGTCTCTCTCTGCTGCGTTGACGGTCGCCGGGTGGTCCGCCGGCCCTTGCGGGGGGCGGGGCCTGCGGTACGGGCTCGTGCGAAGCGGATTGAATTCGCGGGGTGCCGCAGAAGGGGGTTCATGCGGCGGTGGGGTCGGGCTGTGCCCAGGCAGCTTCGGCGGCGAGGCGTTCGGACCACTGGATGTGGTCCTCGTCGAAGGCAGCCTCGGCCAGGCGTATTCGCTGGACTTCGCCGGTTCCGGCGGGTGGGTAGGTGTGCTGGATGTCACGCCACAGGCGCTGGAGGACGTAGTCGCGGTCGAGGGCCTGGGCGCCGTGCAGTTCCATGGCGTCCTGGGTGGACTGCGTCGCCCACTGGTGGCCCAGGTACTTGGCGTTGATCAGGTCGGCGTCGCAGGAGAGGCCCCGGTCGAGGAGGTGCACGGACTGGTAGGCCAGGATGCGTGCGGCGCGCAGGCGGGCCTCCATGTCACCGATGCGGTCCCGCAGGACCGGCAGATCGGACAGGGCGCCCTGGTAGCGGGGGCGTGCCTTGAGGCGGGTAGCAGTGGTGGCGACGACCGTCTCGTGGATCCCGAGGCTGATCGCGGCCAGGTTGGGACGGCCGTACAGGATGCTGCTGCTCTGCGAAACGCTCAGTCCTTGGCCGATCTCTCCGACCATGTTGTCTGCGGGCACGCGGACGTGGTCGAGGTCGAGGCGGCCGGCGGAGAAGCCGTGCAGGCCGAGGCCGGGGCGGTGGTCGTTGACGGAGAGTCCGTGGCGGTCGGATTCGACCATGAACGCGGTCAGTGCCTGCGAGGTGCGCACGCCCGCCTCGGCGGTCCGGGCGAGTACGAGGTGGGCTCCCGCAAGGTGGCTGTTGCCGATATGGACCTTGCTGCCGGTGATCACCCAGTGATTGCCAGCCTTCTCGGCGGTGGCCTCGATGCCGCCGATGTGCCCGCCGGCGGTCGGTTCGGTCACGGCGATCGACAAGAGCAGCGAACCGTCCGCCACGCCCGGCAGCCAGCGGCTCTTCTGCTCGTAGGTGGCGAAGTGCAGCAGGGCGCCGACGGGGATCAGGGTGGCCTGCAGGATGGCTGCGGCAGCCGCCGAGACGCAGGCGATGCGGTGGATCAGGACCGTCTTGGCCACGTGGCCGGCGCCCAGACCGCCGAAGGCGGACGGGACGGTGACGGCGAACCAGCCCCGCGCGGCCATCAGATCGGCAACCTTGCGCTCCACGCTGCCTGGGGCGGCCTCCATCCGCGCGGCGCGCGGCGCGACGTGCTCGGCCGCGAAGGCGTCCGCCTCGTTCCACAGCAGTTCGTGGCTGGCGGTGAGATAGGGGCGCAGCGCCGGAGGCGGTGGGGCGGGTGTGGCGGGCATGGTCGTCTCCCTCTCCCTGGGTGGAATTCGCGCGGTGGAGCGGCCGGGGATCGCTTGCGGCTCCCGGGTGGGGGCGGTGGAACGGGCCTAGCGGACGGGCGCGGGCGCGATGCGGTCCATCGCCTGGGCACCGGTGCTGATGACGATGTCTCTGAGCCGTCGGGCCTCGCTCAGGGGCCGCTTCTCCGGGTCGATGACGCAGACCGTGCCCAGCACGGTGCCGCTGTCGTGGATGAGCGGGGCGCCGAAGTAGGAGCGGATCCCGACCGCGTCGACCACGTGGTTGCCGCTGAAGCGCGGGCTGGCGTGCACGTCGTGCAGCGGGAGGGCCTTCTTGCGCGCCACGACCTCCGGGCACCAGCCGTGGTCGTGGCTCATGGTGCGGCCGACGATGACGTACCCGCTGTCCGCGGGCGGCTGGTGCAGTCCGACGAAGGTCTGCTCCTCCAGGAACAGATTGACGAACCCGTACAGGAATCCGGCCTGCTCGGCCATGTCGCGGGCCAGCTCGTCGAAGTCCTGGCTGGCGGCGGTGGACACGCCCAGGCGTTCCAGCAGCTCATACCGCTGCGCCAGTTCGCTCGACTGCTGGGGCTGCGGGCCGGTGACGGCGGCGCCGGCCGGGATGGCCAGCCCGCGGGCGGTGTCCCGCATGCCGCGTTGCGGTAAGGACAGGGCGGATGGGGCGGCCTGCGGCACGAGGTAGGGGTCGTTGGGCTGATATGACATCAGGCGTCCTGGAGGGTCGTAGTGGATGTGGGGTGAACGCGTCCTGCCGGAGAGTTCTTCACGGCGTGGCCGACGAGGGTCAGCAGGACGCCGGCGACGTGGTTCGGATTGCGGGCGTCGCAGGTGACCACCGGTACAGAGGTGGGCAGTTCGAGGGCGGCGCGGACCTGTTCGGGGTGGTAGCGGTGGGCTCCGTCGAAGTGATTCACGGCGACGACGAAGGGCAGGCCGATGTCTTCGAAGAAGCTGACAGGGGTGAAGCTGCTGTCCAGGCGGCGGGTGTCGACCAGGATGACCGCGCCGACGGCTCCGCGGGAGAGGTCGTACCAGAGGTCGACGAACCGGTCCTGGCCGGGCGTGCCGAACAGGTACAGCTCCAGAGGCACGGGTGCGTCGGGCAGGCTGAGGCGGCCGAAGTCGAAGGCGACCGTGGTGGTCTGCTTGGCCTCGACGCCCTCCAGGCTGTCCACGTCAGCGCTTGCCTCGGTCAGGTACTCCTCCGTGCTCAGCGGTTTGATCTCACTGACGGCGCCCACGGCGGTGGTTTTGCCCGCGCCGAAGCCCCCAGCGATCACGATCTTCAGCACAGTCGGTCCACCGGATTGCGGGCGCGACGGAGTCCGCAGAGTCACGGTCGGGTCATCCGGCCTGGGGGTACGCGATGGCATCGGGCCACTTCCTCTTCAGGCCCGCCGAGAGGGCCGCCAATAGGTGGGTAGTGGGACGTTCATCCGCGTCTGTGCCGGAGGCGGCATAGGCATCGGTGACGGAGACGACCAGGGCGTGGGCGTCCAGGAGGTCCGAGATGAGGATCTTGACGGCGGTGACGGGGCGGCCGAGTCGTCCCGCCAGCTCGGTCACCGAACGCCGGTGCTCCCGGCACAGGGCGAGGATCTCCTCGCATTCCTCGGCCTGACCTGGGCCGGGCCGCCCGGGCCCGGCGTTCAGCACGGTGTCCAGGCCCAGCAGGTGCCGCGGCCTGGTGCGCCCGCGTGTCAGCGTGTAGGTCCTCACGAACGTCGAGTCCTCGGCCGCGTCGCCGTGTGTGCTCACCGGACTTCATCACCGGTGCCGACTCGGACGGGGGTCTGCATGTGAGTGTCGAACTTCCCTACCAGACGCCCCATTTCGAACCCGATAGTGCCTACGTCGGCGTCCGTGGTGGCGACGACGGCGAGGATCGCGTTCACCACACCGCCGCGGCCGGGGTGTTTGTCGAAGGCCGTGTTGGGACCAGCGCTCTGGACGAACAGCAGGCAGTCGTCTCGCTCGATGATGACCTGACTGGCCGGCCGCAGCTGGTTGCTGGGGCCGCGGGTGTTCGAGGCGAGGGAGGCCACTCCGCTGAGCGAGGCCGACAGTTCGTCCGCCCAGTCCTTGTCGACGTCGCTGTCCTCCAGCCGCAACCCGTCCCGCGACAGCAGGACGGCGTGCGTGACGCCCGGAACGTCGGCGGCGAACTGCCGCAGCAGCCAAGCCATGTGCTCCCGCTGATCACTCGCCGTCGCCTCGGATGCGGGTGCGACACCGGTCGCCACGTGGTTCATCTCAGGGTGGGTGCTCATGGGGATCGCTCCAGAAGGGGAAGGGTCGGCGGATGCGTCAGGGCCACCGGGAACGCGGAGGGAACGGGCGATGATCAGGGGCTGGGGTGCTCTGCCGAAGCGGGAGGAGAAGCGGCGGCCCCGCCGGCCATACCCGTGCGGAAGGCAGCTGCGAGCCCTGGCGTCGCCGCGGTCGCAGGGGCTTGCTCCCGCTCACGTGGGTGAGGGAATGAACCAGCTTGCCGCGTACGCCGGGGGAGGTCGGGCGCGGGAGCAGCGTGCCCCGTCTCGTCGGCCCTGGGCGCGCCTACGGTGATCGGGTGCTTGACCTGCCCTGCCGAGGAATCGGCCGTCGCTGCGGCGGCCTGCCCCGGCGACGGGGGCGCGGATGGGCGCCTTTCCGGGTGGCGGGCGCCCGCGTCACCGACGGGAGGAATCGCTACGAGGAGCCGTGCCGGAATGATGACCAGCGCAGTGGTGCCACCCGTCACGTTCTCCTGCAGGAGAACGGACAGCCCATGCGACTGGGCGATCTTCGCGGCGACCAGCAACCCGAGCTGTCCGGCTCGTACCTGCCCGCTGACGTCGACCTCGTCGGGGGCCTTGAGCAGACGGTTCATCTGTGCGCGCGTCTGGGGATGCATGGGGATGGCCCGGTCCTCGACCTCGACCGCCAGCCCGTTCGGCACGCGCTGCGCCCGCACCATCACCTTCGTCATCGGATCGGAGCACTCGCAGGCGTTCTCGATCAGCTCGGCCAACAGGTGTGTCAGGTCCGGACCCACGTGTCCCGGCAGACCGAGCTCAGTGCCCACGGATCCGGCCGCGACTGCTACGCGTGGGTACTGCACCACCTCGGAGATCGCACCGCGCAGCGTGGTCGTGACCGGGACCGGCCGGCGCACGCTGCGCAGCGACTGTCCGCCGAGCACCGCGGTGCTCTCCACCTGGCGACGCACCCGCGTCACGAGGTGGTCGATCTCGAAGATCTTCGCTAGCAGCTCCGGGTCGTCGGTCAGCATCTCCAGCTGGCTGAGCGCCGCCAGGGCCTTCCCAACCAGAGCGTGCTCCCGCATGGCCAGGCGGCGCAGCACTTCCAGAAGGACGACGGACTGGGACTCATCGTGGACGCGTATCAGCGAGGTAAGGGCCTGCACCTGGAGTGCACCCAATGCCTTGTCGATCTCTGCGGTCGCAGAGGTCGGCTGCGGCATCTGCATGTCCGGCAGCGGCGGCCGTGCCCCTCGGCACAGCTCGTCCGCCGACCATTGCACCGACTTCTCGATGGCCGCCGCAACCCCTGCGACCGCGGTCAGCTCCGCTGCGCGTCGTTCCTCTACGGCCGCCTGCACGGCACCAGCAGCCGTTAGCACTCCACGAGACGCCACCAGCCCGACGCCGGTCAGCCCGCAGACCAGGCCGACCAAGAGCCAACCGAGAGCTACCGCCGCCGCCCAGACGCTGAAGGCAACGCCCAGCAGCACCGCAAGAAGCAGCAGCGGCAGCACCACAGCACGACGGACGCAGTGCACCGTGAAGGCATCGGCCCGCGGCGACCGCCTTCGGCGGTGGCCGGTCGCGGCCGGCCGTGTCGGGAACGCGCTGTCAGACATGGAAATCCTCGTCATTGGGGAGGGACGGCTAGGCGTGCTGCGACGTCAGGGCCTTACAGGTCTGTCGCGGCCCGCGTGAGGGGGAACGGGGCGCCGGAACCGCGACCGCGCCTCCGTGAGGGGAGGACTGCGTGGACAGCAGATGAAGGAGCCGGGCGCTCTGGATCAGGCCCATGTGGCTGAACGCTTGAGGGAAGTTCCCGAGCTGGCGCTGTTCGA
Source organism: Streptomyces sp. H27-C3 (assembly GCF_030063415.1). GTDB lineage: Bacteria > Actinomycetota > Actinomycetes > Streptomycetales > Streptomycetaceae > Streptomyces. Next base: position 30,981 of record NZ_JASITA010000045.1, on the reverse strand, counting down.
CGGGGTCGTACTCCTCGGCCAGGAGCCCGAGATCGTTGCGCAGTGCGAGAAGACGTTCGAACAGGGCGTGGGCCTCATCCAGTCGTCCGGTCAGGGCCAGGGCATCCACGAGCCAGAAGGAGCAGAGGATGAAGGCGCCCTCATCGCCCTTCAGGCCATCCACCCCGGCGTGGTTGCCGATCGTCGGGTACCGGCGCACGAGCCCGTCCGGCGTGGACAGCTCCCGGCATACCGCGTCCACGGTGCCGATGACACGCGGGTCGTCGGGCGGAAGGAAGCCGACGCGGGGAATCAGCAGCGTGGCAGCGTCCAGTTCCTGCGAGCCGTAGGACTGTGTGAAGGTGTTGCGCTCCGAGTCGAACCCCTGGGTGCAGACTTCGCGGTGGATCGTCTCGCGCAGCTCGACCAGGGTGTCCAGGTTCATATCGAGGGCGCCGGCTTCGGCCAGGCGGATGGTGCGGTCGATGGCCACCCAGGCCATCACCTTGGAGTGCACGAAGTGTCGGCGTGCCCCGCGGATCTCCCAGATTCCCTCGTCGGGCTCCTGCCAGCGCTGGACCAGGTGCTCGATGAGCTTCTGGTGCAGGACCGCGGTGTCGGCGCAGTGGGCGACACCGTTCTGGTGCGCGAGGTACAGGGTTTCGATCACCTCGCCGTACACGTCGAGCTGCAGCTGGTCCGCCGCCCCGTTCCCCACCCGCACCGGGGCTGATCCCTCGTATCCGGGAAGCCACGACAGCACGTCTTCTCGCAGATCACGTTCACCGGTGATCCCGTACATGATCTGCAGGTCCTCCGGGTCGCCGGCGACCGCCCGCAGCAGCCATTCCCGCCATGCCTGCGCCTCCTGCCGGTACCCGGCCCCCAGCAAGGCCGCCAGCGTCGTGGAGGCATCGCGTAGCCAGGTGAAGCGGTAGTCCCAGTTCCGTCCGCCGCCGATCTCCTCGGGCAGCGACGTGGTTGGCGCCGCGACGATCCCTCCGCTCGGCGCATAGGTCATCGCCTTCAGCGCGATCAAGGAACGGACCACGGGCTCGCGAAAGGGCCCGTCGTAGGTGCATTCCTTCGCCCAGTCCTGCCAGAAGGCGAGCGTCTCGGCGAGCGCGGCCTCCGGGTCGGGAACGACCGGCGCGGCTGCGTGGGAGGGGCACCAACTGAGCACGAACGCCACGCTCTGTCCCGCGGCGACGGCGAAGGCACTGACGATGACGCCGTCCTTCTCCACCTGCTGGACGCCGGTGTCGAGCCACAGAGCGTCCGCGCCGGCCTCCGCGACCATGCGGCCTCCGACCTCGTGGATCCACGGGCTGACCCTGCCGTATCCCGGACGCGGACGCAGAGCCGAGACCATCGGCACCTCGCCGGTCACGCCCTCGACGATGCGGATCACCTGGGGTGCCCCGTCGCGGGGCGGCATGAAGTCGAGCACTCGGACCGAGCCGGTCAGGGTGCGCCACCCCGATTCGAGGACGAGTGAGTCACCGAGGTACCGGCGCTCGGCGACCGCTCCGCCGTCGGATCCGTCGGTAGGCGGGGCCGGAGCGATCTGCCAGGATCCGTGCTCCTGCGTGCCGAGCAGGCCGGCAAAGACGGCCGACGAGTCGAAACGGGGCAGGCACAGCCAGTCGATCGAGCCGTCGTCGCAGACGTGGGCGCTGGTCTGCATGTCGCCGATCAGGCCGTACTGCTCGATACGCGGAAAGCGATTCATCGTGTGGGTCTCCGTAGGCCCCGCGAATCCGGGGATGGCATTGGGGCCGCCGCAGCGGCCGGGAACGGTAGATGAGGAAGGACTCGGTGGTCACCTGTGCGAGGGCGGTCCCTTCTGCCCCGGTGCAGAGTCCTCGTCTTGGGGAGCGGCGCAGCCGGGTGCTCGGCCACCGCGGAGAACCAGCCACGCCATCGGGCCGAGAACCACCGCGATCAGAACTGCCCCGGTGACGGTCATACCCGGGGCACCGACGCGGCCAGAACCAAGCACGCGAAGGCGACAGCGAAGACCGAGCCGCGCAGCACGTTGATCCGCGGCTTCCACCAACGCCATCTCCGCGTCGGCTGCGCGGGTGCAACACCGTGAGCTTGCACGGTCGCGACAAGTGCTTTGGCGGCCTCGGCCAGCTTCACCAGATGCACTCTGCTGGACATGTAGCCGTCGGGGACTCCCGCCGAAGCGAGCTGCTGCGCATGGCGCGACGCGGGTGCTCCCGGTGGTACGACGAACCCGAGTTGGCTGATGTGACCGCGCAGGCGCCACCCGAGTTCTTCCACGTCGCCGGCGCTCTCCGGCAGCGGTGAGTCCTCGTCGAGCACGAGCGCCACCGTCTCTGCCGCGGCCACCGATTGATCTCGCTGCACATCGGGCAGCGCCATGGGGAGGCAACCCCGCTTGCCTTGGTCGTCGCGGTGACAGGGTTCCCGATGCAGGACCAGCGAGAGGGGCATGACACAACTCCTGTTTGAATCAAGCCAAGTTGAGTGGGATTCGCCGTGTAGTACCGACGACTGACGTGCAAAGTGAGTGATCCGGCCGCTACGTTGAGCGAACCTTGAATCTCCGCCGAGGGGTATGCCTGCAGGGCCGTCAAGGCCGCCAAAGGCGCCAAAGATCATTTCGGAACCGAGGGGCAGTCCATGGCCCGTGAGCGAAACCTCGCCCTCGCCGCACTTTTGCGCGAAGCGGGCTGGTCCCAGCCTCAAGCAGCCGCAGCGGTCGCCCGAGTGGCCGCCGAGAGCGGCATGCGGGAGCTGGAGGCCATCTCCCGCTCGCACATCTCCATGTGGGTCTTGGGCACGAAGCCCAGCGGAAGAGCGCGGCATATCCTGCGCGAGACGCTGTCCCGCAGGCTCCGCCGCCCGCTCACCCTGGCAGACCTCGGGCTGGAGGAGCCGACAAACTCCACCGAGAGTGGTTCCGACTGGAGCGTCGACCCTCTGACCGTGCTGGCCGAGCTGGGAAGCGACGATCTGGACATGCACCGACGCAAGCTGCTGGCGACCGCCGCATACTCCGCCGCCGGCCTCGCCTTGCCAGCTTCCTCGTGGTGGGCAGCCGCCCCCGCCGCAGCAGCCAGGCGCACGGCAGTCTCCCCCCGGCTGGTACGCCAGGCCGACATCGACGACGTCCGCGACCTCACCAACTTCTACTCCGCACGCGACCAACAGCGAGGCGGAGCCTCCGGGCGCTCGTCCCTGGCCGGCCATCTTCGCGACGAAGCAGCCCCCCTGCTGGGCAGCCGATTTCGTACGGACCGACACCGTCGCGACACGTACTCCGCCGTCGCGGAGATGACCTACCTCGCCGGCTGGATGGCCTTCGACGCCTCCGAACACCGCACGGCCCAGCGCTACCTCACCCTCGCCGCCCGCATCGCGGCCGAAGCCGGGGACGGGCCGCTCGTCGGCCACATCCTGCGCGCCCTCGCGCACCAAGCAGTGGACCTCGGGCACCCCCGCAAAGCACTCGCCATGGCCGACGCCTCCATGTCCCGCGACCGCTATGGTCAGGCCAGCCATCGCGAGAAGGCCCTGCTCGCGATCGTCCACGCCCGAGCGCTCGCAGCCGACGGCGACCGGCCCGGCACCCTCGCGGCCATCAGTCGCGCGGAGCGGGACCTCGCCCGCGCCGGCAATGACGATGCACCTGGCCGCGTGGACTTCTTCCAGGAAGCCTCCCTCGCCCACGAGACCGCCTGCGCCCTGCGCGACATGGGCCAGCCAGCCGATGCGGAGATCCACTTCCAGCGCAGCGTCGCCACCCGCCGTCGGCAGCAATACGCCCGGACACACAGTGTGACCCTTGGCTACCTCGGTGCCGTCCAGGTCCATCAAGGACGCCTCGACGAGGCATGCGCTACCTGGGGCCAGGCCCTCGATGCCATGGCCGGCGTCCACTCCGGCCGCGCCCGCGACGTCATCGTTCGGATGCAGAGCGATCTCTCGCCCGTCCGGCAGCGCGGGGGTAGCCGAGTCACCGAACTGGACCGCCGGGCCCGGGAGATGATGCGGGCCATAGGGTGACCGTGGAGCAGGCCAGTCGCTTCGCGTGGTGGCTGCCGAATGCGCAACTTTGAGGGAGAGGAACGAGCCCTGATGGCGACGTACGAGGTCGAATCGATCGCAACGGTGGTCGGGGGCCACACCCGCGTTCAGGACGACTACCAGGGCGGGGTCGAATCGATCATCCGGCTCAACGAGGCGTATCCCCTCGAAACCCTGCAGGGCATCGAGGAATTCTCCCATTTGACGGTCACGTGGCGCTTCCACTTGGCGCAGCCGGAAGACGTCCAGCTGCACGCGCGTAGCCCCAGGGGAAATCCGAGGTGGCCGACGGTTGGCACGTTCGGGCACCGCAACCACCGGAGGCCAAACCAACTGGCTACCAGCTACCCACGGTTGCTGAAAGTGGAGGGTCGGGATCTTCTGGTGACGGATCTTGACGCCGTCGACGGGACGCCGGTCATCGACCTGGCGCCGTACTTCGAGGAGATGGGGCCCCGAAGCGACGTCCGTCAGCCAGCGTGGCCGGGCGAGATGCTTGCCACCTACTGGCTTGACGCTTCGGCGCGTTCGTAACCCGGCTGCCCGTAATCCCTCGACGGCGGCGCTATCGGGGGCGGGCGTCTCGGCCTGCTCGCGGGGGCGCGGAACGTGAACCATGGGGCTGCGCCGTTGTTGCTGAACACCGCCGTCGTGTCGATGGAGCACAACGACACTGGGTTCGTGCGATACGGCCTCACCCGTCAGAGCCGCCAGCACCAGGAGAGGACCAGGCTGCGCGCCTTGTGCTGCGGTGCCCGTCATCAGCTTGCCGCCAATCTCAGCTTGCACCATGTGGTGGCGCCTGCGTCCTCAACACCCCAAGCACCTCGCCCTTCTTCGGCGAGCGACTGCACGAGAGCAAGGCCGCGGCCGTTCTCGTCGGCGTCATCGGGGGCCTTGGGGTGGGCGTGGAAGCTGGGGACACCGTCGTGTACGTCGATACGCAGGAAGCCCGAGCCGAGCGAGAGAGTCACCGTGACCTCCTGGCCGCCGCTGTGCACGATGGCGTTGGTAACCAGCTCGGAGACGATCAAGACCGCCTCGTCGGCGACATAGGCCAACCCGCGTGCGCTCAGCCGCTCTCGGGCCCGGCGTCGCATGACACCGACCTTCTCACCGTCCGCGGGCGGCGGAAGCTCACCCGGCGGTCGCTGCCTGATGTCGAACGTGGAACGCATGAGGTCGCCGTCGCGGTAGGGGCCGCGGCGCGGTCGTACGGTAGTCGTTGTCATCACGTCCTCTGGGGGGATCGGAGGACCGCCCGGACCGCGGATACCGCCCTGCTGAGGGGGCTCCGCTCGTCGTCGGGGGTGAGGAGGGAACGTGCTTCGGCAAGGCAGCGGACCAACTGCACCGGAGCGGTGAGCAGGGGGGCGTCGCCCACCACCGACTCGGCGCTGGGTGCCTCCAGCCACGCCACCGGTACGCCCGGTGCCGATGGCGCGAGTCCGGGGATACGCACTGCGTGGCCGGTCCCCAGGCACGTCGGAACGGCGTCGTACCAGGACGCCCCGGCGACCAAACTGCCCCAGCGGGCTGCAGTGCCGGGCGGCACGAGGACGGCCGCCGTGGTCAGGTTCGTGAAGCGGACAGCCGGTCCGACGGTCTGTTCGTACCGGCGCAGGATGTCGTACGCCAGCTCAATGAGGGTGAGGGGTGCGAGTACGACATCGAAATTGATGCCGGTCGGCAGCCGCCGGGGGAAGTCGGGTGTACGGAGCCAGGCGTTCATGGATTCCGCCGGCGAGGGAGTGGCCGCGGCGAACCACGCGGACAGGCGCTCGGGCTCGCCCGTCACGGTGCAGGTGTCCATGAGCCCCTCCCAGGTCAGCATCCGATTCTTAAGAACGCACAGTGCGTTTGATGTCACCTAGTGCATCGGAGGGACGGTGTAGTGAACAGGTCCTTTCGCCGGAACCTTGATCGCCTTCTACCCGCCCTTCTCCCGCCCTTTTCGCTCCCATTTCCGCCTCACCAGCGCTTTCGCTGACGACGCCTCACGCAGCCCGCGAGATGCCCGCTACGGTGAACTGACACCACTCGGTAAAGGGGGTATCCGGTGAGCCGCAGCCCGATGAGAGCGCTTCGCGAGAGCCGCAACCGGACCCAGGCGAAGGCGGTTGACGAGCTCAACTCCCTGGCGGGACGGCTTGCTGCCGAAAAGCGGGTCTCGAAGTGCCCGACCTTCACCGTCCGCCAGATGTCGAAGTGGGAGAGCGAGACGAAGCGGCGCCCATACCCGCACCCCGATACACGGGTGGTCCTTGAGCTGTACTTCCGGCGGCCAGTTGAGGAGCTGGGGCTCCGCCCGGGTGCTGAGGACGAGCCTCCTGACACTTCCGCTGTGCCTGTCGTGACGCCGGTTCCATTCATCGGGCAGTCGGCTGCCGCGATCCCGCTTTTCGCCGGCGGCGACCAGGAACCGCCGCCGTGGCTGGCTCAGACGACGACAGATGTGGCCAGCTCTGCGGACTGGAAGATCGCCGAGGACGAGGTCGATCTTCTCCGCGACGCTGCGGACGACATGGACGCGCAGGACCAGCAGTTCGGTGGCAACAGACTCTGGCGACCGACGCGTGCTCACCTGCTGTGGGTGCACCACATGATCGACCGTGGTATCTACGACGAGCAACTGGGCCAGCAACTGCACGCTCTCGCAGGAAAGTTCACTACTAGCCTCGGCTGGTTTTCCTACGACGCCGGGCTCCACGCCCAGGCTCGGCAGTACTTCTCCGAGGCCCTGAACGCCGCGATGTTGACAGGCGACGATGTGCTCTCCAGTCGGACGCTGAGCAACATGGCTCGCCAGGCCGTGGACCTGAACAAAGGGCGGGAGGCGATCCGCTTCGCCCGACTTGCGCAGACACACGCCGGTATGTGGCTCGCACCGACGCGTGTCACGGCACTCTTGGCTATCCGTGAGGCGCAGGGGCACGCGCGGGTCGGCGACGCCTTCAACTGCGAGTCCGCGATCAAGCGGGCCTGGAGGGAATGGGAACGCGGGGCGGACGACCGTGATCCTGATTGGACAACGTTCCTCAACCAGGCCGAACTGGTGTGCCTGGAGGGCATGTGCCGACTTGATCTCGGCCAGACTGCTCGCGCCCAGCAGCTCTTGGCGCACTCGGAGAAGTTGCAGGACGTGGCGCACACCCGCAACAGAGGGATGTGTCTCGGCCGGCTAGCGACCGCGGCCATCGGCGCAGGGGACATCGACCACAGCATCGATGCTGCGAGCAAGGCCATGGGGCTGATCCGGACTGCGGGCATGTCTTCCGCTCGGGCAGTCCAGCAGTTGAAGATCGTCCACGATGGACTGGCCCCTCATCACCGCGCCCGCGGGGTAGGGGACCTGCTTGAAGAGATCCGCGCAGTCGTCGCGTGATTCGGCAAAAGGAGAGATGCAACCAGTGGATGCGGAGTACCAGCGGTACGACGGGGCGTCGGTCAAGGCCATCGCTGACGAGCTGGTCGAGGTGTACGCCCGGGTGTACGACACGCCCCCGTACATCGGCGACCCGTTCTTCTCCGCCGACTCCTTCCGGGAGCGGCTAGAGGCTGCCTTCGGCAACGAGGGCTTCGAGACGGTGACCGCGCGCCGGGACGGGCAGATCATCGGGTACGTGCACGGCGCTACGCTGCCCGCCGATAAACCGTGGTGGAACTCGCTCGGCGACCGGAGGCCGGTGCAGCTTCAGACCCTCGCGAATGCCCGCCAGGTCTTCTGGCTCCGAGAGCTGATGGTCCTCCCCGAGTACCAGAGTCGGGGCCTCGGTAGAAAGATCCATGACACCGTGATCTCGGGACGCGCGGAGAGTGCCACCGCGCTGACTTGCATCGTCGACAATCAGCCAGCGCATGATGCCTACCTGCGGTGGGGGTACATGGTGATGGGGGAAATCAAGCACGCCCCGGAGTCGCCGACCTACAACGCCATGTATCTGCCCAGCTCGTGACGACCGGAATGATCATGTACCAAGCAACTGCACAGCCTTCCGCAGTCACGGCGACTTCCGGCCGCCGTGACCGACCTTCGCCGGATCCCGCGACCCTGTTCGCGTACGGGACGCTCCAGTTCGATGCCGTCCTCGAAGCGCTGATCGGCCGGATACCGCAACAGCTGTCGGCCAGCGCGCCCGGATGGCGCGCGGCGTCCCTGGAGGGACGCGTCTACCCGGGGCTCGTAGCGGCGCCCGGCTCTGCGGCGCCCGGCGTACTGTTCACCGACCTCAGCCGGAGAGAGTGGACGATTCTCGACGCCTTTGAGGACGACCGCTACGACCTGCGCGAGGTGACGCTGACTTCCGGCGGGCGAGGGCTCGCCTACATCTGGCCGGATGGCGAGGTCCTCGAAGAGGACTGGGACGTCGAGCAGTTCCGGACTCATCACCTTGGGGCGTACGCCGAGCGGTGTGCGCGGATTGCCCCGAAGCTGATCGCCGAAGCTGGCCAGTGAGCCGGGCGGCGTACGCCCGGGCGCAACGTGACGAGCGCTAGCTGAACGCTGTCCGTGCGGCAGCGCGACGACTTGTCCGAGCGCGGCCCCTGGGCGAGCCAGGGGCCGCGCTCATTGTCGGCCGGCGAAGGTATGCGCCGTGTTCACGGTGCCTGTGACGGCCCCTTCACCTCATCAAGGCTGAGACCAGCGATTCCTCGGCAGCTGATCGTGGGCATTTGGTCCTTAGACAGCGAAGGCAGCCGTTTCGCCAACGAACCTCGCGCCGTATTGGAGCCAGACCTAGTTGGCCTGAGACCGCTGCCGGTCCGTTGACGCTTACCGGACTAATGGGGAGTGGCGATCCATCAACGGTTCGCTACTTTCCCTCACCGACGGCGAGACCGAGCAGACGTCGGGTACGTGATGCGGCGCGCAACATAGACGACGATCGCCGGTTAGCCAAACCGGCGATCGTCGCGACCATTGAGGAGTTCGCGGACGGCTCCGCTCGTGGAGTCCTGCGGATGAGTGTGGCCGTCGATCCTTGGTCTCAGGATCCAGGGGATCGCGCGGATGTCAGACCTCGGTGGTTCGATTTTCGCCCCTTGACGGGCGAGGTGGTTTTGGAGGAACCGTGACGCAGGTAGTAAGTCGTTCGGATGAGTCAGCGGCTTCGCAGTTCATGGGAGTGAAGGAGCTGGCGGTCTATCTGGATGTGTCGACTTCCTGGCTCTACCAATACGGGACGCAGCTCGGTCTCCCTCGGTACAAATTCGGTCGTGGTCGTACCGCCAAGGTGCGCTATCGGCGCAGCGAGGTTGACCGGTGGGTGAAGTCGCAGCGTGTTGAATAGAGGGAGGGTCAGCGTGGAGGCCCCTCGTAACGTTGAAACACGCGGTTAAACAGGGCCCTTTATATTGCCCCAGCCGCTAGTGTCTCGTGATTCCGTTGACGTCACGTCTGCGGCATGCAACGGCACTGGTCAGCCTGCCTGTTGAGGAATCACATGAGGTACGCGAACAGAAACACGCGACACTAGGTGTATTGATTACGAACGTTGTTGACATGGGAGTCTTGACCAAAGGCGAAGACCTCCAGTGTGGTGAAGCTGTCTAGGACTGCACCGCACTGGAGGTCTTCGTGTCTCACCGTAATGCCCGGCTGACCGTTCACGGCAGACGTATCCTGGTCGAACGAGTCCTCGCGGGCCGTCCGGTCGCCCACTTTGCCGCAGAGATGGGCACATCGTGGCCAGCCCACCGCCCATAAGTGGGTCCACCGCTGGCGGGCCGAGGGCGAGGCCGACCTGCACGACCTGCACGACCTGCACGACCGCTCCAGCCGACTTCGCACGATTCCGCACCGCACGGCCCCCGTGACAGAATCCGCTGTCTGCTTGCTGCGGCATGCCCGCAAGCTTGGCCCAGCTCGCATCGTAGGGTCGAAGAGACGCTCCTCCGCTTTCTGGCCCCCCTGGGTGGTTATCGACAACTTGCCGAGTGGGCCGGTCGGTGGGGTGCTGTTCGGCATGTTGGAGTGGAGTGCCCCGGCAACTACGGGGCGGCGCAAGGAAGCTCATCCGATAGTGCGGGCCACTGGCTCACGGTGCGGGTGCTGGCTGAGCGTATTGGGACCAGTGCTCGCGTTGCAGGCGGGCCTTGAGGAGCACTTCGACGGCGGCCTGGAGGTGCAGGATCGCGTACTTCAGGTCCCGAGGCTCGGGCGGATCGCCGTGGGTGAGGTAAGTGGTGGCGCTCAGGAGATCGTCGATGCCGTTCTGCATCGGCGGGAAGTCGACGGCTGGCTGGCCGCCGATGAGTTCACGGCGGTTCCGGGGTCTGATCTCCAAGGTCTGCATCCTTTTTGAGGGCCAAGTGGCGTGGATCGAAGGGAGGCGAAATCAAATCCTGGCCCAGCGGCAATCACCCTACAGAGAGCAGCTCAAGCTCCGCGCAGCATCATACTGACAGCGGACGCGATGACGGCATCGGACAGCGACCGCCAACCGATTTCGTCATCCCGGGTGAGGGCCGCCGAGTCGTGCTCCGTGAGATCCCTGTGGGCGGTGCGAATCCTTTCGTGGTCCTGATCGCACATGGCCTCGAGGAGACGGAGCGTCTGCATCTTGAATGGCATGCACGTCATCCCGGCCTCGAGGCTGAGGTGTCCCGCGGGCATATGCGCCACCATGCTGATGAGGGTGGACAGAAGCGACTGGCACTCAGGGGCGGGCGATGCGTCGGCGCCGCCGATCAGAAGAGTCAACGCAATGCGGCACTCGGGCACGCCGGAGGCCACGGCCAGCCCAACACGCAAGCCGACGTTGTGCACGGTCCTGGCCATCAACTGTGGGTGCAACGGCCACTCGACCATGTACTCGCGGATGGCCTGCAGATTGCCCAGGGCATCGCTCCACCGACGCTGAAACGTCAGGGCCTCGGTCAGAAACGCGGTCAATTGGAGGCGCTGCGGGCGGTCAAGGCTCTTGTCCACCAGGAGTGTTCGACAGCGCAGTTCAACTTCCTCGTCCGACATGTGCTCGTTGCTCAACGCCAAGTTGATCTGGCGAATCTCGCGCTGTACCTTCGTGCGCCACGTGCCTGGCAATCGCTCCTGCAACGACTCAAGATCGTCTGAGAGGGCCTGTATCGCCGGGGCCTCAACCCCACGGCCCGCGTGACCGGCGAGGATCGTCAGGCAGTTGCCTACAACGAGGGAGACGTCCTCGGGCCGGGAATCGGCGAGTTGGCTGGCAAGGTCTCGGGCGCGGTAGAGGTGCTTCAGCCAGACTGCCGACTCTTCTCCGATGTTTCGCAGTACGTCGGCGAGCTGGGTGCGGGTCTTGAGTTCAAGCAAGGGAGCGGGCTCCTTGCGGGCGAGGAGGTGCGCCAGTTCGCTTTCAAGTGCCTCTCGGGCGTCGTCCAGCTCTCCCAGCAGGACGTATGCGCCAGCCAGGTTGCCCCACATGACAGCCAGAATGTCGGTGGCGATGCCCAGCCGCTCTGCGTGGTTGGCGAGGTTCTGGACGTGAGGCAAGACAGCGAGGAGGTGCTTCTCGTCGTTCGCCTCGATGAATGCCGCCAGCCACCCCTGCGCGTGGAACGCGGCCTGGCTCAGGATGGCGGGCACGTCGTCGCCGGATTCGACCAGTGTGCGGATGACGTGTTGCACGATCTCGTTGACGCTGATGGTGTCGTCGACGCCCTCACAGTGAACGGCCGACCATTGCTCCTGAGGCAGCGTGCACAGAGGCTCATCGCGCTGGGCCAGCGACTCGGTACGCAGTGCGCGATGCATCTCGTGGGCCGTGAAGGGCACCTTTACTGACGGACCCAAGACCGCTGGATGGCGAAGGCTCACGCGGGCGGCATTGCCGATGGACATCAGGGTGGCGAAGTAGAGCAGCCAGATCGGGATCTGCCGGGAAGCGAAGTAGGCTGCCCGGAAGAGCGCGTACGCGGCGCCATCCGAAGCTGGCTGCAGCTCCTGTTTGTTCATCAGGCGCAGTAGTGCCAACCGGATCGCGCCGACCAGCGTTTCGGGATATCCATGCGGGATGGAGTACCTGTCATCAAACGCCAGATCACGGATCTGCTCGAGGTAGGTGTCCGACTCGCTGAGTCCCAACTCGCAGCCGGCGAGATAGCCGCAGGCGAGCTCCATCGCCAGCGGCCAGTACTCGAGACGCTCTGCGAGAGCAGCGGCACTTCGTTCGCTGCGCGCGTCCCAACTTCCCTGCTGGCCCAGACGCATCCGGATCAGTGCTCTCGCCTGATCGGCAGTCATGACCTGTACTGCAACCCTGGCTGAGTGAGTTGCCCAACTGACCTGATTGGTCGAGGTGATGAGGATGTCGCCACGCCCGCTGGACGGCATCCAGGGCTGCACGAGACGGCGGTCAACGACATTGTCGATAATCATGAGCCAGGGTCGCGCCGAGGCGCCGAGCAATGTACGCACTCTGTCGCGGAGCCGACTGTCGTCCGCATCAGCGCCGTCGATCCCGCGGGAGACCAGCCAGTCATGAATGGACTGAAAGGAAACGCGCAGGGACGCGCTGCTCTCGCCGTTGACCCAGAAGATGTGGTCGTAGGCATCGGCCAGGTCGTGGGCATAGCCGGCGGCGATACTGGTCTTGCCGATGCCGGAAGGGCCGAGCACCGCGCAGAGGCTTACCGAGCGTTCCCCTCCACCGTCGGTCAGCGCCGTACGGATCTGATCGATCAGGTTCGGGCGGGGGATGTCCGGGGGAGCAGGCACCGCGCTCACCATGATTCCCCAGTCGAACTCGCCGAGCTCATATGCGAGATGGTGACCTGGAGTCAGTAGCTCGTCGCGGAACTGTGTGAGGGTGAACACCCCGTGGAACTCGCCTGAAGCGCGCCGGTGGATTTCGAATGCCAGGTAGTTCGTGAGGCGGCCCGCAGAGTCATGGCCGAGGCCGTCGCGGTGCTCGTTGCGCAGACGTCGCATGCGTTCCCGGAGCTGATCACGCAACTGATACCGCTCCCGGGGATCGACCGAGATTCGTGCCCGGTGGAGCAGGCCCAGCTCTTCGTCGCTCATCGCCGCAGGCTCTTGACGCCAGCGGCTGCGCTCCATCAACCGTTGAAGCTGCTCACGAAGCTCGTGCGGATCGTCGGTGCTTAAGGCCCGGTTGAGCTGCATGGCCTTGGGATGGAGCCGCATATTCGTGATCAGTCTGTACGACTGCGCCCGGGGTCGTGCACGGATCATTCGAAGGAGGATGCCGAAGGCGTCGGGGGCCGACATTTCCGTGCCTGAGCCGCCCGATTTCACCTGTACGGCATGCAAGGTGGCGTTGTCGTGGTCCACGAGCTCAAAGTCGATTGCGTCGGGGTCGGTCGAGTCTTGATCTGGTGTGACCGCGGGTTCGATCAGTGCTGCGCCGACACCAGAGATACGGCCTTCCGCTGCATCGAGGAGCGCTTCCAGCGTCACGAGATACTGGTACTGAAATCCATCTGCTGCCGCCTGACCACCGCGCTCCGCCACCCGCCGCCCTCCCATCCGTATGAAGGGTTCAACTTACCCGTAACCTCCGACAGCTGCGCTCGACGACTACGGAGCAAGAGTCAAGGGTGCGGGCTGTGCCCGCCATGATCGCTCCAGCGGGGCTGGCGAACGTCGGGTGGAACCCGTAGGCGCGGACGTGCTTCGTCTGGGCGTCGGAACAGGTAGGCCAGCAGCCTGAGTAGGAGGTCTGTGCGACAGCCGCCGCTCTCGACAACCTGGAGGACGAGGGCGCGTTCGCCTCCTACCCTGCGCGCGGCGGCGCGGAGGACATGCCCTGACAGTGCTTCTACTCCGAGGGCGAGTACGAGCGGGAGTTGAACCTGCCCGACCGCACCACGCGGAGCTTGGGCAGTACGCCGCGACGAGCAGTACCCCGTCCTCCAGCGGATCCGCCAGCTTGCCCCCGCCGCACGGAGTCAGCACCCTCGCGACGCAGCACGGTGACCAACTTTCAGTAGCAACGCGGACCCAGCCCAGTTAACGATGCCAGTCAACTCATAACGCGGTCGGCATCTGCGGGGTTATTCCGACGCCTGCCTTTACCTGCCGCATGTTTGGTCACTGCGCGCAGTTCGAGCACGTTTATGCCGGACACGGCTGTCCGCAGCCCTAATCGAGCGGCAGTAAGAAGTGATTGGGGTGGCGATGAGATCATCCGGGTTCCCTCCGCCAGTCCTTCTGGTCGAGCTCAACTCGAATCTGGCACCGTCAGGAGACTCGTTCGTACAGGGCCCCTTCAGTCTCCCGCAGCTCGCGCTCGACAGCTTCCGTGAGGTTCGGGTTGTCGATGAGGACGCCGAACTCGACGTTGTTGTTCTCTGCGCTCCAGGAGAAGTTCGCGCTGGTCACCAGTAGAAGGTGGTGATCGATGGCTAGGAACTTGGCATGGTTGCGGACGTACGTGCCGTCGAACTCCTTGGTGCGCCAGACCGCGGCTGGTGCCAGGTGAGCGGCGACTTGTTCGGTCGTCGGAGACCAGTGCTGTCCGCTGTCATCGGCGGCCCGGGTGTCCATGTAGACACGGACGGCGACGTCGTCGCGCTGTGCAGCTTCCCGTAGTGACTTCCAAAGTGACGAGCTCCGTTGGAAGTTGAAGGTCGAGCATGTGATGGCGTGGCGCGCGCTGTCGACGAGGCGGGTCACCGAGGTGGTGAGCGGCCCGGTCTGGGCGAGGTGCCCGGGCATGGTCCACAGCGGCGACAGTGTGGTCGGCAGCGCCCGGGCGCCCTCGATCGCACGCAGGACGCGGATCTGCTGGTTCGATGCCTCGTCGTTGCTAGCTACGGCCTGCAGCAGATGCCGGACTTCTGCTCGCTGGCCGGCCGCCACGAATTTGAGCGCGGTACTGAGGGTGTCGCCGTCGGCCAGCCGGTCCGCGATGCCTTTGGCTTCGGTCCCGGTGAGGAGCTGGCCGAGCTGTCGTGGTGCGTCTGTCTCACTCATTGACTCGGAAGTACCCGAGGTCGCTGCCGGGCAGGTTGAGGAGGAAGCGTCGGTCGAGGAAGCGGTTGGCGCGCTCGCAGGAGGTCTCTGATGCCATCACACAGCAATGGCAGGCGGCGCCGTGGAGGAAGTCCTCGGGGTCCTGCGGAGTGCGCCTGGAGCAGATGGGGTCGGAGGAGCAGCGTGTGGCTTTGCGCAGCGCGCTGTCGACGACTCGCTGGAGGCGCGAGGGCTCGCTGAGCTGCACGAGGCCGCCGAGGGTGCCGTCGCTGTCGGAGGCGGTGGTGCAGATGAGAAGTCCGGCTGATGGGTCGCGGCCTTCGGCGGCAGGCCAGGCGTAGAGGCGCTCGCTGAGGCTGGCAGCCGAGTATCCGCAGGTGAGGGCGAGTTCGCGGATCAGGGTGTGGGCGAAGGTGTGGACGAGCCAGTAGCGCGGAGGCTTCAGGCGGGTGTCAGGGTCGACCTGGCCTGCGGTGTCGGAGAAGCGGCGCTCGAAGTTCCTGCGGTGCGCGTCGCGGTGGGACGTCCACAGGTCGGTGTCCAGGACGCGCTTCTCCCATGCAGCGACCGCGTTTTCGTCGAGCTGGATGAAGATACCCTCCCCCCGGTCTTCGGTTGCTACAGTCCAGGCCGGTCGCGGCGTCCGGGTCAGCGGGGCCAGCCGGCGGGGGAGATCTCCTACTCGGTCCATGTCGTCGATCCGGGTGAAGCCGACCAGGGCGTTCACCTTGCGGAGGCGTTCGACCGCGAGGACGCGGGTGATTTCCGGCTGCAGTGTGTCGCCTCGCTCGCGGGTGGCGAGAGTGAGTCCGCTTTTGGGGTCTTCGACGCGGGTGCCGACGATGTCGCGCAGCAGGTAGCGCCATTCGGGGACGAGGAGGTCGACCGGGTCCCAGTCGCGGAGCTTCTCTTCCTGCTCCTCGGGAGTCTCAGTGGGCGCGGAGGCAACATGAAGGACTTGTTCCAGGTCATGGTCGGACAGACCGGTGACGTCGACGCCACCGTCCATGCCGAGCAGGTCCCTGATCAGGTCGAGGTTGGTGCGGTACTTGGCGAGTTTGTCGCCGAGCGCGGTGCGGACCCGGTCGGCCAGGTCGCTGGCCTTCTCCTCCTGGGACTCCGGCATGACGACGATCGACTGGGTGGCAGGGAACCACAGGTTGGAGGCACCGACGAGCATGAGGCGGGTTTCGTTGCGGCAGCCCTTGGGCTCGAAGGCGTCCAGGTGAGGGTGTCGCCCGCGGCACTGGGGAAGTTTCGCCTTACCGGCCTCGCCCTGGGCCTCGTTCATCGGGCGGCGCAGACCGCACGAAGCGCAGTGGATAACAGCCGAGGCCCCCTTGCCGGCGGTCCGGTCGACCATCTTCAGGGCGGGCAGTTCCGCTTTGCTGCACGGTTGCCCGCGGTGCACCCACAGGTCGTACGGGAACTCATCCAGGTGCCCGTCCACACAGGCCAGCAGGTACCGGGCCGGGATGGCGGTGCGCCGCATCGCTTTGCGTGGGCCGGTTCCCGCGCGGCCCGTGCACTTGGTGTGTTCGAAGACGGCCAGGTCTGTGCGGAAGGGATGCGTATTGCGGTAGTCGAACTGCGCGAGCAGTCCGAGCATGTCGCAGCCCGTGCACCGCAGCCACTGTGGGAAGACGCGGGAGGGGACGCCGAGGTCGTTGCCTTCGGCGGAGCGGCTGTATTTCTTCGGCTGCCACGGATACGGCCGCAGCTGCACGTCGGGTGATCCCATCATCCAGCGCACCACGTTCCGTAGCCGCGGGGCGTGGATCTGTGGGGGTGCGGATTCGCGCCGCTGCCAGATGCGGTCCCACTCGTCGAGCCCGGTGGGCATGATCGTGAACTGTGGCAGGTCCATGATCGCACCGGGGCCGTAGGTGTAGAGCAGGGAGGAGGGGCGGGCCGAGCCGACTTTGGCGCGGTTGTGCTTGGTGGCCTTCTCCGCCTCCTGCTCCAGGTCGCCCAGCGGGTCGACGGCGTGAGCGACGTCGTGGACGAATCGGGTCTCGTCACTCACGAGTTTTCCTCCGGCATCTGCCACTTCGGGGCGTAGTCAGGCGCCCGGTACACCAGACGTTCCTTGATCGGACTTACTAGCAAGTTGATCTCCGGCTGAACCTCACGCATCGAGTTCGCGACGATGAACGGAGGCGCGTCCCGGGTGTCGATGCCTGCCTTGGCGTTCTCCGCGCTCATCATCAGCGCGTCGTGTCGGGTGTCGTCCAAGACCTTTTCGTAGACCAGGGACTTGCGTAGGTCCATGAGGTGCTTGCGCCGCTTGCCCCACTGGTCGAGCCGGTTCTCCAGGCGCAGGCGGGCGCGGTCGGCGGCGTCCTCATCGCCAGCCCGGGCGATTCGGCGTACGAGGGCTTCGATGAGCTCACCTGCGAAGTGCTGCTCGGACTCGATACGCGCTGCACCGTCCTCCGGGGACAGCCCCTGGCCGTGACCGGCCCTGGTGGCCTGCAGGACCCTGGCCGCGCTGACCAAGACACCGTCCAGGCCGCGCTCCAAGGAGGTCACCGAGAACGGTGTGACCGAGAGCGCCTCGACCTGCGCATAGAACGTCTCGTGATAGTGCCGGAACTGCTCGAAGTGGGCGAGGTCCCTGGGCCGCGCCCAGTTCCCCAGTGCCAGAACCAGCCCCGGCCGGGCGCCGTCGCGGCCGACGCGGGAAGACGCCTGAATGTACTCGGCGGTGTTCTTCGGCTGGCCGACCACGAGCATCAGGCCGAGCCGGGGTACGTCGACGCCCACTTGCAGCATGGAGGTGGCCAGTACCACGTCGTACGGATTGACCTCGCGGGTGAGATCCGGCTTCTTCGCCTCCCGCAAGGCGCGCCGGTTGCGCTTGCCCGCCGTGGAATCGAAGCCGGGATCAAACGACATGGCCATCTGGTCCAGCGTCGCAGTGATGTCGGCGCTGGCCACCCGTGACGTCAGCTCGGCGACGTGCAGCGAACCGAAGTCGGTGCCGGTGCGGCGAGGCAGCTTCGACCAGGGGCGTCCCTTGGCGAGCGCAGTCTGGATGTCGTCGCTCATATAGCGTGCCATGCCCGCCAGTTCACGGGTGGCGCTGAAGTAGCCGACCAGGCTCATATACGGGTCGGCCACGCTGCCCGAGCGGTCAATCAGCAGTTGCCCGCCGGCCATGAGGACCTCGGCAACCCGGATCTCCGCCGTGGTCAAACGCACTCCCGTCGTGCTGACCCCGACGTACCGGCGCCCGGGGTTCTTCTCGGAGACTGGGATCTCCTTGGAGAAGAACGTGTTCCCGGCGTCCAGGACCTGCGGCGGGAAGATGGTGACGTCCCGCCCATACAGGGCACATACCTGGTCGGATGCGTTGCGTGCGGTGGCGGTGGAGGCGACAAGGAGCGGGCGCACCGGGCGCCCGTCCTTCGTCCGCCAGTCGGTCATTACATCGATGGCCACCTCGAACAGACCGACCGTGGTGCCGAGCGCTCCGGTGATCAGGTGCAGTTCGTCCTGGATGACAAGATCCGGGGGCCGCAGCCGCATGGCCGGACGTACGTGGGCGGCCGGGTGGCTGTCCTTCTTGGGGTGCTTGCTGCCGTCCTTGATGTCGCACTGCTGATAGTCGGGGTGGACGAAGCCGTGCCGCTCGCAATGCCGCGAGACATGCCCGAAGAGCGAGGCGGCCTCGCCCTCGCGGGCCAGGCGGGCGAACTTGTCCACCGTGGCGATGACGAACGCCGGCGCGAGACGGTAGATCTCCTCGTCCACCGTGAGCACCGGCAGCCCGTTGGGGACCTCACCGCCGTCGGCGAACGGGCACTCGGCCAGCTCGTCACCGCAGTACACATACACCCGGCGCAGCGCGGGCTCTGTGCGTACATCCCGCGCCTCGACCCGGGTCCCGCACCACGGGCAACGCTGGATCTGCAGCACCGTCAGTCGATAGCCACGGCCCCCATGGGCTTTCTGTAGCTGATCGGCAGCCTCGTCGTACCGCTTCGGACTCACATCGGTCCCGACCCACAGGCCGATCCGGAACGGCTCATCCCCCCACGTCGCCACGTCATCGCGCCGCGCCAGCTCAGCCGCGCACACCAGCGTGGTGGCACGCTGGAACTGCTGAGCAGTGAGCAGGCGCAGCGTGTACCGCATGAGGACAGCTACCCCAGACCGTCCATCCAGCGGTCCGTCAAAGGCATCCACGACGCCCTGACGGCGCCTGATCGCGAAGGTATACGCGGCAAGACCGAGATACGCCTCCGTCTTGCCACCACCGGTCGGGAAGAACAGCAGCTGCGCCTTGGCCAGATCTCCCGACCGCTTCTCAGCCGCCGGATCGGACAGCATCGGCAACTGCATGAGCACGAAGGCCAGCTGGAAGGTACGCCACGAATGCGCCCGTTCCTTCTTGTCGGCAAGGATCGCTTCGCGGGCCTCGTCAATGCCCTCCTCGGGTGCGCTCGCCCGCCGCTCCGCGACCTGCGACTGCACACGCTGATCGGCCATCACCCGGTTCATGAATCGGAAGCAGCGCAACGCCTCCTCGTCCCCGAGAAGAAACTCCAGTCCGTCGGCGAGCTGGTGCTGTACCCGGCGCGCGTCCTCAACCGCTTCCAGGCCCTCGGACCGCAAATGATCCGGAAGGGCCTCGGCTCTCCGCTGCTCGTCGTCCAACCAGGCCGTGTAACCCGCGACGATTGGTTCAAGTCCTGTGCGCAGCTCGACGGTTGACGCTCCCTGGAGCTTGCGCATGTCCAACAGGGCCGCACCGATCTCCTCGGCAGCCGTCTGCGGCGTCTCGCTCACCGGCAGCCACGTCGTCCAGACCTTGCTCGCCCTGCGTGCCCCCTCGACGGTCTTCCAGTCCACCGAGCAGGTTCGACCGTGAGCGAACTCCAGACGATTGCGGTACTGCAGCCGCAGCCGACGCAGCTCGTCGTCCTGCTCCTCACGCGTATCGAGAAGTACGTCGTTGACCGGCAGGAAGACCTCTGCCCCGCCTGCCGACACCGACAGCTTCGTCTGGTACAGCCATGCTTCAACCGGGATCTTGCGCGGGGTCTCCCGGTCGTTGCAGAGCGCCACCTCTATCAACCGGCAGCCACGCTCGGTGTCGTCGTAGCGATCCACCCGGAGCACGATCTTGTCCTTGAGTGTGATCTCCGTCGTTCGGGACGGCCCCAGGTCAGCGACCCTGATCGTCTTGGCGATGGCGTGGGGGGTGCGCTGGAAACGGCGGAAGGCAGGAGCGGGCGCCTCGCCCTCGCTGGCGTCTACGCCCTCACCACGCTTCTCCTTCACCGGCTCGTATGTGCCCCACGAGGCGGTGACCGTGAACTCGTCCAGGTCGTCGGGGATCTGGCACCGAAGCCCCATCGACGCCGGGATCATCAATCCGCGTTTCTGCGGCTGGTCCTCGACCTCGTCCTCATCCGAACTGGCACTGCTGTCATCGACCGCGGTCAGTGGGACACCCCGGCTCTCGGCGGCGTCCACGGCATCGCCTACGTCGCTAGCGGCCTCGTTCGAGCCCGCCTCGCCAGGGTCAGCGCGGCCGGCGGTGAGTCGTACGGGCGCGATCCGGCCGATCAGGTACGCCGAGTCGGGGACGCCTTCGAGGATCTCTTCCGGGCCGTTGGCCGGGCCGAGGAGCTCCCGCTCCAAGATGTCGACCAGGTTCTCGCGTGCCGTCCAGGAACGGTCGTCGGGGTCAAGGGCGAGGCGATACGGCGGGGCCTGGGGGGTGCCGGCGGTGGGCTGGGCGTTGTTGCGCTGGGGGGTGGTCACTCGTCGCCCTCCTCTTCCTCGGTGGCTTCATTGCTGTCGGAGGGACTGACAACGCCTTGTGAGGCAGCCCGGCGGTGGTTCTCTTCAAGGAGGCGGTCGAGGATCTCCACCCGGGCGGCGGGGCTCACCGTCCAGCGCTCCATCTGGCGATAGGTGTGAAAGCCGTGATCCAGGGAGACCTCGTCCCAACCGTAGGCGGCCATGACGGCTCGGTCGAGCTCGACGTGGATCTCGCGCAGGCGGGCCACGTCAGGGTCGGCGCTGTCAGCGATGCCGGGGTCGTTGACCAGGTTGTAAACCTTGGTCAGGCCGAGACCTCGGCGCAACATGATCTCACGGCGCTCAGTGTGGAGAATTCTGCCAAGTTCGGCCAGTCGGCCATCGTCTGCTGGTGGCAGGGGGAAGGTTTCGAACACGCCAGACGGGGTGTACCGCGGATCCTTGCGTAGGCCAGATCCGTATTTGATCGCCCACATTTGATGCGGCGCCGACGAGAGCACTGCCTGATCAAAGAATGAGTCGGTCGCAAATACCACCAGTGCGTCACCAAATACTCGGTCGTTGGAAATCCGGCTCGGCATAGCAGTGACAGAGTGCCTGGGCATGGCAAGGACTTCGCTCAGTTCTGAAATAGCCTTGCGTAGGCCAGGGCGTTTCTCGGCGAACTGCCACCAGTAGTCGCGATAAACCTTTCGATTATTCTTAAGGCGCTGCGGTCTGACTTGTTCGAGCGCCCTCTCGTACGGCAATGCGTACCGTTTTGCTGATTCTTCTTGGTGATTAGTAAAGTCGATGATGTGGCGAGAAGCGGAGCTGTCTGGGCGAGAATTGAGGTCCTCGCCTCCGAGGTACGGGAGAACCACATCGGAATTTCGAGGGTCGGCCTCTGCCCACTCTGCTGCTTCGATTGACGTAACTACAAAGCCTGAACCCGTAGGCTTGCATCCCTCGAAAGTGACGCCGAGATTTTCGGCCAACCGGAGGGGATTACCTTCAACCCTCCCCGTAGGTTCCAAGAGTGTCGAAATTCGCCGTACCGCGACATCGTCCGCAAACCTCGGGGTGTCACTCGCCACTGTACGGCAGGTTCCCCAAATTGCCGCGTATTCTAGGCTGGCGCTCGCGGCAGGCCATGGTCGGCTTTGAATGGACCGAGTAATGGTGAAGCCGTTTTGAGTCATTTTATCGAGGCTTACCTCGCGACTCTTCCCTTGGGCGATACTGTTCGTTGCAATTAGGCCGAGTCCCCCTGCCGGGGTGAGGAGTTTTTCGGCGCGAAGGAAGAAGTACGCTACCACGTCGGCATTTCCGCGATGCCCGGAAGCGCATACCTCAACGAGCCAATCCCGGACGTTCGTCCCCATCACCCCCGTGATGTCGGAACCGGCGAGAAATGGTGGATTGCCGATAATGGCGTCGAACCCACCTCGTTCCATCACATCCGGCACCGCCAGAATCCAGTGCAGCGGCTTCCATCGTGTGTAGTCCGTTGTCACGGTCGGAGAAAGTCCGGCCTCCTGGATGCCGTCGAGCATCGTCCGATCACGCTCTGCGTCCTCGCCTCCGGCGGGGTACGCGCTTTCCACGGCGATGCGCAGGTTCTCGTACGCTGCCTTGAGATGCTTGCCAGGCTTGCCGCCCCATTGCAGCCCTGCCGCGATCACGCCGTCGGCGACGTCAGCGAGTTGCTCGGTCAGTTCCTGGTACCGGCGCCACTGCCGACGCTTGGTGGCGGCCGAGCGCTGCGGGTCGTTGTCGTCGACCTCGCTGGCGAGCTGGCGTCGCAGGCGGGTGGCCTGGTCCAGGATATCGTCTACGTCCAGAGCGAACACGCTGAACTGATTGCCTGCCGCGGTGGGGTCGATGTGGAGGCGGCGTAGCTGGTCGGCGTCGGTCAGACCGAGGAGGGCGTTGCCGTGCAGCACCTTGTCATCGACGAAAGAGAACGGAAGCTTCGGGTCCAACGACACCAGCCACAGTGACAGCTTGCACATCTCCACGGCCATGCCGTTGATGTCGGCGCCGTACAGGCAGGTCGCGACGACGGTCCTTATGGCGTGGACGAGCAGGTCGTGTGGTGTCCTTCCGTACGCCACCCTCTCGCGCTGCCATGCCTCGACGAGGCGATCAGCTAGGTAGCGGGCTGCGGCCACGAGGAAGGCTCCCGAGCCGCAGGCGATGTCGGCGATGCGCAGTTCGAGAATCTGGTCAGAGTCGAGTGGTCGCCATGCGTCCTGGTTGGCGGTCTGGTGCGGACCGGGTGCGTAGACGAGAGGCTCAAGCGCGTACCGGACGACTTCCTCGGCCAGCGAGCGCGGTGTGTAGTGCGCGCCCGCCGAGGCCCGCGAGGGGGTCTCCACCAACAGGACACCGCCGGGCTCGACGACGAGGGGACGGCCTCGTAGGTCGCGGCGGATGATGCCGATGAACGGTCTTAGCCGCTCGCGTAGTTCGGGGTCATCGGTGACGTCGCGCAGGGCGATCTCGATGTCGTCGAGGGTCTCGCCCGCCTTCAGCGCCTTGCCGAGGGCGGCTTTGCTGGACGGCTTGGCCGCAGGCTGGTTCACCTTGACCCAGGCGAGGATCGCATCGGTCAGCGCGGCTTCGGTGTGCTTGACCGTGCTGAGTTCTTCGAGCGTGGCGAGGGGGACCTCGGGTTCGGAGCCCGCGCTACCGGTCAGGCCGACAACGATCTCTTCGGCGGGCTCGCAGGAGTAGCCGAGGAGACCCTCGTAGATGTAGCCGATCTGTTCGACGTCGATGTCGCGGAAGGAGATCCGGCGGGCCCCGCCGGGCAGTTGGGCGATCTGGACGGCGCGCAGGACTTCGAGCATGACGCGGTCGCTGACCGTGATGGCCAGAGTGTCCTGGGAGTCGCAGGCGGTGAGGAAGCCGAAGCGGGCAGGGTCGAACAGAGAGCCGCCGTACTCGGGCAGGCGGAGGTCTTCGAAGGACGCGCCCCGGTACAGGGCCTGGGAGGTGGCAAGGAGCCGGTGCCAGGTCAGGAAGGTGGCGTCGAGGGCCTGTTCACCTTCCTCCTTCTCCCGCGCGTCAAGGAGGTCGAGTTCGTCGCTGATTCCGTAGCCCATCGCGAAGAGCCGGCTCTGGGGCAGCAGCCCGCGCTCTTCGGCGAAGAGGAGGAAAACCACGCGCATCATGACGGTAACGGCGCCCCCGTAGACCTCTCCGCGCTGCGCTGGCAGAGGGTCGGCCTCGCCGCGTCGCCGCGCCTCCAGGGCACCTTCGGACAGGGCCTGGACGATGAGTTCGACGGCGCGGCGGACCTGGGTGCCGAGCGCTTCGGTGATCTTCTCGGCAGCGGTCACAGACTCGCCGAACAGTTCGGTGAGTCGGTCCTTTGGCTTGCCACCGATCAGGCGGCGTCGCTGGAGGAGTTCGATGAAGGCGTTGCGGGTCTGGGGCTCTTCGATCCAAGTCTGGGCGTCGACGATGCCAGAGGCGACCATAGTCTGCGGGCGGGCGCTGACGAGGGCCCACCAGCGGCCGTCGGTGACGACGCCGATGGGCACGCCGGAGGCGCGCAGCAGCTCCTCCATACGGTCGATGGGACTGGCCGACCAGCCGTCGGTGAGCGGATCGCGCAGGGACTCCGCGGGGTCGGTGATGAGGACGAGCGCCCCGGTGGTGTCGCCGTGGATGAGGGCGCCAGTGGCGCCTACGGAGACGCTGTAGTCGGGAGAGTGAATCTCGGCAGCGGCCGGGGCCAGCACTGTATAGGAGGCACCCCAGCGCAGGCCCTGGCGCAGGACGAGGTCGACCCAGGTGTCGCGGGCCTCGCGGTAAATATCGAGGGCGGCGTCGTCGTCCGGGTACTCGTCCCAGTTCTCCCACGCCTTCTCGAAGGCTGGCTTGGCGTCCTTGATGGCGTCGAGTGCACGGGCATCGGGCTGGGGGATGCCCTGGGGCCAGAGGCGTTCCAGGGCGGGGACGGCGAGGAACGGGCCATCGGTGTCGACGAGTTCGAGCCATGCACGATGCAGGTCGACGGCGGTCGGGGCGTACTTGCGGCTCATGCCTTAACCATTCCGTTCTTCGCGTCTTCGGGGGTGAGAGCGAACACGACCGCGGCGGCCGACATATAGGGCCTGATGTCGCTGTAGCGCTCCCGGATCGACGCGATCTCGCGCTCTTCCTCGTCGCCCAGGCTTTCCAGGCGTTCGTTCATGTGGTGCAGGTCGCGGCGGCGCTGCTTTTGCTGGTCGTCGGTGAATAGCAGCTCCTCCTCGGCGCGGATGGCCTGCTCCAGACGGTCACGGGACTCGCGCAGGTTGATCCGGAACGCGCCGAAGATCTCGTGGGCGCGCGCGATGTCGGAGTCCCGGCGCTGCGTGAGAGCTTCGGTGACCTTCTCCTGGCGGCTGGCGCTCTTGCGTTCCATCGCAGTCAGCAGGCGGCTGCGCAACCGTGCGCCGTCGTCGTTCCACTGCTCGGTGAGGTGGGCACGTACGTTCTCCTCTGCGAGGAGCAGCTTCTCGGAGTCGAGCGTTTCATCGAGGACCTGTTCGACCTTGGACTCCGCGAGTGCCTGGCCGCGCAGGCGGACACCGGTGAGGAAGACCTCCTCGTGGAGGCGCAGCCCGCCGCGGCCGACCAGGACGAGCCGGGAGACGGCGGCGACACAGGATTGGGGAAGATCGGGGGCGATGACGGCGGTGACTCGGTGGACCGGGGAGTCCGTGCTGAACAGCGCGGAGCGCAGGGTGCGGGTGGCCCGCTGCATGAGGGCGTGTCCGAGGTGGATGTGGACGAGGTCGGTGCGCTGTTGGGCGGCTTGGTCGTCGAAGGTGATGGGGCGCAGCACGCCCGGTTCAAGGCGGGTGTCCAGGCCGCGCAGCGCCGGCTGCCAGGTGCGGCCTAGGTTCGGGATCTCGAAGACCTGTGCTTCGGTGCGGTCGTCGCCGATCTCGACGAGCGGGGGCTGGGCGGTCAGGGTGAGCGCGGTGTCTACGACCCGGCGCGCGTTGGCGGGCGTGAGGTGCATGGCGGCCTTGGACTCGCTGTAGGTGTCCGACAGCTGGGTCAGCTTGCGGTTCAGGTCGATACCGCCGGCCAGTACCCGGGTGATCACCTCGTTGGCATCGTCCGGCGCGGTCAGCCGGGCCTTGCGCGTTGTACGGGTGGGAGCGAAGTGTTCCTGCACCTCCGCGTCGATGACCTGGTTGACCTTGCCAAGGTCCTCGGTGGCCCGCCCGACCTTCGTCGCGATGATTCCCATGAACTTCATGTCCGCGTCGTACGTCGTGGAGCTGGAGACGGGGACGAAGTGGAAGATCTCCGGGTTCTTGGTCTGCCCGTACCGGTCGATCCGGCCGATGCGCTGTTCCAGGCGAGACGGGTTGAAGGGGATGTCGAAGTTCACCAGGCGGTGGCAGTGGGTCTGCAGGTCGATGCCCTCGCCCGCGGAGTCGGTGGCGAGCAGGACGCGGACCGGGTGCTTGTCGGGGCTCTCGGTGAACCGGGCGCGGATCTTCTCCCGCTCCTCGGTGGGAGTCGAGCCCTGGATGACCTCGAGCACGTCGTTGTAGCCGCGCTGGCGCAGGATGCCGGCGATCCAGTCGAGGGTGGCCGCGTACTCGGTGAACACCACGACCCGTTCGTTGGTCCAGTGGCGGCCGTCGGGGCGGCAGATGGTACTCAGGAAGGACAGCAGTTCTTCCAGCCGGGTGTCCGGCTTGTGCTCATAGCCACGCCCCCACTCGACGAGCGAGGCGATCTCGCTGCTGGTGGCCGCGACCAGGGGGTCCGAGCCCTTCGAGTGGCGCAGCGCGGTGAACTCAGGGTGCTCGGCTGCGCCTTCCTCCTCGTCGGACTGGGCGCTGCCCAGGACCTCCGTGAAGTACGCGTACTCGTCGTCTACCCGCAGCTGCCGGTCACCGTCGCCAGCCTCCTCGTACAGCTCAAGGGTGCGGGCGAATGACCAGGGGCTGGATAGGAACCGCTTCTTCAGCAGCATCGCGACGATGTCGCCGCCCGATCCCTTGCCGTTCGCGCGGGCGCTATCCGTCAGGAGCCGCTCCAGCCGCTCGAACTGCTGCTGCTCCTCTTCGGACGGTGTGAACGGGAGGGTCCCGAGCTTCCGAGCCTTGAATCCCTTGTCGGGCAGGTCGGTCTTCAGCCAGCGCACCATCACCTCCTTCAGCGCCTTCTCATCGATGCTCGCGCCGCGAGTGAACCGGCGGCCGTCGATCATCTCCAGGAGGGCGGTGAACGACTCCGAGTAGCCGTTGTGCGGCGTCGCGCTCAGGAACAACCGGTGTTCGCATGCCTCCGCGAGCTTCTTGGTCGCGGTCGTTCGCTTGCTGTCCACCGCATAGCCGCGCTGCCCCGGAGCCGTCGTCGGGCTGGCCGGCGCCACATGGTGAGCCTCGTCGACTACCAGCGCGTCGAACGCGTACCGCCGGGCTGTGCCGGAGCTGCGCACACCGGCCAGCACGTCGCGCAGCAGACGCTGTGCCCGAAGCGACGGCAGCCACGCCATGCTCACGATCACGCGGGGGAAGAGCCGGAAGGGGTTGGCGTTCAGCCCGTGGCTGCGGCGCACCTTCGCCATCAACTCACTGTTGACGATGACGAAATCGAGGCCGAACTTCTCCCGCATCTCGTCCTGCCACTTCAACGAGAGGCTCGGCGGGCAAACGATGACCACGGAACGAGCACGGTGCCTCAGCAACAGCTCCTGCACGACGAGGCCGGCCTCGATGGTCTTGCCCAGGCCGACATCGTCCGCGAGGAGGAGGTTCGTACGCGAGGACTGCAGGGCCCGGCGCAGCGGCTCCAGCTGATATGCCTCGACATTTGCGCCACTTCGGAAGGGCGCCTGATACGAGTCCGCGTCCGCAGAAGTCACCGCCCCCCAGCGGACCGCGTCCACGAACGCGGCGAGCGTGTTCGGGTCGTCGAACGCCTCCGCGCGCACGGTTTCAGGTAGGCCCTGGTTCGGCGCGACCGTGTGGCCGACCTCCAGCTCCCAGACCACCGTCAGCTCCTGCCCGAGCCGGTCCTCGTCCAGCGACTGCAGGCTGACCACATGGGAGAGACCGGCAACGCCCTCGTCGGCAGGGCTCCGCGGCAGGCCCTGCCGCTGGACGTCAGAGACCGCCCAGGTGGAGCCCCGGACTTTGACGACCTGCCCCGGTTCTGGGACTGGCGGTAGGGCCACTGGACTCGGGGCACTGCTCGCTGCGCCCTGCGGATTCTCCGTAGCGGTCGCCACCTGGGCCGACTCCTTAGTCCATTGCTGTCATTGTCGTCCCGTGACGCCCACAACGCTTCGCGTCGTGTCTGCCGCCTAGAGGGTCACGAAACCCCAGTATCTCCGAGCTTGGGTAGGGGCCGCCGCAAGTAGGCAGGACTCGCTGAACCGCCCCGCTTTGAATGGAGACTCGATTTCGTGAAA
The DNA here is from genome assembly GCF_030063415.1 of Streptomyces sp. H27-C3. Lineage (GTDB taxonomy): Bacteria > Actinomycetota > Actinomycetes > Streptomycetales > Streptomycetaceae > Streptomyces. Next base: position 2,833 of record NZ_JASITA010000045.1, on the reverse strand, counting down.
GGATCGAGTCATGGCACGACCTTCCCGATACCCGCTTGAGCTCCGTCGTCGTGCGGTGCGCATGGTCGCCGAGGTACGCGACGACTACCCGACCGAGACGGCTGCTCTGCAGGCGGTTACCGAGAAGCTCGGTATCGGTTCCCGCGAGACGCTGCGGAACTGGCTGAAGCAGCACGAGATCGACGCGGGCCAGCGCCCAGGGACGACGACGGAGGAGTCCGCCCAGCTCAAGGCGCTGAAGAAGGAGAACGCCGAACTCAAGCGGGCGAACGACATCCTGAAGGCCGCGGCGAGTTTCTTCGCGGCCGAGCTCGACCGGCCACTCACACGCTCGTAGCGTTCATCGACGAGCACCGGGCCCGCTTCGGCGGTGTCGAGCCGATCTGCAGGGCGCTCACCGAGTACGACTGCAAGATCGCCCCTTCCACCTATTACGCCCACAAGAAACGTCTGGCCGAGCCCTCGCTCCGCACCCTGCGCGATGCGGACCTTAAGCCGGTCATCCACGAGGTATTCGCCACCAACTACCGCGTATACGGGGCCAGAAAGATCTGGCGGGAACTGAACCGGCAGGGCCATCCGGTCGCCCGCTGCACCGTCGAACGACTGATGCGCGAACTCGGCATCACCGGCGCGGTCCGCGGCAAACGGGTCATCACCACGATCCCTGGCGGCCAGGTCGACCGGGCCCCGGACCTCCTCGACCGGAACTTCGTCGCGAGCGCGCCGAACCGGTGCTGGGTCGCCGACTTCACGCACGTGAAGACCTGGTCCGGCGTCGTCTACATCGCGTTCGTCGTGGACACCTTCTCCCGCCGCATCGTCGGCTGGTCAGCCGCCACCAGCAAGGAGACCCAGCTCGTCCTGGACGCCCTGGAGATGGCCCTGTGGCAACGAGACCGGGATCAAATCCCTTACGAGAAAGGTGAGTTGATACATCACTCGGATGCCGGTTCGCAGTACACGAGTTTCAAGCTCGCCGAGCATCTGGACACTGCCGGCATCGCGGCAAGCATTGGATCAGTCGGAGACGCGTACGACTGTCAGTCTGTTCGTACCGGATCCCGCAAGGATCGGGTAGCCCCGGCCGTGTCGGTCTGACTCTTGCTTATGACTGGCCCCACGGGTGTCCTGGCGTTGATCTGTCGACCGCCGGCCGGGCACGCAGCAAGCGCTGCCGCCGGACGGACGTGACCTGATAGGAGCCTGGAGCCAACTCGTCAAAGCGTCCCCGTGACAGTCCTGTCCGCCCGGCCGGCGACAGCGTGCACTCCACGCTACCGACCGGGAGGAACAGTGAACAGCGACGAACAGCACAGGTCCGGGTACGTTGTGATCGGTGTCGACACGCACAAGCACGTGCACGTCGCAGCCGTGATGGACACGATCGGCGGCATCCTGGCGACCCAGACGATCCCCACCGACACCGGCGGCTTCCAGCAACTACTCAACTGGGCCGAATCCTTCGGCAGGATCCTCGCGTTCGGGATCGAAGGCACCGGCTCCTACGGCGCCACCCTGACCTCGTTCCTCCGCCGATCCGGGCACAAGGTGGTCGAGGCCGGCCGGCCCGACCGACGGCTACGGCGGATGAACGGCAAGTCCGACACCCTGGACGCCGAGAACGCCGCCCGCGCCGTCCTGGCCGGGTTCGCGACAGCCACCCCCAAGAGCGCCGACGGCGGGGCCGAGATGATCCGGCAGCTCAAGGTCGCCCACGATCAGGCTGTCGAACAGCGTTCCGGCGCCATGATCACCATGAAGGCCATGCTCGTCCACGCCCCCGACGCCCTCCGCCGCGAGACCGCCGGTAAGACACAGATCTCCCTGGCCCGGCACCTGGCTGCCCTGCGTCCCCAACGCCTCGAAGTGCCCGAGGACGCGCTGCGTCATGCCCTGCGGACCCTCGCCAAACGGTGGCAGTACCTGGACGCCGAGGCCAAGGAACTAACGCAGATGATCGCGGAGCTGGTCGACCGGACCGCCCCACAACTGCTGGAACCCTTCGGTATCGGCGTGGACACCGCCGCGGAAATCCTCGTCGTGGCCGGCGACAATCCCGAGCGCATCAAGTCCGAAGCCGCCCTCGCCAAACTCGCGGGCATCGCACCCGTACCCACCGGCTCCGGGATGACCAGCGGCAGGCACCGCATCAACCACGGCGGCCACCGCCAGCTCAACGCCGCGATCTACCGCACCGTCATCGTCCGCATGCGATTCCACCAGCCCACCATCGCCTACGTCACCCGCCGCACCGCCGAGGGCAAGACGAAACGGGAGATCATTCGCTGTCTCAAACGCTACGTCATCCGCGAGGTCTACCACCTGATCCGCCCCGCTCCACAAACCCTGCCGCAGTGAGTTGACAACTATAGGAGCGTCAACGCCCTGATGGAATCGACGATCGGTCTGTACAAAACGGAGTTGATCAAACCGCAGAGACCCTGGCGGACGCTGTCCGAGGTCGAACTGGCCACCGCGGAGTGGATCGATTGGTACTGCCACCGCCGACTCCACGGTGAGATAGGGCACATCCCGCCCGTCGAGTACGAGACCAACTATTACCTGACCACCACGAAACCCCAGGTCACAACCACAATCTGAGCTCTCTATCGAACCCGGGGCGGTTCACGCTGGCATCGCCTTGTGGCGCCCATATAGACCCTGCTTGGTTGGGGCGGCATCGGGCTGTCGCCAACTCCCCCTCTAGTGCGTTGGCCACGAACGTTGGCGGGGTTTGGTCAGGCGGCTTTGAGTCGTGGGCGGCCCCAGCGTTGCTGGCGTTCACTGCGGACTTTGGCGCGTTCTCGGCGTTGGGCGGACAGGACGTCGG
>NZ_JASITA010000044.1 GCF_030063415.1 Streptomyces sp. H27-C3 | reverse complement strand
ATGTGGTACCCGCTCCGCGGGTACCACATCGCTGCGCGATGTGCAAGGGGGGCGGTCGCTGCGCTCCCGCTGGCCCTCGCGATGCGAGGGCGGTCCCCTCCGCTGCGCTCCTGGGACCGGTGGGGCCGGCCGCTGCGCGCCCGGCTGGCCGCGCGGTGCGCGGCGGGGGCTGACGGGGTGCCAGGTGCGGCTAGTGGGGCCTCCAGTACGGGAGTTGAGGGAGCGCGGGGGCGCTCCCGGCGGGTCCGCTGCGCTCCCCCGCCTGACGGTCCTTCCGGCTGCGCCTCCAGAACCTTGGGGCCCGCTGCGCGGGCGGGCTGGTCGTGAGGGGGTGAGTGTCACTCGTTGGTGTGGGTTCCAGTATAGCGTGTGCATCTGGTAGATGCAGCATGTACCGTTGGCGGAAACACGGGACACCCCCCAACCACCCGGGCGGGGCGCGGCGCGTGATCGAGAGTCAGTTTTCTTTCCCGGAAAGCAGGAATGGAACAGTGGATCTCTTCCCTATCTGGAAGCGCTATGTGCGCGCCGTGGAGCAGGAATTCATTCGGGCGGGATTCCCGGAGGCCGCCTATTCGGTGGCCCGTGATGACGAGCACCGCGGGTCCTGCGTTGCCTCGTGGAAGTGGGCGGTGAGCACGCCGCTGGTGAGCGCCCAGGAGTGGCCCGAGGGGCTCACGCTGACGTGGTCCTCCACCGGCCGCTGGACGTACAGCGCCCTGGACGACCACCGGCTGGAGAACGCCCTCGTACTGCCCGTCCCTCCCCTGGCCGCTCCTTCCGCCCTCAGCGGCCTGCTGCCTGCCCTGATGGACGGCAGGCACGGGCAGCTCCCCGCTTCCGAGGAGCGGTGGGAGCACGCCGGGCTGCTGGAGTCGTGCACCGAGTCCGCGGCCCTGTACGGCGATGACAAGTACGACGCCGCCTACCAGGCAGCGGAAGAGGAGGCGGAGACCTTCCTGCGGTGGCAGGAGCAGCTGGACAGCGGGCAGGCCGTAGCGGCGGAGCCGGGCGCCGGCCTTTCCGAGGAGAGCGGGGAGCCTGCCGGGCTGACCCGGTACCGGGTCCTGGCCATGCGGACCGATGAGGCCCACCCGGGCGCGGCCACCCTGACCAACCACACCTACGCGCGGTCTGCGGAAGAGGCCCTGGCCAAGGTGCGCCGGGAGAACGAGCGGCCCGGCGGCCTGTACGGCGAGCAGGGCCTGTACCGCGTGGTGGAGGTGACCGAGGAGGGACCGGCCGGTGAGGTCCTGCGCCAGGAGGCCGCCCGCCGCACGTTCGTCGACCTGGTCATGAACGCCGCGCGCGCCGAGACCAACCAGGACATCACCGGGATGCCCAACCCGGAGATGTTCGGCGTCCTGTGCGACTTCTTCACCCGCGCCATCGTCTTCCCCGGCTTCGGCTTCCCCAGCGGCAGCGACCCCGACGACGACCAGATGCACACCAGCGACCCCTCCCGCGCCCTGTCCCGCCTGCTCCTGCAACACCTCACCCACCACGAACTGGACCTGGTGGAAGCCGACCCGTCCTGGCCCCTGCTCGAAGGCCGGCCCATCGCCGACCGCGCCTCGGACGATGACAGCCAGGAGGAAGGGGGCGAGGCGTCCCCGGAACTGATCGAACAGGTCCTGACCGTGTGCGAGCCGCACTACGCCGCCGTGACCGGCACCAGCGCCGCCCAGTGGGACAAGGAACTCTCCCGCGAGCTGGTGGGACTGGCGCTGCGGACCGTACGCCTGGCGGACCGGAAGGCGTACCCGCAAGTCCTTCAGGCGTACCTGGTCGAGAACCGGGCGCGCCTGGAGAAGCTGTGGCGCATCTACGGGCCCGCCGGCGTCTTCCCCCAGGGCGTCTACCACCTGGTGGAGACGCCCGAGTCGTTCGTTCTGTGCGAGCGGATCGACAACGCCCCGATGTGGCTCACGGGGGTCTGGAGCAGGGAATGCGAATCGGACACCCCCCTCGAAAGACTCCAGGAAGCCTGGCTGTACGGCACTAGTGAGAGTGATGGACGATGAGCAGGATTCCGCTCAAGGAACACCAGGTAGACCAGAAGTCGAGTTTCCGTAAGTGGGTCGGATTCCCTGCAAGATCATCCGTGCCCCCTCAGGGTGCCCGGGGAACGATCGTGTCAGCGACCGGCTCCGGTAAAACGATCATGGCTGCCGCCTCCGCCCTGGAGTGCTTCCCCGGCGGCCGGATCCTCGTGACCGTCCCGACCCTGGACCTTCTCGCGCAGACCGCCCAGGCGTGGCGGGCAGTGGGCCACACCGCGCCGATGGTCGCCGTGTGCTCGCTGGAGAACGACGCGGTGCTCAACTCGCTGGGGGTGCGCACCACCACCAACCCGATCCAGCTCGCCCTGTGGGCCGGGCACGGGCCGGTCGTCATGTTCGCCACGTACGCCTCCCTGGTGGACCGCGAGGACATCGACGCACCCCTGGGCCAGCGCAAGGTCCGCGGACCGCTGGAGACCGCTCTGGCCGGCGGAGAGCGCCTGTACGGACAGCGCATGGCGGGCTTCGACCTCGCCATCGTGGATGAGGCACACGGAACCGCCGGTGATCTTGGCCGTCCATGGGCCGCGATCCACGACAACGCCCGCATCCCCGCCGACTTCCGGCTCTACCTCACGGCCACCCCCCGCATCCTCGCCGCGGCCCGGCCGCAGAAGGGCGCGAACGGCCAGGAGGCTGAGCTCGCGACCATGGCCGACGACCCGGACGGCACCTACGGCGCCTGGCTCGCAGAGCTCGGTCTGAGCGAGGCGATCGAGCGCGAAATTCTCGCCGGATTCGAGATCGACGTCCTGGAGATCCGGGACCCCTCCCCCGTCCTCGGGGAGTCGGAGGAAGCCCGGCGCGGCCGGCGCCTGGCGCTCCTGCAGACGGCGCTCCTGGAGCACACCGCCGCGTACAACCTCCGCACCGTCATGACGTTCCACCAGAAGGTGGAGGAGGCCCGCGCGTTCGCGGACAAGCTCCCCGAGACGGCCGCCGCGCTGTACCTCAACGACGCCTCCGATGAGGACCTGGCCAAGGCGGACAAGCTCCCGGCGTCGTCGATCGACGCGGAGTTCTACGAACTCGAGGCAGGCCGCCACGTGCCCCCGGACCGCGTGTGGTCGGCGTGGCTGTGCGGCGACCACCTCGTCTCCGAGCGGCGCGAGGCACTGCGCCAGTTCGCAGGCGGCATCGACGCGGCCGGACGCCGGGTCCACCGCGCCTTCCTCGCCAGCGTTCGCGTGCTCGGAGAAGGCGTGGACATCACCGGCGAGCGGGGAGTCGAGGCGATCTGCTTCGCCGACACCCGCGGCTCCCAGGTCGAGATCGTGCAGAACATCGGCCGGGCGCTGCGCCTCAACAAGGACGGCAGCACGAAGATCGCGCGCATCATCGTGCCGGTCTTCCTGGAGCCCACCGAGGACCCGAACGACATGGTCGCCAGCGCCTCGTTCCGCCCCCTTGTAGCCGTATTGCAGGGCTTGCGTTCGCATGACGAACGTCTGGTCGAGCAACTCGCTTCCCGGGCGCTCACCAGCGGCAAGCGCAAGGTCCACGTCAAGCGGGACGACGACGGGCGGATCGTCGGGGCCGGCGGCGAGGGTGAGGGCGAGGACCAAGAGGACGACGACACCCAGGCCGCCGCCGAAGCGGCCCTGCTGCACTTCTCCAGCCCGCGCGACGCGGCGACGATCGCGGCGTTCCTGCGCACCCGGGTCTACCGGCCCGAGTCGTTGGTGTGGCTGGAGGGCTACCAGGCCCTCATCCGGTGGCGGGCCGAGAACGAGATCACCGGCCTGCACGCGGTGCCCTATGACGTCGAGGTCGAGGTGGGAACGACGAAGGCGTTTCCGCTGGGGCGCTGGGTCCATATGCAGCGGAAGGCGCTGCGGGCGGGTGAGCTGGAGGAGCGGCGCAAGACCCTGCTGGACGCGCCGGAGGCCGGGATGGTCTGGGAGCCGGGCGAGGAAGCGTGGGAGAGCAAGCTCGCCGCGCTGCGGTCCTACCGGCGGGCCACCGGGCACCTCGCGCCCCGTCAGGACGCCGTGTGGGGCGAGGGCGAGGCGATGGTGCCCGTCGGGCAGCACATGGCCAACCTCCGGCGGAAGGGCGGTCTCGGGAAGGACCCGAAGCGGGCGGCGGAGCGCGCGGCGCAGCTGACCGCGATCGATCCGGACTGGGACTGCCCGTGGCCGCTGGACTGGCAGCGGCACTACCGGGTGCTCGCCGACCTGGTCGACGCCGACGGCGTCGGCGTCCTGCCCTACGTCGCGCCGGGCGTCGTCTTCGAGGGCGATGACGTGGGCAAGTGGCGGTGGCGGCACCAGGAGCCGGGCACCTGGGCGCAGCTGTCGACCGAGCAGCGGGAGCGGCTGACCGCGCTGGGCATCAATGCCCCTGCGGCCCCGTCTCCCGCCCCGGCGGCGGTCGGTGCGGCGAAGGGGTCTGCCAAGGCGCAGCAGGCGTTCCAGCGGGGTCTGGCGGCTCTCGCGCAGTGGGTCGAGCGGGAGGGGCAGCGGGCGGTGCCGCGCGGGCACAGCGAGACGATCACGGTCGACGGCGAGCCGGAGCCGGTGACTGTGAAGCTGGGCGTGTGGAATTCGAACACCAAATCGAGGCGGGACAAGCTGACCGCGGACCAGCTCGCCTCCCTCGCCGCGCTGGGCGTCGACTGGGCAGGAGCGGTGCCGGCCATTGAGGCCGTCCCGGCGCAGCCCGCCGCCATCGAGGCCGCGCCGCGCAAGCGTGACCACCACGATGAGTGCGACAAGGCGCTGCACGAGGGCGGTACGTGTACCTGCGACCTCATCGAGCAGTACGGACCGCCCTCCGAACGCGACGACTACTGACCGCTCCCGCGCCCGACCGGACCCCGGACCTCTTGAGGCCGGGGTCTCGCGCTGTCACCGGCCGGACATCGGCACCGCCCTGCAACACGGAGTGCAACACGCATGCCCTGCCCCTACTCCTGGCAGGCTTTCCAGCAGGTCAGGGGCGCAACGGTGCCTGTTGCAGACTCGCGTTGCAGAGCGGTGTTGCAGAGCGGTGTTGCAGGGCGGTGTTGCGGCCCCTGGGGGCCGGGCGGGTGAACGCTGGCTCTCTGGCGTACCCGGTCTGTCGGCCTGGCGGTTGTGGGTTCAGCGGACCGTTCGGCCCGTGCACGGGCCACTTCTGCGAGGCACATCATGGGACGTCACAAGCAGCACAAGCCGCGCCGCCCGCAGGCCAAGAGGGAACAGCCGACCACGGAATGGTTCGGCACCGCGTTCCACTCCACCGAGGGCATGTACCACCTGGACGTTCGCCAGTCCGGCAACGGCATCCTGATCACTTCCTCACCTGCCGAGATGGATGGCGTGCCAGCCGCGTGGGCGCTCCGGCTGCGCAACGACGACAACGGCCAGGGCCTGACCGATCTGGGCGCGGCTCTCGCCTCCGGGCAGAAGCACGGCATCGGCATGGACGAAGGGCCCGGGTTCCAGACCGCCCTGCTGTTCTTCCCCGACTACCCGGAGGAAGGCATCGGCACATTGGCCCGAGTCCGTACCGTCGACGGGGAAGACGGCGGAACCTTCGAGCGGCGAGCCGAACGACCGATGAGCCTGTGGGCAGAGGCCGGCGAGAACCTCCGCCGGATCGTCCCGCTGCTTGGCCCGGACGCGCCGGCGGCGGATGAAGTCGAGGACTGCCGCCTGTGTCCCGGCTGCTACCGGCCCGTCTACGAGAGCGCCGCCTCGCACACCCTCATCGGTGCTGGTCCGTTCCCGGTGATGGGGCTGTGCAGGCTGTGCGCCGAAGGGACCACGCTTCGCTCGGTGCGCGAGGCCGACGCGCCCATCGACCCGCAGCAGCGCGCCGTGCTGGAGACCGTGGCCGCCGCCATGGGGTAGTGGCGGTTCAGACCGCCTGAGCGAGCGCGGCTTCCAGGCGGTCCAGGCGTGCGTAGAGGGCGCGGACCAGGCGGGCGCGGTTCTGGACGCACTGCACGGTGCCCTCGATCGTCGTGGACAGCCGGCCTTCCGTCTCGCGCAGGACGACGTCGGCGAGCGCCCGGGGCCCGCTGCTCTTGGGCAGCTGGTTCGCGCGGCGCCGTACGTCGGAGGCGATGGCGCGGGCGTGGCCGGTGAGCTGGAGGCCGATCTGCTCGTAGTCGCGTTCGGCGAGCGTGTCCTCGTCGGTCCACGCGAGGACGGCCTTGACGAGGCACTCGTACGGTTCGCGATCCAGCGGGAGCTCCGCCTCGATCAGCCCGTCGGGGTCGTACAGGACGGTGTGCGTGCTGGTGTGCATGGCGGGCCTGACTGCTGGGACGGTCTCGCGCGGGTGGCCGGCGGTCACCGCTGGGTGTCCTCGCCGCCGCCGTCCCCGTCGCCCTGGTCCTCGTTCTGCTGGGCGAGGAACCGGGCGAAGCCGCGGTCCGCACGGGCCAGCAGAGCCGGGGAAGGAACGCCGTAGGCGGGCGGCTGGAGGCCGCGGCCCTCCGGGGCCGGGGCGGTGGTGTCGGTGTGTGCGCGCATGCGGCCCCGCCTCTCCGGCTGGTGGTCCGTCGGTGACTTCGACGCTACGCAGCGTTGGCGGCTGACCTCAACGAGATTGCGGGTAATTGCGGCGGCTTCACTCCAGGGCGTCCATCGCGGCCCGGATCAGGTCGCGGGCCGCGTCGCCGTGGACCGCCATCTCCGCGAGGCCGGCGAACGCCTTCATGTAGTCGGCGATCTCGCGCGGCTGCGTCACCTTGATCTCCGCCGTCAGCGTCTCCACCACGGCGCTGCTGTCGTCGTGGACGTAGAACGCCTCCAGCGGCCACACGGTGCGCTGCGCGGTGAACGGGATGATCCCCAGGGAGAGAGAGGCGAGCGGCATCACGGTCAGAAGGTGGCGCAGCTGCCCGCGCATCGCCTCGGGGTCGGCGGTGCGGAAGCGCAGGACGGATTCCTCCATGAGGACGACGTAGCGGTGGCCGCCCTCGTAGAGGAACCGGGAGCGTGCGACCCGGGCGGCGACAGCTTCGGCGACGTCGTCGGGGGTGCCCTGGAAGCGGGTGATCTGGTGCATGAGGGCGGTCGCGAACGCCGGGGTCTGGAGGAAGCCGGGCGGGACGTTGGAGAGGTAGACGCGGCAGATGCGGGTCTGCGCGTGCAGGTCGTACCAGTCCTGCTGGACCTGGCGCATGCCGCCCTGGTGGAGGCGCCGCCATTCCATGTACATCGAGTCGACCGCGCGGGCGGTGGCGATGAGGTCGTCGGCCTGGTCGTCCGCGCCGCACGCCGTGCACCAGGTGCGGATGTCGCTGTCCGAGGGCAGCGCCGCACCTTTCTGTATGCGAGTGGTCTTGGCGGGGTGCCAGCCGCACCGGGCGGAGAGGTCCTTCCCGGTGAGGCCGGCGTCCTTGCGCAGGTGCGTGAGCCGCACGGCGAGCGCCTCGCGGGCCGACTGGGCGCTGGATGAGGGAGAGGTGGTCGTCATCAGGTGGCGGCCCTTGGGGTGCGCGTTTCGTCAGATGCGGTAGTCGGCGTGGTCGGTGGCTAGGTCCCACACCGTACGGAACGACTCCGCGCACAGCTTGACGGCCTGCGGGTCCTCGGTGTGGTCGGGCTCCAGTGCCTCGCCGTCGCCGGAGAAGATGTTCCACCGCACGACCTGGTCGTCGATGAGCCAGAAGTCGTTGCCCGGCAGCGCGAGCGCGGAGGCACGGCGGCGGGGCAGCCAGCGGACCTCTTCGCCCGCGCGGAGGTTGGCGTCAGTGATGGCGTGCTCGAAGCGGATGTAGTCGGTGACAGGCTCGGACACGATGCGCGCCCGCCGGACCTTCACCCCGCGGGCAACGGTCCGCTCCACCAGCGGCAACCACCCGCTCCAGTACTCCGAGTCGTCCGCGGGCACGCTCCCGTCGCGCAGGAAGGCGTCGTAGACCTCCCGCTCCTCCCCCACGGCGTAGACGTCGCGGAGCTCCAGGTGCAGGGCGTGCTGCCGGGCGGAGTCGAGCAGGTCCTCAAAGCTGAGGACGGGCGGCTTCTGCGGCATCGCACGCCTTTCTGATCTGATCGACCATCCGCACGGAGAGCCGGATGACTCCCTCGTCATCCGCCGGCGGACTGTCCTGGCTGCACGCGGCCCGCATCGCCGCGTTGGCGAACTTGCCCTGCAGAACCAGTTCCGGCCCCTCAGCGGCCTCGGTGTCCACCCACACCGCCGGGCAGTTCCCGCCGCCCGAGTTCGGGTCCGTGCCGAAGAAAAGTAACGCCATGATCGCCTCCGGAGAAAGCCAGTTGCGGGGAGTTGCACAACTGACCGTCCCGCGCACCGGCACTCCCGGTCAAGAGGAACGAGAACTTCGGCGGGCTGGCCCACGGGCCGGGGTGCGGGGCCAGCCCTCTGGAGTCAGCTTCTGCCGACGGGGCGGGCGTCCAGCGCCGTGCGCAGGAGTCTGGCGATGGGCTGGTACTGCTGGACGAAGTCGGGGTCCTTCATCTGGTCGGGCTCGGGCAGCTGCTTGTGCGGGATAGACCAGTGCCCGGTGAACGTCCAGCCCAGAGGACGGAGTCCGGCGCGGTCCATGTCCTGGTCGACGCCCACCAGGTAGGCCGCGTCGACGGGCGGCTCCCCGTTCGTCTGCCAGATCACCCCGTCCAGGGCGATGGGGAGGTGCGGGGATCCGAAGAGGAATCCCAGACAGCGCTCGCGCAGAACCGCCGCGCTCTGCTCGGGGCTCAGCGGCATGCCCGTCTCTTCGCCCCCGGGACCGGGCAGCGCGGTCCTGCAGTCGGTGTCCGGGAAGATGTCGATCTCCCCGAGAACGACGTGCGCCGTCGCGTTCTCACGGTCGGGGTAGGACCAGTTCTTCGGCAGAAGGACGATCGCGTCGTAGGCGTCTTGGGCGTCGGCCACCGCCGCCGCGAGCGGGCTGCGGTCGGTGCGGGGCAAGCCGCGGTCGCTCTCCTGCGAGGGGTGGCGGACCTGCCACATGCAGGTGTGGCGTGTCAGGAGGCCGGAGCCGTCCAGCGAGGCCCACAGTGTGCTGGTCGTCGGCTCGGGCGGAGTGGCCGGCCCGATCTCCTTCTTGCGGCGGCCCCGACTGCGGGGCCGCATGGTCCAGCGCCAGTAGTCCTCGGCTTCCTCGAGGAGCAGGACCCGCTGTCCGCTGTGTGCCCAGGCCGCCGCGATCCCGCCGACCAGGTGGTAGAGGTGGCCCGAGCGCTCCGCCAGGAACCGCAGGACATGCGGTGCGGGCGGCGTATCGCTGGTCGCGCGACGCAGGGCTTCGGTGTACTTGCCCCCGGCCTGGCTCGCCCGGCGGGCGGACTGCGCGGCGGTGGACTGGTTCTTCGGCATGACGTACTCCTCTGCCGGGCCGGGCCACGCCCCCGACTCCGGCTCGTACGACTGCCGTGGACACGACGGAACGCAGAACGGGAAGGAGCGGGCCCCGCAGGACCTTGACCCCCACGTCCGGTGGCGTGGCTCCGGAAGCGGGCGGTGATCGGCAGTACGCACTAGCCGGGCAGGATGCTAACCGGCGCAGCCCCACCGGCCGAAGCCACCAGCCGCCGGTTCCCTCGAATGGGCGAAGTCCCCGGCGGCTGCGCGTGCTGTGCGAGTGAGCAAGCCGCCTCGTCAACAATCAGCCGGCTCCCACAGGGAGTGGGCGAGCCCGCTCCCCTCGCAGTGGAAGCAGTAGCCGCTCCCGGCATCGTCGCGGGGGCTGATGCTGTAGGTGGCGTCCTGGAAGAGCCGGGTGAGTCCGGCGGTGTGCGCCGCGTGGATCGGGAGCTCCTGCCGTCTGCTGAGCGTGATTTCCAGGGCGACGCCGGGGCCGGTGAAGTGAGCGTGGGGAAGGTTCTCTGTCATCGAGCGGAGGGCGTCGTTCACTTGGCCCGTCGTCTCCGCGCCGGTCAGCTGCACGCGGGCCGCGAGGATCGTGTCGGCGGCCGCGGTGAAGGTCAGGAGTCCGGCCGGGCGGGCGAGCGGCCCGTAGCGGCCCACCGGTTCGGGATGGGTGTGCTGGAGCTGGACCAGGGCGTGCCACAGGTCGCCCGGCAGATCCGGCGCGGTCTCTTCTCTGCTGCGTCTCATGAGCCCTGTCTACGGCCTGGCACCGGCGTACAGCCGGGCTCGGGTTGTTCCCTCCCGCACGGTGGTGCCGCGACTTCCCGGGCCGTCCCGCCGGGCGGGGCGCTCACGCCCGGCCCGGCGGGGGCGGGTTGCCCGGGTCAGGTCCGCCGGCGGAACCAGCCGCGGCCCGTGTCCGCCTCCTGGTCGTCCTCCGGCTCCGCCGGCGCGGCGGCCTGGAGGCGGGCGGCTTCGGCGGCTGCTTCCTTTCGGGCGACGTCGTCGGCACGGCAGGTGCCGCACAGGGACGCGTCCCCGGCGTTCCAGGCCGTGCGGTGCGCGGTGGTCTCCTCCCAGCGCTGGTCGGTGAACTTCCTTCCGCACCGCTTGCACACTGGGCGCTCCGCCTCCCGCTGTGCGGCCCGGCGCTGCTTGTCCGCCGCGTCGGCGCGGGCCTCCTGGTCGCGGTAGAGGGCGTCGCCGTCGGGGTTGTCGAGCGCGGCCGTCAGCTTCTGCTCGCCCTTGCGTCCCAGCCGCCGCCACACCGCCGCGTCCGCGCCGTGCTCCGTCAGCTGCTCCAGGGTGGTGACGACGACGGGCACCGCCTGGCCGTAGTCCTTCGCGGTGACCGCCTTCGGGTAGAGGGTCTCGTACCGGCGCGGCGCCCAGTAGCGGCGGCCGGCCTCCTCCAGCACAGCGACCGTGTTGTCGACCTTCGCCTCGGTGGTGTCCGCGAACACGAACGCGAGGGGCACCAGGCCCTCCCGGCCGGTCGGCGGGTAGAACCGGCGCCACAGCCGCTTCTCGTGATCGACGTGCTCGATCGCGTCCGGCCGCGAGCGGACCCGGTCCGCAATCTGCTTGTCCGCATCCCGTGGCAGCAGCCGGCCCCACTCCCAGTACCGGCGCAGCTTGACCACCAGGTCGTGGGCGTCCTCGCTGCGGCGGTCGATCTCCAGCAGCATCACCGGCACCCCGGCCTCCTGCGCCCGCACCACCAGGTCCGCCCGCTGCACGAAGCTGCTGCCGAGCCGGTGGCCGATCTCGGTCTGGAAGCCGAGCTGGTGGCCGATCCCGGCGCGGTGGAGTTCGGCGGCTGTCGAGGTGACCGCCGCGGCGTGGTCGTCGTAGCTGGTGCCGAGCAGCTTCCCGGTGACCGGGTCGTACTTCTTCTCGCGCAGCACCGAGATCCGTATGCCCTTCGGCTCCAGCAGCTTCTTCGCCTCGCCGTGTCCTCGCTTCGTCAGCACCCACACCTGCCGCTGGTCCTCCCGGACCGTCTCGATCCTCACCAGCTGGTGCTCCTCCAGATCCAGCAGGTTGTCCCGTACGAGCCTGTCGTGCTGGTTGTCGGGGCGGGTCAGCTTCCACAGCTGGTCGGGCGTAGCCCTCTGGAAGATTCCCAGCGCTTGCAGCAGTTCCCGGCGTCGAGGTTCGGTCGAAGTCCTTCTGTGCTGGGGACGCCTTTGTACAAGAGGGTTGTCGGACCTGCGACGGCCCCCCTTTCGGCGGGTCTGACCTGCGGAAACGCCCGGCGCTTGGCGTCGGGGCGCGGAGGGGGTGATGGAGGGGTCCACGGAGGGGGGCCTTCTGGCCTGGACAAGGGGCTGCTCGGGGTCGTCTGCGGTGCTCGCCACAGGGTGCTCCTGCAAGGTGGGGCGGGCCTATCCCGCCATTCACCTTCTACAGGTGTCGTCCCCGGCGAGTTTGTGACGCCGATCTTGAAAAACCTCTCCGCCGTGACCGCATCGTGATCAACCGGGAGGGGGAGAGTTCTCCCTCCTCAGCGGCCGGACTCTGTCCACAGGGCCGCCGCTGGAGGCTCCTCTTGAGGTCGCCGCGATCAGCGGGGCGGCCCGTCGTTGAGGAGCTGTCATGCCCGAGAACACCGTCACCACCCCGCTCGCCCCGATGAAGCTGGAGGACGTCACCGACGCCTTCGCCTACATCCGGGCGTTGCAGGCCGGCGACATCGACACCGCCTGCGCGGTCGCCGACGACACGGGCCCGGATCTGCACCTGCTGCTCGTGGACGTCGCCGCGCGCGTCTTCATCCCGGTCACCGCCGCGGACGACTGCGACGGGGAGCCGTGCGCGCACTCCTTCCTGGCAGCCGCACTCGGCCGGCTCCTGCTGGAGCTCCTCTGCCACGGCGAGTGCCTGGCGAATGCTCCGGGCATCGCCGCGACCATCATCCGCTTCACCGACAACATCCTCACCGATGAGCACGGCGAGGTCGCCGACGTCCTGCGCCAGCTGGAGGCCGCGGGGATGAAGCAGGCGATGGAGGCGCACCGCACCACCGCGTAGCCGCGCATCCGGGACGGCGGTGGTGCGGCGCACATCGGGACCGCACCACCGCCGCGCGCCGCGCCATCGCACCGACTGACGATGTCCGGCACTCGCGCGCGCATCGCGATGTCGAGCATCCGATGTTCTACACCGCACGCGATGCCCACCGCCCGCACTTGGTGCGCCTCCCGACGATGCCGGGCACTCGCGCGCGCATCACGATGTCGAGCATCCGATGTTCTACACCGCACGCGATGCCCACCGCCCGCACTTGGTGCGCCTCCCGACGATGCCGGGCACTCGCGCGCGCATCACGATGTCGAGCATCCGATGTTCCGCACCGCACGCGATGCCCACCGCCCGGATCGCGCGCACCGGCGGCCTACCCCTTGTCCAGCTCCGGCCGGGAGCTCAGCCACCCCTTGTCCAGCTCCGGCCGGGAGCTCAGCCACCCCTTGTCCAGGTCCGGGCGGCCGCGCGTTTCCCCTTGACCACGTTGGATATCGGAGCGTTTCCCCTTGACAGCGCCGGTCCCGGCCGCCGATCAGATCATGGTCAAGGGGGGCTGTGATATAGAGCCCGCCGCCGCGCGCCGCGCGCCCAGTGCGGTGCAGTGGCGCGCCCCGGACCGGATACGCGGCGCGGTGCGGTGCGGTGCGGTGAGGTGGTCCGGCGCGCGGCGCGCGGCGCATCGGATGCTCGACATCGTGGTGCGCGCACGAGTGCCGGGCATCGTCGGGAGGCGCACCGGGAGTCGTGCGGAACATCGTGGTGCGCCCACCGGGCGGTGGCACTCGATGTTCTGCGACCGATGCCGGGCATCGTCCACTGGATGCACGACATCGCGGGTTCCACTCGGTGGACGATGCCGGGCATCGTCACCACAGCCAGGCACTGGAGTGCCGCACCTGTGGTCATGTGAGTCCTCCAGTGGGTGTCCGGCCGGGCGTCTGCTGCACGCCGGGCGGCGGGGTGTGTGACGGAGCGGGCGCCGACGGAGCGGGCTGCGGCCGGGGGTTTTGGGCGACGGCTCGCTCCCGGATGCCGTCCTGGAGCTTGGCGGCCATCTTCGCGACGGCCTCGATCGTGGCGCGGGTCTGCTCCAACGCGGCAACATCGGTCTCCTGCTCCAGGGCGTGGCCGGCTTTCCGGCCGGTGCGGGAGTCCAGGCGGTCCGCGCGGCGCAGCTCGTAGACCCGGGCACTCAGCGCTCCGGCGGCTAGGCGGGCCCGCGCGTAGAGGGGAGCGGTCCGCGTGCGGATCAGCGGGCGCAGCACGGCCTGGTCGTCGGTGTCGCGCGGGTACAGGGCGTGCAGATCAGCGGTCATCTTCCGGCCCCGGCCGACGGGGCGGGTGTAGTCGTCGACGACGGTCTGCACGATCCGTTCGTCCAGGCCCGGCTGGTGCGGTTGGCCGCGCAGGACGTAGGAGAGGTAGCGGCGCGCTTCGGCGAGCAGGTGGTGGCGTTTGAACGCCCCGCGCATCACGTACACCACGGCCACAACGTCGACGGCCGCCAGGACGACGTCGACCACCGGACGCACTCGCGCCCACACCGCCGCGGCCGCCGCCCGCGCCCGCTCCGCGAGGCGATCCACGACGTCGGCGCCGAACGAGGCGATGGCCGACTCCCGCCACCGCTCACGTAGCTCGGACAGCGACCGCAGGTCCTTGCGCTTCGGCGGGCGCGTGCGGTCGGCGGCCCGGCAGGCCAGCCCGTAGGCGGCCCGCTCCCCCGGCTCGTGCCCGTGCTCCTCCACGTACTCGGCGGTGAGGACGAACAGGGCCTCCTCGATCTGCTGGCGTCGCGTCGACTGCCAGCCGATGAGCCGCTGATCGATGCCCGCTATTTCCATGACGGGACGGCGGCCGGGTGTCACCTCTCGGGGCTCCCACGCCCACCCGAGCCGGGCGGAGACCTCCTCCATGAAGAACAGGAGGTAGAGAGTGTCAGCGGCAACGATGTGGGCCAGCAGCGTGTCTGCCGACAGGTTTCCCCACGTGCCTTTGGCGTCCGGCCGGCGGGCGCGGATCGACACCACCGCATGATCGTGGAGCAGCGGCTTCGACTCGGCAGCTCTGGACTCGTAGTGCCGGAACACTGCGACGATCAGAGCGCCGTCCCGGATCGGCTTGCGGTGCTTGCCGCCGCTCCCCGACCGGATCTGCGCGACCGACTCCCCCAGCCACCCCAGCGTCTTGTCCACGGAGATGTCCTGGCACTCCTCCAGCACCCGCCGTTCCTCGTCACCCATCAGCGCCCACGCGATGTGGGCCGTCGGCGGCGGCCGGAACACCAGGTCCATGCCGAGCCAGGGTCTGCGCTCCTTGGCCTTATCCGTCTTCGGTGACCGGTTGTGCTCGATGGGTCTGCCCAGCACGGTCGCCCGCCGGGCCTTCGCCGGATCGTCTCCCGCCTGAAGGCGCTCGCGCTCGATCCGGTCGGCGTCCGGGTGCCGGCCTTCCCCCAGGAGCAGTTCGGCCTGCCGCTCGCTCACCTCGTCACCCGGCGTGAGGCCAACCGCGGTTAGGCCCCGGCCCCGCCAGATCCCGGGCGGGACACCGGCCTCGTCCTGGGCGTCGCGCAGCGCCTTGCCCGCGGGGCGGTGGCCGTCGCCGACCATCACGCCGCGGAAGAGGTAACGCACCCCGTCACCCGGGCGGAGCTCTGCTTTGCTGATCACCGGCACATGAAACACCGGCGTTGACCTGCGGAAAAGCGCGATCGGGGGTCCTTCCCGCCGGGCGGGAGGCCATCACCAAGTCTTTACCGTGGGGCCCGCCAGGCGGGCCGTGACGGCCGCCCGAGACGGTAAGCCGACGGTGTGTGCACTCTTCCGCCCATGGAGATCACACGAGACGGAATCGCCTGCGCCCTCTGCCGTACGACCACCCAGGAGCGGGTGTACCTGGTCCTCAGCCACCAGTCGTCCTTTCCTCAGCGGGAGGTGATCAGGGACCGCTGGTGCCCGGCCGGCTGCCACCTGGCCCACCCCGCCCGGTGGCGGGAGGTGATGCCGCCACTCCGCAGCGACCTCTGACGACGTCGTGCGAATACTGCGCACCGACCACCCGAGCACCACCAACCCCAGAACCCGACCGCACTCAACTCCACCGCCACCGAGCACTCAGACCCCCAAAACACGCGGGACTTCCCCAATTGGGGAAGTCCCGCTCAACGCCGGGGATCAACTCTCTACGGGTTCGGCATTCCACGACGATCTGACAGCCGGTGGGGCGGCAACGTTCCAATTGGAACGGGATCGTTCGAGCCTCTCGAACGGGAGCGCTTCAATCGAAGCGCTCCCGTTCGCTTCCCGCGTGAAACCGGGCCCTCGCGTGGAGGGCCACAGACGCTCATCGCACCGTCGGGTGACCTTGCGGCGGGGTGGCTGCGTGTGATCTTGGGGGTCTGGCAAGCTGTGCCGCGTCCGAGTAGCCGCGCTGGGCGGCGAAATCAACGGACGACTGGAAGGCCACCGGATGACCACATCCACAGCCGTGCAACGCGCCACCGATACGGCAGCCCGCAACGGTCGGACGGCAAAGGTAATCGTCGTCATTCAGCAGAAGGGCGGCGCGGGCAAGTCCACGATCGCGGTGAACACGGCCGCTTGCGCGGGCCGGTCAGCGGTGATGTCCAACGCAGACGAGTCCGCCGGCTCCCCCGTCGTCGCGGCCGGGATCGACGTCCAGGGCACCCTGGAGAAATGGTGCGCAGGCGTACGCGAGGCGGCGCTGCCGTTCGACTACGTCGTCACCAAGAGCAAGCTCGGCATCATCCCGGGCATCGTCGAGGATCCGGAACGGCGCCGCGTCGTCGTCGACACCCCGGGCTTCCTTGATGTCGATCCTGATGCTGAGTGGGGCGCGGACCCCTTGGGCGAGAGCCGGACGGCCGACGCTCTTCGCGAGGTCCTGGATGTGGCGGACCTGGCGATCGTGCCGATCACCCCGTCCAAAATCACCTGGGACGAGTGTGAGTTCACGATCGAGCGCGTTCTCAAGCCGCGGGGTATCCCCTTCCTCGTCGTGATCAACATGCACGACCCGGGGAAGGACCGGCACGAAGTGCAGTTGAACAAGGTGAAGGCGTGGATCGACGAGCGGAACTACCCGCGCGTCGCCGACCCGATCCGCCGGTACACGATCCACGAGCACGCCTACGAGAACGGCACGCTCGTCACCGAGTACAAGATGAGCGGCACCGCGCTGAATGCCCGCGAGGACTTCATGCGCGTCGCCCTGACGATGGAACAGATGCTCTGATGGGACGACAGATCAACACGGGTGGGCCGCAGGGCCCCGGAAAGCCGGACACGGCGGTGGCGCTGGCCCGCGCGATCGACCACCTGCCGACGAAGCAGCTCTCCGACACTCCGGTCCTCATCGCTCAGGAGCGGGAGCTCCTGGTGCGCTGCGAGGCCGCGCTCGAGAACCTGCGGATCGCGTACTGGGCTGCGGGTAAGGCGCTCCAGGTCGTTCGGGACGGCAAGCTGTACCGGGCGACGCGCGGGACGTTCGAGGACTACTGCAACGAGCTGTGGGACATCACGCCGCAGTACGCGAACCAGCTGATCAAGACGTGGAAGATCACAGAGAAGCTGTTCGAATTGGTCCACGGGAAATCGAACGATTTGGAAACTGTAGTTTCCAAAAAGCTGGGCATCGCTCAGGCCCGGGAGTTGGTCTCGCTCGCCGAAGAGCACGGTGTCGATGCTGCCGCACTGCTCTACCTGGCACTCATCCAGGTGAAGCAGCTGAGCGTCACGTCCGACATGGTGAAGGGCGCCGTCCAGGCGCTCCCCCCGGAGGCGGCTGGCAAGAAGAAGGCCACCGAGGAAGCCGTGCTCGTCTACCTCGCGAGCATCGAAGGCAAGACCCAGCTCCCAGCCGCCCGCGACCCTTACAAGGCGCTGACCCGGGCAACGAAGAAGCTGGACGCGGGCACACTCCAGGCTGCGATGGAGCGCAACCCCGAAGGCACTCGCACGATGGTGCGGGAGCTGATCGAGGCGCTGTCCGCATCCGTCGGCATAGAGGTTGAGATCAAGCCCGAAGCGGAGCCAGCGGTCGCCTGACGGCCCGGAAACGCAAGAAGGCCCGTACCCCTCTGGCGATCGCAGGGGGTACGGGCCTTCGGGTGTTCCGGGGGTCAGGCCACCCAGGTCACGCGCTCGCTCCTGCGAGGGCGTCGGCCAAGAGCGCGGTGACATCAGCGACGTACGGGTCGGCGTAGCTCTCGTGGTCGCTGACGTCGAACAGCGCGTCCTTCGCGGTGACCGTGAATCCGGGGATGACGGTGGCCGCCCGGCTCGCGAGGTCGGTGTTGAGACGGCCGGCGTCGTGGGAGGCGACCCAGGTCTGGAAGTACGGCCCAAGGCGCAGCAGCGTGTGGCCGGTGCCGTCGGTGCGGCGGGCTTCGACGTGGACGCCGTAGTGGGCGGGGGTCATGCCGACGTCGTCGGGTAGGGGGAGGCCGGCGGAGGCGTGGGTGAGCATCGCGTAGGCCGGCTGCCAGGTCCCGAGGATTGTGGTCGTCTCGCAGCGCAGCCAGCCTCGGTTGGTGTAGCCGAGCTGGTGGCCGTGGAGGTAGGCAGCGGCGTGTGGGGTGTCGGGGTGGACCAGGGCGACGGCGATCGTCTCGGTGCCGTGGTCGTCGCCGGGGCGGGGGTGCGCGCGCTCGATGAACGGGCCGACCCGCACGGCGACGTCCCGGGCGAGGTCGGGCGTCCAGGGCTCGGGGTTGCGGACGGCGGCGAGCATCGCGCGGAACCTGTCGACGACGGCCTGGTCCTCGGGGGAGACCGCGTTGGATGTGGTGGCGCAGCTGCTGAACATGCGACGGATCATCGGGCGGTCTCCTGCTCGGGGTGGGCGGGGCGGGTGCTGGCGGGTGCCTTGAGGACGCGCGGCAGGTGTGCGTGGAGATGCTCGATTTCGACCTGTCGGCCACGGTCGCGGAGTTCGCGGGCAAGGATTTCGGTGAGGCCGCATGCCCTGTGCTTGCCGCCTGCGCACCCGATCGCAATGCGGCGGGGGCCGGCGGGCAGGTCGGCGTAGTCGGCGAGGTTGGCGATCAGTTCGCGGGCGCCGGGGGTGTTGAGGACGACGTCCTGGACGCGGGGGTGGTGGCCGTCGAGGTTGAGGATGTCGCGGGCGGCGGCGGGGTCGCGGAGCCGGTCGCGGACGTCTTCGATCCGGTCGGCGGCGGGCGGGACGGGGGAGCCGTCCGGGCCGGTGGGCAGGTGGAGGTAGCCGAAGCTGGTCAGGCGGATCGGGTGCATGAGGACGTCTCCAGGTCGTGGGTGGCGGGGCGGGGCTGGGGGAGGGCTGGCTGTGGGTCCGGGCGGAGCTCGGTCACCGGCGGGAGCCACTGGTGGGCGCAGTGCCGGCAGCGGTGGCAGTTGCTCCATCCGGTGCGGTTGGGCCTCCTGGTGAACCGTGTCGAGCGGCTGGTGCGGGTGCAGGCCGGGCACCGGGACGGGGTCGCTATGTCTTCCCGCTCCAGCCACTCGATGGCGATGAAGGTGGCGGGCTGGGCGGTGGGTGCGTCGGGGTCGGCGTCGTTGACGTACCAGGGGCAGTCGCCGTCGCTTCCCGCCCTGACGGCCTGGATGTAGGTGCGCCTGGTGCCGAAGGTGAGCAGGTCGGCGAGTTCGTTGGTGGGCACGATGAGCTCTCCGAGGACCCGCCGGTGGTAGGCGCTGGTGACGGCGAGTACGGCGCGGTCGGTGAGGTGGCCCAGGGTCAGGAGGCGGTCGCTCTCCTCGCCCAGGGCGGCGGCCGGGATGCCGTGCAGGTGGTCGAAGCCGGGCTCGGTGCCGGACAGGGTGAACGGCTCGCCGGGTGCGGCGTCGGTGAAGGCGGTCACGGGGGGGGATCTCCTCGAGTTGAGGGGTGGCGCCGGGGCGGCCGGGCTCGTGGCCGGCGGCCGCCCCGGGCCGTACATGGGTGAAGCGGCCCGCCGCGGGGGCGGGCCGCTTCGGGTGCCGTGCTGATCGCGGCGGCGGTCAGCTGCTGGCGGGGGTGTCCATGCGCAGTTCGGCCAGGGCGATCCCGACCGTGGCGCAGGACCCGGAGCAGAACGCGCGGGCGGGCATGGTGGAGCCCTGGACGTGGATGCGGACCCAGCCGCGGCGCTGCACGCTGCGGCCCGCGACTTCCTGGCCGCATCCGTCGACGGGGCAGTCGCCCGGCGCCAGGATCCGGCGTCCGGGCTGGGAGCCGGACGCGGCGGTGACGTACTGCCCGCCGTACCACTCCCGCTGCTTCTGCGAGCGCTCCGGCACCGGCTTGCTGGTGCGCTGCGCCTCACGGACAGCGGCCAGACAGCCGCACTCCTCGGTCGCGGCGACCTTGCGGTAGGTGTGCTGCCGGTAGCCGCGCATACTGCCGTGGTCGATCCCGGCTTCCTGTCCGATGACGCTCACCGCGCCACCCCCTTCGAAGCGGTGAAGGCGATGGCCGCGTTCACGATGTCGGCGTGGTCGAACGCCAGCGGCGGCAGCGCGTCCAGGGGCCACCAGCGGGCGGCGCGGGCGTCGTCCCCGGCCGTGACCGGGGTGTCGGCGGGGACGACGGCCACGTAGGCAACGGTGACGTACCGGCCGCGCGGGTCGCGGTCGGGCGCGTCCCACACGCCGACCTGACGCAGGCTGTCGGCGGTCACGCGGAGGCCGGTCTCTTCCTCGAGTTCGCGGACGGCGGCATCACGGTTGGTTTCCGAGCGATCCACGTGGCCACCGGCGAGGGCCCATTCGCCCTCGTGCGGCGGCCAGCCCCGCTCGATCAGCAGGACGTCGCCGCCGGGGGTCAGGGCGACCACGTCGGCGGTGTAGCGGATGGTCTCGGGCTCGGGCTCGGTCTCGGTCATGTTCGCCTCTCGGTTGGGCGGGCTATCGGGTGGTGGTGACCACGAGGAACTGGTCGGCGTCCAGGTCCATCACGACGTGGGCGTCGTGGCCCTGGGCGCGCTGGGCAGCGGCGCATTCGTCGGCGGGCCAGGAGCCGCGGGGATGGCCGGCGGGGAATCGCTCCAGGACGGTGCGGGAGGGTGCGGCGGTGGTCATCGGTCGTCACCGCCGTGCACGCGCTCGTGGATGTCGATCAGGGTGGCGATGGCGTCCGGGTTGTCCGCGAGGCCGACCCACTTCCCGCGCGCGGTGAAGACCGGCACGGCGTCGGTGTCGGCGTCGAAGATGACGACGTAGTCGCCGAACCTGTCGAGCACCATCTCGCGCAGGGCCGGGACCAGGGCGGTGCCGAGGACCTCGAGGACGTCCACGGTGAGCCGGGCGGGCTCGCCAGGCGTCCGGGGCTGGGCCAGGGTGCCGGTGACGCGCAGCAGGTCGCTGGGCTGTACGCCGTTCAGCAGCTCGTGGACGATCCCGTCGTCCGTGGCGGTGCAGGAGACGACGGTGTCGGGGGCGTCCTCGGGGAGGGTGTCCGCGTCGACGGGACGGACGGTCAGGTCGAACATCGCGGTGCCGTGCGGGCCGGGGGCGGGGATGGCGTCGACCCAGCCGTCGACGGTGCAGTGCTTGGTGTCCATCAGCTGGCCTCCGCCAGGGTCTTGGTGGTGCGCGGCGAGCGGGGTCGGGGGGTGTACTGCGCGCGGAGCAGGAGCTCGCAGTTGCGGCGCTGCTGCTCCGGGGTGATCGGCCGGGGCTTGGGGCCCTGGCGGTGCCAGAGCGGGGAAGCGGGCGGCTCGGGGTAGGCGAGGGTGGGATCGACGTCGTCCTGCGGAGTGCTGCTCATGGGAGCCTCCGGGCGGGTGGGTCAGGCGTGGTTGTCGTCGCGCCGGCGCTTGGGCTGGGTGTCGGAGGCGAACCGACCGAGGCGGGCCTCGGTGGGGTGCTCGGAGATCCAGGACTCAGCGCACACCTTGTGAGCGGGCTCCCCGGAGTGGGAGCGCAGCGGTGTGGGCTGCTCGCACAGCGCGCAGGGGCGCATCTGCCAGCGGTCGTAGTGCCGGGCGTCGCGCCAGTCCAGCAGGCCGCCGGGAGCCGGGACGCAGCCCGGCTCGTACGGCGGCTCCTTGCCCGGCTTGCGGGTCACGGCCGCAGGTGCGGCAGCTGCTGGAGGACTTGGTCCACGAGGTCCTGCGTCGGCTTCCAGGCCGGGAGCGCCCCGGTGGCGGGCACCGGCAGCGGCAGTTCGTGGACGTCGGCGAGGACCAGGTGGTGAGCGTGGCGCTGTGCCCAGGGGCTGGTGCAGTGCGCGGGCCCCTGGTCCAGGTGGCAGTCGGTGAGCCGGGCGACACCGATGACCGCACCGAGGTGTAGCTCGCGGCCGCGGATCGCGGTGGCGACCAGCGGGTCGCGCAGCACGGCGGGTTCCGGCTTCGCCTTCCCGGCGTGGAGCAGGACCCACCCCCGCCAGGGCCAGTTGGCCGGCCTGTTCTCCGTGCGCTTCCCGGCGAGGATGCAGGCCGCCCACGGCTGGCGGACCGTGATGCCGCGGATCCAGTCGCCGCCCTCGAGTTCGGCGGCGCTCACGCGGCTCGCCCCCACACCGCTGTACCCGGGCGCCCGGAGCGGCGCCCGTTGATGGACGGCACCGTGACGTGCGCGGCGGTGGCGAGGTGGGCGCGGCCGGAGTGCTTGCCGTCGTACAGAGCTGCGTCGGCGGCCCTCTGGAGCCGGGTCAAGTCGCGGCTGCCGATCATGTCCGGTGTCGCGGCGCCGACCGACGCGGCGACGTCGACCGTGCGCCCGTCGTCCAGGACGAGGGGCGTGTGCAGCATCCGGACCAGCTGCTCCAGGCGGAGCGCGCGCCGGTCGGCGTTCAGCTCCAGGACCACGGCGAACTCATCGCCTCCGAGGCGACCGACGGCCGCGCGCGGGCCCGCCCACGCGGTGAGCCGGGCCCCGATCGACGCGAGGACGGCGTCCCCTGCCGCGTGGCCCAAGTCGTCATTGATCTGCTTGAAGTGGTCGGCATCGACGATGACCACGGTCGTGTCGTCGCCGTGGCGGGCCAGGAGCCGGCGGGCGCGGGCTGTGTAGGAGTCGCGGCGCAGCAGCCCGGTCAGCGGGTCGCGCTTCGTCGCGGCGAGCTTCTTGTGCAGGGCGACGGCGTGGACCGCCCAGCCGGTGAGCGGCATGGCGGCGGTGGTGATCAGGAGGGTGCGCGGGCCGAACCGGCCCGACGTGTGCAGGACGGAGTCCATACTGAGGTCTCCCTCTCGTCTCGTACGGGATGGGTGGCCCGGGGCAGTCGTCAGCCAGCAAGCAGGGCGGCTGTCCCGGGGCGGAGCTACAACTCGAAGGTGCTGGGCTTGGTCCAGCGGTAGGGGTTCGTCCAGCGGCCGGCGGTCGCGGCGGGCCAGTCGAGCTCCCAGCCGGGCCGGAATCCGCAGGCGCCCCAGCCGTCCGACCGTCCGTGGGGGATCTCGCGTCCGGCCTCCGTCGCGGCGCGTGCCGCGTCGTAGACCTCGTGAGCGATCCGTACGGCGGCGCTGCGGCTGTCGGCCCGGCCGGTGAAGACATGCAGACCGTGCGCGCCGGGCTGCTTGGTGCTGCGTATGGGGACTTCCACCTCGAAGTAGGGCAGCGGCACGTCCGTCTCCTCTCTGTGTTGAGGGGCCACTGCGACCGCCCCGGCCCCGGCGGGTGCGGGGTCCGGGGCGGCACAGAGTGCGCTCAACTCAGGCGAGGGGTTCAGCCCGCCGATGCGACGGCGGAGCGCAGGTGCGTGCGCGCCTGCGCCAGGAGCGCGTGCTGCTCGTCGGCCGGGCTGGTCAGCGCTTCGGTGAGGTAGTCGGCGGCGTGGTCCAGGTCGTCGCTGGCGTCCTCGTAGTGGGGGAGGCGGGAGTCGGCCAGGAGGTCGCGGACCTCTTCGACCAGGTCGATGAACCGGGTCGGGGCGAGGCCGCGCGTCGGCTGGCTGCCGCTGAGGGCGGCGAGGTCTGCGGTGAAGCAGGCGTCGAGCGCGGCAAAGGTGTCGGCCTTGGTCAGAACGGTCATGGGGTTTCCCCTTGTCAGGAATCGAGCCGGATGGTGATGGGGGTGCGGCGGTCGCCGTAGTCGCGGCGGGGGTTGTGGACGGTCCGGCGGTGCGCGGTGAGGCCGGCGCTCCCGCCCTGGATGGGCAGATGACAGTCGGGGCAACCGCTGGCCCAGTCGTCGTCCCCGGGCGGGAGGTCGGCGGGGGCGAGCGGGTGCGGGTGCGGCCCGTCCGCGGCGCGGCTCACCGGTCCTCGCCTCCCGCCGGCTGGCGGTCGGCGAGCGCCAGGAGCTCCGCGGCGAGTTCCGGCGCGGCCAGGATGATGCGCAGGACCGAGGCGAAGCCGGACCGCTCGGTGGGGTTGAGCCGGTCCCACACGGCGTGGGCGTCACCGTGTACGCCGACGGCCTTGAGGTAGTCGTCCTCGGTCGTGGTGGTGTGCTCGGTGCCGCACCGTCCGCATCGGAAAACGGCCTGGTCCCAGCCACAGGCGGGGGACTTGGTCGTCGTCCGCCGATCGCCTCCTGGACCTGCGTCTCGAGGTCGGCCGGTCACCGCGCAGTCGCCTTGGTGGTGGCGATCAGCGCGGCGGCCGTCTCCCAGCCGTGATGCCAGGCGGAGTCGAGGTGGAACGCCCCATTGATTCCGTGCGAGGCCAGTTTGTAGAAGCCGCCCTTGCCGGTCTTAATGGCGATCTTCTCCAGCAGACCCTTGCCGGGAACCCTGCGATCCGCGGCGTAGTGCGTTCCGAACGACAGGGCGAGCGCGGCCGCGGCGGCGGCCGGATGGACCCGGATGCCGAGCGCGCGGGCCCCAGCCCCGGCCACGAGCGCCTGCGTGGCCGTGTATGTCAGGCAGTGGTGGAGGCATGCCTTTCGGCCGTCGGCCGTGCCGTGGGTCGTCTTCGCCTCGGTGACCGGGTCCTGGTAGGTGACCGGGTGGTCGTCGGAGGCGCCCTTCACGCGGGCGCAGAAATCGTCCTGGATCCAAAAATCGCCGATCGCACTAGCGGCTCGGGTCAGTCCGAGCAGGGCGGCGAAGGTGGCGGGGCGATGCGTCATGCTGGTTTCTCCTGATCTCGAAGGGGTGAAGGAGGGGCGGCCGGCCTTTGCCGGTGCTGCGGCCGCCCTGTGTGCCCCGTCCCGGCCTGTGTGGCCGGGACGGGGTTCGCAGTTCAGGCGGCCAGCCGGTGAGCGGCGGGAGCCGAGGGCGCGTAGTAGCTGCTGGGGTGTACGGGGGTGCCGTCGAAGCACTCGATGCAACAGCCGAGCTTTTTGGAGAGGCAGAAGTAGAAGCGCCTCCGGCAGTCGCCGCAGGTCTGGCGAGCTGCCATCGCCTTGTCCAGGGCCCATTCCTGAGCGAGCGTCGGAACGCGCTTGGGCACGGCCAGGTCGACGCGGAGGAGGTAGCCGCGGGTGGGGTGGATGCACGCCCACTGCGGCCGGTATCCGCACCACTTGCAGCGCAGGATCGCGGCCGGCCCGTCGTTACCTCCGGGGCTGAGACGCATGTCCCTGAGTTGACGCCTGGTGACCAGGCCCTCTGGGACAGCGCCGCGATCGAACTCGGGCAGGGTCGCGTCGCTGCGCAGCACCCGCCTCACCTCGCGGCGGCGCCGCGTTCGGCGGCGCGGCATCACCGGCGCCAGGTGCCGGGCAGACGGTCGGGGCGGTGCGGGTAGCGGGGGCCGGGACGCTGCGGGCGGGGCCGGCCGATGCGGCGGCGCGGGCGGGGGATGAGCACGAGTGGTCTCCAGCAGGTAGGTGGACGACACCGCGCCCCGCTGACGTCGGCGCGTCGGCGGGGCGCGGGGAACGGCGGCCGGCCTGCCCGGGTCACCGGGACCAGCCGCCCCGGAGTGCGGGGCAGGCCGGGGCCGGTGGCCAGGCGGGGCGGTCGGAGCTGGGTCAGAGTGCGGCGGAGACGACGGTGAGGATGAGGGCGGCCGCGCTGGCGAGGATGAGGGCGGCGCCGCTGCTGGCCCACCAGTAGTGGCCCATCGTCTTGGTGTCGTGGAGGTCGCTGAGCCCGTCCGCGATGTGCGCGTGGATCGCGACCAGCGGGGACAGGGCGGCGTACCAACGCCCGCGCCGGTCGACTTGGCCGGCGGCTTCGTCGTCGGGTATGTGCCCGCCGTGGAGCGCGAGTCGGTGGGCCTCGCCCTCGGCGGCCAGGTCGTGGATCTGATGGACGACGGGGCTGGTGGTGCGGCAGACGGTGCAGCGGTAGCGGTAGCGGCGCACAGGGCTCGGGTCTCCCGGGGGTGATGGCGGGCAGGGAACGGCGACGCCCCGCCCGGGGTGTTCTCCGGGCGGGGCGCGGGGTCGAGCTGGTGGTGAGTGACCACCTCCGCGGGAGCGCGGAGGGGCCGGGCCGGTCAGTTGTCGATCTGCCTGCGGACCTCCGCGACGAGGCGGAGGATCTCGCGGGCCATGTCGCTGATCACGTCCAGCTTCTGCTCAACGTCCGCGTGGGCCGTGAAGCTGAACGACCGGTCGTCGCTGCGTGGTTGAGGGTCGGTGAAGGAGAACGAGCGGTCGTCACGGTTCTGCTCGGGGTTGGTGAACGAGAACGACACGGGACGGCTCCCACAGGTCAGATGTTCATGCGGTGGGCGCGCCGGATGGCGGCCTCCCACACGCTACGCACCTGTCCTCGGGTGTGGGAGTCGTTCCAGGACGGGAGCGCCGTCCACTGCTTGCCGTTCTGGCGGCGGGCCTCGTCCAGGAGGAGGTTCCCGGCGTCCTGGTAAGCGGGGGTGCGGGCGCCGGCCGCGGCGCGCAGCGCGCCGATGGAGCAGCGGGCGCCGCCGGAGTGGATGAGGGACCGCTGGACCCAGCCGTGGGTATCGAGAAACCGCAGGCCGTCGGCCAGGGTCCGTTCGACCGCCCCGGTCGGGAGCACCGTCTGGAGCACTGGGGCGGCGGGGGCCACCGCCGGCGGGGGAGCGGCGGCGCCCGGCGCGGGGGTGGGGGCCGGGTCCAGGAGCCGGAACGCCTGGGCGTACAGGTCGTGTTCGACGGGGGTGAACCCGCTGACGGTGGTGTTCGTGTTCATGCTGCCTTCCACAGTCCGTTCTCGTTGGTGACCTCGTCGCGCTTCTTCAGCTCGGACAGGCGCGGCTTGATGTTCTTCGCGCTGGTCCCGAGCTTGCGGGCGATGGTCTCCGCGGTCAGGGGGATGGACTCCTCTCTCAAGAGTTCGAGGATGCGGGGCTTGATCAGCTCCTGTCCGTCACCCGCCCCCGCAGCGGGTCCGGCGAAAACGCCCGGACCGGCGGGCCCGGGCTGCTGGCCGGCGGGACCGGTGCGCTGCTGCTGCTGCGGGGCGGGCCGTCCGTGTTCTGCCCAGAACAGGAGGTCTTCGAGGTTGCCGACCAGGTTTTTGCCGCGGACGTCGACCATCGGGGTCTGTGTGATCGCGTCCCGCTCACGCCAGGCGTCGCAGTCCTCGAGCCCGACGGGCGGCTCGCCTCCCGCGAGGGAGACGGGGGAGACGTCCAGGTGCAGGGAGCGGAACTGAACGGCCTGCGAGCCCGGGGTCAGGAGGTACCCGAGGCCGAAGGTGCCGTCCTCGGGGGCCATGACGGCCTCGGTGTCCAGGCCGGTCATCTCCCGGTCGGCGACCGTGGCGAAGAGGCCGGGCCACGACGCGGGGATCTTCGACAGGTCGATGCCCTCGGCTCCCTCCACCGCGTTCACCCCGACCAGGGAGCCCTGCCCCTTGGCGCAGCGCAGGAAGACCGCGCCGCCGCCGATGAGGAGCTGCGAGCGGATGATCGTCGAGTTGCCGAGGTCTTCGGCCAGCGGGGTCTGGGTGGCCAGAACCACGCCGATGCCCCGCTTGAGGGAACGGCGGGTCATCTGCTCCACGATCGCCTTCGCCTCCGCGTGGTACGGGGAGGACGTCGACAGCAGCATGTGCGCCTCGTCGATGACGACCAGGACCAGGGGGTCGGTAAAGGGGAAGGCGGGGGAGCGGTAGCGGGACTCGCGGTCCAGCATCATCGCGTAGGCCAGGCGCAGGGCGCCCATCGCTTCGTTCAGGCCGTCCCCGCAGTACGCGGCCAGGTGGGCACCGGCAATGGTCCCGGCCTGCGGAGAGGCCAGGATCGTGGCGATGCCCGACCGGTGGGCGGACAGGAGGATCTGTTCCAGGATTCCCGACTTCCCCGAGCGGGAGCCGCCCACGAGGTAGAGGTGGCGGGCGCCGGAACCGGGCTGGGCCAAGGGGACCAGGGCCGGGCGGGCGTCGACGTAGGTGCCCAGGCGGACGTATCCGCGGGCGTCCATGGCCAGTTCGTCGACGACCGAGGAGAGCATCGTGCCGTGCATCAGCGCGTGCTCCTTCATCACGCGCACCCCCATCTGCGAGGGCTTGTCACCGGGCGCAAGGGTGATCTGGATCATCGACAGGTCCAGGTTCCCGGCCAGGTCCTGGAGGTTGACCGTCCCGATCGCCTTGCGTTCACGGGTAGCGATCCCTTCCCAGTCCAGGGGCCCGTCGTAGCGGGTGAGGGTCAGGGTGGTGCCGGGCATCGCCCCTTCCGGGACGCCGACGAAGGCGTCCCACTCCTCCTCAGGGGTGGTGGGGGCGCCGGCCGTGATCTCTGGTGCCGAGGCCGGGACCGTCAGGTGGACGGTGACGGGCAGGGCGTTGGGTGCGTAGTGCTTGGGGTCGCCCATCTCGACCTGGGAGACAGGGACGTTGTAGACAGAGGCGATGTCGGCGGCCTTCACCCTCACCTGCTGGCCCTGAGGCAGCGTGATGATTCCGGTGAACGACACGTGGTCGTCGCCGACCTCCAGGGCAAGGTGCGCGAGGCCGGCACCCTCCTGGATCAGCTTGCGACCCTCGGTCTGGGTGGGGCCGGAGATGAACTCCTTCCACCAGGCGGTGATGAGCTGCGCCTGTGAGGTCTGCCCGGTGGTCGCCGTGGTCGCGGCGGGGAGCGTCGGGAACTCGCCGGTGATGTTGCGGTGGTGGGCGAGGGCGGCTGCCCCGGCCGGGACCGCGAGTCCGAGGGCGAATAGTGGGTTCATGCCGGACGCGAGGACCTGGTGCGCGGCGATGCCGCACCCGGTGGCGGTGATCCCGCAGGCGATCAGGGAGCGCAGGGCCGGGGTGGAGGCGTTGATGGCCCACGCCCCCGCTCCGGCCGCTCCGGCGGCGAGGGCGGACCAGGGGCCGGCGGCGGCGGACGCCACCGCGAGAGCGGCGGGCGCGTACTGGATGAACTGTGCTCGGGTCGGCCCCATGGTCCTGCTCTCCTTACGGCTGGGTGTAGAAGGCGGCTTCGGCCATCTCGACGGAGGAGGTGTCCACCGCGTCGGCGATGCCCCCGTGGTCGGACTCGACAGTCGTCTTCGCGTCGTCGGCGGCCGCGGCCGCGCTGTCCGCCGCGGCCGTGTACTCGCCCGCCGCTTCCTTCGCGGTGGTCATCACGACGGCGGCGTCCGCGAATTCGGCGGTCGTCGCGCTGTCCACCGCGAGCGCCTTCATCGTCTCGGAGGCGTCCTGCATCTGTTCGGCGGTGTCGTCGATGGTCGAGGCGAGGGTGGTGACGGTCTCGCCGTGGACGTGGACCTGGCGGGTGAGCCAGGCGAGCTTGGTGCGCAGGGCCGCGTAGGTCGCGGCGTCCTTGAGAGATTCGGTGACAGACATGCGGGCCTCTCCTCTTCTATCGGGCGTTGTAGAAGTCGCGTTCGGCGGGCTTGGTCAGCGGGGAGTCGGCGACGGCCCGAAAGATGGCACCGTGGCGGACCTCCGCGTTCGCCGACGCCGTGCGGCACGACTCCTCGCCGCCCTGGATCTGGTCGTGGAGCTTCTTGGCTGCCGCCGCCTGAAGCCCGAGCTGCTCCTGGAGGTGCTCGCACTTGCCGATGAGGTTCGCGCCGACGCCCTTCTCCGTGATCTCGGCGATGAGCACGTCGCAGTCCCCGGCGAGCTGCCCTGACTCGTCCACGAGTTCCAGGCAAGTCTCGGAGCTGGACTGGCACAGGGTCGCGGCGCCTTCGGCGAGATCGATGACCTGGGTGAGGGTCATGACCTCGCCACCGCTGTAGGTGCGGCTCTTCCCGGAGGCAGTGGTGACGTGAACACCCTTGTCGTCGACGGTCGCGGTGTGCGGAACGGGGGGATTGGGCTGCATCGCGGGGTCCTTCCTGATGCGGTCGGGGAGCGTGATCGTGGGGGGCGGGGGGATGGTGCCGGGCGGCGGGACGGTAGGCCTGAGAGGCCCGGCGGCAGGCGGCGGAGTCGGGGGCGCGGTGGGCTTCGGCGGGGTCTGGGGCGTGGTCGGCTTCGGCGGGGTCGGCGGGGTCGGGGGCGTGGTCGGCTTCGGCGGCACGGTGGCCCCCGAAGTGGCTCCCGGGGTGGGCGCGGAGGGCCCGGTAGGAGGCGTGGCGGAAGGCGAGCCGGAAGGTGCAGTACCCGGCTTTTTCAGGTAGGCGGAACGCCATCCGTCACGAAGTCCCCCGGCCCAGTGGGCACCCGCGAGCAAACCGTGATGCGCTTTCGCTGCCGCATTGTAGGAACCGTTCCGGAAGGTATCCGGCGCCTTGGTCGGAGCCCATTTTTCTTTCGGTTTCTTCGGGGGTTTCTTGATTCCCGCCTGCTCGTATTTTCCGTGCGTGTTGTCGACGCCGACGAGGTAGGTGATGGCGAGGAGCACGAGGAGTTCCACGAGCCTCCCTTCCGTAACGTTGTGTAGTTTCCGGCGGTTACCGGTTACCGGTTACAGGGCCCGCAGACGCGGGTTCGCGGCGCTCAAGGCGGGGCGGGGCGACATCCCCGGGCCCTGTAACCGGTAACCGGTAACCGACACTCGCGTACTTAGCGTGACGATCCGATGTCGCTGACCGTCTCGTTCGCCGTGCTGAAAACCGATTCGAGCGTGCTGCGGATCTCGTTGCTGAACGGCGTATACGGAAGGAAGATCCCGGAGACAATCAGCATCAGGCAGACCAGCTGCTGCTTTCCTTTCGTCTTCTTGAAGGTGAAGAACAGGGCCCAGCAGAACAGGGCCAGAGCGAAGAACTGAAGCGTCATGTCACGCACCCTTCTCGAAGGTGAATCCCTTATTGTTCGCGGAGGTGACCGCACCGGAACCAGAATTGGAACCGGAGGGCGCGGAAAGCTTTTTGTAGGCGATGAGACCGCCGCCGCCGACGAGAGCCACCCAAAGCCAGGGGCTGGACGTGATGCCGTCGTCGCCGGTGGGCTCCTGGGTCTTGGGGGCCGCGGTGCCGAGGGTCGGGGCGGCGCATTCGGCGATCTTCGAGACCTCGTAGGAGGCCGCCTTGGCCACCGCCGCCGCCCGGACCTTCATGCACTCCCGGTAGACGGCCATCTCCCGCCCGTACAGGGTCTTGGCCGCGGCTTCCTCGGTCTGCGCCCGCTCCTTGCCGGCCTCCGCCTCGACCAGGGCGTTCGCGGCTTTCTCCTGGGCGCGCGCACGGTCCTGGGCGGACTGCTCGCCCTGCATGCTGGTGACGGTCACGACCGTGCCGCACACGGCGATGGCGGCGATCGTGCCGCACACGGCGAGCGCGACGGTGTTGCGGCGTACCCCGCCGGCCTTGACGGAGAACTTGGACGTGGTGGGCTTCTCGGGGGTCTGGGGGTTCATGCGGGTGAACTCCTCGTCCCAGTCGATTCCGGACATGGGGGCTCTCTCCTTCCAGTGCTGTGAATGCGGCCGTTCAAGCCCGCCCCGATACCTGCCGGAGGCGAGGTTCAGCGGACGGGGGTGCGGGCGAGCGGCCTGCCGGCCGTGGCCGTCACCGGACCGCGCCCGGTGGGCGAGCGCGATCCGGTGGCGACCATGAGCGGCAGAGCGTCGTTGACGTCCGGTCAGCGGACCGTGTGCTGCCTGAGGGCGACGGCGATCTGTCCGGCGCGGTCCGTGGCGATGGATCCGCCTTCGGTCCGGACCGCGCGGGCGATGTTGTTTCGGTTGAGCGCCTCGTTCGCGGTCCGGAGCCGGTCCAGTGCGGTCCGCTCCAGGTCCGTGAGCGTGATGACCGTGCGGTCCGGACCGCCCTCGTTCTGGTCCGGACCGGCCACGTCCTCCAGGGCTTTTTCGTTGGCCGGTCCGGACGGGTTCGGCTCCTGCGGTCCGGGGGCCACGTCGGCGGTCCGGACCGTCACCCCGCGTGCGGCCGTCGCGGTCCGGGTGGCGGGCACGGCCCGTTGGTCGCGGTCCGGCCGGTCCGGACCGGGGCCGGTCGGCAGGTCAGCGCTCTGCGGTCCGGCCGGACCGGGCTCCAGGGCGAGCGCCGGTCCGCCGGTGCGGTCCATGGTTCCTGCGGTCCGGACCGGACCGTGGACCGCGTTGCGATCGTCCGGACCGGAACGGACCGCGTAGCCGCCGTGCTGGACCGGACGGACCGGGGCGGGACTTTCCAGCGGTCCGTGCCGGTCCGTGCGGGTCAGGGTGAGCACAGCGGGGATGGCGGCCGGTCCGTGATCGTCGGCCCGGACCCGGGGGATGACCACCCGGTGCAGGGTCAGTCCGGTCCGGACCGCCTTGCGGTCCGCGAGCTGCGTGCCCGCTGCGGTCCAGGCCCGGTCCAGCGTGCTCAACTTCGCGTCGGTGATCGCGAGGGACCAGGCGGTGAAACTGTGGACCGGGTAACGGACCCAGCGGACCGCCCCAATGGAAGGGCGGGCCTTGGCGACCCTGCCGTCCTCACGGAGCTTGCGGCGGTGGATCAGCGAGGCGTACAGCTCCCACAGCACCATCCCCACGATCGACATGGCGGCGAACGCCACCGCCTTCGGCGTGAAGTGCCAGTAAGTGATCTGCTCCGTCCAGATCTCCGCCTTCGCGTCCCACACCCGGCTGCCGGGTGTGGGTACACCGGAGGCGTGCCAGAAGTTCATGACGGCGGCACCGAGAGCGAAGATCCACGTGCTGACGCGGTAGAGGGTTCCGGCGTCGCCGCCCTGGCGGGACTGGTGGTACATCCAGGCGACGAACGCGGTCGAAAGCTCCCACGCTGCGGCGAACAAAACCGTGAACGGGGCGACCCAGCCGAGGATGTCCTCGGCAAACCCGGCCTGCCCCGTCCACGCCACGGCCATCGGAGCGGTGATCGGACCGATCACCATCAGGCGTTCCGCGTTGACCTTCACGAAGCGCTTGGCCCGCTCAGCCATGGTCGGCTTACCGGCACGGGACTTCGCCTTCCGTGTCTCCTTCAACTCCCGGCGCTCCTCACCGGCCTGGAGCTTGAGCCGCTTGCGCTCCAGGGACCGCTCAGTGCGGTCGGTGGCGCGCTTCATCCGGGCAGCAGCCTCAGCCACCATGCCGTCGGCCGCCTTCAGCGTGACGTCCGCATCGGCTTCCCGCAGCCGCGCCTGCGCCAGCGCCTGCCCGGCTTCCTTGAGCTCCGCCTCCCGCTTGGCACGGGCCGCGGCCAGGATCCGGTCGGCCTCCTCACGGGCCATGCGGGTCAGACGCTCCGCGTCCTCGGCCGCCGCCGCCCGCAGCCGGCCGATGTCCTCCTTCGCCAGCGCCTGTACACGAGCCGCATCCGCACGCGATGCCTCCAGCTCGCGGGCGGCATCCTCACGCAGCTCAGCGGCCACCTTCTCCGCCCCGGCCCGCACCTGCACGGCCTGGCCGTCCGCGCTCGCGCGCACCTGGCCGGCCTCACCCCGCACCCGCTCCAGAAGGTGCCCGGCGTCAGTGGTGGCGCGGGTGCGAGTCTCCGCCGCCGTGCGCTCCGCACCGGCCAGCAGCTCGGTGCGCACGGCTTCCGCGTCGGCGAGGACCTTCGCGGCCTCGGTGCGGACCTGCTCCGCCTGGACGGCCGCCGTGGCGGCGACCTCCTGCGCCTGGCGGCGCGCGTCGGCGAGCAGCTGCTCGACAGCCGCGCTGGCGTCGGCGAGGACCTGGTCGGCCTCACCGGCCGCCGTCGCCGCGACGGTGTCGGCCTGGCGGCGAGCGTCGGCGAGCAGCTGCTCCGCCGCCGCTTCGGCGGCGGCGCGGACCTGGTCGGCGTCAGTGGCCGCCGTGGTGGCGGCATCCGTGCGGACCCGGTCGGCTTCCTTCATCGCGTCGGCGATGATCCGCGCCTGCTCAGCGTTGACCGCCTCGGTGAACGAAGCGGCCTCCGTACGGGCGCCCTCCATCAGTTTGGCGGCGAGCACCCGGCCATCGGCCAGGATGCGGTCCGCGTCGTCGGCGGCCAGGTCCCGGAGGTCGGCGGCGCGGTCGGCGGCGTCGGCCACGACCGGGTCGGCCTCCAGGTGCACCAGCGGCACGGTGCTCTCGGGGGCGGCGGCCTGGGCGGGCATGGAGGCCGGCGTCGCCGGTGCCTTGGCGCGCCCGTTGCGGGGCTTCGTGTTCGCCGCGGGCTGGCGCCTGCGACGCGAGGCGGACTTGGTGGCCACGGGGTGTCCTTTCTTCCGGGCGCCTCCATACAGAAGGGCACCGTGGATCTACGGCGGTGGGTAGGGCCGTTGTGTCGGTGCGGGCGGATCAGAGGCAGCCGTCAGACCGCGGCGACCGCGAGGGGCCGGTGCGGGGCGATGATCCGGCCGTCGGGGAGCAGCTCCCCGGTGTCCTCGAAAAGAAGGACGGCGTTGCACAAAAGGTTCCAGCCCTGCTCCGGGTGGCTCGCAATGGTGCGGGCGGCCTCCCGGTCGGGGCTGTCGGCGGTCGGACACGTCGGGGTGTGCGTGCACAAAGAGGACGGCAGCCGGGTGTTGTCGGTCGTGGCCGTCGCGGTGTCGAGTTGGGTGCTGCTACGCATGGGCGCTCCTGCGGGGGTGCGGGCCCGAGACTCTCCCGGGCTGGAGGCGTGCGAAAGGTCGGGCGCCCGTCGTGCGGGCGCCCGACCTGGTGGATCAGCGTGGTGCGGGATGGGAGTTGGGTTTGCGTCCTGTGGTGCGGGCCGCTCAGCCGTGAGCGCGGCGGCCGAAGTCGTGGTCCTGGTTGGTCCGGCGGAGGTCGTCCTTCAGGCGCTTCTGGTCGGCGTCCGTCATCCCGTCGCCGCCTTCGCCCTCTGGGCCCGGTTGCGGGCGGCGCGGCGCTTCATCGCGCGCCTCTCGCTCTCGGACAGCCCGCCCCAGACGCCCTCCTCCTGTCGGGACTCCAGCGCCCACTGGAGGCAGTGCTCCATAACGGGGCAGCGGCGGCAGACGGCCTTGGCGTCCTCGATCTGCATGAGTGCCGGGCCTGTGTTGCCGATGGGGAAGAACAACTCAGGGTCCTCTTCGCGGCAGACCGCGTTGTGTCGCCAGTCCATGCCGATCACTTCCCGCCGCGGGCGCGGCGCAGGGCCTCGTCCATGTCCGGGTCGGAGTCGGTGTTGCCGATCGGGCGTGCGATGCTGAAGCGCATCAGGGCCTCCATCCAGGTCCTGGACAGCCCCGGGGGTCCGATCCTTGGGGCTGTCGCGGTTGGTAGAGCGGGTGTCCACCGCGCTCTCCACCGCCCACCGAACAGCCCGAAGACCGGGCGGCGGGCGACTGGGCAGCGCGGGGCTGCGAAGTGCTTGGGGTGTTGCGGCGCGCGGCCTGCTGCCTTCCGCGCTGGCCACCTTTCGTCCGGGAGGTGGCGTGCCCGCGACCACTGGCTCACCCGCCGGGTCGTGCGATGTTCCGCTTACCGGCTGGGGGCGTCGTCGCGCTACCGCCGCAAGGTTCTGCGGGGGAGGGTGATCGCTCGGCCCACGCGGCAGCCGAAACAGACCGAGGTCCGCCTTGCTGCCGCTCCGTGGCACGAAGCAGGGTCGCTCTCACTTCCCCGACTCGCACCGCCGTTCACTGTGACCGGGATTCTGGCTCCGGTCTTGCCCTTCTGACGCTTCCGAACCGGTCACCCTTGCCACAACACCCGGCCAGTTACCTGGTCAGGGGCGGTAGTCGTCACCCGGTGGTCGCGTCTTCAGTTCTCAAGGAACGAGCACTCCGCCGATCCGGCCGCGATGAACACGGCGTTCACAGAGGGCTAGGCGGTCGGTGAATCTGGCCGCTTCGACCGCCGCCACACGAAGTGGCGACGATGGGAACCGTCAGAGCCGGAAGGGCTGGGGTCAGGCCGCGAGCGGCAGAGGCGCCGCGGCGGCCGGCCCCGTGAGGCGCAGCTGCGCGGCGTAGGGGAGGAGCACGTCGACCAGGCGCTCGCGCACCAGCTCGGTGGGGGTCGGGTCGGTGGCGACGATGTCGCGGGCGGCGAGCATCCGGTTCTCGCGGGCCTCGATCGCGGCGATGGCGGCGGTGATGTCCAAACCGTCCAGATGCTCGTGGGGCAGCGGGCCGGCCGCG
Source organism: Streptomyces sp. H27-C3 (assembly GCF_030063415.1). GTDB lineage: Bacteria > Actinomycetota > Actinomycetes > Streptomycetales > Streptomycetaceae > Streptomyces. Next base: position 23,431 of record NZ_JASITA010000044.1, on the reverse strand, counting down.
TACATCTCCAGCGGCGTGCCGAAGGCGACGTCCAGGTCAATGCTGGCGAAGTCGGGGAGCGGCACCTCGACCGCCTCCAGGAGCGCGAGCGTCTCCGTGTCGAAGTGCTCGGTGGCGAGGCTGGCGGCGGGGCGGCGGGTGACGTTCATGAGGTGGTGCTCCCTTCGGTAGGCGCCCGATCCGAAGGCCGGGCCACGTCGATCAGGTGCATTCGTGCAGGTCAAACCAGAGGCCCTGCGTGATCGGTCGATCGCTTAGCGCTTATGTCGGTACTGTAGGTACAGAAAAATTCGCCGTCAAGGTTCTGTACCTACAGAACCAACATTTGCGAAGATGGATCTATGAGCAACAGCCGCAGAGCGCGGTGGGAGTCCGTCTACGACGACCTCCGCCGCAAAATCGACGAAGGGTCGCTAGGCCCTGGAGATCAACTCCCTGGCGAGTTCGCGCTCGCGGAGGAGCACGGCGTCAGCCGCTCCACCATCCGCACCGCCGTTACTCGGCTGGTGCAGGACGGTCTCGTCACCGAAGGACGTGGGCGGCTGGGACGTACGGTCCGGCGTACCGAATCGCTCAAGTGGGAGCTGAGCAAATTCGAGCGAGGTGAGCGAGGCGACGATCCCGCCAGGGGCGTAGACGCCTGGGGCCTGGGGGTCGAAGAACAGGGACGAACCCCCGGCGAGACCATCAAGGTCTCCATCGAGCCGGCACCTAGCTACGTGGCCGAACGCCTGGAGCTCCCCGTCCATGAACTGGTCGTGCGCCGGCACCGCATCCGGACGATCGACGACGTCCCTTTCCAACTGTCGACCTCGTGGTTCCCGGAGGACATCGCTCGCGGCACACCGCTGATGGAGGAGAGAACCGTGACGATGAACGGCGGGATCCTCGCTGCCAGCGGCTTCCCGCAGCGCAGACTTCGAGACGAGATCACCGTTCGCATGCCCCTGCCCGATGAGAGCCGCGAACTCAAGCTCCCAGTCGCCACCCCTGTCGCCCAGCACACACGCATCGGGTACGGCGACGACCGCCCGGTTCGTTGCATGGTGTCGATCGCTCCTGGCGACCGGCACGTCCTGATCTACGAAATGGAGGCTTGATCCGTGGGCTACCGCATCCGCCCCGCCAGTACTTCCGATGTCGATGCGCTGATGGCGCTGCGCACCGAGGCGGAAGGCTGGCTCTCCTCGGTCGGCACGGACCAGTGGTCCCATTCGGAGATCGCCGGCCGCGCCCTCGAACGCTGGCGAGCCACCATCGACGACGGGCGCTCCTGGGTGGTCACGGACGACCAGGGGGCCGTCGTTGCCACTGTGAGCCGCGGACCTGCCGACCCTGATTTCTGGCGCGCGAGCGACCAGCCAGAGTCCGCCTTCTACCTCTACAAGCTGATCGTCGCCCGCTCCGCTTCCGGAAACGGGCTCGGCGACCGGATTCTGGCGTGGGCTGATGATGTAGCCGCAGCCGAGGGCCGAACCTGGGTTCGCATCGACTGCTGGCGCACCAACCACGGTCTCCAGAAGTACTACGTCGACCGCGGATTCGAGTACATCAGGACTGAGTCCCCGTCGCATCGCAAGTCCGGCTGGCTCGCTCAGCGTCGCGCTGAGCGGAACTCCACTCACGATCTGACTGAGCGGCCTACCGAGAAGCAACACGTTCACTGAACACCTCCTGGCTGGAGTCGTTTTCGCTGGTGATTGATTTCTAGACCTGAGCCAGGAGGCCGTGCTAGGCCCGGCATGTAGCCAGAGATACTGGCGACATGGACACATGAGAGGGGGGTGAAATGGGGCAGCGACCGAAGGCGCTGACGCCCGAGAAGTCGCCCCTGCACTACTGGGGTTGGATGGTCCGCGAGCTCCGCAACGGCCGCAAAATCAGCCTGCGCGACCTCTCGGAGACGACGTTCATCAGCCACTCTCAGCTGGCGAAACTTGAGCACGCAGAGCGCGTCCCGCGTCTGGCCGACGCCGAAGTGCTGGACGCGGCCCTCGATGCGCGGCACCTGTTGATCGAGCTCTGGGAGCGCATCGGCAAGGCCGATGTATCCGAGCGGTCCCATGTATCCAGTTCAGGGGTCCATGTATCCAAACCGTCGTTTGACCTGGCGACGGCCTTGTCCGGGCAGGCAACGTCTGACGATGAGGGGATCTCCGTCCCCTGTCGCCTACGTGATGGACAGGTGGTTTTTGTGTCGCTCGATCGGCGCGCTCTGCTGCGCAGTGGGGTGGGGCTGGGAGCGGGGGCCGCGTTCGGCGTGGGAACGCCGGCAGTCGCGGACCCGGGTGCGGTGGCAGGGCTGGTACGACGGGCACGGGCAGCATCCACGTACGGGTCGACGCCCCTGGAGCACCTGCACAAGACGCGTCGTCGTCTCATCGACTCCGACAACCTCGTTGGCCCCCGCCAGGTGCTCCGTACGGCACGGGCCCACATCGAGGTCATCCAGACGCTGCGCCGCGAGGCGAGCGGCTCGGACAGCCGGAACCTGATGGAGCTCCAGACCCAGTTCGCGGAGTTCACGTCCTGGCTCTACCAGGACCTGGGCAACAACGAGCGGGCTCAGTACTGGCTGGACCGCGCGCTCACCTGGTCGCACGGCGTGGACGACAACGAGCTCACCACCTACGTGATGGCGCGCAAGGCGCAGCTGGCGGGCGACACCAGGGACTTGGCGGATGTGGTCGACCTTGCGGAGGCCGCTCAGCGCATGGCGCGGCCGCGCAGCCGGCTTGCTGCCGTCGGGCAGACCTACGCCTCGTACGGGCACGCCCTGCGAGGCGAGTCCTCAGCCAGCGCGCGGTCTATCGACCAGGTGCACAACGCGCTCGACAGCGTGGCGAGCGACCCGAGCCCCTGGGGCGTGTGGCTCAACGCGTCCTACGTCGAGGTGCACCGCGCGCAGGGCCTGGAGGTGATGGGCAAACACGCTGACGCGGCGGATGCGTTCGCCGCGGCGATCCGTTCCCTGCCCGACGACTACCACCGGGACCGGGGTGTCTACCTCGCGCGCGAGGCCGTCGCACACGCCGGCGCGGGAGCTCCGGAGCAGGCCGCCGCCGTCGGCCTGGACGCCCTCGCCATCGCAGAGGACACAGGAAGCGGACGGATCATTCACGAGCTCGCTCGGCTGGATCAAGGGCTGACCACCTGGAGCCAGCTCCCCGAAGTCGCCGACTTCCGCTCTTCCTTCAACGCCGTACTTGTCCACGAAACAGAAATGGATGCCTAGCAGATGACCACGCGTCCGTACGTCATCCTCTCCGCGGCCACATCGGTCGACGGCTACCTGGACGACACCAGCCCCGAGCGGCTGCGCCTGTCCAACGCGGCAGACTTCGACCGCGTCGATCAGGTCCGCGCCGAATCCGACGCGATCCTGATCGGCGCGACCACCATGCGCCGGGACAACCCCCGCCTGCTGGTGAACAGCGACGCGCGGCGAGCTCAGCGCGTCTCCGAGGGCAAGCCTGAATTCCCGCTGAAGGTGACCGTCACCGCAAGCGGTGATCTGTCCGCAGATCTCAAGTTTTGGCACCACGGCGGCAAGAAGCTCGTGGTCACCGTGGAGGGCGCGGTGGAGAAGGTGCGCGCCACCCTGGGCGATCTGGCCGACGTGGTCAGCGTCGGCACCGAGCTCGACTGGGGCCTGGTCCTTGATGAGCTCGGTCGCCGCGGCGTCGACCGGCTCATGGTGGAGGGCGGCGGCACGATCCACACCCAGCTCATGGCGCAGAGCCTGGCTGATGAGGTCCATCTCGCCATCGCCCCGCTGCTCGTGGGCCAGCCCGAAGCGGCACGGTTCCTCGGTGCCGGCGACTACCCGGGCGGGACGACTGCCCGGATGAAGGTCCTGGAAGTCCGCGCGATCGACGACGTCGTCTTCGTCCGCTACGCCCCGAAGGAGCGCGGCTGATGTACGCACCCGACCGAGACCAGGACCTGCGCTGGATGCAGCGTGCAATCGACCTCGCCGCGCTGTGCCCGCCGGCCGCAGGGGCCTACTCGGTCGGCGCGGTCATCGTCGGCGAGGACAGCACCGAGCTGGCGTCCGGCTACTCCCGGGCGACCGGGCCACACGAGCATGCGGAAGAGGTCGCCCTCGCTCAACTCTCCGATGACGACCCGCGCCTCACGAGGGCCACGATCTACAGCACGCTGGAGCCCTGCTCCCAGCGCAGCGCCTCCCGTACGCCGTGCGCGCAGCGGATCCTCGAGGCCGGCATCCCGCGCGTCGTCATCGCCTGGCGGGAGCCGTCGCTGTTCGTCGACGACTGCGTCGGCTACGAGGAGCTGGTGGAGGCCGGGGTGACGGTCGTGGAGTTGCCCGAACTGGCGGCGGCCGCGAAGGCGGTCAACGCCCATCTAGGAGGACTGTCATGACGGAGTGGCGCTTCGGCGACGTCCAGTTGCTCACCCTCGCTGAAGGCACTTGGTTCCATACTTCCCGGTTCCATCAGCATGAACAGCATCTTGTCGGTACGTCATCGGCGTGTCACACGAAGATAATTGGTAAGTTGCCCGCATGACGACTTCGAGCGGCGAGGCTCCCCTTGATAAACTGGTAGTGAACCTCACCCCAGAGATGCGCCGCGATCTGAAGATCCGGGCGACGGAGCACGGCTTGAATGTCTCCGACGCCGCTACCCACGCGCTGGGGCTCTGGTACGAGAACCCGGGTGCCGAGCCTGTCGAGGTCAAGGGCGCACGGTCGTGGGGCACTTACCTCCCGGCCGGTGGCGTGGCTCGCTTCGTCGCTGAGTGCGACTGTCGGGGCATCACCAAGGTGCAGGGAATCGCCCAGGCCATCACCAACTGGCTGATCAGCCACCCGTCCCCGGCCAAGCACCTCCTGGCGCAGCCGGTGCAGCGGATCCTGGTCGCGCTTCAGAAGGGCGGGGTGGGAAAGAGTTTCATCGCCGCCGGGCTTGCCCAGGCATTCGCCGAAGCGCTGGGTCTGAGGGTGCTGCTGATCGACTATGACCCTCAGGGGCACATGACCCGCCGGCTGGGACAGAAGCTGATCCCGATCAACACCGGCGCGAGCCTGCTGGCGCACATGTTGGGCAACGCGCGCCGTCACATCCGCCGTTCCATTGTCGTCATGCCGCAAGAGCGCTTCGCCGGGCGCCTGCACCTGCTCCCGGCCTGCAACGACGCATTTCTCTTCGACGCTGTGATGAGTGCGATGCGCACGGGCCGTGAGGAGTCTCTCGCCCGCGCCCTGGAGCCGGTCGAGAAGGATTACGACGTGATCATCCTTGATGGCCCGCCCAGTCTCGGTTTGTCGATGGATATCGCGATGCACTACGTCCAGCGTCGTGAGGGCGAACTCGCAGACCGGACCGGTGTCCTGATGCCGGTGTGGGCCGACACTCCTTCCTTTGAGGCGTACGACCTGTTCAACAACCAGCGACTGGATCTGATGCGGATGACGCGGGTCCAGGTCGACGAGCTGGGCTTCATCATCAACGCCTACGACGGTCGACGCGGCGCCTCCGTGCAGAGGAAGCGGGAGGAGTGGGAGGAGCGCACTCACCCCGGCGTCCTGGCGTTGTTCGGCGATTTGAAGGAGCAGCGCGACGCGACGGACAATCACACGCCGCTCTTCGAATGGGCGCCGGAGTGTGAACTTGTGGGCGGACTGCGGAGTATGGCAAAGGAGCTGGCGGCGTGACGACCCGACGCAAGAAGGACACCGTTCCCCGCTACCAGAGCGAGGAACGCGACCCGGACGAGCCCACCCGCAATGACCTTCTCGCCCACTACGGACTCGGTTCCGGCGAGGAGAGCGACGACGAGCGGGAGATGCGTGAGTGGGAGGAAGCCCAGGCGCGCAGGATCGCTGCGGGGGAAGTGCCCACCCCCATGGGGATGCGCCGTCCGGCCCCAACCGTCGGCCCTCCTACGGAACTGCCCCTCGCAGAGGTGTGCCACAACCCGGACAACCCCCGTGACGATCTAGGCGATGTCACCCGCCTCGGTGCCAGCATGAAACGCCGTGGTCAGCTGCAGCCAGCCGCCGTCATGACCCGTGCCGCGTACCTTGCGGCCAAGCCCGACCAGCAGGCCAAGCTTCCCGCCGCCGCCCAGTACGTCGTCATCGACGGCAACCGGCGTTTGGCCGCCGCGACCGAAGCCGGTCTGGCCGTGCTGAAGGTCGTCGTCAACGACCAGCTTGGTACGAGCCCCGAGGAAGTCCTCGAATCCGCCCTAGTCGCCAACGCGCTCCGCAAAGAGCATGAGCCACTCGAGACTGCCCAGGCGCTCAGGGACCTCATCGCCTTTTACGGGTCTCAGGAAAGAGTGGCAGAAGTCCTCGATGTCACTCAGGTGTGGGTCTCTCAGCGATTGTCCTTGCTGAAACTGACGCCGGAACTGCAGCGGGACCTTGAAGACGGCAAACGCATGGTCTCCCACCTGCGGGGCGTTGGCCATCTTCCCGCTGAGGAGCAGCGGGCCGCAGCTGACGCGAAGCGATCCGAAGCGCAGCAGACAGCTGAGGCAAAGCGCCTCGCCCGGAAGGCCCCGCGCGGTGCCCCTCCCGAAGCTTCCAAGCCTGGCCTTCACAACGCCGTTCCGGAACCGAGTGCGAGCGCAGTTCAGAACGGCGTTCTGAAAATGTCGTCCTCCCCTAGCGGCGAAACGATCCCGGACAGGGTGTCCTGGTCCGATGCCCACGCCGTCCACCGACTCATCCAGCGGAGGATGGCGCCAGACGCCCAGGCACTCCTTGGCAGACTCCTTACCGAATCGGAGATGCCTCGCGTTCCGTCCCCGTCTGCGGGTGGAACTCCGGGCCCTACCCAGCCGTTTGAGCAAGATGATCACATTGCCCCGGCCGCTTCCGCGGACGCCGACGCCGGCCTCGGAATCAAGGGGGTCGGGATGACCTAACGGCCATCGGCCGCGCGCGCCAAGAAGCGGACTAACCATCCGCTGGCCTCGCGCGGCCCGTCTACCGACCGGGCTCAAAACCCGTGTCGGTCGCTCAGATTCCAGTTGGAGCTGGTCCTGAGCTGCGGCTACCAGCCGCTCATACCAATCGGCCCCTAACCAGGGCCTGCACCACCGGCCACTAACCACGGCCACCACAGCCAGATCAGCAACTTGCATCACCCGCCCGGCCCCCACCACAGGGGCTTCGCGGTTCAGCAGAACCGGGAGGGGAGGAGAAATCTCCCCCCACCCGGTCCGAGTACGCCCCGCTTCTCACGAAGGGGGGCTTACCCGACACATCCGCACATCTGGCCAGGTCCAGCCCCGAGGGGCTCGGGTCGGTCCAGCTATATGGAAGGTGGGTCGTTCTCATAGTGCACGAGAGTGGTGTCCCCTGTCAGCCTGAGTCTGCCCGTTTCACCCCGGTTCGGGGGGCGCGGGCTTCCCGTGTGACGGGATCTGCTCATGCTATTTGCGTAGTTCGCGGCATTACTCCCCATAACAACTTGGTCACGGGTGTCACACCGTCGCAGGTTTGCGCACCTTCTTCTCGCGGGGGGCTGTACGCCCTCGCGGCCCGGACTCTGTCCACAGGTCCGCTCCTCCAGGCTCGCCGGATGATCTGTTCCTCTTCGCCGCGCCCCCGTCTCCGTCTGGGCGGACCGGTGAGCGCCATGGTCGCGCCGGACGCCCCGCTCATGCACCGGATCGGCGTTCACGAGAGCGTCATCCCGTGTGGCGGGACGGATTTCAAGATTGTTGCCCGCCGTGCGGGAGCGCCGGGGGGTATCGGGGCGTCAGGGCCTCTGTCCACAGGCGGCCCGGTGCAGGGTCGGCGGGTGGATGACGAAACGAGGGTCCTGACCGCTCTAAACGGGGGTGTCCGCTTTGGCGTGTACACCGGCCCGATGACGACACAGACGATGTTGGAATGTTCGGCCCGTGCGGTGTCCGCCGCTCCGGTCGGGGCGGTGGGCCGATGAGCGCGGGTACGGCGGCCGCCGTGCTGGACCACCCGCTGTGGGACGACGTCGACAACTCCGTCGGCGAAGCCCTGCTTCCCGGGCAGCGGTCCGCGCTGCGGTCGGTGCCGGCCTCCGGGAAGCCGGACAGCAAGGGCCCGGAGGACCCGCTGCGTCTCGGTCGCCCGATGCGGCTGCGGCTGCTCGGCGCGGTTCAGGCGCTGCTGGCGGATCCGTCGATCGCGGGGCAGTCGGACGTGGCGAGGCTCGCGGCGGTGGTGCTGTACGCGAAGTCGCGGGCACCGAAGGGCCAGAAGAACGACAACCAGACCTCGATCTGGGTCGCGGAGCTGGGCCGCTGGCTGGGGGTGGGCGAGTCGACGGTCAACCGCCGGGTGCTGGCGCCGCTGCGGAAGTCGGACGGCGTGCACACCAAGGAGAAGAGGAACGCGAAGGGGCACCCGACCGGGCTGGACTGCCTGGTCATGCCGCTGTGGAAGGCCCGTAAGAGCGGGGGAGCGGGGCACCCGTTGGCGCTGACGAAGGCGGAGCTGGCGACGCTGCTGCACCTGTGTGAGGCGCTGTTCGGGCACGGCTGGACGCCGGAGAACAAGAAGCCGACGCCGCCGGGGCTGCTGGCCGGCCGCCGGGGCAAGGGCGCTGCGACCGACCGGCTCGGACTGCTGCTGATGGTGCTGAACACCCGGGCCTCGGGCTGGCTGCAGCTGTGCGGCGGCTCGGTGAAGGCCAAGGAGGGGCGGGGAGCGGCGACGCTGGCCCGGCTGCTGGGCTGCTCGCCCTCGGGGGCGCGGAAGGTCTTGGCGCGGCTGACGGAGGCCGGTGTCGTGGCGCGGCAGCGCAAGGCGACGTCGACGCGGATGCGCGGCCGGGCCCGGGTCATGCTGCTCCCCGTGGCCCGCGCGTACGGCCGCACCCTGGCCCCCGTGGAGGCTGTTTCGGGGCCCGGTGCCGTGTTTTCGCAGCGTCCCGATAGTGCAGTCGGAGATCATGCTCCGGCCGGTGCTGCTGGTGCCCTTGGTACGTCTGGGATCGGCGGTGCTGAGCACCCCGGAGATCCGGCGGATCAGGAGCGTCCCGGTAGTGCAGAGCTCCACGCAGACCACGCTTCTATGGCTACTCCCGTCGTTCCTCTCCAGCTTGATTGTGGCTTTTCCGGCGAAGGCCGTGGGGCTGAAGGCCGTCGGCCGGAGCGCGTGTGCGTACGCGAGGACCAGGCCGCCGACAGCGAAGCCGCCATTGCCGGGACCGGGTCGCCGGTGGCCGGGGTTGGCCCGCTGCGCGGGGAAAAGCCGAATGAGTCCTCGGTCGATGAGCGGGTGGGGCAGCGCGCTGCCGTAGCTGGCGCTGGTGGCCGGCTGAAGGTCGTGGGTGGTGGAAAGACGCAGCAGCAGCGGAGGGTGGGCCTTCCGGCTGATCTTCGTCTGCGGGTGGCTCTGGGGCCGGTCTCGTGGCTGTGGGAGCGGCTGAAGAACGGCTGGCAGCAGGACCAGGTGGAGGCGGCCGCGAAGGCGGAGCTGGCGCAGATGGTGGGCCTGGGAGTGGCGCCGGAGGGTGCGCCGCGGCTGCTGGCCGACCGGCTCACCGACCGGCTGGCGGAGACCGGCGGCGAGGCCCTGGTCACCGGCCCGTACGGATGGCTGATCGGGCGGGGCCTGCCCCAGCGGCCGGCCTGTTCGCACCGCAAATGCGACGACGGGGTCCGGCTCGACACGGAGGAGGACTGCGAGAACTGCGCCAACGTGATCCACGTCCGCCGTGCCCGCCGCGCCCGGCTCGCTGCGGACATTGACCAGGCGCTGCCCGGCCTGGGTGACGACGAGCGCCGGCGCGTCCTCGAGGAGCGGCTGCGCGAGCAGGCGGCCATCGAGGCGGAGAACTTCGTGTGGCGCCGTGAGCAGGCCCGCGCGGAGCAGACCCGGCGGGAAGCGGCCCGTGCGGCTGACCAGGAGCGGGCGGAGCGCGAAGCGGCGGCCGCGGCTGCTGCCGATGCGGTGCGCCAGGCACTGGCATGCGAGGACTGCGGGCAGCACCGGGCGGCCGGGCTGTGCGAGGCGTGCGACTACCGGCGCCGGACCGAGGCCCTGATTGTGGAGGCCGGGATGGTCGCGGCCACCTGGTCCGCCGATCTCACCGACCCGGGCGCCGTCGCCGCCGTCACCGCCGATGTGCGGGAGGCGCTGGAGCGTCAGATCGCTGCTGTCCGCGCCGACTACCTGCGCGCCATGGACCCGGCCGACCAGAACGGCGACCCGGCGGGCACCGCATCCGTCCTCGCGTTCGGCGCTCTCCACACCGCTGAGCAGGCCCTTGCGGAGTACCGGCGCAACGCCCTGTCGATGCTGGGACGGAGCGAGGAAGCCGAAGCCGAGGCGCGGCGGGCGTACCGGACCGAGCAGAACCGGCGCTGGTTCCAGCACAACCCGAACGGCGCGGACGCCGTCGCGGCGGCGACAAAGGCCGCCGACACCGCCCGGGAGCGCGCTGTCGAGTACCTGCTGGCCACGCGTCTGAAGCAGCTGCGCGAGCAGGCGGCGGCCCGTACCGAGACGGCCGTGCCCGCGCCGTGGACGGACCGGCTGCCCGAGCTCGCCACCCGCCAGCTGGACGGCGACACGGCGGTGATCGCGTGACCACCGAGACGGAGCTGAGCGGCGTCGACCTCGCGCGCCAGGCCCTGCTCGCCGCCCGGGAGGCAGCGAAGAAGAACGGCGCCACCCGCCAGAAGCCGAAGCGGCGCACCGGCACCGCCGTACGACGTGACGGCCGCGAGCCGCTCGGGCTGGGGAGCGCGATCGGCATGATGATGACGGAGGGCGGCATGGTCGCCCCGGCCGCTGGCGGGAGTGTCCTCGCCCAGTTCGACGCCATCCTCGCCGCGGCCGCACCCGAGCTCGCCGGACGCGTGAAGGCCACGGCGTTCGACGTAGCGAGCGGGCGCCTGGACGTCGTCCCCGACGCCCCGGCCGTCGGCACGCAGCTGCGCTGGAGCGCACCGAAGCTGATCGCGGCCGCCAACGAGAAGGTGTCCGGCGCAAACGTCCGCGCCCTGCACGTCATGGCGCCCGCCCCCGTGAAGGCCGGCCCCGCCACGGTCGCCGCCGAACCGGCCCCGCACCCGACCGCACCCGCCGTGCCGGTGGAGCGCCGCACGCCGCCGGACGGCTACCGCCGCGCCCTCGAAGCGCACCGCGAGGCCGTGGTGCCGTCCCGGGTCGACCCGGGTATCGCAGCCGCGGTGGAGCGGCAGGACGCCGCGATGCGGGAGATGTCCCGCCACGCGTTCTCCGAGCCGCCCGCCGTGCCGGATGACGCGCCGGCCCCGATCGACCAGGCCCGCGTCCAGCGCCGCCGCCAGGCCGCCCTGACCGAGGCCGCCGCGCTGCGCAGGGCGCGGGAAGAACGCGCGGGCATCGCCGTGCCGCAGGCCGTTGCACTGCGCACGACAGCGTGAGCGGCCTGTCCGTACGGCGTCTGGGCTCGTTGTTTCACGTGGGAAACAACGAGCCGTCGCTCGAACCGGGGGACGGTGGCGCCCGGGCGGCGCGCCGTCTCTCCGCTTTCCGGGGGCGTGTCACCCGGAGGCGGGCATCAGGCGTACGGGCGGAGACCGGAACCGTGCCCAACTACAGGCTGAGAGACCGGTTCAGGGCACAGGGGCACGTCTCTGGGTTGCCGTGATCGAGGATTTTCACCCGTTCGGGTGCAGAGGCTGGCGCCGGGCACCGGAATCGACCAGGGCGTTTCGAGTGGTGCCGATTTCCGCTCAACTCGGCTGTGATTTAGGACACTTCAAGCAGTGAGGCCGTGGGGTGACCCTGCGGACGGGTGCGGGTCTTCCCTGCTCAGAGGTCCTTTTTGGACGGAGATTCGACGCCCGAAACTACGTAGCGTTCCTGCGCGTGATCATCGGGTAATTTTTCTGCCGTGGCGTTGAGTGATCCGTCGCGGTTCTCGACATGGTGGTGCTTGAGAGCCAACGGGCTTTCGGTGCGGGCCTGTTGTGCTGCGCCGCCCTCAACGAAGAGGACCCGATACGCGATGAGTACTGCATGCCGGAGGCCCGAATGAGTGACGACGGCGTCCTCGGTGATGTATCGCCCCAGGACCAGTACAGCCGGCCCGTGGCGGCGCCCCTGTCCTTGCCCTTGGACTTCGAGGGCTTCTTCCTCGGGCACCAGGAGTTCTTCCACGGCTTCGCCGAGATCCACCTCGGCAGCCGCCGCGCGGCCGAAGACGTCGTGCACCAGGTGTTCGGGGAGATCCTGGCCGGCTGGGAGCAGCTGCTGCAGGAGGGCGACCTCGAGCAGCAGACTCTGGCGGTCCTGCACCGTGCGGTCACCCGGCGCCTGGAGCGTGAGCAGCGGCCGCCGGCGTTTGTCATCAACGGGCCGATAGCGCAGAACCTGCGGGCGGTCCGCGCGGAGCTGGAGCTCAAGGAGGGCGCCTGTCATCGACGCCGCATACGAGCGCCGCTCGGTGATCGTGACCTCGAACCTGCACCCCTCGGGATTCGATTCGATCATGCCCAAAACCCTGGCGACCGCGGCCGTCGACCGGCTCCTGCACCACGCCCACATCATCCTCACCGAGGGCTCCTCGCTTCGGCTCACCCAAGCCACCACAGGCCAGGGTGTCACCCCGTTGGCCTGAGCCCGACCGAGGGACAAATAGTCATACCGGACAGGGAGATCAGCTGTCCGCACACGAGGACCTGAACGGTTCTCGCAAGATTTTCGTGAACGGGTGACAATCCGTCACGACGGTGGCATCGTCCGTACTGTGTGCTGACTTGCTGGACATCGTATTTCCGCAGCTTGGCCCGGTAGAGGTGGGGCGGGTGCAGCGGGATGGTGGCGTGGTGCACGTGACCGCGCGTACTCGGGAAGGTGTCCCCGTGTCGTGTCCGGGGTGCGGCGTGGAGAGCGTTCGGGTTCACAGCCGCTACCAGCGACGGGTCAAAGACTGCGCTGTCGGCGGGCAGCCGGTGGTAGTCGAGTTGACGGTGCGTCGCCTCTTCTGTGACCAGGACTCATGCCCCCGGCGAACTTTCGTGGAGCAGGTTGACGGGCTGACGGTCCGCTATGGCCGCTACACGCCAGGTCTGCTGGCCGTGCTCGGCGCGGTGGGTCTGGCGCTGGCCGGCAGTGCCGGAGCGCGCCTGGCCCGGGTGCTGCAGGTCGCCATCAGCCGGGTCGCGCTGATCTCCCTGGTCATGGCGCTGCCGGAGCCGGTTCTGGTGTGCCCGCGGGTGCTGGGGATCGACGATTTCGCAACCAGACGTGGTCATCACTACGGGACGTGTCTGGTCGATCTGGAGACCCACCGGGTGATCGATCTGCTGCCCGGTCGGACCGTGGAGGTCGTCAGGGAGTGGTTGCGTGCCCATCCCGGCGTCGAGATCATCTGTCGTGACCGCAGCGGGGCGTACGCGGAGGCCGCCCGCGAGGGCGCCCCCGACGCGGTACAGGTCGCCGATCGGTGGCATTTGTGGCACAACCTGGGGCGGGCAGTCGACAAGACGGTCATACGCCTGCGCCGGGGCTGGACGCCTGCCCCGGCCACCCCGCAGGAGCGTGCCGCGCCACTGGCCGAACCGGCGGAATCGCGCCTGGTCACGCGGACCCGGGATCGGCACACTGCTGTCCACGCGCTGATGGACCACGGAGCGACCATCACCGTCATCACCCGCGAACTGCACCTGGACTACAAGACGGTGCGAAGGTACATGCAGGCCCATGACGCCGAGGACCTCCTCGGCCTCGGCCCCAGCGGCCGCTACGGCGTCCTGGACCGACACGCCGACTACCTGGTGCGTCGCTTCACTGAGGGCTGCCACCGCGCCGACCTGCTCCACCGCGAACTCCAAGCCCGAGGCGTCCTCACCAGCGAACGCACGGTCCGGCGCTTCGTGCAGCGCCTGCGCGAAGGCGGCAGCGCACCGGCCAAAGCGGCCCCCACACCCCGCAAGGTCGCCGGGCTTCTGCTCACCCACCCCGACGAGCACACCGAACAGAACAGGCTGCAGCTCAAGGAACTGCGCGAACGCTGCCCCGAACTGGCCACCACCGGGGACCTGGTCGCCGGCTTCGCGAAGGTCCTGGTCAACCGGCTGGGAGCGGACGAGATCGACTCCTGGATCGTCACTGCGAAGGACGGCGGTATCGCAGAGCTGGTCTCCTTCGCCGACGGCCTCACCCGCGACCTGGCCGCCGTCCACGCCGGGGTCACCCTTGAATGGAGCTCCGGCCAGGTCGAGGGCCAGAACAACCGGATCAAGCTGTTCAAACGGCAGACCTACGGCCGCGCCGGCCTACCGTTCCTCCGCAAACGCGTCATCTGCGGATGATCCGTGACGGATTGTCACCCGTTCACGAAAATCTTGCGAGAACCGCAGACCTGGCGTGTAGCGGCCATAGCGGACCGTCAGCCCGTCAACCTGCTCCACGAAAGTTCGCCGGGGGCATGAGTCCTGGTCACAGAAGAGGCGACGCACCGTCAACTCGACTACCACCGGCTGCCCGCCGACAGCGCAGTCTTTGACCCGTCGCTGGTAGCGGCTGTGAACCCGAACGCTCTCCACGCCGCACCCCGGACACGACACGGGGACACCTTCCCGAGTACGCGCGGTCACGTGCACCACGCCACCATCCCGCTGCACCCGCCCCACCTCTACCGGGCCAAGCTGCGGAAATACGATGTCCAGCAAGTCAGCACACAGTACGGACGATGCCACCGTCGTGACGGATTGTCACCCGTTCACGAAAATCTTGCGAGAACCACCTGAACTGTCCGCTCACCCGGATGTCCCACTGTCCGTGGACACCCGAGTGCTTCAACGGCACCTTCGACCACCGATCCGACCTGTACTCGCTCGGGTGCGTGCTCTACGAAATGATCACCGGGCAGCCGCCGTTCCCCGGGGCCTCCTGGCACCTGATCAACCAGCACCTCAACGAGCAGCCGGCGCCTTTGCTCAAACGCCGGCTCGCCACCCCGCCGGAACTGGTGGCGCTCGTCACCCGGCTCCTGGCCAAGGATCCCGACGACCGCCCCGCCGACGCCTTCGAGGTCATGCTCGCCCTCCGCGAGATCGACCGGCGGTACTTCGACGAGGACTTGCCCACCCGCGGGCCGGACAGGTACGTCCGATCCGCCGTGAGCCCTCGCATCACGGCCTTCGGCGCAGTCACACAGCTTCTCCTCACCGACCGGAACCCCTGCCCGGACTGCGCTTCCACAGCCGGTGCGCACGTCACACCGGGCTGCGAATCCTGCCAAGGAAGCGGCGAGGTCTCCGCAGAAACGGCCCACCGGATCCGGATTCCCCCAGGAGTGCGACCCGGGCAGCGACTGCGACTCAGAGGACTGGGCTGGCCCGGTAGAAACGGCGGGGAGGCGGGGGACCTCTTCGTCGTCATACGGATCGAGGGATAAGACCCGGCCGTCCGGACTACCCAGGCAAGGGCGTCTTCTCGGCCAATGCGGGTGGGAATCCGGGCGGGCATTTGAGCTCTGCCCGTGCCGATTGCCGGTCCGTCACATGATCTGGGCTGGGCCACTACCGGCCCCGGACGGTGAGGAACATCGGCATGGGCGTGAGCGACAGCTATCTGTCCAAGACAGAAGTCCAGGAGATGCTGGGCGTCAACTCCTTCGGGCTGTGGCGGCTGGTACGGAAGTACGACGACTTTCCGCAGCCGACGGAGCCGCCGCACGACCCGTTCGCGGGGCTCGGCAACAAGAAGGAACCCGAGGAGGTGTGGGACGGCACCCAGCTCTACCGGTGGGCTGCCGACACCCCGGAGTTCACCCACCGCGGCGCCATCCTGCTCCGCCCGCTGCCCGAGGACCTGACGCCCGGTAGGTGGGACGGATACAAGGACACAGCCCGGGGGCCGGCACTGGACTGGCACACGGCCATCGGCACGATCCGCATCGTGCACAACGACGATCGCAAGGTCGCCACCGACGTCGCCACCGCTCTGACCGAAGCCGGGAACCCGGACGGGGTGCGCATCGTCTGCGCCCTGTACGGGGACATGAGCTTCACCGGCCCCGCCCTGGTCGCCGCCGACACCGCCCATCCCCG
This sequence comes from Streptomyces sp. H27-C3, assembly GCF_030063415.1. Taxonomy (GTDB): domain Bacteria; phylum Actinomycetota; class Actinomycetes; order Streptomycetales; family Streptomycetaceae; genus Streptomyces. Next base: position 7,417 of record NZ_JASITA010000044.1, on the reverse strand, counting down.
CATCGAGTACGAAGTCGAGTGGGGCAACGTCGCCGCCCTCGCCGGCCAGGCGCTGCCCTGGTGGCCCGAACTGCTGCGCGTGCCGGAACTGATCCGCGAATGGAAGCCCGGCACCCCGGCCGCCGTCGCTCAGGTGCCCTCCAACAAGAACGAGAAGATCCTGCGTCGCATCGCGGGCAACGACCACTTCGATGTCACCTCGCACCTGGCCGTCACCGACATGGCCAACGACATCCGCAACAACCGCACCAACAGCGTCGGGCACGACAACGAGATCTTCCCGCGACACGCCGAACCCCGTCGTCATCGCCGCGGTGCCCGACACCACCCACCACCCTCTGCGGTCCGGCGGCGATCGCGAGGTCCTCAAATCCGGCTGGCACAAACTGGCCCTGAGCAACCACCCGGACGCCGTCGCCGCGCTCGAGGTCGCCGTCGGCCGTGAACCGGACCTGTTGCCCTACGGGGCGTTCACCGAAGTGCCCGACCGGTCCGGCACGGTCATCGAGCAGTGGGCCCGCCGGCTCACGTTGTGCGATCCGACCGCAGCCCACGCCGTCCTCGCCCGCGGCGACTCCGCAGAGGCGTTCTTCGTCGACCCGCTGACCGACATGCCCGTCCTGCGGACATCGGGCGATCGCGGCAAGCCGGTCTGGCGGTTCTACGCTCCGCTGTCCCTTCCGGCCGGCGGCGCGGAGCTCGCTTCGGCGGTGCTGCACCACACCGTGTGGATCACCACCAGCGACGGCCACGTCCATCCCGCTCCCTGCACACCCTCCGAGCACCTGTGGTGGGGCGACGGCTGGGGCGACCGGCCCAGCGAGGCCGCGTCCGTCGTCAACGCCCTCCTGGACGACCTGGGTGCCACGGTGAACCTGCGGGAGCACTGGAACGCCCCCAAAGGGCTGACAGCCCTGTTCAACGACCAGCACAAGCAAGGGAGCGAACTCACCCGCAGCACCCTGCTGCACGCCCGGATGACCCGGCCGCGCACGCGCTGAACGGCTCCGTCTTCCAGCCCCGGCCTGTCCGGTCCGGGCCGCGCAGACAGAGCGAAGGGGCGGCCTCATGGGAGAGGCCGCCCCTTCGTGCGTCGTTCAGCGCAGGCGTCCGAGGTGGATGACGCTGACGCGGACCTGGCTGTCGCTGATCGCGTACATCACGCGGTAGCGGCCGACGTGGATGCGCAGGACGTCGGTGCTGCCGAACGCGCCCTCGGGGCGCGGTTCCTCGGCGAGGCGGTCGACGGCGGTGAACACCTGCCGGACTCCGGCGGGGTCGTCCTTGGCGAACCGCTCTGCCTGGGCGAGGGCCTCGGGCTCCCAGATGACCTCGTAGCTCACGCCTGGGCTCCGCCGAAGACGCGTCGGTACGCCTCATCGTGCGGAACGCCCGCGCTCTCGCCGCGTTCCTGGCGCGCGCGGTAGGCGGCCAGGGCCCGCAGCTCCTGGAGTTCGAGGGCGTCGGCGGGGCTGACCAGTATCGCGATGGTCTGGCCGTGGTCGGTAATGGCGGCCGGTTCCCGGGTGGCGCTGACCTCACGCGCGATGGCACCGAGGCGCGCGCGGGCTTCCACGATCGAGTAGGTGCTGCTCTCCGTCGTCATGCACACCACCTTACGGAAGTGTGCACATTCCCACCACCGAACGCACGTCATACGCAGTTCGTACGGCAAACGTACGCGCATCGTACGTTCCATGGGGTAGGGTGTTGGTCAGGAGGTAACCCATGTCCGAGTTGTTCGACGCGGTCGACGCGCTGGTCGCGTCCCGCGCCACACTGCCGCCCCCGGCGGAACGCAAGCGGCTGCGTGCCGCACACGGCCTGACGATCGACGAGGTGGCCACCACCCTGCAGGTGCGCCGTGCCACGGTCAGCGGCTGGGAGTCCGGCAAGACCGAGCCCCGCCCGCCGGAACGCGACGCCTACGCCCGGCTGCTCGACAAGCTCGCGGAGCTCTACCCCGCCCCGGCCGACACCACCGTGCCCGCCCCCGACGTCGCGGTGCCGGACACGTTCACCGCTACGCCCGCCCCGGCGGAAGCGCGGCCTCTGTCCACAGGGGCGGCGTCCGAGGCTGCGGTCATGACTGCACCTGAGAACACCGAGACCAATTCCGTTCCCACTCCTGCCGCCGCTGCTCCTGCTGCTGCTGCTCCGGTGGCCGCGCCGCGTTCGGCGGGCACCGCCAGGCCGACGTCGACGTCGCGCCGTCCGGGTGCGAAGAAGGCGGCCCCGGCCGCGACCACGGCGGGCGAGAGTGACCCGCGGTTCGAGAACGGTCCGCTCGCGGTGATCGACGTCGAGGACGGGAAGGTGATGGCGTACTGCGTCGGCGGCCTGGTCCTGGACGTGCCCGCCAAGAGCCTGCCGTCCCTGGTGGACTGGACCCTCAAGGAGGCCAAGCTCGGTCAGCCGAAGCTGTCCGGCCCGGGACGGCCGGCCGACCCGCTGATCGTGCTCACCGCGGCCGCGTGCGAGCGCTACGGCCTCCCGGTGACCCTCACCGAGCAGGAGCGGATCGCCGGGCGGATCCCGGAGGGCCACAAGGTCGCCAAGCAGCTGACCCGCGCCGACTGGCAGCTCACCAAGCGGGGGTTCGGGCCGTGGGCGCGGATCTACCGCCCCGCCCAGGGGTCCGACCGCCAGTGCGTCCAGCTGTGCATCCCCTCGTGGAACGCACTGGACGCCCGGTTCTGGGGTGGCGCCGCCCAGTTGCCGGCGGCGGAGCTCGCCCGTGTTCTGGGCGTGTACGCGTCCCGGGTGATGACGCCGCGCGGCTCCACCGCCGTCACCGGCCTCGAGCTCATGACCGCCCTGCACCCGCCGACCCACGCCGTACGCGATGAGGAGACCGGCCTCATGCGGCGCGCCGACGACAAGACGCCCGGGTCGCTGGGCACGGACCCGGTGGACTGCGCGCCGTGCGAGGCCCCCGACGGGCACCCGCTCCTGGTGGACCTGCCGCGTTTCCACGTCCGCGGCCCCGGCGAGAAGCTGTTCGAGGAGGCGTACGACTGGGCGCGCCCGCTCACCGACGCCGAATGCATGCGCAGCCACCTCGTGGGCCTGGACGTCAACATGGCGTTCGCCGCCGGAGCGAACGGGCTGGTCGTCGGCCTGGGCGAGCCGACGCACGTCAAGAACCCGGTGTTCGACCCGAAGCTGCCCGGCTCGTGGCTGGTGGACCTGTCCCACGTCGACCTCTCCAGGGTGAAGGCCGGCAAGGAGTGGGTGGAGCTGGACGGCGCGCTGCTGCCCAGTCCGTTCACGCCGAAGGGCGACCGCCCGACGGGGCCGGCCTGGTACGCGACGCCGACCGTCGCCTACGCGGTGGAGCTCGGATACGACGTCACGCCGACCGAGGCGCACGTGCGGTACGAGACCGGCCGCTACCTGGACGGCTGGTACGGCCGGTTGCGCGACGCCTACCTGACCACGATGGCCGATCTCGGTGTCGATGCTGATCTGTCGCCCGAGGACTTCCTGGCGGCGATGGACGGCTACAAGAGCCGCGACCCGGAGATGGCGATCGTCGTCGGGGCGGTCAAGGCGACGGTGAAGGGCGGGCTGGGGAAGCTGCGCGAGCGGCCCCGCGGTGAGGGCTGGACGTCCGGCGAGCGGTGGCGGGCCCTGTCCCGCCCGACGTGGCGGCCCGACATCCGCGCGGCGGTCATCTCCCGCACCCGGATGAACCTGCACAGGAAGATGGTCAAGCACGCGGCGTTCACCGGGCAGTACCCGGTCGCGATCCTCTCCGACTGCGTCGTCTACGCGACCGACGGCCAGAGCCCGCTGGACTTCCTGCCCTACCGCGAGGGCAAGCCGCTGCCGGGCGGCTTCAAGCTCGGGGTCAACCCGGGCCTGGTGAAGCACGAGGGCACGCAGACCACGCTGTGGGGAGAGGGAGCCCGGGAGCAGTTCCAGGCCCCTGAGCTCAACCTCGCCCGGTACATCAAGGACGGCACCGTCACCGACAAGGACAACGGGGAGTAGGAAGCGGCATGACCAAGGAGTTCGGGGACGGCCTCAACCAGGCGGTGGCGAAGGCGTTCACCCGCCCGGCACCGAAGAACGCGGGCCCGCAGATGCGGTACCTGGTCAAGCAGCTCGGCGGCACGAAGGCGGTCGCCCAGATGCTGCGGGTCTCCCAGCGCACCGTGGAGCGGTACGTGAAGGACCAGATCAAGAAGCCCCGCCCGGACCTCGCCGCGCGCCTGGAGCGCGAGGTGAAGGCCCGGTGGCAGCCGCAGATCAGGGCCAAGGCGAAGGAGAAGGCGGCGACCACCGGCGGCATCGTCATCGACGTCCACGCCCGCCTCGGCTACGCCGGAGCGTCGATGGACTCCACCGATGAGGACCGCGAACGGCACCTCACCGTCGCCCTCCCGCCCCAGTACGCGGCCCGCCTCTTCGACGCCCAGGAGCAGGGCGCCACCGAGGACCGGCTGCGCGAGCTCACCGCCGAAGCCCTCAAGGAGGTCTACTTCCAGGACAGCGGCCGCCGCGCCGGCTCCCTCCAGGAGGTCCAGATCAACGACGTGCTGAACCTCGGCTTCCAGCTGTAGGCCGTACCCCGAACAACCCGTGAGCCCCGGACCGTCGTCCGGGGCTCACGGCATTCCGGGGGCACGGCGGACTTCGCGCCGGTGGCACGACCTCTACGCTGAGGCGATGGATCTGAACACCCACGAACGGGCCCTGCTGGCCGCCGTCTCCCAGGCGCCTGCCCCGGCCGCGATGTCCACGTTCTTCCCCGCCCTCACCCGGGCTGTCCCGCCCGAGGTGCACGCCCCCGAGGACGACCCGATCCGCGTCGCCTGGGCAGACGAACAGTTCGCGCTCTACGGGGCGTCGGTCTCGCTGTGGCAGAAGAACCTGGTGCGGGTCGTCCAGCCGGCCAACGGTGAACGGCCGGACCTGGTCGAGGCCACGGACGCAGGACGTGTGACTGGACACGCTTGTTGGCGGCCGGACGTTGGCGTTCTGGCTGGTCACGGAGTTTCTGGCCAACGCGGTTGGCGGGCGCTGGCCGGGATAGTTGGCGGCCCTGCGGTCGAAACGGCCGGTTTCGCGGACAAATCCGCAGGTCACGTGGTCCTCGGCTCTGGACCCGCCAACTCCGTGGCCAACCGCCAGCTATCGCGGCCAGTCACAGGACGCACCGCGCTGGCCTGAGCCACCCGAACGCCTGGCCTCTGTCCACAGGTTCCGCGTTCGAGCATGCGGACATGACCCAAGAACACGAGCAGCCGGTCCCCGCGCGGGGCAAGGTCCTGGACGCCCTGGCCCGCGCGGAACGCGCCGTCTTCACCCGGAAGATCCCGCAGTCCGCCAAGGCTAAAGTCGAATTCCTCCTCACGCGCACGAAGGCTTCGACCAAGGAGCTCGCCGAGCGCCTGAACACCTCCCGGCGCACAGTGGAGCGCTACCGCGCCGGGAAGCTCAAGAAGCCACAGAAGAAGCTCCAGGAAGCCCTGGTGAGGGAGACCGAATCCGAGTGGCAACCGCAGGTCAGGGCGCAGGCAAGGGAGCGCGCGGCCACCTCCGGCGGGATGTGGGTGGAGTGCGAGGCATACTTCGGGTTCACCGCGAACGGCAGCTCGGACGACGGCCGTGTGCGGTACATCAGCACGCCGATCTCCCCCACGTACGTGGCTCAGATCCTGGCCGCTCGCGACGACGGTGCAACGGATGAAGACCTGGAACCCATTGTCGCGGAGGCCATAACGGAGTCGTATTTCACCGACTGGGGCACGCGCGCGAAGGGATTGCGCTCCGATTTCACGTCAGTCGGATACATCAATCTGTCGTTTTAGGTGCGGTGAATCTCCGCCTGCTATAAACCTGGGGTACGGCCCGCCGACGGAGCGCTCTGGCAGCGGGCCGTACCCCTTTTCCGCAATGAAACAGCGAGGCCCCCGGATGAATACTCCCTCTCACCGGCGACCGCGCCGCCCTTTCACCGGCGGCCCCGGGCCCGCACCGGTCGACCAGGCGAAGGTGGGCCGCGGCTCGGTGCGCCGCCGCGCCCGGGGCATGACGCATACGGAGGCCGCGGCCGCGCTCGAGGACGCGCACTTCGCGGCCCGGCAGGATTCCCGGCACGAGGACCTGGCCAACGATGAGCGAGGGCCGGCGGAGCTCGCGGAGTGGGCGCGCATGTGCGACATGAGGTCGCTGACGATGAGAGGGGTTGGGCAGTGAGACGCCAACTCCCTGACCTGTGACCGATGGTCGGTCCCCAGCCTCCAGGGCCGAGGAGCAATCCGAGGTCCCGAGCGGAGGTGGTCAAGCTCAAGACTCCCGCGGGCCATCGTGGGGGAACAAGCGAAGGGGAAGTTCGGACGGGTGAACGCAAGTGAATCTTCGATTTAAAGAGTCGTTAGCCACAACGCCGCGCCGATGGCCAGCATTCGGCGGCGATAACTCCTGGTGTTGAGAAACACCGTGCGACGGAGGCCCTGATGCGGGGGCCATGGGCCGAGGACAGCCCGACCGTAGGTTACCGCAGGAGTCGGCTCAGAGAAGGCACCCACCCCGAACGCAACTCATCACAGCGGAACATGGAAACCCCGTATAGGTCCGGAATAGTCAACCGGTAAGCCGGAGGCAACAATGGTCGAAACCCTATGCGGGACAGGATGGTTCGATAAGCAAAAGCCGCTTGAGCGAAAGTTCAGGGGAAGGGGAACGTCGCACAAGGTCTCACGCCTGACGTTCCTATAACCCGGCGGATACGGGTTGACTGTGGCCCGGCCCGAAAGGGAGCCCACGCGAACCAGGTGGACACTGAAGAGACGATGAGCGGGACCTTATACATCGACGCAAGTTAGACGGGACGGGTGAGCGGCATGCAACATGATGACTGCGAGGTCATCCCGAACGGAGTTGATGGCGAGCCGAGTAACTCCCAATTCTGGACCAGTGTGGACTGGAAGGCGGAGTACCTGGCCGTCGAGAAACTGCGTCAGAGAATTTTCAGGGCATCTAAGAGTGGAAATCTGAAGCAGGTGCGCAACCTGCAAAAGCTCATGCTGCGTTCCCGAGCGAATACCTTGACAAGTGTCCGCAGAGTGGCGCAGATGAGCACCGGCAAGAAGACGGCAGGGGTGGACGGTGCCGTCGCGATGGGGCCGTCGGAGCGGGGCAAACTCGCCCGACAACTCATCGCAGGCACAATCGTGAAACCATCACCTGTCAGACGTGTGTACATTCCTAAGGCTAACGGAAAGTCCAGACCGTTAGGAATTCCGATGGTGGTTTCATACTGCGCCTCCTGCTGTGACGATTTGGGATTTTGGAGTGTGCGGCCTTGTCTGAGCGGCGAGTTGATGGCAGATGGCCTCGTTTTCCCTGGTCCAGGGGATGCTGAGTCGGCCGCCTTTGTCTCGGTGGACGTTCAGGCGGCTGCGGG
>NZ_JASITA010000043.1 GCF_030063415.1 Streptomyces sp. H27-C3 | reverse complement strand
CGTCCAGGTGCGGGAACAACACCCCGAACTTCAAGGCGAGTCGATCCCGAATCTCATGAGGTATTCCCATACCACGTCAACGAGCCAAATCGCCGGAAGCAACACGTTGAATCTCTGCGAGCCCTTAGACGAAGGCCAGCGCGTCGGGGCCGAGGGCCGGGACCAGGCCCTCGGCGGCCGCCCGTGTCAGCAGGCCCCGCACCGCCGCGTAGCCGTCCTCGCCGAGGTTCGCGGTGAACTCGTTCACGTACAGCCCGATGTGCTGGTCCGCCACCGCCGGGTCCATCTCCTGGGCGTGTCCCAGGACGTACGGGCGCGACGCCTCCGGGTCCTCCCAGGCCATCCGCACCGACGTGCGCACCGAATCGGCCAGGGTCCGCAGGCGCTCCGCGCCCAGGGAGCGCTTGGCGATGATCGCGCCCAGCGGGATCGGCAGGCCGGTCGTGGCCTCCCAGTGCTCGCCCATGTCGGCGAGCGAGTGCAGCCCGTACTCCTGGTACGTGAAGCGCGCCTCGTGGATGACCAGGCCCGCGTCGATCTTGCCGTCGCGGACCGCGGGCATGATCTCGTGGAAGGGCATCACGACGATCTCGCCGACCCCGCCGGGCACCGCCTCCGCCGCCCAGAGACGGAAGAGCAGATACGCCGTCGAGCGCTCGCTCGGCACGGCGACCCGCTTGCCGGTGAGGTCGACGCCCGGCTCACGCGTCAGGACCAGCGGTCCGCAGCCGCGCCCGAGCGCCCCGCCGCAGGGCAGCAGCGCGTACTCCTCCAGGACCCACGGCAGCACCGCGTACGACACCTTGAGCACGTCGAACTCGCCGCGCTCCGCCATGCCGTTGGTGATGTCGATGTCCGCGAAGGTCACGTCCAGCGCGGGCGCGCCGGGCACCCGGCCGTGGGCCAGGGCGTGGAAGGCGAAGGTGTCGTTCGGGCAGGGGGAGTAGGCGATCTGCAGCGCGTCAGTCATGTTGTTCCCAACCTTCGAGTACGGGCACGAGCTTCCCGAATGCCGTGGTGAGCGCCGCCAGCGCGGGCCCGATGCGCCAGGCCGCCCGGTCGCGCGGCCCCACGGCGTTGGACACCGCGCGGATCTCCAGGACGGGCACCCCGTGCAACGCGGCGGCCTCGGCGACGCCGAAGCCCTCCATCGCCTCGACGGCGGCGCGCGGGTGCCTGGCGCGCAGTTCGGCGGTGCGGGCGGCGGAGCCGGTCACGGTGGAGACGGTCAGTACCGTGCCGGTGACCGCGCCGGTGGCATCGGCCACGGCCCGTACCAGCGCGGCGGGCGGCAGGTGCTCCACGGTCCCGAAGCCGAGGCCGGTCACCGGGACATAGCCCTCGGGGGTCTCGGCGCCCAGGTCGGCCGCCACGATCGCGTCGGCGACCACGACGGACCCGAGCGGCGCCACGGCCGGGAACCCGCCGCCGATACCGGCGGAGATCACCAGCGCGTACGGGTGCTTCGCCAGCGCGGTCGCGGCTCCGGCGGCAGCCGCCGCGGGCCCGACACCGGCGGCGATCACATCGAGCACGACGTCACCGGCGATGACGGTCGAGGGCGCGTCGGCCGAGGCGATGACGGTCGAGGGCACAGCGGCCGGGGGCACGTCGGGCGCGGTGGAATCGGGCCCCGTGGAATCGGTCGCGGTCGAATCGGGGCCCCACGCGCGCGTGACCGCGTCCCGCTCGGCGGGGACCGCGGTCACGACAAGTACACGCATCAGGTGGTGCTCCCGGTCAGGAGGACTTCTCCAGCTTGAAGTGCCAGATGCCGGTGAGCTTCTTGCCCGACGTCTCGACGATGCTGACCTGGGCGTCCTTGGGTGCCGGCGGCGTCGGGGCGCCCGGCTGGGTCTGCTGCTGCGGGGTGAAGAACGCGCTGCCCGGGATGGTCCGGTAGCTGTTCTTGTACGGCTCCTGCTCGGCGGGCTGGCCGTTGATGAAGAGCATCCAGCCGTGGTCGGCGATGTCCGGGTCGACGCCGAAGCGGACCTTGTCGTCCATGCCGACCTTGATGGTCTTCTCGGCCTTCTTGGTCAAGCAGCCCTGGAGCAGGGACTCCTTGATCGCGTCGCCGTCGTTGTAGCAGCTCGCCTCGGTATTCACCGAGTCGGAGCCGACCGTCACGGTCGCGATCGGCGTCGGCTTGTCGCAAGCGGACAGGACAAGGAGTCCGGCGGAAACGGCACCGAGGACGGCGGCGGTGCGGCGGCCCTTACCGGAAAGAAGCGCAACGGTCATGGGCCGAAGGCTATCGGGCGGCCGTGCTCGCGCGACGCGGGGGTGCGGCGTGCCGCGCCGCGCGTACGAATCCGGCCCACCCGCGCAACTCCGGAGCGCCGTCCGCCGTCTCACGCCACGCGGGGCCGCTCCTGACCACGCCTGGCGGCGGTCAGCAGCCCAGGTACGGACAGCACCGCGCCCGTCGCGATCAGGCCCGCGGCGACCGACATGCCCAGGACGCCGTTGAGGGGCAGTGCGATGCCGATCGAGCCGCCCACCACCCAGGCCATCTGGAGCAGCGTCTCCGACCTGGCGAACGCGGACGTACGCACCTCCTCGGGCACGTCGCGCTGGATCAGCGCGTCGAGCGAGAGCTTCGCCAGCGCCTGGCACAGGCCCGCCGTCGCGCCGAGGACCGCCACCATCAGCCCGCCGAAGAGCAACGCCGCGCAGACGGCCACGCCCAGCGTCACCGCCAGCACGGTCGCGATGATCAGCTCAGGGCCGCGCGACTTGAGCCCGGCGCCCATGGCCGTGCCGCAGGCGTTGCCCACACCCGCCGAGACGCCGACGACCGCCAGGGACACGGCGGCGCTCTGCCCGGACAGCGGATGCTGGCGCAGCAGGAACGCCAGGAAGAAGATCAGGAACCCGGAGAGGCCGCGCAGCGCCGCGTTCGCCTGCAGGCCGTGCAGGACGGAGGGCCCCACGGTGCGCAGGCCGGGCCGGCGCGGCGCGTGCCCGTGCTCCAGGAGCATGGCCTTGCGCTCGCCCTTCGCCGAGTCGACCTTGTGCGGCATGGTGAACGCCAGGAACGTGCCCACTATGAACAGGGCGAACGCCCCGTACAGCGGCCACGCGGGCCCGAGCTGCTGGAGCCCGATGCCGACCGGCGCCGCCGCGCCCGTCGCCAGCAGCCCGGCAAGGGTCACCCGTGAATTGGCCTTCACCAGGGAGAACCGTGGCGGCAGGAGGCGTGGCACGACGGCGCTGCGCACCACGCCGTACGCCTTCGACGACACCAGGACGCCCAGCGCCGCCGGATAGAGCTCCAGGCCGCCCGTCGCCACCGCGCCCGACATCGCAAGCGCGAGCAGCGCGCGCGCCAGCATCGCCCCGGCCATCGCCGCCCTGCGGCCGTGCGGGACGCGGTCGAGGAGGGGGCCGATCACCGGGGCGAGCAGAGCGAAGGGCGCCATGGTGACCGCGAGGTAGAGCGCGACGCGCCCGCGTGCCTCGTCCGTGGGTACGGAGAAGAAGACGGTGGACGCCAGGGCAATGGTGATCATGACGTCGCCCGCGCCGTTCACGGCGTGCAGTTCGATCAGTTTTCCGAGACCCGACTCGCCCGCGCCGTGCGCGTGGGTGGCCCGGCGCAGCCCCTTCGCCGTACCGGTGAAGGGCAGGTGCAGGGCACGACCCACCGACCGGCCCGCTCGGTGCAGTGGACCGGATCCGTCGGACCGCTTTACGGCAACCACTCCGTCATAGTGCCCCAAGCCCCCCGGCATGAACGGCAATACGGCGCACCGGATGCGGCGAGCCGGACGTACTGCCCCGAATGCGCGCCGGCGGGGTCGGGCCGGGGAAGTCGCTCAAGCGGCGCAATGGCGCGAAATCGCCTGTTCCGGGTACGACGGTTGGGTGAGTTTCGTTTTTCGTGGCGCTGTCGGCGAGGTGTTCGGACGGCTGTTTCGTCCGGGCATTCCGGGCACTCGCGGGCTTTCCTGGGCCCGAAGTCCGGTAAAGGCGGCGTGCGTGTGGGCGGGGGGCGGCGGAGGGGGTAGCGTGCGTAGCGCGCCACCGGCGGTTGTCCTCGGCCGCGCGCCTCTCCGTCATCCCGCAGAATGGGTGACAGAAAGTGCGCCCGAGACCGAGACAGGTCGGGCGCGGACGTCGACGCGGCCCACCGGTCCGCTCCGCCCGCAGCCCGCACCTCGTATCTCGTACCTCGTACGGGCATCCGTTGGCGCACCCGTGAGACGGCGTAGGAGAGAAGCGAGACCTGTGAGTGCTGCGACGACGCGAAGCCGAACCCCTGACCGCCTGTGCGCCGAGGCGGTAGACCTCGCCCGTGAGGCCGCCGAGGAGGCTGCCTTCCCCGGTGTGGTGGGCGAGCACCTCTCCTTCTTCGCGGAGGGTGACCGGGTCGTCACCCACATCTTCGGGGCGAAGGAACCGGGATACCGGGGCTGGCACTGGGCGGTGACCGTGGCCCGTGCGTCCCGCGCGAAGCTCGTCACCGTCAATGAGTCCGTCCTGCTGCCCGGCACCGACTCCCTCCTCGCCCCCGAGTGGGTGCCATGGAGCGAGCGGCTGCGGCCCGGCGACATGGGCCCCGGCGATCTACTGCCCACCGAGGCGGAGGATCTGCGCCTGGAGCCCGGTTACACGGGCGACGACGCCCCGCCGCCGGACTCGCCGGTCTCCGAGGAGATGGCCGAGCTCGTCGAGGCGGAGGACGCCGAGGTCGAGGGCGGCTCACCCGCCACACTGCCGCTGGTGCCGACCCGTGGCTCCATCGCGGCGGTCGCCGAAGAGCTGGGCATGCGGCGCGCCCGGGTCCTTTCGCGCTACGGGCTGCACATCGCGGCGGACCGCTGGGAAGAGGCGTACGGCGCGAAGACGCCGATGGCGCTGGCCGCGCCCGCGACGTGTGTGTCGTGCGCGTTCCTGGTGCCGCTGGCCGGGTCGTTGCGGCAGGCGTTCGGGGTGTGCGCGAACGAGTTCTCGCCGGCCGACGGGCGAGTGGTGTCCCTGGCGTACGGCTGCGGGGGGCACTCGGAGGCCGCGGTCATGCCGACGCCGCTGCGGCCGGTGCATGTGCTGGACTCGATGGGGGCGGACGCGTTCACGCTCCGCCCGGACCCGGAGGGCGGTTCGGTGTCCGAGACCCTGGACGCGCCTTCGGAGGAGCTGGGCCACTCCTGAGGGTGGGCGGGGTGCGGGTGCGCCTGCGGCGGGCTGTTCCCCTAGCCGCCCCTTCCCGAAGCTGGGGGCGAGCCCTCAGCTTCCCGGACGCCCTGCGGGCGTGTCCTCAATCCGCCGGACGGGCTGAAGTTGCCGGCGTTTGAGGGCCGGGGGCCGGGGTGGAGCCGCCACGCGGCCGGCAGCCGCGAAGTGTCACAGCAGGGAAGGGGCGGGTAGAGGAAAGCGCCGCAGGCAACCCGCCCCCGCCCGCACCCGTCCCCCTACCCCCGCCCCGCGCGATACGTTCGGGCCGCACATCGTGAACCGGCAGCAGAAGCGGAGACAAGCGTGAGCGTCAGGGCGACCGACGAAGCCGACCCCTTCGGCACGGCACGGCTGCGACGCGGGGTACTCGACGCGTGGAGCGCCAGCCCCGCCCGCTTCCGTGAGGACGCCAACGCCGAGGAGGACCTCGCCCTCGGCGGCTACCGCGACCGCCTCGTCGTCGAGTTGGCCCAGAACGCCGCCGACGCCGCGGCCCGCGCCGGCGTCACCGGCCGCCTCCGGCTCACCCTGCGCCCCGCCACCGCCGACGACCCGGCGATCCTCGCCGCGGCCAACACCGGCGCACCCCTCGACGCGATCGGCGTGGAGTCCCTCAGCACCCTGCGCGCGTCCGCGAAGCGCGAGGACACCAACGGCGCTTCGGTCGGCCGCTTCGGCGTCGGGTTCGCCGCGGTGCTGGCCGTCAGCGACGAGCCCGCCGTCCTCGGGCTGCACGGCGGCGTCCGCTGGTCCCTGGCCGAGGCCCGCGAGTTGGCCCAGGAAGCGGCCCTCGCCGCGGGCAACGGTCTCGCCGACGAGCTGCGGCGCCGCGATGGCCACGTACCCCTGCTGCGGCTGCCGCTGCCCGCCGAGGGCACCGCTCCCGACGGGTACGACACCGTCGTGGTCCTGCCGCTGCGCGACGGCGCGGCCGTCGACCTTGCCGAGCGCCTCCTGGGCGGCATCGACGACGCCCTGCTCCTGACCCTGCCCGGCCTCGCCGACGTGGTGGTCGAAACACCTGAAGGCACCAGGACGTTGACCCGGTCCACCCCGGACGCGTACGTCCACATCGAGGACTCAGGCGGCCGGGAAACGGCCCGCATCACGCGCTGGCGCACCGTCACCCGCACCGGGCCCCTGGAGGCCGCCCTGCTGGCGGACCGGCCCGTCGAGGAGCGCCTGCGCCCCCACTGGTCGGTCACCTGGGCCGTCCCGGTGGACGGCGAAGGCTCACCGGAGCGCCCCCGTACCGCGCCCGTCGTGCACGCGCCGACCCCCACCGACGAACCCCTCGGCGTACCGGCCCTGTTGATCGCTTCCCTGCCGCTGGACACCGCCCGCCGCCACCCAGCGCCGGGCCCGCTGACCGACTTCCTCGTCCAGCGCGCGGCCGACGCGTACGCCGAACTGCTCGCCGCCTGGCAGCCCGTGTCCGTCGGTACCGTCGACCTCGTCCCGGGCCCGCTCGGCAAGGGCGAGCTGGACGGCGCGCTGCGGGCCGCCGTCATCGACCGGCTGCCGCGCGTCGCGTTCCTGGCCCCGGCCGCACCGTCCGACGAACTCGCCGCGCTGCGCCCGTTCGAGGCGGAGGTCCTGGTGGGCGCGGGCGCCGACACCGTGCGCGTGATGGCCGAGGTTCTGCCGACGCTGCTGCCCGCCGGCCTTGAGCGCCGCGCCGAGCTGCGCACCCTCGGCGTCGGTCGGCTGCCGCTGGGTGACGCCATCGAGCGCATCGCGGGCGCCGAGCGCGAACCGTCCTGGTGGCGGCGGCTGTACGAGTCCCTGGCCGGCGTCGACCCGGACCATCTGTCCGGGCTGCCGGTACCGCTCGTCAGCGGCCGTACGGTGATGGGCCCCCGCCAGGTCCTGCTCCCGCTGCCCGGCTCCGGCGCGGACGAGGGCCGCACGGCGGGCGCCGAGCAGCTCGGCCGCCTCGGCCTGAAGGTGGCCCACCCGGACGCCGCCCACCCGCTCCTGGAGAAGCTCGGCGCGCTGCCCGCGACCCCGCGCGCCGTCCTGACGACCCCGCAGGTGCGGGCCGCCGTGGCCGCCTCGCTGGACGACGACCACGCGGTGTGGGACGAGGACGCCCCGGACGCGGAGGAGCTGGCCGAGACCGTGCTCGCGCTCGTACGGGACGCCAACCTCGCCCCCGGCGACGAGCCGTGGTTGGGCGCGCTGGCCCTCCCCGACGAGGACGGCGAGCTGTCGCCCGCCGGTGAACTCGTGCTCCCGGGCAGCCCGTTCGCCGCCATCACGCGCCAGGGCGAGCTGGCCCTGTGCGACACCGAGCTCGCCGAACGCTGGGGCGAGCAGCCGCTGACCGCCTGTGGCGTCCTGGCGACTTTCGCGCTCGTACGCACCACGGACGTCGTCCTCGACCCCGACGAGTTCGAGCCGCGCCACGGCGACTTCGCCGAGCCCGACGACGCGGGTCTGCTGGACGCCGTCGACGTGTGGTGCGAGGACGTTGTCGACCAGCTGCCCGAGACGTCCGTGCCGCCGGTCGTCACCGAGCTCGTCGCCGTGCGGGATCTGGACATGGTCGACGACGACGCCTGGCCGCAGGCCCTGGCGCTGCTCGCGAAGCCGCCGCTGCGCGACGCGCTGACCCAGCCGGTGCGCGTCCTGCTGCCGGACGGGACGACGCGGACCGTACGCCCGTACACCGCCTGGTGGTTGCGCGACCATCCGGTCCTGGGCGGGCGCCGCCCGGCGGGCCTGCGCGCGGCGGGCAGCGATCCGCTGCTCGACGGGCTGTACACCCCGGCGGACGCGACCGGCTTCGACGACGAGCAGGTCCTGCGGGCCCTCGGCGTACGGACCACCGTCGCCGCCCTGCTCGACGAGCCCGGCGGCGCGGCCGAGCTCCTGGGCCGTCTCGCGGACCCGGCCCGCACGGTCACTCCGCGCCAACTGCACGCCCTGTACGGCGCCCTGGCCGACCTCGACCCCGACCAGGTCACCCTCCCGGACGAGCTGCGTGCCGTCGTGGACGGCGAGCTGCGGGTGGTCGACGCGGCGGACGCGGTGGTCGCCGACGCCCCCGACCTGCTGCCGCTGACCTCGGGCCTGGCACTGCTCCCGGTGGCCCCGTCCCGCGCGGCCGACCTGGCCGAGCTGTTCCAGGTGCGCAGGCTGAGCGAGTCGACGGACGCGGCGGTGACTTCGCGGGGCACGGTGCGCGAGGTACCCGAAGCGGTGCGCACGCTGCTTGGCGCGGGCACCCCGGCGACGTATCTCGAACACGAGGAACTGCTCGCCGGTGGCGTCGAGTTGGACTGGCGCCGCACCCCGGACGGGGTGGTCCACGCCGCCACTCTGGAGGGCGTGGCGGCCGGTCTGGCCTGGTCGGCGGGGCAGTGGCCGCGCCGCTTCGAGGTGGCCGCGCTGCTGGAGGACTCCTCGCGTACGGACGAGATGGAACAGGACCGCTGGTTCGACTGAGGATCCGGCCCAAGAATTCTGTTTACTGATCCTCCACATCCTCCATATACTTTGGTCAACATTTCAAGATCCTGCCGGGGGGAACGCGGCGGGATCGCTTCCATGTGGGGAAATACATTGCGCATACGTGCCACTGTGGCCGCCGTAACCGGCGCCCTGGCTCTGACCGCCCTCGCTGTTCCGGCCGCGCAGGCCGACGAAGCGCCGAAGGCGAAGGCAGCGGCCCTCACCGCCCAGGCCCCGCTTGACGGCGACACCTCGGAGGGCGACACCAGGATCACGAAGGTGGTCATCAACGGCGGCAAGAGCCTCGCGCTCGGCACCACCGCGCGCAAGACCATCACCGCGGAGGTGACGGCCACCGACCCGGAGGGGATGTACGAGACCCACTCGTTCCTCTGGAACGGCCCCGGCGCCGACGCCGCGAACAACGCGCTCGGCATCTTCCTGCCGAACAGCCCGACCGGGACCTGCACCGAGGTCAACGCCACCACGACGACCTGCAAGTACACCATCGTGGTCGACCCGGCGGCCATGTACAACAACACGGCGGGCACCTGGAAGCTGTGGGTCTACGCCGTCGGCGCCGACGGCGACCACGTCGCCAAGAACGTCGCGGGCACCACCAAGATCCTGCGCGCCTCCACGCTGACGGCCAACGCCGCCCCGGAGCCCGTGACGAAGAACAAGCCGATCACGGTCACGGGCAAGCTGGCCCGCGCCAACTGGGACACCCTCACGTACGCCGGTTACGGCGCCCAGCCGGTGCAGCTCCAGTTCCGCCCCGCCGGCAGCAGCACGTACTCCAATGTCAAGACGGTGAACACGAACGCCTCCGGCAACCTGTCGACCACCGTCACGGCCGTCAAGGACGGCTACTGGCGCTGGAACTTCACGGGTACGTCCACGGCGAGCCCGATCGCCGCCGCCGGCGACTACCTCGACGTGCGCTAGCCGAGCCGGTCACCACAGCAACACCCCCGCCACGCGGGACAGCAAGTCACCACAGCAACACCCCCGCTACGCGGGAAAGCGGCGGCCGACCCAGCGCCACACCAGCTCCAGGCCGGCCGCCGCCACCGCCGCGATGCCCACGGCCGCCCACGGCATCGTCGTGCCCACCAGCTTCAGCGCGAAGAAATCCTGCAGCCACGGCACGACCAGCACGATCAGGAAGCCCAGGCTCATCGCGGCGACCAGCCCGACGCGCCACCACGTGTACGGGCGGGCGATGATCGACAGGACCCAGATGGAGACCAGGAAGAGCGCGAGCGTCGCCGCGCTCGTTTCCGCGGCCAGCGCGTCCGGGCCCGAGTAGTGCGAGCGGGCCAGCAGGTACGTGCAGAACGTCGCGGTCGCCGCGATGATGCCGCTCGGGATCGCGTACCGCATCACCCTGCGCACGAAGTGCGGCTGCGCGCGCTCCGTGTTGGGGGCCAGCGCGAGGAAGAACGCCGGGACGCCGATCGTCAGCGTCGACAGCAGCGTCAGGTGCCGCGGCAGGAACGGGTACTCCACCTGGGAGCAGACCACCAGGATCGCCAGCAGCACCGAGTACACCGTCTTCGTCAGGAAGAGGGTGGCGACCCGGGTGATGTTGCCGATGACCCGGCGGCCCTCCGCGACCACCGAAGGCAGCGTCGCGAAGCTGTTGTTGAGCAGCACGATCTGTGCCACGGCCCGTGTCGCCTCCGAGCCCGCGCCCATCGCGACCCCGATGTCGGCGTCCTTGAGCGCCAGTACGTCGTTGACGCCGTCGCCCGTCATCGCGACCGTGTGGCCCTTGGACTGGAGGGCCGCGACCATGTCGCGCTTCTGCTGCGGGGTGACCCGGCCGAACACCGAGCTGCCCTCCAGCGCCTCGGCCATCTCGGCCCGGTCGGTGGGCAGCGTACGGGCGTCGACGGTGTTCTCGGCGCCCGGCAGATCGAGCTTGGCGGCCACCGCGCCCACCGAGACCGCGTTGTCGCCGGAGATGACCTTGGTGATGACGTTCTGGTCGGCGAAGTACCGCAGGGTGTCGGCGGCGTCGGGGCGCAGCCGCTGCTCAAGGACGACCAGGGCGGTGGCGCGCGTGCCGTCCGTCATGTCCGGGTCGTCGAGCGCCTTCGTGGCGCGGGTGAGGAGCAGGACACGCAGGCCCTGCCGATTGAGCTGCTCGATCTGGTCGAGCACCGGGTCGCCTTCGGGCAGCAGTACGTCGGGTGCGCCGAGCAGCCAGGTGCTGGCCCCGCCCTCGGGCTCTTCGAAGCTCGCGCCGCTGTACTTGCGGGCGGAGGAGAAGGGCAGCGAATCGGTGCAGCGCCACTCCGCGTCGTCCGGGTAGGCGTCCTTGATCGCCCGGAGGCTCGCGTTCGGCCGCGTATCGGACGTGCCGAGGGCCCCGAGTACGGTGTGTACGTAACCCTCCCGCACGCCGGATCCCTCCAGCATCCGCACCTCGGTGACGTCCATGCCGCCCTCGGTGAGGGTGCCCGTCTTGTCGAGGCATACGACGTCCACGCGCGCGAGGCCCTCGATCGCGGGCAGCTCCTGCACGAGGCACTGCTTGCGGCCGAGCCGGATCACGCCGACGGCGAAGGCGACCGAGGTGAGCAGCACGAGCCCCTCGGGGATCATCGGCACGATACCGCCAACGGTCCGCGCGATGGAGTTCTTGAAGTCGTTGTCCTTGACGACCAACTGGCTGATGATCAAGCCGATCGAGGTCGGGATCATCAGCCACATGACGTACTTGAGGATGGTGTTGATACCGCTGCGCAGCTCGGAGTGGACGAGCGTGAAGCGGGACGCCTCCTCGGCTAGCTGCGTGGCGTAGGC
Source organism: Streptomyces sp. H27-C3 (assembly GCF_030063415.1). Classification (GTDB taxonomy): domain Bacteria; phylum Actinomycetota; class Actinomycetes; order Streptomycetales; family Streptomycetaceae; genus Streptomyces. The sequence continues at coordinate 51,427 of NZ_JASITA010000043.1, read as the reverse complement.
CTCGCGGCCGACCCTGGTGGCAGTGAACGCGCCGCCGCCCGCGACGATGAAGCTGCCCGACATCATCTGGTCGCCGGGCTGCTTGAGCACGGGGTCTGCCTCGCCGGTGAGGAGCGACTCGTCGACCTCCAGGCCGTCGACCTCGATCACCTCGCCGTCCACGACGACCTTGTCGCCGGGGCCCAGCTCGATGAGGTCGCCCAGGACGATCTCCGAGGTGGAGATCCGGGCGGCCACGCCGTCGCGGCGGACGGTCGGCTTGGCCTCGCCCATGACCGCGAGCCCGTCGAGGGTCTTCTTGGCGCGCAGCTCCTGGACGATGCCGATGCCGGTGTTGGCGACGATCACGAAGCCGAAGAGGCTGTCCTGGATCGGCGCGACGAAGAGCATGATCACCCAGAGCACGCCGATGATCGCGTTGAAGCGGGTGAAGACGTTGGCCCGGACGATTTCGGTGATGCTGCGCGAGCTGCGCACCGGCACGTCGTTGACCTCGCCCCGGGCGATCCGCTCGGCGACCTCGGCGCTGGTCAGCCCGCCCGGCGCGGCCGGCGGTGGTGGGCGGTGGTGGGCGGAGGGGGGCAGGGACGCGGGGTGAACGGGGTCGAGCTCGGTGCCCGCGTCGATCAGGGGTTCGGTGGCCCCGCCGCTGTCCGTGTCGGTCTTCGCCCGCTGGTCCATGGGTTCGACGGTACGGCGGGATGTACGGGTCTACCCGTCGAGTGGGGTGGATTGGGGGGCTGCGGTGCGGAAGATCGGCCCGCGCTATGAGGGGGGCCGTCCGGTGGTTGTACGGGGGGTGCGTGCGGGGGCGGGTTGCCTGCGGCGCCTGCCCCTACCCCACATTTCAGCCCGTCCGGCGTTTGAGGACCGGGGTCTGGGGCGGAGCCCCAGTTACGGGAAGGGGCGGGTAGGGGACAGTGCCGCAGGCACCGCATCCGCACCGCCCTACGCGTCCGGAAGCGCCTCAGCCTCAGCATCCGCTTCGGCGGCCCTCCGCAGCGCCGCCTCGCGCCCCCGGACGTACCAGATCCCGATCAACCCGAGCCCGGCCCCGGCCAGGCAGCACCACACCCACCAGGTCCACCCGCGGTCGTCGAACCAGCCATAGAACGGCAGCTGCACCAGGAAAAGGGCGAACCAGAGGATCGTCCCGCCGACGACGGTGCTGACAACGGGCCCCTCAAGGGCCTCGGGTGCCTCGTGCTTGGGGGTCCACTTCGCCATGGGGACAGTGTAGGCGGCGCCTCCGCGCGGCCTCTCGGGCCAGGTGGCCCATGGGTCTACGCGCGGAGATAGCGATCTTCGCCTTATGTATTCATACTAAAACTGCTTGCGCCTGACTGGTTTTGTTCGTCAGAACATCCAAGAGGATGCATTCAGGACGGCTCCGCATCCCCTGTGTTCCCCTTCTCCCCGCATGAGGTCACGCATGTCCCCCTCGGCCACGGCTCCGGTCGACGCCAAGCAGCCGCCGTCTCCTCCGGAGCCGTCCGGCGGTCTCGACCGCTACTTCAAGATCAGCGAGCGGGGCTCCACCGTCCCGCGTGAGATCCGCGGCGGTCTGGCGACCTTCTTCGCGATGGCGTACATCATCGTGCTGAACCCGATCATCCTGGGCAGCGCGAAGGACATGTACGGGCACCAGCTCGACAGCGGCCAGCTGGTCACCGCCACCGTGCTGACCGCGGCCTTCTCCACGCTGCTGATGGGCGTCATCGGCAACGTGCCGATCGCCCTCGCCGCCGGCCTCGGCGTCAACACCGTCGTCGCGCTCCAGCTCGCACCCCGGATGAGCTGGCCCGACGCGATGGGCATGGTCGTCCTGGCCGGCTTCGTCGTGATGCTGCTCGTCGCGACCGGACTGCGCGAGCGCGTGATGAGAGCGGTGCCGCTCAGCCTGCGCAAGGGCATCGCGATCGGTATCGGCCTGTTCATCATGCTGATCGGCCTGGTCGACTCGGGCTTCGTCTCGCGCATCCCGGACGCCGCGCACACCACCGTCCCGCTCCAGCTCGGCGGCGACGGCCACCTCGACGGCTGGCCGGTCCTCGTCTTCGTCCTCGGCACGCTGCTCACACTCGCGCTGCTGGTGCGCAAGGTGCCCGGCGCGATCCTCATCTCCATCGTGCTGATGACCGTGCTCGCGCTGATCGTCAACGCGGTCGCGGACATCGGGTCCTGGGGGCTGACCACCCCCAAGTGGCCCGGCAACCCGGTGGCCAGTCCGGACTTCGGTCTGGTCGGTGAGGTCAGCCTGTTCGGCGGCTTCGAGAAGGTCGGCCCGCTGACCGGCGTCCTCTTCGTCTTCACCGTGCTGCTGTCCAGCTTCTTCGACGCGATGGGCACGATCCTCGGTGTCAGTGACGAGGCGAAGCTGCTGGACGAGAAGGGCAACCTGCCGGGCGTCAGCAGGGTGCTGTTCGTCGACGGCATCGCCGTCGCCGCGGGCGGCGCGACCTCCAGCTCCGCGACCACCTGCTTCGTGGAGTCCACCGCCGGTGTGGGCGAGGGCGCGCGCACCGGCCTCGCGAACGTCGTCACCGGTGGCCTGTTCGCCGTAGGCCTCTTCCTGACGCCCCTGGTCACCATGGTCCCGTCGCAGGCGGCCACCCCGGCGCTGGTCGCGGTGGGCTTCCTGATCCTGTCCGGCTCGATCCGCGCGATCGACTGGGACGATCACACGGTCGCGATCCCGGCGTTCCTGACGATGGTGATGATGCCGTTCACGTACTCGATCACGAACGGCATCGGCATCGGCTTTGTCGCCTTCTGCGTGCTGCGTCTGGTGGCCGGGCGCGGGCGTGAGGTGCCGGTGGCGATGTACGCCGTATCGGTGGTGTTCGCGTTCTACTACCTGATGCCGGCACTCGGTTTGACGTAGCAGGTACCTGATGCCGTCGCTGGGCCTGACGTAGCAGGTACCTGTTGCCGTCGCTCGGCCCGACATGGCAGTCGGCCGATACGGAGACCTCAGGCGGCACCGTAGAACTTCTCCGTCTCGTCGACCGCTGTTTTGAAGCGTTCGTCGAAGTCGTCGCGAATGAGCGTTCGGACCACATAGTCCTGGACGCTCATTCCGCGTTTGGCGGCATGGTCCCGGAGGCGGCCGAGCAACTCGCCGTCTATCCGCAGGCTGAGCACTGTCGATCCCATGAGGAACAGGGTCGCGGGAGGCGCCCCGGCGGGGCGTCACTTTTCGGAGCGAACTCACTCGTACGGGTGATGATTCGTGCCTCACCGCAACTGGGTAGTATTTAGCATGGGTAATGAGTTAAGCTAACGAACATGCCTGACCTGTCGCACGATGGCAATGCTGCCGCCGTGAACTCCCTGCGCTCCGCCGTCATGCGGCTGGGCCGACGCCTGAAGCATCAGCGCGTCGACGAATCGCTGAGCCCGACCGAAATGTCGGTCCTCGGCACCTTGGCCCGCTGCGGCTCGGCCACCCCCGGTGAGCTGGCCCGCAAGGAGCACGTCCAGCCGCCTTCGATGACCCGAATCGTGGCGCTGCTCGAAGCCAAGGGGCTGGTCAGGCTGGAGCCGCACCCCGACGACCGCCGGCAGAAGGTGGTCAGCCAGACCGAGACCGCCGAGGCGATGCTCGAAGAGAGCCGCCGCAAGCGGAACGCCTGGCTGGCCGCACTCGCGAGCGGTCTGGACGAGGACGAATGGGCGAAGCTGCGCGCTGCGGCCCCCGTCCTGGAGAAGCTCGCGCACCTCTGACAGCACCCCGCTGACCGCATACGACCCCGCGCGCCGCCAAGGAGGCGAACCAACTTTGAGTACGGGATCCGGAGCAGACTCCGCCCCCGCACCGAACAACCACCACGACCCGGATTCCACATCGTCATCGTCCGAGCACACGTCCAAGCCCAAAGGGACCGGGACCTTCTCGTCCCTGAAGATCCGCAACTACCGGCTGTTCGCCACCGGCGCCGTCGTGTCCAACACCGGTACGTGGATGTCGCGCATCACCCAGGACTGGCTGGTCCTCGACCTCACCGGGTCGGCGGCGGCCGTCGGCATCACCACGGCCCTCCAGTTCCTGCCCATGCTGCTCTTCGGCCTGTACGGCGGTGTCATCGCCGACCGGTACCCCAAGCGCCTGCTGCTGCTCTTCAGCCAGGCCGCTCTCGGCCTGTGCGGTGTCGCTCTCGCGACCCTCACGCTCACCGGGCACGTCCAGGTCTGGCACGTCTACCTGATCGCGTTCCTGCTCGGCATGGTCACCGTCATCGACAACCCGGCCCGGCAGTCCTTCGTGTCCGAGATGGTCGGCCCCGACCAGCTGCGCAACGCCGTCAGCCTCAACTCGGCCAACTTCCAGTCCGCCCGGCTGATCGGCCCCGCCGTCGCCGGTGTGCTCATCACGACCGTCGGCAGCGGCTGGTCGTTCATGCTCAACGGGCTGTCGTTCCTGGCCCCGATCGCCGGCCTGCTGCTGATGCGCACGAGCGAGCTGCACAAGGTCGAACGGGTGCAGCGCGGCAAGGGCCAGCTCAGGGAGGGCCTGCGCTATGTCGCGGGCCGCCCCGACCTGCTCTGGCCGATCGCCCTGGTCGGCTTCGTCGGCACCTTCGGCTTCAACTTCCCGATCTGGCTCAGTGCCTTCGCCGACGGGGTCTTCGACGGCGGCGCAGGGCTGTACTCGTTCTTCAACATCCTGATGGCGGGCGGTTCGCTGGCCGGCGCACTGCTCTCCGCCCGCCGCCGCTCCTCGCGGCTGCGGATGCTGGTGGCGGCCGCGATGGCCTTCGGCCTGCTGGAGATCGCCGCGTCGCTCTCGACGTCGCTGTGGCTGTTCTCGCTGCTGCTCGTGCCGATCGGCATGATCGGCCTGACGGTCAACATCACCGCCAATACGAGCGTTCAGATGGCGACCGACGCGGCCATGCGCGGCCGTGTGATGAGCCTCTACATGATGGTCTTCGTCGGCGGTACGCCGGTGGGCGCCCCGCTGCTCGGCTGGGTCACCGACACCTACGGCGCCAGGGTCGGCTTCGCCACCGGCGGCCTGATCTCGCTGACGGCGGGCCTGGTCATCGCGATCGTGCTGGCCAGGCTCGGCGGCCTGCGCCTGAAGATCGACCTGCGGCGCGGTCACCAGCACGTGAACGTGGTGCAGCGCGAGAGCGTACACACCAAGGAGCTCGCGACGGTGGCCTGACACCGATGCGCACGGCGGGACAGGGCCCGGACGCACCCGCGTCCGGGCCCCACGCGTGCCCCCGAACCTGTGCGCCCGACCCCCGGAACTGTGCGCATGAGACTCTTCGCCGCAGTACTGCCGCCCCCCGGCGCCGCCGACGAACTCGGCCTGGCCGTGGACCACTTGCAGACCCTGCCCGGCGCGGACGAAGCTGCGCTGGACCGCCCGCGCCGGATGGCACTTCACCCTCGCCTTCCTCGGCGAGGTGGACGACACGCTGCTCCCCGGCATCAAGGAGCACCTGGGCCGGGCCGCCGCCCGCCACGAGCCCTTCCCGCTGCGCGTCGACTCCGGCGGCCACTTCGGGCAGCGCGCGCTGTGGGCCGGCGCCTCGGGCGGCCTCGACCCGATGCGCCGCCTCGCGGAGCGCACGGACACGGCGGCGCGGCGGGCCGGCGTGACGATGGAGGAGCACCGCGCGTACCGGGCGCATCTGACGCTCGCCCGCAGCCGGACGGGGGAGACCGACCTGCGGCCGTACGTCGAGGCCCTGGCCGGGTTCGAGGGCGCCGGGTGGACGGCGGGGGAGCTGGCGCTCGTACGCGGCAACCTGCCGGTCGCCGGGGTGCGCGGCGGGGCGCCCCGGTACGAGACGGTGGCGGCCTGGGCGCTGGGGCACTGACCGAGGCCGTTAGGCTCGACGGGTGGACCCGAAAATCAGAAACCAGGTCATGGCCGGTGTGCTCGTACTGCTCTTCGTCGTCGTCGCGGTGGCGGCCGCGGTCGGCGGCTGACCGGCCGGGGCCGCCACCACGCGTGGCGCGGCCGGCGAGCCGTCCTACCAGGCGAACGCCTCGGGGGGACGGCCGGGACCCGGGAAGATCTCCTCCAGTGACACCAGCACCTCCTCGGCCATGAGGCAGCGTGAGCGTGCTCCCCTGGGCCGAAAGCGCTTGGACTGCCACGCGGCGCCTTGCCTTGAGCGGACTCGAAGGAGTTGGCTTGGGGCTCATGGAGTACACGCAGCTCGGACGCACCGGACTCAAGGTCAGCCGACTTGTCCTCGGCACGATGAACTTCGGTCCGCAGACAGACGAACCCACCAGTCACACGATCCTGGATTCCGCGCTCGGCGCGGGTCTGAACTTCGTAGACACGGCCAATGTCTACGGATGGGGTGAGAACAAGGGCCGGACCGAGGAGATCATCGGCAGCTGGTTCGCCAAGGGCGACGGGCGCCGGGACAAGACGGTGCTGGCCACCAAGATGTACGGGAACATGGCGGCGGGCGACCCCTGGCCCAACCACGACCTCCTGTCCGCCCTGAACATCCGCCGGGCCGTCGAGGCCAGCCTCAAGCGGCTCCAGACGGACTACATCGACGTGTACCAGTTCCACCACATCGACCGGAACACGCCCTTCGAGGAAATCTGGCAGGCGATCGACGTCCTGATCCAGCAGGGCAAGATCCTCTACGCGGGGTCGTCGAACTTCGCCGGCTACAAGATCGCCCAGGCCAACGAGACCGCCGCCCGGCGCGGCTCGGTCGGCCTGGTGAGCGAGCAGTGCCTGTACAACCTCGCCGAGCGGCGCGCCGAGATGGAGGTCATCCCGGCCGCCCAGGAGTACGGGCTCGGTGTCATCCCGTGGTCCCCGCTGCACGGCGGGCTGCTGGGCGGCGTCATCAAGAAGGAGGTCGAGGGCGGGCGGCGAGCCTCTGGGCGTTCGGCGGAGGCCCTGGCAAGCTCCTCCGTGCGGGCGCAGGTGCAGGCGTACGAGGACCTGCTGGACAAGCACGGCCTGGAGCCCGGCGAGACGGCACTGGCCTGGCTGCTCACGCGTCCCGGGGTCACCGGCCCCATCGTCGGCCCGCGCACGGGCGAGCAACTGGAGAGCGCGCTGCGCGCGTTGGAGCTGGAACTGCCGGAAGAGGTGCTGACCGGACTGGACGAGATCTTCCCGGGGCCGGGGCCGTCTCCCGAAGCCTTCGCGTGGTGATCAGCTAGGCCGGACATCACCAGGTCCACGCGGGGCCGCCGCTGTTTCCTTGGGCGCGGCGCTTGAACGGTCGGCCCGGGGCGCCGGCCCAGCCCGAGTACCTCATCGAGGTCGAGGCGCTGGCCGTCGTCCCCGAGTAGGAGCGAGTCAGCGGGGGCCCCGCACCAGGGCCCCCGCCGACTCGTACCGCGCGCCGACTTCCCACGCCTGGTGCATCGCGTCCGCGAAAGCCGCCGCGAGTTTGTGCTCGCCGGTCGGGCCCGGGTGCGTGCCGTCGTAGGTGTCGGTGTGGATGTCGTACGCCGTCGGGTGAGAGGCCAGGAGTACGGGCGAGGCGGCGGTGTCGAGGTCCGCGACCGCCTTCGCCAGCAGCTCGTTGAAGTGGTCGCACTCGGCGGCGAAGTCGGGGTCGGTCTCGGCGCGGATATTGGGTATGACCGGCAGGAGCACCGCACGGATGTGCGGGTTCGCCGCGCGGGCCTCCGCGATGAAGTGCCGCGCGTTGCGGGCTGTTTGGGCGGCGTCCGTGTAGAAGCCGAGGTCGATCAGGCCGAGCGAGACGAGCAGGACGTCCGGCCGGGTGGCGGTCACCGTCTCGCGGATCAGTGGCGCCATGTGCAGCCACCCCTCGCCCCAGCCCGCCAGGTGCCTGTGGGCCTTGGGCGGGAACGCGGAATCGCCGTAGGCGCGGGACACCGGGGCGTCCGCGAAGGTGTCGTACACCTCGGTGCGGGGGCCGACGATGCGGAACGGGCCGCCGAAGGACGCCGCCAGGTGCTGCCACATGCGAAAGCGCCACGTGAAGTCGCCGGCGCGCCCGATGGTCATGGAGTCGCCGACGAACAGGAAGCGCATCGCGTCATTGTCGCGGATCGCTGCGGTGACCTGCGACGTGATGCTCGACACTTGGGTCATGCGTTCGCTCTTGTACGTCGTGCCCGGTGCCGCCGCCCTCGCCGCCCTCGTCCTGTCCGGGGCCGGTACGGCCGTCGCCGACGACGGCGACTTCACGATCAAGGATCCACGGATCACCGAGTCCAGCGGGCTGGCGGCCAGCCGCGCGCACCCCGGCGTGTACTGGACCCACAACGACCAGGACAAGCCGTACATCTACGGGATCGACTCCAAGACCGGGGAGACCGTCGCGACGATCACCATGCGCGGGGTGGGGGCGCCCCGCGACATGGAGGCGATCTCGGTGGGGTCCGACGGGAATGTGTACGTCGGCGACATCGGCGACAACCTCAACGGGAGCTGGAGCCATGTGTGGATCTACCGCTTCCCGGAGCCGAAGCAGCTGAAGGACGCGACGGTCGACGCGGCCCAGTTCACGGTGAAGTACGCGGACGGGGCACGTGACGCGGAGGCGCTGATGGTGCACCCGAAGACCGGGCGGGTCTACATCGCCAGCAAGAACGAGGACGGCGGTGGGCTCTACGAGGGCCCGGCGCAGCTGTCCGTCGGTGGTACGAACACATTCCGGCGGGTCGGTGAGGTGCCGTGGGTGACGGACGGGGCGTTCTCGCCGGACGGCACCCGGCTGGTGCTGCGCTCGTACTTCAGCGCGCGTCAGTACGCGTGGAAGAACGGGCGCCTGGGTGAGGACAGTTCGGTCGGCGCGCCGTTCCAGGGGCAGGCCGAGTCGGTGACGTACACCGTGGACGGATCGGCGCTGATGTTCGGCTCTGAGGGCGTCGGGAGCGACGTGCGCAAGGTTGAGGTGAAGGAGCCGGAGGGCGGCGGCGGGAACGCGGACTCCGGGTCCAAGTCGCCTTCTGAAGAAGGTGGTTCGGCGGCCGGGGGCGGTGGCTCGGACAGTTCGGACAGTAAGGTCGTGCTCGGGCTCGGTGGATTCGCGGTGGTGGCCGTGCTGTTCCTGGGGCTGAGGCGGATGACGCGGCGGAACTAGGGCGCGTCGTGAGCCCGGATGCCGGATGCCGGATGCCGGACGGCGTCCAGCGTCTTCGTGCGGCCGTCGACGATGCCGGACTGGCTGGGCACGGTCGCCGCCTGGAACCCGATCTCCTCGACGGCTGCGGCGACCCGCGATCTGTTCGGCAACCCGGTGGCGAGCGACGGCAGCTGGATCCAGGAGAACGCGCCGCTGATGGCGGTGGTGTGGCCGGTGGTGATCACGGCGGTGTTCCTGCCGCTTGTGGTGCGGCGGTTTCAGCGGCTGAGCCGGTGAGGGAGCGCGTTGCTCAGGCGTCGGTGCGCGGCTTGCGTGCCCCGGCCTTGAGCAGCGCCTCCACGTCGAGGGTGACCTTGGCGCCGATGGAGTCGGGGAGAGGGGCCTGCTGCCCCGGGGCGTAGACGCGGTGACTGACGTACTCGGTCCCGTCGGGCTCGGTCAGGACGTGGACACGCTGGTGCTTGCGGTCGACGATCACATAGACCGGGATCCTGGCCTCGGCGTAGGCGACGACCTTGTTGCGCAGGTCGTTGTTGTAGTTGCTGGAGGTGACCTCCAGGACGAGGCGGAAGCAGGCCGGGTCGGCACCGCCGTCTTCGACCATGTGGTCGTCGATGTCCGCGTCGACGATCGCCAGGTCGGGAATGACGTAATCCATCGGACCGCTCGGCAGCCACACGCTGATGGCCTGGTGAACCTCGGTCTCCCCATCATCCAGACCGGCTGCGATGAGCGGGATCATGAGCTTGGTCAACACCCGCGAATGGGGGATGTCCGCCGATGGGGTCACGGTGATGACGCCTCCGATGATCTCGACGCGGTAGCCGGGGTTCTGCTCCATGATTCTGTTGGCCGTTTGGAGCGGGGTCTCAGGCTCGCCGTCGCAGGGGTGCTCGACTGCTGCTGCAGACATTGCGGGCCTCCTGATGGGCTTGGGTCGAGAGCATCATCGTAGGCCGATGCGCCCACGTGTGTCCTGTACGTGACCGTTCATCCCGCCGCGTACGCCTACCGGCTACAGCTCGCCGATCACGTAGTCGATGCAAGCCGTCAGCGCCTCGACGTCCGCCGGGTCGATCGCCGGGAACATCGCGACGCGCAGCTGGTTGCGGCCCAGCTTGCGGTACGGCTCGGTGTCCACAATGCCGTTCGCGCGCAGCACCTTGGCGACCGCGGACGCGTCGATCTCGTCCGTGAAGTCGATCGTGCCGATGACCTGCGAGCGCTTGGCCGCGTCGACGACGAACGGCGTCGCGTGCTTCGACTCCTCGGCCCAGCCGTACAGGTTGCGCGCGGATGTCGCCGTGCGCTCGACCGCCCAGTCGAGGCCACCCTGGCCGTTGAGCCACTTCAGTTGCTCGTTGAGCAGGAAGAGGGTCGACAGGGCGGGCGTGTTGTACGTCTGGTTCTTCAGCGAGTTGTCGATCGCCGTGGGCAGGCTGAAGAACTCCGGGATGTGCCGGCCGGAGGCGTGGATGCTCGCCGCGCGCTCCAGGGCCGCCGGGGAGAACGCCGCGATCCACAGGCCGCCGTCGGAGGCGAAGGACTTCTGCGGGGCGAAGTAGTAGACGTCGGTCTCGGTGATGTCGACCGGGAGGCCGCCCGCGCCGGAGGTGGCGTCCACCAGGACGAGGGAGCCGGTGTCGGCGCCGGGGACGCGCTTGATCGGGGCCGCGACGCCGGTGGAGGTCTCGTTGTGGGTGAACGCGTAGACGTCCACGCCCTCCTCGGCCACCGGGTCCGGGTGCGTGCCCGGGGCGGAGGACAGGACGGTCGGGGCGGCCAGCCACGGTGCGAGCTTGGCGGCCTTCGCGAACTTCGAGGAGAACTCGCCGAAGGTGAGGTGCTGCGACTTGTTCTCGATCAGACCGTGGGTCGCGATGTCCCAGAAGGCGGTGGAGCCGCCGTTGCCCAGGATCACCTCGTAGCCCTCGGGGAGCTGGAAGAGGTCACGTACGCCGTCGCGCACCGCGCCGACCAGGTTCTTGACCGGGGCCTGGCGGTGGGACGTTCCGAGGAGTGAGGTGCCGGTGGCGGCCAGGGCGTCCAGCGCCTCCGTACGCACCTTGGAGGGGCCCGCGCCGAATCGTCCGTCGGCGGGCTTGATGTCAGCGGGAATCTGGATCTCAGCCACGGTTGGAGCGTAGTCGCTACGCGGTGGGGTGGGAGCGGCGTGTCCGGCGGTTGAGATGTGGAGGGCGCCTGCGGCGGGCTGTGCCCCTACTCGCCGCAGGAGCCCCGCGCAGCGGCTACCCCAGCCGCACCGGGAGCTCGTAGAGGTCGTTCTGCGTCACCACCGGCTTGTTGCGGAGCTCCGCCGCGGGGATCGCCAGCTCAAGGCCGGGGAAGCGCGCGTACAGCGCGGGCAGCGCCACCCCCGCCTCCAGGCGGGACAGCGCCGCGCCGGGGCAGACGTGCGGGCCGTGGCCGAAGGAGATGTGGCGGTTCGGCGTGCGGGTGACGTCGAAGTCGCCCGCCGTCGGACCGTGCTGCCCCTCGTCACGGCCGATCGCCCCGAAGGAGACGATCAGCGCTTCCCCCGCCGGCAGCACCGCACCCGAGTCCCCGACCGCGATGTCCTCCGTGGCGAAGCGGAAGAGGACGTGTGAGGTCGGAGTGGACCAGCGCAGGGTCTCCTCGATCACGTTCTCCCACGGGACCTCGCCGGACAGTACGAGCTCGCGCTGCTCGGGGTGGGTCTGGAGGGCGACCACCGCGTTGACGATCAGGCTGATCGTCGTCTCGTGGCCCGCCGCGATCATCAGCTGGAGGGTGTTGCGGATCTCCTCGTCGGTGAGGTGGTCGCCGTCCTCGGAGGCGGCGATCAGCGCGCTGGTGAGGTCGTCACCGGGGTCCGCCCGCTTGGCGTCGACGACCCGGGTGAACAGCTCCCCGAGGTCCGCCATCATCTGCGGGACCTCCTCCGGAGGCGTCTGCGTCGAGAAGAACGTGTCGAAGAGGGCCTTGAGGCGGGGGTGGTCGGCCGCCTCCACGCCCATCAGCTCACCGACGACATTCATCGGGAGGGGGTACGCGAACTCCGCCTTCAGGTCTACCACTTCACCTGCGGGGCGCGCCGCCAGGCCGTCCAGCATGCCGGTGGTGAGCTGCTCGATACCGGCGCGCAGGCGCTCCACCCGGCGCACGGTCAGCGCCTGCGCGACCAGAGTGCGCAGCCGCCGGTGCTCCGCGCCGTCGACGGTCAGCATGGAGCGGCCCGGGTTGGCCAGACCGATCAGCGGCCAGTCCAGGGGTATCTCGCCGCGCTGCCACGCGCCCCACACCTTGATGTCCTTCACCAGCCGCGCGTCGGTGAGGAGTTGGCGGGCCGCGGCGTGGTGGGTCACCGCGTAGCAGGCTACCCCGCCCGGCAGTGCCACCCGCGCGAGCGGGCCCGCCGCGCGCAGCACGGCGCTCTCGGCGTCCAGATCGGCGACTAACGGGTCCAGAGTGATGGTGTCGCCTGCGGCAGCGGCGTGCGGGCAGGTCGTCATCTGGGGCCTCCGAGAGCGGGTGTTCCGAGGGAAGGGGTCGGGGTGAAGCGCACCGGTAGCACCGACAGTCCGCGCAGCCATGGCGACGGGCGCCGCTCCAGCGCGTCGGCCGGGACCGAGAGATCGATGTCGGGCAGCCGGTCCAGGAGCACCTCGATGCCCGTACGCGCGATGACCTCGGCCATCTCCTGCGCCGGGAACGGGCAGCGGTGCTCGCCGTGGCCGAACGAGAAGAACGCGTTGTTCCCGCCGGTCAGTGCCGTGCTGTCGATATGCACCTGCGGGTCGGCGTTGGCGGCGCCGATGCCGAGCACCAGCAGGTCGCCGCGGCGGATGTGGCGGCCCCCGAGATGTGTGTCGCGGGACGCCCAGCGGCCCGCGACGTTCTGGGTCGGGGTGTCCTCCCACAGGACCTCGTTCATGGCCTCGGCGACGCTGTGCCGGCCGCCGGACAGGGACGCGGCGAAGCGGTCGTCGGTGAGCATCAGCCGCAGGGAGTTGCCGATCCAGTCGGCGGTCGGCTGGTGGCCGGCCGCCATCATGACCATCAGGTCCTGGCCGATCTCCTCGTGGGTGAAGCCGTCCGCCACACCCAGCTGCCCCGTGATCATGCGGGAGGTCACGTCGGCGCCCGGCTCCGCGCTCTTGTCGGCGATCAGCCGCAGCATGGACGCCCCGACGTGCGCCTGGCCCGCGAGTGCGTCCGCGCTGCCGTCGATCATGTCGTTCATGGCCTTGGCGAGCCCGGGGCCCTGGGCGTCCGTGAAGCCGTAACAGCGGGCGAGTACCAGGATCGGGAGCAGCGTCGCGTACCGGCCGATGAGCTCGGTCTCACCGCTCCCGCAGAACGCGTCGATGAGCGCGTCCGCGAACTGCTCGGCGTGCCGCCGCAGCTCGAAGGGGTCGACGGCCTCCAGCGCGTCGCCGATCATCGTGGCCCGCCGCTGGTGGCGCTCGCCGACGGTGTAGAGGATCGACGGCTGGTTACGGCCGATCATCGGCAGCATGGGCCAGTCGTCGGGGATGTGCTCCCACTGGTTCCACAGGTCGGAGTCGCGGCTGAAGAGGACCGGGTCGCTGGTGAGCTGGTGCAACTCGCGGTAGCCGATGACCAGCCACGCCGGTACGTCTCCGGCCAGCAGCACCGGACTGACGGACCCGTGGTCGCGGCGCATCTCCCGGTAGAGGGCGCCCGGTTCGGAGTGGAAGCGGTCCCCGCTCAGCGGCACGGCGGAGGTGTGGGTGTCGGGCACCGGGATGTGGGCCGGGCACTGGGGCGGTGGCGGGGTGGACGTCACGGTGTGGTGGTCTCCGGAATCGGTGTCGTGCCCCGAGTCGCCGGCGTGTCCCCGCGGGCGGCGGAGGTGCTCCGGCGGCTCCGGAGACTCTGCAGGTGCTCGACGAGCGTGATGAGCACGTCTTTGCTCGACGTACGGGACCGTGCGTCGCAGTCGATCATCGGTACGTCGTCGGGCAGATCCAGCGCCTCACGGACCTGCTGTTCGGTGTGGGCCGGGCCGCCGAAGTTGTTGCGGGCGACGACGAACGGCGTGCCGTGGTGCTCCAGGCGGTCGATGGCGTACCAGGAGTCGGCGAGGCGCCGGGTGTCGACGAGGACGACCGCGCCCAGCGTGCCGGAGAACAACCGGTCCCACAGGAACCAGAAGCGCTCCTGGCCGGGGGCGCCGAACAAGTAGAGGACCGTACGGTCGTCGATCGAGATCCGGCCGAAGTCGAAGGCGACGGTGGTCGCGGACTTGGTCCGTACGCCGCTGAGGTTGCCCAGGACGTCGACGGACTCGCCCGCCTTGGTCATCGTCTCCTCGGTGTTCAGCGGACGGATCTCGCTGACCGAGCGGACCATGGTCGTTTTGCCGACGCCGAAACCACCGACGATGACGATCTTGAGACCGTTGTCGGCGGTGCGCGCGAGAGCGCGGCGGCCCGGCTCGCGGCCGGACGTTCGGTCAGAGATTGCGGAGTCCAACGAGCACCTGCTCCAGGAGGTCGTGGTCGGGCAGTTCGGCCGAGGACGGCGCCGTGCGCGGGTGGCGGGCGCTGATCCGGCCGGTGTCGAGCAGGTCGCTCAACAGGATGCGGACGATGCTCACGGGCAGGTTGAGTTCGGCGGCGATCTCCACGACGGCGATCGGGTGGCTGCACATCCGCAGGATCGCGGCGTGCTCCGACTGCATCCCCGGCGTCGGATCGCACTCACCGACCACCAGGGTCACCAGGTCGAAGGCGTCCGATCCGGACCGGCTGCGTCCCTGCGTGAGGGTGTACAGCCGGTCGGGGTCGTCGTTGCGGCTGAACCGGGACCTCCCCGCCGGAGGCAGGGGAGGGGTCACGTCGGCACGTCGGCGTCGCGCCGGCTCGCTTCGCCCGGTTCCTGGCGCGGTTCCGCGCTGAGGTATTCGCCCAGCTGCTCCACGAGTTCGCTCATGTTGTGGCCGATCAGGCCGACGTCGGAGTCCTCGGACGCCACGACGGCGAGGTGCGCGCCCGCGCCGGCCTCGACGATGAACAGGATGCCGCCGTAGAACTCGGCCATCGCCTGCCGTACGCCGCCGCTGCCGTCGCCGAACTCCATGGAAGCGCCGTGCGACAGGCTCTGGATGCCCGCGGAGATGGCGGCCAGCTGGTCGGCCTGGTCGACGGAGAGTTCGGGAGTACGGCAGAGCCTGAGGCCGTCCCGGGACAGGACGAGGGCGTGCCGGGTGCCGGGGGTGCGCTCCAGCAGGCTCTCCAGCAGCCAGTTGAGCTTCTCGTCGGTGGTGGCGGTCATGGGGTGTTGCCCTCCGGGTGAGACGAAGACGGTGACGCGCTCCGGCCCTGCACGGCGCGGCGGAAGGTGCTGAACCGTTCCGCCCTGGCCGTCTGGTCCGGCGGCGGTGAGGCCGGGGTGGTGCTGGGGGTGCGGACCTGCGGGGTTTCGGCGTGTGCGGCGGCGAGGGTCCGGCCCCGGCGGCGCTTGGGGAGGCCGCTGTCGCCGAACTTGGGGAGCCCGGCGGTGGTTTCGGCGGGTGCGGGTGCGGGTGCGGGTGCCTCGGTGGCGGGCGCGGCGGGCGTGGACGGCTGCGCGGGAGCCTGCGTTGCCATTGCCGTCGCCGTGGTGGCCGCTGCCGGTGACTGCGCTGCCTGTGTGTGGACGGGCTCGGGCGCCGGGTCCGCCTCGGGGCGGGGGCGGGCGACGAGCTCCTGGGGGAGCATCATCAGCGCGCCCGTACCGCCGCGCGCGGACGGGCGGAAGGAGACCGTCAGCCCGTGCTTGCGGGCCAGGCAGCCCACCACGGCCAGGCCGAGGCGGGTGCCCGACAGGGTGGTCAGGTCCAGCGCCGCCTCGGACACGGCCCGTTCGGCGCGGCGCAGCTGTACATCGCTCATCACCAGGCCGCTGTCCTCGACGGTGATGATGATCCCGGCCGGGACCTCTTCGACGTACACATGGACTTCGGCGGTGGGCGGCGAGAAGTTGGCCGCGTTGTCGAGGAGTTCGGCGAGGGCGTGCATGACGCCCTCGGCGGCGTGTCCCGCGACGGCGACCTCGCTGGTGGAGTGCAGCCGCACCCGCTGGTAGCCGCTGATCCGGCCCATCGCGCCGCGCAGGATGGACTCCATGACGATGGGCTTCGCCCAGCGCCGCCCGGAGCGCGCCCCGGTCAGTACGGCGACACTGTCGGCCAGCCGGCCCGCCTGCGCGGTGCGGTGGTCCAGGTGCATCAGGTCGCCGAGGACGCTCTCGTCGGTGTGCCGGTGCTCCATCTCGCGCAGGTCGGCGGCCATGCTGGTGGCCAGGGCCTGCATGCGGCCCGCGGCGTTGGCGCAGGCCGACATGGCGGCGGAGCGGGACGACTCGCCGCGGGCCACCTCCTGGGCGAGCGTGGTCAGTACGCGGCGCGCGCCGGCATCGCCGACGGTCGGCAGTGAAGTGGCGGCCAGGGCGGTAGCGGCGGACGCGCCCTCGCGCAGACGCGTCACCAGAGCGGGCACCGTCCGGTCGGCGAACCGCTCGCCGTCGGCCTCGACCCCGGCGATCCGCTCACGCAGCAGACCTACCGACCGGAGGGCGTACGTGGCGACCGTGACGGCCGCGCTGAGCAGTGCGGCGGCGGCTCCCGCGCCCCAGGCGAGCGGGACTCGCACCCGGTCCGGGGCGACGGCCACCGCCCAGACGCAGAGCAGGGCGGTGACGGCGACCGACAGGAGGAAAGCCGTGGCGGCGGGCCGCAGGGGTGGGCGCCCCGTTCGGCGTTGCGCGAGGGGGGTGTGCGCTGACATCAATCGAGGCCTCGTGGACGTCATGGGCGGAGGGAAGTCGGGCTCACTATAAGAGAGTTCTTGATCACTTTGGGAAGTTCTTGTCGGACTTCTTGTTACTTGTGCTCGGCAACTCGCCCTGGAAGTAGCGATTCGAGGTGTGAGATGCGACACGTGATGCCAGGGCATCCTTACGTGTATGGCTGAACAGCGGGACGAACGGCGGCACGGGACGACGATCCACGCGCGTGACACCACGGCTCTGGTGCGCGAGTTGAAGTCGGCCGTGCGGGGAGAGGTCGCCTTCGACGCGGCGGCGCGCGCCCTGATGACGATGGACGCCTCCAACTACCGGCGCGTGCCCCTCGGGGTCGTCGCCCCGCGCGACGCCGACGACGTGGCCGCCGCGCTCGCCGTCTGCCGGGCGCACGAGGTGCCCGTCGTGCCGCGCGGCGGCGGCACATCGATCGCGGGGCAGGCCACCGGCACCGGCGTCGTCCTCGACCTCACCCGCCATATGCGGGCCATCACCGAGCTGGACCCCGAGGCCCGTACCGCCGTGGTGCAGCCGGGCGTTGTCCTCGACGACCTGCGGGCGGCCGCGGGCGCCCACGGTCTGACCTTCGGCCCCGACCCGTCCACGCACAGCCGCTGCACCCTCGGCGGCATGATCGGCAATAACTCCTGTGGCTTGCACTCGGTGGCCTGGGGCACGACCGCCGACAATATCCACCGGCTGTCGGTCGTCGGATACGGCGGCGAGGTACGGCACATCGGGCAGGGCTGGCAGGGGGCGCCCGAAGGGCTGCGCGCGCTGGTGGAAGGCAACCTCGCGCTCCTGCGCACCGGATTCCCTGAACTGCCCCGCCGCATCTCCGGATACGCCTTGGACGCGCTGCTCCCGGAGAACGGCGTGGACCTGGCACGCGCGTTCTGCGGGAGCGAAGGCACGCTGGGGGTGGTGAGCGAGGCGACCGTGCGCCTGGTGGAGGCGCCCCGCGCGCGGGCGCTCGCGGTCCTCGGGTACGCCGCGGAGGGCGCCGCCGCCGAAGCCGCGTCCGCCCTGCTGCCGTACGGGCCGCTGACCGTCGAGGGCATGGCCGAGGACCTGGTCCCCGCGCCGGAGCGGGCCCTGCTGCCGCGTGGCTCGGCCTGGCTGTTCGTGGAGACGGGCGGCGGCAGCCCCGGTGAGGCCCGCTCGCGCGCCGAGGCCCTGGTGAAGGCGGCCCAGGCGCTGGACGGCGTGGTCGTCACGGACGCGGCGGGGCAGCGCGCCCTGTGGCGCATCCGTGAGGACGCCAGTGGCACGGCGACGAGGATGCCGGACGGGAGCGAGGCCTGGCCCGGCTGGGAGGACTGCGCGGTCCCGCCCGCCAGGCTCGGCGCGTACCTGCGGGACTTCAGGGCGCTGCTCGGCCGGCACGGCCTGCGCGGCACGCCCTACGGGCACTTCGGCGACGGCTGCATCCATGTGCGGATCGACTTCGACCTGCTGAGCGAGGACGGCGTACGTCGGTTCCGCAGCTACTCCGAGGACCAGGCGGAGCTCGTCGTCGCACACGGCGGCTCGCTCTCCGGCGAGCACGGCGACGGCCAGGCCCGCGCCGAACTCCTGCCGAAGATGTACGGCGACGAGCTCGTCGCGCTCTTCGGCCGATTCAAGGACGTCTGGGACCCGGCGGGCGGCATGAACCCGGGCATGCTGGTCCACCCCGCCCGCCTCGACGAGAACCTCCGCTTCGCCGTGCTGCCCAAGGACCGGGTCGACGTCGCCTTCGCCTACCCGCACGACGGCGGCGACTTCTCGGCCGCCGTACGCCGCTGCGTGGGCGTCGCCAAGTGCCGCACCGAGGCGATCTCGGGGGCAGCCGTCATGTGCCCCTCCTTCCGGGCCACCGGCGACGAACAGCACTCCACGCGCGGGCGGGCGCGACTGCTGCACGAGATGCTCGCCGGGGAGGTCGTCACCGACGGCTGGCGCTCGACGGAGGTGCGGGACGCGCTCGACCTGTGCCTGTCCTGCAAGGGATGCAGGACCGACTGCCCGGTGGGCGTCGACATGGCCACGTACAAGGCGGAATTCCTGCACCACCACTACAAGGGTCGGCTGCGCCCCGCCGCGCACTACACCATGGGCCGCCTGCCCCAGTGGCTGCGACTGGTCTCCCGGCTGCGGCTCGCACGGGCGGCGAACGCGGCGGCAGGGATGCGTCCGCCGGCCGCCCTCGCGAAACGGCTCGGCGGAATCGCCCCGGAGCGGAACATTCCCCGGCTGGCCACCGAGACGTTCAGCAGCTGGTGGCACCGGCGGGTGAAGGAGCAGGGGCGGGACGGGCGGAGTGTGCGGGACACCTTGCGGGGTGGGCAGGTCGGGGACGGTCGGGGCCCGCAGGTCGGGGACGGTCGGCCGGTGCGCGGTGGGCAACAAGGCCCGCAGGTCCGGGACGGGCAGTCGGCGCAGGAGGGGCGGCCGGCCGGGGGCGCGGGGCCCACTGTCGTCGTGTGGCCCGACACCTTCACCAACTACCTGTCGCCGTCCGTGGGACAGGCCGCCGTACGGGTCCTGGAAGCGGCCGGGCTGCGGACCGTGCTCCCGCCCGCGATCGTCCTCCCCGTCCCCGACGAGGGGGACGGCGAGGTGGCGAGAAAAGGGGCCCGCGCCTTCGGCGTGCGCCGCCGGGGGGTCTGCTGCGGGCTCACGTACGTATCGACCGGGCAGCTGGACCGGGCCCGCGAGGTCATGCGGGGCACCCTCGACCTGGTCGCGCCGCTGCTGACCGGTGGCGCGCGGGTCGTCGTACTGGAGCCGAGCTGCGCGGCCGCGCTCAAGTCCGACCTGCCCGAGCTGCTGCCCGACGACCCGCGCGCCGCCGCACTCGCCTCGTCGGTACGGACCTTCGCCGAGGCCATCGAGGAGTGCGCCCCGCACTGGCAGCCGCCCCGCGTCGACCGCCCCGCCGTCGGCCAGACGCACTGCCACCAGCACGCGATCCTCGGCGACGCGGCCGAACGCCGGCTGCGCGAGCGGGCCGGGCTGACGGGCGAGCTGAGCGGCGGCTGCTGCGGGCTCGCCGGGAACTTCGGCTTCGAGCGCGGGCACTACGAGGTGTCGGTGGCGTGCGCGGAGGAACAGCTGCTGCCGTCCGTGCGGAAGGCGACGGGCGCGGTGGAGGGAGCGGGCGCGGGTGACGGTGGGCGCGCGGTCGTCCTGGCGGACGGCTATTCGTGCCGTACACAGCTGGAACAGCTGGCAGGGCAGCGGGCCAGGCACCTGGCGGAGGTGCTCGCGGACGGGCTGCCGGAGGGGGTGTAGGGGCGGCTGCCGGGACCGATTTTCGGCACCCTTTTCAGGAGGGGGCGTTGCGGCCACCGAACCGGCGCCGAACTGCCGGGATTCCTGCGCGCACCGCTGCCCGGGATTGCCGCGCTTCACCACGGGATGTGTCGGGGCCGTTCCTTGAGCCGGTGGAGTTCATGAAGCTCCGTGCGCAGGGTCTCACCTGGCCGGAGCTCGCTTCCGAGGATCCCTCCGTGTCTCTGAACGGTGCTGTCTCGTCGTACACCAACATCACGGCGGCTGACCTCGGGCTGGGCCGCTTCGACGTGGCTCACTTCGCGGTCGGGCGGGCTGACCGCTGGGAGCGCTCTGGAAGATCGTCAACGGGCTCCGCTTGTGCCGGGGCGGGCATGCGGCGGGTAGACGGCAGGTCAGGGGCGGGCGGCGTGTGGCCGCCGTGCGTGCCGTTCCCGGCGTCGGTCACCGCCCGCGTCAGGGGTGTGGACGGCGCATGCTCCTGTTCCACTTACCGTGGAGCGTATGGACCAGCCCACCTCTGCCGCCCTCGGCCACGTACCTGCCCCGGAGATATCCGGGTCCCTTTCCGCCGCCGAGGCCGCCGACGCCTCTGCCGCCCCTGCCGCGCCCGGTCCGGGCAACCGCGCCAGGCTGGTGCCGGTCGCGATGGTGGTGGCGGGCGGGCTGTCCGTGCAGTTCGGGTCCGCCGTCGCCGTCACGCTGATGCCGAGCACGGGCGCGGCCGGTGTCGTCGCCGTGCGGCTGACCTTCGCGGCCGTGATGCTGCTCATCGTCTGCCGCCCGCGCGTACGCGGGTACGCGCGCGCCGACTGGGGGACCATCGCCGCGTTCGGCGTGGCCATGGCCGGCATGAACGGGCTCTTCTACCAGGCGGTGGACCGCATCCCGCTGGGTGTCGCCGTCACCCTTGAGGTGCTGGGCCCCCTCGCCCTGTCGGTGTTCGCGTCCCGCCGCGCGATGAACGTGGTGTGGGCCGGGCTCGCGCTCGCCGGCGTCGCGCTGCTCAGCGGCGGCGGCTTCGGCCGCCTCGACCTGGTCGGTGTGGCCTACGCGCTCGGCGCCGGGGCGTGCTGGGCGGCGTACATCCTCTTCAGCGCGCGCACCGGACGCCGCTTCCCGCAGGCCGACGGGCTCGCGCTCGCGATGGGTGTGGCGGCGCTGCTCAGCCTGCCGCTCGGGCTGGCCGATGCGGGCACCAGGCTGCTGGAGCCGAGGACGCTGCTCCTCGGCGCCGCGGTCGCGCTGATGTCGTCCGTGCTGCCCTACACGCTGGAGCTGGTGGCGCTGCGCCGGCTGCCCGCCGCGACCTTCGCGGTCCTGATGAGCCTGGAGCCGGCCATCGCGGCGGTCGCCGGATTCCTGGTGCTGCACCAAGCGCTCTCCACGACCGACGCGTTGGCGATCGCGCTGGTCATCGGGGCGAGCATGGGCGCGGTACGGAGCCAGACGCGGCAGGGGCGGCGGAAGCCCACGGCGTAGGGGCCCTCGGACGCCGCACAGAAACAATGCAAGCACGCTTGCTTGTTTCTGTGCGGGCTGCCATGCTCCGGGACACACCGCCCACCCTTGAGGGGAGCGCACCGTGTCCGATCCGTCAGCCGTGCTCGACGATCTCCGTGCCGAAGGGGACGCACTCGACCAATTGGTCGGGGATCTGAGCGAGCGGCAGTGGTCGCTGACCACCCCCGCGCCACGCTGGAGCATCGCGCACCAGGTCGCGCACCTCGCCTGGACGGACACGGCGGCCCTGCTGTCCGTCACCGACCCGGAAGCCTTCGCGGCGGAGACCCAGAAGGCACTCGAATCTCCCGGCACCTTCGTGGACGAGGGCGCCGACGCGGGCGCCGAGCTGCCGGTCGACGAGTTGCTGGCGTGGTGGCGCGACGGGCGCGAACAGTTGCGGCGCGCACTGCGGATGGCTCCGGCCGGGGTGCGTTTCCCCTGGTACGGGCCCCCGATGGGCGCCGCTTCCATGGCGACGGGCCGGCTGATGGAGACCTGGGCGCACGGCCAGGACATCGCGGACGCGGTGGGCGTACGGCGTGCGCCGACCGCCCGGCTGCGGCACGTGGCGCGGATCGGTGTGCGGGCGCGCGACTACGCCTACTTCGTACGGGGCCTGGACGCGCCCACCGAGGAGTTCCGGGTGGAGCTGACGGCGCCGGACGGGTCCGGCCTGTGGACGTACGGCCCCGAGGACGCCCCGCAGCGGGTGACCGGGCCCGCGTTGGACTTCTGCCTCCTGGTGACCCAGCGGGCGCACCGCGCGGATGTCGCCGTACGCGCGGAGGGCACGGACGCGGACCGGTGGCTGGACATCGCGCAGGCCTTCGCGGGCCCCGCGGGTGAGGGGCGCCCGGCGTCGGGGGAGACAGTCGGATCGGCGGGCGAGACAGCCGGACGGTCGGGGGACAGCCCGGGGCCGGCCAAGGGTGCGGGCGCGTGACCCCGGCGCCGCGCCGGCCGCTACGGATCGGCAATGCGTCCGGGTTCTACGGCGACCGCTTCGACGCCGTGCGCGAGATGCTCACCGGCGGCGAACTGGACGTACTGACCGGCGACTACCTCGCCGAGCTGACCATGCTCATCCTCGGCCGGGACCGGCTGAAGGACCCCACACGCGGCTACGCCAAGACCTTCCTCCGGCAGTTGGAGGACGGGCTCGGTCTTGCCCAGGAGTGCGGCGTGAAGATCGTCGCGAACGCGGGCGGGCTGAACCCGGCCGGACTCGCAGACGCCGTAAGGGAGTTGGCCGACCGGGTGGGGGTGCCGGTATCGGTGGCCCACGTGGAGGGCGACGACCTGCTGGCGCGCGGGGGCTGGGGCGAGGGCGTACTGACCGCCAACGCGTATCTGGGCGGCGGCGGCATCGCCGCCTGTCTGGGCGCGGGTGCGGACGTGGTGGTGACGGGCCGGGTCACGGACGCGGCACTGGTCACCGGGCCCGCGGCGCACTGGTTCGGGTGGGGCACTGAGAGCGCCGGGGACCTGGACGCGCTCGCCGGGGCGGTGGTGGCCGGTCATGTGCTGGAGTGCGGGACGCAGGCGACCGGCGGGAACTACGCCTTCTTCGGCGGCCTCGACGTACGACGGCCGGGCTTCCCGGTGGCGGAGATCCACTCCGACGGCTCCTCGGTCATCACCAAGCACGAAGGTACGGGCGGGGTCGTCGACCTGGGGACGGTCACCGCGCAGCTGCTGTACGAGACGTCGGGCGCCCGGTACGCGGGCCCCGACGTCACGGCGCGGCTCGACAGCGTGCGGCTGGTGCGGGACGGGCTCGACCGGGTGCGGATCTCGGGCGTACGGGGCGAGGCGCCGCCGCCCACCCTCAAGGCCGGGCTGACCCGGATCGCCGGGTGGCGCAACGAGGTTGTGTTCGTTCTGACCGGGCTGGACATCGAGGCCAAGGCCGCGCTGGTGCGGGGTCAGGTGGAGGACGCGCTGGCGGCGGCGAAGCGGCGGCCGGCGCAGGTGCGCTGGGAACTGTCGCGCACGGACCACGCGGACGCGCCGACGGAGGAGTGCGCGAGCGCGCTGCTGCGGCTGGTGGTGCGGGACAGCGACCCGGAAGCGGTCGGCCGGGCGGTGAGCGGCACGGCGATCGAGCTTGCGCTGGGCAGTTACCCGGGCTTCCACGTGACGGCGCCGCCGGGCAAGGGGACGCCGTACGGGGTCTTCGAAGCGGCGGCGGTGGATGCGGCGGGCGTTGAGCACGTCGCGGTGCTGCCGGACGGGGCACGGGTGCGCGTGCCGGCCGCCGCGCTGACCCGGGTGCTGGAACCGGTGCACGCGCCCTCGCTGCCCTCGCCGCCGGCGCCCGGCCCCACCCGGCGGGCCCCGCTGGGCCTGGTGGCGGGGGCGCGGAGCGGTGACAAGGGCGGGGACGCGAATGTCGGGGTGTGGGTGCGCTCGGAGGAGGCGTGGCGGTGGCTGGCGCACGAGCTGACGGTGGAGCGCTTCGGTGAACTACTCCCGGAGACAGAGAAGTTGACTGTCACCCGGCATGTGCTGCCGAACCTTTGGGCGCTGAACTTCGTGGTGGAGGGGCTGTTGGGTGAGGGAGTCGCGGCACAGGCGCGGTTCGACCCGCAGGCGAAGGGGGCGGGGGAGTGGTTGCGCTCCCGGCACGTGGAGATACCGGAGGGGTTGCTGTGAGTGGGGGGCGCACCCCCCCCGCACCCGCACCCGCCCCCACGTCCCACGCACCCGCCCCGCGCCCTTTCTCCCACTCTCGTCCGTGCCCTCTCCCCACCCCACAGAGGTGACCCCGTGACCACGCTCGCCTCCGCCCTCGACCCCCACTCCCCCGAGTACGCCGCCAACCGCGCCGCCACTCTCGCCAAGCTCGCCGACCTCGACGTGGAGCACGCCAAAATGCTTGCCGGCGGCGGCGAGAAATACGTGGCCCGGCATCGCGAGCGCGGCAAGCTCCTCGCCCGTGAGCGCATCGAGCTGCTGCTCGATCCCGACACCCCGTTCCTGGAGCTGTCGCCGCTCGCGGCGTGGGGCAGTGACTACCAGGTCGGCGCCTCGATGGTCACCGGCATCGGTGTCGTCGAGGGCGTCGAGTGCCTGATCACCGCCAACGATCCCACCGTCCGCGGCGGGGCCAGCAACCCCTGGACGCTGAAGAAGGCACTGCGGGCCAACGAGATCGCGTACGCGAACCGCCTGCCCTGCATCAGCCTCGTCGAGTCCGGCGGCGCCGATCTCCCCTCCCAGAAGGAGATCTTCATCCCCGGCGGTGCGCTCTTCCGGGACATCACCCGGCTGTCCGCCGCCGGCATCCCGACCATCGCGGTCGTCTTCGGCAACTCCACGGCGGGCGGCGCGTACGTACCCGGCATGTCCGACCACACCATCATGATCAAGGAGCGGTCGAAGGTCTTTCTCGGTGGTCCGCCACTCGTGAAGATGGCCACCGGGGAGGAGAGCGACGACGAGTCCCTGGGTGGCGCCGAGATGCACGCTCGCACCTCCGGCCTCGCCGATTACTTCGCCGTCGACGAACCCGACGCCCTGCGCCAGGCCCGCCGTGTCGTCGCCCGGCTCAACTGGCGCAAGGCGCACCCCGATCCGGCCTCGGCCGCCGAGCCGCCCAAGTATGACGAGGACGAGCTGGCGGGCATTGTGCCCGGCGACCTCAAGGTCCCCTTCGACCCCCGCGAGGTCGTCGCGCGCATCGTCGACGGCTCGGATTTCGACGAGTTCAAGCCGCTGTACGGGCCCAGCCTGGTCACAGGGTGGGCCCGGCTGCACGGCTACCCGGTCGGCATCCTCGCCAACGCACAGGGCGTGCTGTTCAGCGAGGAGTCGCAGAAGGCCGCCCAGTTCATCCAGCTCGCCAACCAGCGTGACATCCCGTTGCTCTTCCTCCACAACACCACCGGCTACATGGTCGGCAAGGAGTACGAGCAGGGCGGCATCATCAAGCACGGCGCGATGATGATCAACGCGGTGTCCAACTCCAAGGTCCCGCACCTGTCCGTCCTGATGGGCGCGTCGTACGGCGCGGGGCACTACGGCATGTGCGGGCGCGCGTACGACCCGCGTTTCCTCTTCGCCTGGCCGAGCTCCAAGTCCGCGGTCATGGGACCCCAGCAGCTCGCCGGTGTGCTGTCGATCGTGGCGCGCGCGTCCGCCGCCGCGAAGGGGCAGCCGTACGACGACGAGGCCGACGCGGGACTGCGCGCCATGGTCGAGCAGCAGATCGAGTCGGAGTCCCTGCCGATGTTCCTGTCCGGGCGGCTGTACGACGACGGGGTCATCGACCCGCGCGACACCAGGACCGTCCTCGGCCTGTGCCTGTCGGCCATCCACACCGCCCCCGTCGAAGGCGCCCGCGGCGGCTTCGGCATCTTCCGGATGTGAGTCGGACATGACCAACAGTTCAGCACCGAGCAGTAGTTCCGCGCCGACCAGCAGCTCTGCACCGACGCACAGTTCCGCACCGACGAACAGCCCTGCGCCGACCGTCAGTCCCATCAGCTCCGTACTGGTCGCCAACCGGGGCGAGATCGCCTGCCGGATCTTCCGCACCTGTGCCGAACTCGGCATCTCCACGGTTGCCGTGTACTCCGACGCGGACGCCGACGCGCTGCACGCGCGCGTGGCCGACGCGGCGGTACGTCTCCCGGGCGCCGCCCCGGCCGACACCTACCTGCGCGGTGACCTCGTGGTGAAGGCGGCGCTCGCGGCTGGCGCGGACGCCGTGCACCCCGGGTACGGCTTCCTCTCCGAGAACGCAGGCTTCGCGCGTGCCGTACTGGACGCCGGGCTCGTATGGATCGGTCCGCCGCCCGAGGCGATCGAGGCCATGGCGTCCAAGACGCGGGCCAAGGAGCTGATGGCGAAGGCGGGGGTGCCACTGCTCGCGCCGGTGGGGGAGGTGCGGGCCGAGGACCTGCCGGTGCTCATCAAGGCGGCCTCCGGGGGAGGCGGCCGGGGCATGCGGATCGTACGGGAACTGGACTGCTTGCATGAGGAGTTGGAGGCGGCACGCGCCGAGGCGCTGTCCGCGTTCGGGGACGGCGAGGTGTTCGTCGAGCCGTACATCGAGCGGGGCCGCCATGTGGAGGTGCAGATCCTCGCCGACCACCGGGGCACGGTGTGGGCGCTGGGCACCCGCGACTGCTCGCTTCAGCGCCGCCACCAGAAGGTCGTCGAGGAGGCGCCCGCGCCCTTCCTGCCCGCCGGGCTGACCGACACCCTGTACGCCGCGGCCGTCCAGGCTGCCAAGGCCGTCGGCTACCGGGGCGCGGGCACGGTGGAGTTCCTGGTCTCCGGTGACCAGGCGTACTTCCTGGAGATGAACACCCGCCTCCAGGTCGAACACCCGGTGACCGAGGCGGTGTTCGGCCTCGACCTGGTCGCGCTCCAACTGCGCCTCGCCGAGGGCGAATCACTGCCGCTCGCGCCCCCGGCCCCGCACGGGCACGCGGTGG
The DNA here is from genome assembly GCF_030063415.1 of Streptomyces sp. H27-C3. Lineage (GTDB taxonomy): Bacteria > Actinomycetota > Actinomycetes > Streptomycetales > Streptomycetaceae > Streptomyces. Next base: position 24,348 of record NZ_JASITA010000043.1, on the reverse strand, counting down.
AGGCCCGGCTGTACGCGGAGGACCCGGCCCGCGACTGGCAACCCCAGACCGGGCCACTGCACGCCCTGCGGCTCGCCGAAGCGCCCGGACTGCGGGTCGACAGCGGATACGCGGACGGGGACGGGATCGGGGTGCACTACGACCCGATGCTGGCCAAGGTCGTCGCCCACGCGCCCACCCGCGCCGAAGCCGTCCGCAAGCTCGCGCACGCCCTGGAGCGGGCCCGTGTCCACGGCCCCGTCACCAACCGCGAGCTGCTCGTACGCTCCTTGCGCCACCCGGACTTCGTCGCCGGACGGCTCGACACCGGCTTCTACGACCGGCATCTGGAGGCCCTGACCGGCGCGCCCCCCGAGGCGACGCCCGCACTGGCCGCCCTCGCCGCCGCGCTCGCCGACGCCGCCACCCGGCGGGCGGCGCCCGGGACCCTGGCGGCCCGTATCGGCGGGTGGCGCAACGTGGCATCCCAGGCGCAGACGAAGACCTACCGTTCCGAGCCCGACGGCGCCGAGCACGAGGCCCGCTACCGGGCCACCCACGACGGCTTCACCGCCGAAGGCACCCCCGGCGTGCGGGTCCATGCCGCGCGCCCCCAGCGGGTCACCCTCGAAGTCGGCGGCGTACTACGCCACTTCGACGTCACCGCGTACAGGGACGAGCGCGGGGACAAGGTGTACGTCGACACCGCCACCGGCGCGCACACCCTCACCGCCCTGCCCCGCTTCCCCGACCCCACCGCCCGCACCGAGCCGGGCTCCCTGCTCGCTCCCATGCCCGGCACGGTCGTCCGCGTCGCCGAAGGGCTCGCGGAGGGCGCGCACGTCACCGCCGGGCAGCCCCTGCTCTGGCTGGAGGCCATGAAAATGGAGCACCGCGTCACCGCTCCCGCCTCCGGCACCCTCACCGCGCTGCACGCCGTCACCGGCCGCCAGGTCGAGGTTGGCGCCCTGCTCGCCGTCGTACAGGCCGAAGAGCACCCGGCGACACCCGAATAGGCACCCGTACCGGCCGAATAGGGCCCGAACCGGATGCGCAGGCCCCCGTACACGCACCCGTACAGACCGAAGAAGCACCCGCAACGGTCCAGGAGGCACAGCACTCATGAGCATCGCCACCGCAGTCGTCGAAACCGAAGAGCACAAGGCGCTCCGGTCCGCCGTCGCCGCCCTCGGGCGTCGCTACGGGCGTGACTACCTCACCTCCGTCGTACGCGAAGGACGCCACCCCGACGACCTCTGGGCGGACGCCGCCAAGCTCGGCTACCTAGGCGTGAACCTCCCCGAGGAGTACGGCGGCGGGGGTGGTGGCATAGCGGAACTCTCCATCGTTCTGGAAGAACTGGGCGCCGCTGGCTGCCCGTTGCTCATGATGGTCGTCTCGCCCGCCATCTGCGGCACCGTCATCGCCCGCTTCGGCACCGACCAGCAGAAGGCCGCCTGGCTGCCCGGCCTGGCCGACGGCAGCCTCACCATGGCCTTCGGCATCACCGAACCCGACGCGGGCTCCAACTCCCACCGCATCACCACCACCGCGCGCCGCGACGGCACAGACTGGCTGCTCACCGGGCGCAAGGTCTTCGTCTCCGGCGTCGACATCGCCGACGCGACCCTCATCGTCGGCCGCACCTCGGACGCGCGCAGCGGCAGCCTCAAGCCGTGCCTGTTCATCGTCCCGCGCGAGACCCCCGGCTTCCAGCGCTCGCAGATCGACATGGAACTCCAGGCTCCGGAGAAGCAGTTCGAGCTGGTGCTCGACGACGTACGGCTGCCCGCCGACGCACTCGTCGGCGACGAGGACGCGGGCCTCCTCCAGCTCTTCGCCGGCCTCAACCCCGAGCGCGTCATGACCGCCGCCTTCGCCGTCGGCATGGGCCGCTACGCGCTGGCACGGGCCGTCGAGTACGCCAAGGAGCGCACCGTCTGGAAGGCCCCCATCGGCACCCACCAGGCCATCGCCCACCCCCTCGCCCAGGCGCACATCGAGCTCGAACTGGCCCGCCTGATGATGCAGAAGGCGGCCCACCTGTACGACGCGGGCGACGACCTCGGTGCCGGAGAGGCCGCCAACATGGCGAAGTACGCCGCAGCGGAGGCCTGTGTGAAGGCCGTGGACCAGGCCGTCCACACCCTCGGCGGCAACGGCCTCACCCGCGAGTACGGCCTCGCCTCCCTCATTACGGCGGCGCGAGTGGCCCGTATCGCGCCCGTCAGCCGGGAAATGATCCTGAACTTCGTTTCCCACCAGTCCCTGGGTCTCCCCAAGTCGTACTAGAAGGCGCGATTCTGGCCACCACCCATTCAGTTGCGGGACCGGAACCACAAGAAGGGGCCCGCCCATGACGCCTGTACCCGCGCTCGTACGGGCCGCGCACGACCGCGGCGTCACCACCCTCACCCTCGACTCGCCGGCCAACCGCAACGCGCTCTCCGCGCGGCTGGTCGGCGAGCTGGGTGACGCCCTGGCCGCGTGCGCCAAGGACCCCGCCGTGCGGGCCGTGCTGCTCACCCACACCGGCAACACCTTCTGCGCGGGCGCCGACCTCAAGTCGCCGCCCGACCCGCACGCCTTCGTCCGGCTCCTGCGGGCCGTCGTCGAGCTGCCCAAGCCCGTCCTGGCGCGGGTGACCGGGCACGTACGGGCCGGGGGCCTCGGGCTGCTCGGCGCGTGCGACATCTCCGCGGCGGGGCCCGGCGCGAGCTTCGCGTTCACCGAGTCCCGGCTGGGGCTGGCGCCCGCCGTCATCTCGATGCCGCTGCTGCCGCGCCTGGACGGCCGGGCCGCCGCCCGTTACTACCTGACGGGGGAGCGGTTCGACGCGGCGGAGGCGGCCCGCACCGGGCTGATCACCATCGCCGCCGGCGGGGCGGCGGATGATGCCGTCGACGAGGCGCTCGCGCCCGTGCTCGACGGGCTGCGCAGGGCGTCCCCGCAGGGGCTGGCGGAGTCCAAGCGCCTGGTCACAGCTACAGTGCTGGCAGCTTTCGACCGGGACGCCGCCGAGCTCGTCGAGCGGTCGGCGGGTCTGTTCACCTCACCGGAGGCGGCCGAAGGCGTGACGGCATTCCTCGAACGACGGGACCCCGCATGGGTGCTGTGACCCCGCCCCCGGCCACAGTCGAAGCACCGGGCAGGGCCCCCGGCCACGCCCCCAAGCAGGACCGCTCCCGGGCCACCCGGCAGCGCCTCCTGGAGGCCGCCGTGTCCTGCCTGGCCGAACGCGGCTGGGCGGGCTCCACGGTGTCCGTCGTCGCGGAACGGGCCGGCGTCTCGCGGGGCGCGGCGCAGCACCACTTCCCGACCCGGGAGGACCTGTTCACGGCGGCCGTCGAGTACGTCGCCGAGGAGCGCTCCATGGCCCTGCGCGCCCTCTTCCCGGAGGGCCCGGCGCACCGCGCGGCCGTCGTCGGCGCCCTCGTCGACCTCTACACGGGCCCGCTCTTCCGGGCCGCCCTGCACCTGTGGGTCGCCGCGTCCAACGAGCACCAGCTCGGCGCCCGGGTCACGGAACTTGAAGCCCGCGTCGGCCGCGAGACCCACCGCATCGCCGTGGACCTGCTCGGCGCCGACGAATCGGTGCCCGGCGTACGCGAGACCGTCCAGGGCCTGCTCGACATGGCCCGCGGCCTCGGCCTGGCCAATCTCCTCACCGACGACGGGACCCGGCGCGACCGGGTGGTGGCCCAGTGGGCCAAGCACCTGGACGAGGCGCTGGGCTGAGCACATGACGAACGCCGGGCGGCTCACTTCCGCGAAGAAGTGAGCCGCCCGGCGCGTCGCCCGGTCCGCTCAGCGCTCGATGCCGCCTCAGCGCTCGATGTCGTCGAACCCCGTGACCTCGCGCGGATTGCGCGTCGCCGGGCCGATGTAGCGCGCGGAGGGGCGCACCAGGCGGCCCGTGCGCTTCTGCTCCAGGATGTGCGCGCTCCAGCCCGCCGTGCGCGCGCACGTGAACATCGACGTGAACATGTGCGCCGGGACCTCGGCGAAGTCCAGCACGATCGCCGCCCAGAACTCGACGTTCGTCGCCAGCACCCGGTCGGGGCGCCGCGCGTGCAGCTCCTCCAGAGCCGCCTTCTCCAGCGCCTCCGCGATCTCGAAGCGCGGCGCTGCGAGCTCCTTCGCCGTACGCCGCAGGACGCGCGCCCGGGGGTCCTCGGCGCGGTACACGCGGTGGCCGAAGCCCATCAGGCGCTCACCCTTGTCCAGGGCCTGCTTGACGTACGCGGTCGCGTTACCGGTGCGCTCGATGTCCTCGATCATGCCGAGGACACGCGACGGCGCCCCGCCGTGCAGCGGCCCGGACATGGCGCCTACCGCGCCCGACAGGGCGGCGGCGACATCGGCCCCTGTCGAGGCGATGACCCGCGCCGTGAAGGTGGAGGCGTTCATTCCGTGCTCGGCGGCCGACGTCCAGTACGCGTCGACGGCCTTGACGTGCTTGGGGTCCGGATCGCCGCGCCAGCGCTTCATGAAGCGCTCGACGACGGTGTCCGCCTTGTCGATCTCCTTCTGCGGCACCATCGGCAGGCCCTGCCCGCGCGCCGACTGGGCGACATACGACAGCGCCATCACGGCGGCGCGCGCGAGGTCGTCGCGCGCCGTCCGCTCGTCGATGTCGAGCAGCGGCTTCAGGCCCCACACCGGCGCGAGCATCGCCAGCGCGGACTGCACGTCGACGCGGATGTCACCGGAGTGCACCGGGATGGGGAAGGGCTCGGCGGGCGGCAGACCGGGGTTGAACGCGCCGTCGACCAGCAGGCCCCACACGTTCCCGAAGGACACGTGCCCGACCAGGTCTTCGATGTCGACACCCCGGTAGCGGAGCGCTCCGCCCTCCTTGTCCGGTTCTGCGATCTCCGTTTCGAACGCGACAACTCCCTCAAGTCCGGGTACGAAGTCGGACATCAGGCGGCTCCTCATGAGGTGTGCAGAATCAGCAGAGTCAGCAGATTCAGGTGTCAATTTCCGTCAGCACCGGGCAGGTTCCGCGGCCTTCTGCGCAGGCATGTGTTCATACGTGCACGACTCGCTGTCCGTGTCGGTCACTCCGGTGATGCCCCGCGCAGCCGGTGCTCACCCAACCGCGCAGGAAGCAGGCACGATATCCCCTGCTGTACGGAGGCCACAGTGCCCAGGGAGAAGATTTTGGCGGGTTCCGCCGATGTGGGGAAGCGTGACGTCCGGCACACTGCCCCATCTGCGGCCGGGAGGATTGACGACACCGCGTGCCGGGCAAACTGCGTCCCTGCGGCAGGATGACACTGTGCCGAACCGAGATATCGACCCCGCCGCCATGCGCGCGCAGTACCGCACCGAAGCCCTCACGGAGGCGGACCTCGCCGCAGGACCGATGGAACAGTTCGCCCGCTGGTTCCGGCAGGTCGCGAACAGCGGCCTGCACGAGCCGAACGCCATGGTCGTCTCCACGGCCACCCCCGAAGGCCGCCCGTCCTCGCGCACCGTGCTGCTCAAGCGGTACGACGAGAAGGGCTTCGTCTTCTTCACGAACTACGCCTCCCGCAAGGGCCTGGAGATCGAGGCCAACCAGTACGTGGCCCTGCTCTTCCCCTGGCACCAGCTGGCCCGCCAGATCACCATCACCGGCACGGCGGCCCGTATCGGCCGTGACGAGACGGCGGCCTATTTCCGGACCCGCCCGCACGGTTCACAGCTGGGCGCCTGGGCGAGCGCCCAGTCGTCGGTGATCGCCTCACGCGAGGAACTGCTGCGCAGGTACGAGGAACTGGCCGCCCGCTACCCGGAGAGCGAGAGCGTCCCGGTGCCGCCGGAGTGGGGCGGATTCAGGGTCGCGCCCGAGACGGTGGAGTTCTGGCAGGGCCACGAGAACCGCCTGCACGACCGGCTGCGGTACGTCGCCGACGAGGGCGCGTGGCGCGTCGACCGCCTCTGCCCGTAGGTCCGCGGTGGCGGGAACGCAGAAACCCGCGGGCTCTGGTTCCTCCGGAGAGGAGCCGGCCGGACGTACCGGCGAGCCCGCGGGTCGGTGACTGCTCGGGATTGGGCCGGCGACGCCGGCACCGCACATCACGCGACGACGGGCGTCAGCCCGCAGTCACCTCACGCGTCCGGTTTCCATACATCGGCCGAACCACCTCCCTTCGTGTGTGCTCAACACGATAGGAACCCCTCCGGCACCTCTCAACTCATTTATCGAAGCCCGACCGGGCCACCTATTTCCGCGAACACGCTGTGTGCTGGGTCACGTTGGAGTTGAATGATCCTCAGTGCAGCAAGGCGACGCCTGCAGGGGGTGCCAGGTGAGTGCTTCCCGGATCAGTAGGACCACCGATGAGCTGGGACCGGACGAGCCGCCGGGGCCGGGCTCCGACGAGCTTCTGGCCGCGCTTCTCGACGGCATGGACGCGGCGCTCTGCGCCTTCGACGCGGACGGGGTGATCACCCACTGGAACCGCGAGGCCGAGCGCATCCTCGGCTGGACGGCCGAAGAGGCCGTGGGGCGGTCCGGGTTCGCGGGCTGGGCCGTACGGACGGCGGACGCGGACGACGTGCAGGGCCGGCTGATGTCGGTGATGCACGCGCCTGGCCGCCAGGTGCACGAGTTCGCGCTGGTGCGCAAGGACGGCGGGCGGGTGCTCGTACGGACCCAGTCGGCCGGGGTGCGGAGCGCCGAGGGCAAGCCGGCCGGGGTGTACTGCGCGTTCAGCGAGGTTCACGCGCAGATCGATCTGGAGCGGGCCATCGCGCTGAGCGAGGCCCTCTTCGAGGACGCGGCCTGGGGCGTCGTCCTGGTGGACGTCGACCTGCGCCCCACCGTCGTCAACTCCCATGCGGCGCGCGCACTCGGCGCGGGGCGCCCGACGCTGCTCGGGCGCCCCCTGGGAGAGCTGATCGTCCAGGGCGTGGAGGAGTTGGAAGGCGCCCTCCAGCACGTACTGGCGGAGGGCGCGCCGCCCGCGCCGGCCGAGCTGTGGGTGACGCTGCGCACGCCGGAGCAGGGCGGCAAGGGCGAGCGCAGGCGGTGCTGGCGCAGCGGCTTCCTGCGGCTCGCGTCGCCGCTCGCGGAGGAGCCGGTGCCGCTGGGGGTCGGCTGGCTGTTCCAGGACATCACCGAGGCGAAGCTGGCCGAGCAGGACGCCTCCCAGCTGCGTTTCCGCGGCAATCAGTTGCACCGCGCCGGGCGCACCGCCGCAGAGTGCGAGGACCCCATGGAGGCGGCGATGTCGTACGTCGACTTCGCCCTCGCCGGGTTCGCCGACCATGCGCTGATCGATCTGACGGTGGGCGACCACCCGGCCCGTCTGGTCCGGGCGGCGGCGACGCCTTCCGGCTCGCCGGGGCCCTGCCTGGCGGTGGCCGATGCGGCGGAGATCCCGGTCTGCTACGCGCAGGGCCACCCCGCGCTCCAGTGCCTCGACCGGCGCGGCTCGGTCCGGGCGAGCGCGAGCGCGTCGGGGATGCCGACGTCCCAGGAGTGGGCGGCGCACCGCCAGTGGCCGCAGGACACCGTGCACGCCCTGTGCACGGTGCTGCGCAGCCGGGGCCGGACGCTGGGTGTGGCCACGTTCCTGCGGGGCCCGAGCCGCAGAGCGTTCGAGCGGCCTGACGCGGTGTACGCGGAGAACATCGCGGTACGGGTGGCATCGGCGATCGACCTGGCCCGGGCTCTGCGGGGCCGGGGATAGGCGGCCTCGCGCCCATCTCCCACCCCGCCCCTTCCCGCTGTGACATTTTGCGGCTGCCGCCGTGTGGCGGGGCGAGCCCCGGACCCCGGGACGCCCTTCGGGCGTGTCCTCAATCGCCGGTCGGGCTCCTTTTTCTGCGGCTGCGCTTGCAGCGAGCAGCCGATCTTCAACCCTGCGGCACCTATTCAGCCCGTTCGGCGATTGAGGACCGGGGTCTGGGGCAAAGCCCCAGTTACGGGAAGGGGCGGGTAGGGGAACAGCGCCGCAGGCAACCCGGAGCCGCCCCGTACCCGCACCCCGGCCCATGCCACCCGTACCCGGTGCCGCCCCGTATCCGCACCCGCACCGGCCGACGCGCCCCCACCCACTCCCCCCTCACGCCGCGTGCAACGCCAACGTCGGCGACAGCCGCGCGGCCCGCACCGCCGGGTAGAGCCCCGCCACCGTCCCGATCACCAGCGTCGCCCCGAAGCCGCCGACGACCGCCCAGGCCGGCACCACCCACGGCAGCCCGCCCGACGTCGCGTAGATCCAGGTCGCGATCGCCCCCATGGCGACCCCGGCCAGCCCGCCGAGCCCCGAGAGCATCAGGGACTCCGTGACGAACTGGATGCGGATCTGACCCCGCGTCGCGCCCAGGGACCGCCTGAGCCCGATCTCGTAACGCCGCTCAAGGACCGAGATGATCATGGTGTTGGCGACCCCGACCCCGCCCACCAGGAGCGCGATCCCGCCGAGACCAAGCAGCAGGCTGCTGAACGCACCCTCTGAAGCGGCCTTCGCCTGAAGCGCCGACGACGGGTCGGTGACCTGCACGTTCTGCGGGTTCTGCGGATCGACGGTCGGTGCGATCAGCTGGCGCACCGCACCCACGGACGCTTCCGTCGAGCGCTCGTACAACGACGTCGGATGGCCGTCGAAGCCGAGCAGCTTCTGCGCCGCCTCCCAGCCGACCAGCGCCGAACGTTCGATCTCGGGCGACAGCGGCAGGGGAGCGAGGATGCCGACGACGGTGAAGTACCGGTCGCCGATGTAGACCTGCTGGCCCGGCGAGGTGATGCCGAGCCGCTCCGCGGAGACATGGCCGAGTACGACCGAGGGGTAGCGGCCGTTGGCCTGGTTGAGCCAGGTGCCCCTGGCGGCCTTGCCGCGCAGCACTTTGAGCAGTTCCTCCGTGCTCGCCTTGACGGCGATACCGCCCGTCTCGTCGTCGGAGATCTTCTCGCTGCGCCGCACCGCCTCTTTGACGTCCCCGGTCGCGGCGGCCTCCTCGACCCCTTCGATGCGTCCCAGCATGCCGAGTGAGCCCTTGGGCAGCTTGACGTCCTCGCCCGAGAACATCCCCTTGCCCGGGGTCGCCACCAGCATGCTCGTGCCCAGCTTGTCGAGGCGCTCCATCAGCTGGGCCTTGCTGGACGCGGAGATGCCGACCACCGAGATCATGGTGGCGATCCCGATGGCGATGCCCAGCGCGGAGAGGATGACCCGCATGGGCCGGCTGCGCAGCCCCGCGGAGCCGACGTGCAGGACGTCGCCGGGGCCGAGCCTGGCGGCCTTCAGTCGTGTACGGGCCATCAGATGCCGTTCCTCATGTCCATGTCCGCGACGACCAGGGTGTCGTTCAGGGCGTCGTTCGGCGGATCGCCGCGGCTGTCGTCGCGGCTGCCGTTGGTCAGGTCCGCGACCACCAGGCCGTCACGGAGCCGGACCTGCCGGGGCAGCCGCTCGGCGATCTCCGTGTCGTGGGTGATGACGGCGATCGTCGCCCCTTCCCTGTTGAGGGCGTGGAGCAGCTCCATCACGGCCTCCCCGGAAGCGGAGTCGAGTGCCCCGGTCGGCTCGTCGGCGAGCAGCAGATCCGGTTCGCCGACGACGGCCCGGGCGATGGCGACCCGCTGTTTCTGCCCGCCGGACAGCTCGTGCGGCCGGTGGCCCATCCGGTCCGCGAGTCCCACCCGTTCCAGCGCGTCCCCCGCCCGCCGGCGCCGCTGGGCGCGGGAGAGCCCGGAGTAGAGCAGCCCCTCGGCCACGTTGTCCCGGGCGCTGATGCCCGGCACCAGGTGGAACGCCTGGAAGACGAAGCCGACGTGCTGGGCGCGCAGCGCGGACAGTCGGCGGTCGGTGAGCGAGGCGACGTCGTACCCGGCGATGGCGACCGTCCCCGCCGTCGGCCGGTCCAGGGTGCCGATGATGTGCAGCAGGGTGGACTTGCCGGAGCCGGACGGGCCGACGATGCCGAGCAGTTCGCCCTCCTCGACGGTGAGGTCCACGCCGCGCAGGGCGGCGACACCGCCGGGGTACTCCTTGGTGACCCCGGCCAGCTCGACGACGGTGCTCATATCTTCGGCACCCCGACCTTCATGCCCGCGCGCAGCCCGCCGCCGCTGACCTCGACGCGGCCCTGCCCGAACATGCCGAGCTCGACCCTCACCTCACGCGACGTGCCGTTCTCGACGACCTCGACGCCGAAGCCGCCCTGGGGCAGGGCGAGCAGGGAGTTGACGGGCACGGACAGGACGCCCTGGCGGGTCTCCCCGGTGAGAGAGACCGTGACGGGGGCCTGGTCGACGGCGTTGACCTTGTCCGGCTTGTCGAAGGAGACCGTCACCCCGATCTTGGGGGTCTGGTCGTCCGGGCTGTCGCCCGCCTTGGCGGTCTTGGAGACCGAGGAGATGCTGCCCTCGGCGCTGGAGCCGTCCGGCAGCCCCACGCTGACCTTGTCCCCGACCTTGGCGATCTTGCTTTCGGAGACCTCCAGCTGGAAGGTCACGACCCGCTCGGAGCCGGTGGTCGTGAAGACGGGCCTGCCGGGTGCGATCTGGTCGCCGACCGCGGAGTCCGCGCTCTTGATGCGGACCGCGCCGGACGCGAAGGTGATCTGCTCCGGGCCCACCGTGCCGGTCTGCTTGAGGTCGTGCGCCTTCTGCCAGCGCTTGACGGCCTTCGCGGTCAGTGACGTGTACTCGTCGTCGACGGTGAAGCCCGTGTACCCCAGGGCCGCGAGGTTCTGTTCCAGCTGCTCGACGTCCCGGCCCTCGTCGCCGGTCTTCAGGTTCCGGTACATCGGCCCCGAGCCGTACATCAGGCGGACCGGCTTGCCGTTGACCTCGTACAGCCTGCCGTCGCGCCGCACCTCGGAGCCCGTGCCCGTGGCCCAGGTCAGGGTGCCCACCGCGCCCGCGTTGAGCTTGCGCTCCTTGGCATAGCCGAGTTTCCCGTCGACCTGGGTGCTGTCGCTGAGGTCGCCGCGTTCGATGGGGGCGGTGGCGGGCGGCAGGGCGGAGTCCTGGGTGGACTCCTCCTTGTCGGGGGTGGTCAGGGCGGTGACGGCGACTCCGCCGCCCGCCACGGCGATCACCACCAGGGCGGCGACGACGATCCTGCGCGCCTTCATCGCTTGATGCTTTCGCAGGCCTTGTTGGCCTTCTCGAACTTCTTCAGCTCCGGGCCCTGCGGCATCTTCCGCGCCTGTGCCAACCCGCCCTTCTCGAAGTCCGGGTCGGGCATGTTGAACCCGTTCTTGCGCATGCACTGGGCGTGCTTGAGCACCTTGTCCTTGTCCGCCTGGGTCATGCCGGCGCCCGCCGAACCGGGCCCGCCCTTTCCGGCGCAGGCCTTCATGGCCTTCTCCATCTTTTCCTTGCTCATGCCGTCGCCGCTGATGGCCATGCCGCGATCGTCCTCGCCCGGCTTGGGGTCGGGCACGTCGATGCCGTTGTCCCGCAGGCACTTGCGGTGCTTGGCGGCGTCGTCGCTGACCTTGCCCGCGTTGTTGCCGGTGTCCTTCGATGTGTCGCCGTCCTTGTCGCTCCCGCCGTCGGAACCGCAGGCCGAGGCGAACAGGGCGAGTGCGGCGAATCCCGAAGCGAGTGCCGCCGAGCGTGAACGGGTCTTGGTCCTGGTCCTCATGGTGTATCTCCTCCTGGAGGGCATCGCGGAAGGCGAAGAGGCCGTATTCGGGCCGCGGAGGGAGCGTGCCAAGGACCGGCATTTCGTTTCCCTCAGCGCAGTCGCTTACATCGGCGAAAGGTGCACTTCGGGTACACAGAGCACATGCGTGTGCTGGTGGTGGAGGACGAGGAATTCCTGGCCGAGATGATCGCCGAGGGCTTGCGCCGCGACGCGATCGCCGTGGACGTGGCGCCCGACGGCCTGACGGCCCTGCGCAAACTCCAGCTGGGCGAGTACGACGTCATGGTCCTGGACCGGGATCTGCCGGGCGTGCACGGCGACGACGTGTGCCGCAAGGTCGTCACGCAGCGGCTGCTGACCCGCATCCTGATGCTGACGGCCGCCGGGACGGTACGGGACCGCGTCGACGGCCTCGGCCTGGGCGCCGACGACTACCTGACCAAGCCGTTCGCGTACGACGAGCTGCTCGCCCGCGTCCTGGCTCTCGGCCGCCGGGCCCGCCCCGCGCTGCCCCCGGTGCTCGAACGCGCCGGGCTGGTCCTGGACACCGCCCGCAGGCAGGTCAGCAGGGATGGCCGCTACCTCGCGCTGTCGCGCAAGGAGTTCGCCGTGCTGGAGGCCCTGCTGCGCGCCGAAGGGGCGGTGGTCAGCGGCGACGACCTGATCGAGCAGGTCTGGGAGGAGGACACCAGCTATCGCACCAACGCGGTCCGGGTCACCCTCAGCAAACTGCGCGCCAAGCTGGGCGAGCCCCCAGTGATCGACACGGTCCCGGGCTCGGGCTACCGCGTCGGGGGCGAATCATGACGGGCGTACGGGACATCCACGGACGCGTGAGGGCGCGGTACGGCGGCCGGCCGGGCCGGTGGCTGCCGGAAAGGCGGCCGGTCACCCCGTGGCCCGCGGGCTGGCGGTGGGGCATGACCAGTGAGCGCGGGCGGCTCACGGCGCTGTACGGCGGTCTGCTCGTGCTGGCCGGTGTCCTGCTGATCAGCCTGATCTACCTCCTGGTCAGGGACGCCCTGTACTCCAGCATCAGCTCGGCGATCACCACGGTCGCGCCGACCTCGGGCCTCACCGGCGTCCAGGAGTGGCAGACCTCAGCCCCCGCACAGCCGGTGGTCCCCGGCTACGCACTGGCCGGCGTCGCGGAGCCGGGGGCGGAGTACGCGGCGACGCGGCGGCTCAGCACCGCGGCCGAGGACGCCGCCCTGGACAGCCTGCTCGCGGTCTCCGGCGTGGCACTCGCCCTCTTCTCGACCGCCTCCATGGCGCTGGCCTGGTGGATGGCGGGCCGGGTGCTGCGCCCGGTCGGTGTGATCACGGCGCGGGCCCGTCGCCTGTCGGGCGAGAACCTGCACGAGCGGCTTGCGCTGAAGGCACCGCCGGGTGAGCTCAAGGAACTCGCCGACACCTTCGACGGGATGCTCGACCGGATCGAGCAGCTCGTCTCGGCCCAGCAGCGGTTCGCCGCCAACGCCGCCCACGAGCTGCGTACCTCGCTCGCCGTGCAGCGGGCCGCCGCCGAGATCGGCCTGGCCGACGAGCCGTCCCCGCAGAAGGTCTCCCGGATCCGGGAGAAGCTGATCGAGACGGCGGGGGAGAGCGAGCAGCTGATTGAGGGTCTGCTGCTGCTCGCGGTCTGCGACCAGGGGATCCAGCGCCGCGAACCGGCCGCGCTGGACACGACCGTCACCACGGTGGCCGCCGCGCTCCAGGAGGAGGCGGAGCGCCGGGACGTCACCGTGGAGACCGCGGTCAAGCCACTGACGGTCCAGGGCGACACGGTCCTGCTCGATCACCTCGTACACAATCTGGTCGCCAACGCGATCCGCCACAACCACCCCGGCGGCACCGTCCGGGTCCGCGTCGGGGCGAACACCCTTCAGGTCACCAACACCGGCCCGGTGGTCGCGCCCAAGTCGGTGCCGCGGCTGTTCGAACCGTTCCGGCGGGCGAAGGAGCGCCGTCACGCACCCGGCGAGGGCGTGGGCCTCGGCCTGTCCATCGTGGCGTCGATCGCCCGCGCCCACGGCGCCACGGCCGCGGCGACTGCCAATACCGGGGGCGGCCTGACGGTACGGGTGACTTTTCGGCGGAGCCCGTGACGGGCTCCGCGCGGCTTCGGGTGTCCGTGCCGGACGTGTTCGTGCCGGACGTGTCAGTGCCGGAAGAAGATCCGGTCGCCATACTCCGTCATGATCCGGCCGTTCCAGTCGTGGCCGCCGTCGACATTGCCCGAGCGCAGCAGCGGCGGCTCGATACCGCGCGCCGCCAGGTTGCCCGCGGCCGTGGCCATCACGGCCTGCATCAGCGCGCTGGTGACCACCGTCGACGCGGGCGCGAAGGGCGCTTCGATGCCCTCGGCGGTGAGCTCCGCGTCACCCACCGCGATCTTGCTGTCGAGAACGATGTCGCAGTGGTCCTTGAGATGCGTGCCCGACTTGTGCCGCGACTTCGTCTCCTCGGCATAGGCCACCGAGGTCACCCCGATGACCGTCAGGCCCAGCGCGCGGGCGTTCATCGCCATCTCCACGGGCAGCGCGTTGCGCCCGGACAACGAGATCACGACGATCACATCGCCCGAGGTGGCGGGGGAGGAGTCGAGCACCGCACCCGCCAGACCGTCGACGCGCTCCAGTGCGGAGCCCAGGGTGGCGGGCATCACGTCGATGCCGACGACGCCGGGCACGGCGAGCAGATTCATCAGGGCGAGGCCGCCGGCCCGGTAGACGACGTCCTGGGCGGCGAGCGAGGAGTGGCCGGCGCCGAACGCGAAGAGCCGGCCGCCCGCGGCCACGGCATCCGCGATGGCGGTGCCGGCCGCCGTGATGTTGTCCGCCTCCTCGTCGCGCACCCGGTGCAGCAGCCCGATCGCGGCGTCGAAGAACTGACCGGCCAGTTTGCTTTCGCTCATCGCGTCCGAGCCCCTTTCAGCGGTACGTCGTACCTACGTCGTGCGGTGTGCGCCACCGGCGGAACCGATGGTGGCGCGGATCACGTTGCGGTCTGGACCAGTGCCCTGTCAATACGGCTTCCTCCGGCCGGGACACGGTTGTCGGCGCTATCCGGCAGAATTGGGTCAGGGCCAGCGCACGAGCAATCGAGGGGCACGTATGTCCGGACTGATCGACACAACGGAGATGTATCTCCGCACCATCCTCGAGCTCGAGGAAGAAGGCGTGGTCCCCATGCGCGCCCGTATCGCCGAGCGCCTGGACCAGAGCGGTCCCACGGTCAGCCAGACCGTGGCCCGCATGGAGCGGGACGGCCTGGTGACGGTCGCAGGCGACCGGCACCTGGAATTCACCGACGAGGGCCGCAAGCTCGCCACCCGGGTGATGCGAAAGCACCGGCTGGCGGAATGTCTGCTCGTCGATGTGATCGGCCTGGAGTGGGAGCAGGTCCACGCGGAGGCATGCCGCTGGGAGCATGTGATGAGCGAGGCGGTGGAGAGGCGCGTTCTGGAGCTGCTGCGCCACCCGACGGAGTCTCCGTACGGGAATCCGATCCCGGGTCTGGAGGAGCTGGGCGAGAAGGCCGAAGCCGATCCGTTCCTGGACGAGAGCATGGTCAGCCTGGCCGATCTGGCGCCGGGCCCGGAGGGCAAGACCGTGGTCGTGCGGCGGATCGGCGAGCCGATCCAGACGGACGCCCAGCTGATGTACACGCTGCGGCGGGCGGGCGTGCAGCCCGGCTCCGTGGTGAGTGTGACGGAATCGCCCGGCGGGGTGCTTGTCGGCAGCAGCGGCGAGGCCGCCGAGCTCAATGCGGACGTGGCCTCGCACGTCTTTGTCGCCAAGCGCTGACGGCGCGCGCCCCGCAGGCAACGTCGTCCGGTTGTAAGGTAGTTGGCGCCTTCCGGGGATCACCCGGAATCCCAGCGACCGGACGGATCGCGTGCGAGGCTGTGACAGAGGCACAGGACGTGAGGGCCCCCGGACGGAACTGCCCGTCCGGTCGGGGAGGGGGGCAGGGGATGCGCCCGTCGCGCAGGCGCCGAGCCGGTGCCGTTGGGGTGCGTACGGCTGATGCCGTCCGCGCGCTTCGTGCTGCCCGTACGCCGTGTGTGATCCGTACGGACTGTGGGGTCCGGGCCGATGGCTCTGTCCGTCCCGCACGGTCCGTACGCCGCACGCGGTGCGGGTGTTCCTTTCGGCGCGGGTGCTCCGTGCGGCGCGTGCCGGCCCCCTCTCGCACAGAGGGCTCCGGCGCCCTGAGGCGCCGGAGCCTGTCCTCCCCTGTGCTGACCCGGAGCCCCGAGCTCCCAGGGTCAATCCCCTCGGACCGTCTTCCCCGATCGGCCCGCCTCCCGCAGAAGATCTCCCCTCGGCAGCGAGCGCCAATCCTCGAGCGCTGTCACACGAACGAGGGGTGTTATGCGCGAGAACCCTGTTTTCGAATACAAGTTCGATAGTCTGCGTGACTTGACCACTCATGGATGGACCACCCGGGGGATGAAGGGGGTGCCAGGACAAATGGTGCGACGCATCGACGTGACCGGAGCCGACGGGGTACGCCTCGCGGCCTGGGAGTTCGCCGACCCGCCCAAGGTGGGCGGGGAGGCCGAGCGGACCACCGGGGTATTGCTGCTCCACGGACTGATGGGCCGCGCCTCGCACTGGGCGGGCACCGCGCGCTGGCTGTCCGAGCGGCATCGGGCCGTCGCGCTCGACCAGCGCGGCCACGGCCGCAGCGACAAGCCGCCCGAAGGGCCGTACACCCGGGACGCCTATGTCGCGGACGCCGAGGCCGCGGTCGAGCAGCTGGACCTCGGTCCCGTCACGCTCATCGGACACTCCATGGGCGCCCTGACCGCCTGGCAGCTCGCCGCCAAGCGCCCGGATCTCGTCCGGGCAGTGATCATCTGCGACATGCGGGCCTCCGCGCTCGGCGCGGCCTCGCAGCGCGAGTGGGACGACTGGTTCCGGTCCTGGCCGGTGCCCTTCGCGACCTTGGCGGACGTCCGCAAGTGGTTCGGTGAGGACGACCCCTGGGTGGAGCGGCCGAGCCCGGCGCGCGGTGAGTTCTTCGCCGAGGTGATGGCCGAGCGCGCGGACGGCTGGCGCCCGGTCTTCTCGCGCCGCCAGATGCTCACGGCCCGCGAGGCCTGGGTCCACGACGCGCACTGGGAGGAGCTGGCGCTGGTCCAGTGCCCCACGCTGGTGGTCCGCGGCCTGGACGGCGAGCTGGGCCGCGCGGAGGCCCAGGAAATGGTCCGGGTGCTGCCGCGCGGGCAGTACGCGGAGGTGGTGGACGCGGGCCATCTGGTCCACTACGACCAGCCGGAGGGCTGGCGCGGCGCGATAGAGCCGTTCCTGGAGGAGACAGCGGACGAGCCCGTCGCGTCCTGAGACGGTGGATGAGCCTTTGCCGTCCTTGAGACAGCGGACGAGCCCGTCCTGTCCCGATCCGGCGGACGAGCTTGTGCCGTCTGGAGCGCGGGGGGCGAGCCTGTGCCGTCCGGAGTCGCTGGGCGGACCTGAGCGGACCGGAGTCCGGAGAGCGCCTGTGTTGCCCTGAGCCACGCCCGGCCGCCGCGCGGGTCACGCGGCCGACCGTGCCCGCCACCTGCCCGCCGCGGCCCCGGCCCCGTACGGTCCGCTGAGCCGACCACGCTCCCCGTCCCCGTCCCCGCGCAAAGGCGGTCAGCCCTTGCTGACCGCCGCCAGTATCTCCGGCAGCCGCGCCGCCGTCTGGGGGGCCGCGACGCGGACTCCCGCCCAGGAGATCAGTGCGCCGTACGCCGCGCCCAGCGGCAGCACGATCCATGACCAGCTCTGCTCGCCAACCACATGCAGCCAGATCGTCAGCGTGAGCAGGGGCGCGCACAGCAGGGCCGCCGCGATCATGCCGCCGAGGATGGAGATCCACGCGAGGCCCGCCTGCCCGGGGGCGACGTTCTTGTGGGCGCTGTCCTGCGGGATCGAGTACGGGAAACGCGCCGAGGCCACCGCACCCGTCGCCAGCATCGCGCCCAGCAGTCCGAAGGACAGCCCCAGCGCCTCGGGCAGGGCCGCCCAGTTGTCCACCAGGGCCGCGGTGATCACGGTGACCAGCACGCTGTACGGCAGCGTGATGACCAGCAGGGCCAAGGCCCGCGCGCGCAGTTCGGCGTACGCGTCGCGTGTCGTGGAGATCGTCATCGCGACCATCCAGAAGGCCGAGGTGTCCTGGCCGAACTGGTTGTACATCTGGATGCCGAGCATCCCGGCCGCGAAGCACGCGAAGTAGATCGTGCCGGAGCCCTGGACCGCGTTGAAAACCGGCACGATCAGGCCGATGGCCAGCGAAGTCACCCACGCCGCCTTGGTCTTCGGATCCCGCCACACGTACCGCAGGCTGCGCAGGATCACCGTGCCCGTACGCCCCTCGGGGAGGAACCGTCGGCCGAGCCCGCCCGAGGACTCCTCGCGGGTCGGCTCCGAGGCCGCCAGCGTCGAGCCGTCCGGGGACGTCATCAGCTTCACCAGGCTGCGCTCCCAGGACCACAGCAGGGCCACCAGGGCCGCCACGGCGAGCAACAGCTGGGCCGTGCCCCGGACGTACGCCCCGTCGCTCACCGCGTCCACCGCGCCGATCGCCGACGCGGGCGGCAGCCAGCTCAGCACGTCCGCGACCGGGTCGAGCCTGCCGAGGCCGCCCGCGCTGCTGAGCCGCTGCGCGCCGAAGTTCACCACCTGGATGCCGACCGCGATCACCAGGCCGCTCAGCACGGCCAAATCGCGGCCCTTGCGGCTGGTCAGCAGCCGGACATTGGCGCCGGCCACCGCACGCGCCAGCGCCACGCACAGCAGCAGGGTCAGCGCCACGGCGAAGACCCCGACGACGGCTGCCGCGGCCCCGTGCGCCACCGCGATCACCGAGCCGAGCGCCAGGCAGAACGTGAACAGTGGCCCGATTCCCACGAGCGAAGCCGTCAGCAGCGCCCGGACCAGCGCCCGGGGCCGCAGCGGCAGCATCACCAGACGGGTCGGGTCGAGCGTCTCGTCGCCGCTGGGAAAGAACAGCGGCATCACGGCCCAGCCGAGCCCCAGCACGGCGGTCAGCAGCACCACGACCGTCGCCGCGTGATCACTGCCGCGCAGGGCGATCAGCCCGATCAGCTGGAGCGCCGCGAAGAGCAGCGCGATCACCCCGGATGCGATGTACGCGGCCTTGCGCTTGGCGGACTGCCGCAGCCCGTTGCGCAGCAGGGCGAGCTTGAGCCGTACGAAGACGGAAGTGATCCCCGGGACCGGGACCGGGACGGCGGCAGCGGTCGGCGCGTCCGCGGTCATCGGGCGCCGCCGCCCAGCCAGTCCAGGTTCTGCCCGGCGGCGCGTTCGTTCGCGCCGACCAGTTCGAGGAAGGCGCTCTGCAGGGTGGGCGCGCCGCCCCGCACCTCCGCCGGCGTGCCCTGCGCGCGGACGCGGCCCGCGGCCATCACCGCGACCCAGTCGCACAGCGACTCGACGAGCTCCATCACATGGCTGGAGAAGACGACGGTCGCGCCCGAGCCCGTATAGCGCTCAAGGACACCGCGGATCGTCTGCGCCGAGACCGGGTCGACGCCCTCGAACGGCTCGTCCAGGAAAAGGATTTCGGGGTTGTGGAGCAGCGCCGCCGCCAGGCCGATCTTCTTGCGCATGCCGGTCGAGTAGTCGACCACCAGCTTGTGCTGCGCGCCCGCCAGGTCCAGGACGTCGAGGAGCTGCGTGGCCCGTTTGTCGACCTCGTCGCCCGGCATCCCGCGCAGCCGCCCGGTGTAGGCCAGCAGCTCACGCCCCGACAGCCGCTCGAAGAGCCGCAGCCCTTCGGGCAGTACACCGATCCGCGCCTTGACCGCGACCGGGTCCCGCCACACGTCGTGGCCCCCGACCAGGACGGTCCCCTGGTCGGGGCGGAGCAGGCCGGTCACCATCGACAGCGTGGTGGTCTTGCCCGCGCCGTTCGGCCCGACCAGGCCGATGAACTGGCCGGCCGGCAGCTCCAGGTCGATGCCCGCGACGGCGACCTGCTCGCCGAAGCGCTTCCACAGGCCCTCTACACGTACGGCGGCGGGCGGCGCACCGTGCGCTCCGCCCGCCTCTTCTGTCCCCACAGCCTGGTCCGGCATGTCGCACAGCCTCTCGGTGTCCCCGTCCTACGGGGGACACCCTACGGTCGGCGTGCGCGCTCCGCGGCTGCCTCGCGCCCGCAGGCGTAAGCCAGTGGACTGATCAGCTCCTCCGCGTCCGGCAGCCACCGGTTGGCAGGCGTGGGGCGGCGCGCCCACTGCACCGCGCCCATGCCGCCGAGCCGGGTCGGCGGCGCCGCGACGTAGTCGCCCTCGCCCCGCGCGACCAGGTCGATCGAGGTCGGTGCCCAGCCCAGCTTCCGCACCAGATCAGGCACCTTGGCGCCCGCTCCGGGCAGCACGAAGAACAGCATCCGGCGGTCGGGTGTGCAGGTGACCGGGCCGAGTGTCAGCTCCATGCGCTCCATCCTGGCAAGCGCCAGGAACCCGGCGGACTCGGGCACGTCGAGGGCGTCGAAGGTGCGCCCGGTGGGCAGCAGGATCGACGCCCTGGGCTGTTTCGACCACAGGCGGCGCGCCACCGTGACGCTGCCTGTCGCCTGCTCGGCCCAGTCGGGGCGGGCGTGGTGCGCGCCCGGCAAGGCGCAGGCGGCACCACACGAACAGCGTTCCACCCCCTCGTGCGCCTCCAACCAGGTGCCGGGGAACACGTCCCAGTGCCGTTCTTCCGCGTAACGCACGGCGCTGTCGAGCAGTTGATCGCCGCGCTGCTTGGGGATCTGGGCGGCGTCCGTGACTCCGATGGTCTCTTCCACGAACAGCTCAACTCCCGGCATCACCTGGAGTTACGGGCGGGCCCCGACCGGCGAAGGAGCATCGATCCTGCACGCGGGGCGCATGGAGGCATGGGCGGGGGCGCGCAGGAGGCCGGGGGCCGGTGCGCGGGTAGCAAGAGAGGGGAGCCCGGGAATGCCGGGCATAATGCCGTCAATCCCACTGTTTTCCCGCATATTCCGCATTCTCTGTATATCTGCCGGGCATTGATCAGCAGTGATCGGTGGTCGACCCGCTGATCACATCACTGATCACTGCGCCACCAGGGGGTAGTCATGGCAGCCAGGCCTCTCGTCGCCCGCCAGCCGAACGAACGGTTGCAGGCGCTCATTCAGGAAGCCGGGTGCTCCAACGCGGGACTGGCCCGGCGCGTCAATATGTGCGGCGCCGAACACGGGCTCGACCTGCGGTACGACAAGACATCGGTGGCCCGCTGGCTGCGCGGTCAGCAGCCACGCGGCAGGGCGCCCGGCACCATCGCGGAAGCGATCGGGCGCAAACTCGGCCGCACGGTGACGATCGACGAGATCGGCATGGCCAACGGCAAGAATCTGGCCTCCGGGATCGGTCTCCAGTTCTCGCCGACCGTGCTGGGCGCGATCGAGCAGGTCTGCGAGCTGTGGCGCAGCGACGTGGGCCGCCGCGACTTCCTGTCGGGCTCCACGGTCGCCGCTTCGGCGCTGGTCGAGCCGAGCCGCGACTGGCTGATCACGGGCGCGGACACCCAGGTGGCCAGGACCGCGGGCGGCGGGCGGGTCGGCGCGTCCGACGTGGAGGCGGTACGGGCGACCACCAGCGCCCTCGTCGAGCTGGACCACCGCTTCGGCAGCGGGCACGTACGGCCGATCGTCGTGCACTACCTCAACAGCGTGGTGTCCGGGCTGCTGTCCGGCTCGTACCGCGAATCCGTCGGGCGGTCGCTGTTCGCCGCGGTGGCGCGGCTCACCGAGCTCGCCGGGTACATGGCCGTCGACACCGGCCAGCCCGGGCTCGCCCAGCGCTACTACATCCAGGCGCTGCGGCTCGCCCAGGCGGCGGGAGACCGCGGTTACGGCGGGTACGTCCTGGCCGCGTCCATGAGTCATCTGGCGGCGCAGCTCGGCACTCCGCGGGAGATCGCGCAGCTGGCGCGGGCCGCCCAGGAGGGCGCGCGGGGACGGGTCACCCCCCGGGCGGAGTCCATGTTCTGGGCGGCGGAGGCGCGCGGGCACGCGCTGCTCGGCGACGCGCGGTCCTGCAACATGGTGGCGGGCAAGGCGCTCGGCGCGATGGAGCGGGCGCAGGACGAGGGCGACACGGGCGACGACCCGGTGTGGATCAAGCACTTCGACCACGCCTATCTGGCCGACGAGTTGGCGCACTGCCACCGTGACCTCGGCCAGGCCGAGGCGGCGGGGCGGCGGGCCCAGGAGGCGCTCGACGGCCACCCGGACTCGCGGGCGCGGCGCCGGGCGATCGGACTGGTCCTGCTGGCCACCGCGCAGGTCCAGCAGCGCGAGGTCGAGCAGGCCTGCCACACGGGCACGCGCGCGGTGGAGCTGCTCGGCACACTGCGGTCGAACCGGGGCGCGGAGTACCTGGAGGACTTCCAGCTGCGGCTCGATCCGTTCCGCGACGAGCCCTCGGTGCGGGAATTCGGCGCCCGGATGGAGATTCAGGCGGCGTAGCGGGCACCTGACGTGCGGGTGGGCCGGAGCAGCGCCCTGGGGGCGCGGGGTGCTGCCGGCCGCTCGCGTGGATGTGTGAGGAGAGTGGGTACGTGACAGTGGCGTGTTGTCACCCGGTAGCGTGAACCGACGGTGCCGTAGGTCCACACGTCAAACCCCACGCACATCCATCTGCACGTTCACACGTAGGAGTCCCGGTGACACAGAGCGGACAGGGTGACGAGTCGCGGCTTCCCGCTGCGCAGCCGCCCGCGCACGAAGGTGTCGTGCTGCCCGCCGATGGCAGCGGGCCCTGGATCCCCGGGGCCGCGGTCTCCGGCGAGCAGGCCACTCCGACGGGTGGACAGCCGTGGGGACAGCCCTGGGGCCCCCAGTCCGAGCCGGCGCAGCAGCAGCCCCCGCAGGGGCAGACGCCGCAGCAGCCGGGCCGGCAGGTGCCGCGCCCGCAGCCAGGCCAGATGGAGCCGCTCCAGCAGGTGTCGCAGGCTCCGCCGATTCCGCAGATCCCACAGGGGCAGTACGGGCAGTACGGGCAGTACGGGCAGCACGGGTCGCAGGGCCAACTGCCGCCCGCGCAGCAGCAGATGCCGCAGCAGGGGCAGGGGCAGCCGGGCGGGCACCTGCCGGACCATCAGATGTACCCGCAGCAGGGCCAGGTGCGGCCCGGCGGGCAGATGCCGCAGCAGCCGCAGCCGGGCGGGTCGGGGCAGCTTCCGCAGATGCAGCCGTATCCGGGGCAGTTGCCGCCGCAGCAGGGCCAACAGCAGCACCCCGGGCAGATGCCGGAGCCGCAGCACCCCGGGCAGGCCTGGGGGCAGCAGTACCCGCCGACGCCGGAGCAGCAGTACCCGCCCATACAGGAGCAGCAGCCCCCGGCGTACCCCCCGGCGTACTCCCAGGGCCAGGCCCAACCGCAGCCGTACGCGCAGCCGTTGCAGACGGAGAACGCCGGAGCGGGCGGCGATGCCGACGCCACGCAGTACATTGCGGCGTACGTCCCTCCGGTCGCCCCCGTCGGGCCCGGCGCGCTGCCGCCCGAAAACCCCGCGGACTCCAACCAGTTCCTGGGCCACAGGCAGGACATGCCCGCCGCCTCCGCGCCGGTGTCGGGCGCCGACGCGGAGTCCACGCAGTACCTGCCGCCCGTGCCCGCAGGGCAGGGCCCGCCCACTCCGACGCCCGGCGGGCCGTACGGCATCAGGCCCGGCGCGCCCGAGGACCGGCAGCCGCCCGCCGAGTTCGACAGCCTCTTCCGGGCCGATGCCGCGCCCGAAGCGCCGGACTCCACGCAGCAGATGCCGCGCTTCGACGCGCAGCAGCAGGCCGGGCAGCCGCAGCCCGGACACCAGGCGGCCGGTCAGCCGCAGTTCGCGCAGCCGCCGCAGGGGAGGGCCGCGCGCCGTAACGCCGCCGCGCACGGCGCCCCGCCCGCCTACTCGGAGCCCGCCGCGCCGCGCCGGCGCTCCTCGCCCGTGCCGCTGATCGCCGCCGTCGTCGTCGGCTGCGCGGTCGTCGGCCTCGGCGCGGGGTGGCTGATGAGCGGGGGCGACGAGGAGAAGTCCAAGGACGATCAGCCCGTCGTCGCGGCGAGCACCCCCGGGGACGCCAACTCGCCGAATCCTGCCGAGGATCCGGCCAAGCCGCAGGCCGAGTCACTCGACGCGCTGCTCGCCGACAGCAACAACAGCCGCGACTCCGTGATCAGCGCGGTCGCCGCGATCGGGACGTGCGAGAACCTGCCGAAGGCGGCGAGCGATCTGCGCGACGCGGCGAAGCAGCGCACTGGGCTGGTGACCCGCCTCCAGGGTCTGACCATCGACAAGCTGCCGGACCACGCGCAGTTGTCGGCCTCCCTCACCACCGCGTGGAAGGCGTCGGCCGCGGCCGACAACCACTACGCGGCCTGGGCCAACCAGGTCGGGGGCAAGAAAGGCTGCCCGAAGGGCCACGCGCGCTCGACCCCGCAGCAGCAGGCGGGCAACCGGGAGAGCGGCAACGCGTCCAAGGCGAAGAAGGAAGCGGTCGGGATGTGGAACTCGATCGCTGAGAAGCACGGGTTGACGAAGCGGGATGCGACGCAGCTTTAGGCGGGGGCGGGTGGTGGGAGCCGGGGTGCGGGCCGGAGTGCGGGTACGGGTTGCCTGCGGCGGGCTGTTCCCCACCCCGCCCCTTCCCTGCTGTGACACTTTGCGGCTGCCACCGCGTGAGGGCTCCGCCCCAGACCCCGGTCCTCAAGCGCCGGACGGGCTGGAGATGCGCGGCATCCGGGAAA
>NZ_JASITA010000042.1 GCF_030063415.1 Streptomyces sp. H27-C3 | reverse complement strand
GTTGGTGTCGCAACCCCGAGCTACCAAGAGGCCCTGTCCTCATGCGCCCGCCCGGCCAAGATCACCCTCCCGGTCCTCCTGTTCGATTCAGAACCGTCCACCTGATCGATAGGAATACGGCGTCTGAGGGCACTGACAGCCTGAGGAACCAGGGTCAGGTCGTGTCAGGCAACGGTGAGAACGTGGCCTTGAAGGAGCCTCCGAACCGGACGCCGGGAATGAGATAGGGACGACGAAGCTCACGCGCGCCAGCCCGTGCCAGCCCTACGACCGATCCGCGAAGTATCCGACCGAAATGACCGGCCCGTGCCCTGTTCCAACCAATCGAGGCTCCTCGGCTTGAAGACCAGACTGAGCGCTCAAGCGCTCCTCGTGTCCCTTGTCCTCACTACACTCACCGGATGCGGCATGACTGACAATCCTGACGACACCCCGACCGCCGGCACGAAGACCTCCCTCGCTGCCGCTGATGATGCGGAGAAGGTCTCCAGCGAGCTCTACGACCTGATCGGCGTCAAGGGAAAGGCTTCCAAAACTGGCCCTGGCGTTTCGGAGTGCAGTGGCCAGGGATCGGGAGAAGTTCTTCCAGATTTTCCACCCGTGGAGCCTGGTACCCGCATCGGCCGACCAGCTTGATGGTGTGATGGAGCGGCTCAAGGTTGAACTGCCTAAGCACGGCTGGAAAGTCGTCATACGGGATCGACAACAGCCAGAACAAGAACCTCAACCTCACGGCCGACAACGACGAGAAGAAGTACAGCGTTAAGATCGTCCGCCAGGTCAAGAGCGATCCGCCGAGCCTGAGCCTCATGGTCGTCTCCGGCTGCTACCAGGTGCCGGAGGGCGAGAAGGTCGACCGGTTCTGAGGTGCGATTTCTCGGTGTGACGGGTCAGTGGTTCTCTGGTAGATGGGTTGTTGCGGCCTGGTGGTTTGTTGTTCTGTCAGGGATTCGAGGGTGTGGTCGGGGTTGGCTGTTGTTGGGGTGGGTGGTCGGGGTGTTCGGTTGGTTGTTCGGGGTGCTGGTCTGGAGTTCCGTAGTCGTGTGGGATTGATCTTGGGTTTGTTGTGGATGTAGGGGCACGCCTGTAGGTAGATGGTGCTTTGCGATGCTGGTACCGGTTGTTGGGGCTGGTCACAGGCGTGTGTGGGTGAGGAAGGCCCGGAGCGGGTCGTTGACCGCGGGGGCCAGACGGGCGAGACTGAGTTGGTGTGCGATGAGGGCGAGGGTGTCGTTGGTCGTGCGGTTCGTGGTCGGGGGCAGGGCGGCGAGGGTTCGGGCGAGGGCGACGGTCTCGGGATAGGCCACGAGATCACGGGCTAATCGTGCGGGTGAGGCGCCGCCCGCATGATTCAGGTGAGGGCTGGCCATGACGAGCTGGTTCAGGCAGTGGTGCCACCGGCCGGTCAGGTGCTGTTGGTGGTCGTACCAGCCAGTGGTGATCGCGCGCGCTGCCATCCAGGCGCTCACGCCGCCCGGGTGTCGGAGCAGACGTTGGTGGCTGTGATGGACCGCGGCGAGTTCGGGCACGGCCCAGGTGCGCACGGTGCGGTCGAGTCGCGGGTCGGGGCCGGCTTGTTGGTGGCGCGGGCAGACCAGCCGGTGCCAGGGCCGGTAGACCCATGCGGCGTTGACGGCGCCGTGGCTGCGGTGCCGGACGCACACAGTGCAGGCGCGTACGGCTTGGTGCTGTCTCTCCAGTGGCCTCCAGTGCGCGGTGGCCGCCCCGGTGTCCTGGCCGCTCCGCCGGCGGTGAGCTGAGGCAAGGTACGTGTGAGGTGCGCCAACGGGATGTGGGTCAGGGCGCCCAGGCAGCAGGTGGCAGTGGAGGAGAGATGCAGCTCGGCTGTGGGGCAGGTGCCGTGGCCGTGGACCGTGATGCCAGCGCCGTGAAGGAGCTGGGGCAGCGTCAACTGGTACACGTGGGCGAGGCGCTGGACGAACGAAGCGGTCGCCTCACAAGGCAGCGGCCGTATGCGCAACACGCCCGGTGCTGGAGGCGGGATCTGCGCTCATACGCGGGCCGCAGGAGGGATGGGGCAGCCGGTATCGGTCGAGGGCGCAGAGCCGGCCGTCAGGTCTGTCCGGCTCACGGGGGGCGGGTCTTGCCTCGGGTGCGGGGCCGGTAGTGCTGTTCGGCCAGGTGGTCCAGGCGGATGTGGTCGAGGGTGGTTTTTCCGGTTTCACGCGCTGCACGACTGCTGGACGCTCACGGGCCGGCGGGGCTACTCCCTGCCCATCGCCGCGTCCGCAAGATGATCGCCTCCGAGCCCGCCACCGAGGCGTGTTCAGCCTGCATCAGCGACGCCCCGGCCACCACCAACTCCTAGCGCACTGGCCTGTGCTCGCGGCGACCCGGGGACAAGCCGTGGACCGTTCGCCAGAACCGGCCATGGCGCGGATCCGTCGCACATCTGTCGCCGCCCGCTCCAGAACACCGCAGCTTCCCCATGTACGCAAGATGTTCGCTATTAGTACGCGATGAGTGCGCTTTAGGCTATGATGGAGTGCAGGAGGTACTCCATGTCTGAGTTGTTCGAAGCGGTCGACGCCCTAATCGCCGGGCAGTCCCCGCTCCCCCCACCTGCTCAGCGCGAGCGTCTGCGCAAGGCCCACGGTCTTACCCAGGACCAGGTCGCCAAGGCGCTCAAGGTGCGTCGGCCGACCATCGTGTCGTGGGAGTCCGGCAAGACCGAGCCGCGGCCCCCGCAGCGTGAGGCGTACGCCCGATTGCTGGACCAGCTGGCGGAGCTCTACCCCGCCGACGCGGCCGTGCCCGCCCAGGATGCTGCGGTGCCGGCCGCGTTCACCGGCGCGCCCGCCCCGGCAGAAGCGCAGTCTCCCTCCACGGGCCCGGCGCCCGAGGCTGCGGCCGTGACTGCAACCGAGAACACCCAGACCGCCCCTGCCCCCGTCGCCGCTGCTCCGGCGGCCGCGTCCCGTCCGGCGCGCACCACCAGGCCGACATCGACGTCGCGGCGCCCCGGCGCGACGAAGGCAGCCGCGGCCGGAACTCCGGCGGGCGGCGCAGACCCCCGCTTCGAGAACGGGCCGCTCGCGGTCGTCGACGTCGAAGACGGTCAGGTGCTGGCGTACTGCGTCGGCGGCCTGGTCATGGACGTGCCCGCCAAGTCCATCCCGGCCCTGGTCGACTGGACACTGCGCGAGGCGAAGCTGGGCGCGCCGAAGCTGTCGGGGCCGGGCAAGGACGCCGACCCGCTGATCGTGCTCACCGAGGCCGCACTGGAGCGCTACGGCCTCCCTGCCGGCCTCACGGAGGAAGAGCGGATCGCCGGGCGGATTCCGGAAGGCCACAAGGTCATCAAGCAGCTGACCCGCGCCGACTGGCAGCTCACGAAGAGGGGCTTCGGGCCGTGGGCGCGGATCTACCGCCCCGCCACCGGTTCGGAGCGGGCCTGCGTCCAGCTGTGCATCCCGTCGTGGAACGCGCTGGACACCCGCCACTGGGGCGCCGCCGGGCGGCTGCCGCCGGCGGAACTCGCCCGGCTGCTGGGCACGTACGCGTCGCGGGTGATGACGCCGCGCGGCTCCACCGCCGTGACCGGCCTGGAGCTGATGACCACGCTGCACCCGGCGACGCGGGCCTCCGAGCCCGATGAGACAGGCAAGCGGCACTCGGAGCACAACCCCGGCTCGCTGGGCAAGCAGCCGGTGGACTGCGCGCCGTGCGAGGCCCCGGACGGGCACCCGCTCCTTGCGGACCTGCCCCGGTTCCACGTCCGCGGCCCGGCGGAGAAGCTGTTCGAGGAGGCGTACGACTGGGCGAGGCCGCTCACCGACGCCGAATGCATGCGCCGCAACCTCGTCGGCCTGGACGTCAACATGGCGTTCGCCGCCGGAGCGAATGGCCTGGTCGTCGGCCTCGGTGAGCCGACGCACGTCAAGAACCCGGTGTTCGATCCGAAGCTGCCCGGCTCGTGGCTGGTCGACCTGTCCCATGTCGACCTGTCCCGGGTGAAGACCGGCAAGGACACGTGGGGGGAGCTGGACGCGAGTCTGCTGCCCAGTCCGTTCACGCCGAAGGGCGACCGCCCGACGGGGCCGGCCTGGTACGCGACGCCGTCCGTGGCCTACGCGGTGGAGCTCGGGTACGACGTCGCGCCGACCGAGGCGTACGTCCGGTACGACAACGGCCGCTACCTGGACGGCTGGTACAACCGGCTGCGCGATGCCTACCTGACCACGATGGCCGACCTCGGTGTCGACGCGGACCTGTCGCCGGAGGACTTCCTGACGGCGATGGTCGGCTACAAGGGCCGTGACCCGGAGCTGGCGATCGTGGTGACCGCCGTCAAGGCGACGGTGAAGGGCGGTCTGGGCAAGCTGCGCGAGCGGCCCCGCGGCGAGAGCTGGACGGCTGGCGAGCCGTGGCGGGCGCTGTCCCGCCCGACGTGGCGGCCCGACATCCGTGCGGCGGTCATCTCCCGCACCCGGATGAACCTGCACCGCAAGATGGTCAAGCACGCGGCGTTCACCGGGCAGTACCCGGTCGCGGTCAACTCCGACTGCGTCGTCTACGCGGTCGACGGCGACTCGCCGCTGGACTTCGTGCCCTACCGGGAGGGCAAGCCGCTGCCGGGCGGATTCAAGCTCGGGGTCAACCCCGGCCTGGTCAAGCACGAGGGCACGCAGAGCACGCTGTGGGGCGAGGGCGTACGGGAGCAGTACAAGGCCCCCGAGCTCAACCTCGCCAGGTACATCAAGGACGGCATCGTCACCAACAAGGACACCGGGGAGTAGGGAGCGCGATGAACAAGGAGTTCGGGGACGGCCTGGACCAGGCGGTGCAGAAGGCGTTCACCCGCCCGGCGCCGAAGGCGGCCGGCGCGCAGATGCGGTACCTGGTCAAGCAGTACAAGGGCACCAAGGCGGTCGCCCAAATGCTGCGGATCTCCCAGCGCACCGTGGAGCGGTACGTGAAGGACCAGATCAAGAAACCCCGCGCCGCCCTCGCCGCCCGACTGGAGAGCGAGGTCAAGAAGCGGTGGCAGCCGCAGATCCGGGCCAAGGCCCGCGAGAAGGCCGCGACGACCGGCGGCATCGTCATCGACGTCCACGCCCGCCTCGGCTACTCCGGGGCGCCGATGGACACGACGGACGAGGACCGCCTGCGGCAGCTGACCGTGGCCCTTCCGCCGCAGCACGCCGCCCGCCTCTTCGACGCCCAGGAGCAGGGCGCCAGCGAGGACCGGCTGCGCGAGCTCGCCGCCGACGCGCTCCGGGAGGTGTACTTCCAGGACGGCGGCCGCCGCGCAGGCTCCCTGCAAGAGGTACAGATCAACGACGTACAGCACCTGGAATTCGGGCTGTAGCAGGCCGTACCCCGAACAGCCCGTGAGCCCCGGACCGTTGATGGTCCGGGGCTTGTGACCGGTCGCGGTAGTTGGCGGATCGTCTGAGGAGTCCTTGCAGTCCACGGTGTTTCTGGTCCTCGCGGTGGGCGGGGCCTGGTCACGGTAGGTGGCGGCTCCGAGGCCCGAACCAGTCAGCGTTACGGGCGACGACGCGGCTACCGTGATCGTCTCGACGGCTCCGCCAACAAGCGTGACCACCCGCCAACTATCGCGACCGGTCACAGGGCTCACGGCATGCCAGGGCGGCCACGGACGCCCGGCCTCTGTCCACAGGCTGCGCGCCTGAGCATGCAGGCATGACTGATCACGAGCAGCAGCAGCCGGCCCCGCGCCGCGGCAAGGTCCTGGAGGCCCTCGCTCGGGCGGAGCGGAAGGTCTTCACCCGGCCCGCGCCGGAATCCGCAAATGCACAGGTGAAATTCCTCCTCACGCGGACGAAGGAGACAGCGAAGGATCTGGCGGCACGCCTGGGCACCACCCGTCGAACGGTGGAGCGCTACCGCGCCGGAAAGCTGACGAAGCCACAGAAGCGGCTCCAGGCGGCCCTGGTGGAGGAGACCGAATAACCGCAGGTCAGGGCACAGGCGCGCGCGCAGGCGTCCACCTCCAGCGGCATGATGGTGGAGGTGAGCTGGAAGAACTCCTGGACGTGCGGGGCCGGGAGGTGATGCGTCAGCTGTTCCAGGATCACCTGGACCTGCGTGCACTCCGGGAAGAGGACGCCGTCCGCGCCCGTCCCGCACCCCGGCTGGGTTCCGATCAACTCTCCCGTTCACGGCTGGAGTTCGGTCACCAGCGGGAGCTGAGCACACTGTTCGGCACGGTGACCGTGCGCCGGTGCGCATGGCGGGCGCCGGGCCAAAGCAATGTCCATCCCGCCGATGCCGCGTTGTCACTGCCCCGCAGGCAGCACAGTCATGGTCTGGCCAGGCTTGCCGTGATCGAGTCGGTCCGCGGCTCCTTCGATGCCACCGAGTTCGGCACGGCCCTGGGCGAAGTCGGCGACTGGGAGGTCGAAGTCGCCCACCCGCTGGGAGCCGGCGGCGTGCTCGTCCCGGACGCTGTGCTGCACCTGCCCTTCTCGAACCTGTCGCACGTCTTCGTCGAACTGGACCGCGCCACCATGTCGCTGGGCAAGCTGATCAACAAGGTCGCCGCGTACGACCGCTACCGCTACTACGCCCACCGGCCCACCACGCCGCGCGCCGTACGCTCTGCCGGTGCCGGCCCCGCCGGGCTGCCGCACTGGTTCACCCGCTACCCCCGGGCCGGGGCAGAGATGAGTTCCCACCCCTGCTGATCGTCCTGGCCGACAAGAAGAAGACCACCCTCGACCGGCGGACCGCCGACACCCTCGCGGGCATCCGCACCCTGCGCGGCATCCACCGCCGCGAACTCGCCGTCGCCATCACCACACTCCCCAAGCTCCAGAAGCACGGCCCCCTCAACCCGATCTGGCACAGCGCCACCAGCGACAAACCGCAGCGCCTGGTCGCGCTCATCAACGGACGGCGGGAGCACGGCGGGTGACAACCCGGCCTTGCGGATCGTTGATCCCTACATGACACACCTGCCGTTACCCGAAGAGATCGAGGCCGCCCGCACACCCAACGGCGGCTACTCCATGGCCCAGCTCGCCGCCTGGGGCATCGACTGGCCACCGCCCAAGGGAGCGTGGTGGTGCGGCGGGAGCGGGAGGAACAGCGAACGAGGCAGGCACTGGCTGACCTCGCCCTGGCCGGGCCGCGTGAGGGCGGCGCGGCGAAGGTGGCTGCGCGCCGGCCGCCGCACCCTGCGTCGGCGGCGGTCGCGGGCGTGCGGATGGGAGAGGGCGGTGCGGCGGTGGGTGTGGCGTTGCCGGCGGGAGCGCAGCTGGTACGGACGTCGTCGGTGCGGGCGGTGGCCGAGGCGGTCGGGCAGGCTATGGCGGTCCAGGACGCGGGTGTGCGTATTCGGCGACCCGGACGCTGGGGCCCGCCGACCCGGCAGCGGAGCGCGCCGCAAAGGTCACCGCTGCCCGCACACCGCCCACCGGCGCCGCTCGCCCGGATGCGTGGGCGGTGAAACTCGGCCGTCATCCGGCAACTTCCCCCACCGCCACCCACGGTATCTGTGTGCGGCGGATTCTGTCGCGTACCACTCTCACCACCAGAGAAAAGACGTTTCCCTTGTGACGGGACTCCGCAAGTGGGTATAAGAAACGCGCCAAATGCCCCAGGGGCACCCTGCGCACTGTTGTGATGACCCGGTTGCCGGACCTAACGTGAGCCGTGGTTTCGAGAGACCGGCAGAGATTTTCCGTACGAGTGACCCTGCCGAACAAGCCGCCACGCAGCGGATACCGGTAGGCAACCCGGATGCGGTTACGCATGAAAATCTCTCGCACGTCCGGAAACCGTTGCAGGCGCCTGCAAAGTCCTAGTCCCAAGCCTGGAAGGGAGAAGCAACGATGCGTACCTACGAGCGTCCCACGCTGGCCAAGGCAGGAAGCTTCCGCAAGACGACCGGGGCCACCGGTTCGGGTCCGAAGGACCTGCTGGGCGGCAAGCAGCTCCTCTGACACGGCCGTCCCGTCCGGTCCGGGTGAAGCCCCGGCCCGGCGGCGACTGAACGGGCGGCACTTCGCCCGTTCAGCCGGGTGGCGGCTGCCGGCCGCCACCCGGCTACCTGTTCCGGCATCCCTGACGACCGGAGGCGTGCACGCGTGGGACTTCCCCCATCGTTCAGTTTTCCACCGCTGTGGTTCGTCGTCCTCCCCGACAGCGACGCGGCCGCCGAGATCGTCACGCGGGCGAGGGCCGGCGCCGACCAGGAGATAGCGCATTCCTCGGGCAGACCGTGGCTGTTGGGCCGATGGTCGCAGGAACTCCTCACCCTCGGCGTAGCCGGGACATCACGGATCGCTGTACTCGGTGAACACACAACTAATTCCGCGCAGCTCGCGAAAGCAGCGGCAGCAGCCGATTCACCGGAGTCACTGAATTCCCTCGCCTCCCGTTTGTCCGGAAGTTTTCATTTCGTCGCCAGCGTCGCCGGCGACATACGCGTACAGGGAAGTATCGCCGGCCTGCGGCGCGTCTTTCACGGAGAATCCGGACCGGTGACGATCGCCGGTGACCGGGCGGACGTTGTGGCCGGTCTACTGGAACGGGAACTGGACGAGCGCCGGCTCGCTGTGCAATTGCTCACTCTGGGCCTGCTGCACCCCCTTTCAGACCGGCCCGTCTGGCACGGGGTGGACGATCTTCCCGGTGACCATTGGCTGGAGCTCACCGCGAAGGGCCGGGCCCGCCAGGTGCGCTGGTGGACGCCGCCACAGCCGGACCTGCCCATGGCGGAGGGCGCCGCACGGTTCCGGGACGCCCTGGCCGCCGCCGTCGACGTGCGCACGCGGGGGCGGCGGTTGCTGACCGCCGACCTCGGCGGCCTGGACTCCACCGCGGTCTACTGCCTGGCGGCCCGCGGCGACGCCCGCGTCATCTCGTACACCGCCGCGACCCACGACTCACTGGGGGACGACGTCCACTGGGCCCGCAGGACGGTCGGTGCGCTGGAGCAGACGGAGAACCACCACGTCGTCCCGGCCGCACGGATACCGTTGACTTTCGACGGTCTGACGGAGCTCGACGACCATCTGGACGCGCCCTCCCTCATGACTGTCGACCGGAACCGCCGCATGAGCCTGTTGCGACTGGCCGCCGAGCAGGGGTCGCCCCTGCATCTGACCGGTCTCGGTGGGGACGAGCTGCTCGCCGGGTCGTCGGCGCGCCTGCACGGCATGGCCGCCACGCATCCGCGCAACGCCGTTCCCCTGCTGCGCGGCTACACCGCCAAGTACGGCTGGTCCCGGCGGCGGGTGCTGCGGCAACTGTCCGACCGGCGCCCCTACCGGTCCTGGCTGCGCCAAGTCGCCGACGATCTGCGGGCCCCTCCGCAGCATCCGCAGGAGCCGCTGCTCGCCTGGTCGACGGCCCCGCGGCTGCCCCCGTGGGCCACCGGGGACGCCGCCGAGGCGGTCCGAGAGCTGATCACCGCCGAAGCAGACAGCGCCGAACCGCTGGGCGGAGGCGGTCATGGGCTGCACCGCGAACTGGTCACCATGCGGCTGGTCTCGCAGTTCGCCCGGCACATCGGTCAGATGGCCGCCCCGCTGGGCGTGGCCTGCGCGGCACCGTACTACGACGACCGGGTCGTCGAGGCGGCACTGGCGGTCGATGACCGGGAGCGGATCACACCGTACCGGTACAAGCCGCTGATCGTGGAGGCGATGCGCGGCATCGTGCCCGAGGAGAGCCGGAGCCGCGCGACCAAGGCCAACGCCACGCTGGAGGAGGAAGCGGGACTGCGCGAGCACCGCGACCAGTTGCTGGCCCTGTGCGAGCAGTCCCGGCTGGGAGAACTCGGACTGATCGACGTCTCCGCCCTGCGGGAGTGGTCCGGCCGTCCGCTGGCCGCCGAGAGCGAGAGCGAGTTGCTCCACCCCACGGTCGCCTGCGAGGTCTGGCTGCGCTCCCACGAGAGCCGCCGGCCCCCCCCTTCGGCCGTCACCTGACGCCCACGTCCACCAGCGGCAGTACCCACTCGCCGCCCAGAGCAGACCTCGACGAATCCCGACAAGAGGAGGAACACGGTGTTCACCCTGCGGCCCGGCGTGCTGATGACCGAGACGGAGTACGGCATAGCGCTGCTCGACGAGAGCAGCGGCGACTACTGGACCCTCAACCCCACCGCCGCCTCCTTGGTCAGGGCGATGCTGGACGGACAGACCGCCGCGCAGGCAGCGGACGCGCTGACCCGGGACTACGACGTGGACCGCGAAGTGGCCGAGCAGGACGCGGACCTCGTCCTCGGTCAGCTGCGCGAAGCGGGACTCGTCAGAACCTGACTCCCCGTCGTCCCCGCCGAGCCGGGACAGGAGCTCGCGTTCAGCCGGCACAAGGCCCGGCCCGCGACCGGCTTCTGCGGCCGGACCGCCCATGGCCGCAGGCAAAGGCCGCCCTGTCCCCGGCCACAAGCGAAGGAAGGCAGAGATGTCCACCTCAGAAGCGGTTCCCTACCGCCCCCGGTCCGTCCCCGCGGGACGGCGCGTCGCCACCAGGCTGGCCGTGGGCTGCGCACACCTGCTGGCGACGCAGCCGCCGCGCCGTATTCGCGCGGTTCTGGCGTTGCTGCGACGCGGCGCCAGGCCCGCGACGCTGGACGAGGCCGCAGCGGCCCACCGGACGGTCATGGCGGTGAGTCTGTCCTGCGGCGGACAACGAGGCTGCCTGCCCCGCTCCCTCGCCGTCGTTCTGCTGTGCAGGATGCGAGGGCGATGGCCGGTGTGGTGTGTCGGGGTGCGCGCCAGACCTCCGTTCGCCGCCCACGCCTGGGTCGAGGCGGAGGGGATACCCGTCGCGGAGGGCTGCACCCGCGACTACTACCAGCGCTTTTTCACGGTGGAGTGAGCCGGTGGCCGCGCCGCGAAAGACACCCGTGCGGAACCCGGAGCACCCGCTCGGTGCCGCCGCCGAGCGGACCGCGCCGCAGCGACAGGGCCCCGAACCGCCGCCTCCCGGCACGCCCCACACGGGCAGCGCCGTTGGACGCCGGCCGGGAGGCGCCCACGGTCGGCGCGCCCTCGTCGGCCACCTGCGCCCACAGCGCACCGGCATCCTCGTCGGCACCACCCTCGGGCTGCTCGGCAGTCTGGTCGGCCTGGTGCAACCGTTGGCAGCCAAGCGCCTGGTGGACAACCTGGGCAACGGGGAGCACACCGTCGGCATGCTGGTGGCACTCAGCACGCTGGTCGTGCTCGGCGCCAGCCTGGCCGCTCTCGGTCAGTACATCCTGGAGCGCACCGCAGAGGCCGTCGTACACACCGCTCGCCGACGGCTGACCTCGCGACTGCTGTGGCTGCGTCTGTCCGCGGTCGAACGGACCGAACCCGGTGACCTGATCTCCCGGGCCACCTCCGACACGACGCTGTTGCGTCAGGTCGCCACCCAGTCCATAGCCTCGGCCGTCACCGGCTCCCTGGTGCTGGCGGCGACCGTCACCATGATGGGGGTGCTCGACCTCGTGCTGCTCGGCGTCACCTCGGGTGCGCTGGCTCTCGTGGCCGTGACCGTCGCTGTCGTGGCGCCGCGTATCGGCCGCGCCACCCGGCAGACGCAGGAAGCCGTCGGTGGCATCGGCGCCGAACTGGAGCGGGTCTTCGGCGCCTACCGCACCGTCAAGGCGTCCGGTGCGGAACCGTACGAGATCGCCCGCCTGCACGAGGCCGCCGGGCGCGCCCAGCAGGCCGGCGTACGGGCCGCAGGGTGGGAGGCCCTGTCCAACTCGTCCGGTGTGATAGCCGTCCAAACGGCGTTCCTGCTGGTACTCGGCGTAGGAGGTACACGGGCGGCCTCGGGCGCCATGAGCGTCTCCACCCTGATCGCCTTTCTGCTCTACCTGTTCTCCCTGGCCCCCCGCGTCCACCAACTCGTGGACTGCGTGGCCCAGTTTCAGACCGGCATGACCGCCGCCGCCCGCATTCAGGACGTCGAGGACCTGCCGACGGAACGGACGCAGGGAGCTGAGGGGACCACGGAGCCGAAACCACCGGCCGAGCAGCCGCACTGCGCGGACGTGCCGGATCCGGCGTCGCACGCCAACCGGCGTTCACCGCCCTCGGACCTTCGTTCTCCGGCGGCCGTCACGTTCGACAGGGTGAGCTTCGCGTACCGCGCCGGGCTGCCTGCGGTGCACCGGGAGGTCAGCTTCACTGTCCCGGCCCTGGGCATGACCGCCTTCGTCGGACCCTCGGGAGCCGGCAAGACCACCATCTTCTCCCTCATCGAACGCTTCCACGAACCGGACGCCGGCCGCGTTCTCCTCGACGGCAGGGACGTGCGGGAGTGGCCGCTTTCCGAACTTCGCGCCTCCATCGGCTACGTGGAGCAGGACGCCCCGGTACTCGCCGGGACTCTCCGGGAAAACCTGCTCTTCGGCCTGCCAGCCGTCACCGAGGAACGGCTGCACCGCACGCTACGTCAGGCCCGGCTGGACTCCGTCGTCGCCCGGATGCCGGACGGCCTCGACACGGCTGTCGGCCACCGTGGTAGCAGCCTCTCCGGGGGCGAGCGGCAACGAGTGGCCATCGCCCGTGCCCTGCTGCGCAGTCCCCGTCTGCTGCTGCTCGACGAAGCCACCTCGCAACTCGACGCGGCGAACGAGGCCGTGCTGCGGGAGACCGTCGCCGAGGCCGCCCGCAGCACCACCGTACTGGTGGTCGCCCACCGGCTGTCCACCGTCACCACCGCCGACCGCATCGTGGTGATGGACGACGGACAGGTCCGCGCGGTCGGAACGCACGCCGACCTGTTGACCCGCGATGACCTCTACCGTCAGCTGGCGGCCACCCAGTTCCTCGCAGCCGACCGACTGAGCGGCACCACTCCGGGCCGGCCGGTCGCCGGCTGAGCTTGACGTTTATCCTCGCGGGTCACTCGACCTGCTGATCTACGGTTTTTTCCATCGAGTGATCACAAGCTGGACAGAAGATCACGTACCGCACTCTGAGAGGGCGTTTAGAGGAGGCGTCGCGAATTTAGGGGTTGCTTCCGGGAGTTGGGATCGTTGATGTGATATGGGCCGTTTCGATGAGTTGATCAGTCCGTTGCGGGCGAAGGAACCT
This sequence comes from Streptomyces sp. H27-C3, assembly GCF_030063415.1. GTDB lineage: Bacteria > Actinomycetota > Actinomycetes > Streptomycetales > Streptomycetaceae > Streptomyces. The sequence goes on along the minus strand of NZ_JASITA010000042.1, from coordinate 51,869 downwards.
CAAACGGCCTCAGCTGAGTAGGGTCGGGGACTGGCGCGGTGGCTGATGCTCCGTTTCCAGTCCCCGCCGCTTCAAACCGTGCATGCAGTTCTCCCGTACGCAGGCTCTGGTGGAAGCCGGGATCGTCCAGGTCCATGCCCAGCTCGTACTTCACGTCGATACGGCAGCGCACGGCCTCGGCGGCCGCACGGTCCGACCAGCCGTGGACGAACTGCAGCACGCAGACGGTGGCCAGCTGGGCCGGCGACCATCCTGGACGGCCGTCCCGTGGGTACCAGGGAGTGAAGTCCTCGTCCGTCCACAACCCGTCGAGCCGGTCGCGGATCCACATGGCTGCCGTGCCTTTCGGATTGCTCGCCCGTGCAGCCCGCACGGTCGCGTCGGGGACCTTGGCACCAGGACCTGGACGAACAGACATGCGATCACCTCGGGCGATGAACCCCACTGGAAATCAACCGTGGTGACGATGCATCAACTGTCTGGGGGCGGAACTTCAAGATCCCCGACGGAGTCGCTCAGTGCCTGGCATCGCCGATGACGATGCCGGGCGTCCACCGGGCGCGCATCCGGTGCGCGGTGCTGGACAGGCGGTGCGCACCAGGTGCGCCGGCGAACCGTGTGGAAGCGCACCGACCGCACCAGGTGCGCGTCCCGGCGCGCCCGGCGGTGCGGCCCCGCGCGGCCGGACCCAAATGCGCTCTGGCGCCTGCGCACCCCGAATTTGTGCGACCTGCCGCACATTCCCGGGTTGGTCCAGACGTTGGTCAAGGGGCCGTGTGATAGAGGAGTTCGGCGCCGATCGGGTTCGTCGGCGCACCACCGCGCGCCGCGCCCGACCGCACCGCGCGCGGTGGTGCGCGCACCATCCGCGCCTTCACATCGGCGGTGCGCGCACGGACCGCACCAGGTGCGCTTCGCGGGGCGCACCACTCCAGGCCGTGCGCACCGACCGGTGCGCGCCACTTCCACCCGCCGGCCACCCGTCGCGCACATCGTGCACCGGGTGGATGTCCATCGGGTGGAGGCCATCGGGTGCCCGGGCCGCCCGTGTCGGCCGGGCAGCAGCCACCTCGCGGGAACAGCGTGATCACTGCCGCGATTTACCACGACGGTGTCCGCACCAACACCCATGACTCGCTTGCCGAGACCTTCGGCACGCTCCGCGAGGCCGAAGGCGGCATGGCGCGGATCGGCCTGCACCGGCCGACCGAGGCCGAGCTGCTGTCCGTCGCGGAAGAGTTCGACCTGCACCCCCTCGCCGTCGAGGACGCCCTGGAGGCCCACCAGCGGCCCAAGCTGGAACGCTACGGCGTCACCCTCTTCGTGGTGCTCCGCGCCGCCCGCTACCTCGACGCCGCCGAAGAGGTCGACTTCGGCGAGCTGCACGTCTTCGTGGGACCCGACTTCGTGATCACCGTCCGCCACGGCGCCGCCCCCGACCTCGCGGCCGTCCGACGCCGCATGGAAGAAGCCCCCGACCTGCTCAAGCGTGCGTTGCGGCGCGTCCCCTCGCCGACACTCTTCTGATCCAGCCAACGCAAATCCTCTGTAACACCGAGGGAAGGGAGGCCCCGCCCGCACAGCGGGTTAGGGCGTGTCCGGCGAATCAGGTCTTGAGCCAGAGGCGGATGGCTGCGACGGTGACGGTGCCGTGGAAGACGTAGACCCTCTTGTCGTATCTCGTGGCGACCGCACGGAAGCCCTTGAGGCAGGGCTGATTCAAAGTCCTGGTGATCATGTGGAAGTGCTGGTCACAGCGGGGTGACGATCCGTCGAGGTGACGCTACGAACACAACGAAGCTCCGGTTGACGGGGTGACCTCTCAAGTCGCCCTGAACATGCGGAGCTTCGATGTGCCGTCAGTCTGCCACCGTCTGCCTGATCAAGTCGCCCACGCGTCAACACCGTGAGGTCCCGCAGCTGGACGGCCGGCTGCGGATGCTGCCCGACCCGCGCAAGCGCCGTGGACGCCGTCACCCGCTGGTGTCGTGCTGCTGACCGGCGCCTGCGCGGTCCTGGCCGGAGCCCGCTCCTACTTCGCGATCGGCCAGTGGGCCCGCAACGCACCCCAGGACGCCCTCGCCCGGCTCGGCATCCGCGAAGCCGGCCCGCTCGCTGTCCGCCGTGCGCCCAGCACCTCAACCATCCGGCGTGTCCTGCTCGCCGTGTGTCCCGGGGGACTTGCCGACCTGCTCGGCGCCGCCCCTGCCACCGTCGAGAGCCTGGCCGTGGACGGCAAGACCGCCCGCGGCTCACGCACCGCCGCCGGCCCGGCCGCGCACCTGCTGGCCGCTGTCTCCGGCGGCGGGCAGACCGTCAGCCAGCTGCGGGTACCGGACAAGACGAACGAAATCACCGCGTTCACACGACTGCTGGCACCCTTCGACCTGACCGGCGTCGTGGTCACCGCCGATGCCCTGCACACCCAGCGCGGGCACGCCCGCTTCCTGGTCGAGCAGAAGGAGGCGCACTATCTGCTGGTGGTCAGGGCCAACCAGCCGACGCTGTTCGCGCAACTGCGGGCACTGCCGTGGAAGGAGGTGACCGCCCGGCGCTATGACCGAGAGGCCGGCCACGGCCGCAAGGAGACCCGGGCCACCAGGTGTCTGACCGTCACCGGCCTGGGGCTGGACTTCCCGCACGCCGTTCAGGCCGCCCGCATCCTGCGGCACCGCACCGACCAGAAGACCGGGAAGGTGACCCGAAAGACCGTCTACGCGCTCACCGACCTCACCGCGCGTGAGGCGTCACCGCTTCGGATCGGGCGCCTGGCCCGGTCGCAGTGGGTGATCGGGAACCGGCTGCACTTCGTACGCGACACCACCTTCGCCGAGGACGCCTCGAAGATCCACACCGGCCACGGCCCGGAGAACATGGCCACGCTGCGGAACCTGGCGATCAACACCCTCCGCACGGCCGGACACCGCAACGTCGCCGCCGGCCTGCGCGAGGTCTCCTACCACCCCTTCACCCGCCCACTCGATCTCCTGGGCGTGGCCTGACCTGCACCACCACATGATCACCAGGACTTTGAATCAGCCCTGCCTCCGCGGGTGGCCGCGTTGCGGCGCAGCTCCCGGGAGATGGTCGAGGGATGGCGGCCGAGCCGACGGCCGATCTCTCTCACCCCAGTGTCCTGAGCCCTCAGCAGGGCGATCTCTTCGCGCTCTTCAAATGACAGGTAGCGGCCCGAGACCGGGACACGCAGGAACGTCGGCATGCCGCCACGTTCCCGGAACCAACGACTGCCGGCTGCCTGCGACGCGCCGACCGTGATCGCGGCCTCCTCACTGGTAAGCCCGTTGCCGATCTCACGCCAGAACAACCGCTCCACGTCGCGTCGCAGCGACGGCTTGCCCGGCGACTTCATCGGTGACCTGCCGGTCAACTCCGACATCCAACCCGCTGGCCTGCCCATCAAGACCTCCAAGATCGAGGTGTTGCGACGACCCGGTCAGGCCGACCGCGCTGTTCAGGCTGATGATCACGGCGCCGTCGGGCGTCTTGCCGGTTTTGAATAGCTTGATTTTCATGTTCTGGGCTTGAGGAGAGGACGTACCGGACGGGCCGGGAGCAGTGGGCGGTGCAGTCGAGCGTGCTGTGGAGGATGGCGCGGTCGAGGTCTCAGCGGAACTGCGGGAAGCGCCTGTTCCTTTACTGGTGAACTGCCCCGAGTTTCGTGGAGTCCGGTGATCTTGCTGGGGTTGCCTGCTGGGTGTCGTGCTCGTCGACTTTGGCGAGCGCCCGGTACAGCGAGGTGACCGGGGGTGTCGCCCATGACGTCCTCAGCGTGGAACTGCCTTGATCGGCCGTGGTCGTTGCCGTTCCTGCTGCCGTACGGTCGTCGTGGTCAGAGGCGGCTGTAGGTGTCGATGTCCTCGGTGAACTCCTCGAGGGCCTGCGTGGTGAGCGTCGGTCGCGTGTCGGCGATGGCGTCGAGGTAGTCGTCGGTGCCGACCGGTATGCCCAGTCGCTGGCTGACCTCGCGCTCGAAGGCCGCCTGCGAGCCCTTGCGTGCGGCGAACTCGATGTCGGCGGGGGTGAAGAACTCACTCGCCTTGGCCAGCGCGGCCACGTCCACCGACTTGGCGGCGGAGCCGAGATAGCGGGACCAGATCGCCGCTCGCGCGGCCGGGTTCGGCGGGCCGATCGGGATGATGTAGTCGAAGCGGCCGGGCCGCATGAAAGCCGGGTCGAGGGAGCGGACCGAATTGGTGGCGCAGGCCAGCAGTCGGTCATCGTGCTCACGGAAGCCGGGGATCAGCTTGAGCAGCTCATTGGTGACCCCGTGCCCCGGATCGACGGCTTGCCCGGAACGCACGCCGGCGATCTCCTCGACCTCGTCGATGAAGAGCAGCACCGCCTCCAGTTCGGCGAGGTCCACGAACGCCTCCCGCAGTGCCGCGGCCAGCCCCTCGCTGGTGTCGGCGGCGAGCCGGGAGGGGAACAGTTCCACGAACGGCCAGTTCAGTCGGGAAGCCACTGCCTTGGCGAAGCTCGTTTTGCCGGTCCCGGGGGGACCGAACAGGATGAAGGCTTTGGGTGGGGCGACGTTGTACCGCTCGGACAGGGCGGGTTCGGCCAGCGGCAGCACGATCCGCTGTTCGACGACGTGTTTCTCCGGCTCCATGCCGGCCATCTGGTCCCACAGGCCCACCGGCAGCATCCGGCCCCCCAGTAGCGCGAGCAGGTCCGCGTCGGCCACTGCGGACGGCTCGGGCCGTTCGTAGTAGGTGAGGTCGCCACGAGCGAGGTATCCGGAATTCTCCAGGGCCTTGGTACCGGTGCTGCCTGAGGGCAGCAGCGCGCTGATCCGGCGCACCCCCTGCACGCGCAGGCGTCGCTCGAGCTCGGCGAGCAAAGCGCTGCCGATCCCGCGCTCGCGCCACTGTCCTGCCAGGGCCACCAGGAGCACCCAGGCACGCTCCCCATGGGCCTGCGCCACCGCGATGCCGACGAGCTCCTCGTCGACCACAGCGACGACGCCGCCCTGGCCGACCCGGGCCGCCGCCATCACCTCGGAGACGGGAAACACCGGCGTCGCGTCGTCGACCTGCCGATTCTGATCCCAGATTCGGAGCGCCTGGTCGAGATCGCCCTCACGGAAGTCACGCAACCGCCACACGGCCATCGACACCACCTCCCGGTCGTGGACCACCATTCTCTCTGCCGCGCCGACAGCACCGCCATCCGATCTTTCCCGGGCCACGCCCTGACCTGCGAAGAGACGAGACCGAGTGAGACGTCAAAGCCTCACCTTCTGTCACTTGGATCAGCTTCAACACGCTGATCCAACAGGGAAAACGGTGTACACGAGCGCGACCCACACCCGGGCCCGGTGCGCCGCCCGCACCCGCACGGCCAGGACGACCGCGGCCCGCCGTGCCTCGCCGATCGCCGCACGCAGCTGTTCGGTCAGCCGGAGCGCATCGGCCCGGCTGGCCGGCTCCAGCGCTGGTTCCAGCTCCGGCTCGTTCATGGCTGCCATACGTCCATCCTGCGCCCGATGACAAGGCCCGCACGGGGAGCGCGGGAAGCACTTCCCTATCGCGCCGGGGGCAGACCCCTTGCCGTGGTCGATGCCTCCCGTGCGGGTCACGGTGTGGGCGGCTGGGGGTAGTGCTCGGGCCGGCGCCGCCTGAGGAGGCGTTGTCAACTTGGGCTGTGGATGGTCTGACTGTCATGATCATCGGGTTGGTCGTCGCTGGTGAAGGGGCAGGTTGTGGACTTGGTACAGGAATCGTCGTACCGGGGTTTTCGCTATCCGCCGGAGATCATCGCGCACTGCGTGTGGCTGTACCACCACTTCCCGCTCAGCTTCCGTGAGGTCGAGGAGTTGATGCTGGAGCGCGGCGTTGTCGTGTCGTACGAGACGGTCCGTCAGTGCGCGCGGAAGTTCGGTCCCGCCTATGCGGCCGCCCTGCGCCGGCGCCAGCTACGGCCGGGCGATAAATGGTACCTGGACGAGGTGTTCCTCAAGATCAACGGCGAGTTGAAGTACCTGTGGCGGGCCGTCGACCACGAGGGCAACGTCCTGGACATCCTGGTCACCCACTGTCGGGACAAAGCCGCGGCCCGGCGATTCTTCCGCAAACTCCTCAAGGGCACCGGGTCCGTGCCGCGGGTGGTGGTGACCGACATGCTCCGCAGCTACGGGGCCGCGCTCCGGGAAGTGATGCCCTCGGTCGAGCACCGCTCGTACAAGAGGCTGAACAACCGGGCGGAGAATTCCCAGCCACCCCGCAACGAGAGCGCGCCCGCTCGCGCCATGCGCCGCATGATCAAGGAAGCCAACAGCCTCGGCCTGACCGTCCGCTTCGACCCCATCGCGGCCACCTGACCTGCACAGGTGCATCGCATTTTCGTGTCAGAGTCGAATTCCTGATAGACCCGGCCGCGCCACACCGACGGCCGGTGTCGTCCCGCGCGAGTTCAGGGCGAAGAAATCCGGTCCGGTTCAGGGGCGAGTGCCTTCGCGTTGATGACTGCGCGGCCGTGCAATGTGAGGCTTTCGCGCAACTGGTCCCAGCCTTCCGCGGATTCAGGTGTGAGACCGGCCATGAGCCGGCGTTGCTGCTCCGCCACAAAGGGCCAGGAAGCGATACCGATAAGGGTCATCAGCAGGCCCCCCGCCTCCTGGGGCGAGTCGATGGCCAGTGCTTTGCTCAGAACTTCGTTCTTGCGCCGGTAGTACGCCTGTCGCTCGTCCTCGCCGGGAATCTCGGCGTTTCCGTAATGCAGGCCTTCCCATGCCAGAAGGCGTACGAGGCTGTTGTCGCGCCGGTGGTAGTCGAAGACCTGCCCGACGTACTCCTCAAGGCCCTCTTTCGTGGTCGGCACCGGCACCTGCTCGCCCAGGTCCTGGTAGGCCTGCGCCAGCACGGCGGAGAAGAGCCGCTCCTTGCTGCCGAAGTAGGCGTAGATGCGCTGCTTGTTGGCTTCCGCCTGCTCGGCGATGCGGTCCACCCGGGCACCTGAGATGCCGTACCGGGCGAACTCTGCACGGGCCGCGTCCAGCAGGCGCGCGGGCGTGTCACGGGTTGCGTCCTTGCTCATGAACCCACTCTAAACCATGTCCAACCAACTGGATAGTTACTGCAACCATCCAGTTGGTTGGATAAAACCAACTGGATGGTTGCACTGGCTGCGCGGATCGCTTACTGTCTTGGACATCAGCCCAGTCGGCCGCCCAAGCGGTCGCTGGGGCGTAGTGCACCGAGGCGCTGGGGGGCGCCGCAGGATCGCGGCCGGTGCAGCCGCTGCTTTCTCTCTTCTCTCGAATGCCTCTATCCCTAGTTATCCGCCGCGGCACACCCATGCCTGACGGCAGCGCTACCGAGGAGTTCGTCATGAATCAGTCGATCCAAAGCATTGTCCTGGTGGGGGACCGGTTTGTCGGTTTCGCTGTACAGGAGAACGTATTCACCGTCTCGCAGTTGGTGGAGGACCTGCAGCACGGCGCATACGCGTCGGAGGGCGATCCGGTCCTTATCGAAAGCGCGCAGGGGGTGTCCGAAGCCGATGTCTTCCTCATCGTCGAGGAGTTGCGGCATCTCGGACTGGACGAGCGTATACAGATAAGGCTCCAGCCATCCACCCTGAGCGGTGCGGGCGAGGTGCACAAACGCCTGGTGGTCAATGCGTTGATCGCTGACCTCTATCAGGTGAGCGATGTGCTCTACGGAGCCGGACTGCGCGTGCACAACGACAATGAACTGCTGCTCGATCACCAGACCGGCCAGCATGTGCAGGGCATGGTCGCGGTCGAGGCGTCGCGGCAGATGTTCCTGGCCGTGACCGAGCGCTTCTTCGCGGCCCAGTGGCCGCAGCGCAAGTACTACTTCGTCATCGAGTTCATGAACACGGCCTTCGAGAATTTCCTGTTCCCGCTGTGCTCCAGCATCGAGTACCGCATCACCGAGGCCCGGACGCAGGATCCTTCGCGACTGTCCTTCAAGGCGGACGTCGGCATCCACCAGGCCGGCCGGCGGTCCTCTCTCACGCAGCTGGCCTTCACCGCCTTCGACACCGAGCTGATCGAGGCCAAGGAGGACCGCCGCGCCCGTCAGGCGCTGGAGCACACACTCCGGACCCCGGCGGCCGCCCTCGCCGGCGTCTGACCGACCCCGCCGCGCCCGTCACACGCCTCCCTTTTCGTGCACATTGAGGAGTACACCTATGTCCGCATCGTTGATCACCACCGTCGAGCTGTCGGTCAAGCCCGACCAGGTCGGCGCGGCCGCCGAGGCCTGGCAGGCCCACCACACCGCATCGGGATTCGAGGGTCGTGCGCTGTTCCGCAGCCTGGCGGGCTCCACCTTGCTGGAGCTGGCCCCGGTGGCCGGCTGGGACCAGCTCGAGGCGCTGCGCGCCGACTGGTCGCAGCTCTGGGACACGCTCGCCCCGATGGCGGAGGGCGACTTCCGTCGCCAGGTGCTGGGCTTCATCGACGCGCCCAAGCCCGCCGACACCCCGCTGCCGCAGACGCCCTACGTGCAGATGCGCCACATCGAGGTGCCGCCGGCGGTGTACGGGGCGTACCGCGACTGGCGTGAGGAGACCATCTACGACGTGGTCCGCAGCTCCGACGAGGTCGATGTCTTCCTTGCCTACCACTCCGTGCTGAGCACCGAGCCCGGCGTCATGTTCGTCTCCGGATTCAGCTGCGACCCGGCCGACTACAACGCGGTATTCACCTCCCCGCGCTACCAGGAGATCGTCCGCCAGGCCGGCGACCGCTACATCGCGGGCGGCGAGCGCGGTCTCTACACCGAGATCTACGCACGCGTCTCGTAAGGAGGAGCAGCAAATGGGGCAGTCGCGCACCTACCAACTGAGTCTCACCACACAGGGGCCCGCCTACCCGCCCAGTGAAGTGATGGACGACAACGGCGACTTCGTCGTGATCGGCCGAATCAACCGCGATGACGGGGCGGGCGGAATCTCGCACGGCTGGGGATCGGCGATCGTCTCCGCCGACAGTCCGCTGCCGGAGTTCGGCGGGAGCGAGCCGTACCGCATCGTCCGCGAACTGCCGGACCATCCAGCCCAGTTCAGCCCGGCGGACAACGGGATTGTGCTGCACACGCTCCCGCTCCCGCTGCCGTGCAGCAACTACCCGATGGTGTTCGCCCCGGAGCAGTGCGCGGAGCCGCAGGTGGTCACGCGCCCCAGCTATCCGTTCCACCGGGTCGCCGTGCCGGACCTGCGTGCGCAGGACGGGCCGAAGGTGACCGAGCCGGTCACCCTGGGCAAGTGGGGGCAGGCCCGCGGCGAGCTGGAAGTACGGCTGTCGGATGACGGGAGGAACGGAGAATTCGGCTTCGAATTCTCCGGGATGCTCCCGAACAGCCTGTACACGGTGATGTCCCTGCGGGAGCACGACCTGGATCCGGCGGGCCCGACCCGTCCCGGGCCGCTGGGAGTGCCCAACGCTTTCGTCACCGACCAGGACGGCAAGGGCAGGTACCGGGCCGTGCTGCCGGACCCCTTCCCGGCGCCCGGCACGGATGGCAACCGCATCGTGAACGTCGTCGTGCTCTGGATGAGTTACCAGCAGAACTACGGGGGAGCGATCGGCTGGTTCGGCCTCGGCGGGGACATCCACGCCCAACTGAAGTTGCAGGGACCGAGCTTCGGGGAATTCAGCACCACCGGTCAACAGTGAGAGGAACCACCATGCCCATCGTCTCCGTGACGACCTGGCCCAGCAAGAACGACGAACAGTGCCGCGAGCTCGTCGAGGAGCTGACGGCGACCGTGCACCGGGTCACCGGCGCGCCGCTCGACAAGATCACGGTCTACATCCAGGAAGTCCCGCAGAACCGCTGGGCCGAGGGCGGCGTACTCGGTTCGAACCCCGAGTACGCGCGGCTCAGCCGGTCGGCCGGCTCCTGACCCCAGCACTGAACAGGAAGCGTTCCAGACATGATCTCAGACTCCCCGTACACCGGAAACGACCGCATGCGGCGCGGGCTGGACACGCTGTGCCGTATCGAGCGCACGGAACGGCCCGGCATCCTCGACGGGTTCAGCGATGTGGCCCCCGACCTCGGTGAACTGGTCGTCGCCTTCGCCTTCGGCGACATCTGCTCCCGGCCGGGCCTGGACCTGCCCACCCGCCAGCTCGTCACCGTCGCGGCGCTCACCGCGCTGGGGAACGCCGCTCCGCAGCTCGAATTCCATGTACGGGGAGCACGCAACGTCGGGTGCACCCGGCAGGAGATCGTCGAGACGGTCACGCATGTGTGCCTCTACGCCGGATTCCCCGCGACGATCAACGCGTTGACCGTCGTCAAGACGGTCTTCGAGGCGGAGCCGGAGCCCGGGGGGATCACAGGGCCCACCGAGGCCGTGGTGCCCGATGACCGGCGCGAGCGCGGTCTGCGGGTGCTGAAGGCGGTGGACGGTGACGCCGACGAGCAGGTGATCGAGTCCCTCCAGGGCATCGCCCCGGACCTCGCCCGCTACCTCATCGAATTCGCCTTCGGCGACATCTCCTCGCGAGGCGGCATCGATTTGCGCACCCGCGAGATCGTCACAGTGGCCGCCTGCACGGCTCTGGGCACCGCGCGGCCGCAGCTCAAGGTCCATGTGAACGGGCTGCTCAATGTCGGAGGCACCGAGCAGGAAGCCGTCGAGACGATCATGCAGATGATCGTGTACGCGGGTGTCCCGGCCGCGGTGAACGGTCTCAACGCCGCGCGCGAGGTCTTCCGGGCGCGCTGACGGCCGCCACTCGCCGTCGCACCTCCCCATCGCCCCGCAGCACTCATCCCAGCCACGGAAGGAGCGAACCGTCATGCCCTCTCGTCCCTACCTCGTCTTCGCCGACGTGGACGAGACCCTGATCAACTGCAAGAGCATGTTCGACTTCTTGCGGTACCAACTCACCGCCCGGCACGGCGCCACCGGGACCTCCGAGTACGACCGCCTCCGTGCCGGTTTCCAGCAGGCCGCCGACGCGGGCACGCCCCGCGAGACGATCAACCGTGCCTACTACGCCGCTTACGAGGGCGAGTCCGCGGCCTCCATCGCCGAATGGGGTGAGCGCTGGTTCTCGGACCGGGAGCCGGGGGGCCTGTTCATCGAGGAGACCAGGGAAGCACTGCGCGCCCACCGCGAGGCCGGCGCCGAACTGATCCTGGTCTCCGGCTCGTTCTCGGCCTGTCTCGACCCCATCGCCCGCTCGGTCGGCGCCGGTCACCTGCTGTGCACCCGCCCGCTCGTCGAAGAGGGCGGTTACACGGGCCGGATCGAGACCCCGATGATCGGTGCGAACAAGGCGACCGCGGTCCAGCAATTCCTCGCCGCCCGGCCGCAGATCGACCCGCAGGACTGCTACGCGTACGGCGACCACCCGTCCGACCTGCCAATGCTCGACTGCGTCGGCCACCCGGTCGCGGTCGGCGAGGACCCCGCGCTCCGTGCGTGCCTCGATGCGCGCCTCGAGGCCCATCCCGGTGCCCGACGTCCCGACACTCTCCTGGAGCCCCAGCGATGACCGTGTACTCACCCGCCACCACCGCCATCGGAATCATCGGATCCGGCTCGTATCTCCCCAGTGACATCGTGCCCAACTCCGTTGTCGCCGAGCGGGCTGGTGTGACCGAGGAATGGATCGTCCGGAAGACCGGCATTCTCGAAAGGCGCCGCGCCGCTCCGCACGAAGCGACGTCCGACCTGGCCACCGCCGCCGCGCGGGCCGCGATGGACGATGCCGGAATCTCCGAGCACGACATCGCCTGGGTGATCGTGGCGACCTCCACCCCCGACCACCCGCAGCCCGCCACCGCCTGTCTGGTGCAGGACCGGATCGGTGCCACGCAGGCTGCCGCCTTCGACATCAACGCCGTCTGCGCGGGCTTCGTCTTCGCCCTGCAGACCGCGGCGCAACTGCTGGCCGGCGTCGGCGAGCAGACCGAGGCCAAGTACGCGCTGGTGATCGGCGCGGACCTCTACTCGCGCATCCTCGACCACACCGACCGTAAGACCGCGGTGCTCTTCGGGGACGGCGCCGGAGCCGTGGTACTCGGCCCGGCCCGCCCCGGGTTCGGCATCGTCGGCACCGGCACCAGCACCGACGGCAGCCTGCACGGGCTGATCGGTGTGCAGGCGGGCGGCAGCCGGTACCCCGCCTCGACCGGCACGCTGGCCGACGGTCAGCACTTCTTCCGGATGCGAGGGCGGGAGGTCCGCGACTTCGTCAACGAGCGCTTGCCGTTGGCCGTCCAGGGTGTCCTGGACGCCCACGACATCGATCCGGCCGACGTCAAGCACTTCATTCCGCACCAGGCAAATGGCGTGATGGTTGGCGAGGTCATCCCGCGGCTCGGACTGCCCAACGCCCACGCCTATCTGCCCGTGGACCGGCACGCCAACACCGGCGCCGCGTCGATCCCGCTCGCTCTCGACCAGGCCCACCGGTCCGGCGCGCTGGCGGACGGCGAGCTGGTGCTGCTGGCCGGCTTCGGCGGCGGGATGGCGGTCGGTACGGCAGTGCTCCGCTGGGATGCCGAGACGCCCAAGCACCTGCCGCGGCTGCACGCACCGGAGCTCGCCGGGAGCGTGGCCTGATGAACGGACTCAAGACCGGGACAGCCACGACCACGGCGACGGCCGCGACTGCGACTGCTGCGAGCTCCGCGACGGCCGCGACCCTCGCGATGACCGCGATGACCGCGATGACTCGTCCCGTGTACCCCCACTTCCCGCTGCGCCAGGCACCCGCACCCGCACCCGCTCTGGCGCCCGGCTCCGACGCGCTCTGCACGGTGCCCGGATGCGCGGTCGCCTGCTGGTCGATGGGGCTGGACGCCCCGGACACCGCACCTTGTCCGCACGGCTGGGGCCCGAGCCCCGACGCCGCCCCCGTAACTGATTCCTCGCCCCTGGGAGACCGCTAGCCATGACACAGACACAGACAGAACCACAGACGCCCGCTCCGCCCGCCCGGGACGGAGCGCGAACCTCCGCTGCCGCCAGGGGCGGTCCGGCCGCCGGTCCCCCCGCCTCGGCGCCCAGCACCTCACCGCTGCGCGCCTGGCTGGCCGTGATCGCCCTCGCGCTGGGAACCTTCTCCTTCGTCACCACGGAGACGCTGCCCATCGGCCTGCTGCCGTCCATCGGCGCCGGCGTGGACGTCTCTGTCGGCACCGCGGGCTTCCTGGTCACCGGCTTCGCCGCGGTCGCCGCGATCACCGCCGCACCGCTGACCACACTGTGCGGGCGCATCGACCGCAAGTGGCTGCTGGCCGCACTCCTCGTCATCTACGTGGCGGGCAACCTGCTGGCGACCATCGCGTCGAGCTACGCCACGCTGCTCGGCGCCCGCATCCTGGTGGCGCTCGCCCACGGAGTCTTCTGGTCTATCGCCGCGGCCATCGCGGTACGTCTGGTCCCCGAGCGGCACGCCGTACGGGCCACCGCCCTCGTCCTCGGCGGCATCTCCCTGGCCTCGGTGCTCGGCGTCCCGCTGGGCACGATGATCGGCCAGAACTCCGGCTGGCACACCGCGTTCGCCGCCGTCGCCGCAATCGGCTTCGTCGTCCTGGTCGCCGTCCTGTTCCTGCTGCCGAGCCTGCCCGCCCAGGGCAGCGGAAGCCTGGGCGCTCTGCCGCGCGTGCTGCGCAACGGCCGGCTGCGCACCGCCGTCGCGGTCACCGCGCTGGTCATGATCGGCCACTTCCTCGCCTTCACCTACATCGCCCCCTACCTCCAGGAGATCACCGGCATCAGCGGCGGCATGGTCGGCGTGCTGCTCCTGGTCTTCGGTGCGGCCGGGTTCATCGGCAACTTCGTCGCGGGCGCCGTGGTCGGCCGCTCCGTGCGCGGCACCCTCCTGGGCGCGCTCATCCTGATGACGGGCTCGCTCGCGCTGCTGTGGGTCTTCGGTGACTCCCAGGCGGCGGCGATCACCCTGCTCGTCCTGTGGGGCCTGGCGTTCGCGGCCCTGCCGGTGGGCCTGCAGACCTGGGTGCTGCAACTGGCCAAGGAAGAGTCCGACGCCGCGTCGTCCCTCTACGTGGCCGCCTTCAACGGCGCCATCGCCGTGGGCTCCCTGGTCGGCGGACTGCTCGTGGACTCGGCCGCCGGACCGCGCGCGGTGACCGGCGTCGCCGCCGTCCTGACCGCCTGCGCCCTGCTCACCCTGGTGCTCTCCGGCCGCGGCAGCAGCCGCACGGTGAAGAGCGCCTGACAGGACGCGCGTCATGACGTCTGGACCCGACGTCTCGAAGCCCTGGCCGATCAAGCCGTACAACCCTGACAAGGGAGTGGAATCTCATGTACCAGCGCACCCTCGGCGCCTCCGGCCTTCAGGTCTCCGCGATCGGCCTCGGCTGCATGGGCATGTCGGCGTTCTACGGAACGAGCGATGAAGCAGCCTCGATCGCCACCATCCGGCGTGCCCTCGACATCGGCGTGACCTTCTTCGACACCGCGGACGCCTACGCCAACGGCCGCAACGAAGAACTGCTCGGCCGCGCCCTGAGGGGCCGCCGCGACGAGGCGGTCGTGGCCACCAAGTTCGGTATCCGCAGGGTGGGCCCCGGGGGTACGTCCGGCGGCGCCGTGATCGACTCCAGCCCCGAGTACGCCAGGCGGGCGTGCGACGCGTCGCACGCCCGCCTGGGCGTGGACTGCATCGATCTCTACTACCTGCACCGCCGCGGCGGCGACACTCCGATCGAGGAAACCGTCGGCGCCATGGCCGAACTCGTCGAGGCCGGCAAGGTCCGCCACCTGGGACTGTCCGAGGTCAACGCGGACACCTTGCGCCGCGCCCACGCCGTGCACCCCATCACAGCCCTGCAGAGCGAGTACTCGCTGTGGGAGCGGGACCTGGTGGCTTTGTAGGTGAGTTTTGGGCTCATACAAGATTTTCGTAGGCGTTGATCGGGATCGCTGACGCGGCGTGACATCGGTTCCCTACGGCGGGATGCTGCGACTGTGTGACGAGATGCTGACGATGCTTTTACCGCAGCTAGTGCCGCGGCAGGTGACGTTTGCCCGTCAAGGAGCGGCGGCCGGTGCGGCGAGAGTATGTGCCGGCCGCCGCGACGGGGCAAACGTTGCCTGGCGCGGCACTAGACGCGGTTGTGATCGAGTCGGTGGAGGTCGTGACGGACGTGGTCGTGGTGATCGCACGCGCCCGTGGGCCGGTGGGGTGTCCGGGGTGCGGGCAGGGGTCGTTGTGGGAGCACAGCCGCTACGTGCGCCACGTCGGCGATGAGGCCGTCGGGGGCCGGGCGGTGCGGATCGACTTGTCGGTGCGCCGCCTGTACTGCGAGAACACCGCGTGCTCCAGGACGACGTTCGTCGAACAGGTCGATGGACTGACGGTGCGGTACCAGCGGCGGACCCCGGCCCTGCAGCGGGTGGTCGAGGCCATTGCGGTCGCCCTGGCCGGCAGCGCCGGGGCCCGTCTCCTGGTACACCTTCACCAATTGCTCAGCTGGAGCACCCTGCTGCGCTGCGTCATGGCACTGCCCGATCCGCTGGCCGCCGTGCCCCGGGTGCTGGGCATGGATGACTTCGCTCTGCTCAAGGGCCAGAGCTACTCAGGTTGAACTGGCGGTGTCCGAAGGGGAGTGACGTTCCTTGATCCCTGCGGTACGCCGGGATCATGAGGTATGCGCAAGGGGGCGGGCTGACGCCCGGCGAGCAGGCGAAGCGGGAACTGCTGCGGCTGAAGGTGGCCGAGCGGTTCGCGCGCGGGGACCGTACCGAGGACATGGCGCGGGACTACCGGGTCACCGCACGGTCGGTGCGGCGCTGGCGCCATGCGTGGCGCACGAGCGGGCCCGAGGCCTTGCGGTCCAGGGGTCCGATGGCCGTGGAGAGACTGAACCCTGCTCAATGGGAGCGGCTGGAGCGGGAGTTGAAGCGGGGTCCGCCGGCGCACGGCTTCAAGGACGAGAGCCAGGGCTGGACGCTGAAGCGGATCAAGTTGCTGATCGGCCGTCTGTTCCACGTGGGGTACACGGTCCAGGGGGTGTGGAAGCTGATGCGCCGTCACGGCTGGAGCGCATAGGTACCCGTCCGCCGGGCGCTGGAGCGGGTCGAGGGGGCTGTCGAGGTGTGGAAGGCGGAGGTGTGGCCGCTGGTCTCAGAAACCCCTGCCACCAGCGGTCCACGTCCGCCGGGGCTGCGCCGGTCTTCGAGGACCACAACCACACCGGCGGCGCCTCCCGCTCCTTGGAGAGGTGCTCGACCTTGAGGCGGACCAAGGTGCCCTCGACGATGGGGTGTTCACCGTCGTGCTCCAGCCAGGTTCGGTGGCGAGGGCGAACAGGATCCGGTCCCGGGCGTCGGCGGCGGCAGGGGGCAGTTCGCGGTGGTTCGGGATCACGAACGGGATCTCCTGCGGTACCCCGGTGTCGTCTGGGTTCTCGGCCGGCGCAACGACGCCCGTGGAAGCAGGGCCAGCCGCCCGCCGCTGTGCCCGCGCAGCGCGACCCTGAGGCCAAGACGATGGCGGACGCCATCATCACCTCGCAGACCGCCGAGATCGCGCGGATGAACGCCCTGCTCGGCAAGAGCTGACCCACCCCGGCGGGGGCGGGCCTTGACGGCCGCCACGCCCCCCGCTTTTTGCAGGGCTTACCCCTCTCGGCAGATACCCCCCAGGGGTATATGTTTGTGATGTGGGTCCGCGGGAGCGGGGTCACCCTGGACGGGAATGGGGATGACGGTCATGGACCACAGCGCACACCACACCAGCACCGCGCACGACCACAGCGCGCACCCTACGCGCGCGGGTCACGCCGGGCATCAGATGGGCGGCGGGGTGACCTGGGGGGCCGCCGCGAAGGCGACGCTGCACTGCCTGACCGGATGTGCGATCGGCGAGATCCTCGGCATGGTCATCGGGACGGCCCTGATGTGGGGCAACGTCCAGACGATGATCCTGGCAATCACGCTGGCGTTCGTCTTCGGCTACTCGTTCACGCTGTTCGCGGTCCGCAAGGCGGGCCTGGACTGGAAGAGCGCGGTTAAGGTGGCGCTGGCCGCCGACACCGTGTCGATCGCGGTAATGGAGCTCGTCGACAACGGCATCATCGCCCTGACGCCCGGGGCGATGGACGCGCACCTGTCGGACGCGCTGTTCTGGACGGCGCTGCTGGGCGGCTTCGCGGTGGCCTTCGTGATCACCACGCCGGTCAACAAGTGGATGATCGGCCGCGGCATGGGCTACGCAGTCGTCCACGCCTACCACTGATCCGGCCCGTACGGCACCGCGCCCGGCCGCACCCCTACGGTGCGGCCGGGCGCGTGCGCGTCTGGGGGTGTTGGCTGGAGGTACCGGGGGCTTCGATGGCGGCCGCCCCGGATCCGCCGGCCTCGCGGGGAACGGAGGCACCCTGATGTCCAGCACCGTCAAGGACATGCTCGCCACCTACCCGGCCGACCTCGGCGACATCGACCAGGCCAAGCTCACCTCCTGCATCGAGGAGTGCATCACCTGCGCGCAGGCGTGTACGGCGTGTGCGGACGCCTGCCTGTCCGAGGGCATGGTCGGCGACCTGGCCAAGTGCATCCGCACCGACATGGACTGCGCCGACATCTGCACCGCCACCGCCGCGGTTCTGTCCCGTCACACCGGCTACGACGCCAACATCACTGCCGCGATCCTGAAGACGTGCGCCATGGTGTGCAAGGCGTGCGGCGACGAATGCGGACGGCACGCGGACATGCACGAGCACTGCCGCATCTGCGCCGAAGCCTGCCGCTCCTGCGAGCACGCGTGCAACGAACTCCTCGGAGCCCTCGGCTGACGGGGCCACGGGCGGGGCGGGCTCAGCGCGGCTGCGGGACCTGCCCGCGTTGGCGGCGGCGGCCGTAGCGGGTCACCCCGCGCGGCTTGAACACCGACAGAGCGGCCGCCGTGAGCAGTACCAGCAGGGCGGCGGCCGTGTCCGCGATCAGCTGGATACGCACGCCCTCCAGCTCGCCGCCCGCGAGCGCAGCCCTGGCGGCCGCGTCCGCGAGGTGTCCGACGGGCTGCATGTGGACCAGCAGCAGCACAGTCGCGACCACGGTGATCAGGAGTTTCACGATCACCCAGTAGTGGCGCAGCAGCCCCCACCCCGTGCCGAACGACTGCACCAGGCCGGTCAGCAGGCAGGCCACGCTGAAGGGGACGATCACGTACCAGCCCACTACGTCCATGGCCAGGTAGGCGCCCCGCACCGTCTGGGGTGAGCCGCTGGTCAGGCCGACGACGGCGAGGGCGAGGAACGCCGCGACCGCGCCCAGCCAGCCGACCGAGGAGGTCACGTGGAGGGTGAGGGTCAGCTTGCGCAGCCGGGGCGGGAACGGGATCACGGCGTATGCCCGGCCATGCCGCCGCCGGCCAGGTGCACGATCACGAACACCACGACCAGCACGACGGCGACCGCGGCGGAGACCTTCACCCAGCGCGGCGCCCCCTCGCCGTCGTCATCGTGACGGTCCGGTGTTCCTGCCATGACGCCCTCCACATTTTTCGAGACACACTGTCTCTAGGTGAAACCGAGTGTATGCCCTGTGGACGTCCGTATCCTGGATGGGTGCCGAAGCTGTGGAACGAGACGATCGACGCGCACCGCGCCGCCGTACGCAAAGCGATCCTGGACACCACCGCGAAGCTGGTGGCCCAAGGCGGCCTGCGGTCGGTGACCATGTCCCAGATCGCCGAGCAGACCGGCATCGGCCGCGCGACGCTCTACAAGTACTTCTCCGACGTCGAAGCGGTGCTGCTGGCCTGGCATGAGCGCCAGGTCACCGCCCACCTCCAGCAACTCGCGGGCATCCACGACCAGGACGGCACGGCCGTCGAGCGCCTGAAAGCGGTACTGGAGGCGTACGCGGGCATCGCCCGGCAACGGCACGGCGGCGAACTCGCCGCCCTCCTACACCAGAGCGAGCACGTCACCCACGCCGAGCGACACCTGCACGGCATGCTCCAGCACCTCCTGGCGGAAGCCGCCGAAGCCGGTGACCTGCGCCTCGATGTCCCGCCGGCCGAGCTCGCCCGGTACTGCCTCCACGCCCTGACCGCCGCGGCCGCCCTCACCGACCAACCCGCCGTGGCCCGCCTGGTCGCCGTGACCCTCGACGGCCTGCGCCCGGTTCCCTGAACCCGCCCCGACCACCGCTTCGTGTGATCAACAACAGGGCCACCGGGCGGCTCCTTGCGGCCGCCCGATAGGGTCACGGGGTGATCACGGCCCGCCCTGTCTTCAGCACCACGCGGACCCGCCACCCGGCGGGCCCGCTGCGGCTGCTGTGGCTGGCCGCGCTGCTGCTCGCGTTCCTCTACACCCACGCCGCCGGAGCCGACAGCGCCACCGCGCACGTCACCGGCGGCGCCGTCGAGGTCCCCCACCTGGCGCCCGCCGACACCGGCGAGGTCCCCCACCACGACGGTCAGCGGCCCGAGCGCCACGACAACGCCGGTGACGGCGGCGGCGGGCACTCGCATCCCGCGGAGGCGTGCGCATCCGGCCACCCGCAGCAGGGCAGTGACCTGCCCGGCCCGCACCTGGCCGCCGTCGCCGTGCGGACCCCTGCCTTCGCCGCGATGACGCCGCAGCAGTGGACCCAGATCCGGCCCTGCGGCCTTCCTCCGTCGCACCATTCCCTCGGTTCCGTGGTGCAACAGGTGTAGACCCGGGCTCTTTGCCCCGATCTGCCCTGACTCTCATCGCATACCCGTACCGCCGCCACCGCGCCGGCCGGGTGATGAGCCACGCACGCACCCAAGGAACCCGCACATGACCTCCGCCCAGCTCCTCGGCACCCACACCCCGCAAACCCAGCAAACCCAGTCGCAGGCTCCCGTTGCCGGGCGGGCCGCCCGGCGCAAGGCCCAGTCCTCCCGCAAGCGGTCACTGGCCGCCCGCTACCTCGGATACGTCGGATACTTCGTCGGCGCCGGACTCATCAGCGGCGCCGTCGTCCACCACCCCCTCGACCCCGACCGTTACACCCGCATCGCCGCCTACGGCGCGCTTGTCTTCCTCGCCGCGACCGTCCTCAACGAGTTCCTCCTCACCCGCGAGCGGCCCGGCCTCCCGCGCATGCTCATCGTGATCGGCTCCTCGCTGCTTCTCTCGTTCGGCATCGGCATGCTCAGCGGCGGCCTCCAGCACTTCGACGACTTCCCCGCACGCGGCGCCGTCCTGGTCCCCGCGGGCATCGTCGTCTCCTTTATCGCCTACGTCATCAAGGACGCCGACACCCCCACCCGTCGCATCTTCAGTCTCCTGGGCCTGACCGTCCTGACAGTGGCGGCCCTCGCCTTCTTCGGCCTGCGCGAAGTCGCGGCCTCCATGGCAACCACGCCCGGCGGCGGCCACGGCCACGGCGCCGCCGAAGAACTCGCCCCGGACGATCACGCGCCCGCCGCCACCCCCTCCGCAGCCGCCACCCCAGCGCAGGACACCTCCACCCAGCCCAAGCCCGCCTCCCCGCTCCCGCCCCACAACGACGGACACACCGGCCACTGACCGATCAAGCCCGCCAGACGTGGGTCGCCGCGACCGCGTCGGCCGTCGGCATCGACGTCGACCGCGGCCGGAGCACCCAGGGATTCCAGCCCCTGGGCGGCCCTCGCTGCGGTATTGGCCGTGCTCGATCTCGGGCCTGCTTCCTGTACCGCAACAACGCACATCCGGAGCTCTACGGGGCGATGGGCCCCGGCTTCCTGTCCGGGTGCGCCGACAGGACGTAGCGGGTGGCGGAGAGGTTAGAGAGGCCGAAGAGCTCCATCAACCGGACGGGGTCGGCACTGTGGCGGGCCTCGTCGACGATTCGGTCTACTCGCAGGACTCCGGCCGGCAGGCCAACTCGCCGGAAGAGCAGCTGGATCACGCCGGTGCTGATGGGGGGGGGGACCGGAGTCGTCGAGCGCGGTGTTGCGGGAGACGAAGAGGTGGGGGTTGGAGCTGTCGGGCCAGCGCCGGTGACGCTGAAGTTCCCACGCTGTGGCCAGCCGCATGGTGGAGGCGTCGAGGTAGATGAGGTGGTCCATGCGTCCGGGCCGGCGTGCACCGCGGTACAGCGCGCCCTTGGCCTGGAGAGCCATCAGCTGATGTGCCACGGACGAGGTGCTCTTGAGCTTGACCGCCCGGCCGATCTCCCTTATGTGAGTCGTTCATTCCTGTCCGCTGTCCACCCTGAAGCACTGCGCCCGCCCCCTGCGGTCCTGTACTTGAGGACCCGCACCGACCCACGGCGCGGGTCCTCTCGGTCTTCTCTCTCTTCGATTGTCACGCCCTGTAACTGCTACCTGATGATGAGATCAAGCTCGCTCTGGAGAAGGGTGTCGCTTGCCGGTCGCGCGTCACCCACCCCGGGGAGAATCCTCATGACCGACCGCCCGAAGGTGCCGCAGGAGGGGCGTCCAGGCTGGTGTGGTCGGGCATTGCGGGGCAGGCTGAGAAGTGCACCGGCTCGGTCACACCGCAGTGCGAAGGGAACCGGGATGATCCAGATCGCTGATATCCGTGAGTGGCGGACCCACGACGTCGTCGACGCCGGCGGCCACAGGATCGGCACGCTGGAGGCCGTCTACGTGGACACCAGCACCGATGAGCCGGCCATGGCCACCGTCCAGGTTGGGCTGCCCACCCGGCGTCACCTGGTCTTTGTCCCGCTGAACGGTGCGATCGTCGGGCCCGGCTACCTCAAGGTCGACTACGACCGGTCGCTGGTGAAGAAGTCCCCGCCGATCGGCACGGACGACGTCCTGCCCGCCGAGGACGAGGCCGCGGTCTTCGCGCACTACGGCCTGCCCTACCAACCCGGCGCGAACGGTGAGCGGCAGCTCGCCCGCCGCTGACCGGACCGTCAAGGAGGTGCCTTGAGCCATGACGCTCTTCCTGATCCTGGTCATTGTGGCGATGGTGCTGGGCATCATCGGCGCTGTCGCCGAAGGGCTGTTCTATCTACTGGTCATCGGCATCGTGGTGTTCGTCGCCGCCCTGGTGTACCTGGTCCTGCACATCCGGCGCTCCGGGCGGCATCACCGCACGCTGCGCTGACTCTCTCGTTGGAGAAGCTCGTCGGTCACAGCGGCTGCGGGCGGCCGAAGAGCAGGTCGTAGCCCACGGGGAGCTGGAGCAGGATCCGCCTCGTCAGGTCTTCGCCCGCGGTGTCGGCCACGACGCTGAGCGCGGCGCTGACGTCCCAGGTCGCGGTCTTCTCGGTGGCGCCTTCGATCCAGGCCGCTGTCGCCCGGATGAACCGCTCGGGCGGGAGAGGTTCGTGTGACTGGAGGGGGTTGAGCAGGACCAGGGCCAGCGTTTCGGGGAGCCGGGCGGCCAGCTCGTTGCGTACCTGGCCCACCAGATGCGCGCCCAGCAGGGCGAGGGTGACGCGGGAGGCTCTTTCCGCCTCTTCCCGCGTGGGGTATTCGCCGCGTTCCTGGACCGTGGACAGGAAGGTGTCCCAGGGCATACGCATGATGTCCTGCCGAGTCGGCCGCAGCAGCGAAGGGGGGCGGGAGCCCCGCGTGCCCGGGCTCCCGCCCCTCGCTGCCGGGTTCAGCCGCTGATCTGCTTGCGCGAGTCGCCGCCGCTGATGGCGATCTTGCGGGGCTTGGCCTGCTCGGCGACCGGGATCCTAACGACCTCACCCGCGATTGGCAGTGGGAGAAGGAGCGGCGTCTGGGGCCTTCGAATCCAAGGCGGAGGAGGGAGTGATGGCGGAGCCATCGCGACTGACGACAACGCCGGAGGCGGAGGTCCCAGGCGCCGCGACGCCGCTGCCAATCGTGGGTGAGGTCGTAAGGCGCAGCACACCGGCCTCGTAGGCGGCGTCGATGCGGTCGGTGTCCAGGGTCTCGCCGAGGAACAGCTGACGGCTGAAGGACCAGGCAGGCCGCTCCGCGATCACGACCTCGCTGTCCTGCCCGGCGCTCGGGCGGCGTTCGGCCCTGACGGTCAGCATGTTGCGTTCGACGTCCAGGTCGATGGACTCGGGGTCCACGCCCGGCAGGTCCAGCTCGACGACGAAGCTGTCACCGTCGCGGAAGGCGTCCATCGGCATGGCCGCCGGCCTCGCGGCGGTGCCAAGTACCTGTTCGGTGAGCCGGTCCATTTCGCGGAAGGGGTCGGTTCGCATGAGCATCGTCACTCACTCCTCTCCCGAAGGCGGGATGTACATGTCGGACACACCTCCCTATATAGCTCGCAGTGGCAAAGTTGACAACCCTCGGCTCAAGATCTGTGGAAGGTGCTTGTCAGACGCCTGGCCGACTGGCTGACGGCGGGATGCGACAGAGCCCGGCCGGGTGATGGTGGGCCCCGGCCGGGCTCTGCGTGCGTGGAGTGGCGCTCTGGTCAGAAGTCGTCGTCGCCCTCGCGCAGGTCGCGCTTTTCGCGGAGCGGGTCGTCCTCGCGGCGACGCTTGAGCTCCTCGGGGCTCTTCCCGCGGGGCGGGGTGCCGGGCTCGGGGTGGACGGGGTCCTGGCCGGGGCGCCGCGGGTGTTCCTGCTCCCCGCGGCCCTTGCCCGGCTCCTGGCGCTTGTCCTGCGTACCGCCCATGACGCGACTCCTCGTGATGCGGGGGAAGGATTCCTCCTCCGCACGCTCACACAGACAGTCACGGTCCGCATCATTTCGACTACAGGATGCGGCGCAAGGGTGCTGTCGGCGGCCGGGGGGGGGCCGCGTCGGAATGCGGGCCCGCTGCCGGGCGCCGACGATGGGCGTGATCCCTATCCGCCTGCCATCAGGAGTGCACCGCCATGCTGGAGCGCAAACTGCACAAGGACCACACCGAGGTCACGTTCATCCTCCCTGCGGAGCGCCCGCCCGGCCCGGTCAGCGTCGTGGGCGACTTCAACGACTGGCAGCCCGGCGTCCACACCCTGCTTCCGCGCAAGGATGGCAGACGGGCCGTCACGGTCGCGCTGGCGAGCAAGAGCACGCACTCCTTCCGGTATCTGGCCGCCGGCGACTACTGGTTCAACGACGAGAGCGCCGGTGACCAGGAAGGCCCCAACAGCCGCCTGCACACCTGATCAGCCCGACCGGCGTGACCGGCCGCCGCCCGTGTCGTTGAACCCGACAACACGCGCCGACGGCCCACACCCCACGGGCAGGCGGCGCGGGCGGCCCCCTGATTCCGCGCCCGGCGTCAGGGGGCCGTCTTGTATCCGCCCGACGGCCTGGGAACGGCTTGATGTCGGCAGGCGCCGGTTTCGGCCCGGGATGCTGGGTTGTGCTCTGCTGGGGCGGTGACCTGTGGCGGGGGTAAAGGGGGAGCGGATGACGCACGAGTGGGGCGATTCGGCGGGCGGTGCTCCGCAGGCCAGGCAGACGGTCGAACGGATCGTTGAAGCGGTCGACGCGGGTGATGACCGCCGGATCCGGGCCTGCTGACGGAGCTGGCCGAGGCCGCGGACACCGCGGCGCTGTTGTACCTGCGCAAGCGGCTCCTGGAGGGCCGGGAGGACTGACCGGCCTTTCGCGGCTGCCCGTACGGCGCGGACCCAACCACGGGATGCCGCTCCGGCAGCCCGGGCGCGGGCGCCGCCGACGCGAGGGCTCCTGCGGGGTGGGGCGCGTCGGGGGTCTTTAAAGAGCCCGGCCGGAAGTTACGACCCGGCCGGGCTTTCACACGGCGAACGCCGCAAATACAGCGGCCTCCGTGAAGGAGGCGAAGGCTCAGGCGGGGGTGATGTTCTCCGCCTGCGGGCCCTTCTGGCCCTGAGTGACGTCGAAGTTCACCTTCTGGCCTTCCTGAAGCTCGCGGAAGCCGGAGCTGGCGATGTTCGAGTAGTGGGCGAACACGTCCGGACCGCCGCCGTCCTGCTCGATGAAACCGAAGCCCTTTTCCGCGTTGAACCACTTCACGGTTCCGGTGGCCATGTGTCCTCCAAGGGGACTCGAAATCGGTCCCGCACCGTGCGGGAGCCGGAGGTGATCGCCCTGGTCCTCAGAGACTGTGAACAGCGAAATCGCCCATGAATGTTGCGCTCACGGGCGACCGGTACTTCGGAACCATGACAGCTGACGCTGACGCTACACGGACCGTCCTGCTCGCACCACGAGAACACCCCTACGCCGTGTTCGCGGGCATTCGGACAGGGGGTGTGTCCCGCCGCTGCCGACGTGGAGGCTGAGGCGGAGATTCGGGTTCGCGGCGGAGCAGACCGGGCGGGCTTCGTGGGCCGGGCCGCTCTTGACGCGCCACCTCCCCCGGGCGGCGGCCTCCGCGCGTCTCCGCCCGGGGGCCTGTCCGCCCGGCGGCCGCTGGCGGAGGCTGCCGCCCGGGCGGGGCCGGAGGAAGATGAGAGGACGGTCGGCAAGGGCGGGCGCAGGACCGGATGGTCGGACCCGAGGCCGCCGCAGTGGGTGAAGGAGGTCCGGTCATGGTCGCGTCCGAGGGGTTCCGGGCAGGGCCCGGCCCCGTGGGAGTGGTTCCCTCCGAGCCCGGCGGTCTGCTCGATGTGCTGAGCGTGGCCGCGGTGGTCCTGGACGCCGAGGGACGGATCACGTTGTGGAGCCCTCAGGCCCAGGATCTGTTCGGCTGTTCCGCCCCGGAGGCGCTGGGCCGGTACGCGGCCAAGCTGCTGGTCGCCGACGAGTACGTCGACCTGGTCCTTGAGCTGTTCGCCAAGGTCATGGCGGGGGGCGGTGCCTGGGCCGGGGTGTTCCCCGTGCGGCACAAGGACGGCTCCACGAGGCTGGTGGAGTTTCGCAACATGCGGCTGCTGGACGAGCACGGCGGCGTGTACGCCCTGGGGATCGCCTGCGACGAGGCCGTTCTGCGCGGTGTGGAGCGGGACCTGGCGCTGTCGGTGCGGCTGGTGGCGCAGTCCCCGCTCGGGCTGGCGGTGCTGGACACCGATCTGCGCTACGTCCTGGTCAACCCGACGCTGGAACGGATCAACGGCCTGCCGGCCGAGAAGCACCTGGGCCACACCGTCCGCGAGGCGCTGCCGTTCCTGGACACCGAGGTGATCGAAGCCTCCATGCGCCAGGTTCTGGAGACCGGCGTACCGCTGCTGGACCAGTTCGCCATCGGGCGTACCCCCGCCGACCCGTACCGGGATCATGCATGGTCGGGCTCGTACTACCGGCTGGAGGATCCCGGCGGGCGGGTGATCGGTATCGCCCTGGCGGTGGTGGACGTCACCGGCCGCCACCGCGCGGCCACCGAGGCAGCCGAAGCACGCCGGCGCCTGGTCGCCGCTGGGCGTCATCTTCTGGGCAACCGATCAGGCGGAACGCAAGTTCATCGGCGATGGCCTCGCCGTCTGGGGGCTGTGATGACCCGGACGGGCTTACGGCAGTTTCGCCGCCAGGACTCGCGAGGGCCAACAGAAGTTCCGGGACTCGCGGATCACCCACCCGCGCCAGTTCCCGGACCACGATGGCCCGCGTGTCCCATCCGAGTGCGGTGTCCTCGGCGTACGTGCGCAGCAGCGCGGTGTAGCCGCCGGGTTCGGCCGCGCGGAGGACGTTGAGGACCTCACGCCTCATGCCTTCGTGAAACGCGGGATCGGCGACAACGTTCAGCAGTCCACGCCCGAGGGACGTGTCGGTCGGCCCGTCAAGAAGGTCCCGCCCGCAGTAGACAGTGCCGTTCACGATCACCGGGGACGCGGTCACATGGTGGCCGGTGAGGAAAGCCCATCTCTGCTGTGGGCGTTCACCGCATACAGGCTGCTCCCGCTGCCGACATAGACGCTCCCGTCGGCCACCGCCGTCGCCGACTCCTCGTCCCACACACGTCCAGTGGAGAACCTCCACCGCTGCTGCCCGGTGACCGCGTCCAGGGCGTAGACGTCGGACTCTCTACTGACGTACACGCCGCCGCCCGCCACGGCCGGAGCCGAAACGGCCCTGCGGCCGGGGGCGACCAGAGGCTTCATCCCGAACGCACCGACGACACCCAGGCGACAGTGCGATCACCAACGCCGGAAGCATGCGCGCCTGCACCATCAGCACGGGCCCTCAGGAGGAACACAAGACTGCCACCAACCCCTTGCCGGATCCCGGGCCGCAGCACGGACCCGCTGGGTGCTGCCGTCAACGAACCTCCCTCGTAGCAATAAGAGTTGGATCGTAGATTGACTGACCACCGCACGTCCCCGTGCGGCAGCGTCGAACGCGACAGTCATGCCGCCCAGCTGAGTCCGAGGTTGGCGAGGGTGGCGAGTTTGTCGGTGGTGAGTTTGGCCCGGCGGCTCTTGCTGTTGCTGAGGAATACCCCGAGCTTCACCTCGCTCCCGTCCTCAAGGCGCTCTACGTGGGCCCTGGGGACGGTCACAGAGCCCTCGCGGCAGGGCCGCCACGCCCTGCTCGAAGGCGCTCCCAGCCGCCTTGGGAGTCTTGGCGGGCTCCGTCTGCTCCGGGGGCAGCAGCACGACGCGGACCGCCTCCAGGAGCTCGCGCTGCCCGTCCATCAGGCCGGCCCAGACCGCGTGCTGACTCTGCCTCATCAGCCACTTCCCGACGTCCATGCCGTGGACGGTGAACCCGGGCAGGACGTCGGAGTGGTCCTCTTCGTCGGTCAGCAGCTCGCGCAGCGCGGCGTAGTGCCTCTGCCACTCCGTCGGCCACGCCGGGTCCCAGTACTTGTCCACGGCCTCCAGCGCGGTCTTCCACTCCGGGTGTTCAGCCAGCGCACCCGCGCGCCGCAGGTTGCTCAACCACTGTCCTACCGGCCTGTCCAGGGCCACGGCGGAGCAGTTGACGTGTCCGGGCACTGCCGACGCGCAGACGGTCCGCAACGCTGCGAAGGACCTCGGGGCGGAGGGGCTGGTCGTCTCGCTCGGGGCGGCCACCCGGATCAACGCGAAGGGCAACCGGGCGTCCGAGAAGCTGTGGAACCTGACCCCGGCCGGCCTTGAGGCCGCGAGCGTGGTCCTGGACCGCGAGGTGAAGGAGATGGGCGGCACGGCGAAGGCATCCGTGCCTTCGGGTGCTCCGCACGCGCGGAAGGTCACCGACACGATCACCGCGTTCCTCCAGCCGGTCCCGGAGCCGACCCGCCCGGTCGTCCGCAAGAACCAACCGCCCCGGCCTGTCCCGGCACAGACGACCGCCGTGGAGCCGGCCCGGCCTGCGGGGCTGGGCACGCTGGCCGGCTGGGAGACCGAGGTCGTGCTGCCGGTGAGCGGAACGTTCACGACACCGGTCAAGGGCAGCCCTCGCGCGGACGCTGTTCTGGCCGCTCCGGAGGCCGGTGTGCCGGTGCTCTTCGTGGAAGTCGACAACGGCACCGAAGACCGGCAGATCGTCGCGGGCAAGATTCACAAGTACCGCAGGTTCTTCCGCCGTACGGTCAAGGACACCAACGGCCGCGACATCCCGATGTGGCGCACCCTCTACAGCGACCATGGACGTGACCACGACCGCGTCGGCTACCCGCCGGTGGCGTTCGTGTTCA
The DNA here is from genome assembly GCF_030063415.1 of Streptomyces sp. H27-C3. GTDB lineage: Bacteria > Actinomycetota > Actinomycetes > Streptomycetales > Streptomycetaceae > Streptomyces. The sequence continues at coordinate 23,480 of NZ_JASITA010000042.1, read as the reverse complement.
CCAAGCAGGTCGGACCGGACGCGATGATGAACCGCATGAAGGCCGTTCGCGTCCTTTCCACGGAATGCTGGAAAGGCCACTGGCACAGCGGCAGCCGCTACGGGTCCGATGTCAACGACGGCTACCGCGACTACGACGGCACCGTCCCCGTGATCGTCACCACCCTCGCCCGCCTGCACCAGCACGGCCCACACGGACCCATCTGGTGGCGCTACGGGCATTCCTCGTGGGAGACCCTCGAAGCGGCTCTGGACAACCCGGACGACCACCGCGCCTTCCACACCCGGGAAGAGGAACGCCGTACCGAGCGCCGCGCCCAGGAGGAGCGCGAGCAGCGCGAGCGGGAAGAGACCAAGCGGCGACGGAAGGCCGCCGCTTGGGCGTGTCCGACCTGCGGCCGTGACGTCTACCCGAGCGACGGCTGGCAATCCGTACCGCCGGGCAGCGACTGCACCGTGTGCACCTCCGCCAAGGAGCGCGAGCGCCAGAAGGCCGAGGAACGGGCGGCTGAAGAGGCGCAGGCGAAGGCGGAAGCGGAGGCGTGGCGCAAGGAGAACGGCATCTTCGGCTTCCTCCGCCGCTGACACACCGGAGCTCAACGCATCAAGTCCGAAGCCGCACTCGCCAAGCTCGCGGGCATCGCTCCTGTGCCCACCGGCTCCGGCATGACCAGTGGCAGGCACCGCATCAACCACGGCGGCCACCGCCAGCTCAACGCCGCGATCTACCGGACCGTCATCGTCCGCATGCGATTCCACCAACCGACGATCGACTACGTCACCCGCCGCGCCGCCGACGGCAAGACGAAATGCTCAACGCCCTGATGGAATCGACGGTCGGCTTGTACAAAACCGAGTTGATCAAACCGCAGCGGCCCTGGAAGAACCTCTCCCAGGTCGAACTCGCCACCGCCGAGTGGACCGACTGGTACGTCCACCGCCGCCTGCACGGTGAGATAGGGCACATCCCACCCGCCGAGTACGAGGCCAACCACTGCAAGGAATCCACGAAACCCCAGGTCACCACCACAATCTGAGATCTCTACCGAACCCGGGGCGGTTCAGACCAGGTTCGAGTGGGTGGCGCGGCGACTGGCGAGAGCGTGACCTTGTTCCCAGGTCAGTTGGCGTACCAGGTTGCGGATCTGGTGGTGCCCGGGGGTTTCGGTTCCCTGCTGGAGGTGCTGACGGTAGTGATACACGACGTTCGGGAGCATGTAGCCGGCGGCCTCGGTGGTGATGCGGTGAACATAGATGAAGTCCTCGCCACTGGGGAGCGGGCCATAACCACCGGCCGCTATCGCGAGCTGACGAGTAGTCAGCACCGTCACATGGCTGAGGGGGATAGAAGCCGCCGGGTCAGGCCAGAAGCGCATGACCTCGCCGGCCGCGTGGTGTCCGGTCGGGGTCGGGCACTCCCACGTCACGACGCGGTCTTCGAACAGGTCGGCGGAGCGGCCAGCGACCCATTCAACACCGAGAGCGCGCAGCGCGCGAACCCGCACCTCGAGGGAGTCCGGGGGAAGCATGTCGTCATCATCAACGGCGGTGACCAGGTCGGCTTCGGCCAGAGCGAGGCCTAGATTTCGGGCCAGGCCGGCCCCGACCGGCTCGAACAGGCGGAGGGTGGTGACCCGGGGATCCGCAATGATCGCGGTCGGCACGGGTTCGCTACTGCAATCGATCACAAGGATCCACTGCCAGGTGGTCAGGGTCTGTCGGGACAGGCTCGCGTAAAGCTCGGTCAGGTAGCGGCGTCGCTCGGGCTGCATACGGGTGGCGGTGACGAGGGAAACGACGGGGCGCGTGGGCATGCAGGTCTCCAGGCTGGTCAGCAGGGGTGTGGTTGACGTTACTTGGTGAAAATGGGGTGGTTATGGCAGGGAAATCATCGGTTTCCCACCCCTCGGAACAGCCCTCATGCGGAGATACAGTGCTTGAAAAGCCCATCCCGACGGGTGTTTTCCTGTGAAAATCATCATCGGCTGGCCAAGTTGACAATGCCGGAGGGAGCCCCCATGGGCCGAGCAGCGCGGCGGCGGGCAGAGTGGTCATGGTCAGGGAGGAGGGCAGGCCGTCCCTGAACCGGGTGAGCCGGTCGGGCGTGAAGTCGTCCGGCGCCTGCCGGGCAGCGCACTCCAGCAGACTAGAAGCCGCCCCGATGTCGGGGTCGTGGCCCGTCCAGCGCACCACTAGCAGTCCTTCGGGATTCGAGGCGGTCTCCGGCAGCTCGCCGGCCGCCGGGCGGCGCCAACGCGAGCGGGTGTCGAGCACGACGACGGGGAAGATGCTCCCCAGCCCGTAGGAGGCGGCCTGCACTACCGGTGGTGTCATATCGTTTCTCTCCGTCCGGTGGCCAGCTCTGCAGGCACTCAACTTGGGACTGCGGGCGGGCGGAACCTCGGGTGTCGAGGAGCCGCAGGGCGTGCCGCTCGATCACGTCGATGTCGTAGTCCCGGTGATGCTGGAGCAGGATTGCCAGGTTTGCCTGCTCCCGGGCCTGGGGCAGCTCAGCCGCCGCAGCCCCGGACACAGGGGTGCCATCGGCCCCCCCAAGGCCGGCACGTGGGGGTCGAGGAACAACACGTGGGCGCAGAGGGCGCGCAGCTGCTTCACCACGTCACGGGCGGACGTCTCGCGCCGGTCGGCGATTTCGGCCTTGTAGGTGACGAAGAGCAGCAGCACGTGCGCCCCGCTGATAGTTTTCCCGGTTCTGTCGAGGAGGCGTTGGGCTCGCTCGACGACACCGGGGCATCCGTGCGTTGATCTCCTGGACGAGCTCTACCATCCGGAACGGATAGCCGAGGGTGCGGACCTTGTGGTCCAGGTAGTTGGGGTCGATGGGGAAGCTGTGGCAGCCGACGCCCGGTCCACAGCAAGGCCTGGTAGCCGAAAGGCGGAGGCCGGAAGCTTTCGTTGTGGAGCCAACGAATACGGTATTCGGGGGGCTACGACTCGCCCTGTGAGTCACCCTCGCTGTCCGGGAACCAAGTGATCATCTCGTTGTACAGAGCGAGTGGGCGGTCGTCGGGCGAGAGCCAGTCCCTCTCGCCGTGCTGCCACTCATAAGCAATGTGCTGTGTGGTGAGTTCCTCAACCAGTTCGGTGGCCAGTCTGGATGCCTCGAACAGGTCCTGGTCGGTGGCCTGGGAGCTGGCAGCGACGACAAGTCCACGGACTTCGGCCGAATGGCCGTAGCGGAACGCGCCGCTGCCGAGCAGGTGCGGATCGGTGTGAACGGACACTCCGTTGTTGTGACCGAGGCGCCGATGGGCCGCCGCCTTGGCCGCTGCTTTTGGAAGGAACTGACGGGCCTGGCGCCCGATGGTGATCGCGCCCAGGACAGCGTCGGCGTGACCAACCCGAGCATCAACCGTCGGGTCGAGGATGACGAAGCCCATGGCGGGCCTGGGGTACGGGCCGCGCGGCGCCTCTCCCGGAGCAGCGGTGAAATTCCGGAGAATGTTCTGGGCGCGCCGACGGCCCAGGTCCCGCAGCAGCACGGTGAGTTCGGTGTCGTTCAGCATGTATTCATAAGGATTTCGTCGAACCGCAGCCTGTACCTGAAGGACTTCAGACATATCGCTCTCCACTCTCTGATGCCGTACCTTTGTGCAGCATAATAGGCCGCTTGTCCGGTTTATAGCTTCCAGGGCGGAACTGTCGACGGGCTGGCAACGGTAAGCGCTATCCCCCTCAACCGCCGGCAGCTGTGAAGCCAATCCATGTAGGCGGAAAGTTACTGGAGCGCCTTGACGGCCCGCGAGCTACTGGCCGTGTTGGTCGCGGACCAGGTCTCGATTGACGTGGACTTCTCGTCGCGACGGTGCCCCCATAACGCCGAACGCTGCATTCTCGGGGCAACTTGCAAATTCGCGGACCAGTTGTCACCTGCTTGATCGCCCCGGAAGATCATGCCCGGATGTTGCGATCTTGGCAACGCCCCAACGTGGCGCGAGGCCTCGGCGTGTGTGGTGGTCTGCTCGCTGAGCAGGCATGGTATGCAAAATGACGGTCTCCCAACTGTCCTGCATTCCCACAGGACTTGGCTTGCCGCGTTGCCCAAATGACCTTGACTTGCTGATGAAGATCCACCTAGGGTTCGAACGGCCAGCAGGTATAGACCAGCCTGTAGTGGCTTCGAAGAATTCTCACAGTCGGCTGCTCCGTTCATGCTATGCGGCGCATTTCCACTCCGCGCTGCGTCGACACTAATAGGCAACGAAGGGGTTGTTTAGTTTGACCACGCAAGTGGTTTCCGAAGTGGCTCAGCGGTTCGCGAACGATGGATTCGCCAATGTGGGAGAGGTTGTCTCTGCCGGCGATCTGGAGGTCTACCGATCGATCTATGATCGCCTCCTGAGCGGAGACATCAAGGCCGGGGACAAGCGGTCTGATCTCGGGTCGCACGTTCCGTTGAAGGAGGGTGTTCAAGAAAACATCACTCAGATCATGTGGCCGTCGGCGCTCTATCCGCCGCTGCGTGATCTCCCTCTCCATGAGAAGGCCCTGTCAGTCGCCCGTGAGCTCATCGGGGCGGACGCGGAGCTCGACTTCGACATGATGATCCACAAAGCCCCGCACGCCTCGGTTGCTACGCCGTGGCACCAGGATGCGGCCTACTGGGTCGACATGCCCGATCGTCGCGCTGTGTCCATCTGGGTGGCGCTGGACGACGCCGGTCTCGACAACGGTTGCATGTGGTACGTCCAGGGCTCCCACCAGCAACCGATTCGGCCCCACCGCCCGACGAGCGACGGCAAGAACATCGAGTGCGACTGCTCCGAGGAAGAGCCGGGTGCCACCCCCGTGCCAGTGGCCGCAGGAGGGGCGGTGGCGCACTCCGGGTCCACGCTGCACTACTCGCGAGGCAACACCACTGACAGCACACGTCGGGCATACATTCTCAACTACCGTCCTGCCGCCATGATCCAGCTTGAGCGGGAGCGGGGCGCGGACCACGGTCTCAACGAGAACGTGAGGCAGGTCCGCAACTCGGGCGCCAAGGACTGAGCGCGCAGGCTGCGGAACCTAGAGCCCCCACACGCAGATTTTTCCCCACACTGCCGGGCCGGCGCGTTGGCCAGCCCGGCCCTGGAAGGCCGGAGAGGCGATCCGTGAATACAGTCGCACTGACAGGCGCTGTGATGACCCATCCCAGAAGGCTTGCCGCAGCCGAAGAAATCGCAGCAAAGGACGTCCAAGGGCGCATACGTGTCGTCACGGATCCGGATCCTTCCGGCCCCCCCACCGCGCTGCGTACCGCCAATCCGTCGTGGAGCTGCGTCGGTGACGCGGCGACCCATCACATCGTCTTCCAAGACGACGTGGTCCTGGCAGACGGCTTCTTTCCCTACGCGGAGAAGATTGCCGCAGCCGCACCCGGTGAGGCTGTCGCCTTCTACGAAGGTTGGGAGGGGCGGAACAGCGGCGTGGTGCGTCTGGGCGCACTTACCGGGGCGCACTGGGCGTATGCCATTGATGAACACGTGCCCTCGCTCGCCTTGATGCTCCCCGCGGAAGTTGCTCGGAGCTACGCGCAGTTCGCCGCTCAGCACGGCGGCGGCTGGCCCTACGACGTCGTGGTGCAGCGATGTCTCAAGACGCTGGGCGTACCCGTCAGGCTCGCGGTTCCGAGCACCGTGGACCACGACGACGTACCCAGCCTGGCGGGAAACAGCAAGCACGGATGGCGGCGGGCGACGTATTTCTCCGACAGTGCGGGCGAAGCCCCTACGTCTGAGTGCTCCTCTTTCTCGGTGGTGCCGTTCTATCAGTACGGCGAATCCAAGTGCGCTGTGCGTTACGGCGCCCGTTGGGAGTACCTGGACACCGACAGGTACCTGCGACGCATCGGTCTTTCCGATTCCTGTGACGCGGGTTTCGCCGGGATCGGTCAGAGGGGACTGCCGACCGTGGTGTGCCGGCAGGCGTGGCTCACCGCCTTCGCGACCGGCGTGGCGGTCGCCGATTTGACGTCGCAGTCTCCGGACCCTGCAGTGGCCAGGGCCGTGATGGACTCCCTCGGGCCCGGGGGACTCTGCGAGGAGTACACCGGTATGGAACTCCTTCCCATGATTCCGAAGATCCGAGAACTCGCCCTGGAAGCCCTCGAATCCGGCATCATGGCCCGCCGCGCCGCAGGACATCGGGCCGTGTCACTCACAGGCGTCACCGGTACGTCGTCCGCGCCCGTCGTCGTCACCGGCGGCAGCGGCGAGTTCGGTGCGCAACTGGCCCGGCTACTGACCGACGCGGGCTGCGGTGCGAACTTTTCCGAGCGGCTCGACTCGCTGCAGGGCCAAGAGGTACGCGCACTGATACACCTCGGCGATCGACACGGCAGCGGCCCCGGAGTAGCGGATGTGCTCGCCCACGCGGAGAAGCTTGCAGTGGAACGCGTCATACACCTCAGCTCGGCGGACGTCTATCGGGGCGCGGACGCCGACGCGTGCACGGAGGCATCCCTGCCGACGACGGGGCCGCGCGACGTGGAAGCCCGCGCATGGTGGGACGCAGAGCAGGTGTGCCTGCTCTGGGGCAACGAGACAGATACCCCCGTGCAGATCGTGCGGCTCGCCGAGCAGGTGGGACCGCACGCTCCCTCGCACGGCGTGCTGGCCACCTGGATGCTGCAAGCCTGGACACGCCGTCCCATGGTCCTGGTCGAGGGGCGTCGGCACCAACTGGTTGACCATAGAGACATAGCGGGCGCGCTTGCCGCCATTCTCGAAGGCCCGGCACGGTCGCCCATCTACAACATTGCCTCCGCGCTCTACGAAGAGAGTGAACTCGCCCAACTCGCTGCAGAGACGGCGCGACGCACCCCGTGGGAACAGGAGCCCGCCGACGGAGCACCGTTCCCCCCCTCCATGTCTACCGCCCTGATCACCGCCGAGACCGGCTGGCAGGCGACGGCTCCGCTGCACAGCGGAGCACGGGCACAGGCCCAATGGCTCGCCTGCGACATTCACGACCCCGGGCCGGACGCACCGCGCCGGAGTGCCAATGCCTGACGAACAACGAACTGGCCAGCAGCAGCAGGACCTCAAAGAAGGCATGTCTACCGAGCCGGGGATCTTCTCCCGGCAGTACGCCGCCGCGACCACGACCTTCGCCGTCGTCATGTTCCTCACCGGGTTCGCGGCGTTGGCCGTGGTGCCCATCCTGCCGACCGCCGCACAGGACCTGGGCGGAGTGTCATTGTTCCCGATGGTGGCCGGCTGCTTCGTCGCAGCCAGCCTCCTCGGCGGTGTACTGGGAGGGCATTGGGCGGACCGCTCCGGAGCCCGACGGCCGCTGGCGCTGGGCATGATCCTCGCGGTGTTCACGCTGCTGGTGTCGGCCTCCAGCGTGTCCATCTGGCAACTCGCAGTCGGCCGCTTTGTGGACGGGTTGGCAGCGGGAATGGTCGCGGTGTCAGTGACCACGGCGATCGGTCAGTCGTACCCGGAGTACCTGCGCCCCCGGATGCTCGCCATGATGAGCGCGAGCTGGGTCATCCCCTCCCTGGTCGGCCCACCACTGGCCGGTGTGGTTGCGGAGCTCTGGTCCTGGCGGGTGGTCTTCTACGGCCTCGCAGCGCTGACCGTCCTGCCCGCGCTCGCCCTGGTGGTCGTCCTGCGAGGCAGCACTGCGAAGGATCGGGACGCGATGCCGGCGGATGTCCCGCCAGCGGAGGAACGAGCCGCCCGTCCGCCGCTGCTGGTTGCCGCGCTCCTCAGTCTGGGGGCGGCACTCGGCCAGTACGGCGTATCGAAATGGGATCTTTACCACCTGGTGTTCGTCGCCGTCGGCATCGCGCTCCTGGTCGTCTTCGCGCCTAGGCTGCTACCCCGGGGGACTTGGCGCAGCGCCCGGGGCCTGCCGACCGCAGTACTGCTGCGAGGTCTGACCTCCGGCACCTACTTCACCGTCGAGGCACTGGTGCCATTGATGCTGATCACTGAGCGGGAAGTCGCCGCGGTGGTGGTCGGCGTGGCATTCACCGCGTCCGCGGTGCTCTGGGCAGGTGCCTCCTGGGTGCAGGGCAAGCTGCTTCAGCACGTGGCCCGCCACCGCCTCGTTACCGTCGGCGCCCTGATCATGACCGCGTCCGTCGCCTTCGCAGTGGCGGGAAGCTTCTCCAGCCTGCCGCCGGTCACCGCGGCCGTGGCCATGCCGCTCGCCGCTGTCGGCATGGGACTGCTCGACCCCTGCGTTACCGTCCTGTCCCTCCAGCACAGCGCCCGGCACCGGCAAGGACATACCACCAGCGCGATGCAGACCAACATGAACCTCGGGCAGGTCGTGGTCCTGGCGCTCGCCACCGCAGTCCTCAACGCCTGTCTCGCCATCGGAGCGAGTGGCCTCGACGGATACGCGACGGCCTTCACTCTCCTTCTCGTACCGACCGCTCTTGTTGCCCTCCTAGCTGTCCGCGCTCGCAGCAACTGACACGGCCCTCCTACCGGACCGGGCTACCCCTCCACCACTGCAACACCTCACCCTCAGAAGGGGGACGCTGTGCGCAGCGACCTGGTTGTCATAGGCCTCGGTTACGTAGGTCTGCCCCTCGCTGTCGAAGCTGGCCGTTCCGGCCTGAGCGTCATCGGCCTTGATCGCGCCGCCGAAACCGTGGCGCGACTCAACGACGGCATCTCGCACGTGGACGATATCGACGATGCCGCCGTGGCCACTCTGCGCTCTCAGGGCTTCACCGCCACCACCGACGAACGCGTCATCGCCGAAGCGGACACAGTGGTCATCTGCGTTCCCACGCCGTTGTCCCCTCATGGCGGACCAGACCTGACCATGGTCGAAAGCGCGTGCGCCATGATCAGCAGGCAGCTGCAGCCCGGGACACTGGTCGTGCTCGAATCGACCACCTACCCCGGTACCACCGATGAGGTGGTCCTGCCCATCCTTGAGCAGTCGGGTCTCACCTGCGGCACGGACTTCTATCTGGCGTTCTCACCGGAGCGTGTCGACCCGGGCAACAAGCATTACGGGATCCGCAACACGCCTAAGGTCATCGGCGGTTACTCGCCCACCTGCACCACTGCCGCGGCGGCTTTCTACGGAAAGATCGTCGACAACGTCGTCCAAGCCGCCGGCACCCGTGAGGCCGAGATGTCCAAGCTCATCGAGAACACCTATCGACACGTGAACATCGCCCTGGTCAACGAGATGGCGATCTTCTCCCACGAACTAGGCATCGATCTGTGGGATTCCATCTCCTGCGCCGCGACCAAGCCTTTCGGCTACCAGGCATTCCGCCCAGGGCCCGGTGTGGGCGGTCACTGCATCCCGATCGACCCCAACTACCTCGCGCACAAGGTCCGCACGCTCGGCTACCCCTTCCGGATGGTCGAACTGGCCCAAGAGATCAACACCCGAATGCCTCGCTACGTGGTCGAGCGAGCACAGAACCTCCTCGACAGCAGCGGCACCACCCTCAGCGGAGCGCGAGTCCTGCTTCTCGGCGTCACCTACAAGGCAGACATCGCAGACCAGCGCGAAACCTCCGCACGCGACGTCGCCAGGAGGCTCCGTACCCTGGGCGCCGAAGTCTCCTACCACGACCCGCACGTGCCCGCCTGGGAAGTCGACGGCGCCCCCGTGCCCGCGGTGCCGGACTTGACGAGCGCCCTGGACAGCACAGATCTGGCGATCCTCCTGCAACGGCACAAGGCATTCGACATGGACGAGATCGAGAACCGCGCCCCCCTGCTCCTCGACACCCGAGGCACCGCCCGCCCCCAGCCGCACATCGTCCGCCTGTAACCCCGAAGCCGCGTTCCCTCTCGGCTCAAAGCACCACACCTCTCATTCTCAGGAGCAATGTCATGTGCGGTATAGCAGGGTGGATCGACTTCGCACACCCCGTGGACAGGGGTCTCGCGCAGACCATGACGGACACGATGTCCCGACGCGGTCCCGACGCGGCAGGGCTGTGGATCGACGGCCACGCCGCCCTCGGCCACCGGCGCCTCTCCGTCATCGACCTGGAGGGCGGCTGCCAGCCCATGGTGGCCGACGAGACCGCAGCCCCCCGGGCCGCACTGACCTACAGCGGAGAGACCTACAACTTTCGCGAACTCCGTACCCAACTGGTCTCCCTCGGACACCACTTCAAGACGCGCAGCGACACGGAAGTTGTTCTTCGTGCCTACCTCCAATGGGGGCCCGCTCTCGCCAACCGACTTGAAGGCATATACGCCTTCGCGATCTGGGACACAAGACGGCAGGAACTCATACTCGTCCGCGACCGCATGGGCGTAAAACCCCTGTACTACGCACGAACACCGACGGGAGTGCTCTTCGGTTCCGAGCCGAAAGCAATCCTGGCCCATCCCGAATTCAAGGCCGAGGTGGATGCCGACGGACTGCGGGACATCCTGTCGGTGGCCAAGGTGCCCGGGCACGCGATCTTCCGCGGCATGCGAGAGGTTCCGGCCGGCTGCACCGTGCGCGTGAATCGGACGGGTCTCACCGAGGAGCGCTACTGGCAGTTGGAGGTCGCTGACCACACCGACTCGCTCGACCGGACCATCCACACCGTGCGCGAGCTGCTCGAATCAGTCGTCGAACAGCAGATGGTGTCTGATGTGCCACTGTGCACGCTGCTCTCCGGCGGCCTCGACTCCAGCTCCCTGACAGCACTCGCAGCCCAAATCACGCGCACCAGGGGACTCGGGCAGATACGTTCCTGCTCAGTCAGTGACCCGGACATCGACGGCTCGGCCGGAGCAGAGGCGAACGAGGACCACATCTACGCCCGTCTGCTCGCCGAGCATGTCGACTCCCTCCACAGCGAACTGCCCCTCCGCGCACCCGACCTGCTCGCCCAGGACCTGAGAGCTTCCGTTCTCCGTGCCTACGATCTCCCCATTGCCAAGGGCGACGAGCACGCTTCCCTGCACATGCTGTTCGACATCGTCCGCGGACACTCCACCGTTGCCCTCTCGGGAGAATGCGGCGACGAAGTGTTCGGTGGGTACCGGTGGCAGCGCGACCCCGACGCGGTGTTCTCCACCACCTTTCCCTGGGTGCACGAAGGGCGCCACAACTACCAGGGCAATGACGTTGTCTTCACCCCGGACCTCCTTGCCAAACTCGACCTCGACGCCTACGAACGCGACTGTCACAGTGCCGCAGTTGCCGAGATATCCGCCGACAAGCACCTTGACGACCCCGCCGAAGCCCGCTACAGGGAAGTCACCTACCTCGCACTCACCCGCCACGCCCAGGTCCTCTTCGACCGCAAGGACCGCATGAGCATGGCTTGCGGCCTCGAAGTCAGAGTGCCCTTTGCTGACCACCGCCTGGTGGAGTACACCTTCAACATCCCGTGGGCCATGAAGAGCTTCGACGGACGAGAGAAGAGCTTGCTCCGTGCAGCCATGAAGGACCTCCTGCCGGAGGCAATCGCCCAGCGGGTCAAGACTCCCTACCCGTCCATCCGCGCAGATGCGTATAACCAGACGCTTCGCGAGCGCCTGACAACCGTCATCAATACCGGTTCGAGCCCCCTCTCGGACTACCTGTCTCCAACTCTCACTACGGAAATCCGCCGCCATGGACCCAGCGCATTGGAGAAGGGGATGAGCCGGGCAGCACTCGAGACGACACTTCAGCTCGACGATTGGCTGCGCACGTACGACGTTTCCATCATCCTCTGACCTCCCAGGGGTTGGCAGGTGCGGTCGGCCGGTTGAGTCGGCCTGGAGCGCGGTACCTACGCCCAGTTCGCCCGTGGCGAGAAGCCGCTCTGGGACCTGGAGACTCTCTGGAGCAGGGGCATCCGCGAGAAGACCACGGGCGGCGCCTACGTGGCCCGGGTCCGCGTCGTGGACGACCCGCCGACCGAGGGACAGCGGTACCTGCTCGCGCACGGCGAGAAGAACGCCGCCCTGGGCGAGGACGTCCGCAATATGTGGCGCGCGGACGCCGCGCGGGTCAACCTCCCGGGCGAAGACTTCTGGATCTTCGACTCGCACATCGTCGCCGTGTGCCTCTTCGACGATGATGACGACCTCACGGGCGCCGAACTGATCACGGGGCCGGCGGCCGTCAACCAGTACAACCGACTGCGGGACGTCGCCCGGCACTACGCCGTCCCGTACCAGAAGTTCGCGGCGGGCATGGCCGCGAAGGAGGCGTAAAACAGGGGTGTACCGGTGAGCACGGACTATCAGCAGGCCCGCGAAGCACTCGGGGCGCGGCTGCGGGAACTTCGGCTCTCCGCCCCGGAAGGCCGGCTCACCGGTACCGCCCTGTCCCGCCAGCTCGACTGGCCCAACTCCAAGGTCTCGAAGCTGGAGCTCGGCAGGCAGACGGCCACCCCCGAGGACCTGCACCAGTGGGCCGCGGCGTGCGGCCGGCCCGATGCCTACGAGGAACTGCGGGCCCGCCTGGCGGGCTTTGAGCCGCACATCCGCTCCTGGCGCAGACAACTCGTCGGCGGCCACAAGCCCGTGCAGGACGCCCACAACCAGGCACAGGCCCACTCCAAGGTGCTGCGGGCCTGGGAGTCCTCGTGGGTCGTGGGCATCCTGCAGACCCCCGACTACGCACGCGCCGTACTCACCCGCTCCGCCGAACTCCACAACTCCCCACGCGACATCGAGGAAGCAGTCCGAGCCCGCATACGCCGCCAGGAACTGCTGTACAGCGGGGGCAGGCGCTACCACGTCATCTTGTGGGAACCAGTCCTACGGTCCCTTCTCTGCCCGCCCTCGGTGCTCGCCGCCCAGCTCGACCGCCTGACCGGCATCATCGGCATGGACACCGTCGAACTCGGCATCGTGCCCCTCACCGCGTCCCTGAAGGTCCCGCCCGGCCTGGGCTTCTGGATCTACGACGACCGCCAGGTCGTCACCGAGACCTGGCACGCGGAACTCTGGCTCGACGACGCCGACACCCCTCGCCCTCTACCTGCGGACCTGGAAGACACTCCGGGAATCCGCCGTGTACGGGGCCGACGCCCACAACGTCATCAACGCGGCCAGGCGCGCCCTGAACCCGCGCTGACGACCCATGACTTTGAGCAGATCACCCTCCAGCTGACCGGGCACGCCCGCGCGGTCGCCGCCGACGTTCGGCGCCACGCCGCAGCCCTGCCCAAGAACGACGGCCGCGGCGCCCTGGCCGAAGTCGTCCTCCGCGAAGCCGACGGCCGCCTCGCTGCACCGCTGGAGGGAACGGCCCGCTGCGCCCAGAACCGGGCCCGCCTCGTACGGGCCCTCTACCCGCGGCTGGACCGCCTCACAGAAGCCATCCCCGCCGCCACGTAGTCCGGCGGCCCAACGGCTGCATGCGCCGTTAGTCGGCGGTGTAGTTGAGGAAGTCGGCGACGACGGGTACGCCGCGGCGGCGTCCGAGTTTCTGCCTCAGGTCGTCAAGGGTGCTGGTGCCGCGTGCTGAGATGACGCCGCCCATGCGGGCCACGGCGGTGTCGACGGCGGCATCGAGGGCGAGATGGGCTTCGCCCCGGCCCCGCGCCGCCGGCCACCCGGGAGGCCGCCTTTCACGAAAGGGCCCGCGGCCTGTCCTCGGCAAGCGTCGGCTACCGGATCACCGTGGCGACCACGACCCTCGCCCAGCTGATGACGCACGGTGCGACCGGGCCGGGGTGGCGCATCGCCGGCAGGGGAGTGGGCGAGCACCGTCACGGGATCGGCAGGTTGCCGAAGGCGCGGTGACCAGGTCCGGCCCCGGCCTGCCGGGCGCGGTCTGGAACCGGGCCGGGTCCGTCACATCCTGTCCCCGGCCCAGGGCTTGGGTCGGCGGGGCCGGCAGTGTCAGGTCAGGGACACGCCGCGGCCGCCGAAGAACTCGGCGAACTCGGCCACCGGCAGGCTCGTCGTACGGGCCTGCTCGGTGTGGCCGGACGGGTTGCGGAAGTGGACCGTGTCGCCTTGGCGCCGGTGACGAGTACGAGGTGCCCGCCCTTGCCGGGGGCGGGGTTCTCCGGGCGGCGGATCTCCTTGTGCATGGCCCGGTCTCGCTCACGGTGACCGGATCGTCCACGGCGACCTGCGCGCCGACAACATGGTCCGCGATCAGGACCGCGGGGTGACCTTCGTGGACTGGGCCCACGCCACCACTGGACCCGCCTGCGTCGACGCCGTCTCCCTCGCCCCCAGCTCGTCCTCGCCGGACACACCCCCAAGGACATCACGCGCCTGCTGGACGACCACCCCGCCACCGCGACAGACCCCCTGGCCTCCACCGCGTTCCTCGCCGCCCTCACCGGACACTGGCACCGCAACGCCCGCCAGCCCGCACCCCCCGGCGCCCCCGGCCTCCGCGCCTACCAACACCGCGCCGCCGCCGCAGGAATCGCGCTTCTCGCGCTTCGCATGGACTGACCTGCCGACCACAGGGCAGGGGCGGTAGACGGACACGTGTTGGCTTGATTCAGGTTGTTCCGGAGGGGCGGGGGAGGGATCTTGTGCCGGGCTTAGCTGCGGCAACGCATCCGAGCCGCTGTACTTCTGGGGCTCCTGCAGGGCTGTGAACTCGGCTTATTTTCGTGCACTTTCCTTAGGCATATCTAATCTTTTTGGGGGTACGGCCGTGCGTTCGATTCTTTGGTGGTGAAGGCTGCGTGCTTCCGGCCTCCAGTAGGGCTACCAGGTCTACTTTTCCCTGGGGGGGGAATGACGCGTTCGCGTGCGTACAGTCATGCCCGTTTCCGTGCGAGATACGGTCTGGTGGCCGCTCTTGCGGTGCTGTCCCTGACCGCGACCGCGGTGCCGGCCTTCGCCGATCCGGCTCCTATCGCCGACCTTGCCGAGCCGAAGCCGGTCTCCGCGTGGGGCAAGGGCGGTGCGGCGAAGATGCCGGAGGTGAAGGTCGGTCAGACCGAGCCCGCGGCACCGGTCGCCGAGGGGAAGCTGCCGGAGAAGCGGGCGAAGTGGCGGGCCGCGCAGAAGAAGCGCGCCACCGAGCCGACACCGACCGCCGCCCGTTCGGCCGGCATCGCCGCCGACGCACAGGCGCTGGCCGCCTACGTCCCCGAGGGCCAGGGCGACGTCCCCTGGCACCAGATCGGCGACTTCCGCATCACCGACTCCCTGGTCGCCCGCGTCGACTACTCCACCGGCAACCTGATGCTGGCCGGCACCGACTTCGACGTGGCCGGAGTGGGACAGAGCCTGCAGCTCGCCCGCACCTACAACTCCCTCGACGCCCCCTGGGGCTGGCTGTGTCACTTTCTATGGATGTCGTTTCGATGCGCTTCCGGGAGTCACTTCGCGTTGATCGGCAAGATCGATGTCAGTGAGTTTTGATGTCACTGAGCCGCTTTGGGATCGCGCGTGTTCGTCGCCAGCGAAGGCCCGCGTAGGCCATGGCGGTGTGTGCCAGGGTGCGGTCATGACTACGACACCGGATGGACGCCCTATCCCACCCGCGCATGCTGATGAGCGCGCCATGCTGGAAGCGTGGCTCGACTTTCACCGTGCCACTCTCGTCATGAAGTGCTCGGGCCTCAAAGATGATCAATTACGGCTGGCCTCGGCTGCGCCGTCGTCGATGACGCTGCTGGGCCTCGTCCAGCACATGGCCGTAGTAGAGCGCAACTGGTTCCAGCGCGTGTTCGCAGGCCAGGACACGCCCGCAGTCTTCGAGGAAAGCAACGTCGACGGCTTTGCACTTGAGGAGGACCGAGGACTCGACGAGGCCATGGCGGTCTGGCAGGCGGAGGTCGCTCGGGGGCGTGAGCTCATCGCAGCCGCATCACTGCACGACTCCGGTCATCTGTCCGAGCAGGAAGCCAGCCAGGTAGGTGATGGAGGGGTCTCGCTGCGCTGGATCATCGTTCACATGATCGAGGAGTACGCACGTCACAATGGCCATGCCGACCTGATCCGAGAGCGCATCGACGGAGTCGCCGGGGCCTGAGATACGGATGGGCGGTTGGAACGACCGCGTAAGCGGCCGTTCCAACCGCGTTCAGCCGGCGGCAGCTCGTTCGGCCTGGGCTTTGGTGTGGGCGAGGCGGTAAGACTCGGTGCCGGTCTCGATAATCGCGCCGTTGAAGGTCAGCCGGTCGACGATGGCCGCGCAGAGCCGTGGATCCGTGAACGTCTTCGTCCAGCCCGAAAACGACTCGTTGGAGGCGATGGCCACGCTGTTCTTCTCCTCACGTTCGGTCAGAACCTGGAAGAGCAACTCGGCTGCACGCCGGTCGAGTTCCATGTAGCCGAGCTCATCGATGCATAAAAGATCGACACGGCCGTAGCGGGCGATCGTCTTCGACAGCTGCTTCTCGTCCGCTGCTTCGACCAGCTCGTTCACGAGTTTGGTGGCCAGCACATAGCGGACCCGGAAGCCGTTCATCGCGGCCTCGGTGCCCAGCGCGATCAGCAGATGCGATTTGCCGGTGCCGGAGTCGCCGATCAGGCAGAGTGGCTCGCTCTTCTTGACCCAGTCGCAGGTGGCGAGCGTGTTGACGGTGGCTGGGTCAACGTTCGGATTGGCCTCGAAATCGAAAGCACGAAGGCTCTTTTCCCGGGGGAAAGCGGCAGCCTTGATCCGACGTTCGGAGCGGCGACGGGCCCGGTCGTCGCATTCGGTCATCAGCAGTTCGGCGAGGAAGGCCCGATAGGACATCTGGTCTCGGGCGGCGCCGTCCGAGAGTTCGGGAAACTGCTGACGGATGGACGGCAGCCTGAGCATGCGGCATGCCTGGTCGATCGAGGCGGTGGCGGCTTCTTCGGTCAGTCCGCGCTTGCGTGGGCTCATGATCCCTCTTTCTCACTTTCGGCGGGTCGGCTGTTGCGGTGCAGGAGCTGGTCGTATTGGGCCACCGATGGCAGTGGCCGGTCGTCGGGCGGAAGATGAGACAGTCTCCAGTCGGACAGGAGCGTGACCGTCGCCTGCGGGCCGTCGGAAGGCCGTGCGGGCCGGGTCAGGGCAGGCAGCTCGCCCAGGTCGCCGTCGGCGGCCTTGCGGGTGTGACTTTCATGGCTTGATGGCGCGAAATCTTCGACGATAGATGGCGTCATCGTGATGGTGCGGCGGCGGGGTGTGACTGAGCGGCCGATCTGGCCCTTTAGCGCTTGAGTTGGCCCGGCTGAGCGTGGTGGTTGGCCCGCAGGGTGTCAGTGGCAAAGCGTCAGACTTGGCTGTCCCAGGTCAGCCAAGCTGCAGGAAGGAGGACCGTCGCGGCAGGGGGAGCGCCGATGGCGGCAAGAAGCCCCTGAGGGGGTGGACCCGCGGTCGCGCGGAAGTCCACTGTGCCGCCGGTGAACGTCGCGTCGCCGAAGTACATCGTGCCGCCGGAGAACCTCGCGTCGCCGAAGTACACCGTGCCGCCGGAGAACCTCGCGCGGTCGAAGTCCACGGTGCCGCCGGAGAACCAAGCGTCGCGGAAGTCCACCGTGCCGCCGGAGAACTTTGCGCGGTCGAAGGCCACCGTGCCGCCGGTGAACGTCGCGTCGCGGAAGTCCACCGTGCCGCCGGTGAACCAAGCGTCGCGGAAGTCCACCGTGCCGCCGGAAAACCTCGCGTCGCCGAAGTACACCGTGCCGCCGGTGAACGTCGCGCCGCGGAAGTCCACCGTGCCGCCGGAGAGGCTCGCGCCGCCGAAGTCCACCTCGCCGCCGGTGAACGTCGCGCCGCGGAAGTCCACCGTGCCGCCGGAGAACCTCGCGCCGCAAAAGTCCATATCAGCGTCGATGATGACCCCGGTGAGATCGAGGTTGCAGCCTTGCCAGGAGCGGTGAAGGCCCTCGGCGATGCGGTAGTGGTCTCCGACAAGGCGCAAGATCGTGTGCTGGATCTCGCGCAGTGCGCGGTACCGGTCCTTCTTGTCCTGGTGGGCTTCGCGGCGTTCGTCGGTGGGTGAAGTGCCGTCGGGCATGTCGCCGGGGTCGGGAGCGAAGGGCAATCGGAGATAGGCGCACAGGACGTCGATGCAAGTCTGGCGCAGGTCTTGTGTGGGTGCGTCGTCTGCAAGGCCGGCCAGGGCGTGGACGCCACCGAGCCGGACTGCGGGTGAGTCGGATCCGAGTTTGTCGACGGCTTGGGAGAAACGCTCGGCGTGCAGGCGGGTGGCTTCGCGATGGGCGCCGGCCTCATCGACGCGCTGGCGGCGGTAGGCGACGACCAAGGCGACGACCAAGGCGACGAGCGCACCGGCCCCGGCGACCACCCCGAAGGAGAGCTTCACCAGGTCGAAGAGCGTGTCGGCGTCGAGCTTGGCGGTGCTGTCGACCTCCTCGAAGTCCAGCAGCACTACCAGCCCGTAGAAGATGCCGCCCGCGACCAGGACTGCGGCAGCGAAAGCCAGGGCCAGCACCCGGCCGACCTTCCACAGCCGTAACTCGCGATCATTCGGGGCGGACTGCGGCCTTCGGTTGGCTGTCATGACTATGAGGACAAGCTGCCGAAGCCAGCGGTTGCAGCCGCCTCGTTGAGCCTGCGATTGACGACCGATTCCTACAGTTGCTCCGGCAGCACGCTCCTCGATGACAGCGACGCTGCCGCGCCCCAGTCAGGACTGAGCTCGCACGGGCCAACCACCACGCTCAGCCGGGCCAATTCAAGCGCTAAAGGGCCAGATCGGCCGCTCAGTCACAAAGGCTCGGTAGGGGGCCGCCCGTTCATCGCTCACGTACGCGTCTGGCGGGGCGGGACCCGTCCCGGGCACCGGGGCCGCGCCCCTTCACCGATCTTGCTCATCTACCGGTCGTTACATGGGCAAGATCGGCTAGCGGGCCAATCGGTGGACTGCGTGCGTCCTGCGGGTAAGCGGCCGGGGCCAAGACGCGCGCGGTGGTGAGGAAGTCCCGCCGCCCTTCGAACAGGTCCGCGTTCAAGGACGCCACCGGGCGGCAGAACCGAGAACCGCTGGGGCCGCGCGTGCGTGGTTGAGGGTGTGGGTGCGCAGCAGCGGGGATCGACGTCGACGAGGTCCGGGGGACGCATGACGAGTGACGCTCAGCACAGCGGCGAAAGACCGTCCTGGCTCGACGGAGACACCTACTTTGCGCCCCCGCTCGCACCTGAGACCGAGGCCCGGGTGCGCGCCGCGCTCCGCCAGGACCAGGAGGGCGCGGAACCGTTCGACCGGGACGCCAGCCGGTGCGCGCAGCTGGTTGCGGAACTCGCCCCGGCCGAGCGGCGCGCGCTCGCGCGCATCCTGCATTGCGCGCCAGGACTCGGACCCGTTGAGCGACTGCTGTGGGAGCCCTTGTTCATCCACGCGTGCGCGTGGGAGCCCGAGGACGTCGACCGTCTCTTCTCCCGTGCCCTGTGCGCGGATGTACCCGATGCGGGGGAGCACTGGGCCCCCCTTCGTCTGCCCCTGGCAGCCGCCCGCGAGCTGACCGCGGACGGGGTGCGGTCCCTGCACAGCAAGCTGTGCTGGGCCCTGAGCGCGGCGACCGAGCGAACGGGGTACGACGCGGCCCTCGTCGGGCAGGCCGCGGTCTTGCTGGCCGGTGCGGACGGTCCGCGCCAGGTGGCCACGGCGGACCGGTTGCTCTCCCCGCTGCTGCCCTACGCGCGCTACGCCCGCGCCATGCTGTCCCTGGGCATGTTCGGCGACGGCGTGGTGGACCTGATCGAACACTGCGCGGCCGTCGGGAACGTGCGTCCGTCGGCTCAGTGGTTACGGCGCGCGGCCAAGCTGATCCGCCCGATCTACGCCGTGGACAAGGTGCTCAACGCCCTGCTGGCCCCGCCTGTGGACGCCACTACCAGGGGCTACTGGTGCCCGGGACCAGCCCCGCTGGACGACACCGGTGCCCGCATCGCGATGGGCGCGGCGTGGATGGCCTGCATAGCGGGCGAGCCCCGGCCGATCCGGCTGCTGGGCGCCATCGTCCGCCGACTCGGCGGCGCCCTGCCCTCTCTCGCGTCGAACGGGACGTCGGACCTCGGGTCCCTCGCCGCCGAGCCCGATCTGGTCCGGGCCGCCTACGCCGCGCTCTCGGCCCTCGCCGCCGGCGACGGCACCCTCCCGCCCCGATCCCCTGCCCCCTGCCAGGAGCAGGACCGGCAGCGGGTCCTGGGTTTCGCCCGCAGTGCCCTCGCGGCGATCCGAGCCAGCCGGTCCGGCGGCCTTGCCCCCGTGTCGGACGCTGAGTTCACCGCCGTATTCACGGTGCTGCCGCACGGACAGGCCGCAGTGGAGTTCCGTGACGCCGACGGCTGTGCCCCACGGGACCGGGCAGAGATCGAGCAGGCGGTCCGCACACGTCAACCGGAGCGCTACGCCGCGCTCCACCGTCATCGCGCGGACCTCGGTGCCTGGATCGACGAAGAGCGCGCCGAGCTCCTGTACCTGTGGAAGGATTGGGCTTCGATGACGTTGCCCCAGTGGCGCGAGCGCTGGTTCGACGATCCGGTCGCCGGTCCGATGTGCCGCAACCTGGTCTGGGAAGTGGAGTACGAACAGCGCCCGCGAGGCCTGCTGGTCCGCGACCCGGCGTCGGACAGCTACTGCCTGCACGACATCGACGGCCGACAGACGCAACTCGGCACGAACCAGAGCACCTACCTGCGCATGTGGCCGGTCTGGTCCGAGGACTCGGCCGTCGTCGACGCCTACCGACGGCTGCTGACGGACCGGGCCGTACGCCAGCCCATCGACCAGCTCGACACCCGACACTGACTGAGCGACTCTGCCGGGGATCTTGGATCCCATGGTCATTTTCCTTGGCGCCACCACAGCGGCCGGCTCAGCCCGCGGCGCCCGCGGCCCGCAGGTAGCTGTACACGGTTTCGCGGCTGATGCCGAACTCCGCGGCCAGTGCGGACTTGCGCTCGCCGGCGGCGGCCCGCTCACACAGCTCGCGGGCCTGGTCGGGGTCGAGCGCGGGCTTTCGGCAATACCTCGCGCGATGGTGGCAGTGCTGGTGCCAGAGGCGGTTGCGACCCGGACGATCCCGCCATGGCCGAGGGCCGTCGCCTCACTGGCCAGGTACAACCGGCGGCGACGCTCATCGAAGTGCGGCAGGATCTGATCGAACTTAGTTCGCAGAGCGCGGGTGGCAGCGCGGCCTGACAGACACGGAGTCATATCTCAGCCTCCCACCAAACAAGGACAACACCGGGCACGCATCAGCCACTACAAACGACGAGGCCACAACCCCTGACCTGAACCACCGTCACGCCAAACACGGTTGCAGTACTAGGCAACTGCGTCGAGGGTGATTTCGGCGGCGCGGGCGATGAGGGCGTCGTCGCGTTCGGCGTCCTTGGTGTCGCGGCGGGAGAGGATGGCGAGGGCAATGGGCGCGGCGCCGGGTGGCCAGACGATGGCGATGTCGTTGCGGGTGCCATAGCCGCCCGTGCCGGTCTTGTCTCCGACCTGCCAGCCGTCCGGGGCGCCGGCGCGGATGGTGTGGTCGCCGGTGGTGTTGCGCTTGAGCCAGTCGGTCAGCACGGCGCGCTTGTCCGCGGGGAGCGTGCTGCCGAGCACGTACGCGCGCAGATCGGTGGCGAGGGCGCGGGGTGTGCTGGTGTCGCGGAGGTCACCGGGGACCGCGTCACTGAGCGCGACTTCGTAGCGGTCACAGCGGGTGACGTTGTCACCAAGCGCGCGCAGGGCGTCCTGCAGGCCCCGGGGGCCGCCGAGTTCGCGGAAAAGGAGGTTGGCCGCGGCGTTGTCGCTGTAGCGGACGGCGGCGTCGCACAGTTCACGCAAGGTCAGTCCAGTGGCGACGTGCCGCTCGGCGATAGGCGAGTTGCTGATGAGATCGTCGCGGCTGTAGCGCACGAGCCGGTCGATCTGCCGGAGGGAGTTCTTGTCCAGCACGGCGGCGGCGAGCAGTGCCTTGCAGGTGGAGGCGTAGGCGAAGCGTTCGTCGGGCCGGTGGGTGACGGTCCGGCCGCTGCTGGTGTCGAGCGCGTAGATCCCCAGCCTGGCGTCGAACTTCCGCTCCAGTTCGCCGAACGCCCGCTCCGTGCGGGGATCGGCAGGCGCCGATGGGGAGGTCTTGGAGGCGGTTGGGGTGGGACCGGATGTAGTCGGGGAGGCGGCATCCGGGGTGGCGGTGCATCCGGAGAGCGGCAGGGCCGCGATCCCAGCCAGCGTGGCGAGTGCGGCACGACGGGAGACAGGGGGGCGGGTGTGCATGATGTGTGGGCTTTCCCTTCTGGAGTGGTTGTTCGGACCCGGCCGAGGGCGTTGTCAACTTGTTGGAGCCTGCGGTGGTGTGGTCTGGATGGGGACGTGTCTGCCCCGGGTCGGGGCCTGATTCAGGCGACCGCGGGCAGGCCGGTGCTGGTGGTGGCCTGCCTCCAGGTGGTGAAGCGGGTGGTCATCTCACGGCGGTGGTCGGGGGCGGTGAGGAGATGTCGATGGGGTCTGAAGTATGGGGAGATCCGGCTGAAGGCGGCCAGGAAACGCTGGGCTGATCCGACGGAGCGGAAGCCCTTCATGGCGCGTTCGCGTTGCCGGGTGGGCTGGTGCGAGTTTTCCGCCCGGCTGTTCAATCCCTTGTACGCGCGGTGCTCGACCGACGGCAGCACCTCCCGCAGCGCGGCCCTGTAACTGCGGAGCTTGCCGGTGACCACCACCCGGGGCATCGACCCGGTCCCCTTCATCAGTTGTCTGAAGAAACGCCTGGCCGCAGCGGTATCCCGGCGGTGGGTCACGAGGATGTCCAGGACGTTGCCGTCGGCGTCGACAGCTCGCCACAGGTACTTCAGCTCACCGTTGATCTTGAGGAACACCTCGTCCAGATGCCACTTGCCGCCCGGCCGCGGCCGACGTCGGCGCAGGGTGGCCGCGTAGGCGCGGCCGAACTTCCGCGCCCACTGACGGACCGTCTCATAGGTGACGACGATGCCACGCTCCAGCATCATCTCCTCCACCTCACGGAAACTGAGCGGGAAGCGGTGGTACAGCCACACACAGTGCGCGATGACCTCCGGCGGATACCGGAAACCCCTGTACGAGGTCTCCATGAGCGGCCCTTCCGACGGCGACGACCAACCCGACGATCATGCCAATCAGACCGCCTTCAGCCAAGTTGACAACGCCGCCACGCCTCCTACGAGCCCTTCACCCGCCCACTCGACCTCCTGGGCATCGCCTGACCAGCTCACCTATCAAGATCGCGCGACTTTGCAACGCCCCTGGGCTGCCACCCACTCACGCGCAATCAAGCACCTGAGTAGTTACCGTCTGATCTTGGTCGGATCATCGTCACTCCGTTTCGGATCTGTCAAATGGATCCGATGACTTTGCCGAAATTTCGACCAAGGATTCTTCCAAATCCCGGGCGCATCAACTTCTGTCGCTCGCGGTCCACTTTCTCTGTCTTACACGGAGCCCGAGCGGGTGGAAGGCTGGAATGTCTTCGCCGTTCGTCCGCGGCCTTTCAAGAGGTCCAGCGATCCAGCGCTTCCCTGGTGGCTGGACCGTACGTTCCTGGAGTGTCGGCCGCGACCTGGTCCGCCACCGCCGCCCAACTCTGGAATTTCCGCACGGACTTCTCCGTGTCGGAGTCGAAGTCGCCGTAGCGGTGGCCGTGG
>NZ_JASITA010000041.1 GCF_030063415.1 Streptomyces sp. H27-C3 | reverse complement strand
GTCTTTTTCAAAGGAACCACCAACCCACCGGTAAAGGTGGGCCGGGGTATCAACATTTGGCGTTGACTTTTGGCACGCTGTTGAGTTCTCAAGGAACGGACGCTTCCTTTGGTCCCTTTTCACGGGGTCCTCCGGGCGCTTCCCTTCGGTATTTCGTGTTTCCGACTCTACCAGACGCTTTCGTGTCCGATTCCCCGTCAGCGGGGTGCTTTCCAGGTTCCCGCTTTCGCGTTTCCCTTTCCGGCGATTCCGACTCTACCAGTCCTTTTCCCCACCCCTGACCATCATTCTGCGAGCACGCAAAATTCAGAATTCAGGATAGGGTCAGGGATTGATAGAAGCTGCCGACCCACGACTCACGATGGAGTGCGTGTTGGTGTCAGGCGGAAGTACGACAGTACATGGACCCAGCAGACGAGGCAAATCGTTTGTGGTGCGTCCCTAGGTCCGCCAAGCAGTACGTCTCGTGCGGAACCGGGACTTCTCATGACCTACGCTTCTGAACAGTACGCCGTCCAGGACAGGTAGTGACGGCGGCACACGAATCTCCGCCCCTGGGAGGCTCCCCATGACCAGCGTTACATCCCCTCTTGCTGGACGCGCCATCGGACTCGCCGCAGTCCCCGACCCCGTGTTCTCCGGGGCGATGGTCGGTCCCGGCACCGCCATCGACCCCGTGCGTGAGCCGTCGTCGGCCGTGGCTCCTATTGATGGAGTCATTGTCTCCCTGCACCCGCACGCCTTCGTCGTGGTCGACGACGAGGGCCACGGCGTGCTGACGCACCTCGGCATCGACACGGTGCAGCTCAACGGCGAGGGCTTCGAGCTGCTCGTCAATAAGGGGGACACCGTGACGCGCGGCCAGGAGGTCGTACGTTGGAACCCCGCGGCCGTGGAAGCGGCCGGCAAGTCGCCGGTGTGTCCGATCGTGGCACTCGAGGCTACGGCCGACTCCCTCTCCGGCCTGGTCGAGGACGGCGACGTGAAGTCCGGCGAAGCTCTGTTCGGCTGGAAGTGACGCTCACGCCGCAGTAGCGGCCGTGGGTACGACATTCATCGCGGCGGGCGGAGTCCGCCGCAATAACCGGAGACGGGTGAAATGGAGACAACGCTGCGAGGCGTCGGCGTGAGCCACGGTGTGGCGATCGGCGAGGTTCGGCACATGGGCACGGCGGTTCTCGAGCCGCCTGCCAAGCAGATTCCAGCCGAGGAGGCCGGGCGCGAACAGGGGCGTGCCCGCCAGGCGGTTGAGGCTGTGGCGGCCGATCTGATTGCACGCGGCAATCTGGCCGGCGGCGAGGCACAGCATGTGCTTGAGGCGCAGGCCATGATGGCCCAGGATCCCGAGCTGATGGCTGATGTGGACCGGCGTATCGCCGTCGGCAGCAGTGCCGAGCGTGGTGTGTACGACGCGTTCGCCACCTACCGGGAACTGCTCGCCGGTGCCGGCGAGTACATGGCCGGCCGGGTGGCAGACCTCGACGACGTGCGGAATCGTATCGTCGCGCGCCTGCTCGGCGTGCCGATGCCGGGTGTGCCGGACAGCGACGAGCCGTACGTGCTGATCGCCCGGGACCTCGCTCCCGCCGACACCGCACTGCTCGACCCCGCTCTGGTGCTGGGCTTTGTGACCGAGGAAGGCGGGCCGACCAGCCACAGCGCGATTCTCGCGCGTGCGCTGGGTGTGCCTGCCGTGGTGGCCCTGCCGGGCGCCGGTGAGCTGGCCGAGGGAACGGTCGTCGCGGTGGACGGCAGCACGGGTGAGATCTTCGTCGAGCCGAGCGCCGAGAAGCGTGCGGAGCTCGAAGCCGCTGCCGCTGAGCGCCGGGCGGCGCTTGCCGCCTCGACCGGTCCCGGTGCGACGTCCGACGGACACAAGGTGCCGCTGCTCGCCAACATCGGTGGTCCCGCCGATGTACCGACCGCGGTCGAGGCCGGCGCCGAGGGTATCGGCCTGTTCCGTACGGAGTTCCTCTTCCTCGACGACAGCGCGCAGGCGCCGACCGAGGAGAAGCAGGTCGAGGCCTACCGCAAGGTACTTGAGGCCTTTCCTGAGGGCCGTGTCGTGGTGCGGGTCCTGGACGCCGGTGCGGACAAGCCACTCGACTTCCTGACGCCGGCCGAGGAGCCGAACCCGGCGCTGGGTGTGCGTGGGCTGCGCTCCCTGCTCGAGCACCCCGATGTGCTGCGCACCCAGCTGACCGCGCTGGCCAAGGCCGTCGAGGGGCTGCCGGTCTACCTCGACGTCATGGCGCCGATGGTCGCGGACCGTACGGACGCCAAGGCGTTCGCGGACGCGTGCCGCGAGGCCGGGCTGCGGGCGAAGTTCGGCGCGATGGTGGAGATTCCGTCGGCCGCGCTCAGGGCCCGCTCGATCCTGCAGGAAGTCGAGTTCCTTTCGCTGGGGACCAACGACCTGGCGCAGTACACCTTCGCCGCCGACCGCCAGGTCGGTGCGGTGTCCCGGCTTCAGGACCCGTGGCAGCCCGCGCTGCTCGACTTGGTCGCGATGTCCGCCGACGCCGCCAGGGCCGAGGGCAAGAGCTGTGGTGTGTGTGGTGAGGCCGCGGCCGACCCGCTGCTCGCCTGTGTCCTGACGGGGCTGGGTGTGACCTCCCTTTCGATGGGGGCGAAGGCCATTCCTTATGTCCGTTCGTCGCTGGCGAAGTACACCCTCGCCCAGTGTGAGCGCGCCGCCGCGGCGGCGCGTGCCACGGACACCGCCGACGAGGCCCGTGCGGCCGCGCAGGCGGTGCTGTCCGGGGAGTGACCGGACGATGATGAGGGTCGAGGGGCTGTCCGCCGGGTGCGGACAGCCCCTCGGTCGTTCAGTGGTGGGGCTCCGGATCTTCGACGTCGAAACCTGGGCAGTACTCGACGCCCGGTTCCGGTGAGACGGGGTCACCGGTGTCCGCGTCCGTGCAGTAGGCGCTGAACACCTCGCCGGCGCTGAGCGCGACAAGGCTGCCGCGGTTCAGTCGCCAACCGCGGAGCCGGTCCGGCTCGCCGGGCCCGGTGGTCCTGAGCACCACTCCCCCGGGCCTCTCCATGGCGAGTCCGGCCGCGAGCACCGTCACGAATTCCGCGCTTTCGGATTCGGTCGGACGGACCGGCTGCTCGCCCGCACGCTCCGCGTGCAGGACGGCCAGCAACCGGGCCTCCTCGGCAGGGATGCTGCAGACCAGATGGTGGGTACCGGAGCCGGCCGCTTCGAGCAGGCGCAGCACCAGTCGCGAGGCGCGGTCGAAGGATTCCCGGCCGATGTCCATTCCGCACTCGGCGCAGTTGCCCAGATCGGCCAGCAGCAGCGTCGCGTACTCCCAAGTGGCCTGGCGGACCGCTTCGTTGATCAGCAGGGGCACCAGCCGGTCGATGGGCTGGCCGCTGTACGGAACGGACGCGCCGCAGATGGCGAGCTCCGCGATGAAACGAGTCCGGCTCACCGGTGTGTCCGGGTCGAGTCCGGTGCTCTCGCAGAACTCCAGGAACTCCTCCGGGTCGAAGAGGGCGACGGTGGTATGCACGCCCTGGGCCGCGAGGGACCGCAGCAGGTCCTCGACCTGCAGGAGGTACGCCGCATGGTCGTCGAAGACGAAGCTGCGGTACCCCGTCATCGCCGCGAAGTCCTGCTCGTCGGCCAACAGGCCTACCGTGCTCGGCACTTCGCGGCGGAGCACCCGTCGCATGCTCTTGTTCGTGGTGTGCTTGATGTGCGCCATGACTCCCCCTGCGCGCAGCCGATGATTGCTCACTCACCGTAACCGCGGGCACTGACAATCGTGGCTGGGAGTCAGCGGCGGGTGCGGGCGAGGTCCTCGTAGAAGCTCAGCAGGCCGATGTTGTCCACCGACCCCGGGTTGACGGCCTTGTCCAGGGCCGCGCCCTGGAGGAGCCGCTTGACGGGGACCTCGATGCGCTTGCCGGTCAGGGTGTGGGGGACGCCGGGGACCTCGATCACCTCGTCGGGAACATGGCGCGGGGAGAGCTGGGTGCGGATGGCCTGCTTGATACGGGCGCGCAGGTCGTCATCGAGCGTCGCGCCGTCGGCAAGGTGGACGAACAGGGGCATCCAGTAGCCGCCGTCGGGCTCTTCGACTCCGATGACCAGGGATTCGCGGATCTCGGGGAGGCGCTCGACCACCTCGTAGATGTCGGCCGAGCCCATGCGCACGCCCTGACGGTTGAGCGTCGAGTCGGAGCGGCCATGGATGATCACCGAGCCGTGGTCGGTGAGGGTGATCCAGTCGCCGTGGCGCCAGACGCCGGGGTAGGTGTCGAAGTAGCTGTCGTGGTACCGGGCGCCGTCGGGGTCGTTCCAGAAGCGGATCGGCATGGACGGCATGGGGTTGGTGACCACCAGTTCGCCCACCTCGCCCGTGAGCGGCTTGCCCTGGGCGTCCCAGGCCTGCAGATCGGTGCCGAGGCAGGGTGCCTGAAGCTCTCCGATGTGGACGGGGAGGGTGGGGACGGCGCCGGCGAAGCAGCTGCAGACGTCCGTACCGCCACTGACGGAGGCGATCCACAGGTCGGACGCGACCTCATCGTGGAGCCAGCGGAAGCCGTCGGGCGGGAGCGGGGAGCCGGTGGTCGCGACGCACTTGATGCGGGAGAGGTCGAAGTCGCGGGCGGGGTGGACCCGCGCCTTGGCGCAGGCCATGACGTAGGCGGCCGAGGTGCCGAAGAGTGTGGCCCGGGTGCGTTCCGCGATGCGCCACTGGGCGCCGGTGTCCGGGTGGCCGGGGCTGCCGTCGTACAGGACGACCGTGGTGCCGGTGAGCAGACCGGAGATGAGGAAGTTCCACATCATCCAGCCGGTGGAGGTGTACCAGAAGAAGCGGTCCTGGGGGCCCAGGTCGCAGTGCAGGCCGATCTGCTTGAAGTGCTCCAGGAGGATGCCGCCCTGGGACTGGACGATGGCCTTGGGCAAGCCGGTGGTCCCGGAGGAGTACAGGACCCACAGGGGGTGCTCGAAGGGGACCTGCTCGAAGACCGGCTCGGTGTCGGCGGCGGTGAGTGCGGACCATTCGACGGCGCCTTCGGGGGCCGGGGTTCCGAGAAGCGGGATATGGACCACTGCGCGCAGCGTGGGCAGTTCGCGGCGCAGTTCGGCGACGGCCTCGGTGCGGTTGTGCTCCTTGCCGCCGTAGCGGTAACCGTCGACGGTGAACAGGACGACCGGCTCGACCTGCTGGAAGCGGTCGAGGACACTGCGCGCTCCGAAGTCGGGGGCGCAGGAGGTCCAGACACCGCCGACGGCGGCGGTGGCGAGCAGCGCGACGGTCGCCTGGGGGATGTTGGGCAGGTAGCCGCTGACCCGGTCTCCGGGGCGTACGCCGAGGGCGCGCAGTGCGGCGGCGAGCGACCCCACCTGGCGGCGCAGTTCGGACCAGCTGACCGGGGTGAGCTCGTGGGTCTCGTCGACGTACAGGAGGGCCGGGTCGTCCGCACGGTCCGGGTCCTCGGCGGTGCGCAGCGCGTGCTCGGCGTAGTTGAGGGTGGCACCGGGGAACCACTGTGCGCCGGGCATGGACCGGTCGGCGAGAACCGTCTCGTACGGGGTCGAGAACCGGACATCGAACCAGTCAGCCACGGCCTTCCAGAATGTGTCGAGCTCGTCGACCGACCAGCGGTGCAGCGCCGGGTAGCCGCCCTCTGCCGGTGCGCCGTACCGCTCGGCCGCCCAGGCCTGGAAGCGGGTGATCGCGGCGGCGGCGATGCGGTCCGCGTCGGGCTGCCAGAGGGGCGCGGCGTTGGGTGCTGAGGTCATGGGGCGGCTCCCGGGCTGTACGCGTGGTGTGCGTTTGTGGCGCGCACGTGCGGAGGGTGTGCGCACGCGGCGGCTGACACGGACGATGCCATGTGATCGTCTCTGGCACCAGGGCGGGCCGCACACAGTCGGACACGTGGTCGTGTGGGCATACCACGGGTGAACGGCTGTTGAACGCCTCCCGCGTACGGTCCACCGGGTGGCAGGGTGAGCCGTATGGACGGTCGTGACCTGGTGCGCTCGGTGAAACTGGTCGGCACGGTGCAGGGGCTGCGCGCGGCGCGCTCGGCCTGGCGGCGGCATCGCACGGATGCCTGGGGGCTGCCCCCCAGGGGCGCGGAGCGGGCCCGGGTGCCGGGTTCGGTGACCGGGGCGGAGCCCCAGCCGGGCGGCGGAGTCGTGCGGTTCGCGCGTTCGGAGCTGCGGGTGATGGTGGCTGCGGGCGGCGCGGTCTTCTGGGGCTGGGACGGCGCGGACCCTGAGCCCTCGTACGCGCTCGCGGGTGCCTGTCCCGAGCCCGATCCGAGGGCCGGGCTTGAGCCCGACAAGGACGGCGGCTGGCGGGTGGTGTCGGAGCGGCTCACTGTCGCCGTCTCACGGCACGGCGCCGTCGAGGTCCGTACGCCGGGCGGGGTGGTGCTCCGCCGCGAGTTGCCGCCGCGCTGGTGGGAGCCGGTCGCCGGGGGGCCGGCGCGCTGGGTACAGCGCAGTGAGGTGCCGGCCGACGCGCGCTTCTTCGGCCTGGGCGGCCGGGCCTCCGGGCCCCGGCTGCGTGACGGCACGTATCGGCTGTGGAACAGCGACCCCGGGGGCAGCTTCGTGCCGGGTGACGATCCGCTCTACATCACGATGCCGGTGCAGCTGATCGTTTCCGACGCGGGCACGCATCTGGCTTTCCACGACAACACGTGGGAGGGCCGGGTGACGCTGCGGGAGGGCGAGGAGGGGGCTGGCTCGGGGCACGACCGGCCGGGCACCAGTGAAATACGCATGGAGGGCGGGCCGTTGCGCTGCTGGGTCGTGGCCGGCGCGCCCGCGCGCGTGCTGCATGGCTGGGCGGCGCTCACGGGGGCGCCCGCGCTCCCCCCGTCGTGGGCGCTCGGTCCCCAGCACGCACGGTGGGGTTTCGGCAGCGAGCGGGAGGTCCGGCGGATCGTCGCCGGCTATCGGGAGCGGGGGTTGCCGCTGTCCGTGCTGCATCTCGACATCGACCACTACGACCGGCATCGGGTCTTCACGGTCGACCGCGAGCGGTTCCCCGGCCTCCCCGGGCTCGCCGCCGACCTCCGGGAGTCGGGAGTGCGGCTGGTGTCGATCGTCGATCCCGCCGTCAGGGCGGAGCGTGGCGCTGCGTTGTACGACAGCGGGTCGGCCGCCGGGGTCTTTGTGCGGGACGCGCGGGGCAATGAGGTGCGCGGTGAGGTCTGGCCCGGCGAGTGCGCCTATCCCGATTTCACCGCTCCACGCGTGCGTGACTGGTGGGGATCGCTGTACGAGGAGCGACTCGCGCAGGGGTTCTCCGGAGTGTGGCACGACATGAACGAGCCGGTTTCCTTCTCCGCCTTCGGTGATCCGACGCTGCCGCGTTCCGCGCGGCACGACCTGGAGGGGCGGGGCGGTGATCACCGGGAGGCCCACAATGTCTACGGTCTGGCGATGGCGCGCGCCGGTTACGAGGGGTTGCGCCGATTGCGTCCCGACGAGCGGCCGTTCCTCTTCTCGCGTTCCGGGTGGGCCGGAATGCAGAGGTACGGCGGCACCTGGTCCGGTGATGTGTCGACGGGCTGGCCGGGGCTGCGCGCATCGCTCTCCCTGGTGCTGGGCATGGGGCTGTGCGGAGTGCCGTACTCCGGGCCCGATGTGGGTGGCTTCAACGGCAGCCCTTCGCCCGAGCTGTATCTGCGCTGGTTCCAGCTGGGCGCGCACCTGCCCCTTTTCCGTACGCACGCGGCGCTCACCGCGGGCCGTCGGGAGCCCTGGGAATTCGGTCCGCACGTGCTTGAGCACGCGCGGGCCGCGCTGGTGGAACGGGAGCGGCTGCGGCCCTATTTCGTGACGCTGTCTCATCTGGCCCGTCTCACCGGTGCGCCCTATGTGCGGCCCGTGTGGTGGGGCGCCCCGGAGGATCGGGCGCTGCGGGACTGCGAGGACGCCTTCCTGCTCGGGGACTGCCTGTTGGTGGCGCCCGTGCTGGAGCGTGGGACGGACCGGAGGGCGGTGCGGCTGCCGCGCGGGCGGTGGTACGACACCGCGACCGGTGAGGCGTACGAAGGCCCGGGGCAGGTGCTGATCGACGCGCCGCTCTCCCGGATCCCGGTACTGGCACGGGCCGGTGCGGTGATTCCCGTGCGGGGTGAGGACGGCGGGCTCGCGCTCGACGTGTGGGCGCCCGCGGCGGGACGCACGGGCGGTGGGCTGGTCGTCAGGGACGCGGGGGACGGCTGGGAGTCTGCGGAAGTGGAGCGGTTCACGACTCGGGTGCACGGGGGGCGGGTCGTGGTGGAGCGCGAGGGGGGCGGGGAGGTGGGACTCCCGGTTCGGGTGCGGGGGGTGTGAGGCGAGGGGATTTTCCCCTACCCGCCCCTTCCCGAAACTGGGGGCAAGCCCCAGACACCCTGTGTCCTCAAACGCCGGACGGGCTGGAATTGCCGGACGGGCCGGAGCTGCTGGACAGGCTGGACGGCGTAGCGGGACCTGGCGTGTAGTTGCCTGCGAACCAGGCTTGCGCTGCTTCCGTGTGGAGCGGGAAGGCCAATTCCGCCGGTTCGCGCAGGACGTGCCACCCGCTCGTCTCGTCCGTGGGGACGGACGGCGGCAGTTCCGCGAGCGCGCGTTCGGGGAGCAGGCCGAAGAGCAGCAGGTGGCCGGCCGGGGAGCTTCGTGCGTCGGCGAGGCGCACCTGTTCCTCGTGGGCGCCGATGCCCGTCTCCTCCCGCAGTTCGCGTACGACCGAATGCCGCCAGTCCTCGCCGTGATCGATGAAGCCGCCGGGCAGCGCTGTCCCGCCGAGCTGGGGCTCGATGGTGCGGGTGATGACGACGAGTCCGGTGCCCTGTGCGTCACGTACGGGCAGCAGGGCGACGGCGACGGGCAGCGGATCGCGGTAGGCCGCGGTGCCACAGGCCGGGCAGGTGCGGGGCCAGTCGACGCGCGGCGGGTAGGGCGCCCCGCAGCTGGAACAGTGGGAGTCCCGAACGGGGACGGCCGGGGGCTGGGTGGGAGGCCCGGCGGAGACTCGGGCAGAGATACCCGCAGGAACCTGGGCGGGCGCCCCCGCAGGGGCCCCGGCGACGGTCCGGGCGGGCTTGTTCGTGGGTCCGGGCACGCGCGGACTGTATCCGATCGCCCTTCCCCCGCGGGCCGTTGACCTGATAGACGAAGGTCCATGACAGGACTCGCCTCCGCACTCCGCGCCCTGGCCACCTCGGCCGTCGCCCTGTTCACCGTCACCTCCGTCTCGCCCACGGTGCAGGCGAAGCCCGAGCCGAAGGCCCCCAGGGAGTTCGTGGCCCTGCGGTCCGTGGCCCCGACGATCATCCAGGAGATGCGCTACACCACCGGCCACAACTTCATGGGCGAGCCGGTCGACGGCTACCGCGAGCCCGTCTGCATCCTGACCGGGCCCGCCGCGAAGGCCCTCCAGCGGACCCAGCTGAAACTGCTGCGCCGCGGCTACTCGCTGAAGGTCTACGACTGCTATCGCCCGCAGCGGGCCGTCGACCACTTCGTACGGTGGGCGAAGGATCTCGACGACGAGGTGATGAAGCAGGAGTTCTATCCCCGGGTCGACAAGTCGCGGCTGTTCGCGGACGGCTACATCGCGGAGAAGTCCGGGCACAGCCGGGGCAGCACGGTGGATCTGACGATCGTGAAGCTGTCGGCCAAGCCCACTCGCCCGTATGTGCCGGGTGAGTCCCTCACGTCCTGCTACGCGCCGAAGGCCGAGCGTTTCCCGGACAACTCCGTGGACATGGGCACGGGCTACGACTGCTTCGACACCCTGTCGCACACCGACGCCCCGCGGATCGGGGGCGAGCAGCGCGCCAACCGGCAGCTGCTCAAGGGTTCCCTGGCGGACGCGGGCTTCGTGAATCTGCCTGAGGAGTGGTGGCACTACACCTTCAAGCCCGAGCTGTTCCCCGACAGGTTCTTCGACTTCCCGGTGTCGCGCCGCTCGGTCGCCGGTCACTAGTGCCGCGGCAGGTGACGTTTGCCCGTCAAGGAGCGGCGGCCGGTGCGTGCTCTCGGCGTGCCGGCCGGAAGTCCTCGTACTGGACGTACTTGGGCTTTCGGCCGGTGCGGCGAGAGTATGTGCCGGCCGCCGCGACGGGGCAAACGTTATCTGGCGCGGCACTAGAGGTCGCGGGCGGCGGAGGGCCGGGGCCACCCCACCCCCGTGGGCTCCGGCCCTCCGCTCCCTTTCGGACGCGCATCGGCCATATCCGGTTCTCCGCCGGGCCATTACGGTGCCCGTATGGAGCAACACACTTTTGATTCGTACGAGCAATTCTGGCCCTACTACGTCGCGATGCATTCCAGGGCGGCGACCCGCTGGGTCCATCTCGTCGGCACGCTCACCGGCCTCGGCGTCAGCGCGTACGGCCTGGCGCGCGGCCGGCAGCGGTACGCCGCCGCGCTACCGCTGATCGGTTACGGCGCCGCCTGGCCCGCGCATTTCCTGATCGAGAAGAACAACCCCGCCAGCTTCGGGCATCCCGCCTGGTCACTGCGCGGCGATGTGCAGATGATCCGGACGATGCTCGCGGGCCGCGACAGCGAACTGGCGGAGACCGCCGCCAAGTGGCTCGCGGAGAACCGCTGACCCGTGGCACACTTCTGACGGATCGTCAATTTCTGTGCAGGGGAGGGCTCTTGACGCACGCGCGCACACCCGTGGTGGCCGACTGGTTCACCGTGGAGACGGACCCGGAGGACTTCAGGCTGCTGGGCACCCGCTGCTCGGCGTGCGCCTCGGTCTTCTTCCCCCGCCAGGACACCTTCTGCCGCAATCCGGCCTGTGCCGGCGGTGAGCTGGCCGAGGTGCCGCTGTCCAAGCGGGGCCGCGTGTGGTCGTACACCGACAGCCGATACCGCCCGCCCGCGCCGTACGTCAGCGACCCGGCCGTGGACTGGACGGCGTACACGCTGGTCGCCGTGGAGCTCGCGGCCGAGGGCATGGTGGTCCTCGGGCAGGCCGCTCCGGGACTGACGACCGCGGATCTGGCGGTGGGCATGGAGGTCGAAGTCGTCCCCGGAGTGCTCAACGAGGACGCGGCGGCGGGGATCACCTGGACGACCTGGCACTGGCGGCCCGTCGTGGCGGACCCGGCCGGGGTGCGGTCATGACCGGCGATGTGGCGGTGCTCGGCGCGGGCATGCACCCGTGGGGCAAGTGGGGGCGCAGTTTTATCGAGTACGGCACGGTGGCGGCGCGTGCCGCGCTCGCCGACGCCGGGGTGGGCTGGCAGGACGTGCAGTCGGTCGTCGGCGCGGAGACGGTGCGCGGTGGCTACCCCGGCTATGTGGCGGGCGCGACGTTCGCGCAGGCGCTCGGCTGGCAGGGGGCGCGCGTGACGAGTGTGTACGCCGCCTGCGCGTCCGGCGCACAGGCCGTCAACACCGCCCGCGCCCAGATCCTGTCCGGCATGGCCGACGTGGCGCTGGTGGTGGGCGCGGACGCGGCGCCCAAGGGATTCTTCGCGCCGGCGGGCGGCGAACGTCCCGACGATCCCGACTGGCTGAGGTTCAGGCTCCTCGGGGCGACGAACCCCGCGTACTTCGGGCTGTACGCACGCCGCCGCATGGCCCTCCACGGGGATACGCCGGAGGACTTCGCCCAGGTCAAGGTGAAGAACGCGGCGGCCGGCGCGCTCAACCCCAACGCGCGTTACCGCAAGCCCGTCACCGCCGAGGACGTCGCGGCGTCCGCGGTGGTCGCCGACCCGCTGCGGCTGCTCGACATCTGCGCCACCTCCGACGGCGCCGCAGCGCTCGTGCTGTGCAGCATGGAGTTCGCGCGTCGCCGCGGGGTGAGCGACCCGGTCCGCATCCGCGCCGTCTCGACCATCACGCCCACCTATCCCAAGGCCGTGCTCGACCTTCCCGACATCGCCACCGACTCGTCCGCCGCGGAGGCCCCCTCCCCCGATTCCTTCCGGGCCTCGATCGCGCGGGCGGCGTACGAGGAGGCGGGCATCGGGCCCGGCGATCTCTCCCTCGCCGAGGTCTACGACCTCTCCACCGCTCTGGAGCTGGAGTGGTACGAGGACATCGGGCTGTGCGCGGCCGGTGAGGGCGCGAAGCTCCTGCGGGAGGGTGCGACGGCGCTCGGCGGGCGGATCCCGGTCAATGCGAGCGGCGGGCTGGCGTCCTTCGGTGAGGCGGTGCCCGCCCAGGCCATCGCGCAGGTCTGCGAGCTGACCTGGCAGCTGCGCGGCACGGCGGGCGAGCGGCAGGTGCCGGGGGCGCGTACCGGACTCACCGCCAACCAGGGGCTGTTCGGGCACGGCTCCGCCGTGATCGCCGTGCGCTGAGGCCCGCAGGATCGTTTCGGCGAGGCGGTGGCGCCCCCGCCAGCGGTTGCTGTCGGCCACCTTGACGGTCCATCACCGCCGGTGAACACTTCCCGTGTCAGTCGGCGTCGCCGTACGACGGCTCCCAGGCACGCGGGGCACAGCCCTGCGTGCGGGCACCTTCAAGGGGCCTCCCCCACGGGCGACCCCACCGGCTCGGCACGCACGTCACGGGGCCGGGCGAGGTACGGGACTCCCCCGCTTTCGGCTCCGCAGCCATGGAAAACGCACCCTGCATTTCAGGACCGGGGCTCCGACCCCGGGCGAGGGCCTAGGAGCCGCCATGAGCAACGGGGACGTCTTCGTCGGTGAGATCATCGGCACCGCCATATTGATCCTCGTCGGCGCCGGAGTGTGCGCCGCCGTCACACTGAACCACTCCAGGGCGAAGGCCGCGGGGTGGGTCGTCATCCCCTTCGGCAGGGGCTTCGGCGTGCTCGCCGGGGCGTACACGGCAGCGCCGCTGTCCGGGGGCCATCCCAACCCGGCCGCGACGCTCGGCATCGCCACGCCTGGGTGCCGGTGGCGGGCCCCCCTGATCGGCGGGGCCCGTGCGGGCGTCATCTACAACCTGGCCTCCTGAGATCCCCGGAGCGCCCGAACGGGCCCCGAACGCGCCGCAGAGCCACTGGGCCCTCAAGCCTCAGATCCTTCCGACCGAGGGGACGACATGACGGAAAACACTGGACGGACCGAGAAGTACGTCGCCGCCATCGACCAGGGCACCACTTCGAGCCGCTGCATCATCTTCAATCACTCCGGTGCGATCGTCTCCGTGGACCAACGCGAACACCGCCAGATCTTCCCCAAACCGGGGTGGGTGGAGCACGACGCGACCGAGATCTGGTCCAAGGTGCAGGCCGTCGTCGCGGGCGCGATCGCCAAGGCGGGACTGCGCCCCGAGCAGCTCAGCGCGCTGGGCATCACCAACCAGCGTGAGACGACGGTGCTGTGGGACCGGGCGACCGGAAAGCCCGTGCACAACGCGATCGTCTGGCAGGACACCCGCACGGCGGCGCTCTGCAAGGAACTGGGTGGCACGGACGGCCAGGACCGCTTCAGGGAGACGACCGGTCTGCCGCTCGCGAGCTACTTCTCCGGCCCCAAGGTGACCTGGCTGCTGGACAACGTCCCGGGGCTGCGCGGTCGCGCGGAGCGGGGCGAGATCGCTTTCGGGACCATCGACTCCTGGCTGATCTGGAATCTCACCGGGGGCACGGGCGGCGGCGTACACGTCACGGATGTGACCAACGCCGGGCGCACCATGCTGATGGACCTCGCGACGCTCCAGTGGGACCGCTCGATCCTGTCCGCGATGAATGTGCCCGAGGCCGTACTGCCGGAGATCAAGTCGTCGTCCGAGGTGTACGGGACGGCCGTCGGGCAACTGGCGGGGGTGCCGGTGGCATCGGCGCTCGGCGACCAGCAGGCCGCCGTCTTCGGGCAGGCCTGTTACGACGTAGGCACGGCCAAGAACACGTACGGAACAGGCAGCTTCCTGCTCCTCAACACCGGCAACCGGCCGGTGGCCTCGAAGAACGGGCTGCTCACCACGATGGGCTACAAGATCGGCGACGAGGCGCCGGTCTACTGCCTGGAGGGGTCGATCGCGATCACCGGCGCCCTGGTCCAGTGGTTCAGGGACCAGCTGGGGATCATCCGTACGGCGGACGAGATCGAGACGCTCGCGGCGAGCGTCGACGACAACGGTGGGGCGTACATCGTGCCGGCCTTCTCGGGGCTCTACGCGCCCTACTGGCGCTCCGACGCCCGTGGGGTCATCACCGGGCTGACGGGATACGTCACCAAGGCGCACCTGGCACGGGCGGTCCTGGAGGCCACCAGCTGGCAGACCCGGGAGGTCGTCGACGCGATGTACCAGGACTCGGGCGTCGCCATCACCACGCTGAAGGTGGACGGCGGCATGACCGGCAACAGCCTGCTGATGCAGCACCAGGCGGACGTCCTGGGCGTGCCCGTCATCCGGCCGAAGATCTCCGAGACGACCTGCCTGGGCGCGGCGTACGCGGCGGGACTGGCGACCGGGGTCTGGTCGGACCTGGACGAGCTGAAGGCGCACTGGCAGCGCGATGTCGAGTGGACACCGCGGATGGAGGCGCAGGAGCGCGACCGCGAGCTCCACAACTGGCGCAAGGCCGTGGAGCGGAGCTTCGGCTGGCAGGAGGACGGGCAGGGGTAGTGCAACGGCCCCGCGGCGCGCGCCCCCGCGCCCGCGCGGCTCCGAAGAGCGCGGCCGGTACCCCTGTCGGCGGGGGTGCGGGCCGCTCCTGTGCTCGGGCGCCGGCGTCAGGTGGACGCGGTCTGCCGCCGGTCGGCGGAGCGGGCCAGCGCGTGTTCGACCACGGCGATGAGTACGGTCTTGACCGTTTCGCGGTCCCGTGCGTCGCACAGCAGCAGGGGCACGCTCTCGTCGAGATCGAGCGCCGCGCGCACCGTCTCCGGCGGGTAACGGTTGGCGCCCTCGAAGCAGTTGACGGCGACTGCGAAGGGGATGCCGCGTCGCTCGAAGTAGTCGATCGCCGCGAAACAGTCCTCCAGGCGCCGGGTGTCGGCGAGCACGACGGCGCCGAGCGCGCCTTGCGCCAGCTCGTCCCACAGGAACCAGAAGCGGTCCTGGCCGGGGGTGCCGAAGAGGTAGAGCACCAACTCCTCGCGGAGCGTGATGCGCCCGAAGTCCATGGCCACCGTGGTGGTGGTCTTGCCCTCGACCCCTTCGACGTCGTCGACGGGACGGCCCGCCTCGGTGAGCGTCTCCTCGGTGCGGAGCGGTCTGATCTCGCTGACCGCGCCCACCAGGGTGGTCTTGCCCACCCCGAATCCGCCTGCGACCAGGATCTTGAGCGTCACCGGGTCCACCGGTCGCTTCTTGCGGCTAGAGCGCCCGAAGGCCATTGATTACCTCGCGAAGGATGCTCTCGTCCGGCAGCTCCGCCGGCGGTACGGGTCGGGTCACATGCACCAGTTCGTCCTCGACGAGGTCACCGACGAGCACCCTGACCACCCCGACGGGGAGGTCGAGGCCCGCGGCGAGCTCGGCGATGGACTGTGGCGTCTCACTGCACAGTTCGACGATCTCGACATGCTCGGGGGCGAGCGTCTGGTCGCGTCCCGGGTCGTCGGCAGCGGGCTCGGGCACGACCAGCGCGATCAGGTCGAGCCGGTGCCGGGTCGCACTGCTGGTCCGGCCACGTGTCATCGCGTACGGGCGTACGACGGGACCCGCGTCGTCGTCGAACCAGTGCGGCGATCCCTGTTGGCCTGATTCGCTCATGCCATCCCACTCACCCTCCGGCGGGCAGACCGGAGCGGGGCGCGGTCATCAGGTGCACGCCGACCCGCTTGACCATCAACGTCATCTCGTACGCGACCTGGCCGACGTCGGAGTCGGCGTCCGACAGCACGGCGAGACAGCTGCCGTCGCCCGCCGCGGTGACGAAGAGGAAGGCCTCGTCGAGCTCCACTACGGTCTGTCGCACGCGGCCCGCCTCAAAGTGCCGGCCGACTCCCTTGGCGAGGCTGTGGAAGCCGGAGGCGACGGCGGCGAGGTGTTCGCCGTCCTCGCGCGTCAGATCCTTCGACGCCCCGGTGGGCAGGCCGTCGCTGGAGAGCA
Source organism: Streptomyces sp. H27-C3 (assembly GCF_030063415.1). Taxonomy (GTDB): domain Bacteria; phylum Actinomycetota; class Actinomycetes; order Streptomycetales; family Streptomycetaceae; genus Streptomyces. Next base: position 50,314 of record NZ_JASITA010000041.1, on the reverse strand, counting down.
CCAGCGCCTTGCGGATGCTGCCGACGCGCTCGACCAATTCGTCAAGGAGCCAGTTGAGCTCCCCGGAACCCCTGCCTGTGGCGTTGTGTGCTGCGGCGTTCGGTGCGGTCATCGACCGTTCCCCTCTGGTGTGGTTCCTGGTGCTGTGTCGCCCGGTGCTGCGCCGTTCCCGCCGGGACCGCCCGTCGCGCCGTTCTCCTCGGGCTCGTCGTTCTCGCGACGGCCGCGCTGCCAGCCGCGCTGGAGCGAGGCCATGCGGCTGCGTACCTCGTCCGCGTCGCGTTCGGTGTCCTGCTCGGTGACGGGCGCGTCGGTGGCAGATCCGGTGCGGCCGGCGGCGTCGGTGTCCTTCAGCTGCGGGGCGAGGCTGGCCTGGCGGACGCGTCGGGGCAGTCCATCCAGCGGCGGAAGGCCCGGGGGCTCGTCCGTGGCGGCCGGTTCCCGTGCGGGTGGGGCGGAGAATGTGCGGTCCGTACGCTCCGCCGGGGGGCGCCTGCGGCCGCCAACGAGACGGCCGTTGTCGGACACCAGGGTCGGTGGCTTCGGCGGGTGCTGCGCGGTCGACGGAACCGGACTCGACGTCTTACGGCGGGGCAGCGGGACCGCGGCGCCCGGGTGGGCACGCTCGCCGCTCTCGGGGAACGGCTCGGAGGCCTGCTGGTGCTGCTCGCCGAGAGTGTCCCGGCCACGGTCCCGAGGGCGCTCACGGGGCCGGAAGATGCCGCCGCGCTCGCTCTCTGTGTCTTCGATGTCCTCGATGTCCGCGAGACCTCCGAGCGTTGCCTCTTCGAGACCCAGGACGCCGAGCGGGGGTTCGAGCTCCACCGGTCCGTCGAGGACCGCCTGGGCCGCGAGTTCCGCGGGGACGCGGGCGAGCGTCGTGACGGGCTGGCGGCGGGCGCCGTCCCCGGTACCCGGGCTGTCGGCAGCGTGCTTGCGGTCGAGCCGGAAGCCGGTGCCGTTGGTCTCCGGGGCATCGGTGAGCAGGGCGGCGGGGATGAAGACGATCGCGGTGGTTCCGCCGTACGGGGACGGCTGGAGCGAGACCCGGACGTTCTGCCGCTGGGCGAGCCGGCTGACCACGAAGAGACCGAGCCGGTCGGTGTCCGACAGCTCGAACTCGGGGGTCTCGGCGAGCCGCAGATTGGCGTCGAGCAGTGCGTCGGGCGTCATGCCGAGGCCGCGGTCGTGGATTTCGAGCGTGAAGCCGTTGGCGACGCGCTCGCCGTGCACCTGGACGGCGGTGTGCGGGGGCGAGAACACCGTGGCGTTCTCGAGGAGTTCGGCGATGAGGTGGGTGAGGTCGGCGACCGCGGGGCCGCCGACGCCGATGCGTGGCAGCCTGCGTACCTCGATGCGCTCGTAGTCCTCGACCTCGGCGACGGCCGCGCGTACGACGTCCATGAGCTGGACGGGCTTGCGCCACTGCCGGGACGCTGTCGCGCCGGAAAGGATGACCAGGCCCTCCGCGTGGCGGCGCATGCGGGTGGTGAGGTGGTCGAGGCGGAAGAGGTCCGCGAGCTCGTCGGTGTCCTCGGTGCGGCGCTCCATGGTGTCGAGGAGCGTGAGCTGGCGGTGCAGCAGAACCTGGTTGCGGCGGGCCAGGTTGACGAATACCTCGGAGACGCCCCGGCGCATGTCGGCCTGTTTGACGGCCGATTCGACGGCGGCGCGCTGGAGAGTGTTGAGGGCCTGGCCGACCTGGCCGACCTCGTCCCTCTCGTACTCCAGGCGCGGGGCCTCGGTCTCCACGTCGACCTCCTCGCCCGCGGCGAGCCTGCGCATCACGCTCGGCAGGCGGACGCCGGACGCTTCGTGGGCCTCCTTGCGGAGCCGGGAGAGGTCACGGGCGAGGCTGCGGCCGATCCGTACGGACAGGACGAGCGAGATGAGCAGGGCGAGGAAGCCCAGCACACCGGCCAGGCCCGCCTGGACGAGGACTCCGAAGGCGACCGGGTCGACGCGGTCCTGGTAGCGGTCGCTCGCGGCCTGGGCCTCGTCGGCCAGGTGGTCGAGGACGCCGGTCGCGGCTTCGTTCCAGCCCTTGGCGCTGACGGCCTTCGGCTCCTTGCCCGCGCCCGACGCGATGAGGCGTTCCTCGGCGGTGCGCAGGGGCTCGGTGTCCGGGCTGCGCCAGTACCGCTCGAAGATGTCGCGCTCGTCGTAGGGGAGGTTCTCCAGGTTGACGGTGTAGAGCAACTTGCGGTTGGCGACCAGGCCCGCGACCTCGCGCAGCTCGGGCGCGGTGAACTGGCGGGCGACCAGTGCCGATGCGACCAGCGCGTCCTGGCGGGACAGCATCTCGCGGGCCTGGGCGACGCCGACCAGTGCGCGGCCCTGCTTGTCCATCTCCACGTCCTCGAGGGCGTGGAGGGTCATCAGGAAGGCGTAGCAGGGGTCGACCAGCCGATTGAAACGGTCGAGAGCCTGCCGCCGCGTGACCGTACTGTCCTCGACGGAGCTGCGCAACGCTTCGATGCCTTCGAAGGCCTCCAGGAGCGAGGCGAGCCGCCGCTCAGTCTGGGAGCGCATCTCGTCGCGCACATTGGGCTGCGCGGCCCGTTCCTTGATCTTCGCCACGGACGCGTCGGTCACGGCGCGTTCACGGCGGAGAGCGGCCAGGGCGTCGGAAGCCCGGGGGTCAGCCAAATAGATCAGCGTCTGTCGGCGTTCCTGCTGGATGACCCTGACCGTGTCCTCGATGGGGTAACCCACCTGCTCGACGATGTAGGCGACGTCAAGAAGCTGGTCGGCCTCGCGCCCGGTGATCACGGTGGCGAATCCCCACAGTGAGGTGAGGGAGACGAGCGGCACCAGCAGCAGCGCCACGATCTTCCTGCGGATGGACTTCCCGCGAAAGCGCATGGCCTCCCCCAGCTCAACCCCCGTCGGGCGGGGGTAAATGTTCCGTCAACAAACGGCGTGAGCTTACTACTGTCACTCCGGCAACTCGAAGACCTGTCCGGTCGATTTTCAGCCGCACCATGGCTGGTTGATCATGAGTTGCGCTGGATTTCCGGTAGTTGAGCGCCCGGCTGGGGCATAGGGGGCCTGAGCAGACACCTTGTTCCCCACCGGGGCAGATGGCTGAAATTCTCATCTCGGCGGGAATCTTCGAGGCCGGTCATTCGTCCTGTTGTACGGGGGAACGGGAATGATGGGGACGCACCTATCGCATTGGGCCCGGTGGATCGGCGTAAAAGGGCGTAAGACGGGCAGCCGTTCGTGAAGGCGGTTTTCCCGCGCCCGGGTTGAGCAGCACGCCAGGTCGTGGGGCCAGGTGGTGGGGAGTGAAGGTTTGATGGATACGGAAGAGCACCGCAGGACGTCCGCAGCACCCGTGACGGTTCCGGGCGCGGCGGTTGACGCGAGTGCGAGGACGGCCCGGCGTGCGGCGGAATCGGCGAATGAGGCCGAAGCGCCACGGCAGTTGTGGGTCGAGGAGCCCGCCGTACGGCCGCGGATGGCCGACCCCGTCCGCACGGCCGCCGTGCGCGCCGTGATCATCATGTCGCTGACGATGATTCAGGCGATGGTGGCGTATCTGTGCACGCTCGCGGGCTCCTGGCTCGCCTTCCCGATGGTCCTCAGCAGCGTCGCCAGCACGGTGGTCGCGACCTGGGGCGTGCTGGACGTGTGGGTCACCCGCCAGGTGTGGAACCAGCGGCACGGCGTGGTGTCCGTGCCGAGCAGCACGGCACGCCAGCTGCGCCGCGAGCGCCGCCGCGCCCGCCGGACGGCTCGCGGGTCGACGCGTATACGGGATCGCGAGCCGCAGGGACAGCCGGGGACGGGCCGACTCTCCCAGGCCTGAGGCCCGCCGCTCGCACGTCCGAGGGTCCCATGCCCTCTCGCGTGCCCACGCGCAGCCTTGTTGACCACCCTCACCCTCGTGGTCACGCTCGCCTTCGTGAGCGCTCGGGGCACGTGGGCGTCCTGCAGGGGCACCCGGCAGGCATGGGCATCCGCCGGGATTACTCGGCAGGGGTGACCGTGCCCGCCCTTGCCGAGGTCACTCGGCAGGCGTGGGCCTGCCCGTGCAGCAGAAAGCCACCTGGCAGGCGTGGGCGTGCCCGTGCCCGCCGGGGTCACTCGGCAGGCGTGGGCCTGCCCGTGCAGCAGAAAGCCACCTGGCAGGCGTGGGCGTGCCCGTGCCCGCCGGGGTCACTCGGCAGGCGTGGGTGTGCGCTTGAACATCCGTGTCGCCGTGATCTCGCCGTGCACCGTCTCGGCGTCCGGGTCCTGCTGCGGCAGGCCGGGACGCAGATGCTCCTCGACGCTGATGTACTTCAGCCCCGCCCTGAGGTCGGCATCGTTGCGCAGCCGGATGACCAGTGGAAATTCGGCGAGCGCGGTCGTGTCGAACAGGCCTGTCGTATAGAGCAGCTGAACGCCGAGCGCGTCCGAGACCGCGCGCTGGAGCTCCAGCAGATACGTGGCGTTGGCGCGGCCGATGGGGTTGTCGAGGAACAGCGTGCCGGCATGCCGGTGCTTGTCGCGGCCCCGGTCGTTGCTGCGCAACGCGGCCATCGTGCAGTACAGCGCGATGGCGGCGGTCAGCAGCTGGCCGCCGGAGAACACATCGCCCATCTGCCCGACCGGCACCCGCTCGGCACGCAGCACGGCGTCCGGCTTGAGGATCTCGACGGAGATGCCCTTGGGCTCCAGGGCCGCCTGAACACCGCGCAGGAGCAAGGACATTCCGTCCCTGCGCAGGTCCGAGTTCTTCTTGACGGCGGAGCGGGTGGCTTCATCGATGACCTCGCCGAGCCGCTCCACCAGCGTCACTTGGTCCGGCTCCTCGAAGCGGATCCGCAGGAACTCCTGGCCGGACCACTCACCGAGGCCTTCGGGCAGCTGGGAGAGCCGCTGCGCCGAGCGGAGCGTCGTCAGCGCCGACTCCACGAGGCCGCGGAGCCGGTCGACGATGCTGCCGCGGTTGCGCTCCAGTTGCTCCAGCTCGTCGGTCAGCACCCGCAGCCGGGGCGCGAAGGCCGCCGCCCAGGCCGCTGCGTGCTCGGGCAGTGCGGCGGCGGGCAGCTCGCGGATCTGCTGGCGCGCGGGGGTGCGTACCTGCTCGTACCGCGTGGAATTGGCATGCCGTACGAGTACGTCGCTCGTCTCGCGCACCGCTGCGTCGGCGGCGGACAGGTCGGCGGCGCAGCCGCGCAGTGAGCGGCGGGACTCGGCGGCGGACTGCCGCGCCTCCTCAATGCTGCCCGGGTACGGCTCGGGGGCGTCGGCTTCTTCGGCGGCCTCCGCCGCCTCCGCGGACCGCTGCTGATCCCTGAGGAGGTCGCGCAGCATCGCGGCGGTCTCCTCGAAGCCGCCTGCCGCGTCCTCCGCCGTGCGGTGCGCCCGCAACAGCTCGGCGTGCGCCTCGCGGGCCGACTCCAGGGCGTCGGAGCAGGTGGCGAGCTCCGCCGTGGCGGTGCGCAGCAGGGCTTGTGCCTGCCCGGCGTCGGCAGGCACCAGGTCGTCGGGCAGCTCGGTGTGCGCCGGGGAGTCCTGCGGCGCGAGGCGCTCGGCCTCGCCGCGCAGTCGGCCGAGCTGCTCGCTGGCGGCTGAGGCCCTCGACTCCAGCATCTGTACGAGGGATTCGGCGCGGGCGGCGGCGGCCTGGCGGGACGGACCATCGGCCCCGTCTGTGCCCTCCAGCATCAAGGCCGCCTTGGTGCGAACCTTGTTGGTGAGCCGGTTGAGCTCGGTGAGGGCGGTGCTCTCGTCGCTCTCGGCCCTGGCCTGCTCGGCACGCAGATCCGCGCCCACGCCGACCTTCTCGTACAGCTGCGAAGCGGCGCGGTACGCCTCGCGCAGGGCGGGCAGCGCGGTGCGCGGTGCGTTCTCATCGGGCTCGGGAAGGGGCTCGGGCGCGCCGGCGATCTCGGCCCGCTCGGCCCGCAGGGTGCGGGCCGTCCGGTGGGCGTCGTCGGCGGTGCGCTGGGCAGCGCGGCGGTCCTCGTCGGCCGCCCTCGCGCGATCCAGACAAACCGTGGCTCTGGCCTCCGACTCGGCGGCCTCCTCGGTCAGTTCACGCAGCTTGATCTGCCAGCCGGCACGCTCGCGCAGCCGGTGCGCGAGCCCCGCGAGGGCGTCGGCGACACGGCGGGCACGCTGAGTGGAGTCCTGCCGGTCGTCCCGGACCCGGGCTGCGTCCGCCGCGGCCTCGTCGGCCTCCGCGCGGGCCGTACGGGCCTCGGCCAGCGCGGCTTCGGCGGTTTCGGCGGCGGCGCTCGCGGCCTTGGCGGTCTCCGCGAGTTCGTCGAGCCTTCCGGGCGGGCAGTCGGCGCGCCAGGAGCCGAGGCGGGCGGCGAGGGCACGGTCGCCGGTGAGCCTGGAGGCAAGCTCGCGGATCTCTTCGTCGCGGGCGGCGGCCCGGGCCCTGAGTGCCTGGCGCTCCTCGTCGGCGGCGTGCTCGTCGTGCATGGCCGGGTTAGGCGGTACGAGGAAGACGTCACCGCGGTCGGACGCGCCGGTGCCGGGTGCGGGCACCGGGGCGAGCAAGGCGGCGGCGGTGCCGACGGCGACGGCCGAGCGGGGCAGCAGCGCGGCGCCGGCGAGTGCCTCGCGGGCCCGTACGTGCGCGTCAGGGTCGGTGATGACCACGCCGTCGACCAGCTCGGGGCGTGCGGTGAGCACGGCGGCGTGGTCGGCCGGGTCGACGGCCTGCGCGAGGTAGCGCCAGCCAGGCAGGGCGGGGATGCCGTGCTCACCGAGGAACTCGACGGTGGCGAGGACGTCGGGGCCGGGTGGCAGCAGACCGCCGTCGCCGAGCGCGCCGAGAATCCGCGCGTCGTCGGCGGCTGCCGTACGCATGCCGAAGAGTCGGCGTTCGGCCGAGGCGACGCCCTGGTCGAGCAGGTGGAGAAGGTCTTCGGCGTTGCGGTCCAGCTCCGCGACGGTGAGCGGGCCGTGCGCGGTGGGGCGCGGAGTACGGGGGCGGTGGGCGCCCTCGGACGTTCCCGACTCGTGGGAAGCGCCGCTCCGCACGCCGTTGGCGTCGTCCGCCTCGTCCGTCGGGTTGGCCGTTGCCGCGTCCCCGGTCCCGCTCGCGGCGGCTGCGGACGAGGTGTCGCCGCTTGCGGACAGCGGCCCGCCGTCCCGGTGGTCGGACTCGGACGCGCCGTCCGCGGAAGCGCTGTCGTTGTCGTTGGCAGTTCGTGCGGCCTCGTCCGCGCCCTGCGCGTCCGGGTGACCGGTCTGTGCCGCGCTTCGGCGGGGCTGCGGTACGCCCCCGGCCGTTGACGGAGCGGACGGCAGACTCAGCAGCTCTGCCAGGCGGTCGTGCGCGGCGATCGATTCCGCCGCGCGGTACTCCGCCTGGTACGCGTGCTCCGCGCCCAGCGCGGCGTCCGCCGCTCGTGCTGCGGCCAGGTCGGCCCGGCTCTCCGTGCCGGTGGCCTCCTTCGCCCGGTCGCCCGTCGTGCGGGCGGCGTCCCGAGCGGTTTCCCAGGCGGCGACCGCCAGTTTCTCCGCGTCGACAGCGGCGAGTGCCGCGCGCGCCGGGTCGGCGTCGGGGGCGGTGTCGTCGAGCCACCCGGCCCTTACCGCCTCCGCCGTCTCCTGTTCGACCTCGCCGAGGCGTTGACGCAGGTGCCCTACCTCGCTGCGCGCACGCTGTGCCTGGGTCGCTGCGGTGGTGGCGTCGCGGTGCGCCGCCTCGCCCGTCTCCTGGAGCGTCGCGGAGCGCTCTTCCTCCTCGGCTGCCACGCGCTCGCCGTCCTCGGCCGCCGTGTGCAGCGCCCGTACGAGCTCGCCGGCCGCGGTGCCGCGGGCGGCCAGCGCGGGTGCGGCGTCCCGCTCCGCCTCGCGGATGGCGACGGTCACCCGGGCGGCCCGGTCGGCGGCGGCGCGGTGGCGCAGGACCACCTCGGCCGCCTGCCAGGCGGCGTGCAGCGTACGGGCGTCGGCCAGCTCACGGCGCTGGCCGCCCGCCGCCTTCTCGGCGGCGGTGAGGGCCAGTGACGCGTGCCGGTAGGCGAGCTCGGCGGCGATCAGTGAGCTGCGGCTGCGTACCTGCTCGGCCTCGGTGACCTTGTGCGCGGTCGCGGCGACCTGCTGCGCGAGCTCGCCGGTGCGGCCGCGCTCCTCGGCGGCGCGCACCGTGAGCCTGCGGGAGAGCGTGCGGGTCCCGCGCTCGGCGCCCGCGTGGATGTCGCGGGAGCGCAGCCGGGTGACCGCCGCGTCGACGATGCGGCCGAGCAGGTCGGCGGAGCCCGCTGTGAACTCGCGCTCAGCGATCAGTTCGGCGCGGCGTCCCAGCTTGTTGCCGAAACCGTGGACGAGGTCGGCGAGGCCGTCCGTGTCCCGGGTGTCGGTGACTGCGCGCAGCAGCAGGTCGGTGAAGTCGGAGTCCTTCTTGACCGCGAAGAGGCCGGCCGCCTCGCCCTCGTCGGAGTTCATCTCCCGCTGGTAGCGGAAGAGTTCGGGGTCGAGGCCAACGTCGCCGAGGTGCTCGTTCCAGCGGTCGTGGATCTCTTCCCAGTGGATGTCGAGGTGGGGATACGCCTTGCCCGCGTCCGTGATCGCGTCGCGGAAGCCCTTCATGGTGCGGCGGCGGCCCTGCGCGCCGGACACACCTTCGCCGTACGGGCGGACGGCGGTGGACTCGGCGACCGGCAGCGAGTCGAGGCTGAGCCCGGGGCCGGGCCGGAAGGAGTACCAGGCCTCCGCGAACTTCCGTGGGTCGTTGGAGACCTGCCGCCCCCGCCACTCGCTGACCTTGCCCACGACCACGCACTCGCCGGTGAGCGTGTGCTGCCACTCCAGGGCGACATGGCCGCAGTCGTCGGCGAGCAGGAACTTGCGCAGTACGCCGGAGCTGGCACCGCCGAGCGTATTGCGGTGCCCCGGCAGCATCACCGAGAAGATCAGCTTGAGAAGGACGGACTTGCCGCCGCCGTTCTCCAGGAAGAGCACACCGGCGGGCGCCGGGCGGCGCGGCGGGCCGACCGGCTCGTCCTCGAAGAACTCCGCCTGCGCGGGGGCGGGGTTGGGCACGGGTTTACCGACTCCACGCAGGTCAAGCACGGTGTCGGCGTAGCGCGCACCGGCGGGACCGATGGAGTAGAGGCGGACCCGGGACAACTCGTACATGGCGGCGGACTCTCGTCGTAAGTCGTGAAGCGGCAGGGGCCACGCGTGGCTCAGGCGTGAGCCGTTTGAGGCTCAGTCGTGGGCAGGGCGTGGGTCACTTGTGGGTCGGGCATCGGTCAGTTGTGGATCAGTTATGGAAGGGCAGGCCGGCGTCGGCGGTCAGTTCCAGGTCGTCGGCGTCGGAGGGCGGCACAAGCGTCGCGCTGCCGTCGGTCACCGGCACCACACCCAAGTCCAGGAGCTCGGCCATGGCGGCGCTGCCCGCCATGTCGCGGACCTGCAACTGGTAGCGCGCGGTGGTGCGGTACGCCCCGCCCGCGTCGTCACCGGTGCGCTGCAGGAAGCCGGAGTCGGTGAGGAAGGCGACGGCCTTGCCGATGATGCCGGTGGTGGAACCGGCCAGCCGCCGCGCGTCCTTGGTGGCGCCGGTCGCACTGCGGCGTGCGTATATCCGCCAGGCCGCTTCGAGGCCGGGGGTTTCGGTGGCCGGGTCGGTGTTCTCGCCGTGCTCCTCGGCCTGCTCCTCCAGGCGGCGGCAGGCCTGGCGGACGAAGGCATCAACACCGTTGACCGTGATGCGGCCGATGTAACCGTCGTCGGCCAGGTCCTCGGGGCGGGGGAAGGCCAGGGCGGCGACGGCCAGGTGGGCGAGGCCGTGGAGGAACCGGTCGGCCGATTCGGCGGAGGCGCGCCGGGCGTAGTCCCCCATGCGCACCGCGAATACGGAGTCCTCGCCGGCCGATACGGCCATGCCCGCGCGCGTGGAGACTTCGAGGACGATGAGCCCGAGCCCGGTCGCGACGGCGTCGGCGAGCCGGGCGAAGGCGGGCTCCTCGCGGTAGCGGCGCAGCAGGTCGGCGTACTCGGCGTCACGTGCGGGCAGTAGCTTGGGCTGCAGCCCGAAGGACACGAGCCGCGCGGCGTCGGCGGCGTCGGCGGGGGTGACAGCGCCGCTCCCGGCGGGCATGGCCCCGTGCGTGGATGCCTCGGCCGGGTCGACTGCCGTGGCTCCTTCGGCGGCGGCCTCGGAGCCTCGCTCGCTCCACGCTCCGGCGTGCTCTGCGTGGTGGTCGCTCACGACTGCTGCTCCTTGCTGCGGAAGGTCTGGGGTGCGGGACGGTGGCGGACAGGCGGTCGGTCCGCGCACGAGCCGTGCGCGGCGCCGCGGCCTGCCCGCGCTCTCGCGCCGGCCGATGTCATCGGCGCAGCAGCCGAATTGGGCGCGACCGTGCGGTCCGAAGCCGGGGTGGGCGAAGCCAGCCCCGGCCAAACCGGGGTGGGCGAAGCCAGCGTGGCCGGAGCCGCCCCGGTCGAAGCCGGCGTGGCCAAAGCCAGCCTTGGCGAAGCCAGCGTGATCGAAACTGCCCTGGGCGAAATGGAGGTGCGCGAAGCCGGGGTGCGCGAAGCCGGGGTGCGCGAAGGGCCGTCAGCCGACGCCCTCCCTGGCGAAACCGGGGTGCTCGGAAGGCCTGCGGTCGAAGCCGTCATGCCGCCTCCTTGCGGTCGGCGGTCATGGCGACCGAGTCCAGCAGGGCCGTGCCCACGATCAGGTCGGCGCCGCCGAACTCCGGGTCGTCCAGCTCGGTCCCGTCGTCGACGGAGAACAGCAGCCGCTTCTCGCCCTGCCGGTAGGCGGTACCGACCGGTGGGCTCGCCGCGTGGACCGCGAGCAGCGCGACGAGGTACGGGAGGTCGGGATCGCGGAGCCGGGCGTCGGCCAGCAGGCCCGACAGCCTGCGCGGTACGTCGTGCGGAAGGTCGAGCAACTCCATGGCGCTCGCGAGCTGCTCCTCGCTGAACCGGCTGTCGTCGGGGGTGGCGATCAGCTCGGGCTCGGGCATCTCGGCGCCCAGATGCTCCCGCTCCACCGTCGGCGTCAGCAGTATGTCGACCAGGTCCCCGACCCGGACCGCCACCGGAGTGCGCAGCCCGGTGCCCGCGGTGAAGAACGCGTCGGTGATCCGGATCGCCTGCTCGACGGGGAGCGGCAGCAGTGGGGCGAGCAGCTGCCCGTACAGGTCGAGTCCGACCCGCGCGGTGGGCGTGGCGAAGGCCTGCCGGTCCTGCTCGGCACGGAACAGAGGGCCGGCCTCCAAGAGTCGCGACTGGAGCTGCGTGTGCCGGCGGATGCAGTCCTTGACGATGTCGACGAGTTCGGCGGCGCGGCGCTTGTGCTCGGGGTCCTCGGCCTCGTCGCGGGCCTTGCGGATGTTGGTCAGGATGGCGTTCTCATGGCGGTACCGGTCGGCGATGTGGTCCAGCGCCTCGACAATCATGTCCGGTACGGCATTGAGCCAGTCCACGGCGCGCACATTGCGCCGGGTCGCCTCCAGGGTCCTGCGGAGCGTCTCGGCGTACTGCACGGTCCGGTAGCGGGCCTGCTCGGCGGCGAGCTGGGCGTCGGCCAGCCTGCCCCGGCTGATCAGCACTTCGAGCTTCACCTCGGCGGCGATCTGGGCACTGGTGACGTCGGTGTCGAGGGCGCCCACCAGGACGTTGACCGCTTCGTCGGTGGTCCGCAGGTAGACGCTGCCGCCGTAGCCCGGGACCTCCTCGATGAGCTTGAAGTCGTAATCCCTGCGCACATAGGCACCGTCGGGGCCGAATGTGCCGTAGACGGCGCGGAAGCCGCGGTCCACGCTTCCGACGTTGATCAGGTTCTCCAGGACCCAGCGCGCGACGCGCTCGTGCTCGGCGAGCGGGCGTCGGGGGGACTGGGCAGCGACGCGGGGCAGCAGTCTGGCCACTATCTGCTCGTGGTCCGCGCCCGTGTCGAAGTCCATATTGAGCGTCACGAGGTCGATCGCGGCGAGCGCGACCTCCGCCATCGCGTAGACCGAGTACTCACCGGCGAGGTTCGCCTTGCGCACGTCGAGATCGTGCAGCGGCGCCGTGCAGGCGAGCGCACGGAGGCGCCGCGCGAGCCCCTCGTCGGCGGCCGGGCCCAGGGCGGGCCGCGGCCCCGCGCTGAGCTGGGGCGGAACGAATTCCGTCGATGCAGGCGAAGTCACGTGGCACAGATTAGGTCCTCACACTGACAACGGTCGAAACGGCGCAGAAGCGACCCCTCGCGCGGGACCCGGACAAGGCGGCTCAGCCACCCGGCCCACCGCGGTGTCCGCGCGCCAAACTTGCGCGCCGGCCTGCGTCTCAGCCGCTGCGCCCGTTGCTCCGCCCGCCCCCCTCGATGCGCCGTGCGTACACCTCTACGAGCTGATTGCGCGAGTCGTCGAAGTACGCGTCGAGCAGGCGTTCACCGGCCGCCTTGTCCCCGGCCCGCAGCACTTCCACAATCTGGCGGTTCCGTACGAGATAGGGCTCGTGCAGCAGGCACGGATCGGCCACCAGGTGGAAGGCGAGGCACAGTTCGGCCAGGACACTGCGCATCAGTTCGTCGGTGCGCGGGCTGTCGGCGAGCGCGACGAGTTCGCGGTGGAAGTGGATATTGGCCGTGGCCACGCCCTTCCAGTCCTTCTTCCGTGCCGCCCGTTCGCCGTCCGTGACCGCCGAGTCCAGCCTGTCCAGGGTGAACGGCGGCTCGCCCAGGCCCCGCACGACCGCGCACTCGATCAGCCGTCGGATGCGGTAGACGTCCTCGACGTCCTCGACGGCGAGAACCCTGACGAAGACCCCACGGTTGAGCTCGTGAACCAGCAGCCGCTCGTGAGTCAGCAGTCGGAAGGCCTCGCGGAGGGTGTTGCGCGAGACCCCCAGGGCGCCGCCGATGCTGTCCTCCGACAACCGGGTGCCCGGCTGGAAGAAACCCTCCGCGATGCGGCTGCGCAGGATGTCGGCGACCCGCTCGGCCGTGCTGGTGCGTCCCAGCAGTGGGCGGTCTTCCGCCAGTCCGCCCACTTCGGCCCCACTCGTTGCCACGTGGTGTCCCGCCCCTTCTGTTCCCCGGCCGCCCCCGGAGTGTCCCCGGCTTCACAGAAATGCTCTTGAAGTGAATCGCAGATACCGGAACGAGACAACAGGACTCTTGGAGGATCGTTCAACGACACTGCGCCTGGCCCGCGGCCTGCACGAGGGACGTACGGATCGTTCAGGGATGTCCGAACCGTTGAGAGGTTTTCCGACCGTCGAGAGACGCGCGATGGGCTTCGGGCCCCCGCGCCCGTCGCCTCCGCTCAGAGAGCCGGCGCGTCGGGCCCGATCCTGCTGCGTACCGCGGTCTGCACCTCGGCCTCCTCGGCCGGGTCGGCGGCGAGCCGCCGCAGTCTGTCCGCCACGCGCGCGTCGGCGGTCTCGGCGTGCAGCGCAGCGACTTCCCTGGTGGTCTCCTCGCAGTCCCACAGGCACTCGACGGCGAAGCCGGTGGCGTACGAGGGGTCGGTGGCGGCCAGGGCGCGGGCGGCGCGGCCCCGCAGGTGCGAGGAGGCGGTCTCCCGGTAGACGTGGCGCAGCACGGGAGCGGCCGAGCAGATGCCGAGCCGGCCCGCCCCGTCGACGAGAGTCCACAGGAGCGGCGCGTCGGGCCCGCCCGACCGTACGGTCTCCCTCAGCGCACCGAGCACCAGCGGGGCGTCCTGCGCCCCGCCACGGCACGCGAGCACGCCCGCCGCCGATGCCCCGAGGGCGTCAGGGCGGTGGACCCACCCGCGGGCCCGGTCCACCGCGGCGGCGCCGCACATCCGCTCGAAAGAGGCGACGGCGGCGTCCGCGACAGTGCGTGAGGGGCTCTGCGCGGCGGCTTCGATCAGGTCGAGGACCGCGGGGTCCTGTGACTCGGCGAGGTAGTGCAGCGCTGTACTGCGCGCCCCGTCCTCACCACTGAGCGCCGCTGTGACGATCGCGGCCCGGTCGGCGGGTCCTGCCACGGCGGTCAGGCACCTGGCGGCCGGTACGTGCAGCGGCGTGCCGCGGTCGAGGCCCTGCTGGGCCCAGTCGAAGACGGCCTGGACGCTCCAGCCGGGCCGGGGCCCGGTGGGCCGCATCTGCCGCTGCCAGCGGTCGAAGGATCCCTGCTCGCCGGCCGCCCGGACCCGGGCACCGACCGCTTCGCGCGGGTCCCGTGCCCACAGCCGCCAGGGCCTGGGCTCGAAGGCGTCCCGGACCGCGGTGGCCAGTTCGGCCTCACCCCGCGGGCTGCCGGGGAATCTGGCGAGAACGGGGATGGCGAGTTGGCGCAGTCCCGCGTCGTCGTCGCGCAGCGCGAGCTCGTCGAGGGCCCAGGTCCAATTGGAGCCGGTCCTGGCGTACTGCCGCAGCAGCGCCAGGGCGTCCTCCCTGCCGTACGAGGCGAGGTGGCCGAGCACGGCGAGCGCCAGTCCGGTCCTGGACTCGTCGGTGTCGACGAGATCCACGGTGTCGAAGAGGTGCTGCTCGATCTCTTCGAGTCCGCCGTCGAGGTCCACGTACAGGCGTGCGTAGTAGAGGGAGCGGTTCTCGACCTGCCAGTCGTGGCGGGGGTCGTCGAGCACGCAATGGTTGAGGGCGGCGAGTGCTTCGGGGCGGGGGGCGGCGAGCGCGTGCAGCGTCCCGTCGCCACGGCCCCTCTGCAGGAGGCCGAGGAGCGTGCCGCTCGGCGCTATGACTGGATCGAACATGGAAAATGCCTCACATCAAGCTGTCGACGCAACCGGGAAACGTGCCGTGCCTAGGCCGCGCGACAACATGTTCGACAGTCCGCCGTCATTTCTTGCCTGGTGTAGACCATCTTCCTCTGCCCTTCGTCGCTGAGGCCCGGTGCGGGCCCTCTCACATCCCCCGTGGTTCGGCATCTTCTGCCCGTACACCGCGCATGTGATTCCGACGTCATGATGACCCACCCATTTCGCCACCGCGACCACATTTACGGCGCCCGGTCACTGGGCCCGGAACAGCTCCAACAGGTCCTTCTTGTCGAACATGCGTGCAGTGTCCACCGCGGACGGCGTTCCGGCGGCCGGATCGGCACCGCCGGCGAGGAGCGCGCGGATCACCGTGTCCTCCCCCTTGAAGACCGCGCCGGCGAGCGGCGTCTGGCCCCGGTCGTTGGCCCGGTCGGCGTCGGCGCCCCGGGCGAGCAGCGCCTCGACCGCCTGAGCGTGACCGTGGTACGCGGCCAGCATCAGCAGGGAGTCACCCCGGTCGTTGGTGAGATTCGCGGGCACGCCCGCGTCGACGTACGCGGCGAGCGCCTCGGTCTCGCCCCGGCGGGCCAGGTCGAAGATCTTGGTAGCCAGCTCGACCACCTCGGGCTCCGGGGTTTCGCTCATCGGACGGACCGCCTTTCACTGCCGTTCACTGCCGTGACCTGTACGTACGGCAGCAGCGCCGTACGAGTGAATCGTCAGGGTACTGCCCGTCGGACGACATGACCCGACCCGGCAGTGGCAAAGATCACCGCAGGCGGACCCCTCTCCGCCACTCCAGTGAAAAAGCCCATAAATAACCCATTTGCACCTTTTGCCGTATAGATACATGCTGTGAGCCTGGAAGAACTCATGGTGACTGTCCCCCTCAACCAGGAGATCCCCTCATGATCCTGTCCATCTCAGGCGTCGTGCTGCTCGGAATCATCGTCTTCCTCTTCTTCCGGAAAGACGGACTCAAGGCATCCCACGCCCTCGTCTGCGCACTCTTCGGCTTCTACCTCGCGGGCACCGCCATCGCCCCGAGCATCAAGGCCGGGGGCGCCAGCCTCGCCAGCCTTTTGGGCGGGATCAAGTTCTGACCTGCCGTCCCTCGCTTCCACACCATCAGGAGACCGAAGTGGTCCGGCGTCCACTCCCCCGCATTCTGAGCAGCGGCAGTGCCTCGATCGTCCGCAGCCGCGAGATCGCGCGCACCGCAGCCGACAGCGCCACCGACGTTCTCCACCCGCTGATCACGATCACCCGTGGCCTGCGTCAGCTGGCCGCGGCAGGCCGGCTGAAGTGGGCCGGTACGCCCAAGGAACGGCGCGGTCCCGCGCTGTTCCTGGTGGCGGCCATCGTCCTGGTGGTCGCGCTCATCCCGTACGGGCCGCTGCTCGCCCTGATCACGGTGATGGCCGCGGCCGCCTGGAAGGGCCGGGACCGTACTCCGGTGCACACCGGCCCCGACCCGGCCGAGACACAGCGGCTCCAGTCCCTGTATGAGGCCCTGTTGCCGTACTTCTCGGTGCCCGAGGACCCCAGTCCGCTGTTCTCCCACGGCGGCGACTGGGCCACGGCGTTCGGCGACCACGCCTTCGACGACGACGGCAGGCTCGTCCGGCTCGTGCTGCGCTACCCCGCGTACTTCACCGACGGCGAGCCCCTGTCCCGGGCCCGCATCGAACAGCTGCTGCACGCCAAGTCGGGCCGCGGCCGTGAGTACCACTTCGCCTGGGACGAGGAGGGCAACCAGCTGGCCATGACGGTGCTCGACGCGCTTCCCACCACCATCGCGGCCCAGCGGTTCGTCACGTCCCCCGGCGAGACCGTACTGGGCTTCACCGACGCCGACGCGGTCCAGCGGACCATGCCGGTCACCGACGGCGGCGAGTCCCGTGACGCTCCCCCGGTCGTCTGGCGGACGGGGGCGCGCTCGACCGAGCCGCACCTGCTCGTCGTCGGGCAGCCGGGGAGCGGCACGACCAGCCTGCTGCGCTCCATCACGCTGCAGGCCCTCCAGTACGGCGACGTACTGATCATCGAGGGCAGCGGCACCGGAGAGTACGCCTGCCTGACCGGGCGCACGGGCGTACTGGCCGTCGAGTGCGGCCTCTCCGGGGCGCTGGCCAGCCTGGAGTGGGCGGCGCACGAGACCGAACGGCGCCTCATCTCCGCCAACCGGGCCCGCCAGGCCGGCCATCCCGCGCCCGAGGACACCAAGCGTCCGCTGTGGATCCTGCTGGACCGGCCGAGCGTCTTCGGCCATCTGGCGGCGGCCGACGGACGCACCGACCCGCAGCAGCTCCTCCAGGTGCCGCTGCGGCACGGCAGGGCGGCGAATGTGACGGTGGTCGTGGCGGAGCAGTTCGACGCCTTGGACGCCCTCAGCGAGCCGGTGCGCTCGCACACCCGGGCGCGGGCCGTGCTCGGACCCGCCGCCCCGGAGCTGCTGGAGGAAGTGCTGGGCGAGCCGCCGCACACGACAGCGACCCGGGACAACCCGCCGGGCCGCGGCTACGCGCGACTGGGCACCGGGCCGGTCCTGCGGCTCCAGGCCCCGGCCACGCCCGACCCGTACGACGACGCGACGAGCGAGGCGCACCGCCGGGCCGTGCTCGACCTGCTCCCGGAGCGCCAGGTGCCGCCGGAGGCACAGGCCGAGGCGCCTGCGCAGGCGCAGCCCCAGGGACAGCCCGAGGCACTGCCCGAGGTGCAGCCCCAGGCCCAGGCCCCTGAGGCGACCCAGGAGCCGGTGCCCGCGGAGGGCTGACGCCCTCGGGGCACCGCCGGTCCGTCAGGCGACGAAGGTCCGCGGGGCCTCGGAACCGGAGCTGGCTCCGGACTCGACCAGCCTCGCGGCCGCCGCCAGCCGCACAGCGGCCTCCAACGCCACGGGGCCGCCCACGGTGAACGGCAGCCTGACATACCCCTCGAAGGCTCCGTCGACCCCGAAGCGCGGTCCGGACGGCACCCGGACCCCCACCCGCTCGCCCAACTCGGCGAGCCGCGAACCGGACAGCCCACCGGTACGGACCCATAGCGTCAGCCCACCGCGCGGGACGTCGAACTCCCAGTCGGGCAGCTCCGTGCCGAGCGCGGCTACGAGCGCGTCCCGGTTCTCCCTGGCCTGGTCGCGGCGGATGTCGACGGCCTGCGACCAGCCCCCGGTGCTCATCAGCCAGTTGACGGCGAGCTGCTCGAGGACGGGCGTGCCGAGGTCGGCGTACGCGCGGGCCGCCACCAGGCTGCGGATCACATCGGGCGAGGCCCGCACCCACCCGATGCGCATCCCCGCCCAGAAGGCCTTGCTCGCCGACCCCACGGTGAGCACCGTGCTGCCCGCCGGGTCGAAGGCACAGACCGGGCGCGGCATCTCCAGGTCCGGGTCCAGGCAGAGTTCCGACATGGTCTCGTCGACCACCAGGACGGTGCCGGCCGAACGGGCCGCGTCGACGAGCGCCCGCCGCTGATCCTCGTCGGCCAGGGCGCCGGTCGGGTTGTGGAAGTCGGCGACGACGTACGCGAGCCTGGGCGCGGCGTCGCGCAGCACCTGCCGCCACCGGGGCAGGTCCCAGCCCGCCAGCCCGTCGGCCATCGCGACGGGCACCAGACGGGCACCGGCCTCGCGCATGAGCTGAAGGATGTTCGCGTACGAGGGCGACTCCACGGCGATGCGCTCGCCGCGGCCCGCGAAGAGGTGGCAGATCGCGTCGATCGCTCCCATCGCGCCGGTGGTCACCATGATCTGTTCGGGCATGGTGGGGATGCCGCGCTCGGTGTAGCGGTCGGCGAGCGTCTGGCGGAGCGCGGGCAGGCCGGCCGGATAGTCGCCGTGCGTGTGGGCGTACGGCGGCAGCTCCTCCAGGGCGCCCTGGACGGCCCGGGTGAGCCACGGTTCGGGTGCGGGCAGCGCGGCGCAGCCGAGGTCGATCATCGAGCCGAGCGACTCCGGGGGCAGAGGCTCAAGGCCGCGCGCGGGCAGTGGGTTGCCCGCGGGAACGGCGGTCCAGCTGCCCGCTCCGCGGCGCGACTCCAGGAAGCCCTCGGCGCGCAGGGACTCGTAGGCTGCTGCGACAGTGGTCCGGCTGACGGCCAGCGCCACGGCGAGCTCCCGCTCGGCGGGAAGCCGCGCGGCGACCGGCACGCGTCCTTCGAGGACAAGCAGCCTTATGCCGTCGGCCAGCGCGCGGTAGGCCGGCGGCTTGCGGGTGCCGGGACCCGCCGGGCGGGACTGCTGGGCATTGAGCTGCCGGGCGAGCTGAGCCGCACCAACCGCTGAGGTCCACTGCACCATATCTACCGGTCCACCTAACCCGAATTGGCCCTGGAATGCTTATTCTGCCAAGCCACAGAGTGTCATGTGTCGGTCCACCACCACCACATAGGGGGCAATCCTTGTCCAGGGAACTCACCCGTCGGCTGTCGCAGCTGTACATCGGTCTCGCGCTGTACGGGGTGAGTTCGGCGCTGCTTGTACGCGCGGGTCTCGGTCTGGAGCCGTGGGGCGTCCTGCATCAGGGGCTGGCCGAGCGGACCGGCCTGACCATCGGCGTGGTGTCGATCATCGTCGGCGCCGCGGTGCTGCTCCTGTGGATACCTCTCCGACAGCTTCCGGGCCTGGGCACCGTTTCCAACGTCGTGGTGATCGGTGTAGCGATGGACGGCACGCTCGCCCTCGTCCCGGATGTGCACGGCCTCGGCTGGCAGATCCCGCTGATGCTCTTCGGTATCGTGCTCAACGGTGTGGCGACCGGGCTCTACATCGCCGCCCGCTTCGGCCCCGGGCCGCGCGACGGGCTGATGACCGGGCTGCACCGGCTCACCGGCCGCTCCATCAGGCTGGTCCGCACCGCGATCGAGGTCGCCGTCGTCGCCACCGGCTTCGCCCTGGGCGGCTCGCTCGGCGTCGGCACCGTCGCCTATGCCCTGGCCATCGGACCGCTCGCCCAGTTCTTCCTGAAGCTCTTCGCCGTCCCCTCACCGGAGCCGGAACGCACAGTCGTCGCCGACGGCACATCGGAAGGAGCGATACTTCCCGGGTGAACCGAGTACGCCACCCCTATCTGGACCACCCCACACCGATCGCCTTCGCCCATCGCGGAGGGGCGGCCGACGGCCTGGAGAACACCGCGGCCGCCTTCCGGCGCGCCGGAAGAGCCGGATTCCGCTACTTCGAGACCGATGTGCACGCCACGGCGGACGGCCGTCTCGTCGTCCTCCACGACGCGACCCTGGACCGCGTGACCGACGCGGACGGGCGCATAGCCGCGCTCCCGTGGAGCCGGGTGAGGCACGCGCGCGTGGCGGGAACCGAGCCGCTGCCTCTCTTCGAGGAGTTGCTGGAGGAGTTTCCCGAGGCCCGCTGGAACGTGGACGTCAAGGCCGAGCGGGCCCTGGGTCCGCTGATCGAGCTGGTACGCAGGACCGACGCCTGGGACCGGGTGTGCGTCGGGTCGTTCAGCGAGGGCCGGTTGGCCAGGGCGCAGCGCCTGGCGGGCCCCCGCCTCGCCACCTCGTACGGCACCACGGGAATCCTCGGACTGTGGCTGCGCGCGCACAAGATCCCCGCCACCCTGCGCCGCGGCGCCGTGTGCGCACAGGTCCCTGAGGTCCAGAACGGCATCAGGGTGGTCGACCGGCGCTTCGTGAGAACCGCGCACGCACTGGGCCTGCAGGTCCATGTCTGGACGGTCAACGAGCCCGAGCGAATGGCGGCGCTCCTCGATCTCGGGGTGGATGGCATCATGACGGATCGCACAGAGACGTTGCGCACGGTATTGACCGAGCGGGGTGCCTGGACCTGAACCCCGCCCGCCCGTGGCCCGCATCGGCACGGGACGAGCAAGGGGGCGCGGTGAGCGCTGACACCGTGGACCGGACCGGTGGGCCGGAAGGATCCGACGGAACCGGCGGAGCGCATGGGGCGGGCGAAGCAGGTGGGTCGGCCGCCGCCCGTAAGCGTGAACAGCACGGCTGGTACTTCTACGACTTCGCGTGCTCCGTCTACTCGACGAGCGTGCTCACGGTGTTCCTCGGCCCGTATCTGACGTCGATCGCCAAGGCCGCCGCGGACGCCGAGGGTTTCGTCCATCCGCTGGGCATCCCGGTGCGCGCGGGCTCGGTCTTCGCGTACGCCGTGTCCATCTCCGTGGTGCTGGCCGTGCTGGTCATGCCACTGGCGGGCGCGGTCGCGGACCGTACCGGTTGCAAAAAGCCACTACTCGCGGTCGCCGCGTACCTGGGATCGGCCGCGACGGCGGGCATGTTCTTCCTCAACGGGGACCGCTACCTGCTGGGCGCCGGGCTGCTGATCGTCGCCAACGCCTCGCTGTCCGTGTCGATGATGCTCTACAACGCCTACCTCCCCCAGATCGCCGGGCCCGAGGAGCGGGACAGGGTCTCCTCCCGGGGCTGGGCCTTCGGATATACGTCCGGCGCCTTCGTCCTTGTCCTCAACCTCGTCCTCTACTCGGGACACGAGAGTTTCGGGATCTCGGAGGGGACCGCGGTACGGATCTGCCTGGCCTCGGCCGGTGTCTGGTGGGGCGCCTTCACGCTCGTACCGCTGCGGCGGCTGCGCGACCGGCGGGTGCGGCAGGCGGATCCGGCGGCCGGCCGGGTCGGCGCTGGCTGGCGTCAGCTGATCGCCACGCTCAAGGACATGCGCCGCCATCCGCTGACGCTGTCCTTCCTGCTCGCCTATCTGGTTTACAACGACGGGATCCAGACCGTGATTTCCCAGGCCTCGATCTACGGGTCCGAGGAGCTGGAACTCGACCAGACCACCCTCATCACGGCGATCCTGCTGGTGCAGGTGCTCGCGGTGGCAGGCGCGCTCGGCCTGGGCCGACTGGCCCAGCGGTTCGGAGCCAAGCGCACCATCCTCGGCTCGCTCGGAGCGTGGACCGTGACGATCGGCGCGGGTTACTTCCTGCCCGCCGGATCACCGGTCTGGTTCTACTTCCTGGCCTCGGCGATCGGCCTGGTGCTGGGCGGCAGCCAGGCCCTTTCCCGCTCCCTCTTCTCCCATTTGGTGCCGCGAGGCAAGGAGGCGGAATACTTCTCGGCCTACGAGTTGAGCGACCGGGGCATGAGCTGGCTGGGGCCGCTGGTCTTCGGGCTCACGTACCAGTTGACCGGCAGTTATCGCGATGCGATCGTCTCGCTCGTGATCTTCTTCGCGGTGGGTTTCGTGCTGCTCCTGCGGGTACCCGTACGGCGGGCCGTGGAGGCGGCGGGAAACCCCGTGCCGACGCGAATTTAGGCCTTGAAGTGAAAGGCCGGTAGTGTACGCCTTTGACCTGCCAGGCGGACCGTTACTGCGCGCTCAGATACCAACAACGCTGGGTGACATTCTGTTGCCAGAGGTGACAAACCGGGCACTGGTGGGTACAACAAGGGGCGGCACGCCCGGCGACGCATGACCGGCAACGGGAATCTTTACCGACGACCGGACGTTGACCGGATGACGACGACAGCGACACCTGTCCTGTGGGCGACAAGCCCGGGAGGCACGATTCATGAGTGAGCGAGCTCTCCGCGGCACGCGACTCGTGGTTACCAGCTACGAGACGGACCGCGGCATCGATCTGGCCCCGCGCCAGGCGGTGGAGTACGCATGCCCGAACGGACATCGATTTGAGATGCCGTTCTCGGTTGAGGCAGAAATTCCGCCGGAGTGGGAGTGCAAGGCGTGCGGCGCCCAGGCACTCCTTGTAGACGGCGACGGGCCTGAGGAGAAGAAGGGCAAGCCCGCGCGTACGCACTGGGACATGCTCATGGAAAGGCGCACCCGCGAGGAACTTGAAGAGGTTCTGGCCGAAAGGCTGGCGGTACTGCGTTCAGGCGCCATGAACATTGCGGTGCATCCGCGGGACAGCCGCAAGTCCGCGTAGCGCCTCGGCGCTACGCCCAACGGCAGTCAGCACAACAAGCAGTCGCACAACAGCAGTAGGCACCACACAAGAGCCGGGCCCTGAAGCCACTGGAGCAGGTGGCGCCCCCGCCTCAGGAGGTGAGCGGCGGCCTGGGGCCCTCGTCGCGGCGCGGCGCGGGCGAGCCGTCCTCCCTGATGACCTCGCCGTGGATGACCTCGCCCGGGACGACTTTTCCGTCGGGGCGGTGGATACGGGCCTGCTGGAAGGCGTTGCCCAGGCTGCCGGGGCCGGCCGCGCTCATCCGGCGCTCCAGCGACCGCTCCGCGAAGCGGCTCAGGAACGAGCGGACGGGCGGCAGGAGACACACCAGGCCGGCCACGTCCGACAGGAGCCCCGGCAGCATCAGCAGCAGGCCGGCGAGCATCAGGAAGCCGTTGCCCCTGCTGCTGCCCCGCTCCTCCCTGCCCTCTTCGGGCGTCTCGCCCGACTGCTGGCGCTGGAGTGTCTCGGTGAGGTTGCGGAAGGCGCGGCGGCCGGCCCGCTTGATGACCACGGCGCCGAACACGGCGCCGGCGACCAGCAGCAGGAAGACCGCGAGTCGGCCTGCGGCGGATGCCACGACGGTCAACAGCCAGATTTCGAGCACCAGCCAGGCCGCGATGCCCAGCGGCACGAAGGTACGCGCGCGTGAGCGCTTGGGAACTGTCGGGGGCGGTGAGCCGGTCGTCATGCCCCCCAGTGTGCCTGGGCGGGCGCCTGGACGGCGTAAAGACAAGATCAGGAGGGCTTGCGCCCGAGCAGCTTGTTCGCCCGGGAGCCGACGCCCCACGCCGTCACCCGCCACAGCGCCTCGACGACGATGTCACGGCTCATCTTGCTGTCGCCCAGCTCGCGCTCGACGAAGGTGATGGGCACCTCGACCACGTTGTAGCCGGCTTCGACCGTGCGGCGGGCGAGGTCCACCTGGAAGCAGTAGCCCTGGGAGGCGACTTCCTCGAAGCCGAGCCCGACCAGCGTCTCGGCGCGAAAGGCCCGGAAGCCGCCCGTGACGTCCCTGATCGGGACACCGAGGAGCATGCGCGAGTACGTGCTACCGCCGCGGGAGAGCATCTCGCGGGACTTGGGCCAGTTGACAACGCGGCCGCCCGGCACCCAGCGCGAGCCGAGGACCAAGTCTGCGCCCTTGAGCGCGGTCAGCAGCCGGGGCAGTTCCTCGGGCTGGTGCGAGCCGTCGGCGTCCATCTCCACCAGGACGCCGTATTCCTGCTCGATGCCCCAGCGGAAGCCCGCCAGATAGGCCGCGCCGAGCCCCTCCTTGCCCTTGCGGTGCAGGATGTGGACCTGGTCGTCGGCCGCCGCGAGCTCGTCGGCGACCTTCCCGGTGCCGTCGGGGCTGTTGTCGTCCGCGACGAGAACGTGCGCGTCGGGCACCGCGGACCGGACCCGGGAGACGATCGGCTTGATGTTCTCGGCCTCGTTGTAGGTCGGAATGATGACCAGGACTCTGCCGAGCGGGCCGTAACGCCTCTGACCGCCGTCGTTCACTACTGCCCCTTAATGTCGTGCACAGGGGGACCACCATAGCGAGCATGCCCGGTCGCCCCCGCACGACCGTGCTCCGGGGTGTCTGGCCGAGTGCCAAGTCGTTTCTGCGGATCGGGGCCCGGCGTCCTTCGGGCCGACCTGGGACCCGCTGGCTGCGGGTCGACCGAAAGCCGTTGTCTACTGAACGTCCGGGCCCCACCCGGGTACCACCCGCCGACCTGCTGAAACCTTCCCTCGCCCCGAGGCGCGGGCGCTGAACCTGGCTCCGGATGCGGGTGCGCCGGTGCGGCACACCGCCCCCATGACCCAGCGGCGTTCGACGACTGCGTGGAGGTTCGGCGGTCGGACGTCCTACGGTGGACCCGGCCGAACCTACCCGTGCATGGCCGCTTTCTGTCAACAGCCGCCCGACCTGCGGGTTTGGGTCAAATCACCAGGTCAGTGCGGAAGGTGGCCAAGTGGCACGAGAGCCTTCGGGAACACCGATCGGCCGTATCGGGCCCGCACACGTCACTCGTTCGGTCGCAGGAAAACTGTTTGTCCGAAGACCACCGTCCGCAGACAGACGGGGAGTTCGGCGCCGGGAGTGAGGTCCGGCAGCCCCGGCGTTCCCGAGCGCGGATCGGTCGACCAGCGGGCGACCCTGTCGTCCGGCGTCTGCACCACGAGCTGGTCGGTGCGCCACAGGGCGTAGTCGGCGGGGGCGCCGGGCACCAGGGTGCCCGCGTCGTCCCGGCCGATCGCCCGCCAGCCGCCGCGTGTATGGGCGGCGAAGGCGGCGCGTACCGAGATCCGGTGCTCGGGTGTGCGGTGGAAGGCCGCTGCGCGCAGCGTGCCCCACGGGTCGAGGGGGGTGACGGGGCTGTCGGAGCCGAAGGCCAGCGGCACGCCCGCGCGCAGCAGGGCGGCGTAGGGGTTGAGCGTACGGGCCCGCTCGGCGCCCAGACGCCCCGCGTACATGCCGTCGGAGCCGCCCCAGGCCGCGTCGAAGGCGGGCTGCACGGAGGCGGTGAGGCCCAGTTCGGCGAAGGCGGCGATGGTGGCGGGGGTGAGCATCTCGGCGTGCTCGACGCGGTGGCGGGCGCCGCGCACCCGGGCCGCGCCGAGCCGTTCGGCCGCCGCGCGCACCCCGTCGACGACGGAGCCGACCGCGGCGTCCCCGATGGCGTGGAAGCCCGCCTGGAGCCCGGCCTCGGTACAGGCCGTCACATGGGCGGCGACGGCCGCCACGTCGAGGTGGGCGGCGCCGGTGTGGGGCGCGTCGGCGTAGGGCTCGTTCAGGCAGGCGGTGTGCGAGCCGAGGGAGCCGTCGACGAAGAGGTCGCCGGCCGCGCCGATGGCGCCGAGTTCGCGGATGCGGCGGGCGTCCTTGGCGTCGGCCACCTGCTCGGCCCAGTAGCCGAAGACCCGCGGTCCCGGCTCCTCGGCAGCGAGCTTCAGCAGGCCGGTGAAGTCCTCCTCGTCGGAGATGTCCGGCCCGCCGCACTCGTGGACGGAGCCGATGCCGAGCGAGGCGGCCCTGGCGAGCGCCGCGCGCTGCGCCTCGGCCCGCTGGCGCGGGGTGATCGCCCCGTGGGCGGCCGCGCGCACCGCGTGGTGGGCCGCGCCGGTGAGCGGGCCGTCCGGGTGGTAGCCCGGCATCCGGGTGACCCCGGGCACCAGGTCGAGCAGCCCGGTGCTGACGACGGCCGAGTGGACGTCGATCCGGGGCAGGTACAGCGGCCGGCCGCCCGCCGCTCCGTCGAGCTCGGCGCGCGAGGGGTGGCGCTGCTCGGGCCAGCGCGTGGCGTCCCAGCCGTGCCCGAGGACGACCTGCCCGTCCGGGCGGGCGGCGGTGTGGACCCCTACCAGCTCCAGGGCCTCGGTGAGCGACCGCGCCGCGGACAGGTCGAGGCCGGTGAGCGCGAGGCCGGTGGACGTGGTGTGCACGTGCGCGTCCGTGAACGCCGGGGTGACCAGGGCCCCTTCGAGATCGATCACCTCGTCGACCCCTGCGGCGAAGGCGTCGGCCGCCCCCTCGGAGCCCACCCAGGCGATGTGCCCCCGCTCGACGACCATCGCGGTGGCGAACGGGTCGGCGGGGCTGTGGACGTCTCCACCGCGCAGCAGCACGGTGCGGTGTTGGGCCCCAGGGGCGTTGTGCTCGGTCATGGTGACCAGTCTCGCCCCTCGCGCGGGGTGTTCTGCCCGCGGGGTCAGAGCTGCGGGGGGCGCGCCTCGTACGGGGTGGACAGGACCACGGTGGTACGGGTGGAGACCCCGGCGAGGGAGCGGATCCGGGTCAGTAGGTGCTCCAGTTCGAGGGGGGTGGCGACCCGCACCTTGAGGATGTAGTTCTCGTCGCCGGCAACGCTGTGGCAGGCCTCGATCTCGTCGACCACGGCGAGCCGCTCCGCGATGTCGTCGGGGGCACTGGGGTCGAACGGTTTCGCCGAGATGAAGGCGGTGAGCGGCAGACCGACGGCCTCGGGGTCGACCACGGCGGCGTAGCCGCGGATGACGCCCCGCTGCTCCAGCCTGCGCACGCGTTGGTGCACGGCCGAGGTGGACAGGCCGGTGGCCTTGCCCAGGTCGGTGTAGCTCATCCGCCCGTCCTTGACGAGCAAATCCACGATCTGACGATCCAGCTCCTCCATAGCGGATCAACCTATGGCCCCGGAGGGCTTCCGGCACAGCCGGAGGCGGTCCGCGGGGGCACCTGCGGCGGGCATGTGACGAAGACCACAGAGTTATGGCCGTGTCCACCGGGCCTGGGCGGTTACCGCGCGAGCGCGGCGGGAAGTGCTTGCTGTGGTCGAGGTCGCAGTCCCTTTGTCGGCCCACCTGAGGGGGAGAATTTTCATGCAGAAGCTGAAGCGCACCGGACGTACCGAACCGGAGTCCGTCGAATCCGTCGATGAGGACGAGTTCGACGACTACGACACCTTCGAGATGTACCGGGTGATCTGCCCGGACTGCACCCAGCCCATCGCGTTGCTCGCGGACGAGACCGTCCTGCCGGAACACGCGAAGTGCCCCACCCCGTGGAACCCGTTCGGGCTCACGGCGTGCACCGGCACCGGCCGGCCGTCGTCGGACGCCAAGCCCGCCGACGCGTCCCTGGACGCGCAGGAGCAGGAGACCGCACTGCTGCTGACGCTCCCCCAGGGACTGGACTGGCGGACGCAGCCCTTCTCGCACGTCGGCGGTCAGGGCTCGCGCCCGCTCAAGACGGCTCAGCTGCGGCGCGCCGCCTGACCTCAGCCGGCACTCCAGTACGTCCCACGCACCATCGCGTCGAGTGACGCCCGGTGCAGGATCATGGTGTCCGGGTCCGCGGGGACCCGGACCTCACCGAAGTGCACCTGCCGGTAGCCGATGCGCAGCATCAGGACGGCGTGCCGCAGGGCGGCGTACAGCGTGTGGAACTCCATGTTCCGGGGTGTGTGGCCGGTGAGTTCGGCGTAGCGGCGCTCGATGTCGTCCCGCCGCAGGAAGCCCGGCAGGCCCGGCTGTCCCAGGGACTCGGTCAGGTCCTGGAAGAAGCGGTGCAGATAGACCGTCCAGGCCAGGTCGAGTTCGCGGGGGCCGTAGGACGCCATCTCCCAGTCGAGTACGGCCGTGGGCTCGAAGCCGTCGTAAATGATGTTGCCTATACGGGCGTCGCCCCAGCTCAGCACGGCCGGTGCGGACTCGTCGGGCCAGTGCTTCTCCAGCCAGCCGAAGGCCGACTCAATGAGGGGTGAGCGGGCGACGCCGTCCACCACCCAGGCGTAGTAGGCACGTTGGGCCTCGACATGGCGGCGCAGCGGGCTGCCCGATCCTGGCGGCAGCAGGAACCGCGCCTCCTTCGCCGGGAATTGGTCGTGCAGCCGCGCGAGGACGGTGAGCGTGGCGTCCTGGAGCCGGGCACGCTCGGTGTCGGTGGCGGAGTGGAGCCAGTTGCCCTCGTACGTGTAGGGCATGACGTCGGGCGGCACGCGCCCCTCGGCCCGCTCCATGACGAAGAAGGGCGCGCCGAGCGGGCCGGGGTCCTCCTCCAGCCACAGGGCGCGCGGCACGGGGACGCCGGTGTGCTCGGCGACGAGGCTCATGACGCGATGCTGGCGGGCCATGTCGTAGACCGGGAAGACGGCGTACGCCGCCGGGTCCGCGGCCAGCCGCAGGGCGCAGCGGGGCGCCGGGGCCGACGGGTGGTCGAGGTCGAAGAGCAGGGTCTCGCTGGACATGCCGTTGGAGGCGGGGGCGTGGACGCCGGTGACGCGCGCGCCGGGCAGGCGGCCGGCGAACCAGGCGGTCAGGCGGCGGCCGATTTCCTCGGGGTCGCGGGTGGTGGTGCGGGGGCGAGGTGCCGTGGTCATGGCGGTACTCCCGTCTGCGGGGCGTTCGGGTCGTCGGAGGGGGCGCGGCCCGGCGGATCTCCCGGCGGCGGCCCGAGCATGTGTGCGTGCGCCGAGCGGGCGTGTGCATGTGTGCGTGCGTGAGCGTGCGCCGGATGCCGGGCCGGATGCCAGGAAAGGCCCCGAAGGGCCCGGCGGCCCCCGGGAGGCCCGCCGGCACCCGCTAGGGCGCCACCGAGTCGTAGCCGGTGAAGCCGCTGGGGTCGTGGCGGCCGAAGCTGCCGTGCTCGAAGATGCCGTGGCCGATGCGCCCGTCGAGGGTGAAGCGGGCGGCGTGGTCGGTGACGCCGTACGCCGCCATGGGGTGGGCCGCGGGGTCGGACAGGTCATAGGTGCGCCGGTCGGTCCAGCCACGGCCCATCCAGGTGCCGTGCTGCCAGTCGGTGGCGGGCGGGTAGCCGGCGCCGACGGCCAGCGGCGAGGAGTTCAGGATCTCCACGCCCAGCTCAAGTGGCTTGCGGGCGGGGTCGGTGAGGTGGATGACGGCGCTCTCCGGGTGGCGGGTACCCGGACGGTAGGTGATGTCGGCGTGCGGCCAGCCGAGTTGGACGTCGTGTTCGCCGTCGCGTACCAGGAGCGCCTCGTGGAGATTGCGGTGTCCGTCGGCGTCCTCCTGGGCGATCACCATCAGGAAGCGGTCGTCGAAGCGGACCGGGACCCAGAGCCAGTGGAAGCCCTCGGGGCGGTGCTCATCGGCCGCCCGGCCGCCGTCCTCGCCCGGGATCGGCCGCACACCCCAGCTGCGGTCGCGCGTCCCGGTCCACTCCCCCGGCGCCAGCGGTATCTCCTCGCCACCGGCGCGTATCACGCCCGTGGCGCCGCCCGCCTGGACGAATCGGCGCCCTTCGAGCATCAGGCGGTCGCCGCGCCGCTGGACGTGGTGCGGTTCCCAGACTGCGGGGAAGTCCGCGGTCCAGGTGATGTCGTACGACAGGGCGTCCGGGTTCTTCGGGTCGGCCTCGCAGTGCAGGGTGAAGCGGCGCAGCGGCTCGTCGACGGTGATGCGCAGCGGGCCGACACAGAGATTCATCCGGTCGTCGGTGAGCGCGTCGGAGGCACGGACGGCATGCAATTGATCACCGATGCGCAGCGTCGCGTAGGCGTCGATCACCCCGGTGTTGGGATAGACGCCGAGGCCCGCGATCAGCAGGGCGCGGCCGGTGTGGTCGACGAGGTGGAAGATGCACCGGTCGTAGGCGTTGCGATCGCCCGTCGCGACGTGCTTGATCGACAACGGGGCCTGGTGGATGGGGTATTCGTCGAGCGCGATGGGGCGGTCCTCGGCCACGGCGGTCCTCCTGGGCGCGGACGTGGGGCGTTCGCCGGCCACCGCGGCGTGCGCGGGGAGCCGCCGGACACCCCCTGGCGGGATGCGGCGCCACCAGATGGCGCGGCCCCCGGCGGCGGACATGACGGTACGTCAGAAACCACGTTCAGGGCCATACTCGTGTCACCGTCCGCCCACGGGACGGTCACGCCATGAACAGACGCTCGATTCGGCCGGACAATAACCCCGACGGCCTGCCGCAGTTGGCCAGGCATGACCCAGCTCTTCACCACCGCGATCGGTGACGGACGCCGGCGCCACGCGTCCCCCATGCCGGAAGAATCGGTTCCGCAGCCTGCCGATCCTCCTCTCTACCGCGCCCTCATGTACCAGTGGCACAGCGCGGGGCGGACCCTGCCGGGACGCCGCGACCCGGAGTGGGTCCGGCTCGTGGCGTCCCCCGGCTGGCCGGAGCCCGGGTGGAGCAGGCAGGGCGGATCAGCGGGACTCGGGCCCCGCTAGGTGGCGGGCGATGACCATGCGCTGGATCTGGTTCGTACCCTCGACGATCTGGAGCACCTTCGCCTCCCGCATGAAGCGCTCGACCGGGAAGTCCAGGGTGTAGCCGTAACCGCCGAGCACCTGGACCGCGTCGGTCGTCACCCGCATCGCCGCGTCCGTGCAGAACAGCTTCGCCATGGCGGCCTGCCGTGAGAACGGCCGCCCGGTGTCCCGCAGGCGCGCCGCCGCGAGATACAGGGCCCGGCCCGCCTCTATCTGGGTGGCCATGTCCGCGAGCATGAAGCGCAGGCCCTGGAAGTCCGCGATGGGCCGGCCGAACTGCTGCCTTCCCGTCGCGTACGACAGCGCCTCGTCCAGCGACGCCTGCGCCACGCCGATCGCGCAGGCCGCGATGCCCAGGCGGCCCGAGTCGAGCGCGGACAGCGCGATCGCGAAGCCCTGGCCCTCCTCGCCGAGACGGCGCGCGTCGGCCACCCGTACGCCGTCGAAGTGCAGCTGGGCGGTGGGCGAGCCCTTCATGCCCATCTTCTTCTCGGGCAGCGCCGCGGTCAGCCCCTCGGCGTCGCCGGGCACCAGGAATGCCGAGATGCCCCGGGCGCCCTCTCCGCCGGTGCGCGCCAGGACGGTGTAGAAGTCGGCGATCCCGCCGTGGGTGATCCAGGCCTTCGTACCGGTGATGATCCAGTCGTCCCCGTCGCGGACCGCCTTGGTGCTCAGCGAGGCGGCGTCGGAGCCGGAGGCGGGCTCGGAGAGGCAGTAGGCGCCGAGCAGGCCACCGCCCAGCATCGCGGGAAGGTGCTCGCGCTGCTGCTCCTTGGTGCCATAACCGGCCAGCGCGTGGCAGGCGAGGCTGTGGACGCTGACGCCGAGGCCGACCGTGAGGCGGGCAGCGGCGAGCTCTTCGAGTAC
Organism: Streptomyces sp. H27-C3; assembly: GCF_030063415.1. Lineage (GTDB taxonomy): Bacteria > Actinomycetota > Actinomycetes > Streptomycetales > Streptomycetaceae > Streptomyces. The sequence goes on along the minus strand of NZ_JASITA010000041.1, from coordinate 19,158 downwards.
CTGCAGATAGACCTCGTACGGCTGGTCGCCGCCGCCGTACTCGGCGTCGTACGGCAGGCCGAGGAGGCCGGACTCGGAGAGCAGCGAGAAGACGGGGCGCGGGAAGTGCCCGGCGTCCTCCTCCGCTGCCGCCTGGGGCGCGATGTCGCGCTGGATCATGTCGCGCACGAGCGCGAGCAGATCCCGGGACTCCTCGGTGGGCAGCTGTCGTTCCACCGGCTGCGGGGCACGGTCGGGCATTGCGGCGCACTCCTCCCTTTCGGGCACTGCGGCGGTCGCGCGCGCAGGGTGTGGCGGCGCCGCCGGGTCTCACTGCCAGGGCCGCTCCGCGTACTCCCGGATCACGGAAGTCGCTGGCCAGCGGCTGTGGCGGGTTGAGTATGCCCGATGGAAGGGTTTCCGTCACGGGTCATGGGACGACGGCCGGCGCCGGGCACTCGGGGACCAGCTCCCCGATCGTACGGAGAGTGGAGCGCAGCAGCAGCACGAGCAGCTCGCGCACCTCGTCGCGGTCCAGCTCCTGGTGGCCCAGCCAGTCCAGGGTGACCCCTTCTACGCCGGTCATCCAGCTGATCAGCGCCAGTCGGGCGATCAGCGGGATGTCGCGGCGGCCGTAGGCACCCACCGCGATGGTGGCGATCAGCTCCTCGCGCACCGCGTCGCGGATCGCCTGGACCTGGGTGTCGAAGCCGACGCCGCCGGTGACGATCGTGCGGTACGCCGCCTGGTTGTGCTGGGCGTAGCGCAGGTAGCCGTCCATGGTGCGCTGGACACGCCGGGTGGGCGGCAGGTCGGTGTCACTGCCGGCCCGCGCGACCAGTTCGGCCACCGACTCCTCGACGATGGCGAGGTAGTAGCCCCGCTTGCTCTTGAAGTAGTAGTAGATGAGGCCCTTGGCGACACCCGCGTGCCGGGCGATGTCGTCCATCGACAGAGCGTCGTACGACGTGTCGGCGAACAACTTCCTTCCGGTCGCGATGAGTTCGGCGCGGCGCAGCTGGGATCGTTCGGTCGATCCGCGCTGTTGACTAATATTCAAATTCGGCCCTAGTCTCCAACTGCCACAGGATCCCCGCAGTATGACAGACCTGCCAACTCCAGTCCCGCGTCGTCCTGTCGGCGGTTTCGAACGTGCTTTGAACGTGCTTTGAACGCATCTCCACGCACTCCCCCTGCGCACCGGACGACGTACGGGAGGAACACAGTGAGCGCAGCAAAGCGGCCTACTGCCGAGGGCAGAACGGCCTGGAAGAAGACCGCGGTCGTCGCGATGCCGGCGGTGTTGGCGGTCGGGGTGATGGCTTCCATGATGGGCGAAGGCGCGCTGGCCGCGTCGTTCGCCGTCTCGGGCACGAGTTTCCAGGTGGCGTCGGGAAAACTGTCGAGCCAGGGGCTGTCCAGTTACGTACAGACGGACCGGTCGGCGGACGGCAAGGGCCATCCCGTCGCGCTGCTGGGCATCGGCGACGCCAGGCTCAGCGACATCTGCCAGGCCGCCGAGGTCGAGACACCCGTCGGCAAGGTCGTCTTCAAACTGACCGCGGGCGGCAAGGCCGGTGAGGTGACGGCCAGCAGCCTGGTCATCGACGCCGAGGACCTGGTCGGCGACGCCCGCTTCGGCACGGCGGAGATCGGCCGGGACGCCTCGACGCTCGACCAGGTGCCGGGTGTGAAGGGCGAGGCGGGCAAGTTCGGGCTGCAGGCCGGGGACATCGAGGTCGCGGGCGTGAAGTCGCACGCCTGGTCCGCGACCGGCGGGAACTTCCGGCTGAAGGGGCTCAGCATCGGTGTGAGCCTGGACGGCAAGAAGTGCTTCTGACGAATCCGGTCAGGGGCCGGCTGGAGAAGCGACTCCCGTACCCCGACGAGCGGCGCCGCCTGCGGGCCTGGCGGCGCACCCGGCCGTTCTGGGGCGGGCTGCTGCTGATGCTCGGCGGCGTCGAGCTGCTGCTCGTGCCGCTGTCGCCGCTGACGGTACTGGTGAGTCTCGGGCTCGGCGGCCTCGCGGCGATCGGCATCGGGCTCGCGCTGATCGCCGCTGGGCTGTTCTTGTGGTTCCTGCCGCACACCCGCCACTACGTGAGCATCAACGCGCTGCTGCTCTCGGTGCTGTCCTTCGCCGCGACGAATCTGGGCGGGTTCCTGATCGGGATGGGGCTGGGGATCGCGGGCAGCGCGATGGGCTTCGGCTGGACACCCGCCTCTGACGAGCAGGAGGAGCAGGAGCGCACGCCGCCGCACGACGGGCAGGGGTCACGGACGCTCGCGGCCGCGCTGCCGGTCGTGCTGCTGGCCGCGCTCGGCGGCGGTCCAGTGCAGAAGGCGCCGGAGGCCGGCTCCGTCCTCGCGCCCCGCACGGCGCCGACCGTGACCACCACCCGCTTCGCCCCGGACGGCTTTCTGATCGCCGGGGTGCGGGAGGTCCCGACGGTCGACGGCCCGGTGAAGGCGATGGTGCTCAAGATGCGGTCCGCGTCCCTCTCCGACTACCGGCTCAAGACCCGCGACGGCCACGACGAACTCGCCCTCGGCGCGGACACCCTGGACCTGAGCGGCAATGTGACGCTCTACCTCACCAAATTCAGCGGATGCCTCCAGGGGATCCTGTGCCTCACCTTCACCCCGGACGGCCTGCCGGTGCCTCCCGTCGTGCCGCCCTTCGTCTTCATGACCGATGTCAGCGCCGAACAGGCACTGGTCACCTCGGACCTGATCGTTACCGACGGGCTGACGCTGGAGGCGTCGTGATCCAGATCCAGGCGGCGCTGTTCTGGTCGTACGCGATCGGGGCGACCTTCGCCCTGTCGGCGGGGCACCAGCTCCAGTGGTGGGAGCGGTCCGTACGGGGCGAGGGCCCACGGACACGCAGCCGCGCCGCCGATCCCTATCTCGCGCTCACCCTGCTCTTCGCAGCGTGCCTGATGGTCCCGACCGGCCTCTTCCCGCTCTGGCAGAACCCGTCCTGGGCCACCATGCACCCCGGGGTACATGACGTTGGTCACGCACTCCGGGGCCTGCCCCGGCTCAGCGAATGCCCACGGCCCCCAGAGCCCGCTGCTGAGCACGTTTCGGGTGGGCGGGCCAGTAGACGTAACAGACGCCGCCTGTGCCGGACACCACTTTCCCCGCCGCGTTGTAGCGCTTGGTCCTGAGCCAGATGTTCTCCCACTCGCGCCGGTTGTAGACGCGGCGTACGGCCTGGTTGTTCGGGGATGCCGGGTCGTTCGCGATCACATCACCGTCCGGGGTGAAGCCGATGACCGTCATCAGATGCCCCGCCGTGCCGTAGCCCGCGCCCGTCAGCTCCTTCTCCAGGAAGGACTGCGACGTTATGGCCGGGATGCCCGCGCGGACCAGGGTCTCCAGGTCGCTCAGGGAGTGGAGCCGGGTGACGACCGCGCTCATGTCCTTGTACGTCGCGGCGTACGCGGCGTTGAAGGGCCAGTTGCCGCAGCCGTCGTACTGGTAGTCGAAGGTGTAGCGCGCCGCGTGACAGACCTGCGGATCATCGAATGCGGGGTTCACCCAGGCCAGGTCGCGTGCGGTGGGCTCGCGGCCCCAGTACTCGATGATCATCTGCGAGGAGGTGGGGCTGCACCACGCCTCACCGCCGTTGTCGTACTCCGGGTACTGCCCGATGTGCGTGTTCTGCGAGTAGCGCGGGACGACGAGCTCCCGGCCGGCCCCGGGCGTGGACGCAGGGACGGTGAAGCGGTCCGGGATGTCCGAGGCCATCGCGCCGACCCGCCAGACGGCCGGTGTGAGCCGGGTGCCGGGCTTGCGGTGCAGCGTCAGCCGCAGCTGGTACGAGGCCAGGCGCAGGCCGCCCGCCGGGTTGTCGATGGCGAAGGTGTCGGTCCAGACGCTGCTCCTGTCGTCGCTCTGGTCGTCGATGGAGGTGCGCTTGATGTCCGCGTCACCGGCGGCCCAGCGGCCCATCACATACCAGGGCGTCTTTCCGCCGTCCGAGTACGTGCCGCGCAGCTCGACCGTCAGCCAGGTGCCGGCCGGGGTGCGCGCGTTCCAGGAGGCGATGACCTCGGTCGCGGGGACCGTGCACCGGTGGACCTGCGAGGTCCAGGTCGCGCTCTCCCAGGTGGAGGTCGTGCCGGTGTGCGGGTCGGTGTACTCGGTGCGGCCGGACGGCGTGGCGATGACCAGAGATGGCCGGCGGCCCGCCACGACCTTGGTGCCCGCGTCGGCGCCGCTGCGCCAGTCCCGGTAGGTGGACCAGAAGCGGTTGTCGACGAGCGGGGTACGTGCGGCGGCGCCACCGGAAGGTGAAGCGGCGGCGGATGCCGCGGCCGCACCCGCCGCCGCCGCGACTGCGGCGGCGAGAACGGTTCGGCGCGAAGCGGATCTGGTCATGGTCATGGACCCCCAAATGGGATGCGGATGGCACGACAGTGGGCCAACTATGGCCGGTTCCGGCGGACTTCTGCCAGCACCTGACGCCGCGTGGTTCCCACCAATATTGGTTTGGACCACTGGTGTGACCTGCGAGGCGCCCCGGTCCGGGATGGTCCTAGGGTGGACAGAGTGGAACACCTCGACCGGCTCGCCGCCCAGCTGACCGCACTGCCGCCCTCCTGCGGCCCGGTGCGGCTGGTCGCCGTCGACGGGCACGCGGGCTCGGGCAAGAGCACCTTCGCGGCCCGGCTCGCGGCGGCGCTTGGCGACGCCCCCGTACTGCATCTCGACGACGTGGCCACGCACGAGGAGCTCTTCGCCTGGACCGGGCGGCTGCGCGAGCAGGTGACCGGACCGCTCTCCCGCGGCGAGAGCGCCCGGTACGCCCCCTACGACTGGTCGCTGCGCCGCTTCGGCCCGGCGCGCCTTCTGGACCCCGCACCGGTGGTGCTGATCGAGGGTGTGGGGGCGGGGCGCGAGGCACTGCGCCCGGATCTCGCGTGGCTGTTGTGGATGGATCTGGACGCGCGGCAGTCCTGGGCACGGGGGCGGCGAAGGGACGGATCGGCCCAGTCCGGCTTCTGGGACGGGTGGACAGCGGCGGAGACGCGCCATTTCGCGGCCGACCCCTCCCGGCCGTACGCGGATACGTTGGTACAGGAGGGGCAGGAGGGGCAGGAGGGGTACAAGTGGCGCCGTGGGCCCTCCGCGACAGCGCGGCCGACCCTTTTGGTCACTGCGCGTGACCACCTGCCCCCGCCTTCCGGAACGGCTTGAAAACCGCCCCCGGGAGTGCCTCAACTCCGCTTGACCCGGGAGGCGTACAGGTCTTACGTTCTCAATGTACGGCTCTTCGGAGCCGCCGTAGACGCGAAGCCCCCGGTTGTTCCCCCGTGATCGGGGGCTTCGTTCTGCCCCCGCAGCCCCTGTCGGGCCGCCCCGTGGCGTCATTCGCTCACCCTCGGTCACCGTGTGCGATCGACCTGCGCCACCCTTGGGCCGTAGCTCTCTGCACAGGTACGATGCCCTTCGGTGCGGTCAAATCCCGTCCGCGGCACGGCGGTTCTGAGACCTGGTTCTGCGACCTGCCGACGGGCGCCGGCCCGGCGGCACATCACGGGGGGCACAGTTTGTGGTGGACGTGACGGACTTCGGCACGCAGGGTGTGAACGCCCCGGCCGACCTCGCCTGGCTGCGCGGCGTCGATGCCTACACGATGGGCGGATATCCGCAGGCGGAGGAGGAGTTCAGAGCCGCCGTGCGGATGGACCCCGGCATGGCCGACGGCTGGCTGGGGCTGCACGCGCTGCGCGTCGACACGACCACCGCCCTGCTGCGCATGTACCGCCACCGCGAGCGCTTCGGTGAGCAGCGCGCCCGGCACCGTCACACCATCAACTCCTGGTACTGGCTGGGCTGGTGGGTCCAGCCCGTGCTGGAGAGCCCGCGCGATCTGCTGCTCGCGCACGCCTCGCACTGGCTCGACGGCCGCCATGTGCCCGAGCTGGACCGGGCACTGGCGGGCCTGCCGCCGGTGGACGCCGATCCGCAGGTGCGTTTTCTGCACGCGTGCCGCGCGTATCTGGTCAAGGACTGGGAGCAGCTCGTACGGCACACGGACCCGCTCGTCGACGACCCGCTGCTCGGCATCGAGACGGGGCTCTTCGGCGGCATGGCGCGGGTGCGTCTGGAGATGTACGGGCAGGCCGAGCCGATGCTGTCGGCCGCCCTGATGCGCTGCCGCAGCGAGCAGCCGCAACGCAAGGAGCTGCGGTACTGGCTGGCCCGCGCGCACGAGGGCACCGGGCGCAGCGCCGCCGCGCTGCCGCTCTACCGGGCCGTGCACCGGGTCGACCCGGCGTTCATGGACACCTCGGCGCGGCTGGCGGCCATCGCCGAGGGGGACGGGTACGAGGACTCCACCGACTTCGCCGCCATGTCGCTGGCGGGGCTCGGCCAGGACACCGCGGACGCCACGGGTGACGCGGACAGTTTGATCGGCCCGGACGCGCCGGAGGGCCGGGACCTGCGGCTCGGCGACGGGGTGCAGACGCCGCTCGGAGGCGCGGTCTCGCCGGTCACGGGTGATGGCGTACGGGGGAAGGCGGTCATCCCGGTGCGGGCGGCCGTGCCGTCCTTCCCGGCCGGTTCGGCCGACCCGGCGCTGCTCGCCGAGGCGCTCGCGGAGCTGGAGCGGATGGTGGGCCTCGACCCGGTGAAGCGCCAGGTCAAGGCGCTCTCGGCGCAGCTGAACATGGCTCGACTGAGGTCCGGCGAGGGCCTTCCCGTGCAGCCACCGAAACGTCACTTTGTCTTTTCCGGGCCGTCCGGCACCGGCAAGACGACCGTCGCCCGGATCCTGGGGCGGGTCTTCTACGCGCTCGGGCTGCTGGGCGGCGACCATCTGGTGGAGGCCCAACGGTCCGACCTGGTGGGCGAGTTCCTCGGCCAGACCGCGGTCAAGGCCAATGAGCTGATCGACTCGGCGCTCGGCGGGGTGCTGTTCGTCGACGAGGCGTACAGCCTCTCCAACACCGGTTACAGCAAGGGCGACGCGTACGGCGACGAGGCCCTTCAGGTGCTCCTCAAGCGCGCCGAGGACAACCGGGACCATCTGGTCGTCATCCTGGCCGGATACCCGGAGGGCATGGACCGCCTGCTGGCGGTCAATCCCGGGCTCTCCTCACGCTTCACCACCCGCGTCGACTTCCCCAGCTACCGCCCGCTGGAGCTGACCGCCATCGGCGGGGTGCTGGCCGCCGAGAACGGTGACGTGTGGGACGAGGAGGCGCTGGAGGAGCTGCGCAGCATCAGCGGACACGTCGTCGACCAGAGCTGGATCGACGAGCTCGGCAACGGCCGGTTCCTGCGCACGCTGTACGAGAAGAGCTGCGCGTACCGGGACCTGAGACTCTCCGGCTACCCGGCCACCCCCACCCGCGACGACCTGTCCACGCTGCGGCTGCCGGATCTGATGCAGGCGTACGGCGAGGTGCTGTCGGGCCGCGGTCCGGTGGGGCGCGGCAAGCAGGAACCGCCCCTGCTGTGACGGCCGGTGCGCGTGACCCGGACGGGGCACGCACACCGGCCGACGTCACCCGACCAGGGCCACCTGATCGGCGGCGTTCCCCACTGCCGGAGTGGTGTCCCGGGGCAGCCGGGGCACCACCACCCGGTGGGCGGGATCGCGTACCTCTCCCACCAGCATCTCCAGGACGTCCTCCAGCGCGACAAGGCCGAGCACCCGCCCCGATCCGTCCGCGACCTGCGCCAGATGCGTCGCGGCGCGCCGCATCACGGTCAGGGCGTCGTCCAGCGGCAGCTCCGCACTGAGAACGGCCATCGGACGCCAGATCCGCTGGGGCACGGCCCGCCCGGTCTCCTCCAGGTCCAGTACGTCCTTGACGTGCAGGTAGCCCATGAAGGCACCGCCGTCGGCGCACACCGGGAAGCGCGAGTAGCCGGTTCTGACCGTGAGCTCCTCGATCTCGCGGGGTGTGACCGAGGCGTCCACGGTGATCAGGGAGGCCCGGTCGAGCAGGACGTCGGTGACCAGGAGGCTGCCCAGTTCCAGCGCGTCCTCCAGGCGTTCCTGCTCCCCCGGCTCCAGCAGTCCGGCCTGCCCCGAGTCCTCGACGAGGCGGTTCAGCTGCTCACTGGTGAAGACCGACTCGACCTCGTCCCTGGGCTCGACGCGGAACAGCCGCAGCACCAGACGCGCACACGCGCCGAGCCCCGCCGTCACCGGGCGGCACAGCCGCGCGAAGCCGACCAGGCCGGGGCTGAGCCACAGTGCGGTCTTCTCGGGAGCGGCCATGGCGAGGTTCTTGGGGACCATCTCGCCGATGACGAGGTGCAGGACGACGACCACGACCAACGCGATCATGAATCCGAGGGGATGAATCAGCCCTTCGGGCAGGTGCACCGCGTGGAAGGCGGGCTCCAGCAGACGCGCGACGGTCGGCTCCGCCACCGCGCCAAGCGTCAGCGAGCAGATCGTGATGCCGAACTGCGCCGCCGCCATCATCTGCGGAAGGCGCTCCAGGCCGTGCAGGACTTTCCTGGCGCGTGCGGAGCCGCCGGCCGCGAGCGGTTCGATCTGGCTGCGGCGTACGGAGATGAGCGCGAACTCGGCGCCGACGAAGAACCCGTTCGCCAGGACCAGCAGCACGGCGAACAACAGGTGCAGCACGTTCATCGCACAACCTCCGGGACCTGCACGGTACGGACAAGACGGACCCGCTCGGCGCGGTGGCGGTCCACCTGCCGCACGCACAGGCGCCAGCCGGGCAGTTCGGCCCGGTCCCCGGGGGCGGGGATGCGCCCCAGCAGATCGGCCACAAGACCGGCCACGGTCTCATACGGGCCATCGGGGACTTCGAGGCCGATGCGCCGCAGGCCGACGACCCGGCAGCTGCCCTCGGCCTCCCAGGCTGCCTGGCCGTCCTCGGCGGGCACCGCGGCGAGCTCCGGCCGCTCGGCGCCCTCGTCGTCGTGCTCGTCCCTGACCTCTCCGACGAGCTCCTCGACAATGTCCTCCAGGGTGACGACCCCGGCCGTGCCGCCGTACTCGTCGACGACGACGGCGATCGGCTGCTCGCTGCGCAGCCGGTCGAGCAGCTGCTGGACGGGCAGGGTCTCGGGCACCAGGAGCGGCGGGACCGCGACCCGGTACACCGGGGTCCGCAGCCGCTCGTCCACCGGCACGGCGAGCGCGTCCTTGAGGTGGACCATGCCCACGATCTCGTCGATGCGCTCCCGGTAGACCGGGAAGCGGGACAGGCCGGTGGCCCGGGTGAGGTTGAGGACGTCCGCCGCGGTCGCGGAGGACTGCAGGGCGCTGACCTTCACCCGCGGCGTCATGACGTGCTGCGCGGTGAGCCCGCCGAGCGAGAGGGCCCGTACGAACAGATCGGCGGTGTCCTGTTCCAGCGTGCCGGCCAGCGCCGAGTGGCGGGCGAGCGAGACGAGTTCTCCCGGGGTACGGGCGGATGCCAGCTCGTCGGTGGGCTCGACGCCCAGCATCCGCACGAGGCGGTTGGCGACGGAGTTGAGGAGGGAGATCACCGGCCGGAAGACGGTCGAGAACAGGTACTGCGGGCCGGCGACGAATCGCGCGACCTGCAGGGGCCTGGAGATCGCCCAGTTCTTCGGGACGAGCTCGCCGATCACCATCTGGACGGCGGAGGCGAGCAGCATGCCGACCACGACGGAGATGCCGGACACGGCGCCCTCGGGGACGCCGACGGCGGTGAAGGGGCCTGCGAGGAGGTGGGCCAGCGCGGGCTCGGCGAGCATGCCGACCACCAGGGAGGTGATCGTGATGCCGAGTTGGGTGCCGGAGAGCTGGAAGGACAGCTCGCGCAGCGCGGTGACGACGGTACGGGCCCGCCGGTCACCCGCCGCCGCGGCGCGCTCGGCGTCCGGCCGCTCCACGGTGACCAGGCCGAATTCGGCGGCCACGAAGAACCCGTTGGCGAGGATGAGGAGGAAGGCTGCGGCGAGCAGCACTAGCGGGATGGTCATGCCGCCGACTCCGAAGAGGGGGCGGCGCAGGTACTACCGGACGATCCGTCCATTGCTGGAGGGAGTCACTCCTTGGGTCGCAGGTGCCCCGCGGCCCAGGTGCGGCCGTTCGGTGCGGGGCGGGGCGCTCTCGGCGCCACAGTCAACAGAGTAATCATTGGTGCGGCGAGCCGGGTGGGGCTCAGTCGGCGTGTGTGCCCGAGCCGCGGGATTCCGCCAGGGCGCGCAGCGCGCGGGCGTCCCGGATGGCCTGCTCCTTGGCGATGCCGGGCTGGATGCCGAGGGCCGGCAGGCTGGTGCCGTCGCTCAGGTCGAGGAAGACCCAGGCGTCGCCGGGACGCAGGTTGACCTTCACGATCTCGGCCCACTCCAGCCGGCGCCTGGTGGTGAGGTTGACGACCGTGACCCCAGCCTCGTCGGCCTCCACCTTGGGGCGGCTCAGCAGCAGCATGACGCCGAAGAGCAGCAGCGCGGTGAAGATGAAGCTGACCCGCTCCCCCGGCGACAGGGTTTCCAGGAGCAGTGCGATCGCCGTGATGACGGCGAACATCGCCGCCCCGACGGTCAGCAGGACGGCCCGGGTGCGGGTCGGCCGGAACGTGACCGGCAGGATGGGGAGTTCGGGGTGTGACACGGTGGCCGGATTCCTTCGGGCGGGGTGGAGCGGGGGCGCCGGGCGTACCTCGGTCAGAGACGGCAGGCGTGGATGGCCGTGGTGAGGATGGCGCGGGCGCCGATCTCGTACAGGTCGTCCATGACGCGCTGGGAGTCCCGGGCGGGGACCATCGAACGGACCGCGACCCAGCCCTCGTTGTGCAGCGGCGAGATGGTCGGCGACTCCAGCCCCGGGGTGAGGGCGACGGCCGCTTCGAGGTGCTCGGCGCGGCAGTCGTAGTCCATCATCACGTAGCTGCGGGCCACCAGGACGCCCTGCAGACGGCGCAGGAACTGCTGCACCTTGGCGTCTTCGGCGGGGGCGCCGGTGCGGCGGATCACGACCGCCTCCGACTTCATGATCGGCTCGCCGATCACTTCGAGGCCCGCGTTGCGCAGGCTGGTGCCGGTCTCCACGACGTCCGCGATGACCTGGGCGACGCCCAGCTCGATGGCGGTCTCGACCGCGCCGTCAAGGTGCACGACGGCGGCGTCGATGCCGTTGTCGGCGAGGTGCTTGGCGACGATGCCCTCGTAGGAGGTGGCGACGGTCATGCCGCCGAAGTCCTGGACGCCCTGGGCGGTGCCCGGCCGGGTGGCGTACCTGAAGGTCGAGCGGGCGAAGCCGAGCTGGAGGATCTCCTCGGCACTGGCCCCGGAGTCGAGCAGCAGGTCGCGTCCGGTGATGCCGATGTCGAGCTTGCCGGAGCTCACATAGATCGCGATGTCCCGCGGCCGGAGGTAGAAGAACTCGACCTCGTTCTCGGGGTCGACGAGGACGAGCTCCTTCGACTCCTTGCGCTGCTGGTAGCCGGCCTCATGGAGCATCGCCGACGCAGGTCCGGAGAGGGAGCCCTTGTTGGGAATGGCGATGCGCAGCATGAGGTCAGGTCCTTCTGTGCGGAGGGAGTTCTCGGGTGGAGGGAACGGGTGTACGGGCTCAGAGATGGGCGTAGACGTCGTCGAGGGAGATTCCGCGGGCGACCATCATCACCTGGACGTGGTACAGCAACTGTGAGATCTCCTCGGCGGCGGCTTCCTTGCCCTCGTACTCGGCGGCCATCCAGACCTCGGCGGCCTCCTCGACGACCTTCTTGCCGATCGCGTGCACTCCCTTGCCCACCAGTTCGGCGGTACGGGAGGTGGAGGGGTCGCCTTCGGCGGCCTTGAGCTGGAGCTCGGTGAAGAGCTCTTCGAAGGTTTTGTTCGCCATGATGGTCCTAGGGTAAGGGGTGGCCCGGGGCGACTCAGCGCCAGGGTTCGGCGACGGTGCGCAGCGTGGTCGCGGTGGCGACGGCGGCGGTCACGGCCTCGTGGCCCTTGTCCTCGGTGGAGCCTTCGATTCCTGCGCGGTCCAGCGCCTGCTGCTCGGTGTCGCAGGTCAGCACGCCGAATCCGATGGGAACCCCGGTGTCGACCGAGACCTGCGTCAGGCCCATGGTGACACCCTGGCACACGTACTCGAAGTGCGGTGTGCCACCGCGGATGACGACGCCCAGTGCGACGATCGCGTCATAGCCCCGGCCCGCGAGGACCTTGGCGACGACCGGCAGCTCGAAGCTGCCGGGGACGCGCAGGACGGTCGGCTCGTCGATGCCCAGCTCGTGCAGGGCGCGCAGGGCGCCGTCGACGAGGCCGTCCATGACCTTCTCGTGCCACAGGGCCGCGATCACTGCCACCCGCAGGTCTCCGCAGTTCTTCACGCTCAGTACGGGTGCGCCCTTGCCGCTCACAGCTCTCCTCGGTGCTCGTGCTTACTCATGACGGTGTGCTGGTGGTGGTTACTGGTTTCCGCAGGTGGACACGGCCGGGTCCAGCCAGGGCAGGTCGTGCCCCATCCGGTCCCGCTTGGTCCGCAGGTACCGCAGATTGTGCTCGCCCGCCTGGACCGGCATGGGCTCGCGCTGGGTGACCTTGAGCCCGTGTCGTACGAGCGCGGCGGTCTTGTCCGGGTTGTTGGTCATCAGCCTGAGGCTGTGTACGCCGAGATCCTCCAGAATCTGCGCGCCCGCCGCGTAGTCGCGGGCGTCGGCGGGCAGCCCCAGTTCGAGGTTGGCGTCCAGGGTGTCGCGGCCGAGCTCCTGGAGTTCGTACGCGCGCAGCTTGGACAGCAGCCCGATGCCGCGCCCCTCGTGGCCGCGCAGATAGACCACGATGCCGCGGCCGGCCTCGGTGATGCGCTGCATCGATGCCTCCAGCTGGGGGCCGCAGTCGCAGCGCTGCGAGTGGAAGATGTCGCCGGTCAGGCACTCGGAGTGGACCCGGACCAGGACGTCATCGCCGTCGCCGATCTCGCCGTGGACGAGGGCGACATGCTCGACGCCGTCGACGGTGGAGCGGTAGCCGTACGCCGTGAACTCCCCGAAGGTGGTGGGGAGATGGACCGTGGCCTCGCGGCGGACGGTGGGGTCCGAGGTGCGGCGGTACGCGATCAGGTCCTCGATGGAGATGATCGTCAGGCCGTGCTTGCGGGCGAACGGGATCAGCTCGGGCAGTCGCAGCATGACCCCGTCCTCACCGGCGATCTCCACGATCGCGCCGGCCGGGCGCAGGCCGGCGAGCCTGGCCAGGTCCACGGCGGCCTCGGTGTGGCCGTTGCGGACGAGTACGCCGCCGGGCTTGGCGCGCAGCGGGAAGACATGGCCGGGGCGGACGAAGTCGCCCGCGGCACTCTCGCCGCCCGCCAGCAGCCGCAGCGTGGTGGCGCGGTCCGCGGCGGAGATGCCGGTGCTCACGCCGTGCGCGGGGCTCGCGTCGACGGAGACGGTGAACGCCGTACGCATCGACTCGGTGTTGTTCTCCACCATCTGGGGGAGGTCGAGCCGCTCCAGCTCGTCGCCCTCCATCGGGGCGCAGATCAGGCCGCGGCACTCGCTCATCATGAAGGCGACGATCTCGGGGGTGGCCTTCTCGGCCGCGATGACGAGGTCGCCCTCGTTCTCCCGGTTCTCGTCGTCCACCACGACGACGGGACGGCCCGCCGCGATGTCGCGGATCGCTCGTTCGACCGGGTCGAGAGCGAGGTCCTCGACGTTGTCGGTGCTGTACCAGGTGGGCAGGGCAGTGGTCATGCTGCAGCTCCTTCCAGGGCGGGCCGCACGCTCGCACGCGAGCGTTGCCACCAGTCGTAGGCACCCCAGAGGACAAGGGCGAGGTAAACGACGTACACGAATCCGGAGAAGGCCAGTCCGCTGTTGAAGGCGAGCGGTACGCCGACGAGGTCGACCAGCAGCCAGGCGAACCAGAACTCGACCAGGCCACGAGCCTGGGCGACCATCGCGACGAGCGTGCCGACGAAGATGTACGCGTCGGCCCAGGGGCTCCAGGACAGCGACGGGTACAGGGTGAAGAGCCCGCCGACTGCGAGAGTGCCCACGACCGCCGCGGCAACCAGCAGGCCGCGCTCGCGCCAGGTGGCGAAGCGGACGGCGATCGACCCGTCCTGGGCCTGCTGCCTGCCGCGCTGCCACATCCGCCAGCCCCACAGGGCGACGCCGATGACCAGCAGCTGCTTGCCGACGCCGCCGCTGAGGTTCGCCGAGGAGTACGCGGCGACCAGGATCACGCCGGACAGGAACTGGGCGGGCCAAGTCCATATGGAGCGGCGCCAGCCGAGCGCGAGCGCGATCAGGCCGATGGTGTTGCCGATCATGTCGGACCACATGATGTGCTGCCCGAAGGCCGTGAAGGCCTCGCTGTTGAGCCAGGAAACGCCGCTCACTTCACGGTCTCCTTCCGGTCCGCGCCGAGCAGCCGCTCGACGTACTTGGCGAGTACGTCCACTTCGAGGTTGACCGGGTCGCCGGCCTTCTTGATGCCGAGCGTGGTCAGGGCAAGGGTGGTGGGGATGAGGCTGATGGTGAAGTGGTCGGCTCCCGCGTCGACGACGGTGAGGCTCACCCCGTCGACGGTGATCGAGCCCTTCTCCACCACATAGCGGGAGAGGTCCGCGGGGAGCGAGACCTTGACGATCTCCCAGTGCTCGGAGGGCTCGCGGCCGACGATGGTGCCGGTGCCGTCCACATGGCCCTGGACGAGGTGTCCGCCGAGGCGTCCGCCGAGCGCCATGGGGCGCTCCAGGTTGACGCGCGAGCCGACGGCGAGCGCGCCGAGGCTGGAGCGCTTCAGCGTTTCGGCCATCACGTCCGCGGTGAACTCACCGTCCCCGAAGTCGACGACGGTGAGACAGACACCGTTGACGGCGATGGAGTCGCCGTGCTTCGCGCCTTCGATGACGACGGGGCCGCGCAGGCGGAAGCGGGAGGCGTCGCCGAGGTTCTCGACGGCGGTGATCTCACCCAGTTCTTCGACGATTCCGGTGAACACGCTCAGCGCTCCTTCGGTGTGGCAGTGATACGCAGGTCGGGGCCGATGCGGACGGTCTCGGTCACATCGAGCCGCAACGCCTCGGTAAGGGTGGTGATTCCGGCGTCGCCGAGGGCGGCGGGGCCCGCGCCGAGCAGCACCGGGGCGATGTAGCCGGTGACGGCGTCGACGGCGCCTGCCGCGACGAAGGCCCCGGCGAGCGTCGGGCCGCCTTCGAGGAGCACGGAGACGACACCGCGGGCGTGCAGGGCGGCGAGCAGCGCGGGGATGTCCAGGCCGGTCGCGGTGCGCGGCAGCCGCAGCACATCGGCGTGCGGCAGATGCCCCGTGTCGGCGTCGTCCGCCACCGCGATCAGGGTGGGCGCGGCATCGTCCAGGACGCGGGCGCCGGGCTTGACGGCGGTGGCTGAGGTGTCGACGACGACGCGCAGCGGCTGGGCGGCGCCCTCGATGCCGCGGACGGCGAGGTGCGGGTCGTCGGCGCGCATCGTGCCGGAGCCGACGACGACCGCGTCGGCCTCGGCGCGCAGCCGGTGGACGTCGGCGCGGGACTCGGCGGAACTGATCCAGCGGCTGGTGGAGTCGGCGGCGGCGATCCGGCCGTCCAGGGTCGCGGCGTACTTCCACCGCACGTGCGGCCGGCCGCGCCGTACGGAGGTGAGCCACGCGGCATTGCCGGCCTCGGCCTCGGCGGCGAGTAGGCCATCCTGGGTCTCGACGCCGGCCGCGCGCAGGGTGTCGCCACCACCGGTGGCCTGCGGGTTCGGGTCGCCGACGGCGTACAGGACGCGGGTGATTCCGGCGGCGATCAGCGCCTGGACGCAGGGGCCGGTGCGGCCGGTGTGGTTGCAGGGTTCGAGGGTGACGTAAGCCGTGCCGCCGCGGGCCCGCTCGCCCGCTGCCCGCAGTGCGTGGACCTCGGCGTGCGGGCCGCCCGCCCGCTGGTGGAAACCCTCGCCCGCGAGCTGCCCGGACGCGTCGAGGACGACACACCCGACGACCGGGTTGGGACTGGTGAAGCCGAGCCCGCGCGCAGCGAGCTCAACGGCTCGGCGCATGGCCTGTTCATCGGCTGCGGCTCGGGTGGCCACCGGGTCCTCCTGCCTTTACGGGGCACGGACTCCGGGGCCTGTCAATGACGACAGAAGAACGGGAACACCACTGGTCGGAGACGGCGACACCGAGGCCGGAAATACGGATCGCCCGTGGGACGAAACGCCGACAGCGGCGTACCGAAGACCTGTGAGGGCCCGCCGCGCACTGCCTCCCATCCGGACTTTCACCGTCGGTACAGGAATTTCACCTGTTCAACCGGTCACTGGAGGTGACCGGGTCGCGGACTATAACCGCCGGTTCGGAATTACACCGACCCCGGAGTGCGCTGCTACTGGTACATGGCCAGTCTGCCACGCCTGATCGTCGGCCATACATGAACCACCTGTGGCCTGGCTCACACGGGCGGCCTGTGGTGTGCGCGCACCGGAGGGCGGGGTACTAGTCGGAGGTGGGCACCCGCGGGCACTCGATGCCCGTCGGCCCCCACGACCGGCGCCCGGCGGCGGGCACCCGGCCCTTGCCGTCGCCGGGTCCCGGCCGGGCCGCCCGGCGGGTCACCCGGCCCCGGGGGCGAACACATCGTCCTGGGCCGCGTCCCTGGCCGTCAGCAGCGCCCCCCGCAGCACCGCCCCGTCGCCCAGTTCCCCCGCCCGCACCTCCGTGCGCAGCGGCGAGAGCCCGGCCAGCCGGTCGGCCACCCGGTCGGCCAGCGCCGCGCCACCCGCGTGACCGATCTCGCCGCCCAGCAGGACGCAGCCGGGGTCGAGGACCGCGGTGACGGCCGCCGCCCCGATCGCGAGGCGCTGGGCGAGCGCGTCGAGGAGGGGCTCGCCGTGCGGGCCGGCTGCCAGGGCGGCCCGCACACCGGCCGCCGCCGAGGTTCCGCCGTCCGTCTCGATGCCGCTCCGCAGGGCGAGTTCGGCGACGGCGGCGCCCGACACCAGGGAGTGGAAGCCGCCGTCGCAGCCGGTGGCCGAGGGCAGCCCGACGGTGCCGGGCACCGGCAGGAAGCCGATCTCGCCCGCTCCGCCGGAGGCCCCGCGGCGGAGCCTGCCGTCCAGGAAGAGGGCCGCGCCCACCCCGTGGCCGAGCCAGAACAGTACGAAGGTGTCGCGGTCACGGGCCGCGCCGAGCCGCTGCTCCGCCACGGCCGCGAGGTTGGTCTCGTTCTCCACGAGCACGGTGGCCGGCAGGCGTTCCCGCAGGGCGGCGACCAGTCTGCGGTGCCAGGCGGGCAGCCCGGTGGTGTCGCGCAGCTCACCGGTGGCGGGGTCGATCAGCCCCGGCGCGCCGATGCCGACGCTGTGCAGCCGCTCCGCGCCGGCCCGGCGGGCGGTGCGTTCAAGGAGCGCCACGGCCTGTTCCACGGCCGGGCCGGTGCCGGTGCCGGTGGCGTTCTCGTCGATCGGCAGGGTCGCCTCGGCGAGGGTCGTGCCGAGCAGATCCGCGACCACGACGGTGACGCCCCGGGTCCTGACGTCGAGCGCGGCGAGATGCGCCCGGTCGGCCACGATCCCGTACAGCCGGGCGTTGGGCCCGCGCCGCTGCGCACCCGCTTCGCCCACGACCGTGATGAGGCCGGAGCTCCGCAGCCGCTCCACCAGGTCGGCGACGCTGGGGCGGGACAGTCCGGTGAGTTTCTTCAGCTGTCCTGCCGTCAGTGGCCCCTCGTCCTGGAGCAGTCGAAGGGCGGACCGGTCGTTGATGGCCCGGGCAGTGCTCGGTGATGCGGGCATGCCACGGATCCTCTCAGATTTGTTCCACCTATTTATCAGGCAGGGTTCCTGATAGTTTACGGCCGCACGCTGGACGAACGGGCGGAACAAGGATCGGGGAGGGCGCGGACGTATGGCAGGCGAGAAGGTCTTCAGTCAGCAGCAGTTGAGGCAGGCACGGATCGCCGTGGCCGCCGTCTTCTGTGTGCACGGCGCCGTCACAGGCAGCTTCGCCACCCGGATCCCGTGGATCGCGGACCACGCGTCGGTCGGCGCGGGACAGTTGGGCCTCGCGCTCGCCTTCCCCGCCATCGGCGCCTCGGTGGCGATGCCACTGGCCGGTGCGATCAGTCACCGCTTCGGGGCACGCACCGCGCTGCGCGGGCTGCTCACCCTGTGGACGCTCGCGCTGGCCCTGCCCGCACTCGCACCCAATCTGCTCACCCTGTGCGCCGTTCTCTTCGTGTACGGCGCGACGGCGGGCATGTCGGACGTGGCGATGAACGCCCTGGGCGTCGAGGTCGAGAACCGACTCGACCGGTCCATCATGTCGGGGCTGCACGGCATGTGGAGCGCGGGCGCACTGATCGGATCGGCCGCCGGGACGGTCGCCGCCCATCTGGGCAGCGACGCCCGGCTGCACCACACCCTCGCCGCCGCCGCACTCACGGTGCTCGGTCTGGTCGCCTGCCGGCACGTACTCGACCTGCGCAGCACCCCCGACGAGGTGACTCCGCCGCGCTTCGCGCTGCCGCCGAAGTCGGCGCTGGCCATCGGCGCGATCGGCTTCTGCGCGGTCTTCGCGGAGGGCGCCAGCCTGGACTGGTCGGCGGTGTATCTGCGGGACGTACTGGAGACCTCGCCGGGTCTCGCGGCCGCGTCGACCACCGCCTTCGCGCTGACCATGGCCGTGGCACGGTTCGCCGGGGACAAGGTGGTCGACCGATTCGGTCCGGTCCGCACGGTCCGGGTGGGCGGCGTCACGGCGACCATCGGCGGCGCGCTGGTCGTGCTGGCCCCCCATCCGGCGGTCGCACTGGCCGGTTTCGGGCTCGTCGGGCTGGGCGTCGCGGTCGTCGTTCCGCTGGCCTTCGCGGCGGCCGGCCGCAGTGGGCCCAACCCGAGCCAGGCCATCGCGGGCGTCGCGACCATCACGTACACGTCCGGGCTGATCGCCCCGTCGGCGATCGGCGCGGTCGCCGACGCGACCTCGCTGGTGGTGTCCTTCGGGCTGGTCACGGTGCTGGCGTTCGGCCTGGTGGTGGGGGCGGGTGTACTGCGCTCGGCCGGCCGCACGAGCGTGCCGACCGGCGTGGCGGAAGAGCCGGTTCCCGACCCACGGCCGTAACGACCTCACCCGCGATTGACAGTGGGAGAAGGAGCGACGTCTGGGGCCTTCGAATCCAAGGCGGAGGAGGGAGTGATGGCGGAGCCATCGCGACTGACGACAACGCCGGAGGCGGAGGTCCCA
>NZ_JASITA010000040.1 GCF_030063415.1 Streptomyces sp. H27-C3 | reverse complement strand
GTCGCCCAGGAACTCAACGGCCGCCCACGCAAGACGCTCGGCTGGAGTACTCCAGCCGAGCGTCTACGTGATCTACTCACCACCTGAAAACCAGGCGGTGTTGCAACGACCACTGGAACCCAAGGTGTCGGGGGTCCGCCGTCGTCGCTCACGCGAGCTGGGATCAGTGAAAGACTTAGACGTCGCTCGTCCGGATCTGAGCCCCATGCTCGTTCCGCTCGTATGTACGCCGCGTGTTCTTTTCGATCTTCCGGGCGACCTCGGCGTCCAGGTCCACACCGTTCATCTCGGCCAGGGCCGTCAAGTAGAGGAAGACGTCGGCCAGTTCTTCCCCGAGATCGGGCAGTCCCTTGCGCCAGGCGGTGAAGGCTTCTCCGACCTCGGCGGTAAGAAGGCCGAACTCCAAGGCCACGTCAGTGGTGTTGAACCCCTTTAGGGTCTTGTTTTCCCAGGCAAGCTTCTGGGCGGACCCGATCTCCAAGACTCCTCCAGCGGCGGTACAGCAGGTGCCTTCGAAGCCTAGCGGGAGCAGCGTGTCGGTGTGCTGGCTTCGGTAGGCCGTCACCCTGCCGAAGGGAGTTCGAGGGCCGTGGTGTCGATGGTGAGCACGCGGGTGTAGTCGGCGAGGGTGGAGAAGACCCTGTCGTACCCTGTCACCAGCGCGGACACCTCCTCCAGGCTGATCGCCTCGCCATCGCGCAGGAGGAGTCGCTGGCGGATGACGGCTGGCGGTGCGGTCAGGTGGACGAGCACGCCGGAACGCTCGATGACGCTCTCGGCCAGGTCGATCGCCTGGCTCCAGTTGATCCGGGACCGGCCCCGGTGAAGGGGGCCGTAGACGAGTTCGCTGATGAAGCACCGGTCGAAGAGGATCCGTCCGGGGCCGGCGAGGATGTCCCTGTAGCGGGTGGCCAGGTCGAGATGGTCGGGCGTCTTCGGGGAGTGCACTACGACGAAGCCGTGGTCCGTCGATAAGCGTTCTCCGAGCGTGCTCTTACCGACTCCGTCGCAGCCTTCCAGGACCAAGGTCCGGTACTCGCCGGCGATCTCGTCGAGGTTCATGCGGCCAGCCAGGACAGGACGGCGTCGCCGTTGTCGAGGTGAGCGTCGGCGGCGTACTGGATCATGAGGTTCCGCCAGTTTGGCTCCCGGCCACGGGCGTGCGTGAACGTCGGGCGCGGTTGGAAGGCCGCGATCCGTACGCCGCTGGCCGCAGCAGCACCTATGAGCAGGGCTGCTCCGGGCGGCGTTTCAGCGCCGGAGACGTCGGCCAGTAGCCGAGCAGCCGAGCACACCGCGGTCAGGTCCGCCAGGGCCCCTGCTACTGGGTCCGACGCTGTGAAGCGCTGGGGCACCACCACCGTGTGGCCAGCGTCGACACATGCTTTGGCCAAATGATCTCGACCCCATGCCGTGTACGGCGATGCTTCGACGTAGACGGGTGCGCCGATCACGGGAGGTGCACCCACGAGACGGGGACCACGATCCGGGAGGTCGAGCAGCGCGTCGACGGCTGCGTCGAGTGCCGTGTGTGTCTGGGTCACGTTGCGCGTCTGGAAGCCCGGGAAGCGGGACTGGGGCGGAGTCGACGGCAGGGTTGGCGGTCCGAGCTTGGTGACGCGCACGATGCGTGTGGCCACGGCCTGGAGGAGAGGGTCGGGGAATTCGAGGCGAGGGCCGGCCTCGGTCAGCGAGTAGGTCTGGAAGTCGGTCGTGACCACGATGACCGGGACGCCCGAAGCAGCGGCGTATCCGATCTCCATACAGACCCCGTCGTCAAGGCTCGGGCCGTGCAGGATGGCGACCATGGCGTCGAGGCGGCCCAGGCGTTCGCGGTCCAGCTCGAACAGGCGGCGCCCCTTGACCTCGGCGACCAGGTCCTCCTCGTCGGTGTCGCAGAACGGCAGGAAGACGCGATCCGGACCGACTTTCGCGGCGAGTCGATCGGCGAGGTCGGCGGCGAGAGCGCGGTCGTGCGCGGCAAAGAGCCGGTGGGCTACGTAGACGGACACCGGGAGAGGCCCCCAAGTCGTTAGGTCAGCCGCGACGGGGCGCGGGGATCGGAAGGTGCGGGGCCGCGACGTACCTGGCTGCGGCTGCTGTCGCCTTTGCCAGAGCCTGGGCGGCTGTCGCACCCTGCGAACGATGGGCCAGAAAGGTCCCGGCCAAGGTGTCTCCGGCGCCGGAGACCTCGCGCGGGGGATGCGGCGGCGGAACGGCGGAGGCGATCTGACGCCCGAAGCGGTGAACCACTGCGGTCCGGGGGCCATCGGTGATGACCACCTCCGGGAGCGCACCGGAGTCGATCACTTGCTTCAGAAGCCGGTGCTCGGCGGCGTTGACGAACAGCGTGGTCGCCTTCGGCAGCCAGAGGGCGGCAGCGCGGATCATGTCCTCCGCGCTCGGCAGGAAGAAGTCCACGCTGAAGTCGCTCCCGTTCGCGGCGAGTCGGTCGAGCACTGCCGCCACGTCCAGCGGCCGGCGGCAGCAGACGTGGTAGGTGCCGCCCGGGTGCTGGTCCACGTGCCTGAGTGCATGCTCGGTCAGGCCCTCGGCCACGCCATAGTCCGTGCGTACTTCCACCAGCGCGCCTTGCAGGTCGTACTGCAAGTCGAAGGTGGTGGACACGCCGTCGACCTGGATCCGGGCCGTCCAGTCGAGCGTGTCCAGACCCGGCGACTCCGGAAGATGTGCGAGATCGCCTCCGAGAACGCAGACCGGGGCCGCCCGGCGGCCGGCCCTTGCCGCCGCCAGGGACACGAACAGGGCCGCACCGCCGAGCCGGGATCCACCACGCTGATCGGGATAACGGGTCCGGTCCCGGCTGATGTTGCCGATCACGTCAAGCCGTTCCACTGTGTCCTCCAGAAGGTCAAGCACGGCGGGCACAATGTGCGCAGTCGACGACCTTCGAGCAGACCGGTCGCCGACGGCAGAGCTGCGGAGCGGAACCGTTCAGGTACAGGCGCTTGAAGTAGATCAAGACGAGGTGTGCGAACCAGGTTGGCTCCGCCCCCTCGGGGATGGTCACCTGGTACTCGTTGTCGGTGACCAGCGAGCGGAACTCGGCTGAGCGGGCGTGCACGGTCGCTTCAAGAACGTGCCGCATACGTTCGTGTGCCACGGCTCCCGTCGGAAGGACGAGGCCCAACGCGGGTGCGAGCTTGGTGACCATGCCGGAGTCCACTGGGATGATGCCGCAGTGATACCCGCGGGCGGTGAGCAGTGCGCACTGGGCGACCTTGTAGGACGCGCCTCGCACCCGCGTGGCGAAGTCCAGGATCAAGGCATCGCAGTCGACTGCATCCCCAGTCGGGTCGGTCCCCTCCTTCTCCCAGCCACGGAGAAGCTCCGATAGGGAGCGGAGGTAGTCGATCCGGGTCTGCGGCAGGCCGATGGGACGTACAAGCGGTGCAAGCTCGGCGTCGGAGGCGGCAACGAGGTTATCGAAGCCACGAGCGTTCGCCGAGGCGATCACTCGGGCGTACGTCTCCACCATTCGATAGGAGACCCGGGTGGACCAGCCAGCGGCGAGCATCCGTACCCGTGGATCGCTGATCGACGTCGGCCACCAGCGGTTCTCGTTGTGATTGGCCTCCACCTCGGCCTGCACATCCGGGAGGCCGGCGGCGCGGGCCACCAGCCGGTGGACGCGCCGGATCTCAAGCGGCTTCGCCTTCGCTCTCTCGATCGTCATGAGCAGACTCCAGCACGGGCTCGGGTGGCCAGGAGTGCCATGGCGAGGTTGGACGAGAGAACCGGCTTGCCGAACCGGTGCTCCAGTTCAGGGATCACCGGCAGGGTGTGCCATCCGGTGCACGAGAAGACCACTGCTTCGGCAGCCCCGATCGCTTCCTGCGGTAGCTGCCCCACCAGGGACAGGATCTGATCCGGGGTGATCGCGGGATAGCCGTCGGACAGGCCCAGGCTGGCATGAGCCAAGACCTCCACGCCGGCCTCGGCGAACGCCGCCGATTCCGCTTCGGTCACCAGGGCGGGGTAGGGCGTAACCAGTACCACGCGTGCCACGGCCGCCTGGTCGAGAGCCCGCAGAAGGGCGTCGAAGGCGGTGAACACGCCGCCCGGTAGCGGCGGACCGTCGGTGAAGCCCGCTGATGTGCACGCCAGCATCACTGCGTCGAGAGGAATGTGGGACAGCGAGTCCAGCGCCTGCGCTGACGCTTCACGCAGTCCGAGCCAGAATGAGGCGTCGATCGCCGTCGTCCTGGACGCGGGTACGAGACGAGCATGGTGGAAGACGGTGTGGCGCAGGCCGAGGCGGGTCAATTCGGTCTCCACGGCGACGTTGGCCCAGGGCAGCAGCAGCCCTGCACGGATGGTGCGGTCCGCCGCCGCATCCAGAGCTGCCAACGTCGCGAGCGTCCCGTCACGAAGCGGATGCAACACGTTCTCCGTAGATCATGCGAGGTGCATGGCCGGTCACCTTCAGGTCGCCAGTAGTGCCGAGCGGCACCGCCGCATCGCGCTCGACGATCTGGATCGAGTACGAGCCCAGCCGTCGCCACCAGGTGCCGCCCTGGCCGATGAAGTAGCTGTGAAGTCCGGGCACGTGCAAACCAGTTGGGTAGACCCGCTCCTTCATCGGCTGATCCCAGGTGAAGTCGATGTCCGCCTTCCAGGAGGGGAAGTGCTCCGCCGAGGGCAGCGGCTCCAGCTCGCCGAGCGCGGCCAGCGGTGTACCGGGGAAGGCCCGTGCCAGGCGGACGTTCGTCCGATGGCACAGAAGGCCGGCATCGAGAATCTCCGCCAGGCCCCGGAGATTTGCCACGTGGGTACCGTGGGTCTCGCCGGGCAGACCGTAGATCAGGTTCAGGCCCGGGAGCAGCATCGGCAGACCACCGGGACCACGGGCGGCGCCCGCCTCGTTCACGTGTTCGACGGCCCGCGTCAGGATCTCGGGCGTGCAGGTGAGGGTGTTCCTCGCGATGACTACCGGGTCGAAGCTTTCGATGCCCATCGGCGCGCAGTTGCCCTCGGTGCAGTAGTCCGCCACCAGCTTGGCGATGCGCAGGCCGACCGGCGCGGCCACAGCGAGGGGGTCCGCGTTGTCGATGTGGAGCACTTCCAGCTCGGGGCAGCGCTCCCGGATACCGCCAAGCAGGGCGCGGATCGCGTCCTCGTCCCGGTTGCGATAGGAGAAGAAGCAGGTCTGCTGCCCGAGTCGGAAGTTCCGGACGCCAGCGGCGTAGAGCTGGGCAGCCTCGGCGACGACATCGTCAACCTCGCGGAAGGCGACGAGAGGGGACTTCGCTGGCTCGTTGCAGAAGTCGCAGAATTTGCGCCGGGTACAGCCGCGGTACAGCTCCAGCTCGGCGATCGGCCGCCAGGGCGTCTGCTCGACGAGGCCGGTGAAGGAGTCGCGCTCGCGCTGCATCTGCCCGTAAGCGGCGGGGCGGTGGCTACCGAGCAGGAGGTCGCCGGACGTCACCGTGTGGGTGTGGACGGCGTCGAACAGCCCGGCGTACTCCGCAGGAGCGGCCAGGGCGTAAGTGGACAACGGCCCGAGGAGGTACCGACGGCCTCGTGCACAGGCGAGCGCACGGGCGATCTCCGCGAACGACCCGTTCACAGCGTGCAGATGGACGGAGGGAACGGCGTCTCCGGCGATGACGACCACGATCTCGGCATCCCGCAGAAGCTGAATGGCGGAGTCCCGGTTGACCGTGGTCGAGTACGTGAACGGATCGCTCTGGGGCGGTTCGACGGTGGGCCTTCCGCCAGTGAGACACCAGCGGACGTCGTCGATGGTCACATACCGGACGTCCGCCTCCGGCCTTGCCCGACGCAGTGCCGACCAGGCGTTCCGGACGTAGGTCGACAGGTACGGCGGTACGCCGAGACCGCTCGGCTCGACGGTGAAGCAGTCCAACACGACTACTGGCTGCATGGTGTTCTCCCTCCGGTGCTGAGGGCATCGGCGACGTTCCAGCAGCGTCCTCGCTGGGAGGGACGGTCGGCCCGCAGCCCTCCCAGTCTCAATGCTGTCACCGAATCCGAGGAGGGGGCAGCGGGGTTGTTCGGTTGTACGGAGGTTGTTCTTTCATGCCCCTGTGTCGAAAGGCTGGGACAGAGCGTGATCGACAAGGCATCATCTACGCATGGGAAGTGCAAGGGGGACCGGCGAGACCAACGCCGCGCTCGCGGCTGTGATCTCGGAGTCCGGTCGTTCGCATGCCGCCCTTGCCCGCAAGGTCAACGAACTGGCCGCGCTGCAGGGCGTGGTCACGCGATACGACAAGGCGTCCGTGACCCGGTGGCTGCAAGGTATGACGCCTCGTGATCGCGCCCCGGAATTCATCGCCGCTGCCCTGGCCGACTTCTTAGGACGCCCCATCGCGCCTGTCGACCTCGGGTTCCCAGAGCAGGGCCAGCGGCCGGTCGTTGCACGGGCCTTGACGTACCGTGAAGACGTGGGTGAAACACTGCACACGCTCGCGGAGCTAGGCTCCACCGACATTTCGCGGCGCAGCCTGCTCGGGGCCGTGCCGTTCGTCGCGACGGCTCTCATGGATCCCCAGCGGCAGTGGCTCCTCTGGCTCCTTGAGGACGATCAGGCCCCACGCCTAGCCGCTGTCGCCGACGGAGGCCCCGTCGAGCAGGTCCAGTCGATGATCGAAATGTTCGACGAGATGGACAACCGCTTCGGTGGTGGCGGAGTCCGAGCGAGCATCGTGCACTACCTGAGCACCCAGCTCGCACCCATGCTGCAACAGCGCAACATGCCCAGCCACCAGCGCCGACTCCTGTACACGTCGGCCGCGAAGATGGCGGCGACCGCTGGCTGGTGCTCGTACGATACCGCCGACTACGGACTCGCCGAGCGCTACATGATCCAGGCACTCAGACTGTGCGCCGAAGGCGGCGACCGGGTGCTCGGCGGACAGATCCTGGCAGGCATGTCCCACCTCGCCACCAGCCTCGGCAACCCCGCTGAAGGCGTCTCGCTCGCCCGAGCGGGCATCGCGACCGCCAAGTCGTCGGGCAGCCCGCTGGGCCTCATGCGGCTGCACGCCATGGCCGCCCGCGGTTATGCCGCTCTCGGCGACACGCGCCAGGCCACGGCTTCGCTCCACGCGGCTGGCAGGGGACTGGACACCAGCCGGGGGCCGGCCGAGGAATCGCCGTGGGTCCGCTTTCTGGACCACCACTATCTGGAAGCCGAGGCCGCCCTGGTCCACCGTGACCTCGGCGAGGCAGCCCAGGCCGAGCGCCTCGCGAGCGCGTCGGTGGAGGCAAACAGCGACCGGCGCCGCCGCCAGGCGATCAGCCGCTCGGTACTCGCCACGGCGTTCCTCCAGCAGGACAGGCTGGACGAGGCAGTCGGCACCGCCAGCAACGCCCTGGATCTACTCAGCGGCGTCCACAGCGAGCGATCAGTCCAGGCACTGCGCGACTTCCGCACGCGACTTGCTCCTCACCGAGGCGAGCCGATCGTGCGCGAATTCGAACTCCGGGCTAGGCCCATACTCGGCACTGCGGCCTGACCCGCTCAGTCAGTACCCCTCCGGCGTCGGCGCGTTCTGCCCCTTGTCGACAGGGAGATTGACTCCTGTCACCGCCCGGGATTCGTCCGAAAGCAAGAACGCGATCACGTCCGCCACTTCCTCCGGACGCACCAGGTCGCCCCCGGGAAACTCGGCACGGAAGCGGTCGAAGGCCGATGGGTTCTCTTGGCGCATCCGATCCCATCGCTTGCCCGGGATGAGCATCGACCCGGGCGAGACCGCGTTCACGCGGATGCCGTCCGTGGCCAGCTCCCTCGCCAACGACGACACCATGTGGATCTGGGCCGCCTTCGCCGCGCCGTACTGAGCCTGTGGACCCGGCTTCCAACCCGAGACCGAGGCCACCACGACGATCGGGCCGCCACCAGTAGTCCGCAGGTGCGGGGCACTTGTGGCGACCAGCCGCGCGACATGGCCGACGTTCATCTCCCACGTGGCCGACCAGTCTTGAGCCGTTGCCTCGGCGATACCCCGACCACGTGCGCCACCGGCGCAAGCGACGACACCGTCCAGGCCGCCCAGCGCTGACGCGGCATCGTCCACAAACCGTTCCAGCAGTTCCGGCGCAGCGACGTCCAGAGGCCGTGCGAACAGTGCGTCGGGCGAATCGAGTGAACTACGAAGCGCCTCCAGTGGCTCGGGCTTCCGCGCACACGTCGCCACTCGTGCTCCTTCCGACAGCAGTAGGCGCACGACGTGCTCGCCCAGCCCCCTGGAACCCCCCGTCACCAAAATTCGCCGGCCCTCGAAACGTCCCGTCGCCGCTTGCTTCTCCTGGTCACGTTCTGTGCTCGTCATCCGTACAACCCCTCAACAACCGTGCCGACCCGTGTGGCCGGAGACATCCTCCGTGCTCCCTTCTTACCGGGGAGCCGGAGCGGTTCTCTTATGGACGTACCCGGCCCGGGGACAACCGTGCAGTCGGCCATCCGCCGGCATCGGTCCCGTGGATCCGGAGACGGCGCGCGCCCGGGATGCCGTCTGCCGCTACTCAAACGCCGAGCCCGGGTTCGGCGGCCCCATCACGAAACGAGCGAGAGCCAGCGAACGCACCCCGCGCTCCTCTCCCCACTCGGGAGGCACACCATGTCCCAGGCACCACACCCGCGTAACAGCCTCATGTTGGCCGACATCCCCAACGCCGTCGGCTTGGCGCGGTTGCACACCGCAGACGTTCTGTCCCGCTGGGGCGTGCACGCCGACATTGTCGAGACCGTGCAGCTTCTGGTGTCGGAGCTGGCCACGAACGCCGTCCGGCACCCCAAGGAGGGTGAGGAGGGCACCTCCCCGTTCTCGATACGGAACACGGCGCAGACCTTCGAGCTCACGCTGGAGATCTTCGGCGACGCCGTGAAGGTATCGGTGTGGGATCGCGACACGAGGCCGCCGGTGTTGAAACAGGTCGGCGTGGAGGCGACGGGGGGCCGAGGCATCTTCATCGTTGCAGTGATGAGCAGGCGCTGGGGTCACTACCCGGCGCACGGTACGCCCGGCAAGGTGGTGTGGGCCGAGGTCGGTCTCAACCCCGCCAACCGGGTTGGTGAAGACGAGAGGTCGACGCGCTCGCCGGACCGGCCTCCGATAGCCGGCCCCGGGAAGCTGCGGGCGCCACGAGTCGATCCGAACATGATTGGCCGCGTGCTCGTAGGAGTCGGGCGCATCTGAGCCGTGGACGAGACAGCAGAAGTCAGCCCGCCGCCCAAGCTTGGCAGGGAGCTTTCCTCCTGGGAACAGCGTCTCTTCGCCGGAGTGCGGATGGTGAGTGCCGACGAGCAGGCGGAGATAGCCGCGACGCCCCGCCACCGCCAGGACGGTTCCACTGGAGCAGCGTCGCCTCATGAGTCCCACTGGTACGGCCAGCGGCTGAGTGGAGGGGCCAGCGCTCGGCGCGACGAGCAGTAGTCGTCCGCCAAGACCGCGTAGAGAGCGGACAGCTCTTCCTGGTGAGCCGTCCCCGGCTGGCCGCGGTACTGGAGATGGCAGTCGCATCACCTGATCCGATCCCGAGAAATGGAGGCACCCCCATGTCGCCGCACGGCCAAATCCCCGCAGTGTCAGCCGCGCTGGCACACGCGGCTCCCCGCGAGGCGGTGCCGGAAACGCCGGCGTCCAGCGACTGGATGGACGCCGACAACGCACAGATCCGGAGGTGGCACCACGGGGCTCCGTTGGTGCGTCCGTCCCGCAGCGGGCAGCTCCGGCGGCTCCGACAGCAGTTTCGTCGGGAGGCGCACGCTCGTCGAGCCGGCGACCGTCAACTCCGAGTGCTGGCCTACAGCTTGGTTCTGGGCACGGGGGGCAGCCCAGACGAGGACTGGAACACCCTCCAGGCCGAGGCCGAGGAGCACGACTACGCGATAGGAGCCAGGCTGCACGACGTGGCTGTCCCCGCCGCGTCCTACTTCCCCGGCGCGCGTGCCAGCCGTGGCGTCTACACGCCCCCCTGGAAGCGACCCGGTTGGGGAGAAGTCGAGCGACTGATTCGGGGCGGATTCGCGAACGGCGTGGTCGTCCTCGATCGGCACAACATCAGCTCTGACGATGACGAATACCACGCCGTGATCAAGCACCTGGGCGAGCGATACCAGGCGTTCGTACACCTCGTGATCCCCGAGGAGCCGGCCGTACCGACTTGAAGGCGTCCGCTGCGCTGGATGGACGCGAAGGGCTGGGGCTGGAGACAGATCAGCGCACAGGTCCTCCTGGTCCTCACCATGTTCGCCGCGTTCGCCATCGCCTACCACTCCACCTGATCGGGGGGACCCCATGACGTTCGAAGGACACGCAGACCGGGCACCGAGTCCCCTGCCACATCGCGAGCAGGGCGAGGCCCTGTTCGCCATCAAGGCGGCGAGTCCGGAACTGCCCAGCGAGGCCGGCATCGATCTCTTCGCCGTGCCCGCTGGCGAGGTTCGGGGGAGCGGCTTCGACCTCTCCCGCTTCCACCGCCTCTCTCGCATGCCCGCTGCCGGGAAAACGGCGCCTCCGGTGATTTCGCCTGACGGCCCGCAGGACGCGGCATGACCGGTCACGGCACTCCCACCCGCGAGCAAGTGAGGTAGCAGATGAACCGTTCCGTTCTCGCTCTGATTGCCACCGTTGCCGTCGCGGCCGCGGTGCACACCACCCAGCGGCACCTGCAGCACCGACAGCTCTTGGAGCTGGAGATGCACAAGGCTCACGGCCGCATGCTCGAAGTCGCCACGACCCATCCGGACTTGGACCCGATCTGGGTGCGGAACCACCCCGATCACGTCAAGGAAGACGAGTCCGGTCCTCTGCTGATGCGCCAGTGGTGGCTCCAGTTCTGGCGGACGGGAATCAACCTCGGGGTCCACACGCCTGCGGTGTTGCGGCAGGTCGCAAAGGGGTTCATGAAAGATCCCACGGGCCTCAAGGCGTGGGCCCTGACCCGCCATGGACGTGGATCGCAGGCCAGGAATCGACACGACCGCGCGTACGTGGCGCTGCTCAATGCGGCGTTCGAGGAGGCCGGCGGCCCCAGCCAGTACCCCGAGTGCGAACTCGAACCGATCTCGGCCCTCTGAGCCGCGCCGCCCCGCTGCCAATAGCCATCCTGACGAGGAGGACGACCATGACCGTTCCCGCCCCGATAACTCCACCGGCTCCGGCCGCATCCGAAAGCGAAGTCGGCGAGCGTTTGCACACCGACCGTGCGCAGCGTGCCCTTCTCCTCGACCTTGACGGCGTCCTGCTCGACACCCGACCGGTGATGCAGAAAGCATGGCGGAAGGTCCAGGAGGCCCACGGCGTCACCCTTCCGTTCACCGACTACGAGCGTCACCTGGGACGCGAGTTCAGCGACATCATGCAGCGGCTGGGCATCACCGACATCGACGCAGTCCGCCGGACGTACGAGACGGAATCCGTCGCCGCCGCACACCTGGCGCACGAATTCACTGGCGTCGTCGAAGTGCTCCATGCCTTTGTGGCCGCCGACTGGCGGTTGGGCGTCGTGACGTCGAAACACGTCGACCGCGCCGCCCCGCTCCTCGCCCACCTCGGCTGCCCCTTCACCACCGTCCGCACCCCCGCTGGAGCGGGCCGGGCGAAGCCGGCCCCCGACCCGATCCTCCTCGCCCTGGTCGACCTCGGAGTCGACCCCGCCGCAGCCGTGTACGTGGGGGACATGGCCGTCGACCAGGAAGCGGCGGCCCGCGCCGGCGTCGCCTACGTCCATGCGGGGTGGGGATACGGACAGCCCACCTCGCCCGCACCCGAGATCGTCGTCGCTCCCCAGGGACTGCTGCAACTCCTGCGTTCCGGCACGCCGTTCGTCGAGGGGAGCCTGGTGTGAGCACCCGCGCGACCGGCGGCTTGAGCTTGGTCCGGTCCGACTTCGCTGGCCAGCCCCGGTGGGCTCTCGTCGGCAGCGACGCCCTGGATAACGTCACGACGGACCACATCCGGACCGGGGAGCTGGAGGCCATGCCCGTCGACCGGCAGGAGCTGCGCGGTCTCGTCGACAACGTCATGGACGCCCTGGAGCACTACGGCGCCTCGCTCGCCTCCACACCGGGCGGCGCAGGCTGGCTCCACGTCCAGCACGTTCCCGTGCGGCGCTTCGTGACCGAGGTCCTGCGCAAGCTGCTGGCCCTGGACGCCTGGGAGCCGTTCGCATCGACTCCGGCACCTCTGGCTCTCGCCCCGTACGAGGGGCGCGTCGGCCTGCGTTCGAGCAGCTCGCGGGAGTACCTCGCGTACACCGTCACCTGGTCCGGCATCGCCTACCTGCTCGGAGCAGCGGCTCCGCACAACCCGACCCGCTCCGCCCAGTTACGCAACCGGGCCCGTGTCAGCACGGCGAACACGGACCCGAGCCCGCTCCCCGCGGACCTGCAGCAACAAGACGTCGTGGCGCTGTCCTGGACCTCCCGCCACGTCGACACCCTGATGCCGGTGCTCACCGAGCTGGAGCGCGACGGACGGACGAGCCTCGTGCTCGACCTCGCCACCGACCCGACGGAGCGGTGCCCCGCGCCGACGGCCACGGGTATCGACCTGCGTGCGGCGCCTGGTGACCTCTTCACTCTCTCCGGCACCACGGAGGGCCTCCATCCGTGCGACGACGGACACGTCGTCCGCGTCAAGGGCCACGACCTCCAACTCGCCCGACTCGTACTGCTCTTGTCCGTACTCCTCGAAACCAGCGGCGGGTGCACCCAGCCGTCATGGCGGACCATCCTGCGAGCAGAGAGCTGGCTCGACGGCGTCCTGGCCGCGACCCGGCCGCACACCGTCCTGTTGAGCAACGACACCAGCCCGCTGGGTGCACTGGCCGTGCACGCGGCCGAGCGGCACGGCGCGAGCACGGTCCACGTCCAGCACGGAGCGTGGACGGCAGAATCAGTCGCCTGGCCGGCCCTGCACAGCCGCGACATCGTCGTCATGGGCGAACGAGACGCTCCCCTCGCCCGATCGTGGGTGCGCAACCCTGACGCGGCAGTCCACGTACTGGGACAGCCCCGCTTCGATGCGCTGGCCAGCCTCGGTCGTGACGCACAGCGGCGGTACCTGGAGAAGGTACTCGCTCCGGGCAACCGCCGCGCCCCGGCCCGGATCGCGGTGTGGGCTTGCCAGCCGTTCAGCCCCGGACACCTCAAGGCCCAGGCGGACCTTCTCCTGGACGGCCTGAGCAAGGCGGATGGCGACTGGGGACTGATCATCGCTCCGCATCCGGCCCAGGGCGCCGATGCCTTCGTCACCATGCTGAAGCGCGACGGCGGTCCGCTCGTGGCCGTGACCGACCCTCGGGTCGGCGCCCGGGGCTGCCTCGCCGGGGCCGACATGCTGGCGAGCGCGTACTCGACGTGCGGAATCGAGGCCGCACTGCTCAACGTCCCGGTCCTCGAAATCGGCACCCCGGGCGAACGCACGCTGGACCTGGTCGGCCACGGCCTCGCGACCCGCTGCCACAACGCCGGTGACGTCGCCGAAGCGCTCTCCGCCCTGCGTGAACCGGGCACGCCCGTCCCGAAGACGGCCCTGGACGCGGTGTGCCGGTGGCGCGGCGACAGCGCGGCCCAGGTCGCCCGCCTCATAACTCAGCGCGCCGAAACCGGTGCCAGATCATCCGACCACATCCACCACGATGCCCCCAGTGCGACCTCTGCGTCGCCCCAGGGCGAAGGAGTTCCTGCCCGATGACACACCTCACCGCCGACAGCATGGCCGAGCTGTTCTCCGGCGCCATCACGCTGGCCAAGTCCGGCGAGAAGGTCAGCCCCCGGGGCATGGCCACCCGCGAAGTCCGCGACGTCCACCTGCTGCTCACCCAGCCGCGCGCCCGCCTGCTCTACGCGCCCCCGGCTCGGATCGTGAACCCGGCCTTCGCGGTCGCCGAGACCGTCTGGCACCTCTCCGGATCCGACGCGCCGTGGATCTTCGACTACAACGCTCGGCTGCGGCAGTACGCCGACGATGGCGTCCTGCTCGGCGCGTACGGGCCCAGGATGCGGAACTGGGGCGGCATGGTCGACCAGCTCGCCCGCGTCGTGGAGATCCTCAAGGAGGACCCCGACTCCCGGCGAGCCCTGATCCAGCTCTATGACCCGGGCCAGGACACCGCCGGGCATAAGGACGTCCCCTGCACCCTCGGCTTCCGCTTCCACCTGCGCGCCGGACGCATGCACATGGCGACCATGATGCGCGGCCAGGACGTGTGGATCGGCATGCCATACGACGTGTTCTTCTACACCGTGCTGCACGAGCTGGTCGCCGGGTGGCTCGACGCGAAGCTGGGCGAGTTCCACCTGCACGTGGGCTCGCTGCACGTCTACGAGAAGCACGTCGAGCGGGCCGAGGAGCTGACCGCGCTCGCCGCGAGCCCGGTCATGCCCGACCTGCGAACGCCGTGGAAGGGCTTCGACGGCCTGCTCGACCAGGTGGAGGCCCGCGACGTGACCGGCCACCCCGGCTGGGACACGATGGCCGAGACGCTGCGCAGCTACCGGCTGTGGAAGGACGGACAGCGCCAGCAGGCGTGGCGGGCGGCCGACGCGATCGACGGTCCCCTCGGCCAGGCCCTCACCGCCTGGTACGGCGAGCTGGAACGCCGCGCCTCCAAGCCTGCCGCGACCGCCGGGGCGAGGTGACGGCCGTCATGAAACGCACCCCTTCGGTCGTCCTCGGCCTGTGCTCGTACACCCACGACTCGTCGGCCGCCCTGCTGGTGGACGGCGAACTGATCGGCTTCGTCGAGGAGGAACGCCTCTCCGAGCAGAAGCACACCAAGCTGTACCCGGCCCGCGCCATCGCGTGGCTGCTCAGCCAGGCCAAGCTCACCGCCGCCGACGTGGACGCCGTCGCCTACAACTTCCAGCCCGCCCGCTACCTCGCCGAGTCGCCCGCCGCCCTGCGTCTGGCCCTCTCTCCTGCGACGCGCGACCGGGCCCTGGCCCGAGCCCACGGGTTCGCCAAGGTGGCCCTGCGCACCCAGTTCCGCCTGCGGGTGATCGGCCGGCAGTTCCCCGCCGCCCGCGTCGTGCCGGTCCTTCACCACCGCGCCCACCAGCTCACCGCCTTCGCCGCCTCGGGCTGGGACGAGGCCGCCGTGCTCGTGGTCGACAGCCTCGGCGAGCGGCAGACCACCACCATCGCCCACGGCCACACCCCGCACCGCCCGGTCACGCAGACCTTGGAAGCGATCAACGACCCGGCCTCGCTCGGATACGTGTACGGCGCCGTCACCGAGCACCTGGGCTGGCGCCGGGGCGACGAAGAAGGCACCGTGATGGCGCTGGCCGCCCTCGGTGACCCCGCCCGCTTCCGCCGCCTGTTCGCCCAGGCCGTCCGCACGACCGCGACCGGCTTCCACATCAACCCCGCCTACTTCCCCACACGCACCCTCACGTCGGGATACGACCGGATCTCCGGCCGCTTCGTCGCCGAGACCTGCCCTGAGCGGCACCCGAGCGAGGCGCTGGCCGAGGTCCACCAGGACCTTGCGGCGGCCCTCCAAGAGCGGACCGAGCAGGTCATGGTGCACCTGGCCCGCCGCGCCCGTGTGCTCACCGGCTCCCCGCGCCTGTGCGTGGGGGGCGGTGTCGCCACGAACTGTGTGAGCATCGGGCAGGTCATCGAGGCCGGCATCTTCGACGAGGTGTTCGTGCCGCCCGCGCCCGGTGACGCCGGTACCGCGATCGGCGCCGCCGTCGCCGTGCACGTCGACGTCCGCAGTCCGCGCCCGCTGGCCGGAGTCGCCCGCACCTGCTACCTCGGCCCGTCCTTTGAGGACCAGCCCCTCGACCTCGCCCCCTGGCCCGGCCTTGGCCAGAAGACCCTGGGCATCGAAACGGCAGAGTTCCTCGCCGACCAGCTCGCCCACGGCACGATCGTCGGCCTGTTCCAGGGGGCCGTCGAAGCCGGGCCGCGCGCCCTCGGCAACCGCTCGATCCTTGCCTCTCCGCTGGAACCCGGCGTCGTCGAGCGACTGAACGCCACCGTGAAGTTCCGCGAACCGTTCCGGCCCTTCGCCCCCATGGTTTTGGCAGAGCGCAGCGACGAGTTCTTCACCCTCGGCCAGCAGGCGCCGTACATGTCCATGGCCTCCGGCGTGACGGACAAGACGCGCGAGCAGGTGCCGGCCATCGTGCACGCCAACGGCACCTCCCGCCTGCAGACCGTCACCAGGACGCAGAACCCGTTCATGCACGCGGTCCTGACCGCCTTCGGTCGCCGCACCGGTGTGCCCGTGCTGATCAACACCTCCCTCAACGTCAAGGGCAAGCCGATCTGCGGAACCCCGGAGATGGCGTTGGACTGCCTGGCCAACTCCGGGCTCGACGCCCTGCTCCTCGAAGGGCGGTGGATCACCAAGTGAAGATCGGATACAGCTTCTGGGGCTTCCTCGGCAACGGCGTCACCGACACCCCGGACGGGGGCCGCAGCCACCGCCGCCCCTTCATCGACGCCCTCCTCGCCCGCGGTCACGACATCGTCTTCCTCCAGGCCGACCGCGACCGCCTTGAAGCGGGCGAGGACCTCGGCGGCACGTACACCTTCGACGACGGCCTCCCGGGCATCGACGTCCTGTTTCTGGAGTGGCGCTGGGCGATCACCGGCCGCAACACCACCATGTGCGGGAGCGAGGGGCACACCTGCGACCTGCACCGCCAGGCCCAGCTCATCAACCACTACACCGTGCGGCACCAGACGCCCACCGTGATCTGGGACAAGGACCGTACTCTGCGGGCCGAAAGCGTGTGGCGCCGCACAGCGCACACCCGCGTCTGCGAGGCCGCCCTCGCCCCGACCCACGGCGCGCACTCCCTGCTCTTCCCCGTCGCCGAGGACCTCCTCGCTCAGGCGAACCCCGTGGCCCTCGCGGCACAGCAGCGGGACCTGGCGCTCGGCTACGTGGGAAACCAGTACAACCGCGACGAGTCCTTCGATCGCTTCTTCGCGCCGGCCGCCGCCCGCGTCGAGCACCTGGTCGCAGGGAAGTGGACGAAGACCGACCGCTGGCCGCACGTCCGCTTCGCGGGCCGGATCCCGTTCGAGGCCGCCGCCGGCGTCTACGGCCGGTCGCTGGCCACGGTGCTCATGCTGCCCGAGCGGTACGCCGCCGTCGGGCAGATGACCCAGCGCATCTTCGAGGCCGTCCTCGCCGGGTGCCTGCCGCTGGCCCCTGCGGACATCCGCTTCGCCGACCGGTTCGTCCCCAAGGAGCTAGTCGTGCGCTCCGGCAGCGACGTGACCGATCGCCTCTCCTACCTCCACGAGATCGCCGGCACCCAGCAGCACGCCGACCTGATCGCCGCGTGCGTGGACCGCCTGCGCCTGTTCGGCCTGAGCAAGCAGGTCGACACCCTGGAATCCGTCCTGCACGGGCTCGTCCGGGCCACCGCGATCGAGCGGGGAGCTGCCTGATGCCGACCACTCGACAGGCCGTAGCGCCTGGATCATCCGATCGAGTCCGGGAGGATGGCCCCACCGGATCCCCGAACCTCTCTACGCTGGAGCACCATGAAGAAGGTCGCCATCGTCGGCTGCGGAGGCAGCGGCAAATCCCACGTGGCCCGCGAACTGGGCAC
Source organism: Streptomyces sp. H27-C3 (assembly GCF_030063415.1). Taxonomy (GTDB): domain Bacteria; phylum Actinomycetota; class Actinomycetes; order Streptomycetales; family Streptomycetaceae; genus Streptomyces. The sequence continues at coordinate 48,729 of NZ_JASITA010000040.1, read as the reverse complement.
GATCCTCGACGCCCCGGTCACGCACCTGGACGCCGCGTTCTACGACGACGAGTGGAACCCGCTGCCCATGGACAAGTTCACCGAGCTGCAGCGCGAGCTGGTCTCGCAGCCGCGCTGGGTGATCGACGGCAACTACAACTCGACACTGCAGGTGCGGCTCGACGCCTGCGACACGGTGGTCCTGATGGACGTGTCAACAGTGTCGGCGCTGTACGGGATCTTCTCCCGGCAGATCCGGCACGGGGCCGGGCACAAGGGCAACGGGGTGCACAACCGCATCCACTGGGGCGTGATCAAGTACGTCGCCACGTACCGGCGCAAGATGCGGCCCCGCGTGATGGCGAAGATCGAGGAGTTCGGCACGAAGGCCAACGTGGTGCTGCTGGCCAACCGGCGCCAGACGCGCCGCTGGCTGCAGAAGGTGGCCGCCGAGCAGTCCTGAACGACCCGCGCCCCCGGACAGGGGGCGCGGCATGAACGAGCGCAACCCGTTCCTGGACCCCGCCCGGCAGCACGAGCTCTACGGTCACGCCGCCCGGCTGGCCGGGCGCACCAGCGCTCTGATGCGCGCGAAGACCTCCGGCAACCCCGTGCCCGAGACGATCGTCAGCCTGGTGCAGACCCACCACGCGAGGCCGGACCGGCTCGGCGTGGTGCTCGACATCGGCTGCGGTCGCGGCACGAGCAGCCTCGTCATCGCCGAGCAGCTCCGGCCGCAGCGCGTCGTCGGCCTGGATGCCGCCCCCTCCCTGCTCGCCCAAGCCCGTGAACGCGCCAAAGAGCTGCCCCACACCACGGTGGACTTCGGCGAAGGCGACTTCCACGACCTCCCGCTGCCCGCCGGATCGTGCGACGTCGCAGTCGCCGCGTTCTGCCTCTACCACTCGCCGCAGCCCAAGGACGCCATCGCACAGATCGCCAAGGTCCTCGCCCCCGGGGGCCTGGCCGTGTTCGTCACCAAGGGCCTCGACAGCTACCAGGAGATGGACCAGCTGGTCGCCTCCGCCGGCCTCGATGCGCAGGCCGACAGGCACGAGAGCCTCTACACCGCCGCACACAGCGGCAACCTCGCCGACCTGTCCGCCTCCTCGCTCGACGTGATCGCCGTCGTGGACGAGGAGCACGCTTTCACCTTCGGCGGCCATGACCACACGGCGCAGTACCTGGCTACCAACCCCAAGTACGACCTCGCGCCCGGCCTGTACGGCAACCCCGGGGCCCTGGCCGCGACCTTGCACGAATTCCTCCCGGACCAGCCGCTCACCACCAGGTCCCTCATCACCTTCGTCGTCGCCCAGCCGAACGAAGGGCGGCAGCAATGACCCTCCCGCCATTCACCAAGCACTACGCGACACCGGAGCGCGCGGCGGGGGCTGTGCGCCACTACCGGTGGATCACCGAACACGCCAAGCCGCTGCGGCAGCCGGCACTCCACACCATCGGACCTGACAGCCTGACGTTCGAGCGGGTCGAGGGCCGCTGCGTACGCCCCGAGGACCTTCCGCGCATGGCGGAACTGCTGGGCCGCGCCCACGGTGCCGCCTGGGCCAGCGACCTGCAGTCCGCGTCGCTGGGCATCCCGCACCGCTTCCCCGACGGCACGACGTTCGACGACTACGTCGGCCCCCGGGAGATCGCGCTCCGGCGCCGCCACGAGCAGGGCTACCTGCCGGACAAGGTGGCCTTGTACGCGATGCTCGGCCTGCTGGACGAGACCGCTCAGGGGCCTCTCGCCTTCTACAAGGACAGCAACCCCCGGAACTTCATCATCACCAGCACCGGGGACATCGTCACCGTCGACACCGACGATCTGTCCCTGGCCCCCATGGGGTACGACCTCGCCAAGCTCATCGCGACGCTCCACCTGACGTACGGGCCGCTCACGGACCAAACCGTCAACGCTGCTCTGCTCGCGTACAACGCGGCAGCCCGACGCCACGACGCCCGGCTGGGCACGACGGACCGAGGACGGCTCGACAGCTTCCTGGGCCTGCACGCCGTGCTCACCGCCCCGTACGTCGGCCGTAACGGCTATTGCTACGCCTTGCCCCTCCGCTTCCACCACCGAGGAGCCTCATGATCAACACCGAACTCGTCTTCGTACGGCACGGCCAGGCCCAGTGCAACGCCGACGGCCTCGTCGGGGGCCCGCGTACCTGCACCGGCCTGACCAACCTCGGGTACGCCCAGGTCAAGGCGGCAGCACGCCGCTTGTCCACCGAGCACCAGAAGCGGCCCTTCGACCTCGTCTACACGGGCCCGCGGATCCGCCTGATCCAGACCGGCGAGATCATCAGCCAGGCACTGCAGATACCCATGTCCACCGACGAACGCCTCGACGGACCCGTCCACGGCGACGCCGACGGCGAGCCCTGGACCGCAGTGAAGACCGCAGCAGACGGCGGCCCCCACGCTCACCCGGACCAGCAGTGGGCCGCTGGCTCGGACACCTGGAACGGCTACCTGGAGCGCGCCGGCACCTTCCTGCGCGACATCATCGACCGGCACCGGGGGCAGCGCGTTGTCTTCGCCGCGCACGGCGAGACGGTGATCACCGCCCACACGCTGCTCCTGGGCATCCCGATCGGTTCCCCCGCAGGTTTCACGGTCAACCACGCCTCTATCACCTGTTGGCAGGAGCACCACAACCGGCTCGGACGGACCCGCTGGATGCTCGACCGACACAACGACACCGGACACCTCGCGCTGGAGGCTTCCTCGTGACCATGGTGGCGGACGACCCGCGGATCCAGTTGGCCAACGACCTCCTCGGAGCGGTCGAGATCGTGCCGGACCCTCTGCTCCCTCCCCGGGTCGTGCGGGTGGTCGACGCCAGTGGGCGGCATTTCATCGCCAAACAGCACGCCGAGCAGGACCGGTACGCGCGAGAGCTTCGCGCCTACCGGACTTGGGGAACCCACCTGAGCGGCCACGCGCCGAAGCTGGTCGGCCGGTACGACGCCACTCGCACCATCCTGCTGACCGCGTTCGCGGGCGATCGGGCCGACACCGTGGGACCAGGCTCACCCGAGGAGGAGCTGGCCCATCACGAGGCCGGCCACGTCCTCGGCATGCTCCACCGGGCCACCTCCATGCCCCAAGGCGGCGCCGTCGGTGCCGTGCTGGCACAGCGCCTCCACGGCTGGATCGACCGGGCTGTTCGCGCCGACCTGATCGACACGGCCGAGCGGAACCGGCTGAACCACCATGCGGCCATCCTGGACAACAGCCTCATGGACAGCGCGGTCTGCCACCTCGACTACCAGCCGCGCAACTGGCTCATCGGCGACGCCTTCGGCATCTGCGACTTCGAGCACATGCGACGCGACGCCCGCATCCGTGACTTCGCCCGGCTCGAGTTCCGGCGCTGGCAGGCCGCGCCCCACCTCCGGACCGCCTTCCTCGACGGTTACGGCCGTCCACTGAACGACTCCGAACGCCGTTTCCTGGAGTCCTTCGGCGCCATCGAGGCGGCCACCGCCCTGGTCAAGGGCCACAGGGAGAACGACATCACCCTGAGCGCGCACGGCCGGACCGTCTTGGCCCGGCTCACCTGACTTCGTCCCCTCTTCGACCACACCTCTGGAGATTCCCGTGCCGCAGCACGACCAGCCCCCGACCGCCGCCGCCGCCGCACCCCGCCGGGCCGTGGTGACCGGCTCCGCCGGATTCATCGGCTCCCACCTCGCACTTGCCCTGATCCAGGCCGGCACCACCGTGATCGGCGTCGACCGCCGCGACCCGTCCACCGACCCGACGGCCGCCGCCAACCTCGCCGCCTTGCGGGGACTCCCGGGATTCCACCACGTCACCGCCGACCTCCTCCACTGCGCGATCGACCCCCTCCTGATCGACGCGGACGCGGTCTTCCACCTCGCCGGAATACCCGGCGTACGACCCTCCTGGGGACCGCAGTTCGGCGACTATGTCGCGTCCAACGTGCTGGCCACCCACCGGGTCTTGGAAGCCTGCACCCGCATCGACGTCCCGCGACTGGTAGTCGCCTCCTCCTCCAGCGTCTACGGTCCGACCGACGGCGGCGCGAGCGTCGAGGCCGACCGTCCGAAGCCTGCCTCCCCGTACGCCGTAACCAAACTGGCCGAGGAACAGCTCTGCCTCGCCTACGCCGAGCGCCCCATCGGTCCCAGCGTCGTCGCCCTGCGGTACTTCACCGTGTACGGCCCCCGCCAGCGCGCCGACATGTTCACCCACCGCGCCCTGCAGGCCGCCCTGACCGGACAGCCACTCCGCCTGTACGGAGACGGCCACCAGCGACGCGACTTCACCTACATCGACGACGTGGTCGCCGCCACGATCGCCGCCGCCGTCGTACCGACCGCGAACGGTGCCATCAACGTGGGCGGCGGGTCGAACGCCTCGCTGCTGGAAGTGATCAACATCGCCACCAGCCTCACCGGCCGCGACATCCAGCTCCAGCAGGACCACGCGCGCAACGGTGACGTCCTCCTCACCCGCGCCGACCCCAGCCGTGCGCGAGAGGTTCTCGGCTGGCAGCCGCGAGTCGACCTCCACAACGGGCTGCGCGCTCACATGCAGGCCCTGGCCGCCCAGCTCCCCAACTACAGCCGAGCCGCATAGCCCCGCGACCCGGAGCCCGAGAGGAGAGGTAATGGAAAGTCCCGAGCGAGCACGGCTGGACGCCTTCTTCCGGCAGATCACCGCGCAGTTCCCCGCAGGCGAGGCGATCACGACGCTGGTCATCACGCACCTGCTCCCGGAAAGGCCGGCGTTCCTACGCGCGATGACCGCGGTGTCCACGGTCGGCGCTGTGCTGCCCAAGCCCCGGTCGATCCACCAGCCGACCCTCGACACCGTCCGCCGCACCCTCCCGGTCCACGATCTCACCCGGGAACAGTTTGCCGACGAGACCCAGGCTCTGGACTACCTGGAGGACACGACGGCCGGCCGGGACGTTGTCCTCGTGGACATCGGCGGCTACTTCGCGGCGAGCCTCGACACCCTCGTGAGCAAGTTCTCCGGCCGCATTCTCGGCGTCGTCGAGGACACCGAGAACGGACACCAGCGGTACGCGGCGCTCGACTCCCTGCCGTGCCCCGTCGTGTCCGTGGCCCGCTCCCCGCTCAAGGACTGCGAAGACCACCTCGTCGGCCGGTCGATCGTGTTCTCCACCGACGCCCTCGTCCGCGCCCGCGGTGACATCCTCACGAGCCGTAACGCGTGCGTCATCGGCTTCGGCAAGATCGGCCGGGCCATCGCCCAGACCCTGCGTGCCCAGGACCTACGCGTCACCGTGTACGACAGCGATCCGATCAAGCGAGTCCAGGCGCACTCCCTCGGCTTCCACACCAGCGCATCCACCACCGAGGCCGTACGCGACGCGGAACTCGTCTTGTGCGCCACCGGCAACCTCGCCTTGCGTCAGGGAGACTTCACCGCCCTGCGCAACGGCGCGTACCTCGGATCGGTGACCTCCTCCGAGGACGAACTCGAACTCGACAGCCTCCATGACCTCTACCAACGAAGCTGCATAGGGCCCCAGTTGACGCGTTACGAGGTCACCGGCCACTACTTCTACGTGCTTGCCGACGGCGGTGCCGTCAACTTCGTGCACGGAGCCGCCGTCGGCGCGTACATCCACCTCGTCCAGGCCGAGATACTCGCCGCCACCGCCGCGCTCAGCCACACCCGATTCCAGCCCGGACTGCACGGGATGCCGGCGGCCGACCGTCACGACATCGCCAGAATCTGGCTCGACCACTTCGAAAGGTGACCCGCAGTGGCCCCCGCTGTCCACCACATCCGCTCCGTCACCGAGGCGTACCTCGCCCGCCACCCGGAGGAACGCGACTCCCTCACAACGCTATTCGCAGCGCTCGCCGCCCCGGACGACCCCACGAGCCGCAAGACGTACCCCGCCCACGTGACCTGCAGCGCCATACTCACCGACGGCGACCGGCGCGTGCTGCACGTCGTGCACAAGGCATCCGGGAAGCTCCTGGCGCCCGGCGGGCACAACGAACCCGATGACCGACACCTGCGTGACGCCGCCCTGCGCGAACTGCACGAGGAGGCCGGTATCCCGCCCAGTGCCGTCGTCCCCCTCTCCGGCTACGAGGACGTTCCCCTCGACATCGACGTGCACGCCATCGAGGCGAACCCCTCGAAGGACGAACCGGCCCACCGCCACGTGGACTTCCGCTGGGCCTTCCACCTCGCCGCAGAACACGCGGTGACGCTCCAAGCAGAAGAGGTCGACGGCTACGAATGGCGGCCGTTCGCGAGCGCCGCTTCACCCACCGTCCGCGCCAAGCTCACCCTGCTCACCTGAAGTCCCGCCCCCTACTCGACCACCAGGAGGACGCCGTGGCCGCCACCACAGTCCAACCGACCAGCCCCACACCGCGCCGGCACATCGCCGTCATACCCTGCCGCTGGGGCGCATCGCGCTTCCCCGGCAAACCTCTGGCCCTCCTCGGCGACAAGCCGCTGCTCTGGCACGTCCACCAGCGCTGCCTGGAAGCCAAACGTCTCGACGGAGCCGTCGTGGCGACCGACGACGAACGCATCGAAGCGGCGTGCCGCCAACTGGGCATCGAGTACATCCGCACCGGAGAGCACCTCACCGGCACCGATCGCGTCGCGGAGGTCGCCGAGCGCCTGGAAGCCGAGGCGTACATCAACGTCCAGGGCGACGAGCCGTTCATCTCGCCGACCGCCATCGACGCCATCTCCGAGGCCCTGGAGCATCTGCCGCCGGGCGCGCTCGCCGTGAACGCCTACACCGAGCTGCTCGACGTCGGCGCCGTCCTGGACCACAACGTCGTCAAGGTCGTCATCGCGTCCCAGGGCGAGGCCCTGATGTTCTCGCGCCAGCCCATCCCCTACCCGAAGGGCGACCGACCGAAGTACCTCCGCCAACTGGGCCTCTACGGCTTCACCGGCCCAGCTCTCCAGTGCTTCCGACAGCTCCAGCAGGGCCCCCTGGAGCGCGCCGAGGGAGTGGAGATGCTGCGCTTCGTCGAACACGGCCACGCCGTAAGGATGATTCCCGTCCTTGACGAAGGCGTACCAGTGGACACCCCAGAGGATCTCGCGCGAGCCGAGAGCCTCCTCGTCCCGTAGGCCGGACGGCCCGCTCACGCGTGGTGGGCCAGGGCGGTCCGACGGCTCCTGACCCAACATCATGGCGAGTCCCGGTCACGCCGATCGGGGCCCTCCCCGTGCTAGCGGTTCGGGCTGCTGGGCAGCGCCCTGCCCCCATCGCCGTCCGTGCCGAGATCCGGACCACCTGCAGCCCTGCCAACACGACGTTCTACTTGACGCGGTAAATGGACGCCGCCGGAGGTGCGTACGGCGCGCACGGGTGCGGGATTTGAAGAACGAAAGCGGTGTTCGCTGAGGCTCTCTTTCGTCCTTAGAGGTGCGCCCGCGACAGAAATGGACCTGACAAGACAGTGAGCGAAATGGACCTGACAAGGCAGGGTGCCCGGCCTCAATCCAGAGGCATTCAAAGATCAATTAAAGGCCGTCGCGCAATTTCGATCTTGGTATCCAGTTTGTGGTCTATCGCACTTGGGTGACCTTCGCTACACGCCCCTCTCATGTGGATCACGGTTGCCTCCTTGTAGGGTGAGGCGCAGACAGGTGTGCTGGTCAACCACCACACACCCAAAGCGCAAGCTCCTGGCTATCAGCGCCTCGTACGAGTGTCGGGATTGAGCTGGCGCCGAATATCGGTGGAATTTCTAGGGAGCGACTATGCGTTGGCGTCGAGGCCCTTCACAGCGCGCCTTTGTGAAGGAATGCGAGAGACTGCTCGTGGGCCTCCCTATCCCCACCCCTTTCAGTGTTGAGGCTCTGGTGCGGAATCTGGAAGTCCTGTTGGGTCGCCAGATTCGACTAGTGCCATTGGACGACTCCGGCGGAGGTCTGGGCGCAGCGTGCGGGCTTCGGGTCAAAGCGCCGGAGTTTACGATCATTCTCTATCGTCGCCGTTCAAGTCGAAATCAAACCGAGCACATCATTCTCCATGAGCTCGTACACGAGTGGCTGGACCACGGAACTTGCCTAACGGCTGCCGAGATCGAGCGATACGTCCCTGAACGTATTCGCCAGGAAGTCCTTAGGCGTTTTCCGTCGACTCTGGTCCAAGGGCGAGTCGATTTCGATAGCCCCGAGGAAAAGCAAGCCGAACTGTCGGCCTCGTTGATAAAGCGATTGGCGCGCCGCCAGTCGATCACAGGAGATGACATGGTAAGCCTTCTAGAGAATTCTCTTGCTCACCCTGTTGCTCCTCCCCGGCGTCGGGCATAGGCGCGAGCGCTAGGCGAGCACGTAGGCAAAATTACCGCCCTTGTGCCCTTCGCTGCGCCCCGTAGTCCCCTTACCGACAGCTAAGTCTGCACTCAACCGACCTTGCGGGTCGACAAAATGCAGCCTGCGTAGAGATTCACTGGTTCCGTGTTCGAATACTTTCAATACCTGACTGCGGCAGTCATGGCCATTGTCGCCATCTGGCGATTTCCTGCAGTTCGGTATGGTGACTCTCACCGCAGGGCTCTCTGGGGCGGCTATGCCGGATTTGCCGTAGCCCTGTGTCTCTACACGCCGGCAGTAATGGATGCCGTAGATCGCATTCCCGTGGTCGACCTGAGCGCCCTACTCAGGCACTTTGCCAGTACCGCAGCGATCATGGCAGCCCTGACTTACGTCGCCACCAGCTACGGAAAGAGCACGGAGGCGGTCGTGCCTCGGCACGTCGCGGTCTCCCGCTGGATTGCTCGCGCATCATATAAGGCAGGGGCAATAGGCGTAGTTCTACTCACGGTTCTGTTCTTCACCGTGGTGGATCGCGACAGGCCGAGCGAAAATTTCCTCATCGACCATGCGGGAGAGTGGGGAGTTGCGGTCTACATGACCGTTTTCTACTTCTTCCCGCTTATCACGACCGCAGTTTGCGGCTACCAGTGGACGAGGGCGGCGCGACAGGCCGAGAGCACAAGCATGCGTGTCGGGCTGAGGTTGATGGGAATTTCGATGTGGATGGGACTGCTCCATACGGTCGCCCGTATCGCCATCCTCTGGGTTGCGGTGGCTTTCCCCCTAAGCTCCTCCACAGTTCAGTTCCTCGTGGATGTCACATCGATATGGATGGACCTGCTCTTCCTGATTGTTGCCGCAGGGGCGAGTATTCCCACCACCCGTGCTGCAGTGGCCCGGTGGAAGACATGGCAAACCCTCTACAGGACTTACCCGCTCTGGTTCGACCTGGTGCAGGCTTTTCCCGGGACGAGCCTTTACCCGGCTGGACGGCGGATTGCGGAACTCATGCATATACGCGTCCCCATCGATGTCCGTCTAGACCGATGGACTCAGGATATTGCTGACGCTTGCGAGAAGCTGCGCCATTATGCTCCACGAAACCTGATGTTCGCCGCGGAGGACATTACCGCCTCGCACGCCGACCCTGAGCCGGCTGCAGAAGCGTATTGGATTAAGGCGGCACTCCTGGCCGCTGACACCGCACCAGTCCGTCCACATGCCGCTGCACCCATGAGAGATAAGCCGTTTGTTGACACCGATAGCGAAGCGGCGTGGCTAGTACGAGTTAGCACTGCTTACTCGCGCATAACGGCGGATCAAGCGCAGGGTCTTCTCATACACTCGGCGAGAGTGGAATCCGAAGTGGATCAATAGCTTGCAATAGACCGCCTGCCCGGCACTCGAGGGCAATCGACATATTGATCTTGAGTGGCGGGCTTGCGAGTGACATTCGGCACCATCGATTGCACGAAGTGGGCTGGTACCGTGGGTTGAGCGGACTGATAAGCCCTGCTCTGCCCAGTAAGTGATGAATGGAATACGGCCCTAGGGCGCACGGTGCTGTCGTCACCATCTGCAGCCGAGTCCGTGACGCTGTCCGGTCCGGATGGGCGTCCGAAATCTCAGCAATGGAGTTCCCGCATGTCCAACCGCACCGGCCTCATCCTCGATTTCGGAGGCGTGCTCACCACCCCCCTGCTGCCTGCTGTGCTCGCCTTCGAGCAGGGCGAGGGTCTTCCGCAGGGCGCCTGCCTCACGGCCCTGTACAAGGACGACGAAGGCGTCCGGATCACCAGCGACCTTGAGCGCGGAGCGGTTTCGCAGACTGAGTGGAACGACTTCGCGGGCAAGATGCTGGGCGTGTCCCCCGACGGCCTGATGGGTCGCATCTTCGGTGACCTTCGCCCTGAGCCGCTGCTGATCAACGCGGCTGCGGCGGCGAGGCGAGCCGGGATCAAGGTGGGCATCCTGTCGAACAGCGTGGGGCTGGCTCCGTGGGACCTGTACGACGGCTTCGAGCTTGAGCGGCTGTACGACGTCGTGGTGATCTCCGAGCAGCACCTGATGCGCAAGCCTGACCTGGGCCTTTTCGAAATCACGCTCAAGCTCATGGATCTGCCGGCCGAGCAGTGCATCTTCGTCGACGACACCGAAGCGTACGTTCAGGCAGCAGAGCAGCTGGGCCTCGCGGGGGTACACAACCAGGACCCGAAGCAGACGGTGGCCACTCTCTCCGAACTGCTCGGCGTGGACCTCATCGCGTCCTAGCCCGGCGGGTGCGGGGTTGTCCGACCGGGGGCGAGTGAACGTCCGCCTTCGGCCTGGAAGCTCCGAGGCCAAGAACAGCGAAGGGTCTATGGCGCTGCCCCGTACTGGGGCAGCGCCATAGACCCTTCGCTGTTCTTGGCGCCAGCCTGCTACGGGGCGTCGGCCCGGCCGGGGCGCGGGGTTCGGCCGGTTCAGAGCCCCAAGAGCGGCACGATCGATCAGTCCCTCTGCGCGCGGACGACGATCGGCGTCAGATGGCGAATCTTGCAGAGCGGGAGTCGGCGCCTCAAAGATCCAAGGACCACTTGCCGGAGGGTGTCACTCCCCGTCCGGCACTTCTGGCAGCTTGTGTTTCAGTTGCCCGACGAGGTCGTTGATGCTGGCCAACATCTCGGCCGACAGGCCCCCGCTGTTGCCGCGGGCAGCCAGACCGAGGATCTGTCCTCGGTGAATCGAGCCGAGGAAGCGGATCGCCTCCAGGAGTTCGCGGGCCGCAGGGTTGAGCTCGGCATCATCCTGGAAGAGGGCGGCGTCGACCTGGAGCGCCTCCGCTAGGCCGGCACGCACTACGTCCGAAGCCTCGGAGGCAGCACCCGCGCGAAGGGCGACGATGTCGTCGGTTGTGACTGCTGCCACACCCGCGTGGTCATTGACGACCCTCGCGATTTCCTCGTCAGAGGGCGCTTCCTGGCGCGCGTATCCGTGCTGCAGGAGATAGTTGATCTTTTCCCCGATAGTGCGGGGTGCGGATTCCTGGTCATCGCGTGAGGATCTGGGGCGAAGGCCGAACGAGCAGTCCTGGGCAGCCAACAATTCCGCTTCGGTCACCCCGTACGCATCCGCGAGCGGCTGCACGTAAGCATCGCTGAGTCTGCGCCGACCGGATTCGGCGTTGCTCACTGGCGCTCGGCTCGTACCGATGATCGCAGCGGCCTGCGCCACGCTGAGGCCGGCGTCGCACCGCAGGAGCTGCAGGTCCGGCGGGCCGTCGTGGGGGAAGAGGCTATCGAGCTGCTGACTGAGCGCCGCTGCAATCGCTGGGAGCTTCTCGCCCTTGGGGAAGTCCTGGCCGCTCTCCCACCGCGCGACAGTGGGGCCGCTGACACCTACCTCGGTGGCCAACTCCTTCTGGCCAAGGTCCTTGCCCCGTCGGACAGTACGCACGCGACTGCCGTCGAACTGACGTGGGGGCACATGAACTCCTGCGGCGTGGCGGTCGGGGCAGCGTCAGGGACAACTGTAATCCAGGCTTGATACATCCGCACAACTAACGTACGTTCCTGTATCGCACCTGTTGATCGGGCCCCGACCTCCAGTGTGCCAGCCCCTGGAGGACCTCTATGCATGTTGCGTTGCCGTTGACTCACGCAACGCCCCGTCGCATTCGGTACTCAGTCGTTGTCGACCGATCGCGGGAGCATCTTTCCCGATACCGACCGTCGCCGGCCTTGTGCGACGCGTTAGGGACAGGGATGGACTTGTCCGCGGGTGTCTACGTATGTTCGTCGTCCCCCGCCGGGCAGCACCCCGGGGAGGGGTGGAACGAGCAGGTGGAAGGCAGGGAGGAGGTGGGGGTGCGAATGGGAGCGCACGGTCCGTGACGTAGCGCAGCAAAGCAAACCGGCGCCCGGGAGTTACCAGCTCCCAAGCGCCGGGCCGGCACCCCGAGGGGCGCCAATTCACATCACGCGGGCGGCGGGGCTTCTTGCACGAAAACCGCCGCACCGCAGTCCTACGAACAACGGAGTATCGCATGCTCGCCATGCCGAGCGGAACCCCTGCCTGCCCGGACACCGACCGCCAGCGCCGCCTTGCCGCCCAGCTCGCCGACATGATCCCGGGCGCGGCCACTGTCCGGGTCAGCCTCAACGACCCGAAAGAGGCGTGGCCCCACCCGCACGCCATCGTCAAGGACGCGGCCGGGAAGACCCTGGAGCTGGGGCGGACGACCGCCAGGGTCGCAGCCCGTTGGATCCTGCGAGTCTGGCCGGAGGCGGACTGGACTCGGCCGCACACCTTCGACCTCGCCGAGGCGACCCTCACCCGCAGCGACCTGGTCGCCGCCGGTCGGGGCCGCTGACATGGCGCGGATACGAACTATCAAGCCGGAGGCGTTCTTCTCCGAGTCCCTCGCCGAGGTGAGCGTCGAGGCGGAGCGAACCTTTTTCGGCCTGTTCACCCAGGCCGACGACCACGGTCGCCACCGCGACAATGCCGCGATCATCGCCGGGCTGCTCTGGCCCCTGCGCGCCGAGCACACCTCGGTGCACGTCGAGGACGACCTCCACCAGCTCGCGACCGCTGGCCTGATCTGCCGGTACACCGGCTGCGACGGCCGCCGCTACCTCCACATCGTGACGTGGTCCGAGCACCAGAAGATCGACAAGCGAAGCCAGTCCCGCCTGCCTTCCTGCCCGCAGCACCACGGTGCCGACGGGTGCGGGCCGTGCAAGGGGATCTGTACCAAGCGGGCCGAGGAGCCGCCCGCCCCTCCCCGTAACCTCGGAGAGGCTTCGGCGAACGTTCCCCGAGCCCTCGATCTGCCCGCGCAGCCCGCCACGACACCTCGCGGCCACGCCGATCAGGCTCCCAGCGTCCAGCAGGACGCCTTCGAGGGCATGACTGGCACCCCTAGCCGCGCAGACCAGAAAAGCGCAGGTCAGGACGCATTCCCCGAGGACTCCCCGAACACTCCCCGAAGCCTCGGAGAGGGCTCGGCGCCTGGATCTAGGATCTTGGATCCTGGATCTTCTATCCCTACGGGGCGCACAGCGCCCGCAGCCTCCGTCTCGCCCAATCAGCTCGTCGGCGAGTACATCGCCGCCTGCGACGAGCGTCCGCCCAGCGACGTGATCGGGCACCTCGGGCGGATCATCAAGAAGCTCCTCGGCGAGGGCATCGCCCCGGAGCACGTCCGGGCCGGGCTGCAGAACTTCGTGGCAAACCCCCGGCACCCGAGCGTGCTGACCAGCATGGTCAACGAGGCCATGAACGCACGCTCCGGCGGTTTGGCGCGGCCGGGAATCCGGCCTAACGTGCCCGCTCACCAGGCGTGGACCAACCCGGCCAACGCTGCTGCCGCCTACGCCGAGGAGCTGTGATGCGCACCCGTACCCGCGAACCGCAGACCCTCGGCAGCGAGGGCACCCTGGACCGGATGGCCCGGATCCTGGCCGCCCGCAACATTGACCCGGCTGCCGCCGAACTGGTCGACGAGCCCGAGCCCTTCTCCCCGCTGGACGCCCTGACGGCTGGAATGCCCCCGCGCTACCAGGCCGCCGTCGCGGACCACCCCCAGGTCCTGGCCTGGGCACGTGACGTCGCCGAGGCGGCCGTCGCCCCCAGCAGGGGAGCCCGGCGACAGGTCGCCACCGGCCCCAGCCTGCTGATGGCCGGGGTGGTCGGCGCGGGCAAGACGCACCAGGCGTACGGGGCAGTCCGGCGACTTGTGCAGAGCGGAGTCGGCGTGCGCTGGCGCGCGACCACCGCCGCCGACCTGTACGCCGACCTGCGGCCCCGGCCCGGGGTCGACAGCGAGCGGGAGCTGGCGGCCGTCAGTCGCTGCCCGCTGCTGATCATCGATGACCTCGGCGCGGCCAAGGCCAGCGAGTGGGTCGAGGAAGTGACGTACCGGCTCATCAACCGCCGGTACAACTACGAACTTCCGACCTTGATCACCACCAACCTGGCGATCAAAGACCTCCGGGCCTACCTCGGCGACCGCGTCGCCTCCCGCCTCGCGCAGATGACCACGCGCGTCGAGTTCGAGCCGGTCGACCGCAGACGCCACCGCGCCGCAGCCTGACCCGCCGCAGGCCGCCACGCCGGGCCGCGCCCTCGGCGCGCCGCCCCATGCACCTCCCGACCCAGCGCACCTCCCCGCCGACGCCCCTGCGCGCGGAGAGCGATCGGAGCAACCGGCATGACCCCCACGACGATCAGCCCTGCCCGCCACCGGTCGCTCGGCGACCAGACCTGGCAGGACCAGGCCGTCTGCCAGAGCACCGAGTACAACCCGGTGGACCCCGAAATCTTCTTCCCGGAGCCCGACGAGACCGACAAGATCACCGCCGCGAAGTCGCTGTGCGGCCAGTGCCCGGTCCGCCGCACCTGCCTGGACGCCGCCCTGGAAAGCGGCGACACCGACGGCATCCGGGGCGGACTGACCGAGGAGGAGCGCGGACCGCTGCACGAGAAGCTCGCCAACCGCCTCGACTACAGCCGCGTCAACGCCACCATCGCCGGGCGGGACGTCCACCTCACCAAGGCCGAGCGCCGTGCGGTCGTCCACGCCGCCTACCGCCACGGGGTGACCGAGCAGCGCCTGGCCTGGCTCCTGAAGATCACCGAGGAGCACGCCCAGAAGCTGTACCGCGAGACCCGCCGGGCCCTGCGCAACCGAGACCTGGAGCAGACCACGAAGACCACCCCGCCCCCCGAGACCCACGGCGAGCGCCTGGGCCGCGACGACTTCGGGACGGCGGCGTGAGCACCCCGAGCGCGCCGAAGACGGCGCACATCACCGGCTGGGACCGAGCGGTCGTCATCGCCCTGGGCGGCGCGGGGTGCGCCCTGTCGTACGACGCCCTCCAGCAGATGGCCGTCGCCATCCACGTCCGCGGTTTCCTGACCTACCTCTTCCCCCTGGTGATCGACGGCTTCATCGCCTACGGCATCCGGGCGCTCCTGGTCCTGCGCGACGCGCCTCTGCGCGCCCGCCTCTACGTCTGGGCCCTCTTCGGCACGGCCACCGCCGCCAGCATCTGGGCCAACGCCCTCCACGCGGTCCGGCTCAACGACGAATCGGTCGCCGGCACGGGCCTCCGACTCGGGGACACGGTGGTCGCCGTACTGTCCACCATCGCCCCCCTCGCGCTGGCTGGAGCGGTCCACCTCTACATCCTGATCGCCCGGGGCCCGGTCAAGGGCAGTGACCGGGAGGACCCCGGTCAGGCCGGTCACCTCGGTCAGTCTGACCGGCCCGAGGGCATCGCGGTCACCCGGACTGACCGGGTCGGTCAGCAGCAGCCGCAGGCCGGTCAGGTCAGCGCCGGGCCGCCGGTCACTGCCCTGACCGACCGGCCCCGACCGTCCCTGAACAAGCAGGCCCCGACTCCTCGGTCACTGACCGGGGACAACGCCCCGACGGACGGCAGCCCGGTCACCGGTGACCGCGAACAGCCGGACGATGCCCCTGACCTGCCCGGACAGCCGGACACCGCGCCGCCCGTCAGTGACCGCGCGGTCGGCTCAGAGCCGGTCACCGGCAACCAGGACAGCCACGCGCCGGACACCGACCGGCCGGTCACTCCGTCGCCGGTCACTGACCGGGACACCCGGACGGCCAGTGACCGGCGGAGTGACCCGGACACCGAGGAACTGCTGAAGATCGCCCGGTCAGCGGTCAGGGCCGAGGACAAGCTGACCCGCAAGGTGGTCGCCCAGGCGATCCGAGGTCAGCAGATACCGCTGTCCAGCGACACCCTGACCGCCTTGATGGCCCAGCTCCGCGCCCAGCACGGACAGCCGGTCACCTCCGGCCGGAACTGAACAGGACAGTACGAGGCGGGTGACCGAGCCGGACATCACGGCCGGTCACCCGCCCCCGGACGCGCGCCCCACATCCTTCCGAAGCGAAGCGGAGAGCACCCCATGCGTACCCACCCGGCCACACCCACCGAGGTCAACTCCTGGCTGACCGTCCTGCACGAGCGCGGCCACCTGCACCGGGCCCAATCCGGCCCCGACACCACCTGGACCGTGCAACGAGCCCGGGAAAGCCGCCCCTGGACCCTCCACCACCCGGTCCTGGCCATGGACTGGATCGAGGAACTCGTCCGCGAACTCCGCCAGGAGAATCCGGAGACGAGCCGGTGACCGCCAACGACCCGGTCGTCACTACGGCCGGACAGCAGGGTGACCCCACGACGGCTCCTGGCGGAGCAAGTTGTCGCGTACGACGGTCCTACGGCCCGTCGTACGCACTTGCCCCCGCCCCAGAGGGCGGGGGAAGCCTGGCTGGTCCCCGAGCGAGGGCGCACGGGGACCAGCCAGACGCTCGACACCAGGGGGTGCCGGACGCGGGGGGAGAAGCAGACCGCCGCAGCGACAGCGAGCAGCCCCACCCGAGCCCGTCGCCCTTCCCCGACCGCACGCCGCGCCGCCGCACCCGCGACCCGACCGAGCGCACCCGCAAGACGACCACCCGCCTCTCCGACACAGAGAAAGCCGAGATCGCCGAAGCCGCCGCGCAGCGCAGCGTCACCGTCGCGCGATTCCTCGCCGCAGCCGGCCTCGCCGCCGCCCGCGGTTCCACCACTCTGCACACCAACGAACAACTCGACACCGCCATCGACGAGCTGGCCGCCCTGCGCACCGCCCTGGCCCGGATCGGCAACAACATCAACCAGATCGCCTACATCCACAACGCCGGAGGACAGCCCAGGCCCGGCGAACTCGACCACGCCCTCACCGCCCTGACCCGGCTCCTGGACCGCATCGACGACGCGGCCGACACCCTGGTAAAGAAGCGATTCTGATGGTCCCCAAGATCCGGCGCGGCTCACGCACCCACGGCCTCCTCGTCTACCTGTACGGCCCTGGCAAACGCGACGAACACACCGACGCCCACCTCGTCGGGAGCTGGGACGGCTTCGCCCCCGACCCCGGTCGGGACACCAGCCCCGACCCCGACCCCAAGGTCACCCTCGCCCGCCTCTCCGCCGCACTGGACCTGCGGGTGAAGCAGGCCGGCACCACGGCACCGGCCCAGCACGTCTGGCACTGCTCGGTCCGTACCGACCCAGGCGACCGCAATCTGACCGACGCCGAATGGAACACCGTCGCCCGCCGCCTGGTCCATGCCGTCAACCTCGCCCCCGAACGCGACCCGGACGGCTGCCGATGGGTCGCCGTACGGCACGCGGATGACCACATCCACATCCTTGCCACCATGGTCCGAGGCGACCTGCGCCGCCCCCGCATGAACTACGACTTCAAGAAGGCCCAGGCCGAATGCCGCCGCATCGAGACGGAGATGGGCCTGCGCCAGCTCAGGCCCGGCGACGGCACCGGAGCCAAGTCCCCCACCAGCGCAGAGCGCTTCAAGGCCGAGCGGACCGGGCGCCCCGAGGCCCCTCGCGAGACTCTCCGCGAAGCCGTCCGCCAAGCCCTCGCCGGGGCGGCCACCGAAGAGGAGTTCTTCACCAGGCTCCGCGAGGCCGGCCTCCGCGTGAAACTCCGAAACGCCCCGTCCGGCGACGCCATCGGCTACAACGTCGCACTTCCCGGCGACCGCAACCGCGAGGGCACACCGATCTGGTACCCCGGCTCCAAGCTGGCCCCTGACCTCTCGCTCCCCAAGATCCGCCGACGCCTGGTCGACGGCACCGCTGACCAGACGACGCAGTCGGCGGCCACCAGCGGCCGACCGGACTGGTCGCCGCCCGCCCGGGAACGACGCAACGCCACCAGCATCGTCGAGCGCACCGCCATCCTGCTTGACAGCGACGACGACGAAGCCGCAGCTCAACTGGCAGGCATCGGCGAACTCCTGGACGCGGTGACACAGACCTCCCCGGCCGCCACCCGCGTCGAGCTGGGTGCCGCCGCCCGCGCCTTCGAGCGTGCCACCCGCAGTCACGTCCGAGCGGAACGTGCCGACACCCGGGCGATCCGTTCGGCGGCCCGGGGCATCATCCAGGCTGGCAGTGCCCTCGGCCGTGGCGAGGACGGGGGCACCACCGCCATGCTCCTCTCGACCCTGGTCCTGGTCACGTTGGCCGCCGCCCGCTGGCATTCCGCTCGTGGCCACGCCCAACAGGCCCACGCCTCCCGACAGACAGCCGAACATCTGCGAGCCGCCTACCGCCGGGCCGCAGCCACGCCCATGCAGGCACTGCACGACCAAGGTCGCGCCCTGCCCGAAGCCGAACGCCGAACCCACCAGGCCACCATCCGCGCAGCCCTGCCGGAAGCGACGCTGCGAGCAGACAGCTCCTCCACGAAGACCGATGCCCTGACCGCCACGCTTGCCCAGGCCGAGCAAGCAGGCCACGACCCCAAGGCACTTCTCCAGCAGGCCATCGACATGCGCGAACTCGGCACGGCCGACGACGTGAACGATGTGCTGGTCTGGCGACTGCGTCGTCTCGCCCACCTTCCCGCTCACCCGGGTGAAGCGACCCGCCGCCCGAAGGCCGGCACCAGCCAGCCGAAAGCCTCGACCAATCGCACCAGCAACCGGACGGCGCCCACGGCAGCAGCTCGCCCCACCGCCTCTGACCCGCGTAACCGCCCACCGCGCCGCTGACGACGGTCCGGCGGGCCGGTTGACCGGGCCGCCGGCCTTCAAGAAACCCCTGGACAACCAGTTCCACCGGCTGTTACGGATGGAAGCCGAAGCACCTCGACCGGGAGATGACGCTCGTGCTCAGAACCACCGACCGCCCCGCAGAGACGACACCCGTGGTGCCTGTCATCCCCGCCGGCACCGATCCCCTGTTGCAACTCGAGTACGAGACGCAGCCGCCCAGCGGCCCCGGCGCGACGCGCTGCCTCAGCCACCCACGTGCACTCGCCCTTCGCGGGATCCCGGTGATGTGCACGGCGTGCCGTGCCCGGCGCGACTGGCTGCTCATCAACCACGGCCGAAACGTCTGGTTCTGCTGCCGCTGCAGCAACCAGTGGCTCGAACCCGAGATCAGCCGCGCCGACTTCGACGCCCTGATCGCGATCCCGGACGGAACGACCTACCCCAGCGTTGAGCAGGGCCTCACCGCGCTCGGCTTCGACGGGGCCTTCGCCGGCACCTACCTGGACTAGGCGAGCGGAATACCGAACGCCGAGGAGCGCCACCGATACGTCGGTGGCGCTCCTCGGCGTTGCACGATGGTCAGCCGCGGTTCCCGTTCTTCGGCAGCCCACCTCGGAAGTCGCAGCCGGGGCACTCGTCCTCGCCCTGGATATGCCCCTCGTACCAGCCGTGGACGGCGGCGTGAAGGATCGCGTCTTCCACCGAGGCTTCGCCGTTGCGGACTGATGCGAGGGCGTTGCCGACTACCACCCGAAGCGCAGCGTTGTCAGGGGAAGGGAATGGTGGGGAGGGCATCGGTGAATCGGACATCATGGCCGCAGCCTACGGGCGGGCAGGAGCGCCGGTCAGCCGGACGGCGTGATCCCGTGCGAGGCGGGGCTGTGCAGGTCGCTACGGAATCCCCGGCCGACTGGATTCCAGCCCTGGAACGTGGCGGGTCTCCAGCGTGGCCGGTCCGGCACGGTGGTGTCGTCAGGCGCGGGCAGGCTGCCCCGGCTTTTGCGGTTACGGGTAGCCCCAACGCTGATGCCCAGGTGAGCGGCGACCTCGGGGTACCCCCAGAGTTGCTGGTCGTCGGCCATCGTGTCCTCCTCGTTCCTCGGTGATGAGCGTACGCAACACGCGGCTGGACGTACGGCAAGGCCGCCCCTGCCTGATCGGCATGGGGCGGCCTTCTGCGGTTCGGTCAGACCTGGGCGAGGCGGTTCGAGAGGTCGAGGGCGGCGGTCGCGACCGCGAGGGCGGCGCAGAGGCCAAGCACCTCGTGGAGGGTAGGGCGGACCAGGCGCGGCCAGTCGTCCGGGGCAGCAGGCCACGAGGCGAGATGCACCTCGGTGGTGGCCAGGCCCAGGTGGGCGGTGACGTCCCAGCCTGCGGGGGAGGCGGGCTCCCAGTGAAGGCGAATGCGGCCAAGGGGGAGTCTCGGGGTTTCGAGGGGGAGCCAGGTGACGTCGAGCGGCCCCTCGGGCAGTGCGGAGACGCGCTGGACCAGCGCGCCGCGCATCGCGCTCGGCATGGGGCGCACGGCCAGGCTGTGCAGGGGAAGGACCTGCGAAGGGCGGGATCGCGACGGGATAGGGAGCCTCCGGGGGTATCTCGGTGGGACCGGTCAGGCCCAGGCGAGGGCGTCGCTGACTGTCGCCGGGAGGTAGTCCTCCTGGCCGTCGTCGGCGATGAACGCCGTGCCGTCCCGGACGATGACATCCGCCCCGAGATAGTGAGTGAAGGGGAAGTCCGGGTTGATGGCGAGGCGGATCGGCAGGCTGGGGTCAAGGTCCTGGAGCTGGCGGAGCAGGTGGCCGACGGTCAGGTAGTGGGGCACGGGATCCTCCGAGAGTGGTGCGGAACGGCACGACGAGGTTGTTGGTCGAGCGTCAGGACACGTCGAGGCGAAGAAGGTCGCGAAGGACCTTCGGCCCTTGGGTGTGGCTGGCGAGGTGCCGCTTGCGGCTCTCGTTGACGTAGCCCTTGCCGGACTGCTTCATGTCCCAGCCGCCGCACGAGCAGATGGCTTGCGTGTACGCGCGGCCGGGGCAGTCGGGGTGGAGCGGCTTGCCGGAACTCGTGTGCTTGTGGTCCGCCGGGCAGAGAGTGCCATCGGCATGGTGGTTGGTGAGCGGGGCGCGGTGTGCCACGGGGTTCCTCCGAGACAGGGGTCGGTAGCGCGGTCAGCGGGTGGGGGTGGCGATGAGCGCGGAGAGGAATCCAGCGACGGCCTCGGAGGGGGTGTAGGGGCCGAACTCCTGCACCCACGGGTCGTTTTCGGTGGGCTGCACCCGGACCTGCCAGACGACGTTGCGCTTCCAGGCGGCCGGGTCTTCGGGGAGCCAGCCGACGTAGACGCGGCCGTCCGGGCTCGTTGCGTGGACGTTGGCTTCCGGGGTGTCGACGATCGTCCGGTCGAGGGCGTTGAGGAGGTCGAGCACTGGGACCGCGCAGTGGTCGGAGGAGAGCCAGCGACGTTCTTCCACGGCCCGGCGGATGACGGCGGGCAGGAGGGTGGGGGAGGTGTTCACGGTTGGACGATCCATTCATTGACCTGCGGTTTTTCCCAACACCCGTACATTGACATGCAGTGTCCCGAAGTACGTAGTCCTTTCCCGGGAAGCGGCGTCTGCCGTGGGCGAACTGGCGGTCGTCGGTGGGGGGATGCTGACGCCGGGAATGGATCGGTGGATGCGGTTGTCGTATCTGAGTTGCGGCAGCGGGCCGCACGGGACCGATGGGGGAGCAGGGATGGCGGAGCCGAGCAGACACTGGGACGGGGCCGGGCTGGAGCGCAAGATCCGCGCCGCCGGGCGGCCGTGGACGGTGGGCGACATCGCGATGGTCGCCGACAGCCAGTGGGCTGTCGGTGTGCAGTCCGACGGACGGCGAGACGAGGACGCCGTGGTGGAGGACCGGATCGCGGATGGGCGTCGCATTGAGTTGACGTTGGAGGACCTGGCCCGCGCGGTGGGCTCCCGCATCGGGGATGCCCACCGCGACGGGGACCTCAGCTGACCGATCAGCGGTGCGGCCCCAGTCCGGCCACCGACGGGCCGACGACGGCCGGAGGAGCGGGCTGATCGGGCGACTGGCCCAGGGCGCGTGGAGCGTGCCCGGAGCGGGCGACAGCGGCCTGGGTCAGCCGGGCTGCCGGGGCCCGGCCGGCGGGTGCGGCAGCTTCACGGGCGTCGATCACGTGGCTGATGGCCTGCAGCGAAGTACGGCTCTCCGCATGGGCGACGCGAAGGTCCGCCGCCGAGCCGGTTATCCGTTCCAGGTCGTAGAAGGCCGGCACATGGCCGGACCGGGTGAGGGCGTGCAGCCGGTCTTGGTGAACAGCTACGGCGTTGTCGGTGACGACCAAGGCCGAGCGGATGTGCATGGCCGAGCGCAGGAGCGGGTCGTCGCTCGGGCGGCGGACCGCGAGGGATTCCAGAGCTTCAATCGGGCGGCCCCAGGCATTCTCGATCATGGCCGTGGCCTGATCGAGCGCGGTGGCGTCGGGCATGGTGGAACTCCCGGCATTCGGAGTGGTGCTTCGGGCAGAGGTGCTGTCCCAGCGGGGACCGGAGCCGACAGTCATCGGCTATGGCGAGAGGGTGTCGGGGTGGCCGGCGACCTGGCCCCGAGAGCGGGCGCAGGGTTGTTCGACCGGTTCTGCGCCGAGGCCGCTGTACGGCTGCGGGCGGCCATGACTCGCAGGTCGGCGGCTGTCCGAGGGAAACGTGCGGCACGGTGGACGGCCTGCGTGACGGCCGTGCGGCGTACGTCAAGGGGAGTGGGAGCCCGGGGAGCCTGGAGGGCGGTTGGGCCGACGGAGCTGAGCGAGACCAGGTGCTCCACCTCGCGGTGGATCTGGTGCCGCTCCCGTGCCGCCGGGGCTGGATCGGCCATGGCCGCTGCCGTTGCGGCGATCAGGTGGGAGGGAGTCCGGGAGGAGAAGACCGCCTCCGCGCGAGTGCCCCAGCCCGGTGGACCGGCCCAGAGCTCCACGGCTTCGTCGTCCCGGCGGGAGCGTCGGTTGTCGATGAGGACGCCCGCTTGTCCGTCGGGGGCGATGATCTCGACGGTGCCCAGCTCGGCTCCGCCGTCGCGGGTCCAGCCGGCATCGGTCAGGGGCCGGACGGCGTCGGCCCAGCGATAAGACGGGTTCGCCAGAAAGCGCGCGTTGCCCTCGTAGGCATCAGCTTCGGCGTAGTCGTGAGCGAGAGCGGTGGTGAGACCGGCGACGATCTCGGCCGGGGTGACGTGGTTGAAGGTGGCCGTCCAGCGGGGTGCGGAGACGGCCTCCTGGGATGCGCTGATCTTCCACAGCTCGAAGTCGTCGCCGAACCAGCCGATGCGGATCCTCTGATCGGGCGAGGTAACGAGGAGTTGGCAGGGGCCCTCGTCGAGGTAGTGGTGGGGCCAGTGAGCGACGGGGGCGAAGCCTGCGTCTCCGGTCCCGTTGGAACCGGCGAGGTACATGGGGCTGACCAGTACCTCTTGGTAGGGATCTTGGGTGTAGGGCTGCCGGGTGTTCATGGTCGAGACTCCGGGGGCGAGGGAGGGGAACGCGCCCGCGTGCGCAGCGGAACGGGCTGCTCGACTGCACGCGGGCGCCGTGGCAACGGGGAGGCGTGGCTGGCTCTCAGCGCCATCCGGATCACCGGCCCCGGGAGGGGGTCGAGAGGGCGGTGAGGGCTGCGGGCACCCGCGGCTGCGGCGCGTGGCTGAACAGAGCGCTCGGCGCGGAGGCACTCCGGCGCAGAGCCGCTGAAGTGCGGATGTTGTCCGAGCCCAGCGGAACGCCGGTGTGGGTCCGGGTGGCCGCCGCGACAGGGGTCGGCGGTGCCGAGCGATTCCGAGTGGCGACGGGGCCACTCCAGTGCTCGACGGCTGCGTAGACGGGGCCCAGGGCCCGCCCCGCGTCGGTCAGGACGTACGGGTCGCCGTGGCGGGGCCCGGTACGGGCAACCAAGCCGTCGACCTGAAGCCGGTTGAGCCGCTGCCGGGTGAAGCCGTTGTCCAGGCCGGCCTCCTCGGCGATGCGGACGAACCGCATGGGACCGCCCGCGTCGAGGACCTGGATCACGGCGGTTGAATGCCGAAGGTGTAGACGCCGCACGGCGTCCTCGACGCGTTCGGCACCGGCTACCTGGCCGCCGAGCGACAGGTTGGCCTGGGACCAGTCAGAAAGGGCGTGGTGTACCCGAGACAGCGATCCGCCGAAGGCACTGAGCTGATATGGAGCCCCGGGGCGGTCGGCGGTTCGGGTGACCAGTCCATCAGCATGCATCTGGGCCAGCCGCTTGCCGACGAACTGCTCGCTGACGAAGGGAAGCCTGGCGGCGACATCACGCACACGCATGGGGCTGCCCTGTTGCGCCAGGGTCTGCGCCGACCAAGTGGTCCACTTCGGTGCTATCAGGGAAAGAGCGTCCTCGACACGCTGGGCATCGACCGAGCCGATCGAGACAGCGGAGGACTGCGGGGTGGCGGACATGGGCCGAACTCCATTAAGGGAATGGGGGTTTGTGGATCTGTGATGCGACCGAGCGGTCAGCCGGAGGTGCTCTCGGTGCGGAGCCTCTGGAGTACCGCGCCGAGGCGACGGTTGCTGACGGTGACCCCGCGGGCTCGAAGGCCCTGGCGCAGTGCCTCGCGGTTGAGGCGATGCAGGCCGGCGGCGACCTCGCGGGCGATGTCCAGCAGGTCCTGATCGTCCGGAGAAGGGGCGGCTCGATGAGCCGAGGACCGCCGAGAAGAAGCGCGGTCCAGGAGGAGGCGGACATCCAGCAGGTCCCAGACCGCTTCCGCCTCGCTCTGTTCCTGGCGTTCGAGGTCGATGACTTCAGTCGCGTACAGCAGCACGAGATCGTCGAGGGCGTGTTCGCCGGAGCGGTGCCGCTGCCAGGCCGCGTCGAGGTTGCGGCGGGCTGAACGGGCATCGGCGCCGCTCTGGGCCAGTCCGTCGAGCCGTCGCAGCAGGATGGGCAGGACAGGGTCGTCAGAGCGGCTGGAGGCGTTGCCGCGCTGCAGCTTCTCCAGCGGGCGGCCGTACCGGTGCTCGACCAGGCGGCGGGTGTAGATCGCGGTAGACATGGGGGCGTCCTTTCAAGGGAGATCAGCGGGAACGGAGCGGCTTGGTGGCCGTGCTTTTCGCAGGCGCGGCGGATGGGTCGACGCCGGGGCCGGAGATCCCTGCGGTGCCGCTGCGGCTGAGGGCGGCGGATACGCGCGGTGTGGCCGTACGGGCACACCGCAGGGCCGCCTCACCCTGCGGTGTGAGCGAGAGGAGCTGCCCAGGCCGGTACAGCCCCTCGCTGGTGTTCTGGGCGAGCAGCCCGTCGGCGACCAGCCGCTGGGCGGTTTCAGGCCAGACCTCCGGGTTGGGGCGCTGGCCCTGTCCGTCGGAGAGGTGGATGTAGCCGTAGATCGCGCTCTGGTGGAATCGCAGTCCGCCAGCCTCGACGGCTTCGAGGGCCCCGAGGCGGCGCTCACCCGAGATGGCCAGTCATCGTCCCGGCCAGTCGCGTCATGAGGGTTCATTCCGACGCCTCCATCCGGGCGAGCAGGGAGCGGACCAGAGTGGGCAGGCTCTCGGGACCGTCGCCGATCCAGACGTGTTCGGTCGCCTCACCGAGGACATACGCGGCGTCTTCGAGCAGGCCGCTGGAGATCTCCATGCAGGCGTCGGTGATACGGGAGGCTGCGAGCAGGGACTCGGAGAGCACCTCGACGTAGTCGACCGGAGCGAGACCGGCGGCCTCGGCCGCAGTACGGATTGCCGCCAACTCCAGGGCGCTGAAGGCAAAGTCGAACTCGCTGTTCTGCTCCACGCTGACCCGTGCGGCGAAGGCCAGGTCCGGTGGCTCCGTGGGGATGCCGACGCGCGTGCAGATCCGGTCGACCGAGGCGGTCAGCTCGGCGAGGGACTCGGTAAGCCATCCCAGCGCCGAGGCGTAGGAGGCCAGGGTGAAGAGACCTGCCGGCGTCGTGGGGAGCGGATCGTCGGCCACGAAGCCTTCGAGCCGGTCGTTCAGCTCGCAGACGACCTGGGGCCCGGCGGACAGTGCACCGAGCACGGGGTGCAGGTAGGAGCGGCTAGCGGCCGTCGGGTACTCGGCCGTGAGGATGCCGGAGACCCTGTGCGCAACTTCGGTGAGGAGGTCAGCCAGTTCGGTACGGGCCAGGGGGGTGCGGTCGGCGGTCATCGATGGGGGGCCTTTCGAGGAGCGGCAGCAGTGGGTTGGACTGCTGCGGGAGGAGCTGCCGGGACCGCAGTCGGCTGGTCGATCGTGCGGGGAGAGCGGGATCGAGCGGCCTGCACGCGCGCCTCGGAGGCAGAGGCGGTCTCGGTGTCCTGGTGGGGGCCGGTGCGGAGGTGGGCTGAGCGGTAGACCGCGTAGTCCTTACGGCTCCCGGCGGCGACGAGATAGACCTCGCGCTGGTGGTCGGAGGTGGGCGGGGCCGCGCGGAACTGGATGACCATCCGGTAGGAGACTGACGGGTCGACATAGACCTTGTGGAATCCCGCGAGGCGACCCTTCAGCGGCAGGCAGTCGTCGCTCCCGTGCACCAGGTTCTGCAGCTCCAGCAGGGCCAAGTCGCGAATGGTGTCGGGAAGTTCCCGCAGATCCGCGATGGCGTCCGGATGTGCGGCGAAGGCGAAGCGGGCGCGGCTCACATCGACCGCCCAGGGCTCGGTCGCTGAGCAGCTCCTGCCGACGGCTCGCTCTGGGTATCGGGGCCGGCCTCCGATATCGCGGAGGCGCCGACCGACCGGGCGAGGGCAGCACGGGTCCGCAGGGAACCGGCGTCACCGCGGTATTCCGGTGGCGGCGGCAGCGGGCTGCTGCGGTCCTCCAGCCAGTGGTGGGCGGCGTCCTCGTCAGCGAAGGCGCCCTCGCGCAGCGTGTAGGTGCCGGCCTTGAGGTCTGCTTTTTCCAGGAAGACCCGGATCGGAGCCTTGGCTGCGGCAGAGTCCTTGACCATCGTCCAGTTCTCGGCCGGGCCGTAGTCCCTGGTGTCGCTGTCCAGCACCTCGTACCGGCTCCCCGAGGAGTGGATCTGCTGCTCGGTGCGGGTCGTCAGGTCATCGGCGGGTTGCGTGAAGCCGTCGCCGATCTGGGAGATCGGCTCGGGCGGGCACCCTTGCTCGATCAGCCAGTTCTGAGCGAAGGGCACGGAGGAGTGATAGGTCGACTCGAACGTGAAGGTGTTCAGGCTGAGGTCCCGCGCGACCTTGATCGCGGCGATCTGAGGTGCGCCGGGCACGCCCCAGGTGGCCGAGCCGTCGTGGGCGACGACGAAGCTGTGGGAGCCGTAGGGGGTGGTGCGGTGCTCGGCCAAGACGGTGAAGTCACCGGCCCAGAACCGCTGCTCCGCGTACTCCGAGTCCGCGTCAACAGGCTCGAAGTCGTCCAGATGGAAGTCGAGTTCGTCGCTCATGCCGCCAGCCCCAACAGTTCGGGCGCGGGGGTGGCCAGTACACGATGGTTGGGCCGGGTCGCGCTCGTCGTGCATGCGCCGAAGGGGCCGTCGGGAGCGCGGAGATGGACCAGCGCTTGGTCCAGGTGGTCGCGGTGCCACGTCGAGGGGCCGGACAGGCCGGCCTCGGCGTCGGTGAGCTGCTGCCATGCGAGCCAGAGGGCGTGCAGCCGGGCGACAGCCTCGGGGTGCTCGTGCCACTGGGCACACCATGGGCGGGACGTGCTGATCTCTCGGCCGTACACCGGGAGGAAGAGGTAGTTCACCCAGTCGCTGAGGGCGGCGATCTCGATGGCGTACGCCTCGCCGCCCAAGGCGAGGATGAACACCGAGGCGGGGCCATCTTCCTGCGCGGAGCTGGCCGCCTCTGCGGCTGGTACGCCGTCAGCCGACGGGCGTGCGGCGGAGGCGGGAGCGGGCTCGGAGCCCAGGCGGTCGAGGATGACGCCGTGCTGCCTGACCTCGGCCATGGTCTTGGCGAGGGTGCTGGCGAGGTCGTCGAGGTCCCCGTCGGGGACGCGGAACGGCTCCGGCTCCGGGTCGGGGGTGGTCGTGCTGGTGTCGGACATGGGGGCGTGCTCCATCTGTGAGACGGCGACATGAGGAAGAGGATCCGGAGGAACCGCGATTTGGTTCGGCCGGAAAAGCCCGGTAGTGGGGCGCTACGCCGTCGCGCAGCGAGGGCAGCGCGGGAAGGGTGGGGCCAACAACTGCACTGCCCGGGTGGCCTGTTGGGGGACGCAACCGTTGCCGAGTGCGGTGAGTTGAGCTGGGCGTCCGAGCCCCGGAGTGGCGGTGACCCAGCCGGACTCCAGCCCCTGCATCCACTCCACGAAGTCGGCACGAAGGCGTCCGGCCGCATCGGTGGGCGGCGGCGCGGGGCGGGTGAGCATCTCCCACCGGGTGATGGCGGCTACGTACGCCCCCCATCGCTGGTCGGCCCCCCGGCTTCCGGAGCCGATTCCGTCCACAGCGGCAGAACCACTGCCGACAGGGGCGGGCGCCAGCCCTTGCCCGGCCGGCGTCCCGGGGTGCCCGTGTCGCTGGCCCGCGGTGTGGGCAGCAGCGACGCCGCCGCACTCGGCAGGGTCATGTCCCCATTGCCGTGGCGCTGGTTGGGTGAGCCCTTGATGCCGTCCGACGCCTTCGGCGTAGGCAGGAGCCACTCCACCTCGTCGGCCAGGTTCGGGCCGTGGCCCCCGCTCTTCCTCTTGGAGGGGTGCTGTGATCCGCCGTTCTTGCCGATGTTGCTGGTCGGCGTCTTGAACAGCGCGTTCGGCGGGCCAGGCGGCGAGAAACGTGCGCTCGCGGCGGTGCGGGGCTCCGATATCGGAGGCGCGAAGCACGAGCCACTTCGCGTCGTACCGGAGGTCGGCCAGGGATCCGAGTACGGCACCGAGTGCCCGCAGAGGAGGCTGGCCTGGGGTGTCTCCCAGACACCACGGGCAGAATTCCACGTCGCCAGGGGAACCGGCGGGTGAGGTGAGGAGGCCGCGCACATTCTCGATCACAACCAGGCAGGGTCGGAGGGCTTCGACCGCACGGGCGACGTGCAGCCACAGCCCGGAGCGGGTCTGGGCGTTGAGTCCGGCCCGGCGGCCGGCGACCGAGACGTCTTTGACAGGGGAAGCCCGCCGTAAGGACGCAGGCCCGGGGAACGGTGGCCCAGTCGACGGCGGTGATGTCGCCCAGGTTCGGGACGCGGGGCCAGTGGCGGGCCAGGATGCGCGAGGCGTTCGGATCGACTTCCGCGTGCCAGGCCAGCGTGCCGCCGAGCGCGGACTGGACGCCGAGGTCCAGCCCGCCGTACCCGGAGCAGAGCGAGCCGATCAGCGGAGGGCGCGCGATGGCGGTCTGCATGTCACCGACCCCGAGCGATCCGGTCCACAGGAGCTGCTGCTCCCGGGACGGCATGCGGAGATGAAACAGGTGCGGGAGCCGCGGTCGTGGACCGGCTACGGGCTGCCTGCAGCCGCGCGGACGGAGGCGAAACCGCAGCCGACGCGGCATGAAGGGAGTCGGCGGCTTCGCGTAGGGCCGTGTTCGCCATGCTGAGCGCGTCATCCGTCACCCGTGCCGCAGCCTCCCGAGCGTCCCGGGCATCGGGCTGGTCGTGGAGGTGCTCGGTCTGGTTCAGGAACGAGAGCTGGTGGGCCACTGCGCCGAGAGCGGATGCCGCCTCGCCGGCAGGTCCTACGGCGGCGGCGCAGCTGGTGACGACCCGCGCACTGTCGGGCCCCTGGTCCTGTTCGGTGACACGGAAGAGGACTTCGTCGCCCAAACTGCTGATCAGCGTGCCGAGTTCGGATATCTGCCTGGCGACGGCGACGCTGTCCGGCGAGCGGTGGAGGTCTCCGGAGACCGGGAGCTTGCCGCGCTGGGCATCGAAGGCTGAGGCCGTGGCACGGAGGGCCAAGGCGTCGGAGACGGGGGTGTTGTTCACGGTGATTCCCAAGGGATGAGGACGAGCGACGGAAAGGGGGAGGGTTCAGCCGTGTCCGCGAGAGGGCGGTCGCACGGCGGCCGGGCTGGGGGCAGAGCCAGGCCGGGCCGAGGAGGGCGAGACTGGGTGCGGTGTGCTGCGGGCGAGCGCCGCGTGCACCTGCGCAGGGGGCGGCCCGGTCGGCGAGGGAGCCGTCGCCGTCGGCGTCGGTGCGGGGTGGCCGTTCGCCGCCTGCCAGCGGGCACGCACTTCATCGAGGGGACCGAGTGCGTGCAACGCGTGATTGATGAGCCGCCCGGGGGCCAGAGCGTCGTTCTCCGCCAGGGCCCGGATGACACGCGCAGAGGTCGCCGCCGTGCGGGTGACCGACGAGCGCATGACCAGTTCGCCGAGCCATTCGGCGCTGCCTGGACCCACGCCGTCGCAGATGGCGGCGAGCTGATCGCTGGACAGTGTTCCGTCGGCCAGAAGCCCACGCCGCTGGGCTTCCCAGAGCAAGGTGACTCGATCGATGGGCTCACCCCGGTGGTGCAGTGCGCCGAGGCAGCGGTAGAGCTGCCCGTGGGCGGGGTCGGCGAAGTCGCCAGGCCGCAGCCAGCCGACTACCTCGTTCATGGCCTTCGGCTGCTCAGCGAGGACGGCTAGAAGGAACCGTTCGTCCTCGGCGACCTGGTCTGCCCGAACCGGCGGTGGCACGGCCGGGGCGGTGGCCGGCGGATTGGCAGGCGCGACCGGGCGCGGTTCGGTACCCCACCGCTGTGCGAGATCGCTGAGCACGCCGGTAAGGACGTCCGCGTGATGCAGGGCTCCCACGACTTCGCCCTGCAGGGCGTCGGCGCGGGCCGCCTGGTGAAGGCGGATGGCGTGTTCCGTGATGCTGCGATGGATCGCGCCCTCCAGCACCATGCGGCCGTACACCGGAGCGTGCGCGGGACGCGGGCAGGCCGAGATCAGGGTGTGGGCGTATACCGCGGTCAGACCCCGTACGCGGGTGCTGGCCTCGTCGACCGCATCGGTCACCCAAGACAGCGGTACGGACTCTTCGGCCAACGCAGGGTGGCCGTCGTCACGGAGCTTGCGCAACGCGCCGAACAGCGCCTGGTGGACCGGCCGGTAGAAGTGATCCGGTGCGAGCCAGTCAAGGTGCGAGAGCTGACCCGGGTCGAGCAGCACGGAACCGAGCACCGCCTGCTCCGCGCCCAACAGCGGGTTCATCGCCGCCCCCTTGCATCAAAAGCGGGAGGTTCGCTCTCCCGGGCACGGAGGTCGTCGACCGCCTGGTCGGCAGCGGCCATCGCCTGCGCGAGGCAGTCCAGGGTGCTGGTGAACGTGGGATCGGAGGCGAGTATGGAGCCGGCCCCGCTGACCAACCACCACTGCCCGTCGCGCAGAACGACTGGCGAGCGTGCGAACCGCCCGGGACGCGGTGTGGGCGCGCTCATGCTGACAACCCGAAGTCGTCACGGCCGTGGGTCTTCGCGATGGCCCGTTCGGTGATCGCCTTCGTCGCACGGGCCGAGGCCGGGCCGACCACCTTGGCGGATGGCTCCTTGTACCAAGGCCGGAGGTCGAGCATGGCGACCCGGATGCCTGTGGCCAGGAGTAGTGCCTTGCCCTTGGGCAGGGCGCGGATCGCATCGGGTGGCAGGATCCGCTCGGTGCGCATGCTCACTGAGGTGGACTTGCCGCCGTCGCTGGTCGACACCGAGGTGGTCTGCACGTCGTGGTCGCCGACCTGCCTGCTGAGCCGGTCGGCGAAGTCGGCGTCGTCGATGCCACTTCCGATGATCTTGACGGTGGCTGCAGACCAGAGCGCGTCCATGCCGGCCTCGCCCCAGCACCGCTGGCCCTGTCGGTAGGACTGCAGGATCGTCATCGGGATGACGCCTCGGCTGCCCAAGTGGCTGTAAAGGTCGGGGAGATCCGAGATTTTGCAGACGTTCGCAGCTTCGTCGAGGACGCACAAGGCGGGAGGGTCGAGTCGGCCGCCGGAGCGCTCGGCGACGATCACGGCCGCGCGCATCACGGCGTCGGCCGCTGCGGCGATGATCGCGCTCGCGCTGCCGCCGCCGTCCTTGCTGAGGAGGTACAGGGTGTCGCGGGACGTGGCGAAGGCGAAGGGCTTGAACTCGGGGAGATCCTTGGCGGGTGTGACCCAGGCTGCGACGTCCGTGTCGAGCAGGCAGCTCGCGTACTGCCTCGCCGTCTCGAAGATTCCGTCACGGGTCTCGGTCGCGCCGGAGACAGTGCCCTGAAGCTGAGCGGCCACCGCGTCGTGGCCGGCATCGGTGAGCAGGTCGACCGGGGTCCGGTCGGCGGGGGAGGCGAGCCAGGCCAGGACATCGGTAATCGGGCGCCGGTGGCTGGCGGCAGCGAGGAACAGCGCGCCGAGCGTGTTACTCGCGGCGGTGGACCAGAAGTCGGAGCCGTTCGACTCGTCCACGCTGGCGGCGACGAAGTGCCCAGCCAAACGTTTCGCCCCGGCCAGGTCGCGGGCGTCGGCCAGGATGTCCCACCACATCTCGCGCGGGTGGTGGGCGATCTGCTGGGGGTCGAGGCTCCAGATCGTGCCGACCTCGGCCCGAGCGTCCACCGTCGCGGTGAAGGCGTCGTTCGCGGCCTTGTTACTGGTGAGAAGGACCGGTCCGGGCGCCGCGAGAATCGCGGGGATCGCGAGTCCGGAGGTTTTGCCGCTTCGCGGAGCCATGATCGCGACGATCACGTCCTCCCAGGACGCACGGACATTGGCCCGCCCCGGGGAAAGGGTGCCGAGAAGGATGCCGCGGTCAGCAGGGGCGACCTCTTTTACACTCCCGGCCGCTCAAGGACGGCCGCAGGCTCTTGGCCTTGGCGGTGATCTCCTTGTCCAGCAGCGGGGCGAGGTCGGCCTTCCGGGCGAGGCCGTTCTTCGGGCCGCCGCGCAGTCGCATCCACAGCACCAGGCCGAGGACGGTGAGGCAGACGGACAGCAGGCCGGGGATGATCCGCGCGCCGACCAGCAGGGCGGTGGTGCTCAGGTGCGGCCACAGCACATCGGGGTGAAGCAGCGCATCCGTGGCCCTGAAGGGACCCCAAGACCCGCTCCCAAAGAGCGAGTTGGTGAGATTGCCGCTCAGCCAGGCCAGCGAACCAAAGGCGAGCGCGATGCCGAGTATGCCGAAGAGGAGGGAGAGGAGCGCGTCCGACCCGGTGGTGGTCGAGGGCGCGCTGGTACGCGGTGCGGGCATGGTGGGTCCTGGAAGTGGGCGCAGGCGAGTGATGGGGGCGGGGCACGCGGCGCTCTTCTGCTGGTCATCGAGGAAGCTCCTGTTCAGGAAGGGAGTCGGCGGTCGGGGCTATCGGGTGCGAGGGGCTCGGGGCGGCGGAGTGCTCGGCGGGGTGTCTGCGGAGCTGGCCGGGGACGTCGTGCGCTGGGTGGCAGCCTTCGGCGAGGAGGTACGGGCAGCGCGCTGCCGGTTCGCTTCCGCAGTGCCATCGGCGTTCGGCGGGGCCGGAGTGACCGGGTCGGCACCGAGGACGTCGCTGAGCAGCTCCCTGGTCCGCAGGACGTTGACCATCTCGTGGTGCCTGGGATCGGTGAGTTCGGCAGGGCACGCGGCGATCCTGTCCTCGGCGATCTCCAACTGCTCCTGGACGTCGAGGAGCATGCCGTGGGCGGCGGCCAGCCGCGTCCAGGTCTCGAAGGTGGGGTTGTGGTTCGGGTCGTCGAACGTCAGGCGGACGCGGGTCCAGTCGGCGGCAGCGGCGACGAGTTCGGTCAGCTGCGGGAGAGCCCCGACCAATGCACCGTTGACCTCCTCGATGATTTCGGCGACCTCATTGGGCGTCGCGGTCTCGGTGAGCCGGGCGATCATCCCGGGGACGGAGTACGGGTCGGAGGAAGGGTGGGGCAGGTGGCGGATCTGCAGAGGCTTGTCGAGGCCCGGCGTTTCGTTGCCATGGGCGAGCCGGATGTTGTGCTGCAGCGCGGCTCCGACGGCCTCGCCGATGCTCGGGTAGAACTCGGGCACGGTTGCTCCTCGGTCGTGCGCTGGATTTCCGGGCTGGGTGGGGGCACGAGGCTGACGTGCTCCCCACCCGGATGGACGGACGCAGGTCCGTATACCGGTCTTGTGGCGGAGGAGGGCGGTGGAAGGTTCACGGGGTGACCGACAGGGTCAGGGCGTCGGCGAGACACGAGAGAGAGTCCTGGGCCGCTTCGGAGCTGTCGGCGGTGTCGATGAGGAAGCCCACCCGGCTGGTGTCGAGGTTGCCCGCCGGCGACAGTACGACGCGCTTTCCGACGTCTCGGAGCCAGGTCACCTGGTGCAGCCACGGGTACTCCGGACCGGGGCGGATCGCTAGGTTCCGCGTGGAGAGGGTGCCGGTGGCCGGGGGATAGATCATCCGGGTCACCGCGTCCGAGGGCCAGGGGCCTGTGACGGACGTACGGCTGCGCTGGCGTCCGATGCCCCAGCACCAAAGGTCGAGGAGACCTTGGCCTTAGCCGCTGCGGGCGAGGTAGCGAGAGCGGCGCTTCGGGGGTCGGGGAGCCTCGGCGAGTGCGTCCGTGTCTCGGCGTGGGGCTGCTGCGTGCGGCCGACACGGCGCAACTTGGCCTCCGAGTCGCTGAGTTCCGACTGTGCTGAGCTGACGAACTCCGCAGCGAAGCCGAACCGGTCGGCGAGCTGGTACGCCTCGTCGTCGAGGTCTGTGATCTGTTCACTCGCCGCCTCCAGCGCTTCGCGGACGCGCTCCAGTGCGCCGTGTTCGGGATGTAGGAGGTGGTCGACCGCTCGTCGAAGCTCCTCACCGTTCTCGGCAGACCTGATCTGGTCGGTGAGTTGGAGCAGTTCCGCTCCGGCGGTGTAGGGCCCGAGCGGGTTTGCCGGGGTGGCCGTCCGGGCGGTGTCTAGGGAGGGGGCGAGGTCGACGCCGTAGCGGGCGGCGCTGAGCATCTCGGCCGCGTGGGTGGCGATGGCTGCGCGATCAGAGGCCGGGGTGGTGGTGGGCAGCCGATGGCGTCGGCCGTACCAGTCCTCGATCTGCTGGAAACCGGCGTGCTTGAGGAGTGTGGCGGAGAGGTCGTCGCTGGCGCCCTTCGCCGAGACGCTGCCGCTGGGCTCGGCGGTGATGGTGATGGAGGGGGCAGGCACGTGGGTCTCCTGGGCGCGGGGTGTCGGGCGTGGAGTGGTGGGCAGGTGGCCCAGCTCGGCGGCGAGGCGATGGCACTCGGTTTGGAGGCGGAAGGCGTCGCGGTAGGCGTTGTGGAGGCTGCCGTCCTCACGAGCGAGGGTGGCCACGACGTGCACCTGCCGGGGCTGGTTGCGCAGGGCGATCCACCGGCAGGCGTCCGGATCGCCTTCTGGGGCGATGCCGGTGACGGCTACGAGGCGGCGGGCGACCGTGGCCCACTGCGAGTCGGTGAGGTCCGGTCGGCGAGGATCGGAGCGGACCGAGCAGATCCATACCGGCCGTTCGGGTGCTCGGGTCCCGAGGCGTTCGACGGGAGCGTCGAGGGCGCGGGCCAAGTAGGGCAGCGAGCCAGCCTCGGTGAGCGGGTCGATCGGGGCTCCGTGGCCGTCGCCTGCGACCAGCCGGGGGCTGGTGTGGTTACCGCGTTCGCCCGGCCCGTACAGGTACGAGAGCAGGCCGGCGGTGTTGCTGGCGCGCTGCAGGTGGGCGATCACGGCGTCTACCTCGAAGGGGAGTGGCGAACAGGAGCCCGGTCTTCGGGCTGTCAGGAGAGAGGATCCGCAGGATCCGCGATTTGGCGCGGCCGGAGATCACTGGTAGACGCCGCCGCTCACCCCGTTGCGTCGAGGCCGTGGTCGTAAGTGAAGTTCGCGCAGGCGGCGCGGGCGAAGTAGGCGTCGTTGTGCAACCGGGCCCAGCGGCCGTCCTGGCGGATGACGGTCGCGACGATGTCGAGCCCGCTGGTCTGGTTGCGCATGGCCACCCAGCGGCAGGCCGCCGGATCGGCGTCCGGCTCTATGCCTGTGGCGTCGAGAACCTCGCGCGTCAGCTCGAACCAGTCTTCGTCGTCGAGTTCCACGTCGGTGGTGTTGCGGATGGCGCAGTGCCAGGTGAGCCGCCGGGAAGCGGTGTGACCGGTCCGCGGTTTCCGCAGCGCGACCGATTCATCGAGCAGCAGCGCCAGGTGCGGTAGGACGACGGTCTCCTGGGCGGTCAGTTCCGGGGACCAGGCGGTGAGCAGGTAGGGGGCGAAGCCTGGCTCGCTGCCGTGGAGGCGGCCGAGGAGGTCTGTGGTGCTCTCGGTGCGCCGCACATCGCAGCGCAGGGGGTACTCGGGCATTGGGGTATCCAGGTCGTTGGCAGGGGGAGCCGGTGCCCCGCTGAGGCGGGGCACCGGGCGGTCAGAAGTGGGGGTTTTCGGTCGGCCGGTCGGCTTCGGTGGCTGCCTGGAGCAGTTCGGCGAGGTCGTCGGGCTCGGAGGAGCGCTGGTCAAGCCACCACCCGGCACGGGTGATGGTGCGAGCGGCCTCCTCGACCTCCTGCCACTCCGTCTCGCCGGTCTCGGCTTCGAGGACCAGGGCGGTGTAGGCAGCAGCAAGGACCTGGTGACGACAGCGCACACCCCAGGCGACAGCTCGCTCGGTCCCCTCCAGCGGAGGCATCCGGTACTGCTTGGACCAGGCTTCGGATTCGGCCTGTTCTTCGGCCCGCTTGGCCTCCAGCCAGGCGGCCTTGTCCTCCTCGTCGCCCTCTTTGGCGGCCCGCCAGCAAGCGGTGCATTCCTGCTTGGTGAGCCATTCGGCGAAGCCCGCGCGACGGTCGGCTGCCCGGTCGGAGAGGTCGCGCTCGGCTTGGTGGCCGCAGGAGTGGGTGATCTGCCAGATGGTCTTCACGGCCATGGGAACTGCTCCTTACAGGAGTTGGGTCAGCGGTTGCGGGAGAACGCGATGCGCGGGTCGACCGGCCGGGCCGCCGGAGCGGAGGCGGTGGGAGCAGGGACAGGCGCCTTGCCCGGGAGGCCGGCGCGGGCTGGGCTGGCGGCCAGCGCGGCGGCGCTGATGGGGAACTTGTGTGTGGTGGCGCCCTGGTTGCGCTCGTGGCGCGCGGCCGTTGCGGCTGCAGGAGGGCGGCGCGCTGCTACGTCCTGGGCGAGACGGGGCTGTACCGCCACCTGGAGATCGGATCGGTGCATCGACACCGTGGCGCTGGCGATCTTTCCCAGGGCCTCGCTGCGGTCGGCGGTGATGGGCAGCGTGTAGATATCCAGGTCCGGGTTCAGCCGCCAGCCGTGTTCCTCCAGGATGAGTCGGCCGCCGAGGGCGGAGGAGTAGTCGCTGGTGGCGGCGACGATGCCGAGCCGCGGATGCTCGGCGAACGCGACGTCGGGATCTATGCGCGGAGGGCGATCACGGGCGAGAGCCGGGCCGGCGGCGAGCGAGGGGTCGAACGCGGCGTCCACGTCGACCTGGTAGCCGGCATTGCGTAGCAGCGCGACGGCCCGGGTGGCGCGGCCCTGTCCGTCACGCTGTTGGTCGGCCAGTGCGTACAGCGACGGCTGGTCTGGGACGGGGTGAAAGTCGAAGCCCTTCAACATCCATGTGCTGGCCGCGAGTTGCTTCGGGTTCGCAGCGACGATGCCGTAGTCGGGGTGGCGGCCGACTGCGATGTCGGGGAGCGAGTCGTC
This sequence comes from Streptomyces sp. H27-C3, assembly GCF_030063415.1. Taxonomy (GTDB): domain Bacteria; phylum Actinomycetota; class Actinomycetes; order Streptomycetales; family Streptomycetaceae; genus Streptomyces. The sequence goes on along the minus strand of NZ_JASITA010000040.1, from coordinate 11,301 downwards.
GTGGGTGGGCATGGCAGATCCATCCGGTGGAAGCTCGAGGGTTGGGGCGGTTGAGGGCCGTGATGGTTCTGTTGGTGCGGGACATGGCGGACTCCGAGTCGGGAAGCGGTCAGCGACCGGGCATGTATGGCTGACGGGCGGGCGGCGAAGCGGGGCACACGGCCGAAGCCGCTGGCAGTTGTGCTGGAGCCGTGAGCTGAGAGGTCGGCGAGAGCGCGCGAGCAGCAGCCACGCGCGGCGAGGCAGAGCCCGGGAGTGGAGGCACGCCGAGCTGATCAAGACGCGCGTGGACGGCGGCGAGCAGCTTCGGGACACTGCCGCCGTGCCGGGCGTGGGGACCGTCTGGCTCCGAGTCGTAGATCACTTCGTGGACGGTGTCGTCGTCGGGATGCCCGCGGGTCACCAGCCAGCTCTCGGGTTGTCCGGGTGGATGGTCGGTCGGCGGTTCCTGGGGTGGCGAGATGATCAACGAACTACCGTCAGGGATCGCGACGTGGACGATGTAGTCGCTGAGGCCGTACTCGACGGTGCACTCCAGGCCACGCTGTCGAAGGGGAACGGTCAGGTGTCCGTACCCGTGCTCCCGTTCCGGGGCGCTGGCAGTCGAGTGCAGGGGAAGAGGCGTACTGGTGTGCGCGGTGACGGCTGTGCCCTCCCGTTGGAGGGGGGCCAGGGACTGGTCGGGGTGCATGGTGCTTCTCCGTTGCCGGGGTGCCCCAGCAGCCGACGACGCGAGCCGCAGGCGCTGGGGCGACGGGGTAGCGGCGTTCCATGAGGATCCGGCGAGGGACCGGTTTGGCACCGCCGAGATTCGGTGCTAGAGGCGTCAGCGGGAACGGCGCAGGGCCGTCGGCATCGCCGCAGGCGGTGCAGGAGGCGAAGCGGGTGGGGCCCTGCGGCTGCCTGCCGTGGACCGTGCGAGGGCCGCATGGGCGCGTTCGGTCTGTGAAGGTTGCTCTAGGTCTGCGCGGCTGGCCAAGTAGTCGCCAGCCCGCGCGAGCGCCGGGCCTTGGTAGGACAACTCGTCCGCGTAGTGCCAGCCTTCGGAGTTGCGGATCTCCTCCGCCTGGCTCGCGTACATCGCTCGCGAACCGGGTTGGGAGGCGTCCATGAGGACCAGGACCTCATCCCACTCCTGCCGGATCTTGGCTGCTCGATCCAGAGAGGTGTCTATTCCGCGCAGCCGCCGAAGGTCCTCGCTGATCGGCCCCTCGACGTAGTCGGGACCGCTGGCGGCGGCGCGGACACCGGCCAGTACCTCGGGGCCGTGGTCGAGGAAGACCTCGACGTGCGCCCACGCCTCGGCGTCACGTTTCACTTTGCCGTCCGCGTAGCCCTTCTCGTCGATGGGCCAGTTGTCGGTTCCGCAGAAGGAGTCCGAGATTGCGTCCCAGGCGTCGGACGCCTGCCTGATGCCGGCGGCGGCGGAAGCCAGCGACGGAACATGCTGCCGCCACGCCAGGTGATCGGCTGTCGGCGCTGGCGGCTCTTCATAGGGGGCGCGGGAATCGGGCACGATGGATCCTTTGTTTTTGCGCCTCTGCTCACCGCGAATGCGGCAGTGAGCGGACGGTGGAAGGTGGAATGGGAGCAGGAGCCTGCTTCTGCTGACCGACGGAAGGCCCGCTGACGGACACCGCCGGGGAGATACGAGCGGCTGCTGCCGTTCGGTGCGAGTGGAAGTGGATCTCGTGACCCAGGCCCTCCCCCACAAGGTGCAACTCCTCGCCGAGATCGGTCAGGCGGTCGGCCAGGGCACCCAACTCGGAGGCGCTGCCACGGGCTTCGTGGGTGAGGCACCATTCGGAGGCGGTTTCGAGCATCTGGTGCAGCCGAGCCACTGCGCCGAAGTCGTCCGTGAGCGCCTCGCAGAACAGCTCGGCGAATTCCTCGGGACGGGCGGAGGCGAGGCGGTCGATCCCGTCGTCGGCCAGTGCGACGGTGCGTGGACTCGGGCCCGAGGGGGCGCCTCCTCCATGGACTCGGTGGTCTGGCCGCGCTACGGTTGGATTCACGGTGTAACTCCTATGATTTGAGGGCTAGTTGAGCTAGGCCGACATTCGAGCGTCGGTGTCGAACAGCTCTCGCTCGGCCGGGTGCAGGATGTGCTGGGTGATGAAGGACCGGCCCGCAACCTTCCACAGGCCCCGGCCCTTGGTCAGGGCGGACACCGCCTGGGTCTCGACGCCGGTCAGGCCGAGCAGGGACGCAGCGGCGGCGAGCTGATCGGGTTCCTGGCGGTAGATGATGCGGGTGGAGCAGTCGGCCAGCAGGCCCTCGGCCAGCACTCGGCCGCGCGAGCCAACATCGCCTGCGCTGAGCAGATCGCTGAGACGGTGGATGACCATCAGGTTCGCGATGCCAAGCCCGCGAGAGAGCTTCCACTGCGACTGCATGCGCTCCAGCAAGCCGACGTGCCGCATCACACGCCACGCCTCGTCGTAGATCACCCAGCGCCTGCCGCCGTCCGGGTCGGCGAGGGCGGACTCCATCCACGCAGAGGCGCAGGTCATCGCCAGCACCAAGGCCGTGTCGTCCCCGGAGCCGCCGAGACGGGAGAGATCGATGGACAGCATCGGGGTGGTCGGGTCGAAGGCCACCGTCGAGGGGGCGTCGAACATGCCGCTCAGGTCGCCGTGCACCAGGCGACGAAGGGCGTGGGCGAGGTCCTGCGCAGCGGGCCCCATGCGTCCAGCCTGGTCGCCGAGGGCTCGGTCAAGGCGCTCGGGTGAGCCGAGGGCGTGCGCGATCTGGCCGAGCAGCGGCACCGTGCCGCTGGCGTCGGCCTCGGCGACGACCAGGTCGAGTGCGAGGTCCAGAGCGGTGTGCTCCATCGGCAGGAGATCGCGCTTCAGCACGGTGCGCGCCAGGCCCGCCAGGAGAAGGAGGCGGCGCTTTCGGACCTCGGTCGACCAGTCACCCTCGCTCACCGAAGCGGGCCGGGCCGGAGCATCCAGTGGGTTCAGCCTGCCCGGGAGGCCCGGACCCAGCGCGATGCTGTAGCCGCCGAGGGCCTGCGCGACGGCCGTCCACTCTCCCTTGGGATCGCAGGGAACGTAGACCCGGTAGCCATGGGCAATCGCCCGGGTGGCAATCGACTTGGCCAGCGCAGACTTCCCCATGCCGATGATCCCGGCCAGGACGGCGTTCGGATTCGTGAAGCCCTCGATCCGCCCGCTGCTGTACAGCGAGAACGGGTCGTAGCAGAACGCAGCCTCCGCGTGGACGTCCCGTCCGATGAAGATCCCCTCCGCGCCCAGGCCGCCTTCTGCGAGAAACGGATAGGCGCCACTCACGGTGGCTGTGGTCATGCGATGGGCGGGGAGGCTGAGCTTGCCGCCCCGAGCCGAGGAGGCCCCGGGGCGTCCGGACGGCGGGTAGGTCGGCTGCATTTCCGGGTCGAGCTTCTTCGCGGCCCGGTGCTTGGGCGGGGCTCCGGCGCGGCGGGCTTGGCGGCGGGCCTCGGTGAAACCGGCGCGGGCGGCCCGCTGCTCGGCGCGTGATGCCTTGCGGGGGACGAACAGGTTGGTCGCGCTGGCGCGGGTGCGGGGCATGAACGTTTCTCCAGACGGGAAGCAGGTCAGCGGCGGACGAGACCCGTGAACGGCGAGTGAAGGTCGGCCGGGGTAGTGCGGCGGCGCACCAGGTGCGCGGTGCGCTGGTGGCGCTGGCAGATGGTCAGCTCGGGCGCCCCCTCGGGCAGGCCCGCCTGGCACGCCTCGCGTTCGGGCACCTCACCGGAGTCCGGGCGGGGTGCTGCGTGGTACGCGGCGTGGACGTGGTCGGCGGCCTGCCAGATCCGGGTGCGGGTGGCGCGGAGCTGGTCGCCTTCGACCGGCACGAGCTGGCCGGTGCGGGCGGCATGCGCATCGAGCAGGCCGTGCAGCGAGACGAGATGGGCGTGCAGGGCGTTCAGCTCCGCGCGGGTGGTGACGAGCGGGCCGCCGGGGATGTTGAGCGCGCGGTGGAAGTCGATCGCTGCGGTGGCGAAGGGCACGAAGTCCTGCGCGGTCGGGCTGGCGGTGCGGGACATGGGGGTGCTCTTTCGGGGGGAAGGAGGGCCGGCATCAGGCGGCGAGGGCGAGCGGCATGGCGGCGACGGTGAACGCTTCGGCCTGCTGCCAGGTGAGCGGGCGGAGGTCGAGCTGGGCACCGACAGCCGCGGTCTCGACGACGGCGCAGGCGGTTCGGAGTTCCTCCTCCGTGTCGGCCGAGACGGTCAACAGGCCGGTCAGGGCGACATCCGCGTGGCCCGCGATGAGCTGGCGCTCCCGGGACTTGATGTCCTGGTACTCGATCGAGTCGGCCTCGGAGTCGACCTGGCCCCGTCGGGCTCGCTCGGCGGCATCCGCGATCACACTGGACTTCTTGCGCTGGACATCGCGCAGGGCGGCGTCCAGTCCCTTCGGCTCGTACGACAGCGACAGCGTGCGCCGGACCCCGGCGGTGAACAGGAGCTGGTGCAGGAAGCCCGCCGACGTTTCGGTGCGGGGCCAGTTCTCCACCCAGTACGTGGCGTGGACAGCCGAGTCGGTCACGATGTGGTCCGACTTCTCGACGACCACGACCGGACCGGCAGCAGCGGGCTCAGCCTCGGGACGTCCTGCGACGGACCAACGGTCGAGCGGCGCAAGGGCCTTGGGGTCGTACGCGGTGCGCACGACGGCCGCGATCTCGCGGGCGGTGAGCCAGCCCGTGGGGTTGAGGCCGGCGGTTCGGGCTGCCTGATCGAAGGTCGAGGTCAGTTGTGCCAGAACGCTGAAGGCCCCGGTGAGGCCGCCACCGGCCTGGTTGATCAGACGTCGTGCGGCCCTGGCGTCCAGGGACACCGCGACGTACGCCTCGTGCGGTGCCGCCGCCGGGCCGGCGCTCTGGATCAGCTCGCTGTAGATCGCACCCGCCACGGGGGCATGGGGCTGGCCGTGCTCCTCCCAGTACCGGCGCAGCGCGTCACCCGAGTCCGGGACGGTGCGCTCGATCACCTGGACACGGGCGACCTGGCCCGTGCGGGCGAGCGCGGCCAGCGCGCGTCCCCATCCGCTGACGTTGGCGTTCTGGGTGCCCGGGTCGAGCAGCGCGTAGGCGTGGGAGGAAACCTTGACGACGGCGGTCAGGGTGCCCGTGTGGGGGTTGTGGACCGCGCCGTATCGGCGGTCGGGGGCGGTGACCACACGCAGGCTCGCCGCTGTGCCGGGCAGGTGGAGAAGCCCTTCGCGGACCGGACGGCGGGAAGGCCGGGTGAGCCAGACCAACTGGCCCCGCATTCGGCGCAGAACGTACCGGGTGACGATCGGAGCCCAGTCGGCCAGGGCGCGGCCTCGGTAGCGGACGAAGACCAGGAGGGCGATGGCGGCCCAGACCGGAATGAGTTCGAGGGCGCCGACCACGCCGCGGGTGAGGATCACGGCGAGCAGGAGAAGGCCGGTCAGGCTGACGACGATCAGTTGCGAGGCGGTCAGGCCGAGCAGGATGCCGCGCCGGGAGCGGTGCGGAAATTTGACGCTGGCCGTGGTGGCTTCGGCCTGGTGCTTGACGGACATGGTGGTTCCAGACGGTGGGAGCGGGCGGAGGCGGGGCGCGCGGCGCTCTTCTGGAGGTCATGGCAGGGGTCCGTTTCTGGTGATCGGTGGTGCGGGGCTCGGGGGCGGGCTGCGGGTGCAGCCCGCCCCCGGATGTGAGGGGTCAGGAACCCGACGGCGGCTGGCTGGGATACACCCAGTTCGTCGGCGTCGGCGAACCGGTTGCCGCTGGTCCCGTGGAGGACGGCGGCGGTGAAGGGTCGGCGGGCGGTGCGGCACCAGCTCGGGTCATGCTGCTGCCAGCAGCAGAAGGGGCAGCGAACTGGCCGCCTGCGGAGTCTCCTTCGGAACCTTCCGATTCGCCCTCGCCGCCTCGGGTGATGAGCGGCGGGATACCGGGGCGCTGGATCAGTGCCTGGCCCTTGTCGCCGGAGGCGTTCGGGTCTTCGCCGTACCGGAAGCTGGTCTGCGGCTTGGGCGGTCCGGAGTCGATGCCCTCCTTGCTGAGGGTGCCGCCGGAGGGGCTGATGCCGGAGGCGACGCCGCCGGCGCCGGTGCCGGGGACCTGGCTCGGCCCCTGCGGTGCAGGGCTGCCTGTGCTGGCCTGCATCGCCAGGCTGCCCGCGGTCTTGGCAGCCCCCGCAGCGACCGCCATGCCGGCGACGCCGGTGCGGTGCAGGTCGTCGTGGCCACCGCCGTCGCTGGCCCAGTGGACGAACTTGTAGGTGGCGTACGGGCACAGCAGGACCAGCACCATCACCACGATGCCTGCCATCGCGTCGGACAGCGCGGCCATGCCGTCGTGGGCGTCCGACTTGCCCATCGCTGAGACGCCGATGAGGAAGACGACGGTCATCAGGAGTTTCGAGACGACCAGGGTGGCGGTGGCCTCGATCCAGCCGCGTCGCCACCGCTTGGCGACCTCCCAGCCCCCTCCGGCTCCGGCGAAGACGGCGAGAGCGACCAGCACCAGGACGCCGACCTTGCGGGCGACCATGACGCCCCAGTACATGAACGCGCCGATTGCGCATCCTATGGCGACCAGGGCTGGGACTCCCCAGCCGAGGCCGTACATCGCCCCCAGTTCGTTGACCTTCACCACACGGCGGATCGCGTCATCGACTGAGCTGTTGGCTGCTTTGAACAGGCCGTCCGACAGAGCGTCGACCACGGTGATGGCCACGGTCGTGAAGGCGATGGCGCAGAAGCTGAAGAGAATGCCGGTCATAGTGCCGATGGCTGCTTGAGCCAGGGCCCGTTCGTCCCGCCGCCAGGCCGCGAACATCAACTGGATGCAGAACGTGCCGACGGTCAACGCGAGCCCGATGGGTAGCAGCAGTTCGTAGTTGTCCCGGAACCATGTGGCGTTGAGATCGATGGCGGTGGTCGCGTTGACGGCCTTCGCGGCGAGATCCGCAGCGCTGGCGGCCAACTCACCCGCCGACTTCGCGATCCATGCTCCGATGCCGTCGGTGACGGCCCCGGCGGGGTTGGTGGCGAAGTCAACAGCACCGCACACCTTGTCCATCAGCGGAAAGTCGCAGACTCCCATGGCGATACCTCCTTTCTGGGTTGGTGGTCAGGGAGCGACGGACGGCATGACGCCGACCAAGGCGCAGGGGTGGTCGGGCCGGCACTGGACCGCGAGGGTGGTGGAACGGCTCTCCGCTCCGCCGGCGGGCGAGCCCTTCCAGGCGATCGACTGCTTGCCGGAGACCGTGACGGCGTAGACGTATGCCTGGGTGATCGCGCCGGGATCCTCCTGAAGGGCCCGGGTGAAGGCATTCGGGAAGTGCCCCTCGTGCACCTTGGCGGTGGCGAACTGGCCGTTGGCGGCCATCTCCTTCCACAGCACGGGCGAGGGGACGGCCTTGTCGACCGAGGCCGGGTCGGCGTACTTGGTCTCGGTGGTCAGCCACCGGTGCAGGGCGGTCAGCAGCTCTGCCTGGGAGTACGCGCGGGTGTCGTACGACCACAGCACTTCGGCGGCTGCCTTCCCGAACGCGATCGGATCGTGGGTGTCCGGAGGAGCCGGGAGGGAGTGGGGACGTGACCTCGGCGAGGGCGGCCCGGACGGCGAAGCGGCCGACGAGGAAGGGGATGGCGAACTCGCGGGCGGGGCTTCAGCGTTGGAGGAGCCCCTGCCATCACGGGTGAGGTAGGCGGCCAGGCCGGCGAGGGCGACGAGCACCACCAGAACGGCAGTGCCGAGCAGCGCCCGGCGGCGCACGCGAGATGCGCCGCCGGGGTTCGAGGAACGAGAAGGCATCAGTGGACCTGCGTCCCCAGCGTGCTGAAGAACGCAACTACACCGTTTGCGGCGCCCAGCAGAAGGGCCGCGCCAGCACTGACCAACACACCCTTCTTGCCGCTGGCCTCGGCCTGGTGACCGCCGGAGTGATGGCCCCATGCCCACACGCCCGCGCTGACGGCGAGCGCGCCGACCACCGCGATGATGCCGAAGAGGTTGAGGGAACCCATCACCTGCTTGAGGACGGCGAGGCCCGGCAGCCCGCCCTCGTTCGGCTTGATCCCGGGGTCGTAGGCGAGCTGGATGACCTTGTCGGTGAGAAACATTACGAACTCCAGTTCGATTTATTGCACGCCGAAGCCCGAGCGGACGGAGCGGCGGTGCGAGAAGGAAGGGGGAGGGGAGAAGCGCCGGTCAGACGACTCGGCGGGCTGCGAGAATCTGCGATTTCCAGGACGCGAGAGTCGCGATGCGGACCACGTCACCGGTATGCGGGGCGTTGATGATCAGCCCCTGTCCGATGAACATGCCGACGTGCTCCGGGACAGCGGCCGTTCCTTCGGTGAAGAGAAGGTCGCCGGGCTGGAGAGCGTCGACCGAAGCCGATTTACCCTCTTTGACCTGCGTGTACGTCGTCCGGGACAGGGAGAGCCCCGCTGCCTTGTACGCCTGCTGCATCAGCGAGGAGCAGTCACACCGGCCCATGGGGTCGGGCCCGTGGGAGTCCGTACAGCTCCCGCCCCACTGATACGCCGTGTCGAGCTGGCCGAGGGCCCAGCGGATAGCTGTCTGGACCTTCGGCGGAGCATCGGCCGGGATCTTGTATCCGGCCGGCACCGCGCCCGCCGGGATGGTTCCGAAGTCGGTTCCGTCGCCGCCGGTCGTACAACCGCCCGCGGTCGTGGAGGAAGGGGCGTCGGCGCCAGCAGATCCAGACGAAGAGGGGCTCGGCGACGCGCCGCCGGCCTTGGACAGCAGGGGCTCGATGGCCTTCTGCAGGGCGGTGGCCAGCGGCTCCCACTTGGCGTACGCCTCCGGGAAGCCTGACCGCTGCACTGCCTGGGCCGCCTGTGTGATGGACAGGGACTGCCAGCCTGAGACCTTCCGCAGCCCCTCGTAGAACTTGGTCGAGGAGTGCACCGGATCGAGGATCTCGTTCGCCGTGCCCCATCCCTGTGACGGTCGCTGCTGGAACAGTCCCAGCGAGTCGCGGTCGCCGTAGGTCAAGTTCCGCAGGCCGCTCTCCTGGAGAGCGGTTGCCAGGGCCACGACCTGCCCCCGGGCCGGAATGTTCATCGCGACGCCGGTCGCCTGGATCTTCTTGGCGTTGGGTACCTGGTCGGCTGGATCGTCCAGACCCGGCACGGAGACGCCGCCCTTGTAGCCGCCGTCCAGGATGGCCTTCACCTGTGAGGCAACGGCTGCGGTATCCACAGACTGTGCACCGCCGGTCGAGCAGGAGGCCGAAGCCGTACCGGCACCGATGGCGAGGATGGGAACGGCCAGCAGCAGCGGGCCGGATGCGAAGAGACCGACGACGGCTCCGGTGGTCTTCTTCATCGCCGCTCACCGGTACGTCGGTGCCAGCCGGACAGCGGTGCTGGGTCGGGGCGCGGGGGTGTCAGGGCATGCTGCATCGCAGCGGCTCCTCGTGGTTCGTAGGAGGCGCGGTGCCGACTTCTCGTGCAAAGCCGCCGGCACCGCGCCGATGTGAATCCGCCTCTCAGGGCGAGCTCGGATCACAGGAGTTGGTAGCTCCCGGACGCCAGTCTCAGGTCATGCGCGGCAGCCAGCCGCGCTCGTAATCTCAGGCGGTACACCGGATCTCCTCACGGCTGCTCGGACGAGGGCCTAACGGGCTTGTCGTGCTTCTCATTTGGACGAGGTAGCACGGATAAGCACAGGTCAACCGGGGTGGAGTGCTGCTCTGCTCCGGTGACATGGCGAGACAGTAGACCGGGAATCCGGCCGCGCCAAACGGCCCCTGAACTCGGCCCGGGACAGAGACACGGCTCGTTAGGTGCGGCCGGAATTCGCGATTAACCTCCGGCGCAACCCCGCTCGAAACGACCGCTGTTGAGCGACGTCCGGAGCGGGTCCAGTCCCGCCATGCTTTGAGAAGAGGCCCCGCACATGAGCTACACGCTGCACCGAGGCGACGCCCTCACCGTGCTCAAGACCCTCCCGGACGAAAGCGTCAACGCCGTCATCACCGACCCCCCGTACAACTCCGGCGGGCGTACCAGCTCGGACCGCACCGGTCGCACCGCGCGAGCCAAGTACGTCACCAGCAACAGTGCGCACGACCTGCAGAACTTCCCCGGAGAGAACCGCGACCAGAGGAGCTATCGGAGCTGGCTGACCGCCCTGCTCACCGAGGCGTACCGGGCTTCCACCGAGCGCTCGGTGGCCATCGTCTTCTCGGACTGGCGCCAGGAGCCGACCACGTCCGACGCCCTGCAGATGGCGGGCTGGACCTGGAGCGGCACAATCCCGTGGATCAAGCCCGCCAGCCGGCCTCGCAAGGGCGGGTTCAAGCAGTCGGCCGAGTTCATCACCTGGGGTGTCAAGGGCAGCCTGGCGAAGGACCGGGACCTGTACCTGCCAGGCCACTTCATCGCCTCCCAGCCGCGCAAGGACCGGGTGCACATCACCCAGAAGCCGGTCGAGATCATGCAGCAGCTCGTGCAGATCTGCCCCGAGGGCGGGACCGTCCTCGATCCCTTCACCGGCAGCGGCTCCACGGGGATCGCAGCCCTCCGCGAGGGACGCCGGTTCGTAGGGGTCGAGCTGTCCTCGCACTACGCCGACGTGGCAGAGCAGCGGCTCCGCGCGGAGCTGACGCAGGACGACTTCGTCCTGGCCGGACCGGAGGAGTGATCATGAGAGCGGAGAGCCCGGGGCCCACGGACCGCAGACGCCAAAGGGCGGCTGGCGCATCGAGTAACCGATGCGCCAGCCGCCCTTCCGCTTGCGTCAGGCCGCCTCGAACGCCCGGCGGATCAACGGCGCCGCCTTCTCCAGGTCGGCCGCCGAGGCGAGGCGCACCTCCAGGTCCCCGGTCCCGAGATGCCCGATACCTCGCATGTCCCGGGAGAAGCCCTCCTCCAACTCGACCGTGTCCGGGTCAAGTCTGAGATAGACCAGGATCGCCTCGTGCTTCGGACGGAAGATCACCGACGCCACGTTCACCAGCCGCCGGTAGCCCGAGGGTGTCGATCCGGCCCCGGTGCCACGGACCGGTCGGGTACTCCGACGCCAGGAACCGGATGCCGAGCATCGCCTCCAGGCCGGCCTCGACCCGCCGCTGCAGTTGCACCTCCAGCGCCACAGTCGAACCCCGCAGCTCGACGTCCTGGCCATCTGCATCCAGCCGGAACAGCTTCAGGTCGGTCACCAGCGTCCCCTGTGAGCGATCATGAAATTCCCCAGGTTGGGCGGGTTCTGCGTCACGTAATTCCCCACCCCCGCGGTCACGTAATTCCCCATGGGGACGACGGACGCGGTGGGAGGTAGGTCCTGGCCGTCGAG
>NZ_JASITA010000003.1:27599-333944 GCF_030063415.1 Streptomyces sp. H27-C3 | reverse complement strand
TACGGCACCTCGCCGCGTTGTCGGAACGCCCGAATACGTCCAGTATGCGAACGTCCCTCCGCCTTGCGATGCACCGCATCTGACGCCGTGCGCTGATCCACCAGGGATTACGGGACAGCCCTTAGCCTCGAGCTTTCACGTGGCTGGGTGTCCGATGCATGATCGGAAACGCGAAGAGTGCTCCTGACCTGCAACGATAGGGCTTGTCTAGAGTCCAGGTCATCGCATGAAAGAAGCACTCCTCAGGTGAACAAGCGTATCGGGTCCTATCCACGTGTCCGCATCGAGGGCGGTGGCCGGGCGGTGGTCTCCCAGGCCGGAGGAGTGCTGCTGGTCGAGACGGTCCGCAAGAGCGGCCTGGACACCGCGATATCGGCGGCGCTCGCACCGTGGCGGCGTCCTCGGGCGGTACATGATCCGGGGAAGATCCTGCTGGACGTGGCCCTGGCGGTCGCGCTGGGCGGGGATTGTCTGGCGGATGTCGCGATGCTGCGGATCGAGCCGGCCGTGTTCGGGCCGGTGGCCTCCGACCCGACAGTCTCCCGGCTCATCGACAAGCTCGCCGCGGCCGGACCGAAGGCTCTGACCGCGATCCGGTCGGCCCGGGCCGAAGTACGAGAGCGGACCTGGAGGTTGGCCGGCACCTCGTCACCGGACGCCACAGGACAGGTAATCGTGGACCTGGACGGAGTGCTGGTACTGGCCCACTCCGACAAGCAGGACGCGGCCGCGACCTGGAAGAAGACCTACGGACATCATCCGCTCATGGGCTTCGTCGACCATGGACGCGGCGGCACCGGAGAGCCGGTGGCAGCCCTGCTGCGGCCCGGGAACGCGGGCAGCAACACCGCCGCCGATCACATCACCGCCACCCAGCTCGCCCTGGCCCAGCTTCCCAAGCGATACCGACGAGGCCGCTCCACCTTGATCCGCACCGACTCCGCCGGCGGCACCCACGAGTTCGTCGCGTGGCTCGCGAAACGCGGGATGTGGCTGTCGTACTCGGTCGGGATGACCATCACCGATGCCATTCACCAGGCCGTCCAGAAGGTTCCCACCTCCGCCTGGACGCCCGCCGTCGAACCGGGAGGCGAGATCCGTGAAGGTGCCTGGACCGCCGAACTCGACGGCGACGTCCTGAAGGGCTGGCCGCAAGGGATGCGGCTGCTCGTCCGCAAGGAACGTCCCCACCCAGGCGCCCAGTTGCGCTTCACCGACGCCGACGGACTGCGGCTGACCTGCTTCGCCACCAACACCACCGACGTCCCGATCGCCGTACTCGAACTACGGCACCGCCAGCGAGCCCGGGCCGAGGAACGTATCCGCAACGCGCGCGCCACCGGCCTGCGGAACCTACCTCTGGGAACCTCGCCGCCTGCGACTGCGGCTGTTCTCCGCCGCCGCCCAGCTCGTCACCACCGGCCGCCGTCGGCACCTGAGATTCACCCGCCACTGGACCTGGACGGATGTGATCACCAGCGCGATCCAGCGACTCGACGCACTCCCAAACCCTGGCTGACCAGCCGCAACCGCCCGTCCCGACGAACTCGAACCACCCACCGGAACTGTGGAACCCGGCGCACACCCGACGCGACAGCCGGGCCACGGGTCTGCCCGTCACCGGCCCGGCAAACCGAAACGGGCCGCCGGGGAATCCGACGGCCCGTCACGAAAGTTCGAGGTTAGTGGAAGTTCTGCGCGCTCTTGATGTCCCCGGCCTTGTAGTCGGGGGCCGCCCGCTGGACCGCCTGTGAGATCTGAGTGAGGGAGGTGTGGATGGCCTTGGCTTCCTTGTCCCAATCGCGCTGGGCGGTGTTGTACGCCTCTCGGGCCTCGCCTTCCCAGAGATCGGAGATGGCTGCGATCTTCCCCCGAATGGCGTCGAGGCTCTGGTCGAGCCTGTCTGCCTGGGCCTTGATATCCCTGGCCGCGTCATCGAGCCGTGCGTAAGTGACAACCGTGCTGCCGTCGTCATGCCCCATAAGGTCCTCCTAAAGGTGTTTCCGCTTGTGATGTGGCGGCCGACCGCGAGCTGTCGCCGCCGAATGTCAGTACTTGTTGAGGTTGGAAGTTGCCCTCTCCGCTCCTGCGTCGCCCGAGTAGCCTTCGGCCACGTCAATTCCCTTCAGGGCTGCCTCGACCTCATCCTCGGTGTTGCCGGAAATGGTACGCGCAGCCTGGATCGCTTCCTGGAACTTGAGCAGCAATTTTCCGATCCGCACCATGTTGTTGTTGATCTGCGTCTGCTTCGCATTGAACGCGCCGGCGCCGATTCCCTTCCAAGCACCTTCCAGGCTGTCAATCGTTGCCTGCAGGGCGTGCAGTTGCCTCTTGACGCTGTCGTAGTTGGTGGTGAGTTCGGTTTGCAGCTGCCCGAGGGCTTGGCCGTTTACCTTCTGGACTGACATACGACGGCATTCCTCTCTACAGGCCTCGTTGGGCCTCTGTCTCACCAGCCGGGGCGTGAACTATGACGGCTGGTGAATGCTGTTGGGGTGAAGCACCTGCGGTCAGGCGCTGCGGCGTCTGCGGACCAGGAAGAAAGCTCCTGCAGCGACGGCCGCTGCGGCGGCGACCGAGCCGAGGATCAAGCCCAGATGGCTGCCGTCCCCGGCCTTCTTGCTGGAGCCTGCCACGGCCGCGTCGTCGCCCGGCTTGCTGCCCTTCGAGCCTTGTGACGTGGCTGGAGCGGAGGGAGCGGGGGAGCCCGGGGGGCTGGACGTCTTCTCGTTGGTGAGGGGGTTGACGTCTGGCGCGCCGGGGTTGCCCTTGCCCTTGAGAATGTTCATTCCTGGGCGGATGATGCCGTGCCCCAGGTAGTTGCTGATAGTGCCCTTTTCCCAGTCCGTGCCACGTCCGGCGGTGTCGAAGAGAACCCGAAGAACCTGGTTCGCGGTCCAGTCCGGGTGCGCGGACCAGACCAGGGCCGCGGAGGCCGAAGCAATTGCAGTGGCTGCGCTGGTTCCGCCGTCACCGTCGCAGTAGCTTTGGAATTTCGTGTCGCACCAGCCCGGGATGTTGTTGCCGGGGGAAGCGATATGAACGTTTCCACCGTGCTGGGAGTACCTCGCTACTTGGCCTGCTTCGTCGGCCGAGGCAACGCCGACAACCTGCGGGTAGGCGGCTGGGTACTGCGCCTTGTTGCCTTCCTTGGCGTTATTGCCGGCAGCAGCGAAAAACAGCTTCCCCTTGCTCTCCGCGTATTTGACAGCCTCCCTCTCCGTCGGGCTCGAATACTCGCTACCGAAAGACATGCTGATGATTCGCGCATCGCTGTCTGCCGCGGCTCTGATGGCATCTTCCGCGTCCTGGCTGTTCACCCGATGCTCATTCTGGAACTCGGTGTTTGAGATCCGCATCGGGATGATCTTCACTCCGGGGGCGAGGCCTCGCAAGCCACCCCCCTTACCTGTGCCGGCGATCAACTCGGCCATGGTCGTCCCATGACCGGTGTAGTCATCCGTCGCTTCACCTTCGGCACCCGTCGCATCCACCCCCTCCAGGACCTGTCCGTTCAACGAGGGGGTGGACTGGTTCACGCCGGTATCAATAACGGCGACCCTGACGCCTTCGCCGGTGGTTGTCTTCCACATCTCCTCGGCGTGCATGGCGTCCAGGTACCACTGCTTCGATCGCACATCCGCCGCGACTGCGGCTGGGGCCGCACCGGCGACAGCAATGCTCCATGCGCCGGCCAGGGCCAACGCGCAGATCAGACCCCGCCGCAGAGCGCGCGACGCCGCGGAGTGCCTGCGCTCCTGGCTCGTTCCACCTCTCACCTGAATTCCGAACCTTCCCTGTGCTTAGTCGATCACCGGCGGTACCGAACCGCGTCGCCGCGCCGCCCATGTCTCTTCGTCTTCCGTCAGGTAGTCCGGACGCACCGATCCGGTGCGTTCCTGCTCCCCATCGCTGGGTCGCTGCCGACCTGGGCGGCCAACCAAGCCGGTGCCCCCGGGCGTAAAGCCTCCCGCGGCGGGCCGCGAGCCTGGGGCGCCGCTACGGGGAGTACCGACAACTCCGTTCGAGCTGGGAGTGCCCCGCCCGGTGGGTGCGCCGTTCGCAGGGTTCGCCCCGATGACTCCGGATTGGCGGGGCTGCGCAGCCGAGGTACGCCCCGGTGTCGTTGCTTCGCCGCCGATGACAGTTCCGCGTGGGATGCGTGATCCGGCCGAGCCCGGAGCGGCCCGCTGCGGTGTGCCGGCCACGATGCCGGCGGCACGACCGGCACGAGGGCCCGCGGAGCCGCCTGGGCCTGCACGTCCTGCCGTCGGTTGCCCTGACGTACCCGGCCGTCCGGCCGTGGGGCTCTGGCCTCCGGCCGCTCCAGCAGCGCCTGCGCGGCCAGCCCCTGCGGCACCACTGCCCATGGCCCCAGGCCGACCAGCTGCGGGAGTCTGGCCTGCGGCCCCGGTTACACCTGCACGTCCAGGCGCCGTGGCACCACTGCCCATGACCCCAGGGCGCCCAGTTGCTCCCGTTGCCCCTGCGCGTCCACCTGCTGAAGCACCGGTCCCAGCGGCGCCGGGCCGTCCGGCTGTTCCGACTCCCGGACTGCCGGCTCTACCCGACGCTCTCGATGGCCGTGACGCCCCCCCTTGCACGGGTTTCACGAAGCTGTTCGCCGCGTGCGGAAGCTGGATGCCCGGAGGGTTTCCCGCTGTGGTGGCAGGCGGAGCCGGTGTGGCGCCTGGCGATGTGACGGGGGCCGGCGGGGCCGTAGCGCTGTCGATCTCCATCGACGTGTCCGGAACCGGCGCGACCGAACCGAGGCCTTCAGTCCGGGACACGCCGCCCATTCTGCTGTAGTCCGCAGATCCCGGCACAGATTGGGGCGCGGCAACTCCCGCAGAATCGGCACCCGTCGCAGGCGCCCCGGAAGTTGTTCCGGGGGCAAGCTCACCTTTCGGCCGGGGAACATCCGCCTTCAACATCCCAGGAAACTTCGGCGGCTCCTGCGCCGCCAGCGTCTGCTCCGACACCGCGTAGAACGACGCCAGGCGGTTCATCTGGTTGATGGCCTCCTGGCGGTCCTTCTCCACCTTTACGGCCTTCTGGTAATCCGCGTTGTCCTCAGTGCGCTCCGGAAGCTCGAAGTCCTCGGGGCGCTTCTGGACGAAGCGGCCGTCGCGCTCCGGCTTCGAGCTGCGTACCGATGCCAGGCCCGTGCCCGCGACCGTGATCTGCGTGCCAGCCGCGTCCGCGAAGCCGCCGAGCAGGACCGCGTGATCGGCGAGCGCTTTGCCGAACCGACGGAATTCGGTGGCGGCCTCGCCCTTCCATTCGACCCTGGTGACGTAGTCCTCAAGTTCGCGCGCAGCATCCTTGAGCCCGTCCCTGGCCTTCCAGAGGGCGTTTCCCGCGTTTTCCAGGTCTTCCGGGTTCGCGGTTTCGATGAGGTCGAGCATCTCGTTGAGCTGGCGGCCTTCGAAGTCCGACCGGCTGAAGACCCTCCCCTTGCGGGTGCTCAAGCCGGCGTCCTTCATCACCTCCGAGATCTTCTCGGCAACCTCGGTATGACCGAGCTGCTGCGCGACTCGCACCTGGTCCTGCCTGTGCTGGGCCTTGGGGCTCGGTGCAGGCTGATTCTCGTCACCCATCAGCTGTCTCCCAAGTCGTGCGTTCCACCGGTCTCTTCGTTACGCGGTGTCTCGGACTTCGCGTCCTTCTGCTGCTCGCGCCGTTCCTGCTGCCGGTCGTGCTCCTGGTCGAGACGAGCCTGAATCGAGTGGAACCTTCGCCGCAGATCTTCTTCAAGGTTGTCGAAGCCAACCTCCGCACCGTGCACGGCGATGCTCAACAGCTCTATCTGGTCCCCAAGCGACTTGGAGAGTGTGACGAGTTCCTCGTGAACGCGGTTGTACTGGCTGAAGAGCCCGTCCGCCTCCGTGAAGGGTGCGTTGCCGCCGCTGAGAGACCCTCGGGAGATCCGCTGGGCAGCCACGTTGGCGCTGCCGCCCGCGCCGCCCTCGAAATCCTTCAACAACCCGTTCACGCGCGTCTGAAATCGTTTCAGCGCACCAACGCCCCGCTCGAGGTCACTCCCCCCGCCCCTGCCCCCGCTTACATCGAGCACTACGCCCGCGCCTCCCCGTTACCCCGTTTGCTCAAAACCCCGCACGTTGCGATCGCAGTGACGCCAACGTCACTGATCACCTGCGCGTCACTCTAGCCACTCACTGTGACAGGCCCAACTGGCTTAAGTGCGCGTTGACTTCCGGCATGAGTGACTTCAGGCACATGAGTGACTTCAGGCACACGTCAACGGTGCCTACCGCGGCCACCGCACCGTCCGCCGCCGCGCGTCGCGGAGGGCCACCGCGCCGCCTGTGATCGCGGCCACCAGGACTCCGCCGCCCACCACCACATACGTGGCGAGGCGCTCCGTACGGTCCTCCGGCGCTTCGCCAAGGTGGAGTTCGGCCGGGGTCGGCGCCTCCGCCTTGGTTACACCCTCATGGGCGACCGGGCGGTCGATGGGCCTGTCGTCCTCCGTTAGAGCGCGTACCGGGTCGACCACACCCCAGCCCACCAGGCGGTCATGGCCGTCCACCGATCGCTCTGCCGTCTGCTGGATCTGGGCGACGATCTGCTGCGGTGTCCAGTCCTCGTGTTTGCTCTTGATGAGTGCCGCGATTCCCGCGACGTACGGGGCGGAGAAGCTCGTACCGTTGTCGGCGCAGTGTCCGCCGCCCGGCACCGTGGAGACCATGTCGACGCCGGGGGCCGCGATGCCGACGAACTCGCCGGACTGCGAGAACGCCGCGCGCTCGTTGTTTCGGTCCGACGAGGCGACGGCCAGGACACCTTCGAACGACGCCGGATAGGTCTTCTTGACGTTGCCGCCGAGGCCGTCGTTGCCCGCCGATGCGACGATCACGATGCCCTGGGCCAGCGCCGAGTCCACCGCCTGCTTGAGGATCGGTGCGGGCTCCACCGCGTTGGCCGTGTCCTGCGAGATGTTGATGATGTCGGCCCGCGCCTGGATCGCGTAACTGATTGCAGCAGCAAGCGTCTTGGCCGTGCCGTTCCCCTCGGCGTCGTTCTGCTGGATGGGGATGATCGTCGCGGCGGGGGCCAAGCCCACGAAACCGGTGCCCTTCGCCGGGCGCGCGGCGATGATGCCCGCGATCTTGGTGCCGTGGCCCACCGTGTCCGTGGTGCCGTTGGCCTTGCCGCGTTCCAGCTTTTCGCCCTTCGCGTCCTTCAAGGGAAGCAGGTTCCGGCCGCTCTGGGCGTCCACCGCACTCTTGAGCTGCGGGTTCTTGATGTCCACGCCCGTGTCGATGACCGCGACCCGCACGCCTTTGCCCGTGGACTGCGTCCACAACTCGTCGAGCAGTACGCGCTGCAGCGACCAGGGGCGGCCCACGTACTTCTTGCCCGGGAAGGTGCATTGGGTGCTCGAATCCGCGACTGCGACGGGCGCGGGCAGGCCCAGGAAGGTGATCGCGGTGGCTGCCGCGACAGTGAGGAGCGGCCGACAGGCATTGGCGCGTGCGTGGGTGTGCGTCATGTTCGGCCTGTTCCTCACGAATCTCATGAACCCCACGGCCGCCACGAACCTGACCACCCCCACCGCCTCCACGAACCTCACGAGCCCTGCGGCTGGCGGGCCGCGCCGGTCGACAAGCGTGGGCCCGTCGGCAGGAGTTGGGACCATGTGGCGGGAATCGGCGCCGGAGCCACGTCCTTGTATCCGAGCCTGCCCTGGGCCTCCTGAGAAGCCTGCTGCCGCGCGAGCTTCTCCTTTTTCGAGCCGGATGAGCCGATGCCGGAGTCGTCCGTCGCGCTGTCACCGTTGGACTGCATCGCATAGCGCAGCCCCGTGTCCGTGACCAGGAAGAGGAAACCCGAGTCCGTTCTGGAGCCCTGGAACTGACGGAACAACTGGCCCGATCCGGGAGTTACGTACGCGCTGCTCGACCCGGTCGGCAGTGTCTGGGGGAAGTCGGTGCCGGCCCACATGCTGAGGGTGGTTGCGCCGTTGTCCTCGTCGACCTCGCGCAGAACGTTGCAGATGGTGTTACGGCTGCCCTCACCCGGGGTCGCCGAGTTGACGGCCTCCGGAGCGAGCTGCGGCCAGTCCCTCTGCTGCCCGAAGCTCCGGCCCGGCCGGAAGAGAGCGGGGTTGACGGACTTCGCCTTGCCGTCCTTCGCCATGTCCGCCAGGGCCCGGCTGGTGAGGAGCAGCTTCGCGGTGAAGTCCGTGACCGGGGCGACCCTGCCCTTCAGCACCACGTACTGCTGACTCCTGGTGCCGTCGACCGCGACGAGAACCGTCCCGACCTTGTTCAGCTCGGGTCCCAGCTCCCCGGGTGCTCCCGCGGGGAGGTTGGGGGTATCGGGGATCGTGGGGAATGTGATGGGGTCACCCTTGTGGAGGGTGGCCAGCCAGGCAGCGGACACTCGTTGAGGTGTACGGCCGTCGCCCACCACCTGACGCAGCAGCAGCTCGTCGTTCTCCACGGCGTATGCCTTGCCTGCGGCGTCCACGATGTAGCGGGTCCGCTCGGGGCCCGGCCCCTCGACGTACAGCAGCTCACCACCGCGCAGCCGGCCGGCGCCCTCGGTCTTCTCCCGCTCGCGCTCGGCGAGGACGAACGCCGCCTTCTGGATGGCCCTGCCGCCCGCGCCGGGTCGTTCGCAGACCGCCCATCGCTTGGCGGCGGCGGCCTCCTTGTTGTCGGGCAGCCGGTCGGGGGCGTAAGGGATGCCGAGGGTGGCTCCGTGCGGGATCTTCCCGCTGTCGAGGACCGACTCGTCGACGTTGGTGACCTTGCCCTTGTCCAGGTCGAGGAGCAGCTTCGCAGAGGACATGTTCAGGACCGGGTGGAGTTGCTTCTTGCCGTCGGTCGTCAACACCACGTACCGCGTGGTCGATTTGCTGGCGATAATGACGTTCTCGCCTGGCGTGTCCCACTGCTTGGGCGCGACCGGCTTGAACATCCCCCAGGCCCCGAAGGCCGCGAGGATCACCACGCCGACGATCGCGCCGGGCACCACCGCACGCAGTGGGCGCGGCGCGCCCTCCTCCGAGCCGGTCGAGTTGGGCTGTACGAACTGCGCGATCAACCTCCGCTTCGCGAAAGTATAGGCGTTGAGTTCGTCCCGTCGTGATGCCATCTGTCCGCTGTCCCTCTCCCCCGCTGCGCGATCAGGCTCCCTCGACTCGCTGAAAGGACCTGCCGCCGTACCGGCCCCCTACTATGCACGCCGCGTGTTCGGCGCGATCGCTCAGGTAGTGTGACCGCCCGGTCAACGCCCAAGGGAAAAGGGCAGTTACGCACACGAGGGGGGCAACGCAGCAATGACTACGGCGACGCGCCGGCGCACCGGCCGGACGACCGCGCGAGTGCCCGGGACTTCCCGACGGCAACGCAGCAACGGGCAGCCGACAGCACCTCCGACTAGCCCCCAGGGCGCCCCGCCGAGCGCACCGCCGAAGACCACTCCGCGCCCCCTGTCGCGTACCAGCCGCGTCGGCCCTTTCCAGTTGCGGCAGTTGGTGCTCGTCGAGGTGGCACTCGCCGCGGTAGCGGTCGGGGTGGCGCTGGGCGGGCTCTGGCTGGTGCCCACCATCGCCGTCGCCTGCGGGCTGGTGCTGCTCGCGGTGATACGCCGCCGGGGGCACGCTCTGCAGGACTGGCTGTCGACCGCTCTCGCCCTGCGCGCGCGCATCCGGACCGCCGGGCGGCCCGCGGAATACGCGGAAGGCACAGTGGCAGTGGATCCGTCGCTGGCCCCGGTCGCCGAGAGTGTCCCGGGATTCGGTCCGTTCACGTACGTCGACCGGGACCGGCGCACCGTCGGGATGCTCGGCGACGGCACTTTCCTCACCGCGGTGGTGCGGGTCGAGGCGAGCGGTGACGCGTTGCGCCCGGCGTTCAGTGCGCGGGCGCTCCCGCTGTCCCTGCTGGGTGGCGCCCTCGAAGTGGACGACATCGTGCTGGAGTCGGTGCAGTTGGTGCAGCAGGTGCGTTCGGCGCCCGCGCCGCACCTGCCGCAGCAGTCGGTGGCCCGGCTCTCGTACGCCCCCTTGCAGGAGCGGACCGGAGCGCCCGCGCTGCGGATGACGTGGGTGGCGGTGAAGCTGGACCCGGAGCTGTGCCCGGAGGCCGTCGAGGCGCGCGGAGGCGGCATCGAAGGTGCCCAGCGCTGTCTGGTGCGGGTCGCGGACCATGTGGCGAGCCGCATCACCGGAGCCGGGTTCCGGACCGTGGTGCTGGACCAGGAAGAGCTGAACTCCACCGTGGCGACTTCCGCCTGCGCCAGCCCGATCCAGTCGGCCCGCGCGGGCCGACCGGACACCGCGCCGCGGCGGCGCACCGGGGAGACTGCGCGGGTGTGGCGGTGCGACGACCGCTGGCACACCACGTACGCCGTGGGCCGCTGGCCCGAGTTGGGGGCCGGCGCGACTCCGCTCCCGCAGCTGGTGTCTCTGCTCACCGCTGTCCCCGCGTACGCCACCACGTTCAGCCTCACCCTGCGGCGGGGCGCGCACCGGGGAGCGACGACCATGAGTGGCCATGTACGCGTCACCGGTGGGAGCGACACCGAACTGGTCGGCGTGCGCGGTGCGTTGGAGCAGGCCGCGCGGACGGCGAAGGTCGGCCTGGTACGGCTGGACCGCGAGCAACTGCCCGGTGTGCTGGCCACGCTGCCCCTGGGAGGTGCGCGATGACGGCTCGGACCGCGGCCCGTGGCCTGCGAGGCCTGCTCGGACCGCGCCACGCGGGGCACACCATCGAAACGGACCTTCTGGACGCGCTCTCGCTGCCCGTGGGGGACGACGGCGTGGTGATCGGTGACGACGCGGAGGGGCACCCACAGTTGGTGGGATTCCACCGTTCCACTCCGTACGACGTCCTGCTCATCGGCGGCCTGTGGACGGCCCAGGTACTGGCGCTGCGCGCGGCGGGCACGGGGGCTCGCGTGGCAGTGGAGACAGGGCGCGCGCCGGGGTGGACGCGCCTGGCGCACGCCGCCGGCGCGGGCCTGGAGTGCATCACGCTCCACGACGTCGGACGGGTCCCGCCGATGGGCCCGACCGTGGGCAGCCCCGTGCTGGTGGTGCGCGACTGCGGGATGCGGCCGCCGCGTGGACGCGTGGTCTCCGCGCCGTGGCAGTCGGTGCTGACCTTGCTGCCGTACGTGAGCCCGGTGGCGCCCCGGTTGATGCGGGACTCCACGCTCGTGGGCGTCCAGCGGGTGTCTCCGGAGGAGGCCGAGCAGATCGGCCGCATCCTGGGGCTGTCGCGGGCCGAGCGCGAGGCCCTGCCGACGTTGGCGGACGGCGTCACGCTGTGGTGCGCCGGACGTGAGCGGCACTGGGTGATGACGAGCGCCACGGACGCCGAGTCGGGCCTGCTGGGTGTCGCCCGGCGGATGGACTGAGCCTCCCCTACCACCTGGCCACTCTCTCGTGTGACTCTCCCCCCGGGGGCCCGGTTCTCTGGCCTAGAATGCCCGAAGTGGCCTTGGCCGCAGGGGAACTGTCGTACGTGCTGAGCGGAAGGAAGTTTGACTGATGGGGAGCGCACAGGAAAAGGAAGAGCTGTACGCCCTCGATATTTCTGGCATCGAGTGGCACAGCGCGCCCGGCACGAGCGAGAACGAGGAACGGGTCGAGATCGCTTATCTGCCCGGCGGGGCGGTGGCCATGAGGTCGTCCGTGGACCCGGAGACAGTGCTGCGGTACACCGAGGCCGAGTGGCGCGCGTTTGTACTCGGGGCGCGCGACGGGGAGTTCGACCTCCACTGACTCCCCTGGCTCCACCGGGTGGAGCCGGCTGAGACGTACGGGCCGCAGCGGTCGATGACGACGCTGCGGCCCGCTTTGGGCCGGCGGAAAGCCGGGCGTTGTTCGTGCGCGCCGATGCCCTCATCACGCGACACTTCGCGGTGGGCGTCGCGATGGACCGTCGGGTGCGCTCGCCGGTTCGCCATGACACAGGCCACAGCTGCCGATACCGGATTGTTGGGCAACGCTCGCAGGTTGACCTGAAGTGCCCTTATTTCGTGTGCATATGTACGGAACCGATCGCCTCAACCCTCACCCTCTGCCGCCAAGAGGTCACTTGGGGCCACATGAGGGCGCAGAGTGACGCACGGCGCAGTTGTCGGAGGGTGGACGGGCCTGCCGCACTGACACTGCTGACGCTTAGGCTGGGACCGTGCGCGGACCGTGCGCGGCAGGGGAACCTGCGGGCAGGAGGTCCACGGCACACACGGGGAGAGCCGGGCGGATTCGGACGACCAGGAACGGTCGCCCCCACCCACCACGGCACGAGGGTGTTCGACCACATCAGGAGGCAAAGTGAACGGCGAGCGGAACGAGAATCGCGGGGGCTGGAACACGCCCGTCGACGATCAGTCCGACGCGGAGCCCGAGATGACGGGTGAGTTCACCATCGACTACACCCCTCCTGCTTGGTATACGCAGAATGCGTCAGGGAGCGCGGGGAGTGCTCCGAGCACGCCTGCGCCCGAGAGTGCCACGCCGCCTCCGCCGCCGGCCGGGAGTCAGGTTGCCGTGCCGGGCCTGCCTGCGGGCAGTGGCTTCGAGCCCCATTGGACTCAGCCGCCGCAGGCGTCACAGGCACCTGCGCCTGCGCCCACCCCCACGTCCCTACCTGCGCCTTTCACTCCTCCGGCTGCCGCGCCGGATCCCTTCGGGGGCGGCGACCTGGAGAGCGGCGCCACAATGCGCTTCAATCCTGCGGCGCTGAAGCGCGAGATGAATGAGCGCGCCACCGCCGAAGCCGCGACCTCGGCCCAGAGCCCCGCGCCGAGCCGGGACGACGCCTCCGCACCCACGCCTACGCCCATCAACGGTGCCGATATTGCGGACAGTTCACCGGCGCCGAAGAGCGAGGCGGACCTGACCGACGTGGATGATTCGGGCGCCGACTCCGCCGCGGAGCCGTTGGCCGAGGTTCAGGTCGAGGACTCCTCGACCGCCGAGGCTGAGCACGAGGACGAGGACGAGGCTGAACACGAAGCTGACGCGGACGTCGAGAGCGTCACGAACGAGTTCGAGGGCGAGGTTGAGCCGCGTGCCGTGGCTGAGGCCCCGGACCTGCATGAGACCGGGACGCCCGACTCCATCCCCTCCGCCCCCTCGACGGTAGCCACGGGCCAGAACGCCGTGGGCGCCGAAGGCCCCCAGGACTCCGAAGGCAGCGCAACGGACGCGGGCGTGGACGAGGTGGACGAAGTCGTACGTGCTCCGGCGCCGGCCGACTCCGTGCCCGTCGGCGAGATCGCGGACGCCGCTCCCCAGGACGCCCAGCCCGTCGACGAGCCCCAGGAGACCCCGTACGCCGGGGCCCAGCCCTGGTCGCCCCCGCCGGCCCCGCAGAACGGACTGCCGCCGCTGCCCCCCGCGTTCCAGGCCGCGGCACCGACCTCGGTTCCGCAGTGGCCTGTCACGCCGCAGGCACCCGAGCCGCCCGCACCGCAGCCCCAGAGCAGCCCGGCTGCCTGGACCACTCCGCCTCCGGCGCCCACGCCGACTCCGTCGAGCGAGGCGTCGAGCTCCCCGCAATCGGCCGCTCCGCAGGGCGGGTACGCCTACCCGCAGCCCGGCGCCCCCGCTCCGGCCGCACCCCTGCCGCCACAGGCCCCGGCCCCGCAGGACGGGTACGGCTTCCCGCACCCCGGCCCACCCGCGCCCGCCGCGCAGGCCCCGGCACCGCAGCACCCGCAGGACGGCTACGGATTCCCCCGGCCCGAGGCCACAACGCCTCCGGCCCCGGCCCCGGCCCCGCAAGGTGGCTACGGGTTCCCGCAACAGCCGCAGCCCGGCGCGTCCAACCTGCCCGCGCCCGTCGCACCCCAGCCCCACACCCCGCCGCAAGCCCCGCAGGACGGGTACGGCTTCCCATACCCCGGCGCACCCGCGCCCGCCGCGCAGGCCCCGGCACCGCAGGCCCCGCAGGCCCCGCAGGCCCCGCAGAGTGGTTATGCCGCCCCGCAGTCCGGCGCACCGACGCCTCCGCAGCCGCAGCACGCCCAGGGCGGTCACGGCGTACCGCAGCAGCCCCAGCCCGGTGGCCCGTACGTGCCCCCGGTGTCCCAGCAGCACTCCCCGCAGCCCGCTACGCCCGTGCCCCCCGCCCAGCAAGCGCCGCACGGTGGTTACGGGTTCCCGCAGCAGCCGCAGCCCGGCGCGTCCAATCTGCCCGCACCCGTCGCACCGCAGCAGCAGCATCTGCAGGCACAGCAGCAGCCCTCGCAGCAGCCGCAGGCACAGGCACAGCCCCCGCACCAGCAGATGCCGCAGCAGGAAGGACCCGCCGCGCCCGTCGACCCGCGCGCCGGTGCCGCCTGGCCGACGCCCGTCGCGCACGACCAGCGCCAGCGTTCCGTGCCCGGCGCCCCGCTGGGCTACACGGCCGCCGTCGAGTTGTCCTCCGACCGCCTGCTGCGCAACAACAAGCCGAAGCCCAAGAGCAACCGCAACTCCGCGGGCGGCGGCCGCTTCAAGATCGGAGGCAAGAAGGAGGAGGCCGAGCGCCAGCGCAAGCTGGAGCTGATCCGTACGCCCGTCCTCTCCTGCTACCGGATCGCGGTCATCAGCCTCAAGGGCGGCGTCGGCAAGACCACGACGACGACCGCGCTGGGCGCGACCCTGGCCACCGAGCGGCAGGACAAGATCCTGGCGATCGACGCCAACCCGGACGCCGGCACGCTCGGCCGCCGCGTGCGGCGCGAGACCGGGGCCACCATCCGTGACCTGGTCCAGGCGATCCCGTACCTCAACAGCTACATGGACATCCGCCGCTTCACCTCACAGGCGCCCTCCGGTCTGGAGATCATCGCCAACGATGTCGACCCCGCGGTCTCCACAGCCTTCAACGACGAGGACTACCGGCGCGCGATCGGCGTGCTGGGCCAGCAGTACCCGATCATCCTCACCGACTCCGGTACCGGCCTGCTCTACAGCGCGATGCGCGGAGTGCTCGACCTCGCCGACCAGCTGATCATTGTCTCCACTCCGTCCGTGGACGGCGCGAGCAGCGCGAGCACCACGCTCGACTGGCTCTCCGCGCACGGTTACGCCGACCTGGTCGCGCGTTCCCTCACCGTCATCTCCGGGGTCCGCGAGACCGGAAAGATGATCAAGGTGGACGACATCGTGCAGCACTTCGAGACGCGCTGCCGCGGCGTGGTCGTGGTGCCTTTCGACGAGCACCTGGCCGCGGGCGCCGAGGTCGATCTCGACATGATGCGGCCGAAGACGCGCGAGTCGTACTTCCACCTCTCCGCGCTGATCGCCGAGGACTTCGTACGGGCTCAGCAGCAGCAGGGGCTGTGGACCGGCGACGGCAGCAACCCGCCGCCGCACCAGGCACCGCCGCTGCCGGGCCAGCAAGCCCCGGCCCAGCAGGTACCGGGACAGCAGGCCCCCGGCCAGCCCATGCCGGGTCACCATGCGCCCGATCAGCCCATGCCCGGCCAACAACAGCAGCAGCAGCAGCCGTACGCACCACAGCAGCCCCACCCCCAGCAACACCAGCAACCGCAACCGCCGTACGGCTTCCAGCAGCCCCACCCTCAGCAACAACAACAGCCGCAGGGGCCCTACACACAGCAGCCGCCCCAGGGCTGGCAGCAGCAGATGCCCTCCCCCGGGCAGCCGGCCGCGCACCCCGCGGGCCCGCCGCAGATTCAGCCCGGTCAGCCGTACCAGCCGGGCCAACCGATGGGCCAGCCGCCTCATTCGGCCCACCCCCAGCAGCCCGGTCAGCCGGGGCAGCCCGAGCTTCAGGGACCTGTCCCGCCCGCCGGCCGGCCCCAGCAACAGCCTCCGCAGCAGCCCCAACAACCGTCCCACCAGCAGCCGCCACAGGCTCCGCCAGCCCCTCAGCAGTAGGCTTGCGAGGGTATAGACCAATGAGGGCCCACACCGTCTCCACGGTGTGGGCCCTTCGTCATTCCTGTCACTGCTCACACCGGCATTCCCGCAGTACACACCGGGTTTTAAGCATCGTTGACGCAACCGGACCGGCGCTGATAAACCTTCGCATCACCAGCTGGCGCACCGAAATCAACCCGCCCTCCCCGTGCGAGTGATGACGCGAGGTCACCGTCCCATGGTCAAAAAGATTGCGCGCAGTACCCGGCAACGCCCCCGAATCCGAACCCTTCTGGCCGTGGGCGCAACCGCCCTCACCCTGGCCACATCAGCCGCGACTCCTCTCAACCCGGCTCCCCGCCAGGCCGCGGCGGCCGAGGGCGACGGCAAGCAGATCCTGACCGTCGCGGTCGCGCAGAGCGTCGATTCGCTCAGCCCGTTCCTGGCCCAGCGACTGGTCTCCACCAGCGTCCACCGGCTCGTGTACGAGTACCTGACGAACTACGACTCCAAGGACAACCACGCGATTCCCGGCCTGGCCGCCGCCTGGAAGCCGTCACCGGACAAGCTGACGTGGACATACACGATCCGCGAGAATTCCAAGTGGTCCGACGGCGAGCAGGTCACCGCCGAGGACGCCGCTTGGACGTTCAACAAGATGATGACCGACGAAGGCGCAGCCACCGCGAACGGCAGCTTCGTCGCGAACTTCAAGAAGGTCACCGCCCCCAGCCCCACCGAGCTGGTCATCGAGCTGAAGAAGCCGCAGGCCACCATGGCCGCGCTCGATGTGCCGATCGTGCCCAAGCACGAGTGGGAGAAGGTCGGGGACTTCTCGAAGTTCAACAACGACAAGAAGTTCCCGATCGTCGGCAACGGGCCGTTCATCCTCACCGACTACAAGGTCGACCAGTACGTCAAGCTCAAGCCGAACAAGCAGTTCTGGCGCGGGGCGCCCAAGTTCGACGAGCTCGTCCTGAAGTACTACAAGGACGGTGACGCCGCGGTCGCCGCACTCCAGAAGGGCGAGGTGTCCTTCGCGGCCAACCTCACCCCGGCCCAGGCAGCCGCCCTCGGCAAGGCCAAGAACATCAAGGTCAACGATGCGCCGGGCCGCCGCTTCTACGCGCTCGCCACCAACCCGGGCGCCCGGTCCAAGGACGGCAAGAAGTTCGGCAACGGCCATCCGGCCCTGCTCGACCCCAAGGTCCGCGAGGCCCTCTTCGCGGCCACCGACCGCAAGACCATCATCGACAAGGTCTTCCAGGGGCACGCCGTCGAGGGCGAGGGGTACATTCCGCCGCGCTTCTCGACGTACTACTGGCAGCCGGCCGGGGACCAGAAGATCGACTACGACCCGGCGAGGGCGGCTCAGCTCCTCGACGAGGCGGGCTACAAGAAGAACGGCGCCGGAAAACGCGTCGGGAAGAACGGCAAGGCCCTCGACTTCCGCATCCTGTGCCACGCCACCGACCCGAACGACAAGGCCATCGGCAAGTACATGCAGGAGTGGTGGGGCGAGCTGGGCATCGGCCTCAAGGTCGACTGCCTCGACAACGTCAGCGACCCGTGGCTGGCCGGCGAGTACGACCTGGCCTTCGACGGCTGGTCCGTCAACCCCGATCCCGACTTCGTCCTCTCCATCCACACGTGCGGCGCGCTGCCCGCCACACCCAAGGACACCGGCTCCACGGACAACTTCATCTGCGACAAGAAGCTCGACGAGCTCTACGCGAAGCAGACGGCCGAGTACGACGAGACGAAGCGCGCCGATCTGGTCAAGCAGCTGCAGTCTCGGCTGTACGACACCAAATACATGAATGTCATGGCATATCCGAACGCGGTCGAGGCGTACCGTACCGACCAGATCAAGTCGATTACGACCATGCCCTCGACGGCGGGCAATCTCTGGGGTCAGGACGGGTATTGGAGCTGGTGGTCGGCCGTACCGGCGGACAGCGCGGGCTCCGCCGGGGACAACGGGTCCTCCACGGGTCTCTACGTCGGTATCGGCGCGGCCGTCGTCCTCGCCGCCGGGCTCGGGATTCTCTTCGCCCTGCGCCGCCGTTCCACCGCGGAAGACCGTGAATAGTCCATGAGCACTGCGAACACCACCCCCCTCGTGGAGGGGACGGCCGAGGGACCGGTCCAGGTGAGGACCGGCCCCTCCGGCCCCCGCGCCCGCAATGCGGGTGCCTACCTGGTGTACGTCGCCGGGAAACTGGGCGGCGCGGCCGTCTCGCTCTTCGCCGTCCTCGTCACCAGCTTCTTCCTGTTCCGGATCCTGCCGGGCGACCCGGTGCGCACCATGACCCAGGGCCGCCAGGTGTCCGCCGAACAACTCGCCGCACTGCGGGCCCAGTTCGGGCTCGATCTGCCCGTGTGGCAACAGTTCACCGACTACTGCGGCAAGGCGCTCACCGGCGACCTCGGCACTTCGTACCAGTTCCACGCGCCCGTCAGCGATCTGATCATCGAGAAGCTGCCCGCGACGCTGCTGCTGACCGGGGTGGCCGTCGTCATCTACTCGACGCTCGGTCTGTGGCTCGGCACGCGCTCGGCGTGGCGGCACGGCGGGCTCGGCGACAAGGTCAGCACAGGGGTGGCTCTGACCCTGTGGTCCGTGCCGTCCTTCTGGCTCGGACTGCTGCTGATCATCACGTTCTCGGTGGGCATCGGGCCGATCCCCGGGATGTTCCCGACCGGTGGCATGGAGTCCGGCGACGAGACCGGTTTCGCGTACGTCGCCGATGTCGCGCACCATCTGGTGCTCCCGGTGCTGACGCTGGTCGCCGTCGGGTACGCGCAGACGCTGCTGGTCATGCGGTCGTCACTGCTGGACGAAATGGGCAGCGACTATCTGACGACCGCGCGCGCCAAGGGCTTGCGCGACGACGCGGTGCGGCGCCGGCACGCCGTACCCAATGCCCTGCTGCCCACCGTCACCATGGTCTTCATCAACCTGGGGCATGTGGCGGCCGGTTCGATCCTCGTCGAGACGGTCTTCTCCTGGCCCGGGCTCGGAGGGCTCTTCTACCAGGCGCTGAGCGTGCCCGATCTGCCGCTGGTGCAGGGGCTTTTCGTGGTGTTCGCCGGAGCGATGATCGTGATGAATCTCCTCGCCGACCTGCTCTATCCGCTGCTCGATCCCCGGGTGGGCCGATGACGACCGCGAAGAAACCTGCCGAAGGCACCGCGGAGAAGACCGCCGCCACGGGCCGCTCCCTGGCCTGGGTACGGCGCCGCCACTCCGTGGCCCGGTTCTGGCGCTCGTACCGCAAGCAGCGGGCCGGGCTGCTCGGCCTCTGCGCCCTGATCCTGATCGCCCTGATCGCGCTCGCCGCGCCGCTGCTCGTCGGCGGCGACGTACAGAGTGTGACGAACGCGCCCGGCACGGCGCTGGAGTCGCCGAGCGGTGAATTCCCGCTCGGTACCGACCAGTTCGGGCGCTCCCTGCTCGGGCTGCTGATCTGGGGCGCGCGGATCTCGCTGACCGTGGGCCTGCTGGCCGCCGCGCTGTCGGTGGCCATCGGCTCGCTCGTCGGCATCATCTCCGGGCACTTCGGGGGCTGGTTCTCGACCGTGCTCATGCGGATCACCGACTGGTTCCTGGTGATGCCGACCCTGGTGCTCGCGATCGTGCTGGCCACCGTGATGTCACGCAGCGTGTGGACGGTGATCCTGGCGATCGGCGTCACCAGCTGGCCGACGACGGCCCGTCTGGTGCGGGCGCAGACTCTCGCCGTCGAGTCGCGTCCCTACATCGAGCGGGCGACGGCGCTCGGCGGCGGCCACAGCCACATCATGACCCGCCACGTGCTGCCCAATGTCATGCCGCTGGTCCTCGCCCAGACGACGCTCGGCATCTCCAACGCCATTCTCACCGAGGCGACGCTGGCCTTCCTCGGCCTCGGCGACCCGAACGTCGTCTCGTGGGGCGGCATGCTCCAGGACGCGCGGGAGGCGGGTGCGGTCAGCTCGGGCCACTGGTGGTACCTGGCGCCGCCCGGCATCGCCATCGCCATCGTCGCGCTCGCCTTCACGCTCTGCGGGCGCGCCGTCGAGTCCGTACTCAATCCGAAGCTGGGGGCCACCCGTTGAGCGCGCCGATCACGCGGAGTCCACAACTCGGAGTGCCGCTGCTCGAAGTGAAGGGCCTGCACGTCACGTACGGCGTCGGGACCCGGGCCGTACGCGGTGTGGACCTGAGCGTCGACACCGGGCAGAAGCTGGGCATCGCGGGCGAGTCCGGCTGCGGAAAGTCGACGCTGGCACTCGCGCTGCTGCGGCTGCTGCCCGCCTCCGCCCGGGTCAGCGGCGAGATCCTGCTCGACGGTGAGGACGTTCTCACCATGAAGTGGGGCAGGCTGCGGGCCGTTCGGTGGGCGGGGGCTTCGATCATCTTCCAAGGTGCGATGCACTCCCTCAACGCGGTCCATCGGGTCGGGGACCAGATCGCGGAGCCGATCCTGCTGCACCGGAAGTCCACTCCGGCAGCCGCGCGCAAGCGGGTCGCCGGGCTTCTGGAGCAGGTGGGGCTGCCGGGCTCGCGCGCCGAGGCCTACCCGCACGAGCTGTCTGGCGGCCAGCGACAGCGGGTGATGATCGCGATGGCGCTGGCCTGCGCGCCACGGCTGATCATCGCCGACGAACCGACCACCGCGCTCGATGTCATGATCCAGGCTCAGATTCTGCGGCTGATCGAGCAGTTGGTGGCCGACCAGGACATCAGCCTGCTGATGATCAGCCACGATCTGTCGGTGCTGGCCGACACGTGCGACCGGCTCGCGGTCATGTACGCGGGGCGGATCGTCGAGGAGGGCCCGGCTCAGCAGGTGTTCGCCGAGGCGCGGCATCCCTACGGCGTGGCCCTGTCTGCGGCGTTCCCCCGGATCGGCGACCCGGCTTCGCGGCGGGCGCCGCGGGGGCTGCCGGGTGATCCGCCGGATCCGTCCGCCCTGCCGGGCGGCTGTACGTTCCATCCGCGGTGCCCGGTCGCGCTGGATGTGTGCACGACGGAGGACCAGGTGTTGCGGGTGGCCGGGGCGGGGCGGCGGGCGGCGTGCGTGCGGGTTGATGCGGCGGCGCGGTCGTCGTGAACCGGGGGGCTTTCCCCTACCCGCCCCCTTCCCACATCTGGGGCTCCGCCCAGACCTCGGTCCTCAAGCGCCGGACGGGCTGAAATGGGCAGGGTTTTCAGCCCGTCCGGCGTTTGAGGACACGCCCGCAGGGCGTCCGGGGGTCTGGGGGCTTGCCCCCAGCTTCGGGAAGGGGAAGGTAGGGGAACAGCGCCGCAAGCAACCGCACCCCGCCCACGCACCCGCACTCAACCCCCTCGCCCGCCCACCCCCACCCCATCCGGAGTCGCCAGACATGAGCGCCACGCCTCTCCTCTCCGCCGCCGGCCTGCACGTCACCTTTCCCGGCCGCCGCGGCGCCCCCGCCGCCCGCGCCGTCGACGGCGTCGACCTCGACATCCGCCCCGGCGAAATCGTCGCGCTGGTCGGCGAGTCCGGGTGCGGCAAGACCACCCTCGCCCGGAGCCTGCTCGGCCTGGTACCGCCCACCTCGGGCGCCGTCACCTTCGGCGGCCGGCCACTGGACTACCGTTCACGGGCCCTGAAGGCGTACCGCAAGCGCGTACAGCTGGTGCTTCAGGACCCGAGCGGCTCGCTCAACCCCCGCCACACCGTGTACGACGCCGTGTCCGAGGGGCTGCGCATCCACGGGTACGCGGGCGACGAGCGGGAAGCGGTCGCCGGGGCCCTGTCGCGCGCCGGGCTGCGACCGCCCGAGCGGTTCTTCCTTCGGTATCCGCACGAGCTCTCCGGCGGCCAGCGTCAGCGCGTCGTCATCGCGGGCGCACTCGTCCTCGATCCCGAACTCATCGTCGCCGACGAGCCGGTGGCCTCGCTGGACGCATCCGTACGGGGTGAGATCCTGGCGCTCCTGCTGTCGCTGCGCGACGAACTGGGCCTCTCCGCGCTGGTGGTCACCCACGACCTCGGTCTGGCCTGGAACATCGCCGACCGCGTGGCGGTGATGTATCTGGGCCGGATCGTGGAGACCGGCCCCGCCGAGCAGGTGCTGACGACTCCTCAGCACCCATACACCCAGGCATTGTTGTCCGTCCTGCCGGAATCCGGCGAGCAGCCGGTCATCCTCACCGGTGAACCGCCGGACCCGTCCCGCATCCCCGGCGGCTGCCGCTTCCACGCCCGGTGCCAGATCCTCGCGTCCGGCGAGGCCGCGCGGGCCGGCGTCAACTCCGCGTGCCGCACGACGCCGCTGCCCGTGCTGACCGGCGCCGAGGAGGCACAGGTCGCGTGCCACTGGGCGGCGGCGGCCCACGCACCGGCGCCGGCCTCCTAGCGCCTCCGACCACACAGCGGCGCGGGGTTCTTCGCCGCCGCCCGCACCCCGGCGCAGCCCCAGGCGCCCCCGCCCTACGGCCGCACGCGCAGCGCCTCCAGCATCTGCGCGAGTGCGGCCCTGGTGTCGGTCAGGTCCG
Source organism: Streptomyces sp. H27-C3 (assembly GCF_030063415.1). Taxonomy (GTDB): domain Bacteria; phylum Actinomycetota; class Actinomycetes; order Streptomycetales; family Streptomycetaceae; genus Streptomyces. The sequence continues at coordinate 311,571 of NZ_JASITA010000003.1, read as the reverse complement.
CGGGGTTCTCCGAGGTGGCCAGCCACAGGGCGGCCTCGTTCATCGCACCCGACAGCAGATGGGTCAGCGGCGCGACCGGCTGCGGGGTGATCGTCCCGTCCTCGATCAGCGCGCCGAGCTCTTCGGCCAGGTGGCGGGCCGACGCGGCCTCGTCCAGTTCGCGCCACTCCCGCCAGCCCAGTACCGCCGGCCCGTCGACCAGCATGATGCGCTGAATGTCCGGGTCGGTGCTCGCGGTGAGGAACTCCTGGCATCCGGCGGTCAGTTGCGCCCACGGATCCTGCTGCTCGTCGGCGACGGCGGCCACCCGCCGCGCCACCTCCTGCTGGACCTGTTCGAGCACCGCGCGGAACAGATCGGCCTTGCTGTCGAACTGGTGGTAGAGCGCGCCCTTGGTGACTCCCACGGCGCGCACGATCTCCGAGAGGCCCACCGCGCCGTACCCCCGGGTCGCGAACAGCCTTCTGCTCTCGCGCAGCAGAGCCCGCCTGGTCTGCTCGCGCTGCTGCGCCCTGCCGCCCTCGGTCATCGCACTCCATCCGTTGACATACCGCCGGTACGTCAATACATTCAATTCACATACCGATGGCATGCGAAGGGGAGGTCCCTATGCTGACCAGCTTCTATCCGGTGATCTGCACGCCGACGCTGCAGGAATCCCGGGACTTCTACACAGGCCTGCTGGGATTCGAGACGACTTTCGAGGCCGACTGGTACGTGAGCCTGCGGCGCACCGGACCGCTGCCGTACGAGCTCGCCCTGCTCGACCACACCCACCCGACGCTGCCCTCGGCGTACCGCCTCCAGGTCCAGGGGCTGCTGCTCAACTTCGAGGTGGAGGACGTGGACGCGGAGTGGGAGCGGCTGGTCGTGCGCGCGGGCCTGAAGCCCGAACTGGAGCTGCGCAGCGAGGACTTCGGTCAGCGGCACTTCATCGTGGCCGATCCGAGCGGGGTGTTGATCGATGTCATCACCCCCATCGCTCCCGGCACGGCCTTCACCGAGCAGTACACGTAACGGATCACGACACATGGCGTCGCGCCCCGATCAGCCGGTGTACGCCCCGATGAGCTCGCTCGCGCGCTTCACGTCGGCCCCGATGGCCACCAGGAGCGCGTCGATCGACTCGAACTTCTCCATACCGCGTACGTACGCGAGGAAGTCGACGGCGACATGCAGTCCGTACAGATCAAGGCCCACGCGGTCGATGGCGTACGCCTCGACCGTCCGCTCCGTGCCGTCGAACTGCGGGTTCGTGCCGACCGAGATCGCGGCGGGCATCGTCTCGCCGTCGGCGGTCAGCCAGCCCGCGTACACGCCGTCCGCGGGGATCGCGGTGTGCGGCAGCGTCTCGACGTTGGCGGTCGGGTAACCGAGCTCGCGGCCGCGCTGCGCACCGCGCACCACGATGCCCTCGACGCGGTGCGGGCGGCCCAGGATCTCCATGGCGCCCGCGACATCGCCCTCGGCGACGAGCCGACGGGTCAGTGTGGAGGAGAACGGCTCGCCGCCGCCCGCCTCGCCGCGCACATACAGGTCGACGACCTCGACCTCGTAGTCGTAACTCGGCCCGAGCTCGGCCAGCAGCGCCACATTGCCCGCCGCCCGGTGCCCGAAGCGGAAGTTGGGACCCTCTATGACGGCGCGCGCGTGCAACTTGTCGACCAGGACCTTCGCGATGAACTCGGCCGGTGACAGCTTCGAGAACTCGGTGGTGAACGGGAGGATCAGCAGCGCGTCCACGCCCAGCTCGGCCATCAGTTCGGCGCGGCGGTGGTGCGGGGCCAGCAGCGGCGGATGGCTGCCGGGGCGTACCACCTCGCTGGGGTGCGGGTCGAAGGTGACGACGACCGACGGGAGGCCGAGCTCACGGGCGCGGTGCACCGCCCGGCCGATGATCAACTGGTGTCCGCGGTGCACACCGTCGTAGGAGCCGATGGTGACGACGCTGCGTCCCCAGTCCTGGGGGATGTCCTCCAAGCCACGCCAGCGCTGCACTGTGACCGCTCCTCGCCCGAACCTGTGTACGTGGGATTGACTCTTACGCAGGTCTAAGACTGCCATGCCCGAGGCCTGCGGCTCGCATCGGCATGGGGGTGCTGAGGGTCTCGACCGTCCGGCGGGCACTCGGTCCGATCACCACCGCCCATTCCTGCGGCGCGGCGGCCAGCCATCCGGCGACCAGCGCGGCGAATCCGGGTACCTCGCGGGCCAGCTCGACCAGCCGCCGGTCGAAGCAGGTCGCGCCCTCGGGCGTACGGACGAGGAGCAGCCCGGTGCGGTGCACCAGGTCCCGGGTCCGGGCCTCGGCCCTGCTCCCGGCGCCGAGCGCAGCGGCGCGCAGCAGGGCGTCGAGCACGGCCAGGTCCCTGGCCTCGTACTGCTCGTACTCCATCAGTACGTCGAGCAGCTCGGCCCGCAGCGGACGCGAGGCGCGGCTGCCAGGTGCGGCGAGCACGGGGGCCAGGGCGCGCCGCACCTGGACGGGACGGCCCCGCAGCAGGCTGGTGACCAGAGGGAAGAGCACGGCCCGGCAGGCGGGGCCGTGCTCCATGCGCCGGTCCACGTACGCGGCGGCGTGCGCGGCGCCCTCGGGGCTGCGGTCGACGTACTCCCGGACGAGCGCGGCGGCGCGGCGGGCCAGCGCGGGCGTGTTGACGTCGGCGAGGGCGCGCAGCACTTCCCCCGCCGCCTCGCCTCCTCGCGCGAGGCGAGCCTGGAAGGCGGCGAGCACGGGCTCGGGGTGGGTGAGGAGCGCCGTGGTGAGGGCACTTGCGGGCAGCTGCGGTTGGCCGGCGGCAAACGCCACGAGTGCGTCGGGCAGATACCGGGACCTGGTGTGCGGATCGCGTACGAGCAGGGCGAGCGCCGGGCCGTGCAGGGTGGCGTCGGCCGGCCGCGCGAGCAGCGAGAGCGCGGCGTACCGCAGCAGCTCGCAGTCGGCGTCGGACGTCACGTGCGGGGCGGTGGCCAGCCCGTAGGCCGCGGCCGCGACCCGCCGGCCCGGCCGTTCGGCGTCGTGGGCCCAGCGGTCGACGGCCCGGCAGAGCGCGGAGGGCTCCTCCTCGGCGAGGGCGGCGAGCAGCTCGTCGGCGCGGGGGTGCGCGCAGCCGACGAGAGTCTCGGTCAGATCGTCGATGGCCGGCTCGCGGCGCGCGTACAGCAGTGCCTGGGCGGCCCCTGCGACGGTGGGCCGTACGGCCGCGCCGTCCGCCGCTGGCAGCGGCCGCTCGTCGTCGAACCAGCGGCACAGCAACGGTTGTACGTTCCCGGGCCCGTCGGCGAGCAGCCGCGCGACGGCGTCCAGGTACCGCTCCTGCGGGGCGGGACCGCCCGGCGCCCCGTCGGCGGGCACCAGTCGGCGCAGCAGATCGATGCGCTCCGCCTCGTCCACCCACAGCGCATCCCAGAACCAGGGTCCGAACTCGGCGAAGCCGCCAAGGTGTTCGGGCCCGCCCTCACGGACGGAGCGGCCGGTGACACGGTCGGCGAGATGGCGCAGGACGGGCAGATACGGCTCGATGTCGACCACGCGCAGCAGGGCCTCCCCGAGCAGATGGGCGGCCCACCAACTGGCGTCGCCCGCGCGCGTGACGACCGGTCCGGCAGCCGCCGGATCGCGGGTCTCGGCAGCTCCGACAGCCGCTGGGGCGCCGGTATCCGCCAGGCCCGCAGCCGCCGGTCCGCCGCTCTTCGTCGCCGGATCCGGCCGGGACTTCAGGCTGTCCAGCGCGTCGATCAGGCCCTCCAGCCTGCGGGCCAACGCAGCCGGGCCGTGGTCGCGGCCCAGGAGCAACAGCGCCTGCACGACCGGCCCGATGCGGTGCCGCGGCACGGGCAGGGAACGACGGGTGCCGGCCTCGTCCGCAGTACCCGCGTCGGCGTGCGAGCCCGGCGGGGGCGGGACGTACGGCGGGCCAGGACGCGGGCTCGCGGCCCGTCGCGAGGGGAGGCGGACCGGCGCCCGCGCGCTGCCCGACGCGGAACCCGCGCCCGGATCCGATGCGTCGGGGGAGCCGGGCACGTCCTCGCGCTCGCGATGGACCAGGGCGTGCAGCGCGGCGTCGAGGTCCAGATGCGCGCCCTGCACCCAGTCCGCGAACTCCTCGTGGGCGAACCGGTATCCACCGCCCGCGGGCACCAGCAGCCCCTCTGTCAGCACCGCGGACGCCCACCCCGTACGCCACGGGAAGATCTCCTCGAAGGATTCGCGGTCCAGCTCGCCCTGACCAGGCCCCAGGCACCGCCGCGCCGCCTCGTGCACCTGCCCCGAGACCTTCGCCGCCAGCCGCCCGACCGCCGAGCCCCGCAGCGAGGGCCGGGCCGCCGCCGCCAGCCGCACCGCGACCCGCAGGCACATCAGGTCCAGGTGCGCGGCGAACACCTCGTCGCGGCCCGGCCGCCCCTCGACGTCCTCCGGCAGCGCCTCCCGCACCTCCGCCAGCAGCCGCAGCGTCAGCGGATGCCGGGCGTCGCGCTGCGTGAGCACCGTGTCCCCGATGCCGTACCGCTTGCGCGCCCGCTGCGCCTGGCGCGCGGACAGGTCACCGACGCGGACGGCCGCGGGCAGCCTGCGCGCCGGGCGTCCGGGCCGGTGCAGCGCTCCGCGCGGGAACAACTCCCCGGCCTGCTCCCAGTGCTCGGGCCGACAGGCGACGACCAGCCGCACCCCGGCGGTCCGCAGCCAACTCGCCGTCCCCGCAGCCCATTCGGGCAGTCGGTGCGCGAGCACGGGCGGCATCTCCTCGGGGCCGTCGAGGAGCACGAGCAGGGGCCGGCCGGCGTCGAGAGCCAGCCGTGCGACACGCTCGGGGGTCGCCGGGGCCGGGTCGTCCCCCTCCCCCGAGGCGGCGACGATCCGCCCGGCCTGCCGCAGGGCGCGCGCCATCGCGTCCGCGACCGACCGGTCACCTGCCCGCAGATCGGCGCCGCGCAGCCACAGCGTCGGGGCCGGTTCGGCGCCCTGGGCCCGCCGGGCGGCCAGCGCGGCCAGCTCCGTCGTGCGGCCGGTCCCCGGATCGCCGACCAGGCCGAGCACCAGGGAACCGGCGGACGCCTCGAAGGACACGAACTCCCGGGTGATGTCGGGTCGTTCGACCGGGTCCTGGCGGCTGCTCGGCCCGCCGACGGATCCGACGCAGGTCGCGGTGAGCTGGAGCGCGCCCGCGAGGTTGAGGTCGCGCCCGTAACCGGGGACGGTCGCCGCGTTGCGCCGCAGCAGCTCGGCCAGCGGGCCGTGCGGGTCGGTGGCGGCGGCTTCCCGCAGTGGCACGGCGAAGCCCGCTCCCCTGCGCCCCGACTGCAGCGCGGTGCCGAGCACGGCGAGCACCGCACCGGTCGCGGCGTCGACGACGGGCCCGCCGGTGGCTTCCCCGCCGAGCCGCAGCGCATCGCTGCCGGCCGTCCCGATCGCCAACTCCACTGCGCAGTCCACCAGATGGAAACGATCGGTGGCCGTGTAGGTGACCGAGGCCGGGCCGAGGACCCGTGCGTCACGCCAGCCGTGCGCCACCAGTCGTACGTACGTCCCCGTCTCGACCCCGTCCCGGGCGGTGACCGGTACCGGCCGCACTCCGAGCCCCTCGGTGCGCACCAGCGCGAGATCCATCTCGGGGAGCGCGGTGATCGCGTCGGCCTCGGCGAGGCAGGTCCGCTCGCCGGGCGCGTGCAGCACGACGCGGGTCAGGCCGTCGACGGCCTCGTGGCTGGTGATGACGGTGCCCCGGTCGTCCGCGACGAATCCGGTCCCGCGCGGGCGTCCTGCCAGGTCGCAGATCCGCACCAGCGTGACCGGCGACACCGGCACATCCCGTACCGCCATCGCCGACCTCCCGCCGCCCGTACTTCCCGACGGTAGGTCGCGAGTGATCAGCAGGAGAAGGACGCACAGCGAAAGCGCCCCCCAGTGCACCCTCTATTCACTCCGAGCGCCTGCCCATTGGGGTGAATTCGCGGGGCTGGGTGGACAGACCCCTTGCGAGGGGGATCGTGGAGCGGACAGCCGGGGGGCTGTCCGCTCCACGATGGGGCCCGCCGCGTGTCGTACTGGGGTCAGCCGAAGACCGCGAGGCTCTTCGCCTTGCCGCGGCTCTCCTCGACCAGGGCGAGGAAGCGCCCCTCGGGGTCGAAGACGGCGACCGGGCTGGTCTCGTACGACGGCATGTCGAGCCGTACGCCGTTCGTCAGCAGGCCCGCGCGCTTCTCGTCCACGTCCCAGCGCGGGAAGGCGGCCGCGGCGGCGTCCGCGATCGGCATGACCGCGAAGTCCGCCTGGAGCTGCTCCAGCGTCTTCGCCGCGTCGAGCCCGTACGGGCCGACCCTGGTGCGCCGCAGCGCGGCCAGGTGTCCGCCGACGCCGAGCCCGGCGCCGAGGTCACGGGCGAGGGCGCGGATGTACGTACCGGAGGAGCAGACCACCGAGACGATCAGGTCGACGACGGGAGTCCCGTCCTCGGCCACCGCCTCGCGCACGTCATGCACCTGGAAGGACGAGACGGTGACCGGCCTGGCCGGGATCTCGAACTCCTCGCCCTCGCGCACCCGCGAGTACGACCGCTTGCCGTCGATCTTGATGGCACTGACCTTGGAAGGCACCTGCATGATCGCGCCGCTCAGTGCGGCGACCCCCGCCTCGATGCCTTCCCGGCGCACCCCGGAGGCGTCGACGGAGGCGATGATCTCGCCCTCCGCGTCGTCCGTGATGGTGGACTGGCCGAGCCGGATCGTACCGAGGTACTCCTTCTCGGTCAGTGCGAGATGGCCGAGCAGCTTGGTGGCCTTCTCGATGCCGAGGACGAGCACCCCCGTGGCCATCGGGTCCAGGGTGCCCGCGTGGCCGACGCGCCGGGTCTTGGCGATCCCGCGCATCTTGGCGACTACGTCGTGCGAAGTGAAGCCGGACGGCTTGTCGACAATGACAAGGCCGTCCGGCGTCGTGGTGGAACGCTTCATTCCGCGGTTTCGTCCTCGGTCTCGTCGTCCTCTTCGTCCTTGCGGTACGGGTCGGCGTCCCCGGCGTACGTCTTGCCGGTCGACACCTCGCGCACCTCGGCGTCCTTGGCACGCGCCTTGTCGAGGAGGTCCTCCATGGTGCGCGCGTTGTCCGGCAGGGCGTCCAGGACGAAGGCCAGGGAAGGCGTGTGCCGCACCCCGGTCTGCCGGCCGACCTCGGAGCGCAGGACGCCCTTGGCGCTCTCCAGCGCGGCCGCCGATGCGGCGCGCTCCTCTTCGTCGCCGTAGACCGTGTAGAAGACCGTGGCCTCCCGCAGGTCACCGGTGACCCGGGCGTCCGTGATGGTCACGAAGCCCAGCCGCGGATCCTTGATACGCCGGTCCAGGGTCTCCGCGACCACGACCTGGATGCGATCGGCCAGCTTGCGGGCCCGCGCTTTGTCGGTCACCGGTCCGTCTCCTCTTTCGCTTTCATTTCAGTCTTCGTCGCCGTGCAGCCGCCGTCGAACCGACAGCAGCTCCACCTCGGGCCGGGCGGCGATCATTCGCTCGCACCGGTCCAGTACGTCTGTGAGATGCCCCGTCTCCCCGGACACCACCGCCAGGCCGATCTCGGCCCTGCGGTGAAGGTCCTGGTCCCCGACTTCCGCCGCGCTCACTGCGAATTTGCGCTGCAGCTCGGCGACGATCGGGCGGACGATGGAGCGCTTCTCCTTCAACGACCGTACGTCGCCGAGGAGCAGATCGAAGGACAGTGTCCCCACATACATGTGTGTCCGGATGTCCCGCCGGTGCGGGTTCGTGTCCCCGCCAGGGCTTGGCAGGGACACAAGAACCGTACACGCAACGGCCGGGGCCGATCGACGGAAATAACGCTCCGGCGACCGGCCCCGACCGACGCTGTACGGATCAGCTGCACGGCTTAGCCGCGCGGCTTCTCCCGCATCTCGTACGTCGCGATGACGTCGTCGATCTTGATGTCGTTGAAGTTGCCGAGGTTGATACCGCCCTCGAACCCTTCGCGGATCTCGGTGACGTCGTCCTTGAAGCGGCGCAGACCCTGGATGTTGAGGTCCTCCGCCACGACCTTGCCGTCGCGGACGAGTCGCGCCTTCGTGTTGCGCTTGACCTCGCCCGAGCGGATGAGGACACCGGCGATGTTGCCCAGCTTGGACGAGCGGAAGACCTCTCGGATCTCCGCCGTACCGAGCTCGACCTCTTCGTACTCCGGCTTGAGCATCCCCTTGAGGGCTGCCTCGATCTCCTCGATGGCCTGGTAGATCACCGAGTAGTAGCGGACGTCGACGCCCTCGCGCTCCGCCATCTGCGCGGCGCGACCGGCCGCACGGACGTTGAAGCCGATGACGATGGCGTCGGAGCCCATCGCCAGGTCGATGTCGGACTCGGTGACCGCACCCACACCGCGGTGTAGGACCCGGATCTCGACCTCTTCGCCGACGTCGAGCTGGAGCAGCGAAGCCTCAAGAGCCTCCACCGAACCGGACGCGTCGCCCTTGATGATGATGTTGAGGTCCTGAATGAGACCGGCCTTGAGCACCGAGTCGAGGTCCTCGAGGGACACCCGGCGGGTGCGCTTGGCGAAGGCCGCGTTGCGCTCACGCGCCGCACGCTTCTCGGCGATCTGACGCGCCGTACGGTCCTCTTCGACGACGAGGAAGTTGTCGCCTGCGCCGGGGACGTTGGTGAGACCCAGGACCAGGACGGGGGTCGAAGGACCCGCTTCCTCGACGTTGTTGCCGTTGTCGTCGAGCATCGCCCTGACGCGGCCGTACGCGTCACCGGCGACCATCGTGTCACCGACGCGGAGCGTGCCGCGCTGGACGAGGACGGTGGCGACCGCGCCGCGGCCCTTGTCGAGGTGAGCCTCGATGGCAATACCCTGCGCGTCCATCTCCGCGTTCGCACGGAGGTCGAGCGAGGCGTCCGCGGTGAGGACCACGGCCTCCAGCAGGCTCTCGATGTTGAGGCCCTGCCGTGCGGAGATGTCGACGAACATCGTGTCGCCGCCGTACTCCTCCGCCACCAGACCGAACTCGGTGAGCTGACCGCGCACCTTGACCGGGTCGGCACCTTCGACGTCGATCTTGTTGACCGCGACCACGATCGGCACGTTGGCCGCCTTGGCGTGGTTCAGCGCCTCGATCGTCTGCGGCATCACACCGTCGTTCGCCGCGACCACGAGGATCGCGATGTCGGTGGACTTCGCACCACGGGCACGCATGGCGGTGAACGCCTCGTGGCCGGGGGTGTCGATGAAGGTGATGGCGCGCTCTTCACCGTTGACCTCGGTGGCGACCTGGTACGCACCGATGTGCTGCGTGATACCGCCGGCCTCGCCCGCAACGACGTTCGTCTTGCGGATCGCGTCCAGCAGTCGGGTCTTTCCGTGGTCGACGTGACCCATGACGGTCACGACCGGCGGACGGGAGACGAGCATTTCCTCGCCGCCCTCGTTCTCACCGAACTCGATGGAGAAGGACTCGAGAAGCTCGCGGTCCTCTTCCTCCGGGCTGACGATCTCGAGAACGTAGTTCATCTCGTTCGCGAGGAGCTGCAGCGTGTCGTCGGAGACGGACTGCGTTGCCGTCACCATCTCGCCGACGTTCATCATCACGGCGACGAGCGACGCCGGGTTGGCGTTGATCTTCTCCGCGAAGTCGGTGAGGGAGGCACCGCGCGACAGCCGGACCGTCTGGCCCTGGCCACGCGGCAGCATGACGCCGCCCACGGACGGGGCCTGCATGGCCTCGTACTCCTGGCGCCTCTGACGCTTCGACTTGCGGCCACGACGCGCGGGCCCACCGGGACGGCCGAAGGCGCCCTGCGTTCCACCACGTGCGTTGGGACCACCGGGACGACCGCCACCGGGGCGACCGGCGAAACCGCCGCCACCACCGGCACCGCCACCGGGACGGCCGGCGAAACCGCCGCCACCACCGGGTCGACCGCCACCGGGACCAGCCGGACGACCTGCGAAGCCGCCGCCTGCGGGGCGACCCGCACCAGCGCCGCCACCGGGACGACCAGCGCCACCGGTACCGGGACCACGGCCACCGCCGGGGCCGCCACCGGGACGGGGAGTACCGGCCGCGGGGCGCGTCGGCATCATGCCCGGGTTCGGACGGTTGCCCGCGGGGGCACCACCCGGACGCGGGGCGCCGCCCTGCGGACGGGGCATGCCGCCGGGGGACGGACGAGCGCCGCCCTGGCCCTGCGGACGCGGAGCGCCGCCGGGACCACCCTGGGGACGCGGAGCGCCACCGGGAGCCGCCGGAGCGCCGGGGCGCGGGGCGCCACCGGGACGGGGAGCCCCGGGACGCGCCATGCCGGTGGAACCACCGGACGTGAACGGGTTGTTTCCGGGGCGGGGACCCGCGGGACGGGCACCACCCGGTCGCGGGGCCTGCTGGCCCGCGGGACGGGCCGGACGCTCGCCACCGCGGCGGTCGTCACGCGGGGCGCCGCCGTCACGGCCACCGTCACGCTGACCGGCGGCCGGAGCCGGACGGGCAGGGGACGCGGCGGGACGCGGGCCGGGAGTGGCACCGGCGGGACGCGGGGCCTGCTGCGCGGGCGCAGCGGGCTGGGCCGGCTCCGGAGCCGAGAACTCGGCTACGGGCACCGGCGCCGGGGTGGGCTTGACCGGCGCGGGCTTGGGACCCGGACGCGGGCCGGCGGCCGGCGCGGACGTCTCGGGGGCGCTGCTCTGCGGGGCCTCGGCAACGGCCGGCTTGGGGGCCGGGACGCCGGGCTTGGGAGCAGCGGGACGTGCTGCCGCCGGGGCCTCGGACGAGGAAGCCGTCGGGGACGGCTTGGCGGGCGCTGCCTTACGGGGCGCGCCAGGCTTCGCGGCGGGCTTCGCGGCGTTGCCGCCGGGGCCCTGCAAAGCGTCAGTCAACTTACGTACTACCGGCGCCTCGATGGTCGAGGAAGCCGAACGGACGAATTCACCAAGTTCTTGGAGCTTGGCCATGACGACCTTGCTCTCAACACCGAACTCCTTGGCGAGTTCGTATACCCGGACCTTAGCCACTTCGCTCCTTTTAGGTCCGGGTTACCGCCGGACCGTCGCTACTTCATGGGCGTACTCATCGCGTACTCATCGAGTGCTCATCGCAATCTCGACCTACTTCCAACTCGCGAGGTACCTGACCGCACGGAGACCCGTGCCGTTCGTTTCTTACGGTTCTTACTGTGTCGCCTGCTCGACAAAACGGCTCAGCGCCGAGGTGTCGAGCGGTGCCCGGCCCCGAAAGGCCCGGGCGAACGCCCGGCGGCGGACCGCCAGGGCGATACAGACAGAGGCGGGGTGAACGTACGCACCCCGGCCGGGCAGCGTACCGCGTTGATCGGGGACACATTCGCCCTCGATCACCACGATGCGCAGCAGGTCGCTCTTGGCCGCTCGCTCCCGGCACCCCACACAGGTTCGCTCAGGGCACGCGCGACCATGCGTCCGGCCAGACACTATGAAGTCTACCTCCCCGTAGCGACCTCACCCCAATGGGGTAAAAATCGAACGGTTGTTGTCGTGAACTTTTCCTCAGTCCTGGTCCGAGGGCTGCTCGGTGTCAGAACGGATGTCGATGCGCCAGCCGGTCAGCCGGGCGGCCAGGCGGGCGTTCTGCCCCTCCTTGCCGATCGCCAGTGACAGCTGGTAGTCGGGGACGATGACGCGGGCCGAGCGGGCCGACATGTCCACGACCTCGACCTTGCTGACCCGGGCGGGCGACAGTGCGTTGGCGACCATCTCAGCCGGGTCGTCCGACCAGTCCACGATGTCGATCTTCTCGCCGAGCAGCTCGGCCATGACGTTGCGCACACGAGCGCCCATCGGGCCGATGCAGGCGCCCTTGGCGTTCAGGCCCGACCGCGTCGACCGTACGGCGATCTTGCTGCGGTGACCGGCCTCGCGGGCGATCGCCTCGATGACGACCGAGCCGTCCGCGATCTCCGGGACCTCCAGCGCGAAGAGCTGACGCACCAGGTTGGGGTGGGTGCGTGACAGCGTCACTGACGGGCCACGCACGCCCTTCGCCACCCGTACGACGTACGTACGCAGCCGCAGGCCGTGCTTGTAGTCCTCACCGGGGACCTGCTCCTGGATCGGCAGGATGGCTTCCAGCTTGCCGATGTCGACCAGGACGTTCTTGGGGTCCCTGCCCTGCTGCACCACACCGGCGACGACGTCGCCCTCACGGCCCGCGTACTCGCCGAAGGTGAGGTCGTCCGCGGCGTCACGCAGACGCTGGAGAATGACCTGCTTGGCGGTGCTCGCGGCGATCCGGCCGAAGTCGGACGGGGTGTCGTCGAAGTCCTTGGGCTCCTGGCCCTCTTCGAGGTCGGCCGGGTCTTCCTTCGCCCAGACCGTCACATGACCGTTCTCCCGGTCGAGCCGCACGCGCGCGTGGCGGCGGCTTCCGTCGGTGCGGTGATAGGCGATGAGGAGGGCCGACTCGATCGCCTCGACCAGCAGGTCGAAGGAGATCTCCTTTTCTTTCGCCAAGCCCTTCAGGAGCTTTACGTCGATGTCCATGGCTACGCCTCCTCTTCCTTCTTGTCCTTGCGGTTGAACTCGATCTCCACGCGGGCCTTGGCGATCTCGGCGAAGGCGACCCGGCGGGCCTTGGGCTTGCGCCCCTTGACGCCCGGCACTTCGAGGTCGAGTCCCTCGTCGTCCACGGTCAGAATGCGCGCGATCAGCTCTTCGGCCGCGTCGGTATCGTCGGTATCGTTGAACTGCAGCTTCACCAGGCGACCTGTGGCGCGTACGTAATGGCGGTGCTCCGTCAGCGGGCGGTCCGCACCCGGCGAGCCGACTTCGAGGACGTACTCGTCCTCGCCCATCGCGTCCGTCTCGTCGAGCTTCTCGGAGATGGCGCGGCTCAGCTCGGCACAGGTGTCCAGCTCCACGCCGTCGTCGGAGTCCACAGTGATACGCAGCATGCGGCGCTTGCCTGCCCGGGACACCTCGATGTCTTCCAGATCGAGGCCCTCTGCGCTGACCAGTGGTTCCAGAAGTCCGCGCAGCCTGTCGCTCTGGGTGGTGCTCATCCGGGTGACTCCTCGGCCGCGTGTGCTGTTGTGTGGATCGTCGCGTGTCAGATCAAAGGGTATCCGGTCCCGGGGGGTGTTGCCGTCCGCCTCCCGCGGACCCACAGGTACGCTCGCCTGCGGTGATCACCGCAGAGCCCAGAGGGAGACACACGTGCGGCGCACGGGAACGACACGCAGGCGTGCGCTTGGCTGGACCGGGGCCGCGGCGGCCGGACTGCTGACCTCCGCTTGCGCGGAGGACTCCGGTCCGCGCGGCAGGGAGGGCTCGGCCCCGGACGCCCGCAGCGCCGCGGAATCGGCCTTGGCGGAGGGCGCGCTGCGCCGGAAGACCGCACGAACCCGTCGCGAGCTGCTGGCGCACTACGACGCCGTCATCGCCGCGCATCCCACCGCCGCTGACCGCCTGAAGCCGCTGCGCGAAGCGGTGGCCGAACAGGCGGACGCGCTGCGAGGCCCGGCCGCCGGCCCGTCCCCGTCCGCCCCCGCGTCCTCATCCCCTTCGCCGACGCCGTCGGCGGCCATGCCCGCCTCCCCGTCGGCGCCGCCCGTCGCCCCCGACCGCAGGGCGGCGCTCAAGGAGCTGGCCGCGGCGGAGCGCCGCAGCGCCGACACGCACGGAGTGGCGCTCGTCGACGCCCCTCCCGAGCTGGCCAGGCTGCTGGCCTCCGTCGCGGCGGCCGGCGCCGCCCACGCGTATCTGCTGGCCGAGGGGGACCCCAAGTGAGCAGCAGCGCAGCCCCGGACCCGACGCAGGCCGTGCAGGCCGCGCTCGCCGCCGAGCACGCCGCCGTGTACGGGTACGGAGTCGTCGGCGGCCGGGTCGGCGACGACCGCACGGGCGAGGCACGGGAGGCGTACGACGCCCACCGCGCCCGGCGTGACGCGCTGGAGCGGACCGTGCGGGACCTGGGCGCGACGCCGGTGGCCGCGGCCGCGGCGTACGCGCTGCCGTTTCCAGTGCCGTACGGCGGCCGCCGTACGGCTCGCCGCGGAGCTGGAGGACCGGGTGGCCGGCGTCTACTCCGACCTCGTACGGGCCGCCGGGGGCCCCTTGCGGCGCGAGGCGGCGGGGGCGCTGCGGGAGGCGGCAGTGCGGGCCGTGCGTTGGCGGGGACGCGGCGTAGCCTTTCCTGGGCTCGCCGAGCTGACCACCTCGGCCGTGAGCCGCACGCACTGAGGTCGGGCCCCGTTTCGGGCCGGCGCCGCTGATCGGCTCATGAATCGCCTTTTGAAGGGGACACCACACGTATGGCTTTCGAACCGCCGCAGCGGCTTGTACGGGCGCTCGGCGAGGCGCACGGGGACAGTGTCGCCGCAGACTGGCTCGGGCGGCTGCCCGGGATCGCCGATGAGGCGCTGTCGCGGCGGAAGCTGAACGTCGAGCGGGTGCAGGCGCCGGGCGGCCGGAGCAGCCTGATCGTTCTCGTACGGCAGCAGGACGGCAGCCCCGCGGCGCTGAAGATCACCCCTGAGCAGGCCGGGGTCGACCTGGAGCGGGCGGCCCTGGCGCACTGGAACGGCTGGGGCGTGGTGAAGCTCCTCGACGACGAGGCGAACGACGGTCAGCTGCTCCTTGAGCGGCTGCACCCGGAGGTCTCGCTGCGGTCGCTGCCCGAGGCGAAGGCCTTGCTGGAGGCGGCCGGTACGGTGCGGCGGCTATGGATCGAGCCGCCCCCGAATCACTCCTTCGAGACCGTCGCCGAGCGCACCGCACGCCAGGCCGAGCCGATGCGCGGCGCCGACCCGGCCTTCGCTCCGTTGGTGGACGCGGCGCTCGCGGTTCGCGACGAGCTGACCGCGTCCTCCGCCGAGCTGCTGCTGCTGCACGGCAACTTCCGGCAGGGCAAGGTGCTCGGCGGCGACCGGGCGCCATGGCTCGCGGTCGGGCCCGAGCCGCTGGTTGGCGAGCGGGCGTACGACCTGGCCCGCCTCGTCCGCGACCGGGTCGAGGACCTGGTCGCCGCGTCCGGCGGCCCTTCGGCCACCCGCCGACGGGTGAACAAGCTCGCCGACTCACTGGAGATCGACCGGGCCCGGCTGCACGGCTGGACGCTGTTCCGGGCGGTGGAGTCGGGCGTACGGGCGATGGCGGCGGGCCGCGACCAGGACGGCGAGCTGCTGCTGGAGTTCGCGGGCTGGCTGTAGGGAGGGTGCCGCTGCGCGGGGCTTTTCCCCTACCCGCCCCTTCCCGCTGTCACATTTCGCGGTTGCCGCCGTGTGGTGGGACTCCGCCCCGGCTTCAGGAGGGGCGGGTAGGGGAACAGCCCGCCGCAGGCGCCCCCACACACGGCATCCACGTCGCGGCACCCAACGAGGGCCCCACGCAGTCGCGCAGGGCCCTCGTACCGTGTCCAGCAAGCGTCAGGCGGTGAGTCGGGCAATCGCCTCGTCCACCGTCAGTTCCTCGCGCTCCCCCGTCCTGCGGTCCTTCAGCTCCACGACGCCCTCGGCGCTGCGGCGGCCCGCCACCAGGATCTTCGGTACGCCGATGAGCTCCGCGTCGGTGAACTTCACACCCGGCGAGACACCCGCCCGCTCGTCGACCAGCACGCGCAGACCGGCGGCGGCCAGCTTCTCCGCGACCTCGACGGCCAGCTCGGTCTGGAGCGCCTTGCCGGCCGCCACGACATGCACGTCGGCCGGGGCGATCTCGGCGGGCCAGCACAGGCCCTGTCCGTCGGCGGTCTGCTCGGCGAGCGCCGCGACCGCGCGGGAGACGCCGATGCCGTACGAGCCCATGGTGACCCGGACCGGCTTGCCCTGCTGGCCGAGGACATCGAGCTGGAAGGTGTCGGCGTACTTGCGGCCGAGCTGGAAGATGTGGCCGATCTCGATCGCGCGGTCCAGCTTGAGGCCGGTGCCGCAGGACGGGCAGGGGTCGCCCTCTTCGACGACCACGACGTCGAGGTAGTCGTCGACCTCGAAGTCCCGGCCGGCGACGACGTTCTTCGCGTGCTTGCCGTCCTTGTTCGCGCCGGTGATCCAGGCGGTGCCTGGGGCGACGCGCGGGTCGGCGATGTAGCGGATCTTGCCGAGACCCTGCGGGCCGACGTAACCCCGTACGAGATCGTCGCGGCCCTCGAAGTCCTCGGCCGTCACCAGCTCGACGACGGCGGGCGTCAGGTGCTCGCCCAGCTTGCCCAGGTCGACCTCGCGGTCACCGGGGACGCCGACGGCTACGATCTCGCCGTCGACCTTGACCAGCAGGTTCTTCAAGGTCGCCGACGCGGGTACGCCCAGGTGTGCGGCGAGGGTCTCGATCGTCGGGGTGTCCGGGGTGTCCAGCTCCTCGACGGGTGCGTGCGCGGATCCGTCGACCGCAGGGGTGCTGAACGTGACGGCCTCGGTGTTGGCCGCGTAGTCGCAGGCCGGGCAGTCCACGAAGGTGTCCTCGCCGGCCGCGGCCGGGGCGAGGAACTCCTCGGACGCCGAGCCGCCCATCGCGCCGGAGACCGCGGACACGATGCGGTAGTCGAGGCCGAGCCGCGCGAAGATCTTCTGGTAGGCCGCGCGGTGCAGGGCGTACGACTCGGCGAGACCCTCGTCCGTGGTGTCGAAGGAGTACGAGTCCTTCATCTGGAACTCACGGCCGCGCAGGACGCCGGAGCGCGGACGCGCCTCGTCGCGGTACTTCGTCTGGATCTGGTAGAGCATCACCGGCAGGTCCTTGTAGGACGTGCACTGGTCCTTGACGATCTGGGTGAAGATCTCCTCGTGCGTCGGGCCGAGGAGGTAGTCGCCGCCCTTGCGGTCCTTGAGGCGGAACAGCAGGTCGCCGTACTCCTGCCAGCGGCCGCTCGCCTCGTACGGCTCCTTGGGCAGCAGCGCCGGCAGCAGGACCTCCTGTGCGCCGATGTCGTCCATCTCCTCGCGCACGACGCGCGAGATGTTGTCGAGGACCCGCTTGCCCAGCGGCAGCCAGGACCAGATCCCCGCCGCGTTCCGGCGAACGTACCCGGCGCGCACCAGCAGCTTGTGGCTGCGTGTCTCGGCGTCCGCCGGGTCGTCGCGCAGTGTCTTGACCATGAGACGGGACATGCGCTGGACCTGGGTCATGGTGAACTCCTGCGAAGAAAGTGTGATGGGCAGGAGGTTAGCCGTGCCGTGGGGGCGCCGGGAAATCGGTTAGGCGCGACGGGGCAGCGGAAGGGACGCTCCCATGACGGCGTACGGTTTGGGCGCGCTGGGAAAAAGGACCTGCCGGGCGAGGTCCGCGTACCCCAGCGTCCGGTACAGCCCGCGGGCCGGGCTCTCGGTGTCGATGGCCGAGAGGATGGAGCGCGGCTGGCCGGCGGCGTCCGTGAGCGTGGTGATCAGTCGCCGGCCGACGCCGCGCGCCTGGTGGCCGGGGTGGACGTGCAGCTCGGTGATGACGAAGGAGTCGTCGAGCCAGCCGTCGCAGCCGGTGTCGCGCAGATAGGGCTGCACGACCGTCGACCACCAGTGCGTACGGTCGTTGGGCATCCCGTACACGAATCCGACGAGCCGCCCGTCGGGCGTCGTCGCGCCGAGGGCGAGCGCGCCGGGGTTGAGAAGGTGCCGCAGGACGATGTGACGGCGTACGCCGATCTCGTCGTCACTGAGCCCGAAGGCGACGGCCTGCACGGCGAGTGCCTCGTCCACCCGCGCGGCGAGATCGACGGGGCCGACCACGATGTCGGGGGTCCGGGGATCGCCGCCGGGGAGGGGTGCCATGCAGCGCACCCTACTGGGCCGCCGGGTCAGAACAACACGCTCATGAACGCGCCCACCTCGCGGAAGCCGACCCTCCGGTACGACGCGCGGGCCGCGGTGTTGAAGTCGTTGACGTAGAGGCTGACGACGGGCGCGACATCGGCCAGCGCGTAGCGCAGCACCGCGGCCATGCCGGTCTCCGAGAGGCCCCGGCCGCGGTATTCGGGGGCCACCCAGACGCCCTGGATCTGGCAGGCCTGGGTGGTCGCGGCGCCGATCTCGGCCTTGAAGACGACCTTGCCGTCGTCGATACGGGCGAAGGACCGCCCGGCGGCGACCAGTTCGGCCACCCGGGCCTGGTACAGCAGCCCGCCGTCGCCGGCCAGCGGCGAGACGCCGACCTCCTCGGTGAACATCGCCACGCACGCGGGCATGATGACGTCCAGCTGGTCCTGGTGGATGCGCAGGACGCCGGGGTCGGGCTCGACGGCGGGCAGCTGCTCGGTGACCATGAGTGGCTGGTTCGCGCGTACGTCGCGGGCGGGTCCCCAGTTCGGTTCGAGCAGCCGCCACAGCTCGGCGGTCGGCTCGGCGGGGCCGACGATGGACGAGCAGCGGCGGCCGGCCCTGCGGGCCCGCTCGGCGAAGGCGCGTACCGCTTCGGGGGTGGCGCAGATCGGGACGAGGTTGGCGCCGGAGTAGCACAGCGAGCGCAGGTGGCCGTCGGCGTACCAGCCCCACATCTCGCCGCCGAGCCGCCACGGGTCGAGGCCGGCGACCTGGACGCGGGAGGTCACGAAGGCATTGACGACGGGCTCGCCCTCAAGGATGGCAAGCGCTGCGCCGAGTTCGCCGGGGTCGAGGACCCGGGTTGCGGTCTGAGTCAACACGTGAGGGGCCTCACCGTACGGTCTGCTGATCTCCGCACTGTACCTGGCACTTCCGCGGAGTGCCTCAAACGGCCCGGAGCCCCGCCATGGGCGGGGCTCCGGGGTTGGTCGATGCTGCGGGGAGGGGGTCAGCCGCTGACGGAGACCGCGGGCTCGCCGGACATGACGCCGTCCTTCTCCATCTGTTCGGCGATCTTCATGGCTTCCTCGATGAGGGTCTCGACGATCTTCGACTCCGGGACCGTCTTGATGATCTCGCCCTTGACGAAGATCTGCCCCTTGCCATTACCCGAAGCCACCCCCAGATCGGCCTCACGGGCCTCACCGGGACCATTCACCACACAGCCCATCACCGCCACACGCAACGGCACCTCCAGGCCGTCCAGACCCGCCGCGACCTGATCCGCCAGCTTGTACACATCCACCTGCGCCCGCCCGCACGACGGGCACGACACAATCTCAAGACGCCGCTGCTTCAGATTCAACGACTCCAGAATCTGCAGCCCGACCTTGACCTCTTCCACCGGCGGCGCCGACAACGACACCCGGATCGTGTCCCCGATCCCCTCACTCAGCAGCGCGCCAAAAGCCACCGCCGACTTGATCGTCCCCTGGAACGCCGGACCCGCCTCCGTCACACCCAAATGCAGCGGATAGTCCGACCTCGCGGCCAGCAGCCGATAAGCATTGACCATCACAACCGGGTCGCTGTGCTTCACCGAGATCTTGATGTCACCGAACCCGTGCTCCTCGAACAGCGACGCCTCCCACAACGCCGACTCCACCAGAGCCTCCGGCGTCGCCTTGCCGTACTTCGCCATCAACCGCGCGTCCAACGAACCCGCGTTGACACCGATCCGGATCGGGGTGCCCGTCGCCGAGGCCGCCCTCGCGATCTCCTTGACCTTGTCGTCGAACTGCTTGATATTGCCCGGGTTCACCCGCACCGCCGCACACCCGGCATCAATCGCCGCGAACACATACTTCGGCTGGAAATGAATGTCCGCGATCACCGGAATCTGCGATTTGCCCGCGATCGTCGCCAACGCATCCGCATCATCCTGCGTCGGACACGCCACCCGCACAATCTGACAACCCGAAGCCGTCAACTCCGCGATCTGCTGCAGCGTCGCCCCAATGTCGGACGTCCGCGTCGTCGTCATCGACTGCACCGAAACAGGCGCATCCCCGCCAACCGCCACGGTGCCAACCTGGATCTTGCGGCTGACCCTCCGGTCGGCGAGCTTCGTCGGAACGTCAGGCATTCCGAGAGAAATTGCAGTCATCTGCTGTGCAACCCCAAGGTGTGGATCATGGTCCCGAGATCGGCGGGCTCCAGTCTTCGAGGTTACGTCACCTCAAAAGGCCGGAGCACACCACGTCGACAAATCCACCCGATGGTGGTCGGCGGTTCTCAGGAGATACGTACGGGATTCACCACGTCGGCCACCAGAACGAGCGCGGTGAAGCAGATGAAGATCCCGGCGACGACATAGGCGAGCGGCATCAGCTTGGCGACGTCGAAGGGGCCCGGGTCGGGGCGCCGGAAGACCTTCGCCAGGTTGCGCCGCAGCGACTCCCACAGGGCTCCCGCGATGTGTCCGCCGTCGAGCGGCAGCAGCGGCAGCATATTGAAGAGGAACAGCGAGAGGTTGAAGCCGGCGATGAGGAACAGCATCATCCCCACCATGCTCTCCAGGGGCAGTCCGAGCCCGAAGGTCTCGCCGCCGACGCGGGCCGCACCGACCACGCCCATCGGGGAGTCCGCCTTGCGCTCCTCACCGCTGAACGCCGCGTTCCACAGGTCAGGGACCTTGGACGGCAGGGCGATGAGCGAGTCCACACCGGACTCGATGAAGACGCCCATCTGGTCCACCGAGTCGACGAAGGACAGCGGCACTACGGCCGAGCCGGGGCCGAAGCCGAGGTAGCCGGCGTTGACGTACTGGTCGGCGATCGGCTGGCCCTGGTCGTCCTTCTCGGCGACCTTGTTGGCGATCAGCTTCGCCTGCAGCACCTGCTGCGCACCGGCACGCTCGACCGTGATCGTGGCGGGCCCGACGGTGTCGCGGATACGGTCCGACAGCGTGGCCCAGTCGTCGACGGCCTTGCCGTTGAAGGCGACGATCTTGTCGCCCTTCTGCAGGCCGGCCGCCTTGGCGGGCGATGCGGGGTCACTCTTGCGACAGCCGCGGTTCTCGCTCTGCGCGACGACACAGGGCACAACCTGGTCGACCGTGGTCGTCTGCCGGTTGAGGCCGATCGTCATCATTACGCCGCCGAAGATCGCCACGGCGAGGATGAGGTTCATGAAGGGACCGGCGAACATCACGATCACGCGCTTCCACGGCTTGCGCGTGTAGAAGAGACGGGTCTCGTCGCCGGGCCGCAGTTCTTCGTACGCCGCCGAACGGGCGTCCTCGATCATGCCGCGCCAGGGTGACGTCGACCGCGCCTCGATGCGGCCGTCCGCGCCGGGCGGGAACATCCCGATCATGCGGATGTAGCCGCCGAGCGGGATCGCCTTGATGCCGTACTCCGTGTCGCCCTTCTTCCGCGACCAGATGGTCGGGCCGAAGCCGACCATGTACTGCGGGACCCGGACGCCGAAGAGCTTGGCGGTCGAGAGGTGCCCCAGCTCGTGCCAGCCGATGGAGAAGAGCAGCCCCGCAAAGAAGATGACTATCCCGAGGACCGTCAACAGGATCGTCGTCATGCGCGAGCCTCCGCTGTTGCCTGTACCGCAAGTTCACGTGCCCGGGCTCGTGCCCAGGTCTCCGCTTCCAGGACGTCCGCGACCGTGAGCGAGGTTCCCGATTCGGGGGTGCCATGCTCTGCCACGACTTCGGCGACCGTATCCACGATTCCGTTGAACGGAAGCCTGCCGGCGAGAAACGCGTCGACGCACTCCTCGTTCGCGGCATTGAACACCGCGGGGGCCGTACCCCCGAGCGTACCGACATGACGGGCGAGTCCCACGGCCGGGAACGCGTCCTGGTCCAGCGGGTAGAACTCCCAGGTCGACGCCTTCGACCAGTCGAACGCGGGCGCGGCGTCCGGGACCCGTTCGGGCCAGCCGATGCCGATCGCGATCGGACCGCGCATGTCGGGCGGGGTGGCCTGGGCGAGCGTGGACCCGTCGGTGAACTCGACCATGGAGTGCACATAGGACTGCGGGTGGACGACGACCTCGATGCGCTCGAAGGGGATGTCGTACAGAAGATGCGCCTCGATGACCTCAAGACCCTTGTTGACCAGCGTGGCGGAGTTGATGGTGATGACCGGGCCCATGGCCCAGGTGGGGTGCGCGAGGGCCGCCTCGGGGGTGACCGTGGCCAGCTCGGCCTTCGTACGGCCGCGGAAGGGGCCGCCGGACGCCGTGACGACGAGCTTGCGCACATCGGCGCGGGTGCCGCCCGCCAGGGCCTGGAAGAGCGCGGCGTGCTCGGAGTCGACCGGGATGATCTGGCCGGGCTTGGCGAGCGCCTTCACCAGGGGGCCGCCGACGATCAGCGACTCCTTGTTCGCGAGGGCCAGGGTGCGGCCCGCTTCGAGGGCGGCGAGGGTCGGCGCGAGGCCGATGGAGCCGGTGATGCCGTTGAGGACGGTGTGGCAGTCGGAGGCGGCGAGCTCGCTCGCGGCCTCGGGCCCCGCGAGGATCTCGGGCACCCGCTCCCCCGCGCCGTACTGCGCGCTCAGCGCCTCGCGCAGCGCGGGCACCGCGTCCGCACGGGCGACGGCCACGGTATTCACCCGCAGCTGCCGCGCCTGTTCGGCGAGCAGCCCGACCCGGCCACCCGCCGCGGAGAGCGCGGTGACGCGGAAGCGGTCGGGGTTGCGCAGGACCAGGTCGATGGCCTGGGTGCCGATGGACCCGGTGGAGCCGAGGACGACGAGGTCCCGGCGGCCTTCGGACGCGTCGAAGGCGATGTGCGGATCGGCGAGGGGGGCTGGGCTGTCGCTCATGCCCCCCATTGTTGCCGCAATGTCTCACCGGGTGGACATCCCGTCCCTGTGGGTTGTCCGGATCATCGGCCACCGACCGCCGTCTCGAACTTCTCCCACTGGGCGTCGAGGATCTCCCTCGGCACTCCCCCGATGTCCTTGGTGTCGGTGATCTCGCCGCGGAAGGAAAGGGTGGCCGAGCCGGAGCGTACGACCGTCAGGTACTCGTGAAGCGTGAGCTTGCCCTTCACATCGAGGATCGTGAAGTGGTACGCCCTGGCCTCGTCCCCGAAGGCGGGCGGCTGCACCGGCTCGACCTTGAGGTACTCGCCCTCGGCGACGGCCCGCTCCTCGGTGAAGCCACCGGCGCACTCCTTGCCCGCCTTGCCGACGGCCTTCATCACGCGGGCCGCGTCGCCGCCCGCGTACGACCGGAGCTGGACGGCGATGGTGGGGCCGGGCGTCTCGCCCGGGATCTCGACCCGACGGCTGACCGCGGCCTTCGGCCGATACGCGGTGACGTCCGAGGCGAGGCTGACGAGCGGCTGGCAGACCGCGGGGGCGGCGGTGTAGTCGTCGCTGTGCGGGCCGCCGAGGGTGTAATCGGACGCGGTGTACGTGCCGACGCTCTCGCCGTCGGTGAATGCGGCGGCCTTGAGCTGCGCCTCGGTCAGCGCCGCGGGTCCGGCCGTGCGCTTACCCGCCTCAGCGGCTTCGGCGGGGGCCTTGCCGTCCTGCTCACCGGAGCCGCCGCCGCTGGCTCCGCACGCGACGGCGCCCACCCACACGAGCCCGGCCACCGCGACGCCCACGGCCTGCCGCCTTGCCTCCCCGAACATCTGTGACCCCTGGTTCCGTCGGCTCTGACATTTCTCCCGCCCCGTGCGTGAGGGCTCGATTGTGCTGCAAAGACGAAGCTGCCGTCACTGGTCACGGCTCGGCACACGCATCGCCAAAACCAGTCCGAGCGATGATTTCCGGGAGGCCCGCAGGTCTGCACGTCTGCACGTCTCCACGTCTCCACGTCTCCACGTCTCCACGTCTCCAGGGAGGACGATCATGATCATCGTGTCCGGCAAGCTGTACGTGGACCCCGCCACCCGCGACACCTACCTGAGCGGATGTACCGGCGTGGCCGAGCAGGCGAGAGCCGCGCCGGGCTGTCTGGACTTCGTACTCGCGGCGGATCCGATCGAACCGGATCGCGTCAATGTGTTCGAGCTGTGGGAGTCCGACGGCGAACTCGCCGCCTTCCGCGGCGCCGGACCGGAACCCGAGCAGGCGGCAGCGATTCGCGACGCCGACGTCAAGCGGTACCGCATCTCGGCGGTCGAGGACGCGTAGGGGATGTCCGGGCCACGGCTGTGCGGCCGTGGCCCGGCGGGGTGTCAGCGGATCGGACGGTGGACGTTCTCGTGCTGGGAGGGGCCGGGGGCGGCTTCGGCGATCCAGGGGCCTTCGCCGCTCGGGTCGACGATGCCCTGCTCCAGCCAGGTGTACGTACCGGACAGGACGCCCTTGACGATCTTGCTGTCCAGGTCGTCGGTGTTGGACCACAGCCGGGTGAAGAGCTCCTCGACCCGGATGCGGGACTGACGGCAGAAGACGTCGGCCAGCTGATAGGCCTCGCGACCGTAGTCCTCCGTGGTCCGCAGCAGCTCGGCGCGTACGCACGCCGCGCTCATCGCGAACAGCTCGGCGCCGATGTCGACGATCCGGCCGAGGAAGCCCTGCTTGGTCTCCATCCGGCCCTGCCAGCGCGACATCGCGTAGAAGGTGGAGCGGGCGAGCTTACGGGCGGTGCGCTCGGCATAACGCAAATGCACCGAGAGGTCCGGGTGGCCGTCCGGGTGGAACTCGGCGTACGCGCGCGGGAGCTGGCCGGGGCCGGTCACCAGCTTCGGAAGCCACTTGGCGTAGAAACCCACCGCGTTCGCGCCCGCCTTCGCCTTCGCCGAGAACGGCTTGTCGGGGTCGATGATGTCGCCCGCCACCTTCAGGTGGGCGTCGACCGCCTCGCGGGCGATCAGCAGGTGCATGATCTCCGTCGAGCCCTCGAAGATGCGGTTGATGCGCAGGTCGCGCAGGATCTGCTCGGCGGGGACCGCCCGCTCGCCGCGCGCAGCCAGCGACTCGGCCGTCTCGAACCCTCGCCCGCCACGGATCTGGACGAGCTCGTCGGCCATCAGCCAGGCCATTTCGCTGCCGTACAGCTTGGCCAGGGCCGCCTCGATGCGGATGTCGTTGCGGTCCTCGTCGGCCATCTGCGACGACAGGTCCAGGACGGCTTCGAGCGCGAAGGTCGTGGCCGCGATGAACGAGATCTTCGAGCCCACCGCCTCGTGCATCGCCACCGGCTTGCCCCACTGCTCGCGTACCGAGGACCATTCGCGGGCGATTTTCAGGCACCACTTTCCCGCGCCCACGCACATCGCGGGCAGCGAGAGCCGGCCCGTGTTGAGCGTGGTGAGGGCGATCTTGAGACCCGCGCCCTCCGCGCCGATGCGGTTCGCGGCCGGGACCCGAACCTGGTGGAAGCGGGTGACACCGTTCTCCAGGCCGCGCAGGCCCATGAAGGCGTTGCGCTTCTCGACGGTCACACCGGGGGCGTCCGCCTCCACGACAAAAGCGGTGATGCCGCCCTTGTGGCCCTCGGACTTCGGCACGCGCGCCATGACGACCAGCAGATCAGCGACGACGCCGTTGGTCGTCCACAGCTTCACGCCGTCCATGACATACGCGTCGCCGTCCGGCACGGCCGTGGTCGCGAGACGGGCCGGGTCCGAGCCCACGTCGGGCTCGGTGAGCAGGAACGCGGAGATGTCGGTACGGGCCAGCCGCGGCAGGAACGCGGCCTTCTGCTCCTGGGTGCCGAAGATCTTGAGGGGCTGCGGTACGCCGATCGACTGATGGGCGGAGAGCAGCGCACCCAGGGCGGGGCTGGCCGAGCCGATGAGGGCCAGGGCCTTGTTGTAGTACACCTGGGTGAGGCCCAGGCCGCCGTACTCGATGTCGATCTTCATGCCGAGCGCGCCGAGCTCCTTGAGGCCGTTGATGACCTCGTCGGGGATCTTCGCCTCGCGCTCGATCTGCGCGCTGTCGATCTTCGTCTCGCAGAAGTCGCGCAGGGTGGCGAGGAATTCCTCGCCACGCCGGGCGTCTTCCGGAGGCGGCATCGGGTGGGGGTGGATGAGGTCGAGGCGGAGGCGGCCGAGGAAGAGTTCCTTGGCGAAACTCGGCTTTCGCCAGTCCTGTTCTCGTGCGGCCTCGGCCACTCGGCGCGCTTCGCGCTCGGAGACCTTGGGCTGCTGGGGCTTGTCGAGTGGTGCGGACATGAGGAGCTCACCTCGCCGCGGAGTCGGAGAAAGGGCCCGGCCGACTGCGTACTACCGGCCGGTTCTACTCGTCCGTACTACCCGATGTCCGACGTTCCCACCAGACCTACGACGGCCGGAGCCCCCGCACAGAGGGCTCCGACCGCCGGTTCAGGGGGTGACTCAGAGGTCGAGGCCGGTGAAGACCATGACCCGCTCGTACGTGTAGTCGTCCATCGCGTAGCGCACGCCCTCACGGCCGACGCCGGACTGCTTGACACCGCCGTACGGCATCTGGTCCGCGCGGTACGAGGGGACGTCGCCGATGATCACGCCGCCGACCTCCAGTGCGCGGTGGGCGCGGAAGGCGGTCTGCAGGTCGTGCGTGAAGACGCCGGCCTGGAGCCCGTACTTGGAGTCGTTGACCGCGGCGAACGCCTCGGCCTCACCGTCGACCTTGCGCACGGTCAGAACCGGGCCGAAGACCTCTTCCTCCGCAAGCGTTACGCCGCCCGGCACATCGGCGAGCACGGTCGGGGCGTACGAAGCGCCGTCGCGCTTGCCACCCGCGAGCAGGGTCGCGCCGGCCTCGACGGCCTCGTCGACCCAGGTCTCGACGCGCTTGGCGGCGTCCTCGCTGACCAGCGGGCCGACGTCGGTGGCGGCGTCGGAAGGATCACCGGCGACCTGCTTCCCAACAGCCGCGACGATCTTCGGCAGAAGCCGCTCGTACACCGACCCATCCGCGATCACCCGCTGCACCGAAATGCAGGACTGACCGCCCTGGTAGTTGGAGAAGGTGGCGATACGGGTCGCCGCCCAGTCCAGGTCCTTCTCGGAGGCCCAGTCACCCAGCACCACGGCCGCGCCGTTGCCGCCGAGCTCCAGGGTGCAGTGCTTGCGCGGCACCGAGTCCATGATCGCGTAACCGACCTTGTCGGACCCGGTAAAGGAAATAACCGGCAGCCGCTCGTCCTGCACCAAAGCGGGCATCCGCTCGTTCGCAACCGGGAGCACGGACCACGACCCGACCGGCAGATCGGTCTCGGCCAGCAGCTCACCCAGAATCAGCCCGGACAGCGGTGTCGCGGGAGCCGGCTTCAGAATGATGGGAGCGCCGACGGCGATCGCCGGAGCGATCTTGTGGGCGCACAGGTTCAGCGGGAAGTTGAACGGCGCGATGCCCAGGACGGTGCCGCGGGGGAAGCGGCGCGTCAGGGCGAGCCGTCCGACGCCGCCCGCGTCGGTGTCGAGGCGCTGGGCCTCGCCGCCGTTGAATCGGCGCGCTTCCTCGGCGGCGAACCGGAACACGGAGACGGCGCGGCCGACTTCACCGCGGGCCCACTTGATGGGCTTGCCGTTCTCGGCGGAGATCAGCTGGGCGATCTCCTCGGTGCGCTCGTCGAGACGCCGGCTGACGTGATCGAGGGCGGCGGCCCGGACATGCGCCGGGGTCGCCGCGAACTCGCTCTCCACGGCGTACGCGGCGGCGAGTGCCTCTTCGACCTGGGCGTCGGTGGGAACGCTCACGGTCCCGACGACGCGGCCGTCCCACGGGGACGTCACCTCGAAGGTGTCCTCGCCGGTGGCCTGGCGGCCGGCGAGCCAGAAGGCGTGGGTGGAAGTCATGGTGGATCCGGCCCTTCGGTGGGGTGGGTGCTGCGTCCCACCGTAGGGGCGCGAACCCATCGGGTCGTTTGTCCGACGTGGAGTACGGCCCTCCCGGGAGACGCCGGATTGGCGGGTGCGGGGGTGCGGGCCGGTGCGGGGGCGGGGGTGCGGGCCGGTGCGGGTGCGGGGGTGCGGGCCGGTGCGGGGGCGCGGGGTGCGGGCCGGTGCGGGGGCGCGGGGTGCGGGCCGGTGCGGGGGCGCGGGGTGCGGGCGCAGTCCCGGACGCCGCTCCCGGAGGCCCCGGCTCCCGGCCCCAGGCGCACACCCGCACCCGCACCCACCACTCACGCCCCCGCAGAAGTCGCCTTCAGCGCAAGCCAAAGCTCCATCCGCACATCCGCGTCGTCCAGCGACCGCCCCAGGATCTCCTCCACCCGCCGCATCCGGTACCGCAGCGTGTGCCGGTGCACGCCCAGATCCGCCGCAGCCGCGTCCCACTGCCCGTGCCGCGACAGCCACGCCCGCAGCGAGGCCACCAGATCGCCGCGCCCCGTCGCATCGTGCTCCTGGAGCGGCCGCAGCATGCTGTCCGCGAAGGACCGCACCGCGTCGTCCGCGAGCAGCTGCATGACGGACCCCGCCGCCAGCTCCTCGTGCTCCACCAGCGAGCGCCCACGCCGCTTCGCGACCGACAGCGCCTGCTCCGCCTGCTTGTACGCGGACACCGCCGCGATCGGCCCGGCGGGCGCCGAGAGCCCCACCACCAGCTCGTCGCCGTCGGCCGGTTCGAGCGGCCGAGCCGACGTACCGCGCCGCACCTCCGTGTGGGCCGTGCACGCCGCCACCGCCTCACCGCCGTCCGCCGCGAGGACAACGAGCCGCTCCCCGTCCGGCACCACGAGCACCGCCTCCCCCGCCCGGGACGCCGCGGACTCCATCGCGTCGGCGAGGCCCTGCAAGGGGTCGGCCCCCAAAGGCTCGCCCTCCGTCTCCGAGACCGCAGTCTCGGCGATCAGCAGACGGAACGGCGCGTCGAGCAGCCCGCCGTAAAGATCCCCCGCCACAGCCCGCGCATGATCGGGCTCCCCCGCGAGCAGCATCCGCAGCACCGCAGCGCCGAGCCGCTGCTCCGCCGCCTGGAGGGACCGCGACCGCTCCGTGGTCAGCGTCAGCAGGGCGATCGCCGAGTGGACCGCGTACCGCTCCGCGATCCCCAGAGGAGCCCCCGTGCCGACCGCCAGAACGCCCCGCACCCGCCGCCCCGCGCCCAGCGACTGGAGCTCGACCCGGTCGTCCGCCTCGGGGTCGGAGTCCGCCCCGCCGCCGCCCACAACGGAGCTCGCGGGCGCGGGCCGCTCCTGGAGGCGTTCGATGTCCGCGGTGAGCCGGGCGGCGCGGCGCGCGGCCCACTCGGGCGCGGCAACGACCACCGCGCCCGACACGTCGTACAGCGCGGCCCATCCCTTGACGTGCGCGGCGAGCCTGGCCAGCAGTTCCGCGGGCCCGTCCCCGGCGAGCGCCGCCTTCGTCAGATCGCGCTGCGCCTCGTATCCGGCGGTCACGGCCCGGTACTGATCGGCGGCGATCGCCGCGGAGACGGCCTTGCTGATGGCGATGAAGGGGGTGCGTCGCGGCACGGCGAGCAGCGGCAGATTCTCGTCCTTCGCCGCCTGTACGAGTGCGTCCGGAATATCGTCGTAGTTGACGCCGACGGCGAAGCCGAGCCCGACAACGCCTGCGCCCGCCAGCCGCCGTACGTACCGGCGCATCGCTTCCGGATCCTCGGCGTCGAGCTTCATGGCGGTGACGAGAAGGAGCTCGCCGCCTTCCATATAGGGGACGGGGTCGGCGAGCTCGCTGGCGTGGGCCCAGCGCACGTGCGTCTCCAGCCGGTCCTCCCCGGCGCGCACGGTGAGCTTGAGCGCCGGGTGGTGAACGAGCGAGGCGAGCGTGGGCGGCATGGACCGGGGACCTTCGGCAGAGGGAGCGGGGCGATTTCGCCGCCCCGTATGAACGACTACTACCGATTCTGCCAGGACGTCCGGGTCCCCGGCGCCGAGCCACCGGCGCCGCCGTCAGCTCCGCAGGTCCACGAGCAGTGGCGGAGCGTGCTCGCCGCGCACCGTGGTGAGTGAGAGGACGGCGTGCCCGGCGGGCACGGAGTGGGCGAGGTCGGACGCGGACCAGCGTTCCCGCTCCACCTTGCGCACGGTCACCGCGTCCGTGGTCACGGCCTTGCCGGTGACGATCCGCCGGAAGATGTGGAAGGCGCGGGTGAGCGGCTGGTCGGCGAAGACCGTGCGGCTCGTGACGTCGCGCGTCTCGACCCACTCGGTGCCCCACGACTCGGCGAACCGTTTGCCGTCCCAGGTGGTCACCCCGGAGAAGGCCATGCGGCAGCCGATCGCGCCGAGCAGCGCGGAGTGCAGCTTCTCCGGTACGTCGTCGAGAGTGCGCAGGGTGAGCACCGCACCGGCGTTCACGGACCGCAGCCGCTGGATGCCGCGCACCGTCTCGGTGGTGACGGTGCGGGTGGCGTCGTCGAGGACGAGGCAGGCGAAGAGGGACCGGTCGGCGCGGTGCGCGGCGCTCGCCGTGAACTGGGTGAGGACGATGCGGGCGAGCATCCGGGAGGCCTCGGCGTGGCCGCGTTCGGGCAGGTCGATGCGGACGCGCAGCGGGTGTTCCAGGGAGCGCAGCGAGAAGGGCCGGGCCCGGCCGCTGGTGTCGAAGAAGGACGCGAAGGCGGGCCGGTCGAGGAGGGCGACGCGGTCGGCGAGGGCGAGGCCGGGGTCGCCGGGGGTGCCCGACTGCCGGGCGCGGGCGTCGAGTTCACGCTGGAGGGCGTAGTGCGCGCCGCCGTCGAGTGCCTCGCGCAGGGCGGCGAGCGCGGTCGGAACGCCGTCGAGGAGTTCCCGCAGTTCGGGTACGGAGGGGAAGCGCCCGTGGGCCGCGCGGTACGGGCCCAGGAGCTGGGCCAGGACGGTGGCGGCGCGGCGGCCGTCGACGTCGGGCAGGTCCCCGACGAAGCCCTCGGCGAGTACGGCGGCGGCCTCGTCGGGGTCGGTGGTCCCGCCGTACAGGTCGAGGTCGTAGACGGACGCGGCGTCGCCGAGCTTGACGACGACGTCGTACGCCTCGTCGGGTCCGAGCTGCGCTCCGGCCGCCCCTACGGCGATGACGGCGGCCTGCCCGGCGAGCGCCTGGAGGGCCAGCGATTCAACGACGGGCCTTACGAGGTGGCGGGTCTTGCCCGAGCCCGGCGGGCCGACGGCGACCAGTGAGGTGCCGAGCAGGGACGGGTCGAGGGCGAGCCCGGTGCCGCGCCGGGAGTACGGATTACGTTCGCCGGGGTGGACGGTGCCGAGCCTGACCTGGCGGGCGCGCAGGTCGTGCGCGGCGGCGCGCATGGGCAGGTCGCGCGCCCCCGAGGGGTGGACGCACGCGGCGGCGCCCTTGCGCAGCACGGTTTCGGTGAAGGACGTCAGCCGGGACGGGTCGGCCTGGACGGACTGCCAGGCGCGGCGGATGCGGGTGTAGTCGACGTCGTTCATCCGCCCGGAGCGGATCTCCCCCGCGAGCCGCCCGGCGGCCTCGGCCTGTCCCGCGCCGGCGAGCTCGGGCCACTCGGCGGGATCGGCGGCCGACCCGGCCTCGGTGCGGGGATCGGAGGGCGGCCCGGCGGCGGGCGCCTTGGTCAGCAGATAGCGGCGGACGACCTCGGCCCAGCGCCCGAGCCGCCCGAAGGCGACGGCGAGGAGCAGGGCGAACAGCCCGTAATAGAAGTACGACACCCAGACGTAGGCCATGTTGCCGCCGTCCTCGCGCCAGGATCCGGGGGTGAACCAGAAGAGGGGCCACAGCCAGAAGGAGATGTAGCCGTTCCAGCAGAGCGACCAGATCAGCAGAGCGGTGAGGAGGGAGATCAGCGCGCCGCTGACGAGCTGGCGCCCGGGGACGACCTCCGGCTCCTCGGCGGGCCGCGGCACATGCCCGTAGGACCAGACCCCCGGTTCCCCAGTGGGCCGGGGGGTGCGCAGCCACTCGCCGAGGGAAGGGCCGGCGTCCGGCGCGTGGGCGGGGGCGGGCGGGACCGCGGGCGGCGTCGAGGGCGGTGGACCGGCCGGGCGCGGCACGGGTGCGGAGTCCCGGGTGCCGCGTGCGTCGGGTGTGCCCTCGGTGTCCATGTGCTGCCCCTCGTCCCCTGACCAGCTCACTACGTCTCTGCCCGTGTCGCCGCGCGCAGAGCCTCAATCTAGGCGATGCGCGGCCGCTCTCCGTGGCGTCCGGGGGTCCGGCACGCACATCCGCCGCGCCGGATGTCGACACGGCGGTCGCTATGTCCGTCACGGACAACGACGCGCTTCCACTTCTCCCGAACGGAACATGCCCCGGCCGCTCCCCCGCCCCTAGCCTGCAAAAGTAAGGAAGCGTCCGGAATACCCCCAGGAGCCCCGCATGAGCGCAATCCCGCAGGAGCGCCGCATCGTCACCGCCATCCCCGGCCCCAAGTCCCAGGAGCTGCAGGCCCGCCGTCTCGGCGCGGTCGCCGGCGGCGTGGGCTCCGTGCTGCCCGTCTTCGCCGCGCGCGCGAACGGCGGGATCATCGAGGACGTCGACGGCAACCGTCTGATCGACTTCGGTTCCGGCATCGCCGTGACGTCGGTCGGCTCGTCCGCCGAGGCCGTCGTGCGCCGCGCGTCCGCGCAGCTCGCCGAGTTCACCCACACCTGTTTCATGGTGACGCCGTACGAGGGCTATGTGGAGGTCTGCGAGCAGCTCGCCGAGCTGACCCCGGGCGACCACGCCAAGAAGTCGGCGCTGTTCAACTCCGGTGCCGAGGCCGTCGAGAACGCCGTCAAGATCGCCCGTGCGTACACCAAGCGCCAGGCCGTCGTGGTGTTCGACCACGGGTACCACGGACGCACCAACCTGACGATGGCGCTGACCGCCAAGAACATGCCGTACAAGAACGGCTTCGGTCCGTTCGCCCCGGAGATCTACCGCGTCCCGGTCGCGTACGGCTACCGCTGGCCGACGGGTGCGGAGAACGCCGGCGCCGAGGCGTCCGCCCAGGCCATCGACATGATCGTCAAGCAGATCGGCGCGGAGAACGTCGCGGCGATCATCATCGAGCCGGTGCTCGGCGAGGGCGGTTTCATCGAGCCGGCCAAGGGCTTCCTGCCCGCGATCTCGAAGTTCGCCACGGACAACGGGATCGTGTTCGTCGCGGACGAGATCCAGTCCGGCTTCTGCCGCACCGGCCAGTGGTTCGCGTGCGAGGACGAGAACGTCGTCCCCGACCTGATCACCACCGCCAAGGGCATCGCGGGCGGCCTGCCGCTCGCCGCAGTCACCGGCCGCGCCGAGATGATGGACGCGCCGCACAGCGGCGGCCTGGGCGGCACGTACGGCGGAAACCCGGTGGCCTGCGCCGCCGCACTGGGTGCCATCGAGACGATGAGGGAGCTCGACCTCAACGCGAAGGCCAAGCGCATCGAGGAGGTCATGAAGGCCCGTCTCGCGGCGATCCAGGAGAAGTACGACATCGTCGGCGACATCCGTGGCCGCGGCGCCATGATCGCGATCGAGCTGGTGAAGTCCGGCACGAAGGACCCCAACCCGGAGGCCACCGGCACCCTCGCCAAGGCGTGCCACGCGGAGGGCCTGCTGGTCCTCACCTGTGGCACCTACGGCAATGTGCTGCGCTTCCTGCCGCCGCTGGTGATCGGCGAGGACCTGCTGAACGAGGGCATGGACATCATCGAGGCGGCTTTCGCCCGAGTGTGAGCTGTGAAGAAGCTGTGGGGGGCCAATGGCGGGATGGAGTTGCGCCTGTCGGTCCCCCATTCGCTGCCGTACGGTTTCTGTAGATGAGAGAAACACCCCGCTCGCAGGGGACTGCGGACGGACCCAGGTCGGAGCGTCCCCAGCCCCGCCCTGGTCGTGCCTTCGCGCACGCCACTGGAGCCTCTGGCTCCGGAACTCCTCACCGATCGGATGGCCGTCCGCCCCACACCCCCCGGGGCGCGCGGCAGCCCGGTCCTGGCGGCTGCCTCGGAACTACCCCCCCTGTTCCGGGGCAGCCGGCTTTCCTCTTCCCGGCGCCCCGCGCCTTCCTCACCCTCTTCGGGCTCTTCGGCCTGCTCTTCGCGCTGATCACCTGGCAGGTAGTGACCGAGGGGCCCTCGCTGCGCGCGGACGAGCGTTTGAGCCGGGCCGTCGAGGGCCGCGGCCCCACCTCCCTCACCGAATTCCTCGCCGATCTCGGCAATATGTCCGTCGCGCTGCCCGCCTTGGCCGCGGCGGTCGCGTACGCCCTGTGGCGCGGCAGCCGCGCCCGTGCGCTCGGCGCCGTCCTCGCCATGGCGGCCGTGCCGGCCCTGGTGGTCCCGCTCAAGTCCTGGATCGCCCGCCCCGGCCCGCTCACCGCGGAGACCGGCTACTACCCGTCGGGCCACGCCGCCACGTCGATGGTGGCCTACTGCGGCGCGGCCTTGCTGCTCTGTGCGTATGTACGGGCGCGCCTCGTGCTGCCGGCCGCCCTCGTCCTCACGGCGGCGACCGGCGCCGGCCTGGTGCTGCGCGGCTACCACTGGCCGCTCGACGTACTCGGCAGCTGGTGCCTGTGCGCCCTGCTGCTCCTGCTCCTTGTGCTCAGCCATCGCCCTGCCGCGCGATACTCGCCGCCGCCTCGTGCATCGCGAGCTCCAGCAGCGCCGGATCGGTGAGGGTCCCGGAGCCGTCCGGCAGAACCAGCCAGCGGACGCCGCCCGACGCCCGGCCCGGATAGGGCACGACGATCCTGGTGCCGTGACCCGCGCCCCGTACGCCGGTACCGATCCAGCGCGCGGTCGTGCCCGGCGGCACGAAGAAGCCCATGCGGGAGTCGCCGAAATCGGCGAGGACGGGGCCCGGCCGGTCGACGAGACGCGCGAGGATGTCGAGCGTGGGATAGCCGAGTTCCCCCGGCAGGATCAGGACGTCCCAGCGCCTGCCGGCGGGAAGGAGAGCGACCCCCAGGGGGTTTCGCTCCCATTCCCACCGGCAGGCGTCGGGATCCGGTGCCACCGATGCGAGCCACTCCACCGCGGCCTTAGCACCCGAGCCAGTCATCGCTCGGCCTCCATTCCTGCCTGTGCACGGGTAGTACGTTCACAGGAGAGAGAGGGGCGGGGCAGGATCATTACGCGGGTTCGGGCACCTCATGGTGGTGAACCGCGTCACACCGGAACAGGCAATCCTGCGCCCCCGGCGTACCCGGCGCGAGCGGACACCCCGGGGCTCAGCTGTCGAAGCCGAGGCCGATCCGGTCCATCGTCTTCAGCCACAGGTTGCGGTGTCCACCGTTGTCGTCGGAGCGGGCCAGCGACCACTTGGTGAGGCCGATCCCCGCCCAGGCCAGCGGCTCGGGCGGGAAGGGCATCGGCTTGCTGCGCACCATGTCCAGCTCGGTGCGCTCGGTGCGCTCCCCCGCCAGCAGGTCGAGCATCACGTCCGCGCCGAAGCGGGTGGCCCCCACTCCGAGGCCGGTGTATCCGGCGGCGTACGCGACCTTGCCCGCGTGGGCCGTGCCGAAGAAGGCCGAGAAGCGCGAACAGGTGTCGATCGCGCCGCCCCAGGCATGGCTGAAGCGCACGCCCTCCAACTGCGGGAAACAGCGGAAGAAATGGCCGGCGAGCTTGAGGTAGGTCTCCGGACGGTGGTCCATTTCGGCGCTCAGTTTGCCGCCGAAGGGATAGATGGCGTCGTAGCCGCCCCAGAGGATCCGGTTGTCGGCGCTGAGCCGGAAGTAGTGGAACTGGTTGGCGCTGTCACCGAGTCCTTGCCTGCCCTGCCAGCCGATCGAGGCGAGCTGCTCGTCGGTGAGCGGCTCGGTCATCAGCGCGTAGTCGTACACCGGGACGGTGTAGGGGCGGACGCGCTTGACCAGCGACGGGAAGATGTTGGTGCCGAGTGCGACGCGGTGGGCGAAGACCCGGCCGTACGGGGTGCGCACGGCCGTGCCCGCGCCGGCGGAGGACAGCTCCAGGCCCCGGGTGTGCTCGTAGACCCGCACGCCGAGCCCGAGGCAGGCCTTCTTGAGGCCCCAGGCGAGAGCGGCCGGGTTGAGCATCGCGACGCCGCGCCGGTCCCACAGCCCGCCGAGGAAGGTCGGCGAGTCGACCTGGGCGCGCACGGCGTCCCGGTCGAGGAGTTCGAGCCCTTCGAAGCCCAGGCGCCGCGCCTCCTCGTACGCCTCGTGCAGCTCTTCGACCTGGTGCGGTTCGGTCGCGACGTCGATCTCGCCGGTGCGCTCGAAGTCGCAGTCGATGCCGTACGTCTTGACCGCCGCCCCGATGGCGTCGAGGTTGCGCTCGCCGAGCTCCTCCAGCTTCGCCAGCTCCTGCGGCCAGCGGGCGAGCCCGTTGCCGAAGCCATGGGTGAGCGAGGCGGCGCAGAAGCCACCGTTGCGGCCCGAGGCGGCCCAGCCCACCTCGTGCCCCTCGATGAGTACGACGTCGCGCGAGGGGTCGCGCTCCTTGGCGATGAGCGCGGTCCACAGTCCGCTGTAACCGCCGCCGATGACAAGGAGGTCGCATCGCTCGTCACCGGTGAGGGCCGGTTGTGGCGCGGGCTTCTTCGGATCGTCCAGCCAGAAGGAGACCGGCTGTACGTCGGCAAGAGACTGTGCGTCGGAAAGGGATTGTGCGGCAGTACGCATGGCAACGGGAGCCATGGTTTCCAACTCCTTCAGGGACTTACCGGGGTGATGCGCTTTTCTTTCGCCGACCGGCCACGATCTGGCCGCCGAGAACCATCAGTACCGCAATGACGAACATAGCCGTACCGATGACATTGATTTGTACGGGCGTGCCGCGCTGGGCGGATCCCCAGACGAACATGGGGAACGTCACGGTCGAGCCCGCATTAAAATTGGTGATGATGAAATCGTCGAAGGACAAAGCGAAGGCGAGCAGCGCTCCGGCGGCGATTCCGGGTGCGGCGATCGGCAGGGTGACCCGCAGGAAGGTCTGCACGGGACCGGCGTAGAGATCACGCGCGGCCTCTTCGAGGCGGGGGTCCATGGACATCACGCGTGCCTTGACCGCCGTCACCACGAAGCTCAGGCAGAACATGATGTGCGCGATGAGGACGGTCCAGAAGCCCAGCTGGGCGCCCATGTTGAGGAAGAGCGTCAGCAGCGAGGCGGCCATCACGACCTCGGGCATGGCCATCGGCAGGAAGATCAGCGAGTTGATCGCGCCGCGCGCCCGGAAGCGGTAGCGGACCAGCGCGAAGGCGATCATCGTGCCGAGGACGGTCGCGCCGACCGTCGCCCAGACGGCGATCTGGAGCGAGAGGGAGAGGGAGCCGCACAGGTCGGCGACGCCGCACGGGTCCTTCCAGGCTTCCAGGGAGAATTTCTGCCACGCGTAATTGAAGCGCCCGTTCGGCTTGTTGAACGAGAACACCATCACGACGACGTTGGGCAGGAGCATGTAGGCGAGCGTCAGCAGGCCCGCGATGACAATGAGGTTGCGTCGGATCCACTTCACTAGACCAGATCCTCCGTACCGGATTTACGGATGTATACGGTGACCATGACCAGCACGATCGCCATGAGAATGAAGGACAGTGCGGCTGCCGTCGGATAGTCGAGGACCCGTAGGAATTGCGACTGGATGACGCTGCCGACCATTTTCGTGTCGGTCGACCCGAGCAGTTCCGCGTTGACGTAGTCGCCGCTCGCCGGAATGAACGTCAGCAGCGTGCCCGAGACGACGCCGGGCATGGACAGCGGGAAGGTCACCTTGCGGAAGGTGGTGGCCGGGGTGGCGTACAGGTCGCCCGCCGCCTCGTGCAGGCGGCCGTCGATGCGCTCCAGCGAGGTGTAGAGCGGCAGGATCATGAAGGGCAGGAAGTTGTACGTCAGACCGCAGACCACGGCCATCGGCGTGGCCAGCACCCGGCTGCCCTCGGTCCAGCCGAGCCAGCTCGTGACGTCCAGGACGTGCAGGGTGTTCAGCACGTCCACCACCGGGCCGCCGTCCGCGAGGATCGTCTTCCAGGCGAGCGTGCGGATGAGGAAGCTGGTGAAGAACGGCGCGATGACCAGGACCAGGACGAGGTTGCGCCAGCGGCCCGCCTTGAAGGCGATCATGTACGCGAGCGGATAACCGAGGAGCAGGCACAGCAGAGTGGCGGTGCCGGCGTACAGCAGCGACCGTACGAACTGCGGGTAGTAGTCCGTCAGCGCGTCCCAGTACGTCTGGAAGTGCCAGGTGACCTCGAAGCCCTTCTCCAGGGACCCGGTCTGCACGGACGTCGAGGCCTGATAGACCATCGGCAGCGCGAAGAAGACCAGCAGCCACAGGATGCCGGGCAGCAGCAGCCAGTACGGGACGAGCCGCTTGCGGGCGGGGATCTTCCGCAGCGGGAGGTCCTGCGGCGCGGGCGCCTCGGGGGGCGCGTCGGTGAGGGTCACGCGCCCTCCTCCACCGTCTCCACGCCGGCGTCGATGTCCTGGTCCGCGTCCAGCCCGAAGGTGTGCGCCGGATTCCAGTGCATGACCACTTCGGCGCCGGGGGCGAGGCGGGCGTCGCGCTCGATGTTCTGCGCGTACACCTCGAACTCCGCGCAGGCCGGGCTGTCGACGACGTACTGGGTGGAGACGCCGATGAAGCTGGAGGCGACGATCCGGCCGGTGATCCGGTTGCGCCCTTCGGGGACAGCCCCCGCGTCGTCGGCGTGCGCGAGGGAAACCTTCTCCGGGCGTACGCCGACGAGCAGCTTTCCGCCGCTGCGGGTGCCCGCCGAACATCGCTCGTCGGGCAGCCGCAGCTTGGAGCCGCCGCAGGTGACCACTACGGTGTCGCCCGCGGTCTCGACGACCTCGGCCTCGATGAGGTTGGACGTGCCGAGGAAGTTGGCGACGAACGTCGTCCTCGGGTTCTCGTAGAGGTCGGCGGGTGCGCCGAGCTGCTCGACGCGACCGCCGTTCATCACCGCGACCTGGTCGGCCATGGTCATGGCCTCCTCCTGGTCGTGGGTGACATGGACGAAGGTGATGCCGACCTCTGTCTGGATGCGCTTGAGCTCCAGCTGCATCTGGCGGCGCAGCTTGAGGTCGAGGGCGCCGAGCGGCTCGTCGAGGAGCAGCACCTGAGGGTGGTTGATGAGCGCGCGGGCCACGGCGACGCGCTGCTGCTGGCCGCCGGAGAGCTGATGCGGCTTGCGCTTGGCGAACGGGCCGAGTTCGACGAGGCCGAGCATGTCGTCGACCTGCTTCTTCACGGACTTGATGCCGCGCCGGCGCAGCCCGAAGGCGATGTTCTCGCTGACGTCGAGGTGCGGGAAGAGCGCGTAGCTCTGGAAGACGGTGTTGACCGGGCGCTTGTACGGCTGGAGGTCGGTGACGTCCTTGTCGCCGAGGAAAACGGTGCCGGTCGTCGGTTCCTCAAGGCCCGCGATCATCCGCAGGGTGGTCGTCTTGCCGCAGCCCGAGGCGCCGAGCAGGGCGAAGAAGGAGCCCTGCGGGACGGTCAGTTCGAGGGGATGCACGGCCGTGAAGGAGCCGTAGGTCTTGCTGATCCCGGAGAGGCGGACGTCGCCGCCTTCTGCTGTCTTCTGCGTCATGGGGTGTGGTCCCAGGGTCGTGAGAGGGGGGCGGGCGGGCGCGGGGGTGCGTTCGGGGCGGGCTGGATCAGGGAGCGGGGCTTGGTGCTGCGTCGCAAGGCTGAGGAGGGAGTCGGATGGGGCCTCCCCTGCTCGGGCGAAGCCGAGAGCTTGGGTAAGGAGCGTCGTCGACCGCGACAACGCGGCGAGGCGCGGTGCCAAGCCCCGCGAGCCCAGCCTGACCCGAACCACACCTCCTAGGCGCCGATGAGCTTGGCGAACTTCTCTTCGTACGCCGTCTCTTCCTCGCTGGTGAGCGAGCGGAAGGCGTGGGACTTCGCGGCCATCGCCTTGTCGGGGAGGATCAACGTGTTGGCGGCCATCGACTCGTCGATCTTCGCCAGCTCCTCGCGCACGCCGTCGACCGGGCACACGTAGTTGATGTACGCGGCGAGCTGGGCGGCGACGGGCGGCTCGTAGTAGTAGTCGATGAGCTTTTCCGCGTTGGCCTTGTGCCGTGCCTTGGCCGGGACCAGCAGGTTGTCGCTGGAGGTGATGTATCCGGCCTCGGGGATCACGTACTTGATGTCCGGGTTGCCGGCCTGCAGCTGGATGATGTCGCCGGCCCAGGCGAGGCAGGCTGCGAGGTCGCCCTTGTCGAGGTCCGAGGTGTAGTCGTTGCCGGTGAAGCGGCGGATCTGCTTCTTGTCGACGGCCTTCTGCATCCGGGCGATCGCCGCGTCGTAGTCGTCGTCGGTGAAATTCCCCGGGTCCTTGCCCAGGTCGAGGAGTGCCATCCCGACGGAGTCACGCATCTCGGAGAGGAATCCGACCCGGCCCTTGAGCGCCGGATCGTCGAGCAGTTGCCCGACGGATTCGATCTTGCGCCCGTTCGTCGCCTTGGAGTTGTAGGCGACGACCGTCGAGATGCCGGTCCAAGGGTACGAGTACGAGCGGCCCGGGTCCCAGTCCGGCGAGCGGAACTGGGCGGAGAGGTTGGCGTAGGCGTGCGGCAGGTGCGCCGGGTCGAGCTTCTGCGCCCAGCCGAGCCGGATGAACCGGGCGGCCAGCCAGTCGGTGACGCAGATGAGGTCGCGCCCGGTGTCCTGACCGGCCGCGAGCTGCGGTTTGATCTTGCCGAAGAACTCGACGTTGTCGTTGATGTCCTCGGTGTACTTGACCTTGATGCCGGTGCGCTTGGTGAAGGCCTCCAGCGTGGGGCGGCTCTTGCTGTCCTCGCTGACGTCCATGTACTCGGTCCAGTTGGAGAAGGTGATCCGCTTCTCCTTGGCCGAGTCGTCGTCCGACACCGCTGCTTCGCCCTCGCGTTTCGCGGGCGGGATGCCACAGGCGCCCAGCACGCCCAGACCGCCGACCACGAGTGCGCCGGCACTGGAGGCGCGCAGCAGGGAGCGGCGGGTGAGGGCGCCCCGGCCGCTGGTCGTGCTGCGTCGCACGGCGGCCACTTGGGCCGGGGAGAGGAGGTCGGGCTCGTACTGCTCCATGCGCGAATGCCCTTTCGGGTTGTTCGGCCGCTGGTCAGGCGCCGCACGGCGGTAGCCGCATATTAGTATTTATCGGTCCCCGAAGACGGTGCGGTGCCAGTCCTTCTCGGCCACCGCGGTGTTGTCGAACATCACGTGCTTCACCTGTGTGTACTCCTCGAAGGAGTACGCCGACATGTCCTTGCCGAAGCCGCTGGCCTTGTAGCCGCCGTGCGGCATCTCGCTGAGGATCGGGATGTGGTCGTTGACCCACACGCAGCCCGCTTTGATCTCGCGGGTGGCGCGGTTCGCGCGGAACAGGTCGTGGGTCCAGGCGGACGCCGCGAGGCCGTACGGGGTGTCGTTGGCCAGCGCGATGCCCTCGTCGTCGGTGTCGAAGGGCAGCACGACCAGGACCGGGCCGAAGATCTCCTCCTGGACGATCTCGCTGTCCTGGGCGGCGTCGGCGATCAGCGTCGGCCGGTAGTACGCGCCCTTGGCCAGGTCGCCTCCCGGCGCTTCGCCACCGGTGACCACGCGTGCGTACGCGCGTGCCCGCTCGACCATGCCCGCGACCCGGTCGCGCTGGGCGTGGCTGATCAGCGGGCCGAGGTCGGTCGACGGGTCGAAGGGGTCGCCGAGCCTGACGGTCTCCATCAGCTCGGCGACGCCGCTGACGAAGGCGTCGTAGAGCGGGCGCTGGACGTACGCGCGGGTGGCGGCCGTGCAGTCCTGACCGGTGTTGATGAGTGAGCCGGCGACCGCGCCGTGGACCGCCGCCCGCAGGTCGGCGTCGTCGAAGACCACGAAGGGGGCCTTGCCGCCGAGTTCGAGGTGGAGGCGCTTGACGGTGGAGGTGGCGATCTCCGCGACGCGCTTGCCGACCGTGGTGGAGCCGGTGAAGGAGGTCATCACCACGTCGGGGTGGCCGACGAGGTGCTCGCCCGCGTCCTTGCCCGCGCCGGAGACGATGTTGATGACGCCGTCCGGGATGCCCGCAACCTTCGCGGCCTGCGCGAACATCAGCGAGGTCAGCGGGGTGATCTCGGCGGGCTTGAGGACGATCGTGTTGCCCGCGGCGATGGCGGGCAGGATCTTCCAGGCCGCCATCTGGAGCGGATAGTTCCAGGGTGCGATGGAGCCGACGACCCCGATCGGCTCCCGGCGTACGTACGAGGTGTGGTCCCCGGAGTACTCGCCGGCCGACTTGCCCTCCAGGTGGCGGGCGGCGCCCGCGAAGAAGGCCGTGTTGTCGACGCTGCCCGGCACGTCGAACTCGGTGGACAGCTTGATCGGCTTGCCGCACTGGAGCGATTCGACGTACGCGAAGTCCTCCGCCTGCTCGTCCAGCACCAGCGCGAACCGGTGCATCGCCTCGGACCGGGTGGCCGGAGTGGCCCCCGCCCAGCCGGGGAACGCGGCGAGCGCGGCGGCCACCGCGGCGTCGACGTCGGCCGCCCCCGCCAGCTCGTACTGATAGATCTCTTCGCCGGTCGCGGGGTTCGCGACGGCGTGCGTACGGCCCGAGGTGCCGGCCCGCAGC
Organism: Streptomyces sp. H27-C3; assembly: GCF_030063415.1. Taxonomy (GTDB): domain Bacteria; phylum Actinomycetota; class Actinomycetes; order Streptomycetales; family Streptomycetaceae; genus Streptomyces. Next base: position 269,483 of record NZ_JASITA010000003.1, on the reverse strand, counting down.
TGACCGGCGATGTACTGCGCGCCGGCCGCGAATCGGTCCTGCACCTGGATGCGGTTGCCCATGACGCTCTCCTCCGCCGCCCTCCCCGCCCAGCGGGTGTCGGCGTAGCTCCAGCTCGATTTGAGTGCCGATCCTGACAGAGCAGTCCACCGTCAACAAGTGATTCCGTTGTTGCCTTTTGGTTACGCGACGGAATCGGTCGACCATGTGTCGCGTCGCCAGGCAAATACCGTACGGAGTGTCCGTGGCGGATGGGGGACCGGCGTGTCATGGGGCGTGCAGACGGCTCCAGCCCGCCACCGGGAGGGAAACACCAGGTGACGGGCTGGATCAAGGAGCGGACGGGCCGCGCGGCCGTGAAACGGACTAGCGCCTCGCGTCCACGACCTGGGAGGGGGAGTAAGGGGCGGAGGAGGAGTAGCCGTCGTCGTTGTTGCTGTCCTCGACCGCCATGGTGATGCCCCAGACGACGAAGGCCACCACAACCGCGCCGATGGCGATTCCGATGCCGCCCAGGATGATCCCGGCGAGCGCCATGCCGCTGTTGGTCGCCTCGCCGCGCTCGACCCGCTTGCGGCCGAGGATGCCGAAGATCAGGGCGAGGACGCCGAGGATGATGCTCAGCACGCCGTATACGCAGAAGAGGCACACGGCGAGGATGCCGAGCACCATCGCGGTGGTGCCCATGCCGTTCTGCGGCTGTGCCTGCATTCCGGTCCAGCCGCTCTGCGGCGCCGAAGGGTAGCCGGGGTAGCCGTAGGACGGCGCGGCCGACTGGCCGTAGGGCGGCGGCGTGCTCGGGCCTGCGGACGGGTACGACGGGTAGCCGTACTGGCCGTTCGGGGCGGCGGGCGGCGGGGGCACGGCCCCCGGGTCGTACGGGCCGCCCGGCGCCGCGGTCGGTCCTGTGTCACCACCCGATATCGGCATCGACGTGACCGTCTGCTGGTCGTGGACCTGCGGCGGACCGTACGTCGGAGGCGTCGTGGGCTGCGGCTTGTCCAGCGGCACCTTGTGCTCCGGCGGCGCCCACGGATCCCTGGGCTGCTCGGGCGGCGGGCCCGAGGGCTGTTGTGCGTTGTCTGCGTTGTCTGACATCTGCGTCCCCCATCGTGGTCCTGTCATGCTAAGGCCTGCGTTCCCGGCCGGACTGCCCCGCCTACGATGATCCCCGACCCCGCATCGCCGCGCCGGGGCCCACGCCACCCGCACCCCGGAGGACCCGATGACCGACCTGCACCCCTTCATCGCGGGGCTGCCCAAGGCCGAATTGCACGTGCACCACGTCGGATCCGCCTCCCCCCGCATCGTCGCCGAACTGGCCGCCCGCCACCCGGACTCGAAGGTCCCCACCGACCCCGAGGCGCTCGCGGACTACTTCACGTTCACCGACTTCGCGCACTTCGTCGACGTCTATCTCTCCGTCGTGGATCTGATCCGCACCCCGGAGGACGTCCGGCTGCTGACGTTCGAGATCGCCCGTGACATGGCACGGCAGAACATCCGGTACGCCGAGCTGACCCTCACACCCTTCAGCTCGACCCGACGCGGCATCAACGAGGTTGCCTTCATGGAGGCGATCGAGGACGCCCGCAAGGCCGCGGAGGCCGAGCTGGGCACCGTCCTGCGCTGGTGCTTCGACATCCCCGGCGAGGCCGGTCTTGAAGCGGCGGCGGAGACCGCCAGGCTGGCCGTGGACCTGCGCCCCGACGGCCTGGTGTCGTTCGGCCTCGGCGGTCCGGAGATCGGCGTACCGCGTCCGCAGTTCAAGCCGTACTTCGACCGGGCGATCGCAGCCGGTCTGCATTCCGTCCCGCACGCCGGTGAGACGACAGGGCCCGAGACCGTCTGGGACGCGCTGACCGATCTGCGCGCCGAGCGCATCGGCCACGGCACCAGCTCGGTCCAGGACGCCCGCCTGCTGGCCCATCTCGCCGAGCACCGCATCGCGCTGGAGGTGTGCCCCACCTCCAACATCGCGACGCGCGCCGTCGCCACGATGGACGAGCACCCGCTGCGGCAGATGGTCGAGGCCGGGGTGCTGGTCACCATCAACAGCGACGACCCGCCGATGTTCGGCACCGATCTGAACAGCGAGTACGGGGTGGCGGCCCATCTGCTGGACCTCGACGAGCGCGGCGTCGCGGACCTCGCCAAGAACGCCGTCCAGGCCTCCTTCCTCGACGAGGCGGGCAAAGCGCGGATCGCGGGCGAGATCGACACGTACACGACGGACTGGCTCGCTCGCCGTTCCTGACGACGAATGATCACCGCCAATTGATCACAGATGATGACAATGGCCCCATGCTCACTGTCACCGCCGTAGGGCACCGCGGAGACCCGTACCGCTTCCGCGAGAACACCCTCGCCTCGCTCCGCTCGGCGGTGGAGCGGGGCGCGGACGCGCGAGGGGCAGGCCGCGCGAGGGACCGGCCGCGCGATGGGCCGGCCGCGCGATGGGCCGGCCGCGCGATGGGCCGCCGCATGACGGGCCGCCCTGGGTGGGCTTCCCCTCGCCCGGGCCGTCAATCGGAAGGCCGCCCCGGGCCGGGCCACCGCCCGTCAGCCCGCCCCGAACGCGCTCTCCAGCGGCGGCACGATCGCCTGCGCGTCCACGCCGCCGAACCACAGCCCGATCACGAACACCGCGGTCCCCTCAAGGAGCCCGGCCTTCGCCAGGCCGCCCCCGTCGACCGGCGTACAGCCCAGGTCATCGACCAGTCGGCGTACAACGGCAAGCGCGTCCTCCTCGTCGCCGCACAGCGGTACGGCGAGCGGTCGGCCGCCGAACACGGGTGACGGCATCCGCCAGACCTCCGCGGCGCACAGATTGAACGCCTTGACGACTCCGGCCCCCGTGCCGTTCGCGATGTACTCGGCCGTCGACGCCCCACCGAGGGGCGCTGGCGTCAGGGTGCCCGGCGCCAGCGGATTGGTGCAGTCGATCAGTGGCTTTCCGCGCAGCGCCCCTTCGGCCGCGCCCGCCGCCGCCAGTGCTTCGGGCACACTCGCCGTCGGCAGTGCCAGCAGCACCACGCCACCGAAGTCGGCCGCGTCTCTCAGGCTCCCGGATTTCGCCCCCGCGCCGATCCGCTCCGCGAGCGCTCCGGCCTTCGCGGCGTCCCGCGCGCCCACCATCACGTCGTGGCCGGCACCTGCCCAACGGGTGCCCAGGGCATCCGCCATGCTGCCCGCTCCCAGAATTCCGATCCGCATCGCGGCACTCCTCTGCTTGGGTTGATGAGATCTGCTTGGGTTGATGAGAACGACACTAGAAAGTCCGGCAGGCACCATCCGGTGCCCACGGACGCGGTAAAAGGGGGGGCCTTCGTGGCCATGGAACCAGCGGACCGGCCAGGTCCGCAGCAGGTCGATTTCCTCGCGGACTGCCGGGCCAGGCTCGGCTTCGACCTGCTCGCGAACACCTGGAGTTCGGTGACGCTGTGGGCACTGCGTGACGGCCCGCTGCGCCACGGCGAGTTGAAGGAGCGCATCGGCGGCATCCGCACCAAGGTGCTCACCGAGACGCTTCGACGGCTGGAGTTCAACGGGCTGCTGCGCCGGAAAGCGGCGTCGGCGCCGACGCGTGTCGACTATGAACTCACCGAGTTGGGCCGGTCGTTGCTGGGTCCCATCGAGGCGGTCGGCGTCTGGTCGCAGCAGTACGGCGACGAGGTCCTGGCGGCGCAGGACCGTGCGGAGACACAGGCCACAGGCTGATGCGGATACGTGAGCTCGGCGAGCGGCTGCGCGGCTCGGGCCCCTGGGCCGTGGACATCGGCATCACCGTGCTCGTACAGGCGGCGGTGGCCATGCCGTTCGTCGTACCGCGCGCCCCCGGGCTGCCCGACGTGACCTGGTTGTCGTACGGCATGACGACCTCGGCGGTGCTGCCGCTGATCTGGCGCCACCGGGCGCCCGTGTTCTGCTGAGCGTCCTGACGATCTCGGCCCTGAACAAACTGACGCTGGACGGGCCCGGCCAGCCCCTCCCGTACGCCGGTCTGATCGCCGTCTACACGGTCGCGGCGCTGTCGCCGCCGCGCAAGCGGATGGCCGTGACCGTGCTGACCTTCGCCGCGATCGTCCCCTCCGTCGCGCTCAACACCGGGGAGGCAAGGGGGCTGCTCTTCTCCCTGTTCGTCTTCGTCGCGGCCTACACGTTCGGGCGCCTCGCCCATACCCGGCAGGCCTACCTGGCGGCCCTGGTGGACCGGGCAGCGCAGTTGGAGCGGGCGAACCGGATCGAGGCGGAGCAGGCGACCGGCCGCGAACGGGCCCGCATCGCACGGGAGATGCACGACATCCTGTCGCATGCCGTCAGCATCATGATTGTCCGGGCGGAGGCCGGGCCGGTCGCCGTGCGCACCGCGCCCGCGCGCGCGGAGGCCGCGTTCGACGCCATCTCGGAGACCGGCAGGGACGCGATGACGCAGCTGCGCCGGATGCTGGGTGTACTGCGCGAGGACGGTGCGCCCGGCGGCGCCCCGCGCGAGCCGCAGCCCGACATCGCCGAACAGGCGATGCTCGTAGGGCGGTTGAGGCGCAGCGGCCTGCATGTCGATTACGGGACGACCGGCCGGGTACGCCCGCTGCCCCTCGACATCGAGGCGACCGTCTACCGGGTGGTTCAGGAGGCGCTGACGAATGTGGTCAAGCACGCCGCCGCGAGCAGGGCCGACGTACAACTCACTTACGGACCGAACACCTTGGAGATCACCGTCACCGACAACGGACGCGGCGGGGGCACAGTGTGACTTCGGGCGGCCACGGCCTGATATCGGCATCCGCGCCCGGCACCGGCACCGCCCTCGGCCCGCCTGGACACGCTGACGGCCCGCGAACGCGAGACGCTGCCGCATCTGGCCCGGGGGCTGTCCAACGCGGAAATCGCGGCTTCGCTGGTGGTGCAGGAGTACCTGAACATCAACTACACGATCCTCGGCATGCTCACCGAGAGGGGCACCGGTGCGACGTACGAGCGCGAGGCCACCCGCCGCATCTTCAAGCCCCTCGGCATGCGCCACACCACGTTCCCCGGCACCGACCCGCGCATCCACGGCCCGCACAACCGGGGTTACCAGATCCTCAAGCAGGCGGACGGCTCGACCGTGCTGCGCGATGCCACCGTGTGGAACCAGGCCGACCGCTGGGCCGCTGGCGACATGATCTCCACGACCGCGGATCTGGAGCGGCTGCTGTTCGCGCTGTTCCGCGGCGAGGTCGTGCCCCAGCCGCAGCTCAAGGAGATGTTCACGGTCCCCGCGGGCGTGCCGGACGCGACCATGAGCGCGGGGCTGGAGCGCTACGAGGACAAGGGCACGGGCCAGGTGCTGTGGCTCAACTCGGGCGGCCGCTTCGGCTACAACACCCTCATCGCCGCGACCCCCGACCAGTCCCGGACCCTCGTCTACTCGGTCAACGCGACGGACGCGAAGGCCGAGGGGATGAAGCCGGTGGCCGAGCGCATCGTGCAGGCCACCTTCCTCAACCGAGACTGACGGGTCGCCCCGTCGACCCATCGACCCGTCGGCCCATCAGTCCGTCAGCCCGTCAGGGCCGGCATCTGCGGGCGAGGGAAGACCGGCGCGGTCAGCGCCTCAAGGAGCTTGATCCTGCGCCGCACGATCATCAGCGGAATCACCCCGAGGACACCGAACGACATGTCGATCACGGACCACCAGAAGGGAATCCCGCGGATCGGCCCGCAGATGAGCGCCAGCGGAATGGTGCCGACGCAAGCGATCATGCCGAACTCGATGACCCAGATGTTGCGTACGGGGTCGCGGTAAGGGCCGTAGAAGGCGACCGCGATGACGAGGTGCGCGAAGGCCAGCCAGTCCGTCCCATACAGGACGAAGGGGTACTTCGCCTCTGTGGCGTCCAGCCCGGCCCGTACCCGCTCGACCCACTCCATCAGTGCCGGGAAGTGCTCGGGCACCGGGGAGCCGGAGGACTTCAGCAGGCTTTCGAGCCAGTGGAGTTCGGTGACGAGCGGGAAGGCGGTCAGCCCGCTCAGCACCAGACAGACAATGAAGAAGATCAACCACACCCGAATGCGCCGCAAGAGGACGCTGGCCTCGCTCATCTCCGCAGCGTACGCCCGTATTTACCTACTCTTTACACCGCCCCCACAGAACCGCTCCACCCCGTCCCGGCCCCTTACGACCTCGGGGGCAATAGTGCGCGGGCTCCCGACGCCCCGCGACTCCGCCTCCGGCGTTGTCGTCGGTCGACGACGCTCCGCGTCGCCTCCCTCCTCCGCCTAGGACGCGAAGCCGCAGGACGCCGCTCGCCGATCCACACTCCATTGCCCCCGAGGTCGTTACAGGCCCACGATCGAGTTCCACCTCTTCGCGAACTCCAGCCGCTCCTCGGACGTGATGTCGCGCGCGATGACGAGCCGCTTCCGCATCGCGTCGTCGGGGAAGATCAGCGGGTCCTCGGCGAGCGCGGCGGTCTCCTCGTCCTTGGAGGAGGCGAGGATGTCACGCGCGGCCGGCACCGGGCAGACGTAATTGACCCAGGTCGCCAGCTCGGCGGCGACCGCCGGCTCGTAGTAGTGGTCGATGAGCTTCTCGGCGTTGCGCTTGTGGCGGGCGAGGTTGGGGATCATCAGGCTCTCCGCCCAGAGCTCCGCGCCCTCGTCGGGCACCACGAACTCGATGTCGGGGTTGTCTGCCTGGAGCTGGATGACGTCGCCCGAGTACGCCTGGCAGGCCAGTACGTCACCGCTCGCCAGGTCCTTGATGTAGTCGTTGCCGGTGAAGCGCCTGATGTGCCCCCGCCGCACCTGCTTCTCCACCTGCTCGCACATCCGGTGGAAGTCGTCCGCGCCCCAGCGGGTCACGTCCACGCCGTTGCCCTGCATGAGGAGCGCGAAGCTCTCGTCGAGCCCGGAGAAGAGCGTCACCTTGCCACGCAGCTCGTCGGCCCACAGTTCGGAGGTGTGCCGGATCTCGTGGCCGAGCTTCTTGCGGTTGTACGCGATGCCGGTGATCCCGGACTGCCACGGGACGGAGTGCAGCCGCCCCTCGTCGAAGGCGGGGGTGCGCAGCTGCGGATCGAGGTACTTGGCGATGTTGGGCTGCCCGGCCCGGTCCATCTCCTGCACCCACCCGAGGCGTACGAACCTGGCGGCCATCCAGTCGCTCATGACGATCAGGTCGCGACCGGTCTCCTGGTGATTCATCAGCGCGGGGCCGATCTTCCCGAAGAACTCGTCGTTGTCGTTGATCTCCTCGGTGTACCTGACGGAGATCCCGGTGCGCTTCGCGAAGCTGTCGAGGGTGGGGCGCCGCGACTCGTCCTCGTCGTCGGTGTCGATGTAGAGGGGCCAGTTGGCGAAGTGCAGGCTCTTGTCCCGGCCCGAGATGTCACGTCCGGCCCGGTCGCCCGGTTTCACATAGGCGGCGGGCACCCCGCATCCGACGAGCGCGGCCAGCGCGCCTGCCGTACCGAATCCGCGGAGCAGCGTACGACGCGACACATGACCAAGATCACCCATGGTGCCCACCCTGGTCCCACGGAGCGGGGGCGGGCAATAGACAGTCTGTCTATTGCCCGCCCCCGTCGAACAGCGTCCTGACCGGACGGTGTTGAGATCAGCGCTCGGCTCTCGGGTCTCAGCCGTCGAGCGAGGTCATCACGTGCTTGATGCGCGTGTAGTCCTCGAAGCCGTACGCCGACAGGTCCTTGCCGTACCCCGACTTCTTGAATCCGCCGTGCGGCATCTCGGCGACCAGCGGGATGTGGGTGTTGATCCACACGCAACCGAAGTCGAGGTTCTTGGACATCCGCATCGCGCGGCCGTGGTCCTTGGTCCACACCGAGGAGGCGAGGGCGAACTCGACGCCGTTGGCCCACTCCAGAGCCTGCGCCTCGTCCGTGAAGGACTGGACGGTGATGACCGGACCGAAGATCTCGTTCTGGATGATCTCGTCGTCCTGCTTGAGGCCGGAGACGACGGTCGGGGCGTAGAAGTAGCCCTTTTCGCCGACCTGGTGGCCACCCGCCTCGACCTTGGCGTGGGCGGGCAGCCGCTCGATGAAGCCGCTGACCTGCTTCAGCTGGTTGGCGTTGTTGAGCGGGCCGTACAGCACGTCCTCGTCGTCCGGCTGCCCGGTCTTGGTATCCGCGGCGGCCTTCGCCAGCGCCGTCACGAACTCGTCGTGGATCGACTCCTGGACGAGCACACGCGTCGCGGCCGTACAGTCCTGGCCCGCGTTGAAGAAGCCCGCGACCGAGATGTCCTCGACGGCCTTGGCGATGTCGGTGTCCTCGAAGACGACGACCGGCGCCTTGCCGCCCAGCTCCAGGTGAACGCGCTTGAGGTCCTTGGCGGCGGACTCCGCGACCTGCATGCCGGCCCGTACGGAACCGGTGATCGAGGCCATCGCGGGGGTCTTGTGCTCGACCATCGCGCGGCCCGTGTCACGGTCGCCGCAGACGACGTTGAAGACGCCCTTGGGGACGATCGCGCCGATGATCTCGGCCATCAGGACGGTCGATGCGGGCGTGGTGTCCGACGGTTTCAGGACGACCGTGTTGCCCGCGGCGAGCGCCGGTGCGAACTTCCACACGGCCATCATCATCGGGTAGTTCCACGGTGCGACCTGCGCGCAGACACCGACCGGCTCGCGCCGCACGATGGAGGTCAGACCCTCCATGTACTCGCCGGCCGAGCGGCCTTCGAGCATCCGGGCCGCGCCCGCGAAGAAGCGGATCTGGTCCACCATCGGCGGGAGCTCTTCGGTACGGGTGAGCCCGATCGGCTTGCCGCAGTTCTCCGACTCGGCCGCGATCAGGTCCTCGGCGCGCTCCTCGAAGGCGTCCGCGATCTTGAGCAGCGCCCGCTGGCGCTCCGCGGGCGTGCTGTCGCGCCAGCCCGGGAAGGCGGCCGCGGCGGCGGCCATGGCCGCGTCGACGTCGTCCTGGCCGGACAGCGGCGAGGAGGCGTACGCATCTCCGGTAGCCGGGTTGACCACCTCGATGGTCCGCCCGTCAGCGGCGTCCCGGAACTCTCCGTCGATGTAATTGCGCAGGCGACGCAGTTCGGTGGTCACTGCCACCCCTCCCTCTCGGACGTCCAATGGATGAGACACCCACCCTAGTCGCTGAGGTAACGCTTTCGACATACCCGACTGGCAAGAACTTCGGATTTCGCGAGATCTGGGCTCCCGAACAACGAATTTCATCGGTTTGGGGTTGCGGGACAGACGAGACGTCGTGCACAGTGAAGCCGTGGCCAGTCGAAGCGCAGACTCCAGGAACGGGCACGGCACCTCCCCTACGGTGGATGCCGTCTCCCTGGCGATCATCCAGCAGCTCCAGGAGGACGGACGCCGTCCGTACGCCGCGATAGGCAAGGCGGTCGGTCTCTCCGAGGCGGCCGTGCGCCAGCGCGTGCAGAAGCTGCAGGACCAGGGCGTGATGCAGATCGTCGCCGTCACCGACCCGCTCACCGTGGGTTTCCGGCGTCAGGCGATGGTCGGCATCAATGTCGAGGGCGACCTCGACCCTGTCGCCGAGGCACTGACGGCCATGGCCGAGTGCGAGTACGTGGTGATGACCGCGGGCTCCTTCGACCTCATGGTGGAGGTCGTCTGCGAGGACGACGACCACTTGCTCGAAGTGATCAACAAACGGATTCGCACGCTCCCCGGTGTGCGCTCCACCGAGAGCTTCGTCTACCTCAAGCTGAAGAAGCAGACCTATATGTGGGGAACCCGATAGTCGTGAGCCAGGACCTCTCCAAAACCGCGTACGACCACCTGTGGATGCACTTCACCCGCATGTCGGACTACGAGAACGCACCCGTGCCCACCATCGTGCGTGGTGAGGGCACCTACATCTTCGACGACCAGGGCAAGCGCTACCTCGACGGCCTCTCCGGCCTGTTCGTGGTCAACGCGGGCCACGGCCGTCACGAGCTCGCCGAGGCGGCGTACAAGCAGGCGCAGGAGCTGGCCTTCTTCCCGATCTGGTCGTACGCACACCCGCAGGCCGTCAAGCTGGCCGAGCGGCTCGCGGACTACGCGCCGGGCGACCTGAACAAGGTCTTCTTCACCACGGGTGGCGGCGAGGCCGTCGAGACCGCGTGGAAGCTGGCGAAGCAGTACTTCAAGCTCACCGGCGAGCCGACCAAGTACAAGGTCATCTCCCGCGCCGTCGCCTACCACGGCACCCCGCAGGGCGCCCTGTCGATCACCGGCCTGCCGGCCCTCAAGGCGCCGTTCGAGCCGCTGGTGCCCGGCGCCCACAAGGTGCCGAACACCAACATCTACCGCGCCTCGATCCACGGCGACGACCCGGTGGCCTTCGGCCGCTGGGCCGCCGACCAGATCGAGCAGGAGATCCTCTTCGAGGGCCCCGAGACGGTCGCGGCCGTCTTCCTGGAGCCCGTACAGAACGCGGGCGGCTGTTTCCCGCCGCCGCCCGGGTACTTCCAGCGGGTCCGCGAGATCTGCGACAAGTACAATGTGCTGCTTGTCTCGGACGAGGTCATCTGCGCCTTCGGCCGCCTCGGCACGATGTTCGCGTGCGACAAGTTCGACTACGTACCGGACATGATCACCTGCGCCAAGGGCATGACGTCGGGTTACTCCCCGATCGGCGCCTGCATCATCTCCGACAAGCTCGCCGAGCCGTTCTACCAGGGTGGCAACACCTTCCTGCACGGCTACACCTTCGGCGGCCACCCGGTCTCCTCGGCCGTCGCCAACGCGAACCTCGACATCTTCGAGCGCGAGGGCCTCAGCCAGCACGTCCTCGACAACGAGGACGCGTTCTTCACGACGCTCAAGAAGCTGCACGACCTGCCGATAGTCGGCGACGTCCGCGGCAACGGCTTCTTCTACGGCATCGAGCTGGTGAAGGACAAGGTCACCAAGGAGACCTTCACCGACGAGGAGACGGAGCGCGTGCTCTACGGCTTCCTCTCCAAGGCCTTGTACGAGAACGGCCTGTACTGCCGAGCCGACGACCGCGGGGACCCGGTCGTCCAGCTCGCCCCGCCGCTCATCTCCACGCAGGAGACGTTCGACGAGATCGAGGGCATCCTGCGCCAGGTGCTGACGGAGGCCTGGACCAAGCTCTGATCGTAAGGTCCGTCCTGTCGCGGCCCGGATACGCCCGTTCGAGTGAGAACGGGGGTGTCCGGGCCGCGCGCTTGCCACACAGCCATGGTCCGAATCCCTACCGTGCCCAGTGACCGATCGGCCCCGTCTTCGTTCCCTCGTACGGGGGACGGGATATCTGATCTGAACGAGGTGTACGCCATGGTGGCCCCGCCGGACAACGATGTGCTCTGGGCACGGTCCCTGCACTACTCCCACAGTGGCTCCCCCGCCCTCACCGGTGTCTCCCTCGGTGTGCGAGAGGGCGAGATCCTCGCCGTCAACGGCCCGCGAGGCAGCGGCAAGACCACCCTGCTGCAATGCCTTTCCGGTCAACTCGTCCCGGACCAGGGTGAAGTGTGGTTCAACAGCGCTCCCGTGCACACCATGGGCCCGCTGCTGCGCGAACGGCTGCGCCGCGACCGGTTCGGCTGGATCGACCCCGAGCCCCGCCTGGTACCGGAACTGAACGCCTGGGAGAACGCGGCGCTCCCCCTCCTGCTGCACGGCACTTCGCACCGCACCGCGAAGAAGGCCGCCATGGAGTGGCTGGAGCGGCTCGACATCGGCATGATCGCCCGCAAGCGCCCGGCCGCGCTCCTGCAGTCCCAGCGCCAGCGCATCGCCATCGCCCGCGCCCTGGTCACCACCCCCTCGGTGCTCTTCGCGGACGAGCCGACGGCGCCGCTGCACCGCATGGACCGCACCCAGGTACTGCGCACGCTCACCACCGCGGCCCGCTCGCACCGGATCACCGTCGTGCTGGCCACCCACGACGCGGAGGTGGCGACCCTCGCGGACCGCACGGTGTCGCTGCTCGACGGGCGCCGCGTCGCCTCCGTGCCGGCGGCCGGTGTGGAAGGCCGGGCCGCGTGCTCGCTCTCCGTCTAGCCCGCGGCACCCATCCGCTGGTCCTGCTGCGTCGTCTGCTGGTCGCGGCGGCCTCGGCCGGGGTGGGTTTCCTCCTGCTGTGCACGCTGGGTTACGCGGTGGGCCATCCCGCCCACTCCACCGGTTCCGTGCTCCGCCTGCTCTGGTGCCTGGCCCCGCTGGCCGCGACCGTGCACTTCGCGGTCGCGGTGGCCCGTACCGACCCGAGCACCAGCCCCCCGCGCGCCGGCCTGTCCGGCGCCGGACTCGGACCGGCCCGCCTCACGGCGCTGGCCGCCGTGTCCACGGCGGTCTCCTGCACGCTGGGCAGCGCCCTCGCGCTGCTCTTCTATCTCCACCTCCGCGGCGACCTCACCGGCCTGCCCTTCGACGGCGCGGCGGCCGAACTCCTCGCCGCCGGGCGGCCCATGCCGCTCGCCGCCGCACTCACCCTGCTGTGCCTGGTGCCGCTGACGGCGGCGGCCGCGAGCGCCCTGGCCCTGCGACCGCACCCCGTCAAGCCGGCCGACGACACGGCCGCCGCCCCCCACCGGGTCCCCACCGGCCTCCCCTGGGGCGTCGCCCTCACAGCGGCGGGCCTCGCGGTGGAGGCGTACGCGAACCGCGGCGCACCCGGCGCCCCGTTCCCGCTCCCCGGCCGGCTCGACGTGGTCCCGGCGGGCGTGCTGGCCGGCTGGGCCCTCACGGCACTGGGGCTGGCGCTGGCGGGTCCGGGCCTGACGTACCTGTGCGGGCGCGTGATCCAGTCGGTCCGGCCGGGCGCCGTGCGCCTGCTCGCGGGCCGCGTCCTGATGGACGAGGCCCATCGCATCGGCCGCCCGCTGGGCGTGGTCTGCGCGGTGGCATCGGGTGCGATCGCGGCGTCGACGCTGTACGGCGGCGACGGCGGCCCACGCCCCTTCGGACCTCTTACGGGCCTGGGCGCGGCCCTGGTCATGAGCTGCACCGTCGCCACCCTGCTGACGGCGACGCTGGAGGCCAAGCACGCCCGTACCGACACGACGAAGGCCCTGCTCCGCCTGGGCGCCCCGACCCAGACGCTGCGCGGCGCGGCAACGCTGCGAGCCATCGCCCTGCTGACGGTCTTCGGCCCCCTGACCTGGGCCGTGGCGGAACTGGCCGCGCTGCCCTTCTGAATGTGTCCCGCGCCCCTCCTCTTCTTAACGCCCCCCTCGCACCACTCGGCCCGGGGGGCCTCCTGGGCTTCGGGTCGCTCCGCCGGCCTCCGACCGGCGCGGGTGGGGCCGGGCCGGGGCCCGAACGGGGCCAGGGCACCTGGCTACCCCTTGGTCCCCCTCCGGCACCGCTCCGCGCAGCAGGCGCTCGGGGGGCCGGGGGCCTCACCGGTTCCCGGAAGGGGCGGATTGGGGGAACGTCCTCGCCCCGCCACAGTCCGCGATCCAGGGGCCGGGGGCGCATCCGGACGACCGCGCGCCCCCGTCCGGGGGTAGCGCGCGCGGGGGCGGATTCGCCCTTCCGCGTCCCCGCCGTACCCCGCCCCATCCGCGCCCCCGCAGGGCCTAGCGTGGCCGAGTGCCTCAACAGCCGGACCACGACCGCGAAATCAAGGCCCTCGAACTCCTCGCCGGGACCCCGTCCTTCGTCCCGTCGATCACCGAGTGGGCCAAGGCCGCCTTCGCCGTCCGCGACCGCTGGCCGTCCGGCGGCGACTCGGTCGGCATCCCCACCTGGTTCCACGGGCACGAGCCGCCGCACGCCTTCGCGGGCCACACCGCCAAGTACTTCGCCAACGCCACCCGCGAGGACGGCCTCCTCGCCCGCTGCACCGCGGGCGTCGTCTTCCTGCCGGGCGCCGCGGGCACCGTCCAGGAGATCTTCGACAACGCGACCCCGAACTACTACGAGTCGCGCGGCGAACCGACCCCCATGGTCCTGGTCAACCGCACGCACTGGACCGGGCGCCTCCCCACCTGGCCCCTCCTCCAGGCCCTGGCGAAGGAGCGCCCGACGCGGGCCCGTATCGCCCTGGTCGACACCGTCGAAGAGGCCCCGGCGGCCCTCGCCCGGCTGGCCGCGGGCAAGAACGCCTGATCCAGCAGGTCCGACCGGGCAGGTCCACAAGATCCAGAAGCAACGTTTACGCCCACAGGCACGTCTGCCATTCGGAACAGGACAGACGAACCGCGTGAACGGAGTTCTTGGTGCTCATCGGCCTACTGACCGCAATCGCGGCGTCGATCTGTTACGGCACGGGCTCCGTCCTGCAAGCCGTCGGATCCCGCAAGTCCGCCCGCCGCGAGGCAGACGCGTCAGGAGTGACGCAGCACGGCGGGCCGAATCTCTCCTCCACCGCGAAGGCCGCGATGACCTGGGAGTTCATCGTCGGTACGATCCTGGACTTCATCGGATTCGGCCTCGGTGCCCTCGCCGCGCGCCTCCTCCCGCTGTTCCTCTCCCAGACGGTGATCAGCGCGAATCTGGTGATCACGGCGGTGTTGAGCGTGAGGATGCTCGGTATCAGGCTGGCCCGCAAGGAGTGGACGTCCATCGGCGTCGTCTGCTCGGCCCTGATCCTGCTGGCCACCGCCGCTGGCCACGAGGGCGGCAGCCACACCCCGATCGCCACCCACTGGTGGCTGCTGGTGATCGCGGTCGCGCTGACGGTGGGCGGCACTCTGGCGGTACGTCTCCTGGGCGCCCGCGCCGCGATCCTCGCCGGTCTGCTGTCCGGCCTCGGCTTCGGCGCGCTGGGCGTGGGCGTCCGTGTACTGAACGGTGTGGACCCGTTCGATCTCTCCGCCCTGCTGTCCGACCCGGCCCTCTACGCGATCCTGGTCGCGGGCATCGGCGGCATGTACCTGCACACAGTCGCCCTCCAGATCGGCTCGGTCAACGGCGCGACTGCGGCCCTGGTGGTCGGCGAAACGGTACTGCCGGGCGCGATCGGCGTCCTGTGGCTGGGCGACGCGTCCCGCGAGGGCTTGGCCTGGATGGCGGTCCTGGGCTTCGTCCTGGCGGTGGCGGGAGCGGTCGCGGTGGCCTGGTTCGGAGCGCCGGAGGGGGGCGAGGAGACCGCACAGGCAGAGGAGCCGCAGCCCGGCGAGCTAGCGAAATCCAGCCCGTCCGGCGTTTGAGGACCGGGAGCAGGAGGTCAACCGACCCCGTGCCGTCCCCCACCCCGCCCATCTCAGCCCGTCCGGCGTTTGAGGACCGGAGTGTCTGGGGCGGAGCCCCAGTTCGGGAAGGGGCGGGTAGGGGACAGCGCCGCAGGCAACCCGCACCCGCCCTGCCACCCGCACCCCGCAACCCGCAACCCGCACCCGCCCCCTACCGCTCCTCCGGCAGCACCACCACGTCGTCCGCCGCGAACACGACCCCCACTTCCGCGCCCTCCCCCGGCGCGTCCCGCAACGCACACTCCGCCTCCAACTGCGGCGCCCCCGCGGGCTGCAGCAGCAGAGCGACATGGTTGCCGCGGAACGTGCGGGCCGTCACCGTGCACGGCAGGCCGTCCGCCACCGGCACCTGCCGGACACCCGCCGGCCGTACCAACAGCCGGCACGCGCCCTGCGGCGAGCCGGCCGGCACCGGGATCTTGCCCCACACGGTGTTGGCCGCCTCACCGGTCACCGTGGCCGGGACGACATTGTCGAAGCCGAGGAAGCGGGCGACGAATTCGGAGGCGGGCCGCTGCCAGACCTCCAGCGGCGTACCGGTCTGGGCGATCCGCCCGTCCCGCATCACCACCACCCGGTCGGCCAGCGCGAACGCCTCGCCCTGATCGTGCGTGACGGCCAGCACGGTAGTACCGAGCAGCCCGAAAAGCCGCCGCAGCTCGACGACCAGACGCTCGCGCAGCGTCCGGTCGAGCTGGCCGAGCGGCTCGTCGAGCATCAGCAGCTTCGGCTGCGGGGCCAGCGCCCGTGCGAGCGCGACCCGCTGCTGCTCACCGCCGGACAGCGTGGCGATCGCCCGCCGCTGCGCCCCCGGCAGCCCCACCAGATCCAGCAGCTCGTCGACCCGGTGCACCTGCTCGGCCCGCGCAGCCCCGCGCATCCGCAGACCGAAGGCGACATTGCCGCCGACGTCCCGCTGCGGAAAGAGCTGGTGGTCCTGGAACATCAGGCCGACCCCACGCCGGTGCACAGGCACCCCGCTCTGGTCGCGCCCGTCGAGCAGCACCCGCCCGGCATCCGCGCTCTGCAGCCCCGCTACGACCCGCAGCAGCGTGGATTTGCCGCTGCCGCTCGGCCCGAGCACACAGACGATCTCGTGATCGGCGACCGCCAGATCCACCGATTCGAGCGCCGCGAGCTTCCCGAACCGCACACTCACGCCGTCCAGCCGCAACATCAGAACTCCCCCGACCGGTCGGTACGGATACGTTCGAGCACCAGCAGGGACACCGCGCACACCACCATCAGAATCGTGCTCAGGGCCATCGCCTGCCCGTAGTTGAGGTCCCCGGCGCGCCCGAGGAGCCGCGCCACGGCCACCGGAAGTGTCGGGTTGTCGGGCCGCGCGATGAAGACGGTCGCCCCGAATTCGCCGAGCGACACGGCGAACGCGAACCCGGCGGCGACGAGCAGCGCCCGCCGCACCATCGGCAGGTCGACCTCCCGCCAGGCCCGCAGCGGCGAAGCCCCGAGCACCGCGGCCGCCTCACGCAGTCGGCCGTCGACGGCCCGGAGTACGGGCAGCATCGTCCGTACGACGAAGGGCACACCCACCAGCGCCTGGGCGAGCGGCACCAGGATCCAGGTCGTCCGCAGATCCAGCGGCGGCTTGTTGAGCGTGATCAGGAAACCGAAGCCGACCGTCACGGCGGAGACGCCGAGCGGCAGCATCAGCAGTGCGTCGAAGCCCCGCACGAGCCGACCTGCCCGCCGCGTCAGAGCTGCGGCGGCCAGACCGCCGACGAGCAGCGCGATGGCTGTCGCCACCAGGGCGTACTGCAGCGAATTCCACACCGCCTCAAGCGGCGGCACCAGGAACGTCCCAGTGCTCCCGCCCGCCGACTGGAGCGCGCGGTAGTACATGAAGCCGTACCCGTCGGGCCCGTCGAAGGACCGCTCGACGAGCACCCCGACCGGTAGCAGGATCAGCACCACCACCGTGGCCAGCACCCCGCCGAGCAGCGACCACTGCCCCACCCCGCGGGGCCGGCGCGCGGTCTGCGCCGCGTCGACCAGTTTCAGGGCGCTCTCCCGGCGGCGTACCGTCCACGCGTGTAGGGCGAGGATCGCGCCCACCGCCGCGAACTGCACCAGCGTCAGGACCGCCGCCGTCGGCAGGTCGAGCAGCTGCGCGGTCTGCCGGTAGATCTCCACCTCCAGGGTGGAGTAGGCGGGCCCGCCGAGGATCTGTACCACACCGAACGAGGTGAAGGTGAAGAGGAAGACCATCAGCGCGGCGGCGGCCACGGCGGGCACGAGCGCCGGCAGCGTCACCCGCCGCCAGGCCTCGAAGCGCCCGGCGCCGAGCACCCGCGCGGCCTCTTCCTGGCGCGGGTCGAGCTGCGCCCAGAGGCCGCCCACGGTGCGTACCACCACGGCGTAGTTGAAGAAGACGTGCGCGAGGAGGATCGCCCACACCGTCGTGTCGAGCCGTACGCCCCACAGCTCGTCGAGCAGCCCACCGCGTCCCAGCATCGCCAGGAACGCGGTCCCGACGACCACCGTCGGCAGCACGAACGGCACGGTCACCACGGCTCGCAGCAGCTGCTTGCCGGGGAAATCGAGCCGGGCGAAGACGTACGCCGCGGGCAGGGCGATCAGCAGGGTCAGCACGGTCGAGGCGATCGCCTGCCAGGTGGTGAACCACAGGACGTCCAGGATGTCCGAGTCGGTCAGCACCTCAGCGATCCGGCCGAACTGCCAGCTGCCGTCAGCCTTGAGCCCGCGCCCGACGATCGCGACCACGGGGTACGCGAAGAAGAGCGCGAAGAACACGACGGGTCCGGCCATCAGGCCGAGCCGCGCGGTGTTCCCGCGCAGCCCTTGCCTGATGCCCTTCTTGACGCCCTTGCCAGCTCCAGGCGTGACGTCCTTGCTTACTTCAGGA
Organism: Streptomyces sp. H27-C3; assembly: GCF_030063415.1. Taxonomy (GTDB): domain Bacteria; phylum Actinomycetota; class Actinomycetes; order Streptomycetales; family Streptomycetaceae; genus Streptomyces. The sequence goes on along the minus strand of NZ_JASITA010000003.1, from coordinate 251,452 downwards.
CGAGCGAGGACCACGACTTGACCCACTGCTCACGGTTGTCTGCGATCTTGTCCGGGGCCACGGTCTGCGGCTTGTCGATCACCGCGCCGAACTTCGTGAACAGCTCGGGCAGCTTCGCGTCCTTCGCCACCGGGTTCACGAACATGTTCAGCGGCATGTCCTCCTGGAACTGCTTGCCGACCAGGAAGTCCAGCAGCGCCTTGCCGCCCGCCTCGTTCTTCGCACCGCTCAGGAGCCCCGCGAACTCGGTCTGCCGGAAGCAGGTGCCGGTCGCGACGCCGGTCGGCGCCTCCTTGGGCTGCGGCTTCGCGTAGAGCACCTCGACGGGCGGGCTGGAGGCGTACGAGACCACGAGCGGCCGGTCGCCCTTGGTCTTCTTGCCGCCTGCCGAGCCGGAGAACTCCTCGTTGTACGCCTGCTCCCAGCTGTCGACGACCTTCACGCCGTTGTCCTTGAGCTGCTTCCAGTAGTCCTGCCAGCCGTCGTCGCCGTACTGCGCGGTCGTACCGAGGAGGAAGCCGAGGCCGGGCGAGGAGTTCTCGGCGTTCTCGGTGACGAGCAGGTCCTTGTACGCGGGCTTCGCGAGATCGTCGAAGCTCTTCGGCGGCGCGAGCTTCTTGTCCGCGAAGTACTTCTTGTCGTAGTTGACGCAGATGTCGCCGGTGTCAATGGGCGTGACCCGGTGCTCGGCCTTGTCGAGCTGAAGGCCGGCCGGAACCCTGTCCAGGCCCTTGGCCTCGTACGACGTGAACAGATCGTTGTCCAGGGCCCGCGAGAGGAGGGTGTTGTCGACGCCGAAGAAGACGTCGCCGCGCGGGGAGCCCTTGGTCAGGATCTCCTGGTTCAGGGCGGAGCCCGCGTCGCCGCTCTTGAGGACCTGGACCTTGTAGCCGGTCTCCTTGGTGAACGCCTTCAGCACGGACTCGGAGGCGGCGAACGAGTCGTGGCTGACGAGCGTCACCGTCTTGGATTTCGAGCCGCCGGACGACTTCGCGCCGTCGTCGGACCCGCCGCCGCAGGCGGCCAGCGTCGAGACGCCGAGCGCCGCGGCGAGGGCGCTGAGTGCGAACTTCTTGGTGGTGCTCACTGAATTCCTCCTGGATGACCAGGAAGAGACGCGGCCCCGCCCGAACAGAGTGCGGGCAGGGCGCTACAGCTCGAGTAGTGACCGAACTTCCTACCCGGAATGACCCGGGCAAGGTTCAGAGGGTCTGCGGCGATGCCGCACTCTCAGCGCTGTGGCGCTCCCCTGTCGGAATATGTAAATGTCCGACCCACGTTACACGGGCCCTATCGCTCCGAAGCCGCCAGCTGTCCGCACGCTCCGTCGATCTCCTGGCCACGGGTGTCCCGTACGGTCACGGGCACGCCGTGGGCCGCGATCGCCGCGACGAAGGCCTTCTCGTCCTCGGGCCTGGACGCGGTCCACTTCGACCCGGGCGTCGGGTTGAGCGGGATCAGGTTGACATGCACCGGCTTGTTCTTGAGGAGCCGTCCGAGCAGGTCACCACGCCAGGCCTGGTCGTTGATGTCGCGGATCAGCGCGTACTCGATGGAGATGCGACGGCCGGACTTCGCCTCGTGCTCCCAGGCGGCGTCCAGCACCTCACGCACATTCCACTTGGTGTTGACCGGCACCAAGGTGTCGCGCAGCTCGTCGTCCGGGGCGTGCAGCGACACCGCGAGGCGGCACTTGAAGCCCTCGTCGGCGAAGCGCAGCATCGCCGGCACCAGGCCCACGGTTGACACGGTGATCCCGCGCTGCGAGAGGCCGAGCCCGTCGGGCTCCGGGTCGGTCAGCCGGCGGATGGCGCCGACGACCCGGTTGTAGTTGGCGAGCGGCTCTCCCATGCCCATGAAGACGATGTTGGACAGCCGGGCGGGCCCACCGGGGACCTCGCCGTCGCGCAGCGCGCGCATGCCGTCCACGATCTGGTGCACGATCTCGGCGGTCGACAGGTTCCGGTCGAGACCGGCCTGGCCCGTCGCGCAGAACGGGCAGTTCATCCCGCACCCGGCCTGCGAGGAGATGCACATGGTCACCCGGTCCGGGTAGCGCATCAGCACGGACTCGACGAGCGTGCCGTCGTGCAGCTTCCACAGCGTCTTACGGGTGGTGTCGTCGTCACAGCTGATGTGCCGCAGCACATTCATCAGGTCGGGCAGCAGCGCCGCCTGAAGCTTCTCGCGCGAGCCGGCCGGGATGTCGGTCCACTGCTCCGGGTCGTGTGCGTACCGCGCGAAGTAGTGCTGCGACAGCTGTGTGGCACGAAACGGCTTCTCACCGATCGCGGCCACGGCCTCGCGGCGCTCGGCGGGCGTGAGGTCGGCGAGATGCCGCGGGGGCTTCTTGGCTCCGCGGGGCGCGACAAAAGTAAGTTCTCCGGGTACAGGCATGGTCAGACCAGTGTCGCAGACATCCGGAAAGGGGTTCGCCGCCCTGTGGACGACGAACCCCAAGCACCAACTAGCCGCTAAAAGCGCAGGTCAGCCCGTTCCTACGAAGAGGACGAAGAGCAGCCAGACCACCGGAGCGGTCGGCAGCAACGAGTCGAGACGGTCCATGATGCCGCCGTGGCCCGGCAGCAGCGTGCCCATGTCCTTGATCCCGAGGTCCCTCTTGATCATGGACTCGCCGAGGTCGCCCAGCGTGGCGCTCACGGCGACCGCGAACCCCAGCACAAGACCCTGCCACCACGTCCCGTCGTGGACCACGTGCTGCATCAGCAGCGCACCCGCCGCCATCGCGAAGACGACCGCGCCGAGGAGCCCTTCCCTGGTCTTGCCGGGACTGATGCGCGGCGCGAGCTTGTGTGTGCCGAAGCGCCAGCCCACGGCATACGCGCCGGTGTCGCTGACCACCGTCAGCAGCAGGAAGGTGAGTACCCGCTGCGCTCCGTCGTCGGCCGTCAGCATCAGCGCGACGAAGGTGGCCAGGAAGGGCACGTAGAACACGGCGAAGACGCCCGCAGTGACGTCCTTGAGGTAGCCGTCGGGCGGTTCGGTCATGCGCCAGACGAGCACCGCGAGAGCGGTGAGCGCCATGGCGACCCAGGCACCCTCCGCACCCCTCACATACCCGGCGACGACCATGGCCGCACCGCCGACCGCGAGGGGCACCAGGGGGGCCTTGATTCCCCTGCGCTCGTCGAGCCGGGAGGTCAGTTCCCACAGCCCGACGACAACGGCGACCACGATCACGCCGATGAAGGCGGCCTTCCAGATAAAGAGGGACGCGATGACCACCGCCCCCAGTCCCCCACCCACGCCTATGGCGGCGCGCAGATCACGGCCCGCGCGCTTCTTCTGCGCGGGCGGCGGCTGGGGGATGTGCATGGGCTCCTGCGGCTTCTCGTCGCGCAAGGGGGGACCACTCAGCGGAGCGGCCCCCCGGTCGCGGTCGTCGTCGCGGCCTTCAGCGTCTCTGCCTGTCTCGGGCACGATGGGCATGGGGCGAGTCTGCTCGGCCTGATGCGCATCGTATGCGGGACCCGCCGGGACGGGTCCCTGCTCGGACGGGTCCCACGCGCCGGCGTAGCCGCCTCTCGGCGGGGCCCCCCAGGAAGAGTCGTTCATCAGATCTCGAGCAGCTCGGCTTCCTTGTGCTTGAGCAGCTCGTCGACCTGTGCCGCGTACTTCGCGGTCGTGTCGTCGAGCTCCTTCTCCGCACGGCGGACCTCGTCCTCGCCGGACTCCTTGTCCTTGACGAGCTTGTCGAGGGTCTCCTTGGCCTTGCGACGGATCGCACGGATGGAGATCTTGGAGTCCTCGGCCTTGGTCTTGGCGACCTTGATGTACTCCTTGCGACGGTCCTGGGTCAGCTCAGGGAACGTCACTCGGATGATGTTGCCGTCATTGCTCGGGTTGACGCCCAGGTCGGAGTCCCGGATCGCCTGCTCGATGTTGCGCAGCGCGCTCTTGTCGAACGGGGTCACCACGGCCATCCGCGGCTCGGGCACCGAGAACGAGGCAAGCTGGTTGATCGGCGTCAGCGCGCCGTAGTAGTCGGCCACGATCTTGTTGAACATCGCCGGGTGCGCACGACCGGTGCGAATCGCGGCGAAGTCCTCCTTGGCCACCACGACGGCCTTCTCCATTTTCTCCTCGGCCTCGAGGAGGATGTCTTCGATCACCAGTTGCTCCTGCATGTCTTGAGTGGGCCCCGCACTCGGGCCCGGCGTTAACCCGCGTCTTCTCCTGCACGGTGTCCGACCGGCAGGACATTGTCCATCCCCCGGTCAGGCCCGAGTACCCTGCGCATTCACGAGGGTGCCGATCTTCTCGCCCCTGACGGCGCGCGCGATGTTGCCTTCCGAGAGCAGCTCGAAGACAAGGATCGGAAGCGCGTTGTCACGGCACAGAGTGACGGCGGTGGCATCCGCGACCTTGAGGTCGCGAGTGATCACCTCGCTGTAATCCAGCGCGTCGAACTTCACCGCGTCCGGGTTCTTCTTGGGGTCCGAGTCGTAGACCCCGTCCACACCGTTCTTGCCCATGAGCAGCGCCTCGGCGTCGATCTCCAGGGCGCGCTGAGCGGCGGTGGTATCGGTGGAGAAGTACGGCATGCCCATACCGGCGCCGAAGATGACAACGCGGCCCTTCTCCAGGTGACGTACGGCGCGCAGCGGAATGTACGGCTCCGCGACCTGTCCCATGGTGATGGCGGTCTGGACCCGGGAGTCGATGCCTTCCTTCTCCAGAAAGTCCTGGAGGGCGAGGCAGTTCATGACCGTACCGAGCATGCCCATGTAGTCGGAGCGCGCCCGGTCCATGCCGCGCTGCTGCAACTCCGCGCCACGGAAGAAATTGCCACCGCCGATGACGATGGCGATCTCGGCTCCGTCGCGTACGACCGCGGCGATCTCACGCGCGATGGCGTGCACGACGTCCGGATCGACACCGAGCCCCCCGCCGCCGGCGAACGCCTCGCCGGACAGCTTCAGCATGAAGCGACCGGCCTTCTTGCCGTTCTTGTCGTCGGCCTTGCCGTCGGCAGACTGATTGGCGTCCGCGCCCTGTTTCATGGAGATCTCCTCGTGCACATACGAAGAAGGCCATTGCCGGTGGGTCCTTGCGGTTCCCTGTGCGGCAATGGCCTCCTCGTCAGATCTGCGATCGTCCGGCGCTTCGGCCGAGCGAATGCCGTCAGGCATACGCGGACGACTGCACCAAACCCTATCGGGGTCTTGGGTAGATCGCGGTACGGCTGGGTTGTCAGCCGCCGACGCGGATGCGCGTGAAGCGCTTCAGCGTGACGCCGGCCTCGTCCAGAACCTTCTGGACAGACTTCTTGTTGTCCTTGGCGAACGCCTGCTCCAGCACGACGACGTCCTTGAAGAAGCCGTTGACACGGCCTTCGACAATCTTCGGCAGGGCGGCCTCGGGCTTGCCCTCCTCGCGGGAGGTGGCCTCGGCGACGCGGCGCTCGTTCTCGACGATGTCGGCCGGGACCTCGTCGCGGTTCAGGTACTTCGGCGAGAACGCGGTGATGTGCTGAGCAACATCCTTCGCGACCTCGGCGTTCTCCTTGTCCAGCTCGACCAGGACGCCGACCTGCGGCGGAAGGTCGGGCATGGTGCGGTGCATGTACGCAGCCACGTAACCGCCGGTGAACTGCGCGAAACGGTCCAGGACGATCTTCTCGCCGAGGGTGGCGTTGGCCTCGTCGACGTACGCCTGAACGGTCTTGCCGGACTCGATCTCCGAGGCGAGCAGCGCCTCGATGTCGGCCGGGGACGTCTTGGCGACGTGGGCGGCGAGCGTGTTGGCGACGTCCTGGAACTTGTCACCCTTGGCGACGAAGTCCGTCTCGCACTTCAGCTCGAGCAGGACACCGGAGGTCTTGTCCTCAGAGATGAGGGAGACGACGGCGCCGTTCTCGGCAGAACGGCTCTCGCGCTTGGCGACGCCCTTCTGACCCTTGACGCGAAGGAGCTCGACAGCCTTGTCGACGTTGCCGTCGGCCTCGTCGATCGCCTTCTTGCAGTCCATCATGCCGGCGCCGGTGAGCTCGCGGAGCTTCTTGACGTCCGCGGCGGTGTAGTTCGCCATGGTTTGTGAATCTCTCTCGAAGTCGAAGCGAAGATCTACGGAGTGGACGGCGGGGGCGGGCGCCAGTAGTGGCACCCTCCCCCGCCGTCATCAGCCGTAGCGGAGGTGTCAGGCCTTGTCGGCCTCGGCGGCCGGAGCGGCAGCCTCGTCCTCGGCGACCGGGGCAGCAGCCTCGGTGACAACCTCAGCGGCAGTCTCGGCCGCGGCGGGGGCCTCGTCGGCCTCCTCCGCGTCGGCGACCTTCTCGGTCTCGGCGGAGGTCTGGACGTCACCCTCGGCGGCCGGGGCGGCGTCGTCAGCCTTCTTGTCGCCCTCGAGCAGGTCGCGCTCCCACTCCGCGAGCGGCTCGCCGGCGGCCTTCTCGCCCGGCTTCTTGTCGCCCGTGGCGGCACCGGAACGGGCGATGAGGCCCTCGGCGACGGCGTCGGCGATCACGCGGGTGAGCAGGGTGACGGAGCGGATCGCGTCGTCGTTGCCCGGGATCTTGTAGTCGACCTCGTCGGGGTCACAGTTGGTGTCGAGGATCGCGACGACCGGGATGTGGAGCTTGCGCGCCTCACCGACGGCGATGTGCTCCTTCTTGGTGTCCACGATCCAGACGGCGCTGGGCACCTTGGACATCTCGCGGATACCACCGAGGGTCTTCTCCAGCTTGATCTTCTCGCGGGAGAGAACCAGCAGTTCCTTCTTCGTGAGGCCCGAGGCGGCCACATCGGCGAAGTCGATCTGCTCAAGCTCCTTCAGACGCTGAAGGCGCTTGTAGACGGTCGAGAAGTTCGTCAGCATGCCGCCGAGCCAGCGCTGGTTGACGTAGGGCATGCCCACGCGCGTCGCCTGCTCGGCGATCGCTTCCTGCGCCTGCTTCTTGGTGCCGATGAACATGATCGAGCCACCGTGCGCGACCGTCTGCTTGACGAACTCGTAGGCGCGGTCGATGTACGACAGCGACTGCAGCAGGTCGATGATGTAGATGCCGTTGCGCTCCGTGAAGATGAATCGCTTCATCTTCGGGTTCCAACGACGGGTCTGGTGACCGAAGTGGACGCCGCTTTCCAGCAGCTCCCGCATCGTGACGACGGCCATGGCCGTACTCCTTGAGTTACTCGGTTGCCGCGACCGCAGGATTGCGGCCACGCCTGACGCCCCGATGCGCCGTGCCACGAGGGACCGAGCGGCGCGGCCACCGACCGCTGAGAGGGTGGGTGGCGGGGCGTGCGAAGTCGACCCGGTGACCCGGATCGCCACCAGAAGTGTACGGGACCCTGACAGTGCCGGGTGACGGCGTTGTCCACAACCGACCGGTGGTCCACAGATCCGGTCCATGATCCCAGCGAACTGGTCCGGCGCGCGACGATTTACGCCATGCGACGACTGACATTGATGGCTCTGGCGCCGGCGCCGAGCCTGCTGACCTTGCCGGTTCTGGTGCTGGTCCCGATCCTCCTGACGGTGCTGCTCGGCGGGACTTCACGGGCCTCGGCCGGGGAGGCGCCGGTGCCCTTTCCGACCCGGGTCGGCGCACCGGCCGAAGCTCCCGGTTCCTCGGCCCCGGCTACGGCTCCGGCCGGTGCCCGGGACGCTGCCTGGCCGGTGGGTGAAGGGCGGCCTCAGGTCCTTCGGGGCTGGGAGCCTCCCCCGTCTACGTACGCGGCGGGCCACCGGGGCGTGGACCTGACCGCGGCGCCGGGCGCCGCCGTGCGGGCCGCGGTCGGCGGCCAGGTGACCTTCGCGGGCCGGGTCGCCGGTCGCGGGGTGCTGTCCATCACCCTGCCCGGCACGGGTGACCCGCCCCTGCGGACGACGTACGAGCCGGTGCGCGCGGTGGTCTCGAAGGGGGACGAGGTCCGGGCCGGCCAACTTGTGGCGACCGTGCAGGACGGCCCTTTCCACTGCCCGACCGGCTGTCTGCACTGGGGGCTGCTCCGAGACAGCACGTACCTGGACCCGCTGACGCTGCTCCCGCCCCACCTATTGCGCGGCGGCCCGCCGCGCCTGCTCCCGATCTTCGGCGTCCCGGTCCCGCTGCCCACGGAGCCCGGTGCGGCAGGTCAGCCCTGGACGCCGCGCAGGGCCATCGCGACCGCGGTCTCCGCGATCACCCCGGGCTCCTCCGCCGCACCGAGCTCGATGCGCCGCACCGCCGCGTCGATCACGCCCTGCAACATCATCGCCGCCAGCCGGGGCTGCTCGTGGCCCAGTTCGGCGAGCGCCTCCACGATCATCGTGACGAGGCCGCCGTGCGCGGCGCGGATCTTCTCGCGGGCATCGGCGTCGAGCTCGCTCGCGGAGATGGCGACGACGGCACGGTGCCGCCGGTCACCGACCAGGTCCAGCTGCGAGCGCACATACGCCTCGACCCTGCCCGCCGGGGTCTCGGCCCGCGCCATCGCGTTCTCGACCTCGGCGGCCCAGACCGGGAAGTCGACGGCGCACAGTTCCTCGACGACCGCGGCGCGCGAACGGAAGTACTCATACACGGACGACCGTGCGAGGCCCGTGCGCTCGGCGAGGGCGGGGAAGGTCAACGCCTCCGTACCGCCTTCGGACAGCAGGGAGCGGGCGGCGTCGAGCAGGGCGCCGCGCTGCATGGTCCGGTGCTCGGCCACAGAGGCCGCTCGAATCCTTGGCACGGTCCCACTCTACGGACGAGGCGGCGCGATGACGACGTGACCGGTGAAGCACTCCGATTCTGCGCCGGCCCCGGAGCCCGCCGCCGCTGCTCGCGGTCAGCGCCCGGCGTCGGCCAGTTTCGCCCTGAGCTGCAGCACCGACTTGGTGTGGATCTGACTGACCCGGCTCTCCGTGACGCCCAGCACATTGCCGATTTCGGCGAGCGTGAGGCCCTCGTAGTAGTAGAGCGTGACGACGGTCTTCTCGCGGTCGGGGAGCGTGTTGATGGCGCGCGCGAGCAATCGCCGCAGCTCCCGCCCCTCGGCAACCTCGACCGGATTGTCGGCAGCGGTGTCCTCAAGGGTGTCCATGATGCTCAGCCGGTCGCCGCCCTCGCCCCCGACATGCAGCAGTTCCTCCAGGGCCACCACGTTGGCCAGGGACAACTGGCTGAATACCGCGTGCAGTTCCTCCAGGGCGACGCCCATCTCCGCGGCGACTTCGCTCTCGGAGGGAGTACGGCGCAGCTGCGCCTCCAGCGTGGTGTAAGCGCGTTCGACGGCCCTGGCCTTCTGCCGCACCGAGCGCGGGATCCAGTCCAGGGCCCTCAGTTCGTCGATCATCGCGCCCCGGATGCGCGTGATCGCGTATGTCTCGAACTTGATGGACCGCTCGATGTCGAACTTCTCGATGGCGTCGATGAGCCCGAAGACTCCGGAGGAGACGAAGTCCGCCTGCTCGACGTTGGGCGGCAGCCCTACGCTCACCCGTCCCGCGACGTACTTCACCAGCGGTGAGTAGTGAAGAATCAACTGCTCCCGCAGCCGCTCGTCGCCCGTGGTCTTGTACGACCGCCACAACTCGTCGACCGACGAGGGGGCGGGGGGGCGCACTCTGCTGCGGGCAGCGGTCGGCACTGCCGCGCGGTCAGACCCGGAGGTGTGCTGGGGCATGCGTTGCCTTGAGCCGTTCTGCTGTGACGTGTGGGGGGATCTTGCGTCTGGGCGGGAATCCTCGTGAGCGTAGCGTGACTGAAGTGTCGCAGTGCGCGCAGGATATGAGATTGTCCTCCTCCGGATGAGCACCGCGGACCGCCCTCCGAGGCCGGGAACGGCACCGCGAACGGTGACCCCGGCGGCGCCTTCGAGAGGGCCGCGAGAGTCATCTTCGTCACCCTTTCACCCGAATACCGCTGGTCAAGCACCGCCTCGCCGCTCGTTCGCATGGCGTGAGGCACCGGGAACCAACTGCCAGCCGTCCCGCTGCCGTTCGACGAACCCCAACGAGTGCAGCTCGTACAGCTTGCCGAGCGCGTCGTCCGGGGTGGTCCCGGCGTTGCGGGCGACGTCGCGCGCGTCGGCGCGGCCACGGGCCGGCAACGCGTCGAGCACCTGCGCCGCGACGGGGTCGAGCAGGTCCCTGGGAAGCACGGGACCCCGGCGCGCCGGGGCGAGATCGCCGATGCTTCCGACCAGCTCCACCACTTCCGCGGCGTCGGTGACCAGTACACCCTCACCCCGCAGCAGTTCGTGCACGCCTGCCGAGAGACCGCTGGTGGCCGGGCCGGGCACTCCCATCGTGAAGCGGCCGAGCTTGTTCGCACTGCGCGCGGTGACCAGCGATCCGCTGCGGTACTCCGCCTCGACCACGACGGTGCCCCTGGTGAGCGCGGCGATCACCCGGTTCCTGAGGACAAACCGGCTGGGCGTCGGATGGCTACCGGGCGGCAACTCCGCGACAACCAGGCCCTGTTCAGCGATGCGACCGATCAACTCCGCGTGTCCGCGCGGGTAGACGACGTCAACGCCGCAGGCCAGTACCGCGACGGTCGCGCCACCCGCCGCCAGCACCCCGCGATGGGCGGCGCCGTCGACACCGAACGCTGCTCCGGAGACCACCACCCAGCCCCGCTCAGCAAGCCCGGTGGCCAGCGACGCAGCCATGTGCGCCCCGTAGGGCGTACAGGCCCTGGCTCCGACGACGGCGACCGAGCGCAGTGCCCATAAACGCAGCTGGGGCCGCCCCCGCACCCACAGCCCGATCGGCCTGGAGTCGCCCAGGTCGTCGAGCTGCCGGGGCCATTCCTGGTCGTCCGGGCAGACGAAACGGCCTCCGACCGCGGCCACGGCCGCCAGGTCACGTGCGGGCTCGGCGGCAGCCGCCCGCGCCCGGAAGCCACCGAGCCGATGCTCGCTCACCCCGGTCAGCGCCGCACCCCCCGCCGCACCGGCGCCTCCGGCCCCGCTCCCTGACCCATTCCCTGGCCCCCACCCTGCTCCTGTCCCTGCTCCGCCTGCGTCCCCGGCCGTGCCGGGACCTGGCGCCCGGCCCGCGGCGTGATCCGGCGCCCGGCCCAGCGCCCCGGTCCCGTCCGAGGTGAGCCTGCGCATCAACTCCACCGCCCCGAACTCCCGCAGCCACCGCCCACCGACCTCGTCCCCCGGCTCGATGACCCGGGTCAGCGCCGCGCGGGCCAGCCGCTCGGCCTCCCCCGCCGCCGCGCTCACCCCCCGCCTCCGCCCCGGCGAACGACCGGGAGCCGACGTCCCATGCGAAGCCGGCGTCCGGACCATCCGCCGCGGCGACCGCCTCCGCCCTGGCATCCGGACGATTCGCCCGGGCCTCCGAGGGATCCGACCCGGCGTCCGGTCGATCCGCGCCGCGGCCTCATGGGCCGACCCCGATCAGCTCCGACGCGCCACGCGCGATCCCGGTGCGAAGCTCCAGCGCCAGATCGACGTGCCGCACGTCGGGCCGGTCCCGGCCGGCCAGGTCTGCGACGGTCCAGGCGACGCGCAGCACCCGGTCGAGGCCACGAGCCGTCAGCAGCCCCCGATCCATGTCGCGTTCGGCAGCGCCGAGAGCGCCGGGGGCGACCTGCCAGCGAGTGCGCAATTCATGACCAGGCACTTCGCTGTTGGTGGTCCACGGTGTGCCTTCCAGCCGCGCCGCCGCCCGCTCCCTCGCTTCGCGCACGCGCCCCGCGACCGTCTCCGTGGAATCGCCGCGCCCGCCCTGCCCCATCAGGTCGGCGCGCTGCACCGGCTCGACCCCGACCCGCAGATCCACCCGGTCGAGGAGGGGCCCCGACAGCCGCGCCTGGTATCTGCGGATCACCGACGGCGGGCATTCGCACCCCGCCCCGTGCAGGGTGTGCCGACCGCAGGGGCACGGATTTGCCGCAAGGACCATCAGGAAGCGTGCGGGCAGCCGCACCACTCCGGCGCTGCGCGCCACCACCACGTGTCCCGATTCGAGCGGCTGGCGCAGCGAATCCAGTGCCCGGCCGCTGAATTCCGGTGCCTCGTCCAGAAAGAGCACGCCCCGGTGCGCGAGCGAAACGGCCCCCGGCCTCGGCAGCCCGTTGCCCCCGCCGACGAGCGACTGCATGGTCGCCGAATGGTGCGGGGCGCAATAGGGCGGGGTCCTGACCAGAGGTTCGCCCGGCGGCAGGATGCCCGCCACCGAGTGCACCGCGGTCACCTCCAGCGACTCCTGCCTGGTCAGTGGCGGCAGAATCGCCGGCAGCCGCTCCGCCAGCATCGTCTTGCCCGCGCCCGGCGGTCCGTGCAGCAGCAGATGGTGCCGGCCCGCCGCCGCGACCGCCAGGGCCGTGCGTGCCTCGCGCTGCCCGGCGACATCCGCGAGGTCGGGACCGCTGCCCTCGCCGTCACCGATGGCCAGCCCGGTGCCCGCCCCCGCGCCGGGCACCATGAGCCCGGACAGCATGGGGTCCGGCCGCCCCTTCTCCCGCTCCTCCTCCTCCGGCACCTCCGCACCGGTCAGGACAGCGATGAGCTGACGCAGGCTGCGCACGCCCAGCACCGAGATCCCCGGCACCAGGGCGGCCTCCGCCGCGGTCTGCTCCGGCACGACGACCTGGTGGTATCCGGCCTCGGCCGCGGCGAGGACCGCCGGCAGCACACCGCGCACCGGCCGGACCCGGCCGTCCAGCCCCAGCTCCCCGATCATGACCAGGTCGGCGATCTCTTTGGGGTCGATGCGCTCCGCCGCCCCCAGGACAGCTACGGCCACGGCAAGATCAAATCCGCTGCCGCTCTTGGGCACGGAGGCCGGACTGAGCCCCACGGTGAGCTTTTTCTGCGGCCAGTCGGCGCCAGAGTTCACCACCGCCGCCCGCACCCGATCCCGGCTCTCGGTCAGGCTCTTGTCCGGCAGCCCCACCAGCGAGAAGGCCGCCACCCCCGGCTCCAGGTCCGCCTGGACCTCCACCACCACGCCCTCGACCCCGACGAGCGCCACCGAGCACGTACGCGCGAATCCCATCAGGCCACCCCCCGCGCGTGCTCGACGACCGGCGCACCGCGCCGCGGCAGCACCACCCCGACGAGGTCGATGCGGACCCCGCCCGGCGGCGGCCCGCCGTGCTCGTGCGTCCAGCGTTCGGCGAGATGGCGCAGCCGCTGGGCCTTGGCAGGTCTGACGGCTTCCATCGGGTGCTCGAACGGGCCCGCTCTGCGGGTCTTGACCTCACAGATGACCAGCGCGTCGCCGTCCCGGGCGACGATGTCGATCTCCCCGGCACGGCAGCGCCAGTTGCGCTCCAGGACGGTCATGCCGCCCTCGGTCAGCCTGCGGACCGCCAGCTCCTCGCCGTACCGGCCGAGTGCTCCTGTCGCATTCTTCGCGTTCATTCGGTTCCACCTCCGGAACCGAATGTGTCGCGAACACCGCAAACTAGTGGATCTTGGTGGACAACCGGCCGGTTGTGGAAAACTCAGCCACCCGGACCTCAGCCCCCCGGATTTCGCCCACGCGGACCTTGTCCACGCAGACCTCAGCCACCCAGGCCTCGTCCACTCGAACGTCAGCCACTCGGAAGTTCGAGATCACTCTTGTTGAGCTCCTCGATATTCACGTCCTTGAACGTGAGCACGCGCACCTGCTTGACGAACCTGGCCGGCCGGTACATGTCCCAGACCCAGGCATCCGCCATGGAAACTTCGAAGAAAACCTCACCCTGCACCGAGTGCACCTGCATCTCGTAGTCATTGGTGAGGTAAAAACGCCGCTCGGTCTCGATCACGTATTTGAACAGACCGACGACATCGCGGTACTCCCGGTAGAGCTTCAGCTCCATCTCGGTCTCGTACTTCTCGAGGTCCTCGGCGCTCATGGCATGTTCCCCTTCAGCCTTGCGTCCCCTCAGCGTGCGCCAGCCCCGTGCGCCCCTATGCGACTTCCGGGGCCAAGACCATCGGCGTACTTGGAGGACCTTCGTCGAGCAGCGTACGCAGCAGCCCGGCGAGCTTGATGGGATACACCGTCTCACGCGTCGCGGACAGTTCGGCGGAGGTCCACCACCTCAACCCGGCGACGCTCCGTCGCTCCAGTCCGGTCATCCCGTCCATCGCGGTTTTCGTCCGCTTTGTACGGGCCAGATAGAACCACTCGTCCTGTTCCCAGCGCCGCCCGTCGAACGGGAACGAGCAGATGCGCTGCCACAGCACGGGGCCGAGTTCGACCTCGGTGAGGCCCGTCTCCTCGGCGACCTCGCGCAGTGCGGCCTGCGCCCTCGTCTCGTCGCCCTCCAGGCCGCCGCCCGGCGTGAACCACCAGGTGTTCGCCGGATCGTCCGGCTCGTACCCATGAATCAGCAGAACCCGGTCCCGCGGGTCGAGCAGGATCACCCGCGCGACCTTCCGCAGGGGCGCTCCCGACACACCGCTCACTCCCGCTCCGGCACTCATTCTCCGGTACTCATTCGCGCATCGCCGCCCACGCTCGGATCACCGATCACCGATCACCGATCACTGCTCACCGCTCACCGGCACTCGTCGCCTTCGCGGTCCCTCGCCGTCTTCGCCGTCGTCGCCTTCCTCCGCCGGACACGCCGCGCGATCGGTCCGTACGCCGCTCCACTGAAGATCAGCACCATGCCCGTCACGACAGCGGCCAGCACCAGGACGATCGGTCCCGGCCGCGAGACCCCGCCGGGCAACCCCTCGTAGCTCTGCGGACGGTCGAGCATCCCGCCCACGGGCCAGGCGACGGCGTCCACGCGCGCGCTCACCTTGGAGACCGGCACCGTCCCCTTGGCGGCGTCCCCGATGTGCCCTCGCGAGTCCACCGACGTGCGCCGCTCGTCTCCCAGCAGGAAGAGGTGGCCCTCGGGCACCTCGGAGGTGAAGGGTACGGTCGAGGCCGGTTCACCGCTCTGCAGATACGGTTCGTCGAGGGGCTTGCCGTTCAGCGTGAGCCGGCCGTCCTTGCCGCAGCAGGCGACTTTGTCGCCGCCGACAGCGACCACACGCTTGACCATCGGCAGATCGCCCCACACCGAGTCGGTGAAGACCACTACATCTCCGCGCCGCACGTCGGCGCCGCCTATTCGCTGCGCGAGGACCCGGTCCCCCGCCTTGACCGACGGGGTCATCGAATCGGTCGGCACCGTGTACGGCTTGTACTGCACGGCTCCCCAGGCGAACCCGCCGAGGAAGAGCACACAGCCGACGGCCACGGCCAGCCCCGACAACACACTGCCGAGCCGGCCGCGGCCGTCTTCTTTACGTCCTGTTCCGCTCATCCCAGCGCTCCCCACTCCGGAGATCGGCAATCGCTGATCCGAGCGGCACCCTACCCGGCGGTATGCCCGCCGGTCAGCTTCCGCCTGCGCCAGAGCACCAGAGGCACCGCGCCCGCGAGGCCCAGAGCGCTGGGCGCCACGTTCATCGCCGCCGACGCGACGTTGAGCCCGGACTGGTCGAACGTGCCGGGAACGGGCAGCGTCGACCAGCGGTTGACCGGCCAGGCCACCACGATGGCGCGTCCGACGACCTCGCTGACCGCGACCGTGCCACCGCCTTCGAGCTCTTGGTGGTAACGGGAGTCCAGCGAGTTCTGCCGGTGGTCGCCCATCACCCAGATCCGGCCGTCCGGCACCTTGAGCGGCCCGAACGGCTCGTCGTTGCACGGGGTGTCACCGGGGAAGATGTACGACTTCTCGTCGAGCGCCTTGCCGTTGACCTGAACCGGGCCGTTCTTCTTGCACTCGACCGTGTCACCGCCGACCGCGATGACCCGCTTGATCAGGTCCTTCTCCTCGGCCGACGGCATCAGGCCGATGAAGCTGAGGAACTTCTGCACGACGTTCGGGTCGGGCGCCGTGGTGTCGTCCAGCCAGCCGCCCGGGTCGTGGAACACCACGACCTCGCCGCGCTCGGGCTCGGAGCCGAACCACGGTGTCAGTTTGTCGACCAGCACCCGGTCGCCCCGTTGCAGGGTGTCCTGCATCGAGTCCGACGGAATCGAGAACGCCTGCACCAGAAATGTCTTGATCAGCAGCGCGAGCAGGAGCGCGATACCGATCAGCAGCGGCAGTTCCTTCCAGAAGGACCGGGGCTTCTTGGGCCCCTCCCTGTCGTCACTGTCCGCCGTGCCGTCGTCGAGCCCCGGAGCCTGGTCCGCGGTGCTGCCCGCGTACTGCGCGCTGCGCACCTCATCTGCCGCGGCCGCGGGTGACTCTGGCCGGTCCTCGGGCTCGTCGCGTCCGGATCGTGCGCCGACCGCCAAATCCCCCACATCCACTCCTCACTCCGTGCCACTGCCCACGCCATAGGAGGCGCAGACCCACCACTCCCATAACGAGCGGGAGTTCCGCAGGGGTCGGGAGCCGGATCATCGCGTTCGGATCCTGGGACGCCACCCTATTCGACGGGCCGAGGGCCGACGTCGCCGCGGCGCGCGCGTCAGGCACCGAGGCGTACGTCCCCGGCTCCTCCAACTGCCGCCAGTGCGAGAACGGCCAGGCGATGACGACGGCCCGTCCCACCACCTCTTCCTCCGAGACCGTGCCGGTGAACTGCTCGTCCAGGTGGAACCGGGAGTCCGCCGAGTTCGACCGGTGGTCGCCCATCACGAAGAGCCGCCCGACCGGTACCTTGACGTCGAATTTGAGGCTCGACGGACGGTCGCCCGGATTCAAGTAGGGTTCCGCGAGCGGTATGCCGTTGACGGTGACCCGTCCGTCCTTGTCACAGCACCTCACGGTGTCCCCGCCGACCGCGACGACCCGCTTGATCAGGTCCTGCTCGTCCTCGGACGGCAGCAGCCCGATGAAGGTCAGGGCTGCCTTGATCTGCTTGACGCCGACCGGATCGTTCTTGATGTCGGTCTTCTCGTCCTCCAGCCATCCACCGGGGTCCTTGAAGACCACCACGTCGCCGCGCGCGGGTCTCGACCCGAACCACGGCGACAGCTTGTCGACCAGCACCCGGTCGCCGATCCGGATCGTCTGCTCCATCGAGCCGGACGGGATCACGAAGGCCTGCACGAGGAACGTCTTGAGGACGAGCGCGATCAGCAGCGCAACGGTTATGAGGATCGGTATCTCTTTCACGGCCGACCTGCGGCGCCGCCGCTTCACTTTGCGCGCCAGTTTGCGCCGGTCGGCCCGGCCCGGCAGTACGGGCCCGCTCGTCGGCCGCGTCCCCGTCGGCAGCCGGGTGTCCACCCGGTGACCGCCCGATCGGGCCCGTCCGCGGTTACCCATGGGCCCCGACCGGTCCGGGCGCCCGTACATGGGTGAAGGCGTCCGACCGATCCAGCGGGGACCAGCGGCCCACCGGCCAGCCGATCCAGTCGGCCCGCCCGATGACCATGTCGACGGGCACCATGCCGCCGCCGGGCTCCCCCAGGTGGTCACGGGAGTCCCGGGAGTGCGACCTGTGGTCGCCCATGACCCACAGCGTGCCCTGCGGTACGACGATGTCGAACGGGACCTGCGAAGGAGCGTCGCCCGGATGCAGGTACTTCTCGTCGACCGGTCGGCCGTTCACCTCGACCCTCCCCCGCTTGTCGCAGCACACGACGCGGTCGCCCCCCACGCCCACCACGCGCTTGATGTAGTCGGTCTCGGCGGGCTCCGCCAGTCCCACGGCCGCGGCCACCCACCGCACCAGCCCGGTGACCGGGTTCCCGGCCGGCTCCTCCTGTGTGAAGGACCCCGTGCCGTCGAACACGATCACATCACCGCGCTGCGGTTCAGAACCGAAACGGTACGCCACCTTATTGACGAGTACCCGGTCCCCGATGTTCAACGTGGGCTCCATGGAGCCGCTCGGAATCAGGAAGGGCTGCAGCACGAAAGTGCTGAACAACAGCAGAAAGGACGCGCAGACGAGGCCGAGCAGAGCGGGCCTGCGCCACGGGGCGTCCAGAAAACGCACGGAGCGCGCCCCCTCTCCCTCCCCCGCTTCAGGGGTGGACGAGCGGTCGCGCTCCGAGACGTGTTCTTCGGTGTCCATCGGGGCCTGAGCCTATCCGGCCGGTCCCTGGGCGCCTGTGGTGCGATCAGCGGTCGCGCTTCTCCTTGATCTTCGCGGCCTTGCCGCGCAGCTCACGGAGGTAGTACAGCTTCGCGCGACGGACGGCGCCACGGCTGACGAGCTCGATCTTCTCGAAGATCGGGCTGTGCACCGGGAAGGTGCGCTCGACACCGACGGAGAAGGAGACCTTGCGGACCGTGAAGGACTCGCTGACGCCGGCACCCTGACGGCGGACGACAACGCCCTTGAACTGCTGCACACGCGAGCGGTTGCCCTCGATGACGCGAACGTGGACGTTCACGGTGTCACCGGGACGGAAGGCGGGCAGGTCGGTACGCAGCGATGCGGCGTTCACTTCGTCGAGCAGGCTTGCCATGTTGGCTGCTTTCTTCGCGCCGATGCCACAGGTCATCGAGCGGTATGTGTAGAGAAGTATTCAGGGTGCTGTCCGCATCGGGCGGGCGTCGTTCCCCCTGCGGCAGGGGCGCACGCCGGACACACAGCAGCGGCCTATTCTTCCACGGCTTCGGGGTTGCGCCCAAATCGGCCGTCGGCCCCCTGCTGCCAGCCGAGAATGCTCAGCATCTGCCGGTCGTGCTTGTCGAAGGCGGCTGGGTCGCAACGCTCGATCAGATCCGGCCTGTTGACGGTCGTGCGGCGCAGCGCCTCGTCCCGCCGCCACCGGGCGATCTTCCCGTGATGCCCGCTGATCAGCACGTCCGGGATGTCACGGCCGCGCCACTCGGGTGGCTTGGTGTAGACGGGGCCTTCGAGGAGATTGGCCATGGCGCCGGGCGCGAAGGAGTCGTCGCGGTGCGATTCGGCGTTGCCGAGGACGCCGGGCAGCAGCCTGGCCACCGCCTCGGTGATCACCAGCACCGCGGCCTCGCCACCCGCCAGCACGTAGTCCCCGATGGACACCTCGTACACGGGCATCCGGGTCGCGTACTCGTCGATGACCCGGCGGTCGATGCCCTCGTAGCGCGCGGGCGCGAAGACCAGCCAGGGTCGCTCGGACAGCTCGACCGCGACCTCCTGGGTGAAGGGCCGGCCGCTGGGCGTGGGCACGACGAGGACCGGGCCGTGCGCGCCGGTCTCGTAGCCGCTCACCAGGGCCTCGTCGAGCGCGGCGCCCCACGGGCCGGTCTTCATGACCATGCCGGGGCCGCCGCCGTAGGGGGTGTCGTCGACCGTGTTGTGCCGGTCGTAGGTCCACTCCCGCAGATCGTGCACGTGTACGTCGAGCTGCCCACGCGCGCGTGCTTTGCCGACGAGCGAGACGTTCAGCGGCTCCAGGTACTCGGGGAAGATCGTGACGACGTCGAGCCTCATCAGCCCTTGTCCTCCGGCGCGGCCTTGCCCTCCGGCGTGTCCGCGGTCTCCGCCTCGTCCCCGGTGCCCGCCTCGTTGTGGGCCTCGGTCTCGACCTGGCCGCCGTCGATCAGACCGGGGGGCGGGGTGATGACGGCCCGCTGCTCCTCCAGGTCGATCTCGCTGACGATCTCCTCGACGAAGGGGATCATCACCTCGCTGCCGTCGGGCCGTGCCACGACGAAGAGGTCCTGGGACGGGAGGTGCAGGATCTCGGTGATGCGGCCGACGTCCGTGCCGTCCTCCAGGACCACGTCGAGGTCCATCAGCTGGTGGTCGTAGAACTCCTCGGGGTCCTCCGGCACCGCCTCCGGGTCCACGTCCGCGATCAGGAGCGTGTTGCGCAGCGTCTCGGCGCCCGTACGGTCCTTGACGCCCTCGAAGCGCAGCAGCAGCCTGCCGCTGTGCACCCGGCCGGTCTCGACCGTCAGCGGCCCGGTCGATGCGGGCTCCGTGGCGAGTACGGCGCCGGGCCCGAGCCGCAACTCCGGCTCGTCCGTACGTACTTCAACGGTGACTTCGCCCTTGATTCCGTGGGCGCGGCCGATCCGCGCGACTACCAGCTGCACTCTTGTCTCTCCTGTCGTGTGCCTGCGGCATTGCTCCGCAGACGACTACGGGCCGGGGCGGGCCGAAGCCCTCCCCGGCCCGTGCCGGTAACGCTCAATACTTCAGTGCGCCTGGTCCACGTCGACGAGGTCGACGCGGATACCACGGCCACCGATGGCGCCCACGACGGTGCGCAGGGCGCGAGCGGTGCGGCCGTTACGGCCGATCACCTTACCGAGGTCGTCGGGGTGCACCCGAACTTCGAGTACACGCCCACGACGCAGGTCACGCGAGGCGACCTGCACATCGCCGGGGTTGTCGACGATGCCCTTCACGAGGTGCTCGAGAGCGTCCTCGAGCATGATCAGGCCTCGGTCGGCTCAGCGGCGGCCGCCGGGGACGCAGCGTCCTCAGCAGGCTCGTCCGCCTTCTTCTCGGCCTTCTTCGCCTTGGGGGTGATGGCCTCACCCTTGGGCTCGTCCGCAGCGTCCTTGGTGAGGGCCTCGAACAGCGCGCGCTTGTCGGCCTTCGGCTCCGGCATGAGCAGCGGGGCCGGGGCGGGAAGGCCCTTGTGGGCCTGCCAGTCGCCCGTGAGCTTCAGGATGGCGAGCACGGGCTCGGTCGGCTGCGCGCCGACGGACAGCCAGTACTGCGCACGCTCCGCGTTGACCTCGATGCGCGAGGGGTTCTGCACCGGGTGGTACAGGCCGATCTCCTCGATCGCCCGGCCATCACGGCGGGTGCGGGAGTCGGAAACGACGATGCGGTAGTGAGGCGAACGGATCTTGCCCAGACGCTTCAGCTTGATCTTGACTGCCACTGGAGTGGTCTCTCCTGGAATTGACGTGGTTGGGCACAACAAGATGCCACGTGGGGTTGCGGTACTCGGAGTGCCCGATGGACGCGTCAGCCGGAGGAGAGAGGGGTCCTGTGCGACTGTCGAGTACAGCTAGCCATTGTGCCACACACCTGCGGCGCGGCATCACCCGACCGACATCGTCCTCCGGTACGGGGGCGCGGGCGCGGCAGCGGCGAGAAAGAGGTCAGCCCGCCGCGACCACTACCTCGGGGATGCGGAACGGCTTGCCGCAGCCGCCGCAGACGATCGGGGCCTGGGCCAGGACCGACGGGACGACGCGGACATTGCGTCCGCAGTCGCACACCGCCTTCACCCGCACCCCGCCCCCGGACGAACCGTGCCGGGCGGCCGGTCCGCGGAAGGTGCGCTTGGTGTCCGAGGTCGTCGCGACCGCGTGTGCCTTCAGGGCACGCTGCAGCCGCTCGATGGTGGGCCGGTAGCGTCGTTTCGCCTCCGGGTTGAGCGAGACCAGCGAGAAGCCACTGCTCGGGTGCGGCTCCTCCGGGTGGTCGAGCCCTAGCTCCTCGGCGATCGCGAGGAATCTGCGGTTGTGGTATCGGCCGGCACGCGAGGTGTCACGGACGCCTCGTGCCGCGGCGATGCCGTGGACTGCCTCGTGCAGCAGTCGTTCGAAGGAGAGCTTCGCGCCGCAGGCGGACGAAGACTCTCCGATCAGGGACTCGGGCGCGGCTAGATCCGGCAGCTCGGCGTGGTACCGCTGAATATCGGCCCATGCCTGTGCCAGCTCTGCGGCGAGAACAGGGGGTGTCGTGCTCACGTCGTGACAACGAGCCGAGGTGCCCCGGTGTTCCTATTCCGGGGCATCCCAAATAATTTGCACGTACCAGTCAGTTGCCATTGATGCATCCCGACGAGGGCGGGTGCGCTGATCTGCGGAGAACCCGCGCAGTTCACGCCAAGCCGGTACGTACCCGCGCGTACGCCCCGGCGTATAGCCAATGCCCGCACGCCGGGACATCAGTTGGGGCGGAAGGCACGGTTGTCGCCCCGTGCGCCGACCTCGGCCCCGGTCGGCATGGACCATGACGGCGACAGTATCGGGCGGGCCGCCGTCGTCAGGTACCGCCCCGCACTCGACGGACCGGACACCGCACGGCCACGGCCCGTCCGGACGTCCCTGCCGTGGCGGGAATCGCGAACCGGCGGCACTCTTGGATGTGGATCTGCTCCGGCGCGGGGGCGCACAACCTGGGCACACAAGCATTGCCATACAACCCCTGGACTTGGGGACGGATGCGCAGTTCCCTGGCATACGGGGGATGCACGAGCGCACGCACACGGGGGATGCCAATCAGGGCTTGACATGACCTCTCGGCGGATTGGGGCGCTTTCGATGACACCGACGCTCGTCCAGCACCTGAACACGGCCTCGTCCCCCCCAACGGGCGCGGGCGCACGCGCCCGCGACTGGGCCGAGATCCAGGAACGGATGCTGGTGCCGCTCTATGGTGCGGTGTACGAGCGGCTAGAGGTAGGCCCCGCCACCCGGCTGCTCGCCCTTGGCTGCGGGTCGGGTCTCGCCCTGCTGATCGCGGCGTCCCGTGGCGCCTGTGTGACGGGCGTCGACGCCGACCGCGAACGGGTGGCCCTGGCCCGCGAACGTCTGTTGCCCGACGGCACACGGAGCGGTGAGCCCGAGGACGATCCGGCCAAGCTCGCCCGACTGTTCGACTGCGGCTCCGTGGAAGGCAAGGACCCCGCCGACCCGGCGTACAACCTCGTCACGGCCTTCGAACCGCTCGGCTGCGCCGCCGGGGACTCGGAGGGGCTCGCGCCCGCGCTCGAAGACGCCCTGCCGCTCGCCGAGCGGGGCAGCCCGGTGGTCCTGGTGGGCTGGGGCCCGCCGGAGCGCTGCGCCACTTCGGCCGTCCTCCGGGTGGCCTCCCGGCTGACGGACACCCTGCGCAGCACGGGCGGCGCCTGGCGCCCCGCGCACCGGGACGACTTGGAGAACGTGGCCGCGCGGGCCGGGCTCAAGCCGGACGGCTCGGGCCGGGTGGCGTGCCCCTTCGGTTACGCCGACACGGAGAGCGCCGTACGCGGCCTGCTGTCGACGGGGCTCTTCGACGCGGCGATACGGGCGACCGATCCGGCGCAGGTCGAGAAGGAACTGGCCGAGGCGCTTCATCCGTATGTGCGTCGGGACCGGACGGTCTGGATGCCGAACGTGTTCCGTTACCTGATCGCACGCACGCCCTGAGTCCGGGGCCTTGGACACGTACGACCTCCCCCGCGATACGGAGCGGGCTCCCGGCGTCCCGCGACTCCGCCTGCGGCGTTGTCGTCGGTCAACGACGCTCCGCGTCGATTCCCTCCTCCGCCCCGCAATCGCAGCCACCGGACACCGCTCACCGATCCACTCCCTACCGCGGGGGACGTCGTTAACGCGCTGTGGGCGCCCACTCCTTGAAGGAGGGGCGCCCACGGCGGCGTAAGGGCGCTGACGCAGCCGCACGTACAGGCGCGGCAGGGGAAGGGCGTCAGCCCATGAACTTCTTGAACTCGTCCGGCAGCGCGAAGTCCTGCGGGGTCTGCGCGGGCGGCTGACCCGCCGCGCCGCCCGCCTGAGCGGCCTGCTCGCGGCGCTCGGCCTCGGCCTGCTCCTCGGCCTTGCGCTTCATCGGGTTACCGCTCTTGCGCTTGCCCTTGGCCTGCTTGACCTGCTTCTTCTGACGGCCGGGGCCACCACCCATGCCCGGGATCCCCGGCATGCCCGGCATCCCGCCGCCCTGCGCCATCTTCGACATCATCTTGCGGGCGTCGAAGAACCGCTCCACCAGGTTCTTCACGGCGCTGACCTCGACGCCGGAGCCCTTGGCGACACGGGCCCGGCGCGAGCCGTTGATGATCGTCGGGTCCTGGCGCTCCGCGGGCGTCATCGACTTGATGATCGCGGCGGTACGGTCCACATCGCGCTCGTCGATGTTGTTGATCTGGTCCTTGATCTGCCCCATGCCGGGCATCATGCCGAGCAGCTTCGAGATGGAGCCCATCTTGCGGACCTGCTCCATCTGGGACAGGAAGTCGTCGAGCGTGAACTCCTTGGGGCCCTTCGCCAGCTTGGCCGCCATCGCTTCGGCCTCTTGCTGGCTGAAGGTCTGCTCGGCCCGCTCGATGAGCGAGAGCATGTCGCCCATGCCGAGAATGCGGGACGCCATGCGGTCCGGGTGGAACGCGTCGAAGTCGTCCAGCTTCTCGCCGTTGGAGGCGAACATGATCTGACGGCCGGTCACCTCGGCGATCGACAGCGCCGCACCACCGCGTGCGTCACCGTCGAGCTTGGACAGCACCACGCCGTCGAAGCCGACGCCGTCGCGGAAGGCCTCCGCGGTGTTGACCGCGTCCTGACCGATCATCGCGTCGACGACGAACAGGATCTCGTCGGGGCTGACGGCGTCGCGGATGTCCGCGGCCTGCCGCATCAGCTCCTCGTCGATACCGAGGCGGCCCGCGGTGTCGACGATGACGATGTCGTGCTGCTTGTTCTTGGCGTACTCGATCGAGTCCTTGGCGACCTTGACCGGGTCACCGACACCGTTGCCGGGCTCCGGCGCGTACACCGCGACGCCGGCGCGCTCGGCGACGACGCTCAGCTGGTTCACGGCATTGGGGCGCTGGAGGTCACAGGCGACCAGGATCGGGGAGTGGCCCTGGCCCTTGAGCCAGAGGCCGAGCTTTCCCGCGAGGGTCGTCTTACCGGCGCCCTGGAGGCCCGCGAGCATGATCACGGTGGGCGGGTTCTTGGAGAAGCGCAGCCGACGGGTCTCGCCGCCGAGGATGCCGACGAGCTCCTCGTTGACGATCTTGATGACCTGCTGGGCCGGGTTCAGCGCCTGGGAGACCTCGGAGCCGGCGGCGCGCTCCTTGATCCTGACGATGAACGCACGCACGACCGACAGCGCGACATCCGCTTCGAGCAGGGCGATACGGATTTCACGGGCCGTGGCGTCGATGTCCGCCTCGGAAAGGCGGCCCTTGCCCCGGAGGCTTTTGAATGTCGCTGCGAGGCGGTCGGAAAGAGTATCGAACACGGCGGTCGCGGATCCTCGGGTCGGGGGCGGGCGGACGAGTCGCACTCCAGGGTATCCGCCCTGGCAACACCAGCGGCTCCCGCCCGTCGAACGACGACGGAGCGGGAGCCCTGAACGGGGCGACGACGGGGTGGCCGAAAGCCCAAGTACGTCCAGTACGAGGACTTCCGGCCGGCACGCCGAGAGCACGCACCGGACGCCGCTCCTTGACGGGCAAACGTCACCTGCCGCATCACTAGCGGAGGCTGTCCTCCATCACCCGGGCCAACTCCGCGGCCACAGCACCCGGCAGGGGGCCCCCCTGCGGGGTCGTCACGTAGAACGCGTCGACCGCGTTCGCGCCCAGTGTGGACACATGCGCGCTGCGCACCAGCACCGAAGCGGCCTCCAGCGCGTGCCCGATGCGGTAGAGCAGACCCGGGGCGTCCTGCGCGCGCACCTCGATCACCGTCGCGACCTGTGAGCCCGCCGACGCCACCGTCACGCGCGGCGGCGGAGCGTGGGAACCGCGGCGGCGCGGGTTCTTCGCGTACGCCTTCTCGCGCTCCGCGAGCCGCGCCGGAATGTCCAGCGAGCCGTCCAGGGCCCGTACGAGATCGGCCCGCAGCCGGGTCGCCTGCGGCAGCGAGCCGTACTCGGCCGCGACCCGCCAGTCGAGCAGCAGCACCCCCGAGGGGGCTTCGCCGTCGGCGGCCACCGGGTCGGGCAGCTCGGCGGCCCGCAACTCCGCCGTGCGTACGGTCAGCCGGTGCATCGCGAGGACGCCGGCCACGGCCGGGAGCACCCCGGGCTGGTCGGGTACGGCGATCAGCAGCTCGACGCCGAGCGGCTCCGGCGCGCCGCCCTCGTCAGCGGCGGGCTCCTCCGTCTGGGCGTGCAGCGACAGGACCGGGCCGCCGGTACGGAAGGCCTCGATGGCGAGGCGCTCCTGTTCGGCGCTGAGGGCGGTGGACTGCTCGGGGGCGGCGGGCGCCTCGCCGACCAGCACGGCGGCGACCCGCTTGGCCAGGTCGGTGACGAGGGAGCCGCGCCAGGTGCTCCAGGCGGCGGGCCCGGTGGCCAGCGCGTCGGCCTCCGTGAGGGCGTGCAGCAGTTCCAGGGTGCCCGTCGAGCCGACGGCGTCGGCGACGGCCCGGACGGTGGCCGGGTCGTCCAGGTCGCGGCGGGTGGCGGTCTCGACGAGGAGAAGGTGGTGACGTACGAGCGTGGCGATCACATCGACGTCCTGGCTGGTGAAGCCGATCCGGGTGGCCACGTCGCGGGCGATGATCTCGCCGGCGACCGAATGGTCCCCCGGCCAGCCCTTGCCGATGTCGTGCAGGAGGGCGGCGATCAGCAGCAGGTCGGGGCGGCCGACCCGGCGGGTCAGTGAGGAGGCCTGCACAGCGGTCTCCACCAGGTGCCGGTCGACGGTCCAGGTGTGTACGGCGTTGCGCTGCGGGCGGCAGCGCACCCGCTCCCAGTCCGGCAGCAGCCGGGTGATCAGCCCTTCCGCCTCCAGCGCCTCCCACACCCCAATGGTCGCCTGCCCGGCGCCGAGCAGCGTGATGAGTTCCTGGCGCGCCTCGGCGGGCCACGGCACGGGCAGGGGGCGTGTGGTGGCGGCCATGCGCCGTACGGCGTGCATGGACATCGGCAGCTCCGACTGGGCCGCGGCTGCGGCTGCCCGCAGGGGGAGCACGGGGTCGCGTTCGGGGCGCGCGGTGCGGGCGAGCACCACCTCGCCCTCCTGCTCGACCACGCCCTCCGCGAGGGGGGTGCGCTCATTGGCTGGCCTGCTGCCGAGCATGGCGCGCAGCCGGGGGCGCACGGAGCGGGCGCGCAGCACCCGGTTCACTTCGCGCCAGGTGACGTCGCTGGCGTACGAGATGGTGCGGGCCGACTCGTACACCTCCCGCAGCAGGGTGTCGGCGTCGAGCAGGCCGAGTTCGGCGGCGACCTGGTCCTGTTCCTGGAGGGCGAGGCGGTCGGTGGCGCGGCCGGTCGTCAGGTGCAGTGCGTCGCGTACGTCGAGGAGCCTGCGGCGCGCCCCGTCGAGGCCTTCGCGCGGGGCGTCGGCGAGCCAGGAGGCCGCGACGGCGCGCAGCACGGTGGCGTCCCGCAGTCCGCCGCGCGCCTCCTTGAGGTCGGGCTCCAGGAGGTATTGCAGTTCGCCCTGG
Source organism: Streptomyces sp. H27-C3 (assembly GCF_030063415.1). Lineage (GTDB taxonomy): Bacteria > Actinomycetota > Actinomycetes > Streptomycetales > Streptomycetaceae > Streptomyces. The sequence continues at coordinate 224,514 of NZ_JASITA010000003.1, read as the reverse complement.
CGCGCGGCGCGCTCCTGGCACAGCTCGTGGAGTTCGGGCAGGCGTTTGGGCGCGAGGTTGCGCCAGTCGGCGAGTACCGCGGTGCGCATCCCGGCGGTGAGCCCCAGGTCGCCGGCCACATGACGGGCGTCGAGCAGCCCGAGCTGCACCTTGAGGTCCTCACCCGCCGTCTTGCGGGCCTCAGCGGGTGTCCGTACGGAATGGTCGAGGTCCAGGCCCAGGTCCCACACGGGGTACCAGACGCGGTCCGCGAGTGCGGCGATGGCGCCCTTCTCGGCGTTGCCGTCGTGCAGGAGCAGCAGGTCGAGGTCGCTGCGCGGCGAGAGCTCGCCGCGGCCGTAGCCGCCGACGGCGACCAGGGCGGCGCCCCGTACGCCGGCCGACCGTGCGGCTGTGCTGAACAGCGCTTCCAGCCACTCGTCGGTCAGCCGGGCCGCCGCGTAGCCGCTGGGTCCCGAGTCTTCTGTTCCGGTGCTCACTTCAACGCTCGTCACCCAGCAGCTCCCGTTCACGCTTTCGTTCCACGAGGTTCTCCGGAGGCCCAACGAGTGAAGGCCCGAGGAGATCCTCAGAGGGTCCTAGAAGGCCGATGGAGATCTTGCTCCGGCCACCCGGATCACCCCGGATTGCCAGTAAATGTCAATCCCGTCGAACTGGTGTAATACGGGCGTGATCTCAAGATCTTCAGGACACTCCTAGAGGGCGTCCGGGCCGCGTTCGCCGGTCCGCACCCGGACCGCCGTCTCGACGGGGACGCTCCACACCTTGCCGTCGCCGATCTTGCCCGTGCGGGCGGCTTTCACCACCACGTCGATGAGCTGTTCGGCGTCACTGTCCTCGACCAGCACCTCGATGCGGATCTTCGGTACGAGGTCGACGGTGTACTCGGCGCCGCGGTAGACCTCGGTGTGGCCGCGCTGGCGGCCGTACCCGCTGGCCTCGGTGACCGTCAGCCCCTGGACGCCGAAGGCCTGGAGTGCCTCCTTGATCTCGTCGAGCCGGTGCGGCTTGACGACTGCGGTGATGAGTTTCATGCGTCCACCTTCTTGGTCTTCGGCCCGGCTCCGGCCGTGTCGGTCCGGCCCGGGGCGTGGACGGCCGTTCGGGAGGCCGAGCCGCCGCCGGCTCCGCTGAAGTCGTAGCCCGTCTCGGCGTGCTCGACCTGGTCGATGCCCGCGACCTCGACGTCCTCGTCGACACGCATGCCCATCGTCTTGTCGATGGCGAACGCGAGGACAGCGGAGACGATCAGAGAGTAGGCCAGGACCGCGAAGACTCCGACGGCCTGCTTGCCGAGCTGTTCGAGCCCGCCGCCGTAGAAGAGGCCCTTGGCGTCGGACTGCACACCGCCGGTGGCGAAGAAGCCGACGAGGAGCGAGCCCACGACACCGCCGACGAGGTGGACGCCGACGACGTCCAGGGAGTCGTCGTATCCGAGCTTGTACTTCAGGCCGACGGCCATGGCGCACAGCACACCGGCGATGGCGCCGACCGCGATGGCACCGAGCGGGCTGACGGAGCCGCCGGACGGGGTGATGGCGACGAGGCCCGCGACCGCGCCGGAGGCGGCGCCGAGGGTGGTGAAGGAGCCGTGGCGGAGCTTCTCGTACGCGAGCCAGGCGAGCATCGCCGCTGCGGTGGCGACCTGGGTGTTGACGAACATCACCGCGCCGACGCCGTCGTCGTTGCCCAGCCAGGAGCCGGCGTTGAAGCCGAACCAGCCGAACCACAGCAGACCGGCGCCGAGCATGACCAGCGGAAGGCTGTGCGGGCGCATCGGGTCCTTCTTGAACCCGACGCGCTTGCCGATGACGAGGATCACGCCGAGTGCGGCCGCGCCCGCGTTGATGTGGACGGCGGTGCCGCCCGCGAAGTCGATGACGCCCAGGTCGAAGAGCCAGCCGCCCTCGGCCCACACCCAGTGCGCGACCGGGAAGTAGACGACGGTGACCCACAGGGCGATGAACAGGGCCCAGGCGGTGAACTTCACCCGGTCGGCCAGCGCACCGCTGATGAGAGCGGGGGTGAGCACCGCGAACATCAGCTGGAACACGGCGAAGACATAGACCGGGATGGTGTAGCCGCCCCAGAGTTCGGTGACTCCGATGCCGCCCAGGCCGACGTAGTCGGAGGACCAGCCGATGACGGATCCGATATCGGCGCCGAAGGCGAGGCTGAACCCGTAGAGCACCCACAGGATCGTGACGATCCCGAGGCTGATGAAGCTCATCATCAGCATGTTCAGCGTCGACTTGACGCGGACCATGCCTCCGTAGAAGAAGGCCAGGCCAGGCGTCATGAGCATCACCATGGCGGAACAGATGAGCATGAAGCCGGTATTGGCGGCAGACAGCTCTGGGGCGTCTGCGGCAAGCGTCGTGATGCCTGGAGGCATCGGCGTCTCCTCGTCGTCGGTGCGGCCCGTGCGGGGGCGGAGCCTGTTGGCTTGTACGGCAAGAAAGGGGTGGGCCGGTTATGCGCCCTGAGGTTGGCCCAGCGCCGTTTCGGTCAGTGCCGCACGATGTTTCGCCACAGTGACGAAGAGGTCCCACGTGTTACGTACGAATGAACTCCCGGGTCGCGTGCGAGTAACGCGGATACCCTCTGCCCTCATCGGAGCGGCCCGCGCCCGGGCACATCGGGAACCGGCCGCGACAGGCACCCGCTGACCTGGCGTGGAGGAGCCGAGTCGGGCTGTACGGGGTGACTGTCGCGGCCGGCGTGGGTGAGCCGCCCGCTCAGACCGCTTCGGCCGCTTCGGGCAGCTGGGCGGCGAGCTGGTCGGTCAGATCGAGGACCTCGGCGACGTCGCCGAAGTCTCTGGCGGCCGTGTCGACCGTCTTGCGGAGGCGGTTGTTGACCCGCTCCGAGCGCACGCTCCTGGCGACGCGCAGCGCCTGCCCCGACAGCACCACGGACTGCTCGGGCTCCTTCTTGAGCAGATGCACGGTGGCCATGCCGATGAGGTTGAGTGCGTACGACCGCTGGTGCTCCGAGTCCTTGCCGAAGAGGTCCACGGCGCGCTGCATCACCGGCTCGGACAGTGAGGCGTAGGTGGGGCTGCGACCGGCCACATAGGCCAGGTCGCGGTAGGAGTGCGCGTTTTCCCCGTTGAGCTCGGCCTCGGAGAAGAAGCGGATCCAGTCGGGCTCCGGCTCGCCGTCCAGGCCGGAGTCCTCGAAGGTGTTCTCGGCCATCCTGACGGCCCGCTTGCACTTGCTGGGCTGGCCCATGTTCGCGTACGCGCGGGCCTCCATCGCATACAGCATGGCCTGGGTCCTGGGGGTGGCGCAGTCCCTGCTGCCGTACTGCGCGAGGTGGACCAGTTCCAGGGCGTCGTCGGGGCGGCCGAGGTGGATCATCTGGCGGCTCATGCTGGACAGGACGTACGAGCCGAGCGGCTTGTCGCCCGCCTCCTTGGCGGCGTGCAGGGCGAGGACGAAATACTTCTGCGCGGTGGGCTGGAGCCCCACGTCGTAACTCATCCAGCCGGCCAGCTCCGCCAGCTCCGCCGCGCACCGGAAGAGCCGCTTGGAGGTGACAGCGGGCTGTGACTCCTGGAGCAGGTCGGTCACTTCGTGGAGCTGTCCGACGACGGCCTTGCGGCGCAGTCCGCCTCCGCACTGGGCGTCCCACTGGCGGAACATCATGGTCGTGGACTCCAGCAGGTCCAGCTCGGGACCCGAGAGCCGTGAGGGCCGCCGTGACGCGGCAGCCGGCTCCGGGTGTCCTGGCTCGCCGGGCGGAGAGGGCACCAGCCAGCGCTGCATGGGCTCGATGAGCGCGGGACCGGCGGACAGCGCAAGCGAGGTCCCGAGGAAGCCGCGCCGGGCGAGCATCAGGTCGCTGCGCGAGAACTCGCTGAGCAGCGCGACCGTCTGCGGGCCGGCCCAGGGCAGGTCGACGCCGGACACCGACGGCGACTGGTGGGCGGAGCGCAGTCCGATTTCCTCCACGGCGACGACGCTGCCGAAGCGCTCGGAGAAGAGCTCGGAGAGGATGCGCGGGATCGGCTCGCGCGGCTGCTCACCGTCCAGCCAGCGGCGGACCCGTGAGGTGTCCGTGCTGATGTGATGGGCGCCCATCTGTCGCGCTCTGCGGTTGACTTGGCGTGCCAGCTCTCCCTTGGACCAGCCGCTGCGTGCGAACCACGAGCCCAGCTGCTCGTTCGGGCGCTTTTCAGCGTTCAAACCGCCTGCGCCGCTGCCGCTGCCGCTCACTGGAAGCCCCCATCCCGCTGAATCCTCTTTTGCACGAACCCTTAACAGAATGCCGCGAGTTGTGGCCTCCTGTCCGGAGGATGCGCCCCCTCGAACAGGAAAACGGGTTGCCTCCGGCATACCCAGATGCGCACTCGTTCCGAGGTTCGTGTACTGAAAGTAATCCTACGATCACCCCTCCGGCGAGGGCGATCCCTGAAACGCCACCATTCGCCACCCCTTCGAATGAACTCCCCCGCCGCCAGGCGCGATTCACTTGACATACGACGATCAGGAGTCGGTGGAGCGAAGCGCGCCGGGGCGCGCGGGCCGGTCCGCACCACCCCCATGGACACAGTGCGCCGCCCGACCCCTACGGGCGGGACACACCGTCACCGGGCCACTCCGGATCGTAACCACCGGCGCTTTTCACCCGTTGGAGGGGGCATGGGCTTCACGATCGGTGGCATCCGCGAGATCAGGTCCGCCTCACGGCGCCGCGGCCGCGCATCAGAGTGCACAACGGTGGCCGAGTACACCGGACTGTGGGGCTGGGCCGTGCGGCCGGGTGCCAGGGCCGGGACCTCGGCCGGGGGCAGCGGGACCCGGGAGTGTTCGTGCGAGGATGCCGGGTGCGGGTCACCGGGCGCCCATCCGCTGGAGTTCGCGCCCGAAGTGCCCGCGGGCGCCACCCTCGACGAGGTCACCAAGGCCTGGTCACAGTTTCCCGGCGCGGCGGTACTGCTGCCGGTGGGCCGCACCTTCGATGTCATCGACGTGGCCGAGACCGCGGGGCGCCGGGCGCTCGTACGGCTGGAGCGGATGGGGCTGCCGTTCGGCCCGGTGGCCACCACCCCGGACGGCCGGGCGCACTTCTTCGTGGCCCCGGGGGCGACCGCCGAGCTTCCGCAGCTGCTCTACCGGATGGGCTGGGACGACGCGGACCTCGACCTGCACGGTCTGGGCGCCGGCGATCACATCACGGCGCCGCCCTCCGACCTCGGCGGCCTGGGACCGGTCCGCTGGCTGCGCCCGCCGGCCCTGGACACGGCGGAGGCGCCGCCGCAGGCCCGGCTGCTGCTCGGCACCCTCGCGTACATCTGCCACCGGCTGCTGCCCTGAGGGACCCATGAAACCGAAGTGCCCCACCGCATCTGCACCATGCGGTGGGGCCCTTCTTCGCCCGCACGTAAGCCCCACGTACGTAATCCCTCGTACTCAATCCCTCGCACCCAGGGGCTCGTACGGGGTCGCTCGCGCGGGTCAGTCGCCGATCAGCGCGTCGACGAACGCCTCTGGCTCGAACGGCGCGAGATCGTCGGCGCCCTCGCCCAGGCCGACCAGCTTCACCGGCACGCCCAGCTCGCGTTGGACCGCGATCACGATGCCGCCCTTGGCCGTCCCGTCCAGCTTGGTGAGCACAATGCCGGTGATCTCCACGACCTCGGCGAACACCCGCGCCTGGACCAGACCGTTCTGCCCGGTCGTCGCGTCGAGCACGAGCAGCACCTCGTCCAGCGGGCCGTGCTTCTCCACGACGCGCTTGACCTTGCCGAGCTCGTCCATGAGCCCGGTCTTGGTGTGCAGCCGCCCGGCGGTGTCGATGAGCACGACGTCCGCGCCCTCGGCGATACCTTCCTTCACCGCGTCGAAGGCGACCGACGCGGGGTCGCCGCCCTCGGGGCCGCGCACCGTGCGCGCGCCGACCCGCTCGCCCCAGGTCTGGAGCTGATCGGCGGCGGCGGCGCGGAAAGTGTCCGCCGCGCCCAGCACCACGCTGCGGCCGTCGGCCACCAGGACGCGGGCGAGCTTGCCGGTGGTGGTGGTCTTGCCGGTGCCGTTGACGCCGACGACCATGACGACGCCGGGGGTCTCCTCGCCGCCTTCGGTCCTGACCGTGCGGTCCATCTCGGTGTCGAGGAGGCGGAGCAGTTCCTCGCGCAGAAGCGTGCGCAGCTCCTCGGGCGAACGGGTGCCGAGCACCCGGACGCGCTCGCGCAGCCGCTCGACCAGCTCCTGGGTGGGGGCGACTCCGACGTCCGCGGTAATCAGCGTGTCCTCGATCTCCTCCCAGGTGTCGTCGTCGAGGTGCTCACGGGAGAGGAGGGTGAGCAGACCCTTGCCGAGCGAGTTCTGCGAGCGGGCGAGCCGGGCGCGCAGCCGCACCAGGCGGCCCGCGGTGGGCTCGGGGACCTCGATCTCGGGCGCGACGGGCGGTGCGACGACCGGATCCTCGACGGCGGCGGGCTCCCCCAGGGCCGTCTCGGCGTCGGGGAGGTCCACCTCCTCGACGGTCCGGCGCGCCTCGTCGCGCGGTGGTGCCGCGTCCTCGCCAACCTGCGGCTCGGCGGGCGGAGCTGTGATGGTCGGGGCGCTCGGCGGCGATGCGGGCGGCAGCTGCTTCTTCCTGCGGCTGCCGACCACGAGCCCGCTGATCGCGCCGACCGCGACCAGGGCGATGAGAACAACAAGAATGACGATTTCCATAACCCTCCCAGTATCAGTCACCCCCGCATCCGGCCAACCTCCTTGGAGGATCACACCAGGAAGCTAGGGGCAATTTAGACCTTTTGGTGTGACCGTAGGTCGGTGTGACCGTAGGATGCTGTTGGTTCCCCCCACCTCTGCACGGAGTTCCCCCATGCCTGAAGCGACCGCCCCCGAGTCCGGGAGCGCGATAGAGACCCGCGGTCTCGAACCCGTTCCCGACGCCGAACGCTCGGGCCGTGTCCGTGAACTCTTTCCCACCTGGGTCGCCGCCAATATCAGCGTGCTCCTTCTCACCATGGGTGCGGGCCTGGTCGTCTCCAACGGCCTGAACATCTGGCAGGTGCTGGCCGTCGCCTTCGCGGCGCCCGTCCTGTCGTACGGTCTGGTCGGCCTGATCTCCATCGCGGGCAAGCGCGGCGGCTCCCCCGGCATGGCCCTCTCGCGCGCCGTCTTCGGCCAGCGAGGCAATCTCTTCCCCGGCTCGCTCATCTGGGTCGCCCGCTGGGGCTGGGAGACGATCAACGCGGTGACCGGCGCGTACGCCGTGCTGACCGTGCTCGATCTGCTCTTCGGCATCCAGAGCAACACCGCGCTGATCGTGGTGACGCTGCTGCTCTTCGTCGGCTGCACGTTCGTTGTGTCGGGTCTGGGCATCAACGCCCTGCGCCGGTGCAGCACCTGGTCGACGTACCTCTTCGGCGCCTTCAGCGTGCTCGTACTGGCCTATCTGATCGCCGACACCGACTGGTCCGCCGTCTTCGCCAAGCCGGCCGGGTCCACCGCGATGATGATCGCGGGCATCGGCACCATCGCGGCCGGCGGCATCAGCTGGGTCCCCTCGGGCCCCGACTTCACCCGCTACCTGCCGCGCAAGGCGTCCGGCAAGGCGCTGGTCGGCACCACGATCGGTGGTGCAGGCGTCGTCGTCCTGCCGATGGTGCTGATGGGCGCGGTGATGGCCGTCAGCACGCCGGACCTGGCGTCGGCCTCCGACCCGGTCTCCTTCATCGGTGAGCTGCTGCCGACCTGGATCGCCGTTCCGTATCTGCTGATCGCCCTGGTCGGCATGCTGCTGATCAACTCGATGTCGATGTACTCGGCCGGCTTCACCGCGCAGACGCTCGGCATCAAGGTGCCGCGCGCCTGGGCGGTCAGCGTGAACGCGATCATCAGCCTGATCTTCGGTTTCCTGCTGATGGTGGTCGCGACCAGCTTCTTCGGTTCCTTCATCTCCTTCCTGACGCTGCTCGCGGTGGCGTTCTCGGCGTGGATCGGCGTCTTCGGCGTGGACATGCTGCGCCGCCGCACCTACGACGGCGACGCCCTGATGAACACGACGCGCACCAGCGCCTACTGGTACCGCGGCGGCTTCGCCTGGTCCGCGATGGCCTCGTGGGGTGTCGCCCTGCTGGTGGGCCTCCTGTTCACCAAGGTCGACTGGTTCACCGGCCCGCTGGCCGGCTCCTGGATCGGGCGCAACGGCCTGGGCTGGGCGGCGACGATCGTGGTGTCGGGGCTGCTGTACGCGCTGCTGCCGAGGCCCAAGGACTCGACCGTGACGAGCGACCCCGCGGCCCGCACCGAGCCGGAGCCCGCCGCGACCCTGTCTATCTGACGCATCGTCAGCTAACCTCCTCCTTCGCCACCCACCACCCGGCGAAGGGGGACGTCCGCCATGACCGTCACAGTGGTCAGGTTCAATCTCGTCGACCCCCACGCGACCCCGGAGACCCTCCGCCCGCTATCGCGCCGCGCTGGAGATGGCCGCGTACGCAGACGACCGCGGCATCCCCACTGTCCAGACCGAGGAGCACCACGGCGCGACCAACGGCTGGCTCCCCTCCCCCTTCACCTTCGCGGGCGCGGTCTTCGGCGCCACCCGCCGCATCGGCGTCACCGTCTCCGCGGTCATCGGCCCGCTGTACGACCCTTTGCGGCTGGCCGAGGACATCGCCGTACTCGATCTGCTCAGCGGCGGCCGGCTGGTCACGGTCGCGGGGATCGGTTACCGGCCCGAGGAGTACGAGGCCCACGGCGTCCCGTGGAACCGGCGCGGCAGGCTCCAGGACGAGCTCCTTGAGACGCTGCTGAAGGCGTGGACCGGCGAGCCCTTCACGTACCGCGACCGCACGGTCCGCGTCACCCCGCGTCCGTTCACCCAGCCCCACCCGATGCTGCTGGTCGGCGGCAGCTCCGAGGCCGCGGCCCGGCGGGCCGCCCGTCTTGGGCTGCCGTTCTTCCCGAGCGCGCATCTGCCTGAGCTTGAGGCGTACTACCAGGCGCGGCGCGCGGAGTACCGGACCGAGGGTTTCTGCATGATGCCCGCGGCCGAGACCGCGCTGCTGCACATCTCGCGGGACCCGGACCACACCTGGGCCCAGTACGGCGAGCACTTCCTGCACGAGGCGCGGACGTACGCCTCCTGGCAGTCGAAGGGCATCCGATCCGCGGTGCGGTCCACCGCCACGACCGTCGACGAGCTGCGCGACGAGGGCGTGTACCGGGTGCTCACGCCCGACGCGTGTGTGGCGCTGGCGGAGGGCGGCGGCGACACGGCGAGCCTGGTCCTGCATCCGCTGTGCGGGGGCATGCCGGTCGACGAGGGCTGGCGCAGCCTGCATCTGCTCTGTGAAGACGTACTGCCCCGGCTCAAGAGCTGAGCCGGGGCAGTACGCGACAGAACTGGGCGAGGGCGCGTCAGCCCATTTCCTCCAGCGTTTTGCCCTTGGTCTCCTTCACGAATTTGAGCACGAAGGGGATCGAGAGCACCGCGAAGAACGTGTAGATGACGTACGTCCCGGAGAGGTTCCAGTCGGCCAGGCTCGGGAAGCTCGCCGTGATGGCCCAGTTGGCGATCCACTGCGCGGACGCGGCGACACCCAGCGCGGCGGCGCGCAGCCGGTTGGGGAACATCTCGCCGAGGAAGACCCAGACCACCACGCCCCACGAGAGGGCGAAGAAGAGCACGAAGGTGTGGGCCGCGATCAGCGCGACGATGCCCTGGGTGTGCGGCAACTTGCCGTCGACCAGGTCGGCGGAGAAGGCCCAGGCCTCGAAGGCGAGGGCGATCGCCATACCGGTCGAGCCGATGAGCGCGAGTGGCCTGCGGCCGATCCGGTCGACGAACAGCATCGCGATCACGGTGCCGATGATGTTGATGATCGATGTGGTGAACGAGTAGAAGAACGATTCGCTCGGGTCGATGCCCACCGACTGCCACAGCGTCGCGGAGTAGTAGAAGGCGACGTTGATACCGACGAGCTGCTGGAAGACCGACAGGCCGATACCCACCCAGACGATCGGCAGGAATCCGAAGCGGCTGCCGAGCAGGTCCTTGAAGGTGGACTTGTGCTCGCTGTGCATCGCGTGCTCGATCTCGGCGACGCGGGCGTCGAGGTCGACGTTCTTGCCCTCGACGTCGGCCAGGATCGCCCTGGCCCGGCCGGTCTTGCCCACGGAGATCAGGAAGCGCGGGGACTCGGGGATCGCGAAGGAGAGCATGCCGTAGATGACGGCCGGGACGACCATCACGCCGAGCATGACCTGCCAGGCCTCGATGCCGAGCACCTTGCCGCGCTGGTCGCCGTCGGCCCAGTTGAGGATGGCCCAGTTGACGAGCTGCGAGACGGCGATGCCGAGGACGATCGCGCCCTGCTGGAAGGAGCCGAGACGGCCGCGGTACGCGGGCGGGGCGACCTCCGCGATATAGGCGGGGCCGATGACCGAGGCCATGCCGATGGCGATGCCGCCGAGCACCCGCCAGATGGCGAGGTCCCAGAGGGCGAACGGCAGCGCGGAGCCCACCGCGCTGATCGTGAACAGCGCGGCGGCGATCCGCATCACGTAGATGCGGCCGATACGGTCGGCGATCCGGCCCGCGGCGGCCGCGCCGATGGCGCAGCCGATCAGGGCGATGGCGATGACCTGGGCGAGGGTGGCGGATCCGACGTCGTACTTGCCGCGGATGCCTTCGACCGCGCCGTTGATCACCGAGCTGTCGTATCCGAACAGGAAGCCGCCCATCGCGGCTGCCGCCGTGATGAAGATGATGTGCCCGAGGTGGTCCGGGTGGGCGTTACGGGCTCCGGAAGCCGGTGGTTGCGCTGTGCTGGTCACATGAACTCCTGGGGCCTGGCCGCGTTGCCTGACGTGGGGGGGCAAGCAGTTCAAGTGGCGTACAACGTCAGACCGCCCACCACTTGAAGGTAAAAACAACGTTGCAGAGACTATGTCTTCAAGTTTCGAAGATGGAAGGGGGTCTTTCCGAGAGTCACGCCACACTGAGGCGAGTTGTGTTCAAGTCATGAAGAGCCTTCAGTGAAGCCGCTGGCTGATGACCTTGGAGACGCCGTCCCCCTGCATGGAGACCCCGTACAGCGCGTCGGCCACCTCCATCGTCCGCTTCTGGTGAGTGATCACGATCAGCTGGGAACTCTCCTGGAGCTCCTCCATGATCCGGATCAGCCGCTGCAGATTGGTGTCGTCGAGCGCCGCCTCGACCTCGTCCATCACATAGAACGGGCTCGGCCTGGCCTTGAAGATCGCCACCAGCATCCCGATGGCCGTCAGGGAACGCTCCCCTCCGGAGAGCAGCGACAGCCGCTTGACCTTCTTGCCGGGCGGCCGTGCCTCGACGTCCACGCCCGTGGTGAGCATGTTGTCGGGATCTGTCAGGATCAGCCGTCCCTCGCCGCCCGGGAAGAGCCGCGAGAAGACCCCTTCGAACTCCCGTGCCGTGTCCCGGAACGCCTCGCTGAACACCTGCTCGACCCGCTCGTCGACCTCCTTGATCACCTGCATCAGGTCGATCCGTGTCTTCTTCAGGTCTTCAAGCTGCTCGGAGAGGAACTTGTGCCGTTCCTCCAGCGCCGCGAACTCCTCAAGAGCCAGCGGGTTCACCTTCCCGAGCTGCTGATACGCCCGTTCGGCTGCCCTGAGCCGCTTCTCCTGCTCGGCCCGGTCGAAGGGCCTCGGTAGATTGCGCGGGTCCTGGGGATCCTCGGGCAGTTCCTCGTTCTCGGCGGGGGGCGACGGCGGTACCGCCTGATCGGGCCCGTATTCCGCCACCAGTCCTGCCGGCTCCATACCGAGTTCCTCCAGGGCCTTGGACTCCAGCTGCTCGATGCGCAGCCTCTTCTCCGCCCCCAGTACCTCGCCGCGGTGAACCGAATCAGTCAACTTGTCGAGCTCGCCCTTGAGGTCCCGGCCCCGGCCGCGCTCCGCCACCAGATCGCGCTCACGCTCCGCCTTGGCGCCCTCGGCCGCGGTGCGCTCCTCGTCGGCCCGTACGAGCGACACCTCGACATGCGCGAGGAGCTGGCGGGCGCCGGCCGCGACGGCCGCCGCCACCTGCGCCTCGTGCCGCAGCCTGGCGCGCCGCTGCTCGGCGCGCGCCCGCGCCTCACGCTCCGCGCGCGCCCCCCGGTCCAGCGAGTCCGCCCGCCCCGCGAGAGCCTTCACCCGCTCCTCGTGCGTACGGACCTGGAGCCTGGCCTCCATCTCGGTCTGGCGTGCGTTGGCGCCGTCGGCGGCCAGCCGGTCCCGTACGGAGGTGTCCGGTTCCTCCTCGGCCCCCTCCCCGGTCTCCTCCGCGACCGACAGGCGCTCCGCCAGCTCCTGGGCCTCCTCGGCCGCCCGCTCCAGCGCGTCCTGGGCCTTCGCGGCGGCGGCGGCCGACCGCTCCGCCTCCCCAGCGGCGCCGCGGGCCTGGCCCGCCAGGCCGCCCAGTTGCTGCGCGACCGCCGATTTCTCCCGGTCTGAGTCCCTGCGCCGCTCCCCCAACTCCTCGACGAGCGCGACACACGTGGTACGCCGCTCCGCCGCCCGCTGCTGCGCCCCGGCCAGCTCCTCGCACCGCACGGCCAGCTCCGCAAGCTCGGCGGCTGCCTCGTCGACCGACGCCTGTACTTCGATGAGGCTCGGCGCGCCCGCGGACCCACCTTGGGCGAAGTGCGCGCCCAGGACATCGCCCTCGGCGGTCACGGCGGTCAGCTCGGGCCGACCCGCGATCAGGTCCTCGGCGTCCTCCAGCGTTCCGACGACGACCATGTCCCGCAGCAGCCGCCGCACACCGCGCATCAGCCCCTCAGGGCCGCGCACCAGGTCGGCCACCCGCGGCGGGCCACTGTCAGGGCCGTCCTCGGAACCGTCCGCACCTGCACCGCCCGTCCCGGTCGCCCCCGGGAAATCTTCAGGCTCACCCTCGTACACGCGCACCGCGCCCGGTAGCAGCGCGGCGCGCCCCGCGTCCTGCTTGCGCAGCAGGCGGATGGCTTCGGCCGCCGTCGCCGGGTCCGTCACCGCGATCGCGTCGGCCGCCGCGCCGAGCGCCGCGGCGACGGGGACTTCGAAGCCCGGTGCGACCGTGAGCAGTTCGGCGGCCGGACCGACCAGGCCCGCCAGCCGGTCGCGGGCGCCGAGCAGCGCCCCCGTGCCGTCCTTGCGGCGCAGCCCGAGCGCCAGCGCGTCGTGCCGGGCGGACGTGGCGGCCCGCCTGCGCTCGGCTGAGGTCGCCGATTCCCTGGCGGCGGTGAGCGCGGCCTCCGCGTTCGCGAGGGCCTGCTTCGCGCTGTCGTGCTGCTCGGCCAGCTCGGTGTCGCCCGCGTCCAGCCCGTCGACCTCGGCCTTGAGCTGCTCGTACTCCTGTTGCGCCGCGCCCGCCCGGTCCTGGGCCGCGTCCCGCGCCGCGGCCAGCCGGTCGATCTCCGCCTGGGCCGAACCGGCCCTGCCGCGAGCCGCGTTGACCTGCCCGTGGAGCCGGGCCAGCCCCTCGCGCCGGTCGGCGATGGCGCGGGCCGCGTCCTTGATCCTGCGCTCCTCGGCCGCCAACTCCCGCTCCAGCTCGGCGCGGTGCTCGGCGGTGTCCTCCAACGCGCGCTGCGCCGACTCCAGCGCGGCCTCCAGTTCCGCCTCCTGCTCGCGGACCCTGGCCGCCTCGCGCTCCATGTCCTCGGGGTCGCGCCCGCGCCGCTCCTCCTCGGGCAACGCGCTCGCGCTCTTCACCCTGGCGTCGGCGAGCGAGATCGTGCCGCGTACCCGCTCGGCCAGCTGCGACAGCTCGTACCAGGTCTGCTGCGCGCGCTGCAGCCGCGGCGTGAGACGGCGTACCTCGTCCTCCAGCTCCGCCTCGCGCGCCAGCGCGGCCTTCAGCTGCGCATCGGCCGCGTCCTTGCGCTCCTTGAGCGCGGCCTCGTCGGCGATCTCGGTGCTGAGCGCGGAGCGCAGCCTGACCAGATCGTCGGCGAGCAGCCGCAGCCGGGAGTCGCGCAGGTCGGCCTGGATGACGGTGGCCCGCCGCGCCACCGCCGCCTGCCGGCCCAACGGCTTGAGCTGGCGGCGTAGTTCGTCGGTCAGGTCCTGCACGCGCGAGAGATTGACCTGCATCGCGTCCAGCTTCCGCAGCGCCTTCTCTTTGCGCTTGCGGTGCTTGAGCACCCCGGCGGCCTCCTCGATGAAAGCGCGGCGCCCCATCGGATCGGCGTGCAGTACGGAGTCGAGCTGGCCCTGCCCGACGATGACATGCATCTCCCGCCCGATACCGGAGTCGGAGAGCAAATCCTGGATATCGAGCAGTCGGCACGTATCGCCATTGATCTGATATTCGCTGCCGCCGTTGCGGAACATGATCCGCGTAATGGTGACTTCGGCGTAGTCGATGGGCAGCGCGCCGTCGCTGTTGTCGATGGTGAGCGAGACCTCCGCGCGGCCGAGCGCCGGGCGCCCGGTGGTACCGGCGAAGATGACGTCCTCCATCTTGCCGCCGCGCAGCGACTTGGCCCCCTGTTCGCCCATGACCCAGGACAGCGCGTCCACCACATTGGACTTGCCGGAGCCATTGGGGCCGACGACACAGGTGATACCTGGCTCGAACCGCAGAGTTGTGGCCGATGCGAAGGATTTGAAACCGCGGAGGGTCATGGCCTTGAGATGCACGCCGCCGGACTCTACCTCTCACTGTCGGTTTCGCCCATTAAGGTGCAGGGCACATCAGACGGTAAGGGAAGGGTGCCACGGACGGGGCGGAAAGAAAGAAGGGACGCCGAAGCGTCCCTTTGTAATGCCTTGCTGGTGGATCTTGAGTAGATCTCGATACGTAGATCTCAAGCGGCTGCACAAACAGCCTGACGGGCTCTTTTACGGGCCTGGATCAGGTGAGCGCAGGCTCCGCCTGGGGTACGTCGATGTCGATGCCGTCGAGCATCGAATCTCCACGGTGCTGAGCGGCGGCGCTGAGCGTGTCGTTCTCGTCCTGAATCCGGTTGAGCTCGGATTCAAGATCCTGAACGCGCTGCTGAAGCCGTCGCATCTCGGCGAGGAGTCGCGGGTCGGAACCGCCGACGTAACCGAGAAGCGCCTTTGCCATGATGGATGGTCCTCCACATTGAGTGACCGACCGAAGCGTTGGTGGGTCGTGAGGGAATCGCACCCGCGGTGCTTGTCATCTCTGTCGTTCTCAATGCCAAACAGCTAAGGTGCGCGGGGATTCCAGAGTCTCACCAAAAAGTTTGACGGTCAACACGATCACGCGCCGTATCGACGGGCGACCCGGGGGCGTGCTGCCGCGCGTCGCGCGGCGCCACCTCTACTGCGGGGCCCTGGGGGCGGATGGATCATCCGTTCTCGGGGAGCTTTCCACGACAGGGCTTTCTTGGCAACCACCAGGCCCTTTCTGTCTCCGGCAGCTGCCGGGGGACCCCCCTGTACGCGCTTGGGGATGCCCCCCAGGGAAGCTCGCTCAGCGGATCGCGAACCCGGTATATCCGCCACGCGGTGTGCTCCAGATCTCGGTGACTCCGTCCACCCGGCCGGGAGTGTCGTCCGAGCCGAGCCACTGGAGCAGGCGGTGGCAATTGTCACGCGGGCCCTCGGCGACCACCTGCACCCGCCCGTCGTCAAGATTGAGGGCGAAGCCGGTGAGGCCGCCGATCTCCAAAGCATTTGCCCTGGTGAACCAGCGGAAGCCCACTCCCTGTACACGGCCGCGCACCCAAGCGGTGAGCCGGACATCTTCGTTCATGCCTGCACGCTAACCGGCCAATTACCCACGAGGCACTTCACCCTCACCCGTCATGGCGTACAGTCCCGATCCAATGAGCCTCATCCTTTCGGATGATTCATGTTTAAGACTTCGATCATTACGTCGAGCACGAGGAAGGCACGCCAGATGGGACGCCATCGACGCTCCGCCGCCGGCCCCGCCGCGGCGGACCACGCGGACGGCCGGACAGGCAGCCACCGGGGCGGCGGACGCCGCAAGAGGCGGGCGGCGCCCGTACGGACCGGGCTCCTCGGCGTCTCCGCGGCCGTGGCCATGGGCGCCGTCGCGGTGGCCTCCGGGCTGCTGCCCGGCGGTGAAAACTTCTCCCTGGGCGGCGACAGCGGCGCGGGCGAGCGGGTCCGCGCCAACGGCCCGGCCGACCTGGACGCGCAGGGCGGCAGCAGCGCGGAGCCCACGGGCGGGGCGTCGCCGCCCGCCGACCGCCCCGAGCGCGCGCACGCGCCGTCGAAGTCCCCGTCGCCCAAGCCCCCCAAGCCCTCCACCACCCCTTCCGAGCGGGAGACGGTCGCGGACAGCAAGACGGAGAAGCCCGCCGACCAGAAGGACAAGGCGCGCGAGAGCGACAAGAGCAGCGAGCCGGCCCCCAGTGAGCCCGCCCCGCCCCGCACGCCCCCGGCGACGGAGAGCGGCGACAAGGCCGGGAAGGGCGTCGGCTCCGGAGCGGCGTCGACCGCCGAGGCCGCCGTGCTGACCCTGGTGAACCAGGAGCGGTCGAAGGCCGGCTGCACCCCGGTACGGCCCAACCAGCTGCTGGCCAAGCTCGCCGGGGACTTCAGCCAGGACATGGCCGCCCGCGGCTTCTTCGACCACACCGACCCGGACGGGGCGACCCCCTGGGACCGCGCCGACAAGGCGGGCATCGACGATCTGGGCGGCGAGAACATCGCCCGCGGCCAGGCCGACGCCCGGTCGGTGATGGATGCCTGGATGAAGAGCGAAGGCCACCGCGCGAACATATTGAACTGCGACTACAAGACCCTGGGCGTCGGCGTACATATCGCCGGCGGCGGCCCCTGGTGGACTCAGGACTTCGGCTTCTGATCCCCTGATGAGCGCCTGCTGATCGCCCCGCGCGTCAGCAGAAATGCCCTCGTCGAACGCGACGGGGGCATTTGCTTTTGTGTACTGGCCACTGAATGCAGGATGCACTCACCGGTCGGCGGCGCTCAGATCCTGACGGCGCTCGCGCGCGGCGGACGCTGACAGCGGGGGCAGAAGTAGCTGGAGCGGTTCATCCAGGGGCGCCGGCGCATCGCCGTACCGCAGCGGCGGCAGGGCTCGTCCTCGCGCCCGTACGCGTCCAGCGACCGGTCGAAGTAACCGGACTCGCCGTTCACATTGACGTAGAGACTGTCGAAACTGGTTCCACCGACGGCGAGGGCCGCGTTCATCACGTCCCGCACATGACCGAGGAGCTCGGTCGACAGGGGGCGGGTGAGGGTCGCGGTGGGGCGCTCGTAGTGCAGCCGCGCGCGCCACAGCGCCTCGTCCGCGTAGATGTTGCCGACGCCGCTGATCAGCGACTGGTCGAGGAGTGCGCGCTTGACGGTCGTACGGCGCAGGCGCATCGCCGTATGGAACGCCGCCTCGTCGAACGCCGGGTCCAGTGGGTCGCGTGCGATGTGCGCGATGACGTCGGGCAGGCCGTCGGGGGTGTTGTCGTGCAACGACAGCCCGCCGAAGGTGCGCTGGTCGACGAAGCGCAGCTCGGTGTCCAGGGCGTCGTCGAAGCGGACACGGATCCGCAGGTGCTTCTCGTCCGTCGCGCCCTGCGGCTGCACGAGCAGCTGGCCGCTCATCCCGAGGTGGCCGAGGATCGACGAGTCGGTGTCCTCCAGCGGCAGCCAGAGGTACTTGCCGCGTCGGCGCGCGGCGCCGACGCGGTGGCCTTCGAGGCGGGTGGCGAAGTCCTGGCCGCCCGCGAGATGACGGCGTACGGCACGCGGGTGCAGGACCTGCACCTCGGAGACGGTCCTGCCGGTGACCCAGCGTTCCAGCCCGCGGCGTACGACTTCGACCTCGGGAAGCTCGGGCACGGGTCTCCTCCGGGAGGGCGGCCGACGGAGCTGAACGGCCTGGGGTGGGTGCCCAGGTGCCCCCGACCGGAATCCGGTCGGGGGCACCTGGGTCAAAGGCCTCGGAACTCAGGCAGTGGCCGGGGCAGACGACTCTGTGTCGTCGGTCGTCGTCGCCACGGGAGCGGCCTTGGCCGCCTCCGCGCGCTCGTCCGCGTCCGCGCTGATCGCGCGCCACGCGGACTCCGCCGCCTGCTGTTCCGCTTCCTTCTTGCTGCGGCCGGTGCCGGTGCCGTACGAGACACCACCGACGCGGGCAGCAGCGGTGAAGGTTTTTTCGTGGTCCGGTCCGGTCTCCGTGACCAGGTACTCGGGAACACCGAGCCCTTCGGTCGCAGTCAGTTCTTGGAGACTCGTCTTCCAGTCCAGGCCGGCGCCCAGGCTCGAAGACTTCTCGATCAGTGGATCAAAGAGCCGGTGCACCAGTTGCGATGCCGTGCCCAGACCTTGATCGAGATAGACCGCGCCGATCACCGCTTCAAGGGTGTCGGCCAGGATGGATGCCTTGTCCCTGCCGCCCGTGCCCTCTTCGCCCCGGCCGAGCCGGATGAAGGAGCCGAGTTCCAGGCCGCGGCCCACCTCAGCAAGCGCACGAGAATTGACCACAGCGGCCCGCAGTTTGGCCAGTTGGCCTTCCGGCAGGTCGGGATGGGTCCGGTACAGCGTGTCCGTGACCACCAGACCGAGCACGGAGTCCCCGAGGAACTCCAGTCGCTCATTGGTGGGCAGACCGCCATTCTCGTACGCGTACGAACGGTGGGTCAGCGCACGCACCAGAAGGGCGGACTCGAGCTGATAGCCGAGCCGCCCTTCCAGAAGCGTGTGGGACGAGGCCGTGTTCTCCGCCGGCTTCTTGGCGTTTTCCGCCTTGGCGTCATCCGCCGTTTTGTGGCTAGACACGGTGCCTCTCAACAGCCGCTCAGACCTCGAGGACCTGGCGCTTGTTATAAGTGCCGCAGCTCGGGCACGCAATGTGCTGAAGCTTCGGCTCCTGGCAACGCTCACACGAAACCAGGGTGGGGACCGCAGCCTTCCACTGCGACCGGCGGTGGCGCGTGTTGCTGCGCGACATCTTCCGCTTCGGAACAGCCACGGCTACTTCTCCTGCTTCTCGTCGACGCCCGACTCGGCGGCGCCGCCAATGTTGTCCTTCTCGCCGTCCTGGATGGTCCCAGCGAGTCCTTGCAGTGCCGCCCAACGGATGTCGACGGCGTCATGGTTGTGATCGGGATTCTCGTCCAGCCTGATTCCGCACTGGGAACACAGGCCGGCACATTCCTCCCGGCACACCGGCTGCATCGGCAGTGCGAGCACTACCGCATCACGCAGCACGGACTCGAGGTCGAACAAGCCGTCCTCGAGGTGAAGCGTGTCCTCGTCGTCCTCGGCGTCGTCGGCCGGTTCCGCTTTTTTCGAGCGGCCACGGTCGTCGGCGTCAGGGTACGAGAACATTTCCTGGTAATCCGCTGCAACCCTGAGCTCCAGCGGCTCCAGACACCTTACGCACTCCCCCACGGCCGTTGCACGGGAGGTGCCTGTGACAAGCACCCCGTCCATGACGGATTCGAGGCGGAGCTTGAGATTGATCGGTGCGCCCTCGGGCACACCGATCACCCCTTCGATACCGAAGTCCTTGGGGGCTGCTACCGAGCGGGTCAGCCGCTGGAGCGCACCGGGACGCCGGCCCAGCTCGTGTGTGTCGAACACGAGAGGGTTGCGGTGGTCAAGGCGGGCGTTCAGGGGTGTCCTGCTTTCGGATCGCGGTGGTGGGCTGCCATGCCGCGGAACACGATTCGGGCAGCCGGGATCGCGGACGTACTCGCGACCGAACAACCAGGATACTGGACGCTTCCGCCAGGACCCAATCCGGTGCCGGACGCCCCCTAGCGCCCCTGATCGTACTCGCGGAGCTGATCGAGGTTGATCACGCTCGTGTCGAACAGGCTGGTCTCGTCGAGCGAGCTCCGGGGCTGCTGAGGCTGCTGGTGCTCCGCGGCCTGCGGCTGCTCGTAGCCCTGCTGTCCGTAGCCCTGCTGCTCGTACACCTGGTCGTAGCCCTGCTGCTGGTACGCGTAGGGATCCTGCTGCTGGTACGCGTACGGGTCCTGCGGCTGCCGCTGGTACGCGTAGGGGTCCTGGGGCTGCTGCTGGTACCCGTACGGGTCGTACGGCTGCTGCGCGGGGACCTGCGGCTGCTCCCGCGGCGGCGCGGGGGCGTGCGCCTGCTGCGGGACCGCGTGCGCGGCCTGCGGCTCGGCGAGGTCCGCCAGGAAGTCGGAGTCGCTGCTGTGCTGCGGCCCCGCATCGTCCTGGGCCGCCATGTGCAGGCCGAGCTCGTCCGATGCCACCTGTCCGTGCAACTTCTGCCGGCCGCGGCCGACCGCCTCAAGGGTCTTGGACAGGACGGCCTGGAACGCGCCGATCTTGGTGTCGACGTACTCGTCCGCGCGCTGCCGCAGGGTCTCCGGATCGTGGCTGCGCTCCGGGGCCTCCTCGTCGGGGTAGCCCTGCTCGTCGAGCCCGGGGCCCCGGCCGAGCAGCTTCTCGCGGCCGCGGTCGACGGAGCCGAGGGTCTTGGTGAGGACGACCTCGAAGTTCGCGAGCTTGGAGTCGACGTACTCGTCGGCCTCGACCCGGATCTCGTCGGCCTCGCGGCGCGCATCGGTGAGGATCCGGTCCGCCTCGTCCTGGGAGCGCAGGGCGACCTCGGTGTCGGAGATCAGGGAGCCGCGCTGGGCGTGCGCGGATTCGATGATCCGCTCGGCCTCCTGGCGAGCCTGCTCGGCGAGCTGCTCCCGGCCGCCGATCAGCTCCTGGGCCTGCGCGAGCGAGCCCGGCAGGGCGTCGCGCACCTCTTCGAGCATCGAGAGCAGGTCGGCGCGGTTGACCACGCACGAGGCCGACATGGGCATGGACCGGGCGCTGCCGATCGCCTCGACAATCTCATCGAGCTTCTTCTGCACGTCCACCGCGAGCTCGCCACCTGTTCTTTCGGCCGGGGGTCCGGGGGTCTTCTCGCAGCGGCGCGGAACGCCTGCCTGGAGACGGACGGGACGACTGTACGGCCAGTCGGCGTCCGACCGACACCGGGTGACGGGCCGTCAGTGGGTCACTTCTGGCCGAGGCGTTCGGTGAGGGCCTCATGGACCACCTCGGGAAGCAGGTGGGAGACGTCGCCGCCCCAGGCCGCGACCTCCTTGACCAGTGAGGAGGAGAGGAAGCTGTAGGTGGGGTTGGTCGGGACGAACAGCGTCTCGACGCCCGAGAGCCCGTTGTTCATCTGGGCCATCTGCAGCTCGTAGTCGAAGTCGCTGACCGCGCGCAGGCCCTTGACGATGGCCGGGATGTCGCGCTGCTTGCAGAAGTCGACGAGCAGTCCGTGATGGGACTCCACCTCGACGTTGCCGTAGTCGACGGTGACCTGCCGGATCAGATCGATCCGCTCCTCGACGGTGAACAGGCTCTTCTTGCCCTGATTGATCATCACCGCCACGTGTACGACGTCGTACAGCTTGGAGGCGCGGCCAATGATGTCGAGATGTCCATTGGTGATCGGGTCGAATGACCCGGGACAGACGGCGCGGCGCATCTGTACTCCCTCGCTCTCCGGTCCGGTCATCGTGCGTCTTCGCACGCAGCGGCGGCGCGACCGTACCAAAACGTCGCCTCGCCGTAGCGACGGGCCCGCAGTGGCTCGAATCCCCTGGGCCACTTGAACTCTCCGCCTCTGGTGCTGCGCTCCACGGTGGCGAGGGCATCGTCCGTGAGCCACCCCCGGGTGCGGAGTGTGAGCAGGATCTCGCGAAGATCGTCGTCGGTGACGGCGAACGGCGGGTCCAGGAACACCACGTCGTACGGGATCTCCGGCGCCGCACCTGTCACGATCTGCTCCGCTGTGCCCGCCCTGACCTCGGCGCCGGGCAGACCCAGCGTCCGGACGTTCTCCCGGACCGTGCGGACGGAGGTGCTGTCCGCCTCGACCAGCAGGGCGTGCACGGCGCCGCGGGAGAGCGCCTCCAGGCCGATGGCGCCCGAGCCCGCGTACAGGTCGACGATCCTGGTGCCGGCCAGTGAGCCGAGGAGCGACTCCCAGGTGGAGAACATGCCCTCGCGCGCACGGTCGGATGTGGGACGGGTGCCGTTGCCCGGCGGAACGGCCAGGCGGCGTCCGCCGGCTGTGCCGGCGATCACGCGGGTCATGAGTGTCGGGCCTCGGATCGGGTGTCGTGGGTGGAGGGGCTGACTTCCTCCCACGATATGGCGTCGGTCCGGATCGGTCCCGGCCGGGACCGGTGACCCGGGACCACCCTCAGCTGTGAGCCGCCCGTCATCCCTCGCTCATCCCCCTGGCCCGTCCCTTGCTCACCCCTCGGCTCGTCCCCTGCCCGTCCCTTGCTCACCCCTTGTCGAGGTACTGCTCACGCTCCTCGTCCAGGAGTGCGTCCAGGGCCGTGCGCAGCTCGGGGAACCGTTCGAGGTCGGGGTCGTCGGCGACCACCAGGACGGCCTCCTCGCGGGCCGCCGCGATGACCTCCTCGTCGTCGATGACGGTGAGCATCCGCAGCGAGGACCTGACTCCGGACTGGGCCCGGCCGAGCACATCGCCCTCGCGCCGCTGTTCGAGGTCGATGCGGGAGAGCTCGAAGCCGTCGAGGGTGGCGGCCACGGCGGCGAGGCGGGCGCGGGCCGGGCTCGCCTCGTGCATCTCGCTGACCAGCAGGCACAGCCCGGCGGCCGAGCCGCGGCCGACCCGGCCGCGCAGCTGATGCAGCTGCGATACGCCGAAGCGGTCGGCGTCCATGATCACCATGGCGGTGGCGTTGGGGACATTGACGCCGACCTCGATGACGGTGGTGGCGACCAGGACGTCCACCTCGCCGGCCGAGAAGCGGCGCATCACGTCGTCCTTGTCGTCGGGCGGCATCCGCCCGTGCAGGACTTCGATGCGCAGGCCCTTCAGCGGACCGGCGGCGATCTGCTCGGCGATCTCCATGACCGCGAGCGGCGGCCGCTTCTCGGGGTCCTCGTCGGCGGACTTCTTCTGGGCGGCCTTGGGGTCGTCGTCACCGTCGCCGATGCGGGGGCAGACGACGTACGCCTGGTGGCCGTTCTCCACTTCCTCGCGCACCCGTTCCCAGGCGCGGGCGAGGAAGTGCGGCTTGTCCTTGGCCGGTACGACATGGCTGGCGATCGGCAGCCGGCCGGCCGGGAGCTGGTCGAGGACCGAGGTCTCCAGATCGCCGAAGACCGTCATCGCGACCGTGCGCGGGATGGGTGTCGCCGTCATCACCAGCAGGTGCGGTGGCTGCTTGCCCTTGGAGCGCAGGGCGTCGCGCTGCTCGACCCCGAACCGGTGCTGCTCGTCGACCACGACCAGGCCCAGATCCTGGAACTGCACCTTGTCCTCGATCAGCGCGTGGGTGCCGATCACGATGCCCGCCTCGCCCGTGACCAGGTCGAGGAGGGCCCGGCGGCGGGCGGGCACCCCCATGGAGCCGGTGAGCAGCACCACTTTCGTGCCGAGCTCCGCGCCGCCGAGCATGCCGCCCTCGGCGAGCTCGCCCATCATCTCGGTGATGGAGCGGTGGTGCTGCTGGGCGAGCACCTCGGTGGGCGCGAGCATCGCGGCCTGGCCGCCCGCGTCGACCACCGTGAGCATCGCGCGCAGCGCCACCATCGTCTTCCCGGATCCGACTTCGCCCTGGAGCAGCCGGTGCATGGGGTGCTCGGTGGCGAGATCGTCGAAGATCTCCTTCGTGACGGTGAGCTGGCCCTCGGTGAGGGTGAAGGGCAGCTTGGCGTCGAAGGCGTCGAGAAGGCCGCCGGGCGTGGGGGTGCGGGCCACGGCGGGCAGTTGGTGCTCGGCGAGGCGACGGCGTGCGAGGGCGACCTGAAGGACGAACGCCTCGTCCCACTTGAGGCGGTCCCGTGCCTCGGCGATGTCCGCCTTGGTGCGCGGGCGGTGGACCTTGCGGAAGGCGTCGGGCAGCCCGGTCAGTCCGCGTCCCTCGCGGAGCGCGGGCGGCAGCGGGTCGCCGACCTCCTGCCAGCCGGTGGCCTCCATCGAGTCCAGGACCAGGTCGACCGTCTTGGCGATCTTCCAGGACTCCATCTGGGCGCAGGCCGGGTAGAGCGGGATCAGCTGGTTCGCCCAGACCTCGGCGGCGTCGTCCTCGCTGTCCTTGCCGAGCATTTCGTACGCCGGGTGGGAGAGCTGGCGGATCTTGCGGAATATGCCGACCTTGCCGGAGAACATGCCGCGGCGGCCGGGCAGCAGCTCCTTCTGGTGGTGGTAGATCGACCTGCCGAAGAAGACCAGCTGGAGCCGTCCGCTGCCGTCGGTGAGGGTCACCTCCAGCCGCTGGCCCTTGCCGTTGTTGAACCGCAGGACGCGGGCGTCGGCGACCTGGGCGAGCACGGTGGCGTGCTCGTCGAGCGGGAGGTCGGCGAGCTGGGTCAGCTCGCCGCGCTCGGCGTACCGCCGCGGGTAGTGGTGCAGCAGGTCACCGACCGTGTGCAGGTCGAGGTGCTCGGCCATCACCTTCGCGGTGGTGCCGCCGAGCGTCTTCTTGAGTGGTTCGTCGAGCGCGGGCACGCGATCCATTGCACACCACTCCACTGACAACGGGCCACGCCCCCTCGCGGGAACGCGCCGGGAGTTGCTGCCGTGGCGGCTTCCTCCGGAGCTATTCGACGCCGATCAGGAGCGGCGACGAGTGCCTGCCGCCCTCGTACGTCACGGTGTCGACGGCCAGGTGGGATTCGCGTACGTGGGCTTCCAGCTGCTCGGCGAGGTCGGGCCGGCTCGCTTCGCCGAGGATCAGGGTGACCATCTCGCCGCCCGCCGCCAGCATCCGGTCGAGCACCGCGCGGGCCGTCGTGGTCAGGTCGGCGCCGATGACGACCACGTCGCCGTCGATCAGGCCCAGCACATCGCCGGCCTGGCAGATGCCCGCCATCGTCCAGGACTGCCGTTCGGCCACGGCCACTTCGCCGTAGCGGGTGGCGCCGGCCGCCGATGTCATCGCCACGACGTCCTCGTCGAAGCGGCGGTCGGGCTCATGGACGGCGAGGGCCGCGATGCCCTGGACCGCGGCCCGGGTGGGGATGAGGGCGACCCGTACGCCTTCGGTACGGACCTGCTCGGCGGCGGCCGCCGCGGTGTGGCGCAGGTCCGCGTCGTTCGGCAGCAGGACCACCTCGCGCGCGTGAGCCCGCCGGATCGCCTCCGCCAGCTCGCCGCTCGCGGGCGGCTCCCCGGGGCGCGCGAGGACCGTGGTCGCGCCGGCCTGGGCGCACAGGTCGGCGAGCCCCTCGCCCGGGACCACCGCGACGACCGCACGCTGGGCGCGCTCGCGGGGCGGGGCCGCCCGGTCGGCGGCGAAGTGCGTGATGCGGATGCGGTACGGGCGGCCCGCATCCACGCCCGCCTCCACGGCGGCGCCCGCGTCGTCCACGTGCACATGGACGTTCCACAGGCCGTCGCCGCCGACAACCACCAGGGAGTCGCCGAGTGCGTCGAGCCGGGTCCGCAGCCGGGCGACCGCCGTGTCGTCCGCCTCCAGGAGGTAGAGCACTTCGAAGGCCGGGCCGCCGTCCGCCGGGAAGTCCGAGGGGTCGGCCGGGTCCGTGTGACAGCCGTCGGCCACGAGCGCGTGCGCCGGCTGCTTGCGCGCGGTGACTGCCTCGCCCGAGACCACTTCGACAAGGGCGCCGAGCAGGGTCACCAGTCCCTGGCCGCCCGCGTCCACGACGCCCGCGCGGCTCAGCACGGCCAGCTGCCCGGGGGTCGCGTCCAGCGCCTGGCGCGCCCCTTCGTACGCCGCGCGCGCCACCTGGGCCGTGCCGCCCACGGCGCTCTCCCCGGCGGTGGCCGCGGCTGCGGCCACGGTCAGGACGGTGCCCTCCACGGGGTGCGCGACCGCCTGGTAGGCCGCTTCGGAGGCCCTGCGCAGTGCGCGGCGCAGCACGTCGGCCCTCATGACCGGCGCCCCTTCGGCGGGGACCTCTTCGGACAGCACCTGTTCCATGCCGCGCAGCAGCTGCGCCAGGATGGTCCCCGAATTGCCCCGCGCCCCGATCAGCGCGCCATGGGCCATCGCCCGCATCGTGTCGGCGAGGGCGGGGACCGAGGTGGCGCCGGTGACCGTCTCGTGCGCGGTGAAGACCGCTTCCACCGCCTGGGCCGCGGATTCCACCGTCAGGTAGAGATTTGTGCCGGTGTCTCCGTCCGCGACCGGATAGACATTGATCGCGTCGATCTCCTCGCGGGCCCTGCCCAGGGCTTCCAGCGCCAGTGAGCACCAGGTGCGCACCGCGACGGCGTCGAGGTTCTGCGGCACCTGGCGTCCTCCTTGAGAGCGGTTGCACCGCAGGGTAGACCCGCAACGAGCCCGGTCAGGGCCGGGGGCCGGGGCGGGGGCAGCGGCAGCCATGGTAGTTTCGTTGTACGGGAGCAGCCGATGTATGCTGCTCCGGTTGCCCGATGAGAATCGGGACTTTCCCCCGGCTACGCCACTCGAATCTTCGATCCCGGCATGCCGGGATCCATTGTAAGAGCACCTGAAGTCTTTGGAGTGACCCGTGGCTGCCAACTGCGACGTCTGCGGCAAGGGGCCGGGCTTCGGCAATAGTATTTCGCACTCGCACCGCCGTACGTCTCGTCGCTGGAATCCCAACATCCAGCGCGTGCGTGCAGTGGTCGGTCGGACGCCGAAGCGGCTCAACGTCTGCACTTCGTGCATCAAGGCCGGCAAGGTCTCGCGCTGACGTAACGCCAAGCGCGGCCACCTAGCTGGTTGCTTAAGAACCGGTCCATCCTTGTGATGGGCCGGTTTTTTCTGCCCACTTCCCCCTGCGCCCCCTGTGAGCTGCCAGAATCGGCGGGTGCGCTTCGGAATCCTGGGTCCTTTCGACATACGTTCCGACGACGACGCGGACAGCGAAGGTGGGGACGGCGGGGACGCCGTGCTCGATGCTGGCGGCCCACGCCCGCGCGCCCTCCTCGCCTTGCTGCTGCTCGACGTGGGCCGCGTGGTGGGCACCGACCGGCTGATCGACGGTCTGTACGGGGGCGAGCCGCCGGCCGGTGCCGCCAACGCGCTCCAGTCCCAGGTGTCCCGGCTGCGCAAGCGTCTCGGGGTACGCGTCGAGTCGCTGCCCGCCGGATACCGCCTGGTCGCGGACCCCGAGGACGTCGACGTCCACCGCTTCGAACGGCTCTCCCGCGAGGGACACCGGGCCCTGACCGCGGGCGATCACCGGCGGGCGGCCGAGCTGCTGCGCGAGGCGCTCGGGCTGTGGCGGGGCCCCGCCCTGGCGGATCTGGCCTCCGTGCCGTTCGCCGAGGCGCAGGCGGTCCGGCTCGACGAGCTGCGGCTGGCCGCGGTGCAGGACCGCACGGAGGCGGATCTCGCGCTGGGCAGCGGCTCCGAGCTGGTGCCCGAGCTGCGCGGGCTCATCGCCGTACACCCGTTGCGGGAGCGGTCGTACGGGCAGCTGATGCGGGCCCTGCACGCGGCAGGACGCCCGGCCGAGGCCCTGACCGTGTACGAGGATGCCCGCCGCACGCTCTCCGACGAGCTGGGCGCCGACCCCTCCCCCGAGCTGGCCGCGCTCCACCTGGAGCTGCTGCGCGGCCAGGCTCCGCCGCGGGCGGCGGCCCATGGCGTCCCCGCGCAGCTCACCAGCTTCGTGGGCCGTACACGGGAGCTGGAACGGATCGGCTCGCTGCTTTCGGCCGGGCGGCTGGTGACGCTGACCGGGCCCGGCGGGGCCGGCAAGACGCGGCTGGCGGTCGAGGCGGCCGGGCGCCGGGCGGGGGCGGTCTGTTACGTCGAGCTGGCGCCGCTCGCCGACGCGGCGCAGCTGCCGTACGCCGTGCTGGGTGCGCTGGGGGTGCGCGAGAGCGGCTTCCAGGACAGGGCCGGTGATGCCACCGAGCGGCTGCTGGCCGCGCTCGAAGGGCGTGAGCTGCTATTTCTCCTCGACAACTGTGAGCATCTCGTCGAGGGCGCGGCCCGGCTCGCGGGGCTGCTGCTCGGGGCCTGTCCGGGCGTACGGGTGCTGGCGACGAGCCGTGAGGCGCTGGGCATCACCGGTGAGGCCCTGTGCCCGCTGCCGCCGCTCGCACCCGACGGAGCCGTCGCCCTGTTCACCGACCGGGCGGCGGCCGTACACCCCGGCTTCGGTGAGGGCGGCAGCCGCGAGGAGCACGCGCGCGTGGAGCACATCTGTGCGGCGCTGGACGGGCTGCCGCTGGCCATCGAACTGGCGGCGGCCCGGCTGCGTACCCTCACGCTCGGCGAGATCGCGGCCCGTCTCGACGACCGCTTCCGGCTGCTGTCGCGCGGGGACCGCACCAAGGCGCCGCGCCACCGGACCCTGCGCGCGGTCGTGGAGTGGAGCTGGGAGCTGCTCGACGACGAGGAGCGGCTGCTGGCGCC
Organism: Streptomyces sp. H27-C3; assembly: GCF_030063415.1. GTDB lineage: Bacteria > Actinomycetota > Actinomycetes > Streptomycetales > Streptomycetaceae > Streptomyces. The sequence continues at coordinate 196,247 of NZ_JASITA010000003.1, read as the reverse complement.
GCGGCTGACGGTGTTCCGCGGGGGCGCGACGCTGGACGCGGTCGAGCAGGTCTGCGGTGTCGCGGGCGCCGAGGACGTGCTGGCCTCGCTCGTCGAGAAGTCCTTCGTGGAGGTGGCGGACGGGCGCTACCGGATGCTGGACACCATCCGGGCCTTCTGCGCGGAGCGGCTGGCCGGGGAGGAGACCGCGCTGCCCGCGGCGCACGCCGCGTACTTCCTGGAACTGGCCGAGACCGCCGAGCCCTTCCTGCGCGGCGCGGCTCAGCTCGCCTGGCTGGCAGGGCTGGACGCCGAGCACGCCAATCTCCTCGCGGCGCTGCGCCACGGCGACCGGTCCACCGCGCTGCGTCTGCTGGCCAGGATTTCCTGGTACGTACGCCTGCGCGGCCGGCAGGGCGAGCTGGTACCGCTGGCCGTCGAACTGCTGGCCGCGGTGGGCCCGCAGGCGCCCGAAGGGCTCATCGAGGAGTACGTCATTTGTGTGCTCAACACCCTCACCGGTCAGGGGGATCCCGGTGAACCCGCTCTGATCGAGCGGGTGGACGCCCTCATGGCCACCCCGGGCCTGACGCTGCGGCTGCCGTTCACGCTCGTTCTGTGGTCGCTGGCGAGCGGGCCGCAGCGCGGCAACGAGGAGTGGGTGCGCAGGCTGCGGCGCGACGATCCGTGGACCGTGGCGATGTACCGCATGGGCGAGGGGTTCCAGGAGCTGTTCGCCGGGCGGCCACCGGAGTCGGAGACCGCGTTCGCCGACGCTCTGGACGGCTTTCGCGCGACCGGTGATCGCTGGGGCGCGGCCAACTGCCTCGATCCGCTGGCGATGTTCGCGCACTGGCTGGGGGACACCGGGCGCGCGCTGGCGCTGGTCGACGAGGCGCTCGTACTCGTGCGGGAACTGGCGGCGCCCGAGGAGACCGCCGATCTGCTGCTGCGCAGGGCGGCGATCCAGCTGCACGCGGGCCGGCCGGCCGAGGCGGTCGAGCTGTTCACGCGCTCCGCCGACCTCGCCCGGGGCGCCGGTGTCCCCGACAAGATCGCGGGCGCCCTGCGCGGTCTTGGCGACGCGGCCCGTCTCGCCGGTGACACGCCACGCGCGCGTGAGCACTACGAAGCGGCGCTCGAAGTGTGCGCGGCGACCTGGTTCAGCGTCGGCGAGACTCTGCGGATCTTCATCGGGCTCGGCCGCACCGCGGCGGCGGACGGCCGCCCGGAGGAGGCCCGCGACTGGTTCGGGCAGGCCCGGGACCTCGCGGTGGAGCAGCCCGAGGACATCGCGCTCGCCGATGTGGCGGAGGCCTGGGCCGAGGTGGCCGCCCCCGAGGGCGCCGCCGAACTGCTCGGCGCGGCCGAAGCGCTGCGCGGGGCCTCGCTCGCCGGTGACGTCGATGTCGTACGGGTCCGGGAAAGGGCCAGGTCGCAGCTGTCCCCGGCGGCGTACAAAACGGCGTACGCGCGCGGCCACGCCCTGCGGTCAGCGGCGGTCAGCGAACGGTAGGCGGACGGTCAGGGGGCTCCGGCAGCCTCGGGGCATGACGAAGCAGAGCGAGACCTCGCAGAGCAACACCCCGCAGGCCGGCACCGCGCAGCGGCTCGACCACCTCAGCGTTCTGATCTCCGGTGCCAGCGTCGCCGGTCCCGCACTCGCCCTCCAGCTCTCGAAGTACGGCGCGCACGTCACCGTCGTCGAGAAGGCGCCCGCCCTGCGCAAGGGCGGCTTCGCCGTCGACTTCCGCGGCCGGGCGCACCGCACGGCGCTCCAGCGCCTGGGCATCTGGGACGAGGTCCACGCCCGGCAGACCCACATGGGCTGCCAGACCGTCGTCGACGCCGACGGGAGCGCGCGGGTGGACCTGCCCGCCGCGTTCATGAGCGGCGACGTCGAGATCTTCCGCGGTGACCTCTCCGAGATCCTTTACGAGCGCACCAAGGACCGTGTCGAGTACGTCTTCGGGGACTCCATCGCCACCCTGGCCGAGGACGCCGACGGGGTCGAAGTCACCTTCGACCAGGGCGCCCCGCGCCGCTTCGACCTCGTCGTCGGAGCCGACGGCCTGCACTCGCACACCCGCCGGCTGGCCTTCGGCGACGAGGGGCACTCCCTGCGCCATCTCGGGTACTACGTCGCGGGCTTCGACCTGCCCAACCACCTCGGTCTGGACCGGACCGCCCGGATCTACAGCGAGCCCGACCGGATGGTTTCCCTCTCCAACTACGACGGCGACCCGGAGCGGGCCGGCGCGGCGCTGGTCTTCGCCTCGGAGCGGCTGGACTACGACCGGCACGACATCGCCGCGCAGAAGAAGATCCTCGCGGAGCGGTTCGCGGACGTGGGCTGGGAGACACCTGGGATCCTGGCGGCGCTGGAGGCGACGGAGAGTCTGTACTTCGACGCGATCGCGCAGGTCCACGTCGAGCGGCTGTCCAAGGGCCGGGTCGTGCTACTCGGTGACGCAGGGTACGGCGCCACGATGGGCGGCATGGGCACCGGCTCCGCCATCGTCTGCGCTTACGTCCTGGCCGGTGAACTGGCTCTCGTAGGCGGCGACCACCAGGTCGCGTTCGCCGCCTACGAGGCCGAGGTCACCGACTACGCGAAGGGCTGCCAGAAGACGGCGGAGGGCGCGGGCCCGTTCCTGGCGCCGCCCACCGAGAAGAAGGTCCGCCAGCGCGACCGCGCCTACCGGATGCTGAGCTCGCGGCTGCTCGCCGGAGTCTTCAAGAGGCTCACGGAGAAGGCCGCCTCGGCGATCATGCTGAAGGACTATTCCTGAGCCGCCAGCCGTGGTCGACCGGGCCGATTCCGCCGCCGAGCGCGAAGCCGGCGGCGATCGCCTCGGTCACGTACTCCTTGGCGGCCCGCACGGCCTGCGGCACATCGAGGCCCTTCGCGAGACCCGACGCGATGGCCGACGCGAGGGTGCACCCCGTGCCGTGCGTGTGCCGGTTGTCGTGCCGGGGCGCGCGCAGCCAGTGTTCGTCGGTGCCGTCCGTCAGCAGGTCGACCGCTTCGCCCGTCAGGTGCCCGCCCTTGATGAGCGCCCACCGCGGCCCGAACGCGAGCAGGGCGTCGGCGGCCCGCCGCATGTCTGTCTCGGACTCCACCCGGACGCCGGTGAGCTGGGCCACCTCGTCGAGATTGGGCGTCGCGACGGTCGCGGTGGGCAGGAGCCTGGTCCGTACGGCGTCGAGCGCGGAGTCGGCGAGCAGCGCGTCCCCGTGCTTGGAGACGCCCACCGGGTCCACGACCACCGGGGCGTCCGTGCCGGCCAGCAGTTCGGCGACGGCCTCGACGAGTTCGGCCGACGACAGCATCCCGGTCTTCACGGCCTGTACGCCGATGTCGCCGACGACGCTGCGGTACTGGGCGCGTACAGCTTCCACCGGCAGGTCCCAGACGCCCTGCACGCCCAGCGAGTTCTGCGCGGTCACCGCGGTGAGCACGCTCATGCCGTGCACACCGAGGGCGAGCATCGTCTTGAGGTCGGCCTGGATGCCCGCACCGCCGCCGGAGTCGGACCCGGCGACGGTGAGCACACAAGGAAGTATTCGCATACCCGCGAATCTAGTACGCCGCGGCTCCGGGGGTGTGCCGGCTACTGCCCCGTCTCGATGTCGCCGAAGTGGTCCCAGCCGCCCTTGCTCGTCCACGGCGCGCCGTCGACAGTCACCTGGGGCAGCGCCGACGGGTTGAGTACCTCGCCGATCACCTTCCAGCGGGCGGGCAGTTTCACGTCCGGCGGGAAGGTCGCCACGATCGCGTGGTCCTCACCGCCGGTCAGCACCCACTGGAGCGGGTCCACGCCGACGGCCTGCCCGATGTCGTACATCTGCGAGGGAATGTCGATCAGCCCGGACCGCAGGTCGATCCGGACCTTGCTGGCCTCCGCGATGTGCCCGAGGTCCGCGACGAGCCCGTCACTCACGTCGGTCATGGCGGTGGCGCCGAGCCCGGCGGCCGCGGGGCCCGCGTGATACGGCGGTTCGGGGCGCCGGTGTGCCTCGACGAAGGCCCGCGGTGAGCGGAAGCCGCGCGAGAGTACCGCGTGCCCGGCGGCCGACCAGCCCAGCCATCCGGTGACGGCGACGATGTCGCCGGAGTGGGCGCCGGATCGGGTGACCGGCTCGTGGTTGCGCAGATCACCGAGTGCGGTGATCGCCACCGTGATGGTGTCGCCGCGTACGACGTCTCCGCCGACCACCGCCGCGCCCGCCACCTGGCACTCGTCCCTGATGCCGTCCATCAGCTCGGTCGGCCAGGCCACGGGGAGTTCGGCGGGGACGACGAGGCCGAGCAGCAGCGCCGTCGGGACCGCGCCCATGGCGGCGATGTCGGCGAGGTTCTGTGCGGCTGCCTTGCGGCCCACGTCGTACGCGGTGGACCAGTCGCGCCGGAAGTGGCGCCCCTCAAGGAGAATGTCCGTACTCGCCACGACCCGTCGGTCGGGAGCGGCCACGACAGCTGCGTCGTCACCGGGCCCCAGCTTTACCGCCGGGGTGGAGGTGAGCCGGGAAGTGAGCTCTCTGATGAGCCCGAACTCCCCCAACTCGCCCACAGTGCCCTTCATCGAGTCTCGCCTCTCGTATTCATCCCGGATACCCCCTTGGACCCGCTGAGCTTGCGGTCGCGAGCCATCACTGCTGTCGGTACCGTCAACACATACGTCAACTTCTGTCTCCGTGCGCCGCACCGCGTGCGTCACCGGCCGCGCAAGTCTCCCCGCTGCCCACGACGACGCGATACGGTGGCGTCCCTTCTCCCCACATGATCCTCGTGGCCGCCCTGGAGGTTCCGTGGTACAGGCGTACATCCTTATTCAGACCGAGGTCGGCAAGGCGTCGATCGTCGCCGATCTCATCGGCAAGATTCAGGGAGTGATCCAGGCCGAGGACGTGACCGGACCCTATGACGTGATCGTGCGTGCGCAGGCAGATACGGTCGATGCACTCGGCCGCATGGTGGTGGCCAAGGTCCAGCAAGTGGACGGCATCACCCGCACCCTGACCTGCCCGGTCGTCCATCTGTAGCCCCGTCTACGCTTGGCCGGTGACTTCTCCCCGCCGGCTTCTGTGTCTGTCCGCCGCCCTGCTGCTCGCCACCGCGGGCTGCTCCCTGACGGACGACGCCGTGGCGATCCCGGTTCCCACCCTGTCCGCGGAAGCGGCCACGGTGTGCCGGGCGCTGCACAAGGAGCTGCCGGGGTCGGTCGACGGCCAGGACTCCCGTACCGCGGATCCCGGGTCGGACTTCACCGCTGCGTGGGGAGACCCGGCGATCGTACTGCGCTGCGGGGTCCCCCGACCGGAGAAAATGGGGGACCCGCAGGCGCAGGGAGTGGACGCCGACGGCGTCAACTGGCTGCACGAGCCGCAGGAAAACGGCGGCCAGCGCTTCACCAGCACCTACCGCGAGGCCTACGTCGAGATCACCTTCCCCGCGAAGTACGCCCACGACATCACGCCGTTGGCGGCCTTCGCGGGGCCGGTGAAGAAGACCGTGCCGTCCAGCCTCTGAGGCCCGCTAGCGCAGACCCGTCGGGCGGCGCAGCGCCGCCTGGATCAGCAGGTCGACGAGTTCCGCGTACGCGACGCCGCTCTCCTGCCACATCCGCGGGTACATCGAGATCGGGGTGAAGCCCGGCATCGTGTTGATCTCGTTGATCACGAACTCGCCGTTCTCCTGCAGGAAGAAGTCGGCGCGCACCAGGCCCTCGCAGGACACCGCTTCGAACGCGTCGACCGCGAGCCGCCGCACCTCGGCGGTCTGCTCGTCGGTGAGCGGCGCCGGCACCAGGCCGGTGGCCGAGTCGATGTACTTGGCCTCGAAGTCGTAGAAGTCGTGCGACGTGACGGGCGGGATCTCGGCGGGCACGCTCGCGCGCGGCCCGTCCTCGAACTCCAGCACACCGCACTCGATCTCACGGCCGCGCAGCAGCGACTCGATGAGGATCTTCGGGTCGTGGCGCTGCGCCTCCTCGATCGCCTCGTCGAGACCGGACAGGTCGTCGACCTTGGTGATGCCCATCGAGGAGCCGGCGCGGGCCGGCTTGACGAAGAGCGGCCAGCCGTGGTCGGCGGCGAAGCCCACGATCTTCTTCCGGGTGGCGGCTGGGTCCAGTTCCCACTCGCGCGGGCGGATGACCTCGTACGGGCCGACGGGCAGCCCGAAGGAGATGAACACCCGCTTCATGTACTCCTTGTCCTGGCCGACGGCCGAGGCGAGGACGCCGCAGCCGACGTACGGGACGCCGGAGAGCTCCAGCAGCCCCTGGAGGGTGCCGTCCTCGCCGTACGGGCCGTGCAGGACGGGGAAGACGACGTCGACCTCGCCCAGCGCCTTGGGCACCGAGCCCGGTTCGCTGTAGACGACCTCGCGGCTGCCCGGGTCGACGGAGAGGACCACGCCGCCGGCCACCGATTCGGCGAGGTCATCGACGGTCGGCAGGGTCCGGTCGGCGATGGCCATCCGGTCGGGATCGTCGCTGGTCAGGGCCCAGCGGCCGTCCGTGGTGATCCCGATCGGCAGGACATCGTACTTCTCACGGTCGATGGACCGCAGTACGGCGCCGGCCGTGACGACCGAGATGGCGTGTTCGGAGCTGCGACCGCCGAACACGACGGCTACGCGCGGCTTGCGCTGCGGCTCAGGGCTGTGGGAGGAGTTCTCGCTGCTCATATCGCACTGAGCGTACCCGTAGGTACGCGCGTCAGCGGCGCTCGGGCTTGGCGCTGCGCGCCATCAGTTCCTTGACCGCGACGAGCGGCGGCTTTCCCTCGTGGACGATGCTCACCACCGTCTCGGTGATCGGCATGTCGACGTCGTGCCGGCGCGCGAGATCCAGGACGGACTCGCAGGACTTGACGCCCTCCGCGGTCTGCTTGGTCGCCGCGATGGTCTCCTGGAGCGTCATGCCGCGCCCGAGGTTCTTGCCGAAGGTGTTGTTGCGCGAGAGCGGCGACGAGCAGGTCGCGACGAGGTCGCCCATGCCCGCGAGTCCCGCGAAGGTGTGCGCGTCGGCGCCCATGGCCAGGCCGAGCCGGGTGGTCTCGGCGAGCCCGCGGGTGATCAGCGAGGCCTTGGTGTTGTCGCCCAGGCCCATGCCGTCCGCGATGCCGACGGCCAGCGCGATGACGTTCTTGACGGCCCCGCCCAGCTCGCAGCCGACGACGTCGGTGTTGGTGTACGGGCGGAAGTACGGGGTGTGGCAGGCGGCCTGGAAGCGGGTGGCGGCCTCCTCGTCCCGGCAGGCGACGACCGCGGCGGCCGGCTGGCGGGCGGCGATCTCCTTGGCCAGGTTGGGGCCGGTCAGGATCGCGACGCGCTCGCCGGGGACCTTGGCGACCTCCTCGATCACCTCGCTCATCCGCTTCGCGGTGCCGAGTTCGACGCCCTTCATCAGGGAGACGAGCAGGGTGTCGGCGGGCAGCAGCGGCGCCCACGCGGCGAGATTGATCCGCAGCGTCTGCGAGGGCACGGCGAGCACCGTGAAGTCGGCGCCGTCCGCGGCCTCGGCGGGGTCGGTGGTGGCCCGCAGCGACGCGGGGAGTTCGACGCCCGGCAGATAGTCCGGGTTGGTCCGGGTGGTGTTGACGGCCTCGACGAGCTCGGGGCGGCGGCCCCAGAGGGTCACCTCGCAGCCCGCGTCGGCGAGGACCATCCCGAAGGCCGTGCCCCAGGAGCCCGTTCCGAATACGGCTGCCCTGACCGGGTGGCGTGTCACTTTGCGCCCTCTCCCGCGGCCTTGCGCCGCTGCTCTGCACGGACCGTGCGGTGGTCGTACGGCTCGGCGGGCACGGGCTCGCCGCGCAGGTCCGCGAGCTGCTCGGTGATGGCCGCCATGATGAGCTCGGTGGCCTCGCGCAGGACGTCGGGGGTGGGGTCCAGGTCGTAGAACCGGTCGAGGTCGACCGGCGGACCCGCCTGCACCTGAAGCGTCTTGCGCGGGAAGAACTGGAATTTGTTCTCCTTGGCGTACGGCGGCATCGCCAAGTTGGCGCCCCACTGGGCCACCGGAATGACCGGGGCCTTCGTCAGGAGGGCGACGCGCGCCGCACCGGACTTGCCTTCCATCGGCCACATGTCGGGGTCGCGGGTGAGGGTGCCTTCGGGATAGAAGGCCACGCACTCGCCGTGCTCGATGGCGGCGACGGCGGCACGGAACGCGTCCAGGGCGTTGCCGGTGTCGCGGTAGACGGGGATCTGGCCCGTACCGCGCAGCATCATGCCGACGAAGGGCGTCCGGAACAGACCGGCCTTGGCGAGGAGGCGGGGAACACGGCCCGTGTTGTACTGAAAGTGCCCGTAGGACAGCGGGTCCAGATACGAGTTGTGATTGACCGCGGTGATGAATCCGCCTTCGGCGGGAATGTGCTCCATTCCGTGCCAGTCCCGCTTGAACAGCACCATCAGCGGCGGTTTTGCGATGACCGCTGCCAGGCGGTACCAGAAGCCGATTCTGCGGCGGGACACTCGGACACCTTCCTTTAGGACCTGGCTGCTCTGTGCACCGATACGCCTGGTCAGGCGCACAAGTGTGGCCCCAGGCCCCTTGTCTGTCGAGAACACCGTACGCCCCGGTTTCGGGGCCCCACCTCCCCGTCGCTGTGCCCCCGACCGGGCGGGCAGGCCACAATGAGGCCGATGCGCACTGGACGGAGGGCTCGCCACTGAACACGTTCCGGACCGCTCCCTGGTCCCTCGTTGTCCCCCTCAAGCCCCTGTTGCTGGCCAAGAGCAGGCTCACGCCCTCCTCGGGCGACGCGTTGCGTCCGGGGCTCGCGCTCGCCTTCGCGCTGGACACGGTGGGGGCGGCGCTGGCCTGTCCCGCCGTGCGCGATGTGGTGGTCGTCACGGACGACGGGCCCGCCGGCGCCGCGCTGGCCGCACTGGGAGCGCGAATCACCGCGGATATTCCGGCCGCCGGACTCAACGCAGCGCTGGCGTACGGGGCGGACACGGTGCGGGCCGCGCGGCCCGGCGCGGCCGTCGCCGCGCTGAATGCCGATCTGCCCGCGCTGCGTCCCGCGGAATTGCGGCACGTGCTCGATTACGCGGCCACATTTCCGCGCGCTTTTCTGGCCGACGCGGCCGGAATGGGGACGACGCTGCTGTGCGCGGCCCCCGGTGTGGAATTGGCCCCGGCCTTCGGCGGCGCTTCCAGGGCCCGCCATTCGGCCTCCGGCGCCCGGGAAATCCTGCTGACCGGCGTCGATTCCGTACGCCAGGACGTGGACACCGGGGACGATCTGCGGGCGGCGGTGGAGCTGGGGGTGGGGGTGCGCACGGCGCGGCTCAGCGGGGTCGTCGTGGGCGGACCCCCGCGCGTATAGGGCGTACCGCTCGCGGCTCCCCGCGGCCGGTCGTAGCAACGCCGGTTCGTACCGCGACCGTACGGAGCGCTGCGCGGCCCGGCCCGATACGCTGCCGCCATGCAGGCGACCGCGTTCACGTACGACTCCCAGACCCGCAGCGGCAGTGTGCTGCTCGACGACGGCACCCCGGTGGACTTCGACGCCCCGGCCTTCGACGCGGGCGGCCTGCGGCTGCTGCGGGCGGGGCAGCGGGTGCGGATCGAGGTCGACGGCGAAGGGGAATCCCGGCGCATCACCCTGGTGACGCTCCAGACGTTCTGACTCCCTTGAGCCCGACCGGCCAAGTGCCTGCTGGGGCCGGGCTCCCCCGGACACACCGCGGGCCGGGCTCCCCGGAGGGAGCCCGGCCCGGCGCGTGAGTGCCTCGCTGCCCCTACTTCTTCCTGACAGTGGCCTTCTTGGCGGTGGTCTTGCGCGCCGAGCTCTTCTTGGCGGGCGCGGTCTTCTTGGCGGCGGCGGCCTTCTTGGCCGCGGGTGCCGTCTTCTTGGCCGTGGCGGTGGCCTTCTTGGCCGCCGGAGTGGCCTTCTTGGCCGTCACCGTGGTCTTCTTCGCCGCCGGAGTGGCCTTCTTGGCCGTCACCGTGGTCTTCTTCGCCGCCGGAGTGGCCTTCTTCGCCACAGCGGTGGTCTTCTTGGCGATCGCCTTCTTCGCCGTCGCCTTCTTGGCGGTGGCCTTCTTGGCCGCGGCCTTGGCGGTCGTCCGGGTGGAAGGACCGCCCGAGAGGCTGCCCTTGGGCGCCTTCTTGACGGCCACGTCGTTCTTCGGGAGCTTCTTCGAGCCGCTGACCAGGTCCTTGAAGCCCTGACCCGCGCGGAAGCGCGGCACCGAGGTCTTCTTGACCCGGACCCGCTCACCCGTCTGCGGGTTACGGGCGTACCGGGCCGGACGGTCGACCTTCTCGAACGAACCGAAGCCGGTGACCGACACGCGGTCTCCGGCCACAACTGCACGGACTACCGCGTCGAGTACCGCGTCGACCGCGTCTGCGGCCTGCTGACGGCCGCCGACCTTGTCCGCAATGGCTTCTACGAGCTGCGCCTTGTTCACTGTCTTCCCCTTCGGAGACATTGCCAGAACGAATGTGTTCAAGCTTTTTCGCACGTTAGGCAGATATATACCGCAAATCAAACACGAAACGGGCTAATCACCCTAGTGCCGCAACGAAGTAGACCTTCGGGGAGTTCCAAAGGCCTAGTCGCCTTCAGGGAATCGACCCTCGTCGAGGTCCTTCATCAACCTGTCCAGGCGCCTTGCGGCATCGGTGAGATCATGTTTCGCCGCGGCCGTTATGACCAGCAGCTTCCGGGACAGCGCCATGCGTACGCCCTCCGGGACTTGCAGTGTGCGCACTGCCGTGTGTGCTTCTTTCAATCGGTCCGCGACTGCCACGTAGAGCTCGAGTTGGCTGTCGCGTTCCATGCACCGATTGTGCCATCTGGGGCGAGTTGTCGCCTCCGGCGGGGGCAACTAGCGGAATCGAGGCCTCCAAAAGAGGCCTGTTCGGGGTCCCGGGACGCCTCCATCTCCCCGCTGCGTCAAGGGAGTTGGGGCCGGAACACCCGAATGCCCCCAACCGTGACGGTCGGGGGCACTTGGGTGATGCGAGGGGTCAGACCTGCACGGTACTTGGCTTGAAAGTGGGCCTGCCGGCCTCGTATGCGGCGATGTCCGGCTCGTTCTGGAGGGTGATGCTGATGTCGTCCAGACCGTTGAGCAGTCGCCAGCGGGCATTTTCGTCGAGTTCGAAGTCGGCGGTGATGCCTTCGGCGCGTACCTGGCGGTCTCGGAGGTCCACGGTGATCTCGGCCGTGGGGTCCTCATCGACCAGATCCCAGAGCGCGTCCACGACCTTCTGCTCCAGTACGACCGTGAGCAGGCCGTTCTTGAGCGAGTTGCCCCGGAAGATATCGGCGAACCGGGAGGAGATCACGGTCTTGAAGCCGTAATTCTGCAGCGCCCAGACGGCGTGTTCGCGCGAGGAGCCGGTGCCGAAGTCGGGCCCTGCCACCAGAACCGTGGCGCCCGTGCGCTCCGGGCGGTTGAAGATGAACTGCGGGTCCTTGCGCCAGGCCTCGAAGAGCCCGTCCTCGAAGCCGTCGCGGGTGACCTTCTTCAGCCAGTGGGCCGGGATGATCTGGTCGGTGTCGACGTTGCTGCGGCGCAGCGGGACGGCCCGGCCGGTGTGTGCGGTGAAAGCTTCCATGATTCTCAGACTCCCGCGGGCGTGGGGGCTTGGGACAGATCGGAGGGCGCGGCCAGATGGCCCAGCACCGCGGTGGCGGCGGCGACCTGCGGCGACACCAGGTGCGTTCGGCCGCCCTTGCCCTGCCTGCCCTCGAAGTTGCGGTTGGAGGTCGACGCGCAGCGCTCACCGGGGGCCAGCTGGTCCGGGTTCATGCCCAGACACATCGAGCAGCCCGCGTGCCGCCATTCGGCGCCGGAGGCCGTGAACACCTTGTCCAGGCCCTCCTCGATGGCCTGCAGGGCGACCCGGACCGAGCCGGGGACGACCAGCATGCGTACGCCCTCGGCCACCCTGCGGCCGTCCATGATGGCGGCGGCGACGCGCAGGTCCTCGATACGGCCATTGGTGCAGGAACCTACGAAGACGGTGTCGACGGTGATGTCACGCAGCGCCTGCCCGGCGGTCAACCCCATGTACTCCAGGGCCTTTTCGGCGGCGAAGCGCTCCGAAGCGTCCTCGTACGAAGCGGGGTCGGGGACGTTCTCCGTCAGGGGCGCGCCCTGGCCCGGGTTGGTGCCCCAGGTGACGAACGGGGCCAGTTCGGCGGCGTCGATGAAGACCTCGGCGTCGAAAACGGCGTCGTCGTCGGTGCGCAGGGTCTGCCAGTACGCGACGGCGGCGTCCCAGTCCGCGCCCTGCGGGGCGTGCACCCGGCCCTGGAGGTAGTCGAACGTCGTCCGGTCCGGGGCGATCATTCCGGCCCGCGCGCCCGCTTCGATCGACATGTTGCAGATGGTCATCCGGGCTTCCATCGAGAGTTTCTCGATGGCGGAGCCGCGGTATTCCAGGACGTATCCCTGGCCGCCGCCGGTGCCGATCCTCGCGATGATGGCGAGGATCAGGTCCTTGGCGGTGACGGCGTCGGGCAGTTCGCCCTCGACCGTGATGGCCATGGTCTTCGGCGGGGCCATCGGCAGGGTCTGGGTGGCCAGTACGTGCTCCACCTGCGAGGTGCCGATGCCGAACGCCAGCGCGCCGAACGCGCCGTGGGTGGAGGTGTGGGAGTCGCCGCAGACCACGGTGGTGCCGGGCTGGGTCAGTCCCAGCTGCGGTCCCACCACGTGGACGACGCCCTGCTCGACATCGCCGAGCGAGTGCAGCCGCACACCGAAGTCCGCGCAGTTCTTGCGCAGCGTCTCCAGCTGGATCCGGGAGACCGGGTCGGCGATCGGCTTGTCGATGTCGATCGTCGGGGTGTTGTGGTCCTCGGTCGCGATGGTGAGGTCGAGGCGCCGGACCTGGCGACCGGTCTTGCGCAGGCCGTCGAAGGCCTGCGGGCTGGTCACCTCGTGCAGCAGGTGCAGATCGATGAAGAGGAGGTCGGGCTCGCCCTCCACGTGCCTGACGACGTGGTCGTCCCAGACCTTCTCCGCGAGTGTCCTACCCATCGCTTTCCCTTCGGCCGGCACCTTCGCCGGCCCAACTAGAGATCGGTGCGTCCCCGTCCGGACCCCCGTACAGGACGGTGACGACAGGCCGCTATGCGGCCCCCTGTACAGATTCGCAAGTTCACCGGAAAATTGAACTTGCGTTTCACAGAGTGAGACGCGAGTATCGACGCATGGACAACTCTAGCGGCGTCGGCGTTCTCGACAAGGCGGCTCTGGTACTGAGCGCCCTGGAGTCCGGTCCGGCCACCCTCGCCGGGCTGGTCGCGGCGACCGGGCTCGCACGACCCACGGCGCACCGACTGGCCGTGGCACTGGAACACCACCGCCTGGTGGCGAGGGACATGCAGGGCCGTTTCATTCTCGGCCCCCGGCTGTCCGAGCTCTCGGCCGCGGCGGGCGAGGACCGGCTGCTGGCCACGGCGGGGCCCGTGCTCACGCATCTGCGCGACGTGACCGGCGAGAGCGCCCAGCTCTACCGCCGTCAGGGAGACATGCGGATCTGCGTGGCGGCGGCGGAGCGGCTGTCCGGACTGCGGGACACCGTGCCGGTCGGCTCCACGCTCACCATGAAGGCCGGCTCGTCGGCCCAGATCCTGATGGCCTGGGAGGAGCCCGAACGCCTCCACCGCGGCCTGCAGGGCGCCCGCTTCACGGCGACCGCGCTCTCGGGCGTACGCCGCCGGGGCTGGGCCCAGTCGATCGGCGAACGCGAGCCGGGCGTGGCCTCGGTGTCGGCGCCGGTGCGCGGCCCGTCCAACCGGGTCGTCGCCGCGGTCTCCGTCTCGGGGCCGATCGAGCGGCTGACCCGTCACCCGGGCCGGATGCACGCCCAGGCGATCATCGACTCGGCCGCACGCCTCTCGGAGGCCCTGCGCCGCACCGGCGGCTGAGCGGACGCCTCACAGCCGCTCGGCGTTGCCCGCTCCCGCGTACCGCAGGCGCAGCCGCGGCCGCCCCTCCACGGTCCTGAACTCCACCGACTCGCGGAGATTGCGGATCGGCCAGAGCCCGTCGTCGGGGCCGGCGTCGGCGTCGGGCGGTGCGAACCCGGCCCAGGCGGCCGGGGCCGCCGAGCGCTCGGTGGCGAACAGGTCCCAGGTGAGAATGCCGGGCTCCTCCCAGGTGCACACCCGCGCGTCGGCCGCTTCGCTCGGCCGCCCGCCCCGCTGCCCCCACCGCAGGAGGTGCATCAGCGCCTCGTTGGCGACGATCTGGGCCATCGTCAGCCGCGCGCCCGTCAGGCCCGCGCTCCGCGCCCGGTTTCCGGCGACGACCAACGAGCCGAGCTCCGCGAGCTGTTCGGCCTCCGAGCCGTAGAAGAGGCAGGCGTGGTCCCCGGTCCGCAGATCGGCTGCGGCGACCGTCAGGTACCCGCCTTCGAGGAGTGCCGTGCGCGGATTGTCCTGCCGCCGCGACGGGCTGCGATAGGGCACCGACCGCGGTGTACATGCGAGAAGGCCCCCCGCTGAGCGGAGAGCCTTCTTCTGTACGTACCCCCGACCGGATTCGAACCGGCGCTACCGCCTTGAGAGGGCGGCGTGCTAGGCCGCTACACAACGGGGGCCTTGCAGAACCTGATCTGCGAGCTGGGCTACCAGGACTCGAACCTAGACTAAGGGAACCAGAAACCCTCGTGCTGCCAATTACACCATAGCCCATGGTGGTATAGACCATTACGGTCCGTTTGGTTCGATGGAACCAGTACCCCCGACCGGATTCGAACCGGCGCTACCGCCTTGAGAGGGCGGCGTGCTAGGCCGCTACACAACGGGGGCCTTGGCGATCCCTACGTCACCGCATCCAGGTGCGACCCGGAGGCGGTGGAAAGATAAGGATCTGTACCCCCGACCGGATTCGAACCGGCGCTACCGCCTTGAGAGGGCGGCGTGCTAGGCCGCTACACAACGGGGGCCTTGCAGATGAGCTCTGCGAGCTGGGCTACCAGGACTCGAACCTAGACTAAGGGAACCAGAAACCCTCGTGCTGCCAATTACACCATAGCCCACCAAAACTCAACCCCCTGATGGGGGTTTGTTTGGTGTGCGCTGCCCTCCCGGGCCTTTCGGACCTCTTGAGCGGCGCAGGAAGAACATTACCCGAAGGTGGACGGCGCTCCAAAACGTGTATTGCCACGCAGCAGGCCGGGAAGCTGGTCGAGGCCGGTGATGCGCGCGAGTTCGGGACGGCCGCCGTGTCCGCCGCGGTCGAGCCAGATGCCCGACAGGCCCGCCTCGTCGGCGCCACGGGCGTCGATGTCCGGCTGGTCACCGACGTACGCGACCTCGCCAGGCGGCAGCGCCAGCGCGTCACAGGCGGCGTGGAAGGCCTCCGCGGCGGGCTTGGACACCCCGAGTTCGGCGGCGCACAGCAGGGCCTCGAAGCGGTCGCGCACGCCCAGGACGCGGAGCTTGCGGTCCTGGTTGTGGACGCTGGAGTTCGACAGGACGGCGTGGCGGTAGTCCGCCGCCAGCAGGTCCAGCGCCGGGAGAGTGTCGGGGAACAGCTTCCAGGCGGCCTCGTAGTGGGCGACGTACCGCTTGAACCAGGCGTCCGCCTCGGTGTCGGTCAGCCCTCGCCCCAGGAAGACGCGCACGCGCTCGCGGCGCTGGTCCTCGAAGGTCGCCTCGCCTGCGGCGAAGCGGAGCCACTGGGCCTCGGTGATCTCGCGCCAGCGGGCCAGGGCCTGCTCGGCGGACTCCGCGGACACCACCTCGCCGAGCAGCGCCTCGGCCCTGAGGTGGTCGCGCATACCGGCGCGGTCGGCGCTCGCGTAGTCGAAGATCGTGTCGTCGATGTCCCAGACAACTGCGCGGATCGGCATGGATACGAACCTTCCGGTCATGCGGCGTCCCGCCGCTGGGGGGGTGTCTACCCGACACCCGGCCCCCGAAAGCGCCGCGGGGCCCGTGAGCCGAGTGGCTCACGGGCCCCGCGGGGCGTCGTACGACTACGGGTTACGCGGCCAGTTTGGCCAGGGCCGCGTCGATCCGGACCAGGGTCTTCTCCTTGCCCAGGATCTCCAGGGACTCGAAGAGCGGCAGGCCGACCGTGCGTCCGGTGACCGCGACGCGGACCGGGGCCTGCGCCTTGCCGAGCTTGAGGCCGTGCGCCTCGCCGGCGGCCAGGACGGCCTCCTTGAGGGCCTCGGCGCTGGACCAGTCCGCCGCTTCCAGCTTGGCGCGGGCGGTGGTGAGGAGCGCTGCCGGCTCGCCCTTCATCGCCTTCGCCCAGGACACCTCGTCGTGGAAGGGCTCGTCGAGGAAGAGGAAGTCGACGTTGGCCGTGATGTCCGAGAGGACCTGCAGCCGGGTCTGGGCGTGCGGGGCGATCGCTTCCCAGGCCACCTGGTCGAAGGCCTCGGGGGACCAGTTCGCGAACGGGGCCCGCAGCCAGGGGGTGCACGCCTCGGCGAACGCCTTCACATCGAGCATGCGGATGTGGTCGGCGTTGATCGCCTCGGCCTTCTTCAGGTCGAAGCGGGCCGGGTTGGCGTTGACGTCCGCGATGTCGAACTTCTCGATGAGCTGGGCCACCGTGAAGACGTCCTCGTCCGCCGAGAACGACCAGCCCAGGAGGGAGAGGTAGTTCAGCAGGCCCTCGGGGAGGAAACCGCGCTCCCGGTAGAGGTTCAGGGACGCCTCGGGGTCGCGCTTGGAGAGCTTCTTGTTGCCCTCGCCCATGACGTACGGCAGGTGGCCGAAGACCGGCACGTACTTGGCGAGGCCCAGCTCGATGAGGGCCTTGTAAAGCGCGACCTGGCGGGGGGTGGAGGACAGCAGGTCCTCACCGCGCAGGACGTGGGTGATCTCCATCAGGGCGTCGTCGACCGGGTTGACGAGCGTGTACAGCGGGGCGCCGTTGGCACGCACGATGCCGAAGTCGGGGACGTTCTCCGGGGTGAAGGTCAGCTCGCCGCGCACCAGGTCGGTGAAGGTGATCGGCTCGTCGGGCATCCGGAAGCGGACGATCGAGGGGCGGCCCTCGGCCTTGTACGCCTCGACCTGCCCGGCGCCGAGGTCACGGCAGTGACCGTCGTAGCCGGACGGACGGCCGGCGGCGCGGGCCGCGGCGCGGCGCTCGTCGAGCTCGGGCGCGCTGCAGTAGCAGTCGTACGCGTGCCCGGCGTCCTGGAGCTTCTTCGCGATGTCCGCGTAGATGTCCATGCGCTCGGACTGGCGGTAGGGGGCGTGCGGGCCGCCGATCTCGGGGCCCTCGTCCCAGTCGAGACCGAGCCAGCGCATCGAGTCGAGCAGCTGGTTGTACGACTCCTCGGAGTCGCGCGCGGCGTCGGTGTCCTCGATGCGGAAGACCATGGTGCCGCCGGTGTGCCGGGCGAACGCCCAGTTGAACAGGGCGGTGCGGACCAGACCCACGTGCGGGTTGCCGGTCGGCGAGGGACAGAAACGGACACGGACCGAGGGGGGGGTTGCGCTAGCCACGCTTGATCACCTTATTGGTGAGAGTGCCGATGCCTTCGATGGTGACGGCGACCTCGTCGCCGACGTTCAGGGGTCCGACACCCGCGGGGGTGCCGGTGAGGATGACGTCGCCCGGGAGCAGCGTCATGGCCTCGGTGATGTGGACGATCAGGTCCTCCACTGAGCGGACCATCTCGCTGGTGCGTCCGAGCTGGCGCTGTTCGCCGTTGACCGTGCACTGGATCGTGAGGTCGCCGGGGTCGAGGTCGGTCTCCACCCAGGGGCCGAGCGGGCAGGAGCCGTCGAAGCCCTTGGCGCGGGCCCACTGCTTCTCGCGTGCCTGCACGTCGCGTGCGGTGATGTCGTTGGCGCAGGTGTAGCCGAAGATGACGTCCTTGACGCGCTCGCGCGGGACCTCGCGGCACATCCGGCCGATGACCACGGCCAGCTCGGCCTCGTGGTGCAGGTCGCTGGAGAAGGACGGGTAGCCGATCTCCCCGCCGGGGCCGATCACCGAGGTGGACGGCTTGAGGAAGGTGATGGCGACGTCGGGCACCTCGTTGCCGAGCTCCGCCGCGTGCTCCGCGTAGTTGCGGCCGACGGCCACAACCTTGCTGGGGAGCACTGGCGGCAGGAGGCGGACCTTGCTCAGCGGGACCTTGACCCCGGAGAGCTCGAAGTCTCCGTACGGGACGCCCTTGATGATGTCGAGGACGAGATCGGCCCCGGCGCCCGGGGCGCTGTCGCCCTCGACCGCGCCGAAGGCGACATTGCCGTCGATGGAGAACCTGGCGATGCGCACGGGATGGTGCCGCCCCTCACTGCTTACTGGACTGGCCGACTGGCCGGAGACTGACGCTCCAGGCTAACGCGACCGACGGCTCCCACCTCTCGTACTGCCGGGCGTCGCCTATGCGGCGGGGGCGTCCATCAGAGCGGGCGCGTCCATCAGGATGGTGCGCCGGGGGTTGGCCGTCACGGCGGGGAGGTCGACGGTGTGCTCCGGCTGCTCGGCGCGCTGCAGGTCCGTGGAGTCGGCGAGGTGCATCAGCGTGGTGCGCCGGGGGTTGGCAATGTTGCGGAACATCGTCGTCGTCTTCATCTGGTGCTGTGACCCTGTCCGTACGGGCGCCCTGGGCGCGCTGATTGTCGGTTTCGCCATCCCTGTAAAGGGTCAGGCTAAACATCCAATTCCCCGCCAAAGGCGGGAAGCTTCAGAGATCTACGTGTGAGTTTGCTCACGAGATGACCAGCATATCGACCATTTCGGTCAGACGAGAGTGCGGAAGGAAGCGGACATTCCCCCACTGAAGGCTTCATTCTGCTCCTGATCATCTCGACCCAGACACCCCCTCCCCCTAAGGGACTCGTACCGTTACACCCCTTTTCTCCATGAACTCTTTCTACGTCTGGTTACTCGGCACTCACACCGTGTCACCCAGGTCACAGCACGACACGCGGGCCTTGTTGGAGATCCTGCACTGTGCTGGAATTCCACGGACCGCCGCGAGACTTCAAACCGGCGCGCAGGGCGCAACGCAGCGCCGAGTGGCGGCGAGAAGGGGAAGAAGCGCCGGTCACTCACGACCACCCATGGGGTTGTTCAGTACCCCACGACTCGACACCGTTTCGCCGTTCACGCGGAGGAACGCCTGGTCCAGAGGTTGCGACGCTAGTGCAGGGACGTTTCAAGAGGGATGGCAGCGCTGCGGCGGAGCAGGAGCCGCGCGGCGGGAACGACCGCGGATCCTCACCCCAGCACGCCCAGAATCAGGGACCGGCTTCGGTTGGCGACGGCGGCGCGCGTTCCGGGAATCAGGGCGGCGGTGAGCCGGCGACCGGCAAGAAGGTCAAGGACCCCACTTCCACGGGCTCACGAATAGCCCTGCGCAACTGGCGCATCAGCACCCGTCTGGTGTCCCTGCTGGCTCTGCCCGTGGTCGCAGCGACCACGCTCGGCGGGGTCCGTATCAACGAGTCCATGAACGACATGGAGCAGCTGGAGCACATGCAGCTGCTGACCGAGATGACCAAGCAGGCGACGGAACTCGCCGCCGCGCTCCAGGAGGAGCGCGACAGGTCGGCCGGCCCGCTCTCCAACGGCACCAGCCCCGCCGACTTCAAGGTCAAGGGTCCGCGCGAGAAGACCGACCGGGCCAAGGACGCCTTCCTCGTCGGCACCCAGAACATCGACGCGGGCAACGACGAGAGCCTCCAGAGCATCCGGGGCAGCCTCCTGGAGATCGCCGGGCGGCTCAGCTCGATCCGGCAGATCCGTGAGAGCGCCTACCAGGACAACGCCACCACCTCGCAGACGGTCAACAACTACAGCCAGCTGATCAACTCGCTGCTGAGCCTCTCGCAGGACATGGCGCAGGCCACCTCCAACCCCGAGATGATCAAGCGCACGCGCGCGCTGTCGGCCTTCTCATCGGCCAAGGAGTTCGCCTCCATCCAGCGCGCGATCATCGCCGCCGCCCTGCCACCCAACAAGAAGGACAAGGGCAACCTGGAGGAGAGCGACCGTCTCTTCGCCAAGTCGGCGATGGAGAGCGAGAACGCCGCGCGCAAGTCCTTCAACCAGGTCTACGCGGGCAACGCAGAAGAGCTCACCGCCCCGCTGGACACCGGTAACCCGGAGATCACGGCCGCCGACAAGTACGCCCAGCGCGTGCTCGCGACGCCGACCGGTCTGGAGAGCCAGCCGCAGCGCCGCTCGTACATGGACTGGACCGACCAGGACTCCAACAAGATCCAGTCGATGAAGACCATCGAGGCCACGCTGCTCAACGAGATGGAGCAGAAGGCCCGCCAGCTGCGCGAGGACTCGCAGCAGGACGCGATCATCAACGGTGCGCTGATCCTGCTCGTTCTCGGCGTCTCGCTCGTCGGCGCGTTCGTCGTGGCCCGCTCCATGATCCGCTCGCTGCGCCGGCTCCAGGACACGGCCACCACCGTCGCCCAGGAACGTCTGCCCGAGCTCGTCAGGCAGCTCTCCGAGGCCGACCCGCAGGACGTCGACACGTCCGTGGAGTCCGTCGGTGTGCACTCCAGGGACGAGATCGGCCAGGTGGCCGCGGCCTTCGACGACGTGCACCGCGAGGCGGTCCGACTGGCCGCCGAGCAGGCGCTGCTGCGAGGCAACGTCAACGCGATGTTCACCAACCTCTCGCGCCGCAGCCAGGGCCTCATCCAGCGCCAGCTCTCGCTCATCTCCGAGCTGGAGGCGCGCGAGGCCGACCCGGACCAGCTGTCCTCACTCTTCAAGCTCGACCACCTCGCGACCCGCATGCGCCGTAACGGCGAAAACCTCCTGGTCCTCGCGGGCGAGGAGCCGGGTCGCCGGTGGACCCGCCCCGTCCCGCTGGTCGACGTGCTGCGTGCCGCCGCCTCCGAGGTGGAGCAGTACGAGCGCATCGAGCTGACCGGGGTGCCGACCACCGAGGTCGCGGGCCGCGTGGTCAACGACCTCGTGCACCTGCTCGCCGAGCTCCTGGAGAACGCCACGTCGTTCTCGTCGCCGCAGACCAAGGTGAAGGTCACCGGCCACGCGCTGCCGGACGGGCGGGTGCTGGTCGAGGTCCACGACACCGGTATCGGCCTCTCTCCCGAGGACCTCGCGGCGATCAACGAGCGGCTCGCCTCCCCGCCCACCGTGGATGTCTCGGTGTCGCGGCGCATGGGCCTGTTCGTGGTCGGCCGCCTGTCCCTGCGACACGGCATCCGGATCCAGCTGCGCCCGTCCGACTCCGGCGGCACGACCGCGCTGGTCATGCTCCCCGTCGATGTCGCCCAGGGCGGCAAGCAGGTCCCGGGCAAGCCCGGTCCGCCCGCGCAGGCCCAGATGAGCGGTCCCGGCGGCCGTCAGGCGGCGGCCCAGGCCGCGGTCGGCGCCCCGCCCCGGCCCGGACTCGGTGGCGGCTCCGCCCCCGCGCCCCGGCTCGGCGCCGGTCCCAGTGCGGGACGCGGTCAGGTCGCGGGCTCCGGTCCGCGGGCCGCGCTGCCCGGCCGCGAGGGTGCTCAGGGTCAGCAGGGCGGCCCCGGTCAGTCCGGTGGCAGGCACAGCCAGGGCAGTCAGAACGGCGGCCTCGCGAGCGCCTTCGGCGGCGGCAGGCAGAGCGGCGGCAACCGGGAGCGTCCCGAGGCGCGGCAGAACGGCCTTCAGCAGGGCGGCCCGGCCGCGCCCGACCAGGGCCGTCCGCAGCAGCAGCTGCCGCCCCGCAGCGGCCCGCGCGCCGAGCTTCCCGGCGGCAGCGGCGGCTCCTCCGTCCCGCAGCAGCCGCGTCAGTCGCGTCCGCAGACCACCAGCTGGGGCAACGACCAGCCGCGTGGCCACGAAGAGGCGGAGAACACCGGTCAGCACACCCGCCCCGGGGCGGACGACCGGCAGGGACCCGGCGCCACCGCCGAGTTCCAGCGCCCGGACTTCAACGCCCCGCCGCCCGGCTCGTCCTCCCCCGCCGGATCCCCGTCGGGCGGCCTCTTCGAGCGGTCCGACGTACGCGGTCCGGTGGACCCCTCGTCCATCGATCAGTTCGCCGGGCCCGAGGCGCACGGACCGCAGGGCAACAGCGGCACCGGCCAGTTCGAGCGGCCCCAGCCGCAGTACGGTCCGCAGGACTCCTCGAACACCGGTCAGTTCAGGAGGCCCGAGGCCAACGGCCAGCAAAGCAACGGCCAGCAGGGCAACGGCGGCACCGGCCAGTTCGAGCGCCCCCAGCAGTACGGCGCCCAGGACGCGGCCGCCACCGCGCAGTTCTCCCGGCCGGACTTCGACGCACCGCAGCCGGCCGACCCGGCGAGTGCGTACGGCAGGCCCGGTCAGCAGGACCGAGGGCAGGGTCACGACCAGAACCAGGGCCGCCCCCAGGGCCTCGGCCCCGTCGCCCCGCTGCGGCCCGGTCGCGAGAACACCGATCACACGGTGCCGCGTCCGCCCGCCGCGAGCCTGCCTCCGCAGCCCGTGCAGCACGAGCTGCCGCCCGCCGCCGTTCCCGGTGACGGACGTACACCGCTCTTCGACAGCCTTGAGTCGAACTGGTTCCGGGGTCCGCAGGGCGAGCAGCAGGACGCCCCGCAGGCACCCGTCGTACCGCAGCAGCCTCAGCAGCAGGCCCCGCGGCCCGCGCAGCAGGCACCCGCTCCGCCGATGCCGCAGCGCGCCCAGTCGCGCGAAACGGGCGTCCCGAACAGCACCACCACCGGTACCAACCACAGCGTCACCAACGGTACGAACGCCACCAACGGCGCCTCCTGGCGCACCTCGCCGAACGACGAACTCGTACGGCAGGCCGAGCGGGTCAAGAAGCCCGCAGCCGGCGGTGTCACCACCTCGGGTCTGCCGCGTCGCGTACCGCGCGCCAATCTGGTGCCCGGTACCGCGCAGCAGCAGAACCACCAGACCGGTCCGCAGGTATCGCGTGCGCCTGATGACGTACGCGGTCGGCTGACCAATCTTCGTCGGGGTATCCAGCAGGGTCGCCAGGCCGGCAACGGCAACGGCTCATCGACTGGCAGCTTCAACATTGACCCCTCTCACCAGCAGGAGCATTAGTTGAGTCCGATGAGCCAGGCGGCGCAAAATCTGAACTGGTTGATCACCAACTTCGTGGACAACACCCCTGGGGTGTCCCACACGGTCGTGGTCTCCGCCGATGGACTCCTTCTGGCGATGTCCGAAGGTTTTCCGCGTGACCGTGCCGACCAGCTGGCGGCCGTGGCCTCCGGCCTGACCTCGCTGACCGCGGGGGCTTCCCGGATCTTCGAGGGCGGCGCTGTGACCCAGACCGTCGTGGAGATGGAGCGCGGTTTCCTCTTCCTCATGTCCGTCTCGGACGGCTCCTCGCTGGCCGTACTCGCCCACCCGGACTGCGACATCGGTCTGGTCGGTTACGAGATGGCTCTTCTTGTCGACCGGGCCGGGAGCGTCCTCACCCCGGACCTCCGTGCCGAGCTTCAGGGCAGCCTTCTCCACTAGGCCGCGCACCTCACAGGTATTGCCCTTGCCCAGACACATCACCGTCAGGCCGCGCAGCATCCCCCCACCGGCCCCGTCAGATAGCACGAACCCCAACTTGCTGTCATGCCCGGAGGATCCATGACCCCGCCACCCGCCTCACACGATCCGTACGGCGTTCACCTCGACGCGTCGTACGGCGGTGAAGGCGACCAGCCGCTGGTACGTCCGTATGCGATGACCGGCGGCCGGACCCGGCCCCGCTACCAGCTCGCCATCGAGGCGCTGGTCAGCACGACGGCCGACCCGGCGCACCTCTCCACACTCCTGCCCGAGCACCAGCGCATCTGCCACCTGTGCCGTGAGGTCAAGTCGGTGGCAGAGGTGTCGGCACTGCTGTCGATGCCGCTCGGTGTCGCGCGAATCCTCGTCGCCGACCTGGCGGAGGCCGGCCTGGTGGCCATCCACCAGCCGGGCAATGGAGAGGCCGGCGGCACGCCGGACGTGACACTGCTCGAAAGGGTGCTCAGTGGACTTCGGAAGCTCTAGCAGCGGGGAGGCCCGCTCCACCACCTCTGCGAAGATCGTGGTGGCGGGCGGCTTCGGCGTGGGCAAGACCACGTTCGTCGGGGCGGTCTCCGAGATCAACCCGCTGCGCACCGAGGCCGTCATGACGTCCGCTTCGGCGGGCATCGACGACCTCACCCACACCGGAGGCAAGACGACGACCACCGTCGCCATGGACTTCGGTCGTATCACTCTTGACCAGGACCTGATCCTCTACCTCTTCGGTACACCGGGCCAGGACCGCTTCTGGTTCATGTGGGACGACCTCGTGCGCGGCGCCATCGGCGCCGTGGTGATGGTGGACACCCGCCGTCTCGCCGACTGTTTCCCGGCCGTCGACTACTTCGAGAACAGCGGACTGCCGTTCGTCATCGCCCTCAACGGCTTCGACGGACATCAGCCCTACAAGCCGGACGAGGTGCGCGAAGCACTGCAGATCGGCCCGGACACCCCGATCGTCATCACCGACGCCCGCCACCGCGCGGACGCCAAGAGCGCGCTGATCACGCTGGTCGAGCACGCATTGATGGCACGACTGAAGTAGAAAGCGCCATACGGCAGTTGTCGTAGTCGAACGGGGGGCGGACTGTGTCCTTCGACACTCTCCGCCCCCCTGTTCATAACGTTTCGACAGAGAATTACCCCACCACTGCCACCCTGTGCGGTCGCGTGGTACCCCTGAGTTCACATCTGCCCCACTATTTGGCGGCGCTCGCTCTTTATGACCGTTTTATCTGAGGCTTACACCACTCGGAACGGCCGATTCCTGCTGTTTGGAACGCAGTGCTTGCACGTGCTGGAATTCGTCGAACTCCCGAGTAAGTAAGCCCTGAACGATAAACGGCACAATGTTGGTGCCGACGCCGAGAGGTTGTTGGTCGAGTGAGGCGTAGCAAGCAGAGCTCCGCAGAGCAGCAGGCGCGCGGGAACTTCACCCCGCCGCAGCGCACAGCGGCGTCGTCTGCGCCCCCGCCGGCAGCCGCCGCCCCGCCCCCGAGCAACGGCAGCTCCAGCCGCTTCGCGCCGCGCAACTGGCGCGTACCCACCAAGCTGAACGCGATCCTCCTCGTTCCTGTACTGGTCGGCCTCGTGATGGGCGGCTTCCAGGTCAAGGGCTCGATCGACACCTGGGGAGAGGCCCAGGACGCCGAGAAGACCGCGCTCGTCGTGCGTGCCGCCTCCGAGTACGGCCAGGCGCTGCTCAACGAGCGTGACCTCACCGCCGCACCGCTGCTCAACGGCAAGCGCACCAGCTCCGAGGTCACCGGCGCGTACAAGCTGACCGACGAAGCGGCACAGAACTTCAAGCAGGTCACCCGGGACCTGCCCGCGAACCAGGGCCTTGAGCGGCGTCTCAGCCTCTTTCAGAAGGAAGAGCCCAAACTTCCCGGCCTGCGCAAGGCCGCGTACAGCGAAGCCCTCGACCCGGTGCGGACCGAAGAGGGTTACGTCGCCGTCCAGCACTCCCTGATGGAGTTCGCCAACGAGCTCGGTCTGGGCACCGGCAACATCACCAGCTACGGCCGTACGGTTTACGCCATCCAGCTGGCGAAGGCGGCCGAGTCACTCCAGCGCTCCATCGGCACGCACCTGCTGGTGCGCCCGAGCGGTGACCCGGACAAGCTCGCGCAGCAGCGGATCGCGTTCAACTCGTACAACTACCTGGAGCAGATCGCCCTCGGCGAGTACCGCTCGGGTGGCACCGAGGAGGACACCGCCAAGCTGGTGCGGATCATGACGGGCAAGGCCGAGGACGGCGCGAAGAAGATCGCCGCCGCCAAGCAGCAGGCCGACCAGGCGGGCGTCCGGTTCGTGCCGCCGCCGAGCAAGAACGGCTCCGTCTTCGACGGCATGGCCGAGCAGATCGGCCAGGGCCAGAGTCCCGCGGCGCTGAAGGCCAAGGGCGTCACGCCCGAGGCGTGGATGGCCGGGGCGACCGCCAAGTTCGACGGGTACACCGAGGTCGAGAACGACCTGCTCACCAAGGCGGTGACCGAGGCCGCCGACATCTCGTCGGACGCCAAGACCGACGCCATCGTCAACGGTCTGATCGTCGTCATCGCGCTGCTCGCCGCGTTCATCCTGGCCGGTCTCATGGCACGCCAGATGAGCCGCTCGATGCGCCAGCTGCGCACCGCCGCCTTCGGTATCGCCGAGCAGCGACTGCCGATGCTGGTCGACCAGCTCTCGCGCACCGAGCCCGGCCGCGTCGACACCCGCGTGCAGCCGATCCCGATCACGTCCCGCGACGAGATCGGCGAGGTCGCCCGCGCCTTCGACCAGGTGCACCGCGAGGCCGTCCGGCTCGCCGCCGAGCAGGCCATGCTGCGGGGCAACGTCAACGCCATCTTCACCAACCTGTCCCGGCGCAACCAGGCCCTCATCGAGGGCCAGCTGACCCTGATCACCGGCCTGGAGAACAACGAGGCCGACCCGGACCAGCTGGAGAACCTGTTCAAGCTGGACCACCTGGCGACCCGTATGCGCCGCAACGGCGAGAACCTGCTGGTCCTCGCCGGCGAGGAGCCCGGCCGCCGCTGGAACCAGCCGGTCCCCCTCGTCGACGTGCTGCGTGCGGCATCCTCCGAGGTGGAGTCGTACGAGCGCGTCGAGCTGAGCGGCGTACCCGAGTCGGAGATCCACGGCCAGGCCGTGACCGACCTCGTGCACCTGCTGGCCGAGCTCCTGGAGAACGCCACCACGTTCTCGTCGCCGCAGACCAAGGTCCGCGTCACCGCGACCCGGCTGCCCGACGGCCGGGTGATGGTCGAGATCCACGACAAGGGAATCGGCCTCACCGCCGAGGACTTCGCCGACATCAACCACAAGCTGGCGAACCCGCCGACCGTGGACGCCGCCGTCTCGCAGCGCATGGGCCTGTTCGTGGTCGGCCGGCTGGCCGACCGGCACGGCGTCCGGGTCCAGCTGCGCCCCTCGGGTGAGCAGGCCGGCACCACCTCGCTGGTCATGCTTCCCGACGCCATCACCCACGGTGGCGGTGGCGAGGCGCTGCCGCAGGACAACTTCACGGTCTCCTCGATCATTCCCGAGCAGCAGCAGTTCGAGCCGGCGCCGCTGCTCACCGCGGCCGAGCTGGGCTTCGACGACTCGCGCTACGCGACGGACGCCCCGGACGACCCGCGGCAGTTGGACCCGGTGAACCGCTCGCTGATCCGCGAGGAGCGGCGCGCGCAGCTGGAGGCGCAGACCTCGGGCGACCGCCCGCTGTTCCGCGACGAGACCCAGCAGGGTTACGAGGGCGGGCTCGATCAGCAGTACGAGCAGCCGCAGCAGCCGCAGCAGCCCGCGTACGACCAGGGCGGATTCGACGGCTACGCGTCCTACCAGGCCTATCCGGAAGCCGAGTACCAGGCTCCCAAGACCCCGCAGCCGTCGTACGAGGAGTCCTACGACACCCCCTCCCACCAGGAGAACTGGCCGGATCAGGGCGCGTACCAGGCTCCGTACGAACCGGAGTTCGGCGGCCAAGCGGAATCTGCTCCCAGCGCTCCCGGGAACGCCCCGGAGCGCGTAGGATTCGACCGGCCAGGTCCCACCCCGGCAGCAGGCCCCGAGCTGACGCAGGCGGGCCTTCCTCGACGCGGTGGCCAGCAGCACTGGCAGCCCACGGGCCAGTCCGCCGGACAGAGCGCCGAAGAGCCCCCCGCCGCCGCGCAGCCGCCCCAGCAGCAGATCGCGGCGCAGCAGCAGCCCGCGCAGCTGGACGGGGGCAACAGCAACGGCAAGAGCGAGGACTGGCGCTCGTCGAATGACGAGCGCTGGCAGCGGGCGGAGAAGCTCCGCGAGCCCAAGGCGGGTGGAGTGACGACGTCCGGTCTTCCTCGGCGCGTGCCCAAGGCCAACCTGGTCGAGGGCACCGCGGAGCAGACTTCGCAGGGCGGCCCCCAGGTCTCCCGCGCCCCCGAGGACGTGCGCGGCAGGTTGAGCAACCTGCGGCGCGGTGTCCAGCAGGGACGCAACGCGGGTACGGACACGAACGGATCGGCCACTTACGATCAGCACGGTGGCCACGGCAATACCTACAACCAGGAGCGTTAGTGTGAGCCCGATGAGCCAGGCGGCGCAGAATCTGAACTGGTTGATCACCAACTTCGTGGACAACACCCCCGGGGTGTCCCACACGGTCGTGGTCTCCGCCGACGGACTCCTTCTGGCGATGTCCGAAGGGTTCCCGCGCGACCGCGCCGACCAGCTGGCGGCCGTGGCCTCCGGCCTGACCTCGCTGACCGCGGGGGCCTCCCGGATCTTCGAGGGCGGCGCGGTCAACCAGACCGTCGTGGAGATGGAGCGCGGTTTCCTTTTCCTCATGTCGATCTCCGACGGCTCCTCGCTGGCGGTGCTCGCACATCCCGAGGCCGACATCGGCCTGGTCGGTTACGAGATGGCTCTCCTGGTCGACCGGACGGGCAGTGTCCTCACCCCGGACCTCCGCGCCGAACTGCAAGGAACTCTTCTCAACTAGTAGACATACAGTGCGCTTTGGCATCCTCGAGCTTTAGGGTTCGGGGATGCGGCGCCCCAGCAATCGGCGCCCGGCAGTCGGAGGAGGAAACGTGGCAACACCCCCAGACGGTTCTTCGGCCAACTGGCCTTATGGCCAGGGCCAGAATCAGGGTGACCCCTCGCAGAACAGGTTCAATTTCCCCTCCGCGCCGAGCCGACAGCAGCAGTCGTACGAGCGCGCTCAGCAGCCGCAGCCCCGCATCCAGCCGGTTCAGCAGCGCCGGGCTCCCGAGCCCGCACCCCCGATGGCCAACCACAACCCGTTGGTCCGTCCGTACGCCATGACCGGCGGCCGCACCCGGCCGCGCTACCAGCTCGCCATCGAGGCGCTGGTGCACACCACGGCGGAGCCCGCACGGCTGCAAGGGCAGTTGCCCGAGCACCAGCGGATCTGCCACCTGTGCCGTGAGATCAAGTCGGTCGCTGAGATCTCGGCACTCCTCTCCATCCCCCTCGGCGTTGCCCGGATCCTCGTCGCCGACCTGGCGGAGGCCGGACTTGTCGCCATCCATCAGCCCGGCGGCGACGAGACCGCCGGCGGTCAGCCAGCCGTGACACTGCTCGAAAGGGTGCTCAGTGGACTTCGCAAGCTCTAGCAGCGGAGCAGCCCGCTCCACTACCTCCGCGAAGATCGTGGTGGCGGGCGGCTTCGGCGTGGGCAAGACCACGTTCGTCGGAGCCGTCTCGGAGATCAACCCGCTGCGCACCGAGGCCGTCATGACGTCCGCTTCGGCGGGCATCGACGACCTCACCCACACCGGGGACAAGACCACCACCACGGTGGCGATGGACTTCGGCCGTATCACCCTCGACCAGGACCTGATCCTGTACCTCTTCGGTACGCCCGGTCAGGACCGCTTCTGGTTCATGTGGGACGACCTGGTCCGTGGCGCCATCGGCGCCGTCGTTCTGGTCGACACGAGGCGGCTCGCCGACTGCTTCCCCGCCGTCGACTACTTCGAGAACAGCGGACTGCCGTTCGTCATCGCCCTCAACGGCTTCGACGGGCACCAGCCCTACAACCCGGACGAGGTGCGCGAGGCCCTGCAGATCGGCCCCGACACCCCGATCCTCACCACCGACGCCCGCCACCGCGCGGACGCCAAGAGCGCGCTCATCACGCTGGTCGAGCACGCGCTGATGGCGCGCCTGCGCTAGGGCGCGCCGGACCGTCGTACGTACGGGACAACACAAAGGCCCCCCGCACTCCTTGGATTCGAGGAGTGCGGGGGGCCTTTGTGTTGTCCGGGTGTTTCAGCCCTGCCAGCTGTGCGGCGCGCGGAAGCCGGGGGTGCGCTCCAGGCGGCGCCAGCCGGCGGTGGAGCGGCCGCCGTGGGCGGCGGGCGCGGCCTCTGAGTGGGACGCGGCGCGCGCCAGCAGGATGGCGGTGATGGCGGCCAGCTCCTCGGGAGCTGCCTGGCCCTTCTCGACGCGCAGCAGTGAGGACTGTGCAGGAGCGCTCATGAGTCGGTGATCTCCGTTCGTCGCGGGATTACTGCGGGGGGTTGCCGTGCTTGCGCGACGGCAGGTCTGCGTGCTTGTTGCGGAGCATCGCGAGGGAGCCGATGAGCACCTCGCGGGTCTCCGCCGGGTCGATCACGTCGTCGACGAGGCCACGCTCGGCGGCGTAGTACGGGTGCATCAGCTCGGCCTTGTACTCCTTGACCATGCGGGCACGCATGGCCTCGGGGTCGTCGGCCTCGGCGATCTGCTTGCGGAAGATGACGTTGGCGGCGCCCTCGGCGCCCATCACCGCGATCTCGTTGGTGGGCCAGGCGTAGGTGAGGTCGGCGCCGATGGACTGCGAGTCCATGACGATGTACGCGCCGCCGTAGGCCTTGCGCAGGATCAGCGAGATCCGCGGCACGGTGGCGTTGCAGTACGCATAGAGCAACTTCGCGCCGTGCCGAATGATTCCCCCGTGCTCCTGGTCGACGCCGGGCAGGAAGCCGGGCACGTCCAGAAGCGTGAGGATCGGGATGTTGAACGCGTCGCACATCTGCACGAAGCGGGCGGCCTTCTCTGAGGCCTCGATGTCGAGCACACCGGCGAGGGACTGCGGCTGGTTGGCGACGATGCCGACCACCCCTCCGTCCAGGCGGGCCAGCGCGCAGATGATGTTGGTCGCCCAGCGCTCGTGGATCTCCAGGTAGTCGCCGTCGTCGACGAGCTCCTCGATCACCTTGTGCATGTCGTACGGGCGGTTGCCGTCGGCGGGCACCAGGTCGAACAGCACGTCGCCGCGCCGGTCGGCCGGGTCCTCGGACGGGACCGTCGGCGGGTTCTCCCGATTGTTGGACGGGAGCATCGAGATCAGGTAGCGGACCTCGGCGAGGCAGGTCTCCTCGTCGTCGTACGCGAAGTGCGCGACGCCCGAGGTCCCGGCGTGCACATCGGCGCCGCCGAGCCCGTTCTGGGTGATCTCCTCGCCGGTCACCGCGCGGACCACGTCCGGGCCTGTGATGAACATCTGCGAGGTCTCGCGGACCATGAAGACGAAGTCGGTGAGCGCGGGGCTGTAGGCCGCGCCGCCCGCGCACGGGCCGAGCATCACGCTGATCTGCGGGATGACACCGGAGGCGCGGACATTGCGCTGGAAGATGCCGCCGTAGCCGGCGAGCGCCGAGACGCCCTCCTGGATGCGGGCGCCCGCGCCGTCGTTCAGGGAGACCAGCGGGGCACCGGCCGAGATGGCCATGTCCATGATCTTGTGGATCTTCGTGGCGTGGGCCTCGCCCAGCGCGCCGCCGAAGATCCGGAAGTCGTGTGCGTAGGTGAAGACGGTGCGGCCATCGACCGTGCCCCAGCCGGTGATGACACCGTCGGTGTACGGCTTCTTGGCCTCCAGGCCGAACCCGGTCGCCCGGTGCCGACGCAACTGCTCGACCTCCTTGAACGATCCCGGGTCGAGCAGCAGCTCGATGCGCTCGCGGGCGGTCAGCTTGCCCTTGGCGTGCTGTGCCTCGGTCGCACGGTCACTGGGTCCGCGCCTGGCCTGCTCACGCAGGGCGTGCAGCTCGGCCACCCGGCCACGGGTATCTGCTGGCTCACCCGACGTCTCGTCCAAAACGGTCATGTATTGACCCTACGAAGGAGACCAAGAAAAACAGCCCGTCGACTCTGTACAGTCTCCGGACCGTTTTCCTGGTAGGCCTGAACAGAACCTTCCCCGCAGGCGCCCTTAGTGCCAGCTCAGACCGGTTGCCCTTTGTCGGGGTCCAACAACGACGTCGGGCCGCGTCAGCTGAGAGTCACCTCACAGCTGTGGCTCGCCCCTGCCGTCCCGGGCGCCACGCGCAGCCGCAGAGTGCCTCCGGTGGCGAGCACCTCAACCGACGAATCCTTCGCCACGACCCCGCGGACCGGGTGCCGCCAGGTGATCTCCAGGGGCTGCCCGGTGCGGGGCGGCTCACTGACGCACAGCGTCGCCGTCCTGCGTCCCTGGGCGCGCCCCTCGCGTACGAGCACACTCGCCGGGGCGGTCGTGGTGAGCGGCCCCACCGTACCGGCCTGCCAGAAGTTGGCCGCGGTCAGGCCCAGCGAGCGGACGGTGACGGCCTGCCGGGTGGCGTTGTTGGCGAGGATCCGGAGCCAGTCGCCGTCCTGGGCGCGGGCGGCGAGAGTACGGCGGGAGGCGCCGGGCATCAGGAGGTAGGCGTACGAAGCGTCGGTGGGGTCGGTGCCGTGATCGAGCCAGAGGGTCCGGTAGCGGCGGGTGCGCTTCTCGGTGGTGCTGGTGGTGTTGATGTCGTTCCAGGACCCGGTGCGGTCCTCGCGCAGCGTCTTGAGGGCGGCGCCACCGGGGAAGACCCAGCCGCCGTGGCCGTCCAGGTGGGCCCAGCGGGGGCGGGAGCGGTCCTCGACGGTGAAGGCGTTCGTACCGCTCTCACCGAGCATCCGGTTGTCGACGATCGTTTCGGCGGGTACACCGTCGGTGCTGGTGATGCCCGCGCCGAGGCAGACGACCGTGTCGGCGACGCAGAACCACGACTTGCGGGCTTCGAGGGTGGAACCGAGCCCCTTGATGTGCTGGCCGACCGCGGCGAACTCGCCGTCGCTCGCCCCGCCGACCCACTTCACCGCGGGCCTGGCAGCGCCCCACTCGCCGCCCGCCCGGTCGGCCAACCGCTTGGTGGAGACGGTGGTGCCGGGCAGCCGGTAGAGGTCGACGGTGGGCCAGAACCAGTCGGTGTACTGATCGCCGCCCCGCTGCGCGTTCCACCAGTAGAGCATTCCGGCGCCGGTGTGCCAGCCGCGCGGATTCTCGCCGTTGCCGCACTCGTAGTACGAGATCCGCTCCGAGGCCATGGAGATATTGGCGGCCCAGCCGGGGCGGCGGTGCACGGCCCGGTCCATGGAGGCGAACAGCTTGTGGTTCACCGGCTCGGGAGCGGCCGGCTCCGGCCCCTCGGCGACGGCTTGCAGCCGCGAGAGGTCCGCGACGCCGAGCTGGCGGGCGGCCAGGATCGGGGCGGTGGTGTCCCGCTCGATCCAGCCCTTGACCATGGCGTTCCAGCGGACCCGCTCGGCGGGCGACGCACCGCCGGCGAGCAGGGGGACGGCCGCGATCAGGCCCTGGCCGTGGAAGTGGTCGCTGCGCATGACCTTGAGGTCGTCGCCCGCCAGGTACCCGCGGCTGATGGCCCGGCCGTTGACGCTGTCCATCATCAGGCCGTTGTGGATCAACGGCGCGTACGCGTTCTCGACACTGTCCAGGATGATCTGCCGCTCCGGGTCGGTGACGGCCCAGGTCGAACCCGCGAGCAGGGTGAAGAGCCGGCCGAGGCCGTCGAGCATGACCTGTCCGTACGTACCGGAGTAGGCGACCCAGGTGTGCTGGACGAACGATCCGTCGGCGTAGAGGCCGTCGCCCTTGGTGACGTACGGGAAGACGGGTGACAGGGCGTCGCGGGCGAGCGCGATCTTCGCCGGGTTCCTTCCGATGACCCCGCGCATCGCGACCGAGCGGCAGAGGTCCACGCGGTTGGCGCCGGTGGAGGTGCCGGTGTACGAGCCGAGGATCGTGTCGGGGATGAAGTGGTCGATGGCGGCGCAGGCGGCGGTGCGCCGGGCCGGGGTGAGCTGGTCGTGGAGGGCCGCGACGATGTCGAGGAGGAGGCGGGGGCTGCCGATCTGCCACTCCCACCAGTTGCCGTAGCGGGTCGTTGAGGGGGTGTAGACCTTCGCCGAGAGGTGGTCGAGGCCCTTGATGATGTCGGCGAGGAGACCCTCGTCGCCGGTAAGGCCGGTGCCCGGCTGGGCGTACGCCTGGGTCATGGTCCACAGCCGGGCGTAGCTGCGGGTGATGCCGGCCGGCGGGTCGAAGGTCTGCCCCGGCCACAGCGAGGTGTCGGCCGGGACCATGGACGCGCGAAAGCCGCGGGCGAGTTCGCCGGTCTCCTTGAGGCGGCCGGCGTACGGCTCGGTGGCGGGGTCGTAGTCGGCGCCGAGCGCGAGTTCGACCCAGCGCAGCCGCAGCGTGTCGAACTCGTCCGTGGCAGAGAGAGCTTGTGCGCAGGGCGCCGACTGGGCGGGCCCAGCGAGCCCGAGGCCCAGCCCGACGGTGGTGACCGATGTGGTGGCGAGAAAGGCACGACGGGACCAGGCTGCGGGCAGGTGCGGCACGGGTAATCCTCCCAGAGGGGGTGTGGTGTAGACCTGTGCCCGCTGGTGTAGCACGGGGTTCGGGGGCTTTCCATGGGTGGGACGGGCTGGATGGAAAGGGCTTGTGGCATACGGAGGGGGTGGCCGGGTCTGCGGGTGGGCCGCCGCGCGGGGCTGTTTCCTACCCGCCCCTTCCCGAGACTGAGGGCGAGCCCCCAGACCCCCGGACGCCCTACGGGCATGTCCTCAAACGCCGGAGGCGCTGAATTCTTTCCGGATGCCGCGCGTCTTCAGCCTGCCCGGCGCTTTCACCCCGCCCACTCAGCCCGTCCGGCGTTTGAGGACCGGGACCAGCGCGCGGGGCCGCCCCCGCGTTCTCCCACCCCGCCCACTTCAGCCGTCCGGCGCTTGAGGACAGGGGCCTGGGGCGGAGCCCCAGCTCGGGAAGGGGCGGGTACGCGAGAGTGCCGCAGGCAACCCGGGTTCACGGTGACGGCCGACGCGTAACGCCCGCAGGCGAATGCCCGGGGTGCAGCCGTGAGGCACCCCGGGCATTCACATGTCCGCGCGTCCGGCTCAGCAGCCGCCGCAGTTGTAGTAGGTCACGTCCCAGTGGTTGCCCTCGTCGGCGTAGATGTTGCCGGAGCCGGACTTCCACTGCGGGGCGCCGTCACCGCGCACACCGATGTAGGTGAAGGTGTTCTTGATGTAGTTGGTGACGCATGTCGACTTTCCGAAGTCGAGCTTGTAGCCGTTCCAGTGCGAGTACGTGCCGCCCGCGTGCCCGGTCTCGGTGCCACCGGTGATGTTGAGCCCGCAGCCCGTCGCGCTCCTGAGGGTCTGCGCCCCCTTCGCGGTGTCGAGGTTGAGCTGGTCGAAGGACGTACAGGTGGGGTTGTTGCGGTTGGAGCAGCCGCCGGACGACGACCAGGTGATTCCGGACGAGCTGAACATCGAAGTCGCGGTGGCGTGGCTGATCTTGGTGGCGGCCTGGGCGTCGGCCGCACTGCTGAAGACGCCGAAGCCGGGCGCGAAGAGTGCGCCGAGGACGAGCGCGATCGCACTGAGAGCGGAGCGGATTCTCACGAGGTTTTCCTCCTGCTGGTGACCGTGTTTCCGATGGGACGGCTGCGCAGGTGGAGCAAGGAGATGGTCCCGAGTTCTACGCGCGTCCGCCAGAGGGCGTGTTCGAACTTCACCCACCCCCCTCCCCTCCGCCGCCGGGCGCCCGCCGGACGAGGAGGCGCATGGGCGTGGTTGGACAGGGCACCCGAGAGGGACACCTCGACTTCAGGAGTTCACATGATGATTGTCGGCATCGTCGCCGTATGCGTTGTCCTGGCCGTGCTGGCCTTCCTCGTCCCCCGCCTCTCCAAGCACCCCGAGCGCGGCACCCAGCGCACCCTGGGCGCGGGCTCGCGCGCCGGGGGCAAGGCGCCCGGTGTGCTGGGGCGGATCTTCAGCAAGCCGTTCCGCAGCAGTTCCAAGGCCGTGGGCAAGAGTGGTGCGGCCGGCCGCCGTGGCCGTGGCCACATGCCTTTCTGATCACCGCGTCATGATGCCGCGCCCCTGTGCCCGGCCCGCTGTACGAGAAAGCGGGCCGGGCACAGCTCTGTCGCGACACGCTTGACGGTGAATGTTGAATCTTTAACCAGAATGGCTTACAGTCGGTGTCGAAGGAAGTTGAAAGTTGAACTACACCCGAGGAGGAGCCATGGCTCTGTTCAACCGCAAAAACGACACCGCCGCGGCCGCGACCGCCACCCTCGAGGTGGACCCGGCCCTGGCCGCGCTGACCGGCGACTACACGATCGACCCCGCGCACAGCAGCATCGGCTTCACGGTTCGCCACGCCATGGTGACCAATGTCCGCGGCAGCTTCGCCGACCACGAGGGCACCCTGCACCTGGACGGCTCCGACCCGGCCGGCTCCGCTGCCTCGATCGAGGTCCAGATCGCCAGCGTCGACACCGGCATGGCCGACCGTGACGGTCACCTGCGCAGCGCCGACTTCTTCGACGCCGAGACCTTCCCGCGGATGACGTTCCGCTCCACGTCGGCCGAGCAGCTCGGCGGCGACGCGTACCGGATCACCGGCGACCTGACCATCAAGGACGTCACCAAGCCGCTCGCCATCGACCTGGAGTTCAACGGCTCCGCGACCGACGTGTACGGCAACGAGCGCGTCGGCTTCGAGGGCAGCGCGACCATCCTGCGCTCCGACTGGGGCCTGACCTGGAACGCGGCGCTGGAGACCGGCGGCGTGATGGTCAGCGACAAGGTGAAGCTGACGTTCGACATCTCCGCGATCAAGGCGGCCCCGCAGGGCTGAGCCCGGCGATGACGTGTGGGGGGTGCGGAGGCCGGACGGCCGCCGCACCCCCCACAGTGCTGATCACCCACGCACCGCGAACTCGCACCACACCACCTTCCCCGGGTCCCGCTCCCCCACCCCCCACTTGTCGGCCAGCGCCGCCACCAGTAGCAGCCCCCGGCCCGTCTCGGCGTTCGGCGCGAGCTCCGGGGTGCGGACCGTGCCGCCCCCGCTGTCGTGCATCTCCACCCGGAGCAGGCCCTCGCGCTCCAGGTACAGGTGGAGCCGAAAGCCCCGCCCCGGCGGCACACCGTGCAGCAGCGCGTTGGTCGCCAGCTCGCTTACGCAGAGCAGCACCGCGTCCGCCCCTGCCGCCGTATCGGCGCCCCATTCCGCGAGGGCCTGGGCCGTGAACTTCCTGGCCGCCGGGACGGAGCGGGCCTCACGGCGGTAGAACGCCTCGCGGAAACAGGGCAGTTGAAGTTCGTCGTTCATACGCCAACTGTCACGGTGAGTCACTAGGGTGGGCCAGTGGGTGAAGCAGTACAGATCTCTTGTACGGCACAGAACCGGTCGCGTACGGCCCCGGGCGGAAAGGCAGAATCCATGCACCCGGCGAATAACGGCCTCGGGGGCAATAGAGCGTGGATCAGCGAGCGGCGTCCTGCGGCTTCGCGTCCAAGGCGGAGGAGGGAGGCGACGCGGAGCGTCGTCGACCGACGACAACGCCGGAGGCGGAGTCGCAGGACGCCGGGAGCCCGCGCACTATTGCCCCCGAGGTCGTAAGCGTAAGAAGAACCCCTCTTGGCATCTGGTCGGCGCCCAGCTCGGCCACTTCCGCGAGCACACCGGCATGACGCAGCCGCAGCTCGCAGAGCGGGTGTGCACGCACGTGGACACCATCGCCTCCATCGAACAGGGGCGACGCCCCCTCCAGCCAGAGCTCGCCGACCGGCTGGATGAACTCCTTTCCACAGGCGGCGCGTTGGCCGTCGGCGTGGAGATGATGCCGGAGCGGGAGCGGTACCCGGTCTTCGCCCAGGACTTCATCGACTATGAAGCCCCGGCGCTGACCCTGCTCTCGTACGAGACTCAAGTCGTACCCGGATTGCTCCAGACCGAGGAGTACGCCCGAGCCGTGTTCTCGTGCCGCCCGCCGCCTGGGCCGCCTTCGTCGGGGCCGCGCTCTAGTTAGAAGCCGCCGCCGCCTCCGCCGTCGAAGCCGCCGCCCCCGCCGAAGTCGCCTCCGCCGCCGAAGTCACCGGGGTTGAAGTCGCCGCCGGAGTAGTCGCCGCCGTCGTAGCCGCCCGCGCTCGGGTCGGCGTAGGCCGGGGTCGACAGCATCGAGCCGAGCATCGTGCCCATCAGCAGGCCTGGCAGCAGGCCGCCGCCGTAGTAGCCGCCGGCCCATGGGCCGTACGCCGGGCCCGCCTCCCAGTACGGGCGGCGGCCGTCGGCCGTCTCGACCGTGCGGGTCATCGGGTCCTGGCCGTCCGCCAGCCTCGCCGCGTCCGCCGCGCAGACAGGGACCTCGCGGACCGCGCCGCCGGGCGGTGCCCAGGTCGCGTCGGCCGTTGACGGGCCGTGGCGCGGGTCGAAGAAGCACGGCGGACGGCGGGCCGGGATCTCGTTGCCGGTGCGGCGTGCGGCCAGGACCGCGAGTGAGTAGCGGCCGTCCTGAAGCGCCTCGGTGACTCCCCGGACGTCGTCGGGCTTCGTCGCCGAGGCCATGCCCGACTTGGCCTTCTCGTACGCGTCCAGCGCCTGCTCGTAATCGCCGCGCATCGCGTCGTCGGCGCCCGGTTCGCCCGGGTGGAAGTCCAGCCGGTCCAGCTCTTCGCCGAACGCCGTGATGTCCTCGTCCACGACCACCCGCAGCTTCTCCAGCGCGGCCCGCTCAAGCTCGGCCCGCTTCTGCCGCTTGCGCCTGACCAGGACAAACGCGCCCGCGCCGCCCGCCGCGACGACCGCGCCGAGGGTAATGAGACCGGCGGCGGACGAGCCGTCGGAGGCCCCTGGGTCCCAGGAAGCGGGGGCGCTACCCCTGCTCTGATCCAAAGCGTCGTCGACGAAGGAGTTCAGCTGGGTGGCGGCGTCCTCGGTGCCGCCCGCCGGTTTCACCGATGCGGTGAGGTTGGCGACGGCCTGCTTAGGCATCACGCTCGGGTCCGCGCCCGCGTTGAAGCCGTCACCGAGCCGGACCGCGTACAGACCGGTGACCCCGGTCTTGGCCCGCAACGTACTCAGCAGCCCGTCCTCCGGGAAGTCCGCGTTCTTCGGCAGCACGGCGACGAACACCGGTTTGCCCGCGTCCTCGATCTTCTTCGTCAGGGCCTTCGCGTCGGCGGCCGACAGCTGAGCGGAGGCGCCCGGTGCGACGTACACCGGGCCTTCGCGCAGCGCGTCGGCGGCGGTGTCCAGCGGCGTGGCCGCCTGGGCGCCCGGCGCGACGGCGAGAGCGGTGGCTGCCAGCGCGAGCAGCAGCCCGGACAGAGTGGAAAGCAGCCGGCTCCTCATGCTTCG
The DNA here is from genome assembly GCF_030063415.1 of Streptomyces sp. H27-C3. Lineage (GTDB taxonomy): Bacteria > Actinomycetota > Actinomycetes > Streptomycetales > Streptomycetaceae > Streptomyces. The sequence continues at coordinate 157,335 of NZ_JASITA010000003.1, read as the reverse complement.
ACGCTACCCGAAAGGGTGAGTAAACGGGCAGGCGTGGTCAGGGACAACTGAGGTCAGGGGTGACTGAGGTCAGGGGTGACTGAGAATGTTGACGATCTTGCCGTTCGGGTCGACGGCGAAGAAGCGGCGTACGCCCCACTCCTCGTCCTGCAACGGGTGCACGATCCGGGCGCCCGCGGCGACCATCGCCGCGTACGCCGCGTCCACGTCGTCCACCTCGATGCTCAGGTCTGCCTCGACGGGCGCTGACGGGTCGTGGGTGGCGAAGGTGAGCTGGGCGGTGGGGTTGGCGGGCGAGGCGAGCGTCATGACCCAGCCGTGGTTCATGACCTCCTCGAAACCCAGCAGGCCGTAGAAGTCACGGCTCTCCTCGATCGACAGGGCCGACTCGGACCGGACGTCGGGCACCACTCGGCGTACGGACATCACGTCTCCTCACCACCGCCGGATGCACATGCCGGATGCACATGCCGGGAGCGAGCGGGCGGCTCCTCGCGGGAGCCGTGCCCGCCCACCCCTCCACCGGACCCTATTCCGCGGGCTCGACCCCCGCCTTGAGCAGCCCGTACGTGTACGCGTCCTCCAGCGCCTGCCAGGACGCCGCGATGACGTTCTCCGCGACACCCACCGTGGCCCAGTCGCCGTCGCCGTCGCCCGTGGTGATCAGCACGCGGGTGGTGGACTCCGTGCCGTGCTTGCCCTCAAGGATACGGACCTTGTAGTCGACCAGTTCCAGCTTGGCGAGCTGCGGGTAGATCCGCTCCAGGCCGACACGCAGCGCCTTGTCGAGGGCGTTGACCGGGCCGTTGCCCTCCGCAGTGGCGACGATGCGCTCGCCCTTGGCCCACAGCTTCACCGTGGCCTCGTTCGCGTGGGTGCCGTCCGGGCGGTCCTCGGTGATCGCACGCCAGGACTCCGTACGGAAGTAGACCCGGGCGCGGCCCTCGACCTCCTCGCGCAGCAACAGCTCGAAGGAGGCGTCCGCCGCTTCGTACGTGTAGCCCTTGAGCTCGCGCTCCTTGACGCGCTCGACGACGCGACCGACCAGCTCGCGCTCGCCGTCCAGGTCGATGCCGAGCTCCTTACCCTTGAGCTCGATGGAGGCGCGGCCCGCCATGTCGGAGACGAGCATCCGCATGGTGTTGCCGACCTGCTCGGGGGCGATGTGCTGGTAGAGGTCGGGGTCCACCTTGATCGCCGAGGCGTGCAGGCCGGCCTTGTGCGCGAAGGCGGAGACGCCGACGTACGGCTGGTGGGTGGAGGGGGTGAGGTTCACGACCTCGGCGATGGCGTGCGAGATACGGGTCATCTCGGCCAGCGCGCCCTCGGGCAGCACCTGCTTGCCGTACTTGAGCTCCAGCGCGGCGACGACCGGGAAGAGGTTGGCGTTGCCGACGCGCTCGCCGTAGCCGTTGGCCGTGCACTGGACGTGGGTGGCGCCCGCGTCGACCGCGGCGAGGGTGTTGGCGACCGCGCAGCCGGTGTCGTCCTGGGTGTGGATACCCAGGCGGGCGCCGGTGTCGGCGAGGACGGTGGTGACAACGGCCTGGATCTGGGCGGGGAGCATGCCGCCGTTGGTGTCGCAGAGGATGACCACCTCGGCGCCGGCCCCGGCAGCCGCTCGTACGACGGACTTGGCGTACTCCGGGTTGGCGCGGTAGCCGTCGAAGAAGTGCTCGCAGTCGACGAAGACGCGGCGGCCCTGGTCGCGGAGGTAGGAGACGGTGTCGCGGACCATCTCGATGTTCTCGTCGAGCGTGGTGCGCAGGGCGAGCTCGACATGCCGGTCGTGCGACTTCGCGACCAGTGTGATCACCGGGGCGCCGGACTGCAGCAGGGCGTTGACCTGCTGGTCCTTCGAGGCCTCGGCGTTCGGGCGGCGGGTGGCGCCGAAGGCCACCAACTGCGCGTGCTTGAAGTCGATCTCCTTCTTGGCGCGGGAGAAGAACTCGGTGTCGCGCGGGTTGGCGCCGGGCCAGCCGCCCTCGATGAAGCCCACGCCGAAGTCGTCCAGGTGCCGGGCAATGGTCAGCTTGTCCGCGACCGTCAGATTGATGCCTTCGCGCTGCGCACCGTCACGCAGGGTGGTGTCGAAGACGTGAAAACTGTCGTCGGGGCCTGAAGTGGTCATGGCTGGTTGGACTCCTGTCGGGTGAGTGGCTCCGGAAGAAATGGCTCCACTTGCCCCCATCATCCCGTGCGCCCCGTTCCGGCCGTGGTGGGGCCGGGAAACGAAAAAACCTCTCGCGGGTGCGAGAGGTCTGCGCGCGGGTCTGGGGCACGATGGCCGCTCAGTACGTGGTGGTACGAGGCGGTCAGTGCGGACCGGCGCGCCTGCTGCCCATAATCACGGCGAACGAGAACACGGACGAAGTGTCGCATGTCTGCCGCTCCGTGGAAGCCCCCATCTCATAATGCGGGCGGGGCCGGACATGTCCGGCCCCGCCCGTCCGCTCCAGTGCGAGGTGCGCTCAGCGCAGGCGGCACGAAGACGTCCTCGGTGCGGGCGGTGTCGCCGGGCGCCAGGTTCGACGCGTACGACGTGAAGGCGGCGACCCGCCCGTCGGCGCTGGTGACAGGACAGGTCGACGAGTCGTTGCCCCGGGCGCCGGGTCTGCGGCCCGGCGGCCGCGGCGGCCGCGGGCCGCGCTGTCGCGGTGACGGCGGCGACGCGCGCGGCACTGAGCGTGATCCATGAAGCGAAGGCCATGGAGGTTCCCCCGGGGTGCCGACGCGGTGATCGGTCCTCCTGCCAAGAACGCGATCCGGCAGCCCACGGTTGCGACCCCGACGCGCCCGCGCCGGGGCCGGCCGATCAGGTGCGGCTGGGCGCCGACCCGGTTCAGCCGAGCGACTCGTCGAGGAACTCGCCGATCTGGGTGAGCACTTGGGACCGCTCCGAGCCGGGCAGGGCCATCGCCACATGGGTGCTGAAGCCGTCGAGCAGCGCGCGCAGCCGGGTCGCGAAGCGGTCCGCGTCGACCGCGCGCAGTTCGCCGCGCGACGCGCCCTCGACGAGGAGCGCCACCAGGTCGCGGTGCCAGGACAGTTCGATGTCCAGGAGGCGGGCGCGGGCCGGCTCGTCGACGGCGTGCGAGCGGTTCCACAGTTCGAGCCACAGCGCCCAGTGGGGATCGCGGGGCCCCGCCGGCACATACAGGTCGACGTACGCGTCGAGGCGTGTCCGGACGGGGACCTGGCGGCCGAGGGCGGCCCTGCGGTCCATGCCGAGCTGCTCCTCGCTCCATTCGAGGGTCTGCAGGAGCAGCTCGTCCTTGCTGTGGAAGTAGTAGAGGAGATGTCCGCTGCTCATGCCGACCTCACGGCCGAGACCGGCCATGGTGAGCCGCTCAAGACCGCGCTCGGCGATGCTCGCCATGGCGGCGGCGAGCACCGCCTCGCGGGGCGGGGCCGTGTTGCGGCGGCGCGGCGGCTTGGCGCCCGCGGCGCCGGTCATGACACGTTCATTTCCACCCGTCAGTTCTACCTGGCCACCCGGTCAGCCGCGCACGGCGGGCTGCTGCTGGGTGACGCAGTGGATGCCGCCGCCGCCCGCGAAGATCGTGCGCGCGTCGACGAGTGTCACCGTGCGGTCGGGGAACAGGCCGCGGAAGATCTCGGCGGCCTCCTCGTCGCGCGGGTCGCCGAAGGCGCAGAGCACGACGCCGCCGTTGCAGAGGTAGTGGTTGATGTACGAGTAGTCGACCCACTGGCCGCTCTCGTCACCGTCCGCGCCGCCCTCGGTGAGAACGGTCGGGGCGGGGATCTCCACGACCTTGAGCAGGCGCCCCTTCGCGTCGGTCTGGGTACGCAGCAGAGCCACGTTCGCCTTGCACCGCTCGTGGTCGGGGTGGGCCGGGTCGGGCTGGGTGTGGGCGACGACCACGCCGGGTGCGGCGAACGCGGCGACGATGTCGACGTGTCCGAGGGTGCCGTAGCCGTGCGGCGGGTAGTCCGCGGTGAGGCCGCGCGGCAGCCAGATCGCCTTGGTCGTGCCGAGCCTGGCGTGGATCTCGGCCTCAACCTCTTGGCGGGTCATGCCGGGGTTGCGCTCCGGGCCGAGCTGGACGGTGTCGGTGAGCAGGACCGTACCCTCGCCGTCGACATGGATGCCGCCGCCCTCGTTGACCAGGGGGGAGCTGTGGACGGCGACGCCCGCGAGGTCCGCGACATGGCGGGCGATCTTGGCGTCGTGCTCCCAGCTGGCCCACTCCTGTGCGCCCCAGCCGTTGAACACCCAGTCCACGGCGGCCAGTCGGCCCTCCTCGTCGGTGACGAAGGTCGGGCCGATGTCACGCATCCAGGCGTCGTCGAGCTCGCGCTCGACCAGGTCGATGTCCGGGCCGAGCAGCGCGCGGGCGCCGTCCGACTGTCCGGGTCCCACCACCATGGTGACCGGCTCGAAGCCGCGTACGGCGCGGGCCACGGCCGCCCAGGCGGCGCGCGACTCGGCGAGCTCCTCGTCGTTGGGGAAGGTCACGTTGGGGCCCGGCCAGGCCATCCAGGTGCGCTCGTGCGGGGCCCACTCGGCGGGCATGCGGAAGGTCATGGCGGGTCCCTAGAGGAAGTAGAGGCGGTTGAGGGAGACGGAGTCGGCGGGCTCCGAGCGAAGCGGGTCGCCGTCGAGGCTGACCAGGCCGCTGCGGGCGTCGACTCCGACGTCTCCGATACGGGAGTTGAGGCGCAGGTCGGCGGGGCCGATGCCGCGCGTGTGGCGCACCGCGACGCGGCGGCGGCGGGTGGGCATCTGGTCGTTGCCCTGGTCGATGGCGGCCTGCGCGACAAAGGCCACCGAGATCTCGGCGGGGGTCGCGCCGTACGAGCCGAACTGCGGGCCCAGGACGAGCGGCTCACAGGTGTCGGTCGCGGCGTTCGGGTCGCCAGTGACGCCGTACGCCGGGAAGCCCGACTTAAGGACGAGCTGCGGCTTCGCGCCGAAGAACTGGGGCTTCCACAGCACGATGTCGGCCATCTTGCCGGCCTCGATCGACCCGATCTCGTGGGCCAGGCCGTGGGCGATGGCGGGGTTGATGGTCAGCTTGGCCATGTAGCGCAGCACGCGCGCGTTGTCGTCGGCCGGGCCGTCGCCGTCCATCGGGCCGAGCTCGGCCTTCATCTTCCCGGCCATCTGGAACGTCCGGCGCACGGTCTCGCCCGCGCGCCCCATGCCCTGTGCGTCGGAGGAGGTGATTCCGATGGCGCCCAGGTCGTGCAGGACATCCTCGGCGCCCATGGTTCCGGCGCGGATGCGGTCGCGGGCCATGGCGGCGTCGCCGGGCAGATCGGTCTTGAGCCCGTGTACGGACACGATCATCCCGTAGTGCTCGGCGACCGCGTCCCGCCCGAAGGGGAGGGTGGGGTTGGTGGACGAGCCGATGACGTTCGCCACGCCCGCCATCTTCAGGACGTTGGGCACATGGCCGCCGCCGCAGCCCTCGATGTGGAAGGCGTGGATCGTACGGCCGTCGAGGACGGAGAGGGTGTCCTCGACGGAGAGGCATTCGTTCAGCCCGTCGCTGTGCAGCGCGACCTGTACGTCGTGTTCCTCGGCGACGCGCAGGGCGGTGTCCAGGGCGCGGGTGTGCGCGCCCATGTCCTCGTGCACCTTGAAGCCGGACGCCCCGCCCTCGGCGAGGGCCTCGACCAGGGGCGCGGCGTCGGAGGACGAACCGCGCGCCAGGAAGCCGATGTTGACCGGCCAGGCGTCGAAGGCGCCGAAGGCGTGCCGCAGCGCCCAGGGCGAGTTGACACCGACGCCCCAGACGGGGCCGAACTCCTGACCGATGACCGTGGTGACGCCGGCCGCGAGCGAGGCTTCCATGATGCGGGGCGAGAGCAGGTGGACGTGGGTGTCCACGGAACCCGCGGTCGCGATCAGCCCCTCCCCCGACACGATGGTGGTGCCCGTGCCGACGACCACGTCCACACCCTCGAGGGTGTCCGGGTTCCCGGCCCGCCCGATGGCGTGGATCCGGCCCTCCCTGATACCGATCGACACCTTGCGGATCCCCTGCGCCACGTCGATGACCAGCACATTGCTGATGACGACGTCGCAGGTCTCGCGGACGGCGGCGGCCTTCAGGTGCAGCCCGTCGCGGGCGGTCTTGCCGAAGCCCGCCAGGAACTCGTCGCCGGGCTTCTGGGCGTCGGACTCGACGCGCACGGTCAGCCCGGAGTCTCCGAGCCTGACCCGGTCCCCGGCGCGGGGCCCGTGTACGGCGGCGTACTCGTGCGGATCGATGCTCATGCCTCTGCTCCCCGTTCGGATCCCAGATAACCGCAGGCCACTGCCCTGCGCAGGGCCTCTTCCTTCGCGCCCGGCGCGTCCAGTGGCCCGTCGACCAGGCCCGCGAAACCGATCGCGATCCGGTCGCCGCCGATCGGGACCAGGCCGACCTCGCGCTCGCCGCCGTCCGCGTCGAAGCGCACGGACGATCCCGCCGGGACGCACAGCCGCATGCCGTACGCCGCCGAGCGGTCGAAGTCGAGGCGCGGATTGGCCTCGAAGAAATGGAAGTGCGAGGTCACGCTGATGGGGACGCTCGCGGTGTTGCGCACGGTCAGCAGCACCGCGGGCTGCTGCTCGGCGTCCGCGGGGCCGGGCAGGACCGCGCCGGGGGCGTCGTCGCCGAGCAGGCCGCCGCCGATCGGCGACGCTACGACCGCGAGCCGCGAGCCGTCGTCGAAGACGGCCTCCACGTGTACCTCGGTCACCACGTCGGCGACGCCGGGCAGTACGTCGTCGGGGCCGAGCACGGCGCGCGCCGCGTTGATCGCGTCGGCGAGCCGCAGCCCGTCGCGGGCCGCCTCACACACGGTGTCGGCGATCAGCGCGGTTGCCTCCGGCACATTGAGCCGCAGGCCGCGGGCCCGGCGCGCCCGGGCCAGCTCGGCCGCGCCGAACAGCAGCAGCCGGTCGCGTTCGGTCGGGGTCAAGCGCACGCCGTCCCACCTCCGGATGAATGAATCACGATTTGAGCACCACTCTAACAATTGATTTTCTGTGGCGGAAGCATTGACGTGCCACCTTGAGCTAAGCCACATTGAACGCCACTCAAATAGTCGTCCGGCGGAGCAGGAGCCAAGGCATGCCAATCGAGCAGCGCGGAGTCGACACCATCCCCGACGGGGAACGCACCAGCGGTCCCCGAGATCTCGTTTCGATCCTCATCGGATCGAATCTCTGCCTCGGCGTCATCATCTTCGGCTGGCTGCCGGTCTCCTTCGGGCTCGGCCTGTGGCCGGCCGTCACCTCCGTCGTGGCGGGCACGGTTGTCGGCACCCTGCTGACGGCGCCGCTCGCGCTGGTCTCGCTGCGCACCGCGACCAACCTGTCCACCTCGAGCGGCGCCCAGTTCGGCGTACGCGGGCGGCTCGTCGGCTCGGTCGTCGGCCTGCTGCTCTCGCTCGGCTACACCGCGCTGACCCTGTGGATCGGTGGCGACGTCATGGTCGGCGTGCTGGCCCGGCTGATCGGCCTGCCGGCCAACGGCGCGAGTCACGCCCTGGTGTACGCGCTGCTCGCGGGGCTGACGGTGGTCTGTGCGATCTACGGCTACCGGCTCCTGCTACGGCTCAGCAAGATGCTGGCCGTCGGCATGACCGTGCTGCTGCTCCTCGGCCTCGTCGCGTACGCCGGTGACTTCACGGCCGCGCCGCCCACCGGCTCGACGTACCTCCTGGGCGGCTTCTGGCCGACCTGGCTGCTGTCGGCCGTCGCCGCAGGGCTCAGCGGCCCGATCGCCTTCATCACGCTGCTCGGCGACTACACCCGCTACATCTCGCCGCGCCGCCACAGCTCCCGCGCCGTCTTCGTCGCCTCCTGTCTCGGGCTGCTCGCCGGGCTGCTGATCCCGCAGCTCTTCGGCACCTTCACCGCGCTGGCGGCGGACGCGGCGCTGGACTACGCGGGGCCGCTGGTCGCCGCGGCACCCTTCTGGTATCTGGTGCCGCTGCTGCTCGCGGCCTCCGCGGGGTCGGTCGGCAACGCGGGCCTGATGCTCTACTCGATGGGGCTCGACCTCGACGCGATCCTGCCGCGTGTGACGCGGGCGCGGGCGACGCTCGTAGTCGCCGCGGTAGCCACCGCGTTCGTCTTCCTGGGCCACTTCGCGTGGGACGCGCAGTCCGCGATGACGTCCTTCGTGCTGCTGCTCACCGCGATCGGCACGCCCTGGGCGGTCATCACGACGATCGGTTACTTCCGCTGCGGCGGCAGGTACGACGCGGAGGCGCTCCAGGTCTACAACCGCCGCGCGAAGGGCGGCGTCTACTGGTTCCGCGCGGGCTGGAACGTACCGGCGACGGTGTCGTGGGCGCTGGGGGCGGCGGTCGGTCTCGCGGCGGTGTCGACGCCGCTGTACGAAGGTCCGTTGCTCGCTCTCACTGGTGGGGTGGACTGCAGTTTTGTGCTCTCGGGGATTGTGGGGGGCGTGGTGTACGGGATGGTGGGGCGCGGCGCGGCGGTGGCAGTGCTTCCGCCGGAGCCGGTGCTTCGGTAGGCGGGCAGGGTGCGGGCCGCTGGGCGGGGTTTGATCCCCTACCCGGCCCTCCGCACCCCCCGCTACCCTGACCCGCGTGGACCCCCTCGTGCGTGACGCCGCCACCCTGACCGACCGGATCGCTCAACTCGACGAGGACGTACGCGCCTTCGTCCCCGAGCCGGATCGCCCGCGGCGGATCGCCGCCGACGCGCGGAGGATTGCCGAGCGGTGGCCCGACTCCGCCGAGCGGCCCCCGCTGTACGGCGTTCCCGTCGGCATCAAGGACATCGTCCGCGTCGACGGGCTGCCCACCCGGGCCGGGTCCGAGCTGCCGGCCGACGCGCTCGCGGGCCGCCAGGCCACGGTCGTGGACCGGCTGCGGCGGGCCGGCGCGCTGGTCGCGGGCAAGACCGTGACCGCCGAGTTCGCCGTCCTCGCACCGGGCCCCACCCGCAACCCGCGCGACCTGGCTCACACCCCCGGCGGATCGAGCAGCGGATCGGCCGCCGCTGTCGCCGCGGGCATGGTGCCGCTCGCCGTCGGCACCCAGACGGTCGGCTCGATGATCCGCCCAGCCGCGTACTGCGGGGTGACCGGCTTCAAGCCGACGTACGGCCGCATTCCGGTGGACGGGGTCATCGCCAGCGCCCCGTCCTTCGACACCCTCGGCCTGTACGCCCGCGACGTCGCGGGGCTGGCCACGGCCGCAGCTGTGGTCTGCGACGACTGGCAGTCGGCCGCGCTCGGGAGCGGATCCCCGGGCCCCGTCCTCGGTATCCCGGTCGGCCCCTACCTGGAGCGCGCCGGGGCCGAGGCCCTCGATGCCTTCGACGCCCAGGTGAAGCAGGTGCGCGCGGCCGGTTTCGACGTACGGCCGGTGCCGATGATGGACGACTTCGAGCAGATCGTCGCGCAACTGTTCGTGATGAACCGCTACGAGGTGGCCCGGACCCACGCCGAGTGGTTCACGGCGTACGGCGAGCTCTACCGGCCCGAGACCGTCAAGGCGATCCGCGAGGGTCATGACATCGGGGACGACGCGTACGCGCGGGCGCGGCAGGAGCGCGAAGAGTTCCGCGAGCGGATCGCCGCCGCGAAGGATGCCCACGGCATCGACCTGTGGATCACCCCGGCCGCCACCGGACCGGCGCCGCGCGGGCTCGACAGCACCGGCAGTTCCCTCATGTGCCTGCCCTGGAGCAACGCGGGCCTGCCGTCCCTGAGTCTTCCCGCGGGCGCGACCCCGCAGGGTCTGCCGTTCGGGCTCCAGTGCGTCGCGGCATGGGGGGCGGACGAGCAGTTGCTGTCGTGGGCGCCCGGCATCGTGACGGCACTCGCCGGGCCGGGGCCGGTCGGCCCATGAGCGAGGAACTCGGAAGGCCGCGCCCGGCGGTGTGCCGAGCGCGGCCTTCACGCGGGACTTCCAGTGCCGCGCCAGGCAACATGTGCCCCGTCGCGACGCCCGGCACGCACTCTCGCCGCACCGGACGAAAGCCCAAGTACGTCCAGCACGAGGACTCCCGGCCGGCACGCCGAGAGCACGCACCGGACGCCCGCTCCTTGACGGGCAAACGTTGCCTGCCGCGGCTCTAGCCGAGGTGGTGCATCCACCCGTAGCTGTCGGCCGCCTTGCCCGTCTGGATGTCGAGCAGCGCCTTGCGCAGCTTGAGCGTGACGTCGCCGGGCTCCCCGTCGGCCTGGGTCCAGTCCGCGCCCAGGGACTTGACCGAGCCGACCGGGGTGATCACGGCGGCGGTGCCGCAGGCGAAGACCTCGGTCAGGGTGCCGTTCTCGGTGTCGCGCTTCCAGTCCTCGATCGAGATGCGGCCCTCTTCCGAGGTGTAGCCGAGGTCGGTGGCGAGCTTGAGGAGCGAGTCACGGGTGATCCCGGCAAGCAGCGAGCCGTTGAGCTCGGGGGTGACGATCCTGTCCCCGTACACGAAGTACAGGTTCATGCCGCCCATTTCCTCGACCCACTTGTGCTCCAGGGCGTCGAGCCAGACCACCTGGTCGCAGCCCTTCTCGGCCGCTTCGGCCTGGGCGAGCAGGGAGGCCGCGTAGTTGCCGCCGGTCTTGGCGAAGCCCATGCCGCCGGGGACCGCGCGGACGTAGTTCTCGGAGAGCCAGACGGAGACCGGCTTCACGCCGCCCTTGAAGTACGCGCCGGCGGGCGAGGCGATGACCAGGAAGAGGTACTCGTTGGCCGGCTTCACACCGAGGCCGACCTCGGTCGCGATCATGAAGGGGCGCAGGTAGAGCGAGGACTCTCCACCGTGCTCCGGAACCCACGCCTCGTCCTGCTTGATCAGCGCGTCGCACGCCTCGATGAAGATGTCGACCGGCAACTCCGGCATGGCGAGGCGGCGGGCGGACCGCTGGAAGCGCTCGGCGTTCGCGTCGGGGCGGAAGGTGGCGACCGTGCCGTCGGGGTGGCGGTAGGCCTTCAGGCCCTCGAAGATCTCGATCCCGTAGTGCAGGGTCATATTGGCCGGGTCGAGCGACAGCGGCGCGTAGGGCACGAGCTGCGCGTCGTGCCAGCCGCGGCCTTCGGTCCACCTGATCGTCACCATGTGGTCGGTGAAGTGGCGGCCGAATCCGGGCTCGGCCAGGATCGCCTCGCGCTCTGCGTCGGACAGGGTGCGTGAGGAGGGCTTGAGCTCGATCGTGGGCGTCGTCATGAGTGCTGTCCTTCACCGGTTGTGTGTGGTGGACCGCGCTCACGCCTCTGGCAGGACGTCCGAGCTTCCCCTCATACCGCGGCCCCACGTTCGATTATCGCGCGTGTGGGGCAGTGTACGAAACGGCGTGAAATGCGGCCCAGGGTTGATGGTCGCACCCGGCCGCGACAAAGCACAGCCGCCGGGTGTCTGTGACCCGGCGGCTGTGGGAGGAGTCGTCGGGTCAGCCCGCTACTCGTACGGAGATCGCGTCGCCGATTTCGTCGGTGGTACGGGCTGCCGCGCCATCGCGCTCCGCGAGGTCGGCGGTGACCGCTTCCTCGATACGGACGGCCTGCGCCTCGAATTCGAGGTGGCGCAGGAGGAGCGCGACGGAGAGGATCGTGGCCGTCGGGTCGGCCTTGCCCTGGCCAGCGATGTCGGGCGCGGAGCCGTGCACGGGCTCGAACATGGACGGGAAGGCTCCCGTCGGGTTGACGTTGCCGGAGGCGGCCAGGCCGATGCCACCCGACACGGCGGCGGCGAGGTCGGTCAGGATGTCGCCGAAGAGGTTGTCGGTGACGATGACGTCGAAGCGCTCCGGCTGCGTGACGAAGAAGATCGTCGCTGCGTCGACATGCAGATAGTCGGTGGTGACCTGCGGGTATTCCTCGCCGACCTGGTCGAAGACGCGCTTCCACAGGTGACCGGCGTACACGAGGACGTTGTTCTTGTGGACCAGCGTCAGCTTCTTGCGGGGTCGGGCGGCTGCCCGCTCGTACGCGTCACGGACGACGCGCTCCACGCCGTACGCCGTGTTGAGGCTGACCTCGGTGGCCACCTCGGCGGGCGTACCGGTGCGCAGCGAACCGCCGTTGCCTGTGTACGGGCCCTCGGTGCCTTCGCGGACCACGACGAAGTCGATGTCGGGGCGGCCGGCCAGCGGCGTCGCGGTGTTCGGGAACAGCTTCGACGGGCGGAGATTGATGAAGTGGTCGAAGGCGAAGCGGAGCTTGAGCAGCAGCCCGCGCTCCAGGACACCGGAGGGCACGGACGGGTCACCGATCGCGCCGAGCAGGATGGCGTCGTGCTGCTTGAGGGATTCGAGCTCCGCGTCCGGGAGGGTCTCTCCGGTGCGGTGCCAGCGCTGGGCGCCCAGATCGTATTCCTTGGTCTCCAGCTTCACATCCTGCGGCAGAACCGCATTGAGGACCTTGAGGCCCTGGGCCACGACTTCCCGGCCGATGCCGTCACCGGGGATCACTGCGAGATTGAGGCTGCGAGACATAACGGCACCCTACTCCGCGTCCCATCCCCTGACACCTGGCGTCCGCGATACGGACAGACCTTCGGGGGGCCGGGCCGAGTGGCGCAACGGCACAGCACCTCGACAGGTTCTGTTCACCCTGCGTACCGACCGGAGTTGGCTGCTGCTGGGAAGTTCTCCTGCATGACCGACACTCCCCGCACCGGCATCCCGGGCCGGCTCGCGAGCCGCATGAGCATGCCGGAGCAGCACGAGTACCTGCGGGCGAAGCTCTCCCGCAGACGGGCCATCTCCTCGACCGCCGCCACGGTGGGCGGCGCCGCGCTGCTCGGCGGCGCGAGTCCGGCGTACGCGGGATCCCCGACGCTGCTGACGGACACCGTCACCGCCCGCGTGGACGGGTCGTTCGTCGCGCCCTTCGGGCGGCATCTGGCCTTCGGCGCCGATCCCAAGACGCAGATGCGCGTCTCCTGGCAGGTGCCGTTCGCGGTCGGGAAGCCGTATCTGCGGGTCGGGCTCAAGCCGTGGGAGTTGAGCCGCAAGATCGAAGCCGAGGTGCGCGCCCTGCACACGCCCTCGCTGACGCGGAAGCTGCCTGCGGTCGACCAGTACTACCTGCATGTGGGCCTGGACGGGCTGCGCCCCGGGACGACGTACTACTACGGGGTGGGGCACGACGGATTCGATCCGGCCGAAGCCTCGCGCCTTTCGACGATCGGCTCGTTCCGTACGGCGCCCGCGCTCCCCGAGACCTTCGTCTTCACGGCCTTCGGCGACCAGGGCGTGAGCTACGACGCCCTTGCCAACGACCAGTTGATCCTCGGCCAGAACCCGTCCTTCCATCTGCACGCGGGTGACATCTGCTACGCGGACAGCAAGGGCCAGGGCAGGGAGTCGGACGCCTACGACGCCCGCGTGTGGGACCAGTTCCTGGCGCAGACGGAGAGCGTGGCCTCACGGGTGCCGTGGATGGTGACGACCGGCAACCACGACATGGAGGCCTGGTACTCCCCCAATGGTTACGGCGGCCAGTCGGCGCGCTGGTCGCTCCCGGGCAACGGGCCTGACGCGGCAGGAGCCCCGGGCGTCTACTCCTTCACCTACGGCAATGTCGGTGTCGTCGCGCTGGACGCCAACGACGTCTCGTACGAGATCCCGGCCAACAAGGGTTACACCGACGGGGCGCAGAGTGCCTGGCTCGACAAGCGGCTGGGCGAACTGCGCCGGCAGCCGGAGATCGACTTCATCGTGGTGTTCTTCCACCACTGCGCCTATTCGACGTCCACCCACGCATCGGACGGCGGAGTACGTGACGCCTGGCTGGCGCTGTTCTCCCAGCACCAGGTCGATCTGGTGATCAACGGGCACAACCATGTGTACGAGCGCACGGACGCGATTCTCGACGGCGAGGTGGGCAGGCCGGTGCCGGTCGGGGGATCGACCGACCCGACGCGGGACGGCATCGTGTACGTCACCGCGGGCGGCGCGGGCAAGGACCTGTACGGCTTCGGGCCCGGAGTGAAGGACAGCTACGAGGGCAACATCCATGACCACGAGCACATCGTGACGTTCCACTGGACGAAGCTGCGGCTGCCCGACCCGGACACCGTGGAGTGGTCGCGGGTCAGGTACACCGGCTTCTCGTTCCTCGCGGTGGAGGCCGAAGCCGGCGCCTCACCGAAGCTCACGGTCTCCGCGCTCGCCGAATCGGGCGAGCGCGTCGACCACTTCGAGATCCGGCGCGGCGGCCGGTAGGGGTGTCGGGGCCCTCAGTGGCCGGTGGAGCCGCCGTTGTCGCGGCGGTCCAGGGCGCGCTGCAGGGCGGCTGCCGCCTGCTTGCGGTCGGACTCGCTGGTACGGGCGGCGTGGCGGACGCGGCGTGCGGTCTCAGCCATGATGATCGACTCCTTGAGATCAGAACGATTTCGAGGTGCCGGAAGAGGCGGGGAGTGGGCGCCGCAGGGGTTGCCTGCTTGAGGGCGCCGGCTCACGACCGCCGTTCGCTGATGGAGCGAGACGTTCGGCTACTACCAAGCTAAGTGAGACCGGACTGTCTGTCTCCACAATTACTCGGACTTCCTACTATCTGAGACGCGATCTTGGCCCGGCGGCCGATCCGGTGGCAGACGATGGCCCGCATCGCCATCTGCGCCGACGTGCGGACGCTGAACCAGTTCGGCGGCCAGGGCGGGGAGGTCGAACGGATCGACCGGGTCGGGATGTTCGTGAGCCGCCGGGTGCCGAGAGCGGCGACGCGGTGGGAGTACGGCGCTTGAGGACACGCCCGCAGGGCGTCCGGGGTCCGGGGCCTGCCCCGGCTTCGGGAAGGGGCGGGTAGGGGAAAATCACAGCACATCCCCGTCCCGCCAGTCGAAGACCAACGCGTCCGACGCCGCCGGGAGCCCCGCCGCCCCTGGCCAGAGATACGTCGTCCCCTCCTCCTCCGGCAGCGCCACCACCCCGTCCGGGCCCAGCGCGGCGATCGCCCCGGGCCACACCTGCCACCCCCGCGCCTCATACAGGGCCGCGCCCTCGTGAGACGCGGACAGCGCGCCCACCCGGTACGCCGTGCCGATCACGCGCTCCAGCGCGTCCATCACCCGGCCGCCCAGGCCCTGCCTGCGCCGGTCGGCCCGTACGGCCACCGCTTCGACGTAACCCACGCGCAGGGAGCGCCCGCGGTGCAGGGCCCGGCGCTGGATGACGCTGCCGTGCGCGGCGATGCCCCGGCTGTCCCGCACCCACGCGTGGACGCCGCCCAGTGCGTGGTCCCAGTCGTCGTCGCTGAAGTCGTGGTCGAAGGCCGCGTCGAGGAGGGCACGGATCTCCTGGCGGACGGCCGGGTCCAGCTCCGAGGTGTGGGCGGTGCGCAGCGGCTCAGTCATGCACGGCATTCTCCCAGGACCCGTCCGTGACAGCTGGTGAGTTGCGCACCGGGCACACGGAGCGTGGACGAATAGTGGCGGGCAGGCGGCAGCCCCCGCCTGATGTCCGGCGGGGGCTGCGGCCATGACTCAGAACACGTTCACGCCGTACGCCGCGAGGGCCTCCTTCACCGGCTGGTGGATCGCCGAACCGCTGGTACCCGTGCAGCCGGAGCTGCCCGAGTGGATGCCGAGGGCTACGGAGCCGGCGAAGTGGGCGCCGCCGCTGTCGCCGCCGGCCGAACAGGCGGTGGTGCGGACCATGTTGTGGACCGGGCCGTCGCCGTAGTTGACGGTGACGTTGATCGCGCTGACCGTGCCGCTGGTGACCTTCGTCGTCGAGCCGCTCTTCTCGATGGCCTGGCCGACGACCGCGTCGGCCGCGGACGCGATGTCCTGGTAGCTGCCGTTGTAGAGGTTGACGTTGCCGACCGCCGACGAGGCCGTGTTGTAGCGCACGATGCCGTAGTCGTTGGTCGGGAAGCTGGTGCCCTCACGGACGCCGATCACCGGACCGCCCGAGGTGGCCGACCAGTTGGCGGAGATGTTGGTGCAGTGCCCGGCCGTCACGAAGTACCGGGTGGCACCCTTGGCCACGTTGAACGCCGACGAACAGCGCGAGCCGCCGCCGTAGATGGCGTCACCGCCGGACATCTCCCGCTTGAAGACCCCCGGCACCCGCTCGACGCGCACCGCGTCGCCGAGCTTGGCCGCCGTCCTCTTCAGCCGGGCCATGTCCCGCGCGGACACGGACCGGTCGGCCTCGACCGTGATCCGGTTGACCCTCGGGTCCAGGCCCCAGGACGTGCCGGTGATCTTCGCCTCGGACTCCAGGGTGTCCACAGCGGCGTCGAGCTGCGCGGCGCCGCGCCGCACCCGCTGCGGTGTCGCGCCGGCCGCGCGGACCTGCTCGGCGGCGCGGTCGCTGGTGACGGTGACGACGAGATCGCCGGTGCGCCGGTCGAGGTAGGTGCCCGCGGTTTCGTCACCGAGCCGCTGGGTGAGGGCGGAGTCCAGGGCGTACGGCGAGGGGGTGGCCGAGGGCTCGGCGCCGGCGGAGGCCGCGCCGACGCCCAGGGCGCCGATGACGATCAGGGCGGACAGAGCGGCGTGCGTACGAACGGTACGTCTCATGGGGGGAAGCTCCTTGGTCCGTTTTCCGTGGGGGACGCTGCGGTGAATTTGACATGCGCATTGCCATTCCACAAGACCGCCCGAGCTGCGCGCTGCCGGGCTGCCGGGCGGTAGCTGATTCGTTCCGCCCGCGCGGGGCACTCGGAGTTACGACGAGGGAGGCAAGCACATGAGTACACGAGCCATGGCATGGCGGGGCAAACGCACCGCGAGGCAGGCGTCGGACAGTTCTGCCCTGGAAGCCGCCGCACGCTGGGGCTTCGGGGCACGCGGGGTGCTTTATGTATTGATCGGCCTGCTGGCCCTGCAGATCGCCTTCGGCGGCAGCGGCGGGAAGACGGCCGACCGTGGTGGCGCGCTCGCGCAGGTCGCCGAACAGCCGCTGGGCTCCGTCATGCTGTGGGTGCTCGGCATCGGACTCGCCGGCATGGCGCTGTGGCGGCTCTCCGAAGCGATCTTCGGCGCTGCGGGCCCCGACGGCCACAAAACCCACAAGCGCCTGCTGTCCCTGGCCCGTTTCGTCTTCTACGGCTTCGTGGCGTACTCGGTGATCGCGTTCGCCGTAGGTGACAAGGGCAGTGGCAGCGGTGAGAGCGACGGCCAGTCCCAGGACGTGACGGCCAAGGCCTTCGAGCTTCCCGGCGGGCAGTGGATCGTCGGCATCGGCGGCCTGGCCATCGTGGGCGCGGGCCTGTGGATCGGTAGCCGCGCGGCCATGCGCAAGTACCACAAGCACCTGAAGATGGGCGAGCTGACGGGCCGCACCCGTACCGCCGTCGACGTCACCGGTGTGGCCGGCGGCATCGCGCGCGGCGTGGTCTTCGCCGGGGTCGGCGGCTTCGCGGTCAAGGCCGCGGTCGACTACGAACCGGACAAGGCCAAGGGCATCGACGACACCCTCCACTCCTTCACCCAGACCCCGGCGGGACCGTGGCTGCTGGCCGTGATCGCGGTGGGCCTGGTGCTGTTCGGCGTCTTCTCCTTCGCGATGGCCCGGTGGCGCAAGATCTGAGCGGAGCCCCGGCCCCCGCCCCGGAAGCACGAACCGCCCCCGTCCGGTATGGGGGCCAGGACGGGGGCGGGGGCTCGCGTGGGCGGCAGGCGCCCGGGGCGGTCAGCCCTGGTGCGGGTAGGTGTACTCGGTCGGGGCGACCAGGGTCTCCTTGATGGCCCGCGTCAGGGTCCAGCGCTGGAGGTTCTGCGGAGCGCCGGCCTTGTCGTTGGTGCCCGACGCGCGGCCACCGCCGAAGGGCTGCTGGCCGACGACGGCGCCGGTCGACTTGTCGTTGATGTAGAAGTTGCCCGCGGCGTAGCGCAGCTTGTCCATCGTGTACGCCGCCGCGGCGCGGTCGCCGGAGATGACGGCCCCGGTCAGGGCGTAGTCGGACGCCGACTCCATCTGCTCCAGCATGGCGTCGTACTTGTCGTCCTCGTAGACGTGGATCGCGAGGATCGGGCCGAAGTACTCGGTCGAGAAGACCTCGTTCTCCGGGGCTGTGCACGCGATGACCGTCGGACGGACGAAGTAGCCGACCGAGTCGTCGTAGGTACCGCCCGCGACGATCGTGCAGGTCGGGTCGGCGGCGGCGCGGTCGATCGCGGCCTTGTTCTTGGCGAACGAACGCTCGTCGATGACGGCGCCCATGAAGTTCGACAGGTCGGTGACGTCACCCATGGTGATGCCGTCGACCTCGGCCGCGAACTCCTCCTTGAAGCCGGAGTTCCAGATCGAGGCCGGGACGTACGCGCGCGACGACGCCGAGCACTTCTGGCCCTGGAACTCGAACGAACCGCGGGTCAGTGCCGTCTTGAGGACGGCGCGGTCGGCGCTCGGGTGGGCGACGACGAAGTCCTTGCCGCCCGTCTCACCGACCAGACGCGGGTACGTGCGGTACTTCTCGATGTTCTCGCCGACCGTCTTCCACAGGTGCTGGAAGGTCTTGGTCGAGCCGGTGAAGTGGATGCCGGCCAGGTCGCGGTGGGTCAGAGCGACCTCGGAGACGGCGATGCCGTCGCCGGTGACCAGGTTGATGACGCCCTTGGGCAGGCCCGCCTCTTCGAGGAGCCGCATCAGCAGCACCGCGGCGTGCGTCTGCGTCGGGGACGGCTTCCACACGACCACGTTGCCCATCAGGGCCGGGGCGGTCGGCAGGTTGCCCGCGATGGCCGTGAAGTTGAAGGGCGTGATCGCGTAGACGAAGCCCTCCAGCGGACGGTGGTCCAGACGGTTCCACACACCCGGGGAGTTCGCCGGCGGCTGCTCGGCGAGAAGGTCACGGGCGTACTTGACGTTGAAGCGCCAGAAGTCGACAAGCTCACAAGGAGTGTCGATCTCCGCCTGCTGGGCGGTCTTCGACTGGCCGAGCATCGTGGAGGCCGCGAGGGTCTCGCGCCAGGGGCCCGAGAGCAGCTCGGCCGCGCGCAGGATGATCGCGGCGCGGTCGTCGAAGGACATCGCGCGCCATGCCGGAGCGGCGGCGAGCGCGGCGTCGACCGCGTCCTGCGCGTCCTGCTTCGTGGCGTTGGCGGCGGTACCGAGGACGGCCTTGTGGTTGTGCGGCTGTACGACGTCGAATCGCTCGCCACCACCCAGTCGCTTCTCACCGTTGATCGTCATCGGGAGTTCGATGGGGTTCTCGGCCAGCTCCTTGAGCTTGGCGTCGAGGCGGGCACGCTCCGGAGTACCGGGGGCGTAGGAGTGGACCGGCTCGTTGACCGGCGCGGGGACCTGGGTTACAGCATCCATGGTTGCCGAATCTCCTTGGGTGATAGAGGTGATCAGCCGCGGCTGACGAGCGAGCGGAGGAAAAAGGCGAGGTTGGCCGGTCGCTCCGCGAGGCGGCGCATGAAGTATCCGTACCAGTCCGAGCCGTATGCGACGTAGACACGCACCCGGTGCCCCTCCGCGACGAGGCGTTCCTGCTCGCCCTCGCGGATGCCGAAGAGCATCTGGAACTCGTACTCGTCGAGCTTGCGGCCCGCGCGACGGGCGAGCTCCTGCGCGATGGCGACCATGCGCGGGTCGTGCGAGCCGACCATCGGGTAGCCGTCGCCGGCCATCAGGATCTTCAAGCAGCGGACGTACGCCTTGTCGACCTCGGCCTTGTCCTGGTAGGCGACGGCCGCGGGCTCCTTGTAGGCGCCCTTGACCAGGCGCACCCGCGAGCCTTCCCCGGCGAGCGCGCGGCAGTCGTCCTCGGTGCGGAAGAGGTACGACTGGAGGACCGCGCCGGTCTGCGGGAAGCGTCCGCGCAGGTCGGCGAGGATCGCGAGCGTGGAGTCGACCGTGGTCTGGTCCTCCATGTCGAGGGTGACCGTGGTGCCGATCTCGGCGGCGGCCTCGACGACGGCCTGGACGTTCTTCAGCGCCAGGTCGTGACCACCGGGCAGCGTCTGCCCGAAGGACGAGAGCTTCACCGACATCTCGGCGCGCACGCCCAGGTCGAGCGGGCCCAGCGCGTCGACCAGCGCGAGATACGCGTCACGGGCGCGCATCGCCTCGCTCGCGTCGCTGATGTCCTCACCGAGCACGTCGAGGGTGATTTCAAGACCGCGGTCGGCCATCGACCGGACCGCCGTCATCGACTGGTCGAGCGACTCCCCGACGATGAAACGGTCCACCACGGGCCGGGTGACCGGCGCGGCGGAAACGATGCGGCGCATCTTGTCGCTGCGCGCGGCAGCAAGGATCACAGGAGCCAGCACGGGGCACCTCCACGGACGAGGATCGGACAAAGCCGCAGACCCGACAGGGCCGGAACGGTACGGAGAACCACCGTGAAATCTAAGGATCGCTCCGATCCCGAGCCATCGACACCTGTCACGCATCCGTGGCCCGCATCTCATACAGATGTCTGAAGGAATGCGAGTATGGAGGAGTGAAAGACGATTACCAGGAGCTGGTCGATGAGATCTCGGCGCTGCTCGGCGCCCCCGCGACGCTGGAGGACCGGGATTTCCGACTGATCGCGTTCGGCGCGCACGACAGCGACTCCGGCTTCGACGAAGCGGCCATGGACCCGGTCCGTACGCGCTCGATCCTCACCCGGCGCTCGACCGCCGAGGTGCGGGCGTGGTTCGAGAAGTTCGGCATCGCGACGGCGGAGGGCCCGGTGCACATCCCCCCCGACCCCGCGGCCGGGGTGCTGCGCGGCCGACTCTGCCTTCCCGTGCGCCACCGGGGCACCGTCCACGGCTATGTGTGGCTGCTCGCCGGGGACTACGGGCCGCACGGCCCTGTGCCGGACGAGGCGATGAAGGTCTGCGCCCGGATCGGGGAACATCTCGCGGACGAGGCCCGCGCCCGCGCCGACCTCGGCCCGTATCTGCGCACGCTGCTCACCTCGGAGGCCGCCGAACGCCGGGCCGCCGCGCTTGCCTCGCTCGGCACGGCGCTGGGCGGCGGTGGCCCGTACGCCCTGTTGTGCGCGGCGCCCTGGACGGAACTCGCGCCCGGCGTACGTACGGTCCCGGGCGCGGCGGCCCTGAGCGTGGTCCCGGTGCCGGGACCGGCCGGTCCCAGGCTCGCCGCGCTGATCAGGATCCGTACGCGGACGGACCTCTCCCCTGCCCTCGCGGCGGCCAAGAACCTGCTCACCGCCGCAGGTCCCGTCGTCGGCATCGGCAGCGCCGTGAGCACGCTCGACGACCTGCCCGGAGCCTGGCGGGAGGCGTCGGCGGCGGCCCGCGCGGCCCTGGCTCGGCCCCATCTCGGCCCGGTCGCCGAGTGGGCGTCGATCGGCCCGTACCGGCTGCTGGCCGCGCTCCCCGACAGCGGCCCCGGCCATCCCGTCGACCCCGCGGTACGTCCGCTGCTCGACCCCGCCCACGCCGAACTCGCCCGCACCACGGAGGCGTACCTGGACTGCGCGGGCCAGGCGGGCCGCACGGCGAGCGCCCTGAACATCCACCGCCAGACGCTCTACTACCGGCTGTCCCGGGTGGAGCAGCTCACCGGCCTGGATCTGCACGACGGCGAGGACCGGCTGCTGCTGCACATGTCCCTCAAGGCGGCACGGCTGTAGCCCCACGCACAGCAGCGCGCCCGGTAAGCAAGGTCTGCATACCGGGCGCGCTGCTGTGTACTACGTGCTTGCCTACTACAGGGCGTGCGTCAGTCGGAGAGGTTGACCGAGCGGGCCGAGGCCGCGCCGATCTCGTCGCTGATCTCCGCGAGCACGGCCGGCGGGATCGTGTCGTCGATGGTGAGGACGACCAGCGCCTCGCCGCCCACGTCCGCGCGCGAGACCTGCATGCCCGCGATGTTCAGCCCGGCCTCGCCGAGGATGCGGCCTACCGTGCCGACGACACCCGGGCGGTCCTGGTAGCGCAGGACGACCATGTGGTCGGCCAGCGTCAGGTCGATGTCGTGCTCACCGATCGCGACGATCTTCTGCAGGTGCTTGGGGCCGGCCAGTGTGCCGGAGACCGAGACCTCCTCGCCGCCCGACAGCGTGCCGCGCACCGTGACGACGTTGCGGTGGTCCGGGGACTCCGAGCTCGTCGTGAGGCGGACCTCGACGCCGCGCTCCTGTGCGAAGAGCGGAGCGTTGACGTAGCTCACGGTCTCGTCGACGACGTCCTCGAACACGCCCTTGAGCGCGGACAGTTCGAGCACCTTGACGTCGTGCTGGGTGATCTCGCCGTACACCTCGACGTCGAGCCGGGCCGCGACCTCGCCCGCGAGCGCGGTGAAGATACGGCCGAGCTTCTCGGCGAGCGGCAGACCGGGGCGCACGTCCTCGGCGATGACGCCGCCCTGGACGTTGACCGCGTCCGGCACGAGCTCACCGGCGAGCGCGAGACGCACGGACCTGGCGACCGAGACGCCCGCCTTCTCCTGGGCCTCGTCGGTGGAGGCGCCGAGGTGCGGGGTGCAGACGACCTGGTCGAACTGGAACAGCGGGGAGTCCGTGCAGGGCTCCTTCGTGTACACGTCCAGACCGGCGCCGGCGACGCGGCCCTCCTTGAGCGCGGAGGCCAGCGCCTCCTCGTCGACGATCCCGCCGCGGGCGGCGTTGACGATCCGGACCGACGGCTTGACCTTGTGGAGGGCCTCGTCGCCGATGAGGCCGAGCGTCTCGGGGGTCTTGGGCAGGTGGACCGTGATGAAGTCGGCGACCTCGAGCAGCTCGTCGAGCGAGAGGAGCTTGACGCCCATCTGCGCGGCGCGCGCGGGCTGCACATAGGGGTCGTACGCGACGATCTTCATGCCGAAGGCCGACATGCGCTGCGCGACGAGGACACCGATCCGGCCGAGGCCGACGACGCCCAGCGTCTTCTCGCTCAGCTCGACGCCCGTGTACTTCGAGCGCTTCCACTCGCCGTTCTTGAGGGCGCTGTTGGCCTGCGGAATGTTGCGCGCGGTGGCGACGAGCAGGCCGCAGGCGAGCTCGGCCGCGGTGACGATGTTCGACGTCGGAGCGTTGACGACCATGACGCCGGCCTTGGTGGCGGCGGAGACGTCGACGTTGTCGAGACCGACGCCCGCGCGGGCGACGACCCTGAGCTTCTTCGCGGCCGCGATGGCCTCGGCGTCGACCTTCGTCGCGGAACGGACGAGAATCGCGTCCGCATCGGCAATGGCGGGCAGCAACTCGGCGCGGTCGGCGCCGTTGCAGTGCCGGATCTCAAAATCCGGACCCAGGGCATCGACAGTGGCCGGCGACAGCTCTTCCGCGATGAGTACGACTGGTTTCGAGCTCACGTGAGTCCTCACTGGTCCTTTGCGGACGGCCGTCCCGACGGCCGAAGGCGGTGGAGGGGCTAGCCGCGTGTGAGACGCACGACGCTGTGGGCCTTACGCGTGTATGTGTGGATGAGTGTAGTGGGACCGGAAGACGCGTCCTGTGCCTCGACGGAAGGATCACCCGTCCGTGGCTGGACGTTGTGTCCACTTGCGCACGGGCCGGGTGTGCCCGAGGGGCCGCGGCGGCTGCCGCGGCCCCTCGGGCGGAAGGCTTACGCCTCTTCGTTGTCGACCCAGCTCATGAGCTTGCGGAGCTCCTTGCCGGTGGTCTCGAGGAGGTGGTCGCTGTCCGCCTTCTTGTACTCGTTGTACTTCTTCAGACCGCCGTGGTACTCGGCCATCCAGTTGTTGGCGAAGGTGCCGTCCTGGATCTCGGTGAGGATCTTCTTCATCTCGACCTTGGTCTGGTCGGTGATGATGCGGGGGCCGGTGACGTAGTCGCCCCACTCGGCGGTCTCGGAGACCGACCAGCGCATCTTGTCCAGGCCACCCTCGTACATCAGGTCCACGATCAGCTTGAGCTCGTGGAGGCACTCGAAGTACGCGATCTCCGGCTGGTAACCGGCCTCGGTCAGGGTCTCGAAACCGGCCTTGACCAGGGCTGCCGTACCACCGCAGAGAACGGCCTGCTCACCGAACAGGTCGGTCTCGGTCTCCTCGGTGAAGGTCGTCTTGATGACGCCCGCACGCGTGCCGCCGATGGCCTTGGCGTAGGAGAGCGTGAGCGCGAAGGCCTTGCCGGTCGCGTCCTGCTCGACGGCCGCGATACACGGAACGCCGCGGCCTTCCTCGTACTGGCGGCGGACCAGGTGGCCGGGGCCCTTGGGGGCGACCATGCAGACGTCGATGCCCTCGGGGGCCTTGATGAAGTCGAAGCGGATGTTCAGGCCGTGGCCGAAGAACAGCGCGTCGCCGGCCTTGAGGTTGTCCTTGATGGACGCCTCGTAGATCTCGGCCTGCAGCGGGTCCGGGACGAGGATCATGATGACGTCGGCCTCGGTGGCGGCCTCGGCGACGGTGACGACGCGCAGGCCCTGCTCCTCGGCCTTGGCCTTGGACTTCGAACCCTCGTGCAGACCGACTCGGACGTCGACACCCGAGTCGCGCAGCGACAGCGCGTGGGCATGCCCCTGACTGCCGTATCCGATGACCGCGACCTTGCGGCCCTGGATGATGGACAGGTCGGCATCGTCGTCGTAGAACAGCTCGGCCACTGGGATTCTCCTTGGTGTGCACGTCTTGGAATTGACGCTGTTTGCGTCCCACCGTACGGCGGGATGGGGGCGGGGGTTCTTGGGTCTCGCCATGCGAACAACAGGGACGCTGCGAACAGCAGGGCTCAGGGGAACAGCAGGACCAGGCGCCGTGCGAGCCGCCGGAAGCGGCACCGCACGGACACCGCGGTCACGCGGACCTGTCCAGCGATCGCAGGCTGCGGTCCGTGATGGACCGGGAGCCTCGCCCTATGGCGATCGTGCCGGACTGGACGAGCTCCTTGATGCCGTACTGCTCCAGCATCTTGAGCATCGCTTCGAGCTTGTCGGCGCCGCCGGTCGCCTCGATGGTGACGGCCTCCGGCGAGACGTCCACGGTCTTGGCGCGGAACAGCTGGACGATCTCGACGATCTGCGAGCGCGTCTCGCTGTCGGCCCTGACCTTCACCAGGACGAGCTCGCGCTGGACCGCGGCGCCGGACTCCAACTCAACGATCTTCAGTACGTTGACGAGCTTGTTGAGCTGCTTCGTGACCTGCTCCAGCGGCAGCGCCTCAATCACGTTCACCACGATCGTGATGCGCGAGATGTCGGGGTGCTCGGTGGTGCCCACCGCGAGGGAGTCGATATTGAACCCGCGGCGGGAGAACAGGGCCGTGATCCGCGCGAGGACACCCGGCTTGTTCTCGACCAGGACGGAGAGTGTGTGCTTGGACATGGGCTTGAAGTCTCTCTCTCGTCTTCTCAGTCGTCTTCGTTGTCGCCGAAGTCGGGGCGGACCCCGCGGGCGGCCATGACCTCGTCGTTGGAGGTGCCTGCGGCGACCATCGGGTACACCATGGCGTCCTCGTGGACGATGAAGTCGATCACGACGGGGCGGTCGTTGATGGAGTTGGCCTCGGCGATGACCTTGTCGAGGTCGGCCGGGTCCTCACAGCGGATCGCGTAACAGCCCATGGCCTCCGACAGCTTGACGAAGTCCGGGACGCGGGTGCCCGCGCTCGGCTGCTTGCCGTCGGCGTCCGGGCCGCTGTGCAGCACGGTGTTGGAGTAACGCTGGTTGTAGAACAGGGTCTGCCACTGGCGGACCATTCCGAGGGCGCCGTTGTTGATGATGGCGACCTTGATCGGGATGTTGTTGAGCGCGCAGGTGGTCAGTTCCTGATTGGTCATCTGGAAGCAGCCGTCGCCGTCGATCGCCCAGACCGTACGGTCGGGCATGCCGGCCTTGGCGCCCATCGCGGCGGGGACCGCGTACCCCATCGTTCCGGCGCCGCCCGAGTTGAGCCAGGTCGAGGGCTGCTCGTACTGGATGAAGTGCGAGGCCCACATCTGGTGCTGGCCGACGCCCGCCGCGAAGATCGTTCCTTCCGGGGCGAGTTGTCCGACGCGCTCGATGACCTGCTGCGGCGACAGCTGGCCGTTCTCGGGCAGGTCGTAGCCGAGCGGGTAGGTGTCGCGCCAGCGGTTGAGGTCCTTCCACCAGGCGGTGTAGTCGCCGGTGTTGCCCTCCGTGTGCTCGGCCTGGACGGCCTGCACCAGGTCGGCGATGACCTCGCGGGCGTCGCCGACGATCGGCACGTCCACGGCGCGGTTCTTGCCGATCTCGGCGGGGTCGATGTCCGCGTGGATGATCTTGGCGTACGGCGCGAAGCTGTCCAGCTTGCCCGTGACCCGGTCGTCGAACCGGGTGCCGAGCGCGATGAGCAGGTCGGACTTCTGCAGTGCGGTGACGGCGGTGACCGCACCGTGCATACCGGGCATTCCCACGTGCAGGGGGTGGCTGTCGGGGAAGGATCCCAGCGCCATGAGGGTGGTGGCGACGGGTGCTCCGGTGAGCTCTGCGAGGACCTTCAGTTCGGCGGTGGCGCCGGCCTTCATGACGCCGCCGCCGACGTACAGCACGGGCCGCTTGGCCTGGGTGATCAGCCTGGCGGCCTCGCGGATCTGCTTGGCGTGCGGCTTGGTCACCGGGCGGTAGCCGGGCAGGTCGTTGGTGGGCGGCCAGCTGAAGGTGGTGCGGGCCTGGAGGGCGTCCTTGGCGATGTCGACCAGGACCGGCCCGGGGCGTCCCGTCGCGGCGATGTGAAACGCCTCGGCGATGGTCCGCGGGATGTCCTCGGCCTTGGTGACCAGGAAGTTGTGCTTGGTGATCGGCATCGTGATGCCGCAGATGTCCGCCTCCTGGAAGGCGTCCGTGCCGATGGCCTTGGAGGCCACCTGGCCGGTGATCGCGACCAGCGGGACGGAGTCCATGTGGGCGTCGGCGATCGGGGTGACCAGGTTGGTGGCGCCGGGGCCCGAGGTCGCCATGCACACCCCGACCTTGCCGGTCGCCTGGGCGTAGCCGGTTGCCGCGTGACCCGCGCCCTGCTCGTGCCGGACGAGGATGTGGCGGACCTTCGAGGAGTCCATCAGCGGGTCGTACGCGGGGAGGATCGCACCGCCGGGAATGCCGAATACCGTGTCGGCCCCGACTTCCTCGAGGGAGCGGATGAGCGACTGCGCGCCCGTCACGTGCTCGACAGTGGCGACGTGCTGTCCGCCGGTGCGGGGCCGCGGTTGCGGATGGTGGGCCCCGGTGGCCTGCTCGGTCATCGGCATTCTCTTCTCGAAGCTGAGGGTTTTACGAGGGTTTGGGAGGTGCCAGTGCAACAAAAAACCCCTCGTGCCGGGAGGCAAGCGAGGGGAGCGCGTCGAGTGTGGTCAGCAGGGCCTTGGTCATGCCCTGCTTCAGCCGACGCGCTTTCCAAGTACGAGAATTCGGGTGCGCATGGCACTGACCTTCCCTCCGGCGCCCGGTGCCTGTCAAGTAGGTGGGACGGGCGTCTCAGTATTTGAACGCATCGGAGTATGTGTGAGCGCGTCGCTTCCGGTCGCGCCCACATGCCGTACGGGAAGTGATCCGCCCACCAGCACCGGCTCCGGCGCGCCTCCGGGCACCGAGAAGTCGCCGCGCACCAGCGCGCGGCGCAGCCGGTACTCGTCGAGCGGCCCGGAGAAGGCCATGCCCTGGCCATGGGTGCAGCCCATGGAGCGCAGGGCGATCACCTGCTCGGGTACGTCCACGCCGTCCGCCACGGACTGCATGCCGAGGTCGCCGGCGATCCGGAGCAGCCCACTGGTGATCTTGTGCAGCCTGGCGGACTCCACGACGCCCTCGACCAGACCGCGGTCCAGTTTCAGTACGTCGATGGGGAGCCTGCGCAGTGCGTTGATGGCGGCATAGCCACTGCCGAAGCCGTCCAGCGCGATACGGACGCCGAGCCTGCGCAGCGCCACCAGGCGCCGCTCCAGCTCATCGAAGGAGAACCGCGGGTCGCTGTCGGCCAGCTCGATCATCAGGGCCCCCGACGGCAGCCCGTGCCGGGTGAGGAGGGCCTCGATCGAGCCGAGCGGCATGGACCGGTCCACCAGCCTGCGCGCCGAGAGCCGGACCGCGACGGGCACCGGGTGGCCCGCGCGGTTGCGCTCGGCGGCCTGCTCGACGGCCTCCTCCAGCAGCCAGCGGCCCAGCTCGGCGGTGCGGTCGTTGTCGTCGGCGCCCCGCAGGAACTCGGCGGGCGTGAAGAGGATGCCCTGGGTGGAGCGCCAGCGGGCCTGGGCGGCGACGGCGGCGACCCGGCCGGTGGTGAGGCTCACCACCGGCTGGTGGAGCAGCGCGAACTCGCCCTCGTTCAACGCGGTGCGCAGTCGGGCGGCCAGCTCGGTCTTGCGGACTACCTCGGCCTGCATCTGCGGTGCGTACAGCTCGACCCGGTCCTTGCCGCCCGCCTTCGCGCGGTACATGGCGAGGTCGGCGTTGCGCATCAGGTCCGTGGGGGTGACGCCGTGCTCGGCGAAGGCCACCCCGATGGACGCGGCGACCCGCACCTCATGGCCGTCGATCTTGTACGGCTGGGAGAGCATCAGCCGCAGCCGGTCGGCGATCTCGTGCACCTGGCACTCCCGTGAGGCCTGGTCGTGGGAGCCCTCGCCCAGGATCAGCGCGGCGAATTCGTCACCGCCCAGCCGGGCCGCGGTGTCCCCGGACCGTACGGAGTCCTGGAGGCGGCGGGCGGCCTGGATCAGCAGCTCGTCGCCTGCCTGATGACCGATGGTGTCGTTCACCGCCTTGAATCCGTCGAGGTCGATGTAGAGCACGGCGGTGCCCGGATCGCAGACCCGGCGTCCGCCCAGCGCCTGACGGACGCGCGCGGTGAACAGGGCGCGGTTGGGCAGGTCGGTGAGCGGGTCGTGCTCGGCGTTGTGCTGCAACTGCGCCTGCAGGCGAACCCGTTCGGTCACGTCGCGGCTGTTGAAGATCAGGCCGCCCTGGTGGCGGTTGACCGTGGACTCGACATTGAGCCACTCCCCCGTACCCGATTTGAAGCGGCACTCCATACGGGTGGTCGGTTCCTCCGACGGTGGAGTGGCCAGAAAGCGGCGCACCTCATGGACCACGCGGCCCAGATCCTCGGGGTGGATCAGCGAGGCGAGCTCGGAGCCGATCAGCTCCTCGGCGTCCCGCCCGTAGACCCCGGAGGCGGCCGGGCTGACGTACCGCAGGATCCCGGTGGGCGCGGCGATCATGATGACGTCGCTCGATCCCTGGACCAGGGAGCGGAAGTGGTTCTCCTTCTGCGCCAGCTCCTGGGTGAGGGAGATGTTGTCGACGAGCATGATGCCCTGGCGCACGACCAGCGCGAGCACGACCGTGCATCCGGTGAAGACCACCACGCGGTCGACGCGGCGGCCCTCGGTCACGTTGTAGAGGATGCCGAGCGTGCAGACCGCGGCGGCGAGATACGGCGTGAGGGCGGCCAGGGAGCCGCCGATGGGCCGGCTGCCGGGACTGCGGGTGCCCCGGTGGTACGGAGCGTCCTCCCCCCACTGCCCCGCGCGACGCGCGCCCCAGGGCGCGTAGGCGAGGAGCAGCGAGCCGGCGAACCAGCCCGCGTCGAGAAGCTGGCCCGAGCGGTAGTTCTCACGCAGTAGGGGCGAGGTGAACAGCGCGTCGCACAGGACGGTCATGGCGAGGGCGGCGATGGCGGTGTTGATCGCGGCGCGGTTGGCGTTGGACCGCCGGAAGTGCAGCGCGAGGACCATGCTGACCAGCGCGATGTCGAGCAGCGGATAGGCGAGGGAGAGCGCGGCGTGGGACACGCTCTCGCCCTGGAAGTGCGCCGTGTGCGCGAGGGCGAGGCTCCAGGAAAGGGTGAGCAGCGAGCCGCCGATGAGCCAGGAGTCCAGCGCGAGGCAGACCCAGCCGGCCCGGGTGACGGGCCGCTTGGCGAGGACGAGCAGCCCGACGATGGCGGGCGGCCCGAAGCAGAGGAAGAAGAAGTCGGCGAAGGAGGGCGAGGGGACCTCGATCTCCAGCACGACCTCGTACCAGCCCCAGACCGCGTTGCCGCAGGCGGCCATCGCGGAGGAGACGGAGAACAGCAGCCAGGCCGGCCGAAAGCGGCTCTCTCTCGCGCGCGCGTAGAGGAAACAGGACACCGCGGCGATCAAGGCGGCGACTGCGAGGCCGAAGTCGCCCATGAAGAGGGCGAGTTCCGGGGATCCCCAGCCGAGGGCAGCGCCAGCGGCATAGCCTCCGCAGATCAGTGCCAGAAGAAGCTGGGAGTGCAGCCCCGCTCCGCTGCCGGAGACCGGCCGCCGGGTGAGGAGTGCTCCCGGGGCGGTCACCGGGCCACCAGGGAGCCCGGACCCCGGGACGCCCGGAGCCGGTGCGGGCCCGGTCTGGCCCTCGGATCGCACGAGGGTTGTCGTAGGTGGCCCCGCTGCGTCGGATTGTTCGCCCATTGGCCGTGCATCGCCCGTCGCCCCCCTCACAGTCCGTTCGCTCCCCAGCGCCGTGGTGGTGCGCGGCGCAGCCCCTTGGTCGGGACGATACACCAGTCCCGTCACTCAGGGACATAGGTTCTCTACTCTGCGTAACGGGCGGGGGTTTGGCTGAAAATCGGTGCGTCCGGGCGGCTTCGGAGCGTGTCCGCGGACGCCTTCGGGGTGTCCGGTCTGCGTCGCCCTCAGCCCGTGGTGAGGACGATGTTGTGCAGCGGTTCCCCGGCGGCGAACCGGGTGAGCTGGTCGGCCAGCAGGCGCTTGGCGCGGGGCGCGAACGCCGAGGTGCTGCCGCCGACATGGGGGCTGATGAGAAGTCCGGGGGCGTGCCACAGCGGGTGGCCTGCGGGGAGCGGCTCGGGGTCGGTGACGTCGAGAGCGGCGCACAGCCGGCCCGATTCCAGTTCGGCGAGGAGGGCCCGGGTGTCGACGACGGGTCCGCGTGCGACGTTCACCAGCAGCGCCCCGTCCTTCATGCGGGACAGGAAACCGGCGTCCACCAGGCCCCGGGTGTCGTCGGTGAGGGGGGTGGAAAGGATCACCACATCGGCTGTCGGGAGCAGTTCGGGCAGCTCCGCCAGTGGATGCACGGGCCCGCGCTCTGTTGTCCGGGCGGAGCGCGCGACGCGCGCCACCCGCGCACACTCGAAGGGCGTGAGCCGGTCCTCGATGGCGGCACCGATCGATCCGTAGCCGACGATCAGGACGGACTTGTCGGCGAGGGCGGGGTAGAAGCCCTCCCGCCATTCCTGCTTGTCCTGGCCGTGTACGAAGCGGGGGATGCCGCGCAGTGAGGCGAGGATCAGGGCGAGGGTGAGCTCGGCGGTACTGGCCTCGTGCACGCCCTTCGCGTTGCAGAGCCGCACGCCCGCGTGCAGGTCGCCAAGTCCCGGCAGGACGTGGTCGATCCCCGCGGAGAGGGTCTGGACGACGCGCACCTTCGTCATCGCGGCGAGAGGACGCACCGCGACCTCGGGGCCCTTCAGGTACGGGACGACGTGGAAGTCGCAGTCCGCCGGGTCGGCGGGGTAGTTCTTGTCGCCGTCCCAGAAGTGGTAGTTGAGGCCCTCGGGGAGCCCGTCGATCTCATCGGCCCGAAAAGGGAGCCATACGTCAGAAGCCATGGTCAGGAGGTTATGCGAAGAGGGCTGTGCGAAGAGCGGGGTGGCGCGGGGGTTAGCTTTGGGGAGCGGCAGAGGGAGGGGTACGGGCAGTTGGAGCGCAGGACAATCGGTGCGACAGCCCTCGAAGTGGGCGCGATCGGACTCGGATGCATGCCGATGAGCTGGGCGTACACCGGCTCGCAGCAGCGCGGGGACAGGTCGTCGCGTACCGTGCACGCCGCGCTCGACCAGGGGTCGAGCCTGCTCGACACGGCCGACATGTATGGGCCCTTCACCAATGAACTGTTGGTGGGACGGGTCCTCAAGGAGCGGCGCGCGGATGCCTTCGTGTCGACCAAGTGCGGGCTGCTCGTCGGGGACCAGCACATCGTGGCCAATGGGCGGCCCGGGTACATTCGGCGGGCCTGTGACGCCTCACTACGGCGGTTGCAGACCGATGTGATCGACCTCTACCAGTTGCACCGGCCCGATCCGGAGGTGCCGGTCGAGGAGACCTGGGGCGCGATGGCGGACCTGGTGCGGGCGGGGAAGGTGCGGGCGCTCGGGGTGTGCGCGGTGGGCGCGCGGGCCTCGCGGCGCTCCGGCGCACCGCTGCACGACGGGACGATCCGGCAGCTGCGGCGGTTGCAGCAGGTCTTTCCGGTCAGCGCGGTGGAGGCCGAGCTCTCGGTGTGGTCGCCGGACGCGCTGGCGTCGCTGCTGCCGTGGTGCGAGGCGCACGGGATCGGTTTTCTGGCCGCGATGCCGCTGGGCAACGGCTTCCTCACCGGGACGCTGAAGCCGGGTCAGGGCTTCGAGCCCGACGACGTACGCGCCCGTCATCCGCGGTTCACCGCCGAGATGATGGCGGCGAACCAGCCGGTGGTGGCGGGGCTGCGGCGGATCGCGGAGCGGCACGCGGCGACACCGGCACAGGTCGCGCTGGCGTGGGTGCTGGGCTGCGGACGGCAGGTGGTGCCCGTGCCGGGCGCCAAGCGGGAGCAGTGGGTGACGCAGAACGCGGGGGCGGCCGGGCTGCGGCTGACGGCGGAGGACTTCGCGGAGATCGCGGCGCTGCCGGCCGCGCGCGGTTCCTGGGACTGAGCGCGGGAACACGGGACGAGCCGTGCCGCGCGGGACCGGGTGGCGGCAACACCGGCGGCGCGCTGATTCGTGGCGTGGGGCTGAGCGGCGGCGAGACCGGTTCCCGGGAGTGATCGGCGGCGCCACGGGCGGGCGCCGTGGTGCGTGGGAGTGAGTAGTCGGACCGGATGATCGGGAACCTTGGGCGCGGCAGCGGTGTATGAACAGTAGAGCTGGTGCCGTCGAAGGGATCTGTACCGTGCAACGACCTGCTGTGACAGCTGTATTGACTGCCTCCGCCCTCCTGCTCGCGGCGGGCTGCTCGGACCCGCAGGAGGGGACGCCCGGCGGAGACAGGAGCTCGGCGTCCACTCCGTCGGGCAACGGGACGGCCTCGCCGTCATCCTCGCCGCCGAAGAGCGGGGCCGAGGCCGAACCACCGCCCGCGAAGGGCTCGGTGAAGGTGGCGGGCACGCTCACCGAGGGCCTCAAGTCGCCCTGGGGGCTGGCTCCGCTGCCGGAAGGCGACCTGCTGGTCTCCTCGCGCGACGAGGGCACGATCACCCGGGTGGACGGCGAGACCGGCAAGAAGACCGAGGCCGGTTCGGTCGGCGGGTCCTCACCGGCCGGTGAGGGCGGCCTGATGGGCCTGGCCGTCTCCCCCGACTTCGCCACCGACGGCATGGTCTACGCGTACTTCACCACCGCGTCCGACAACCGCATCGCCCGCATGCAGTACGACGAGAAGAAGCCGGCGGGGCAGCAGTTGGGCGCACCCGACACGATCTTCAAGGGCATCCCGAAGGGGACCATCCACA
Organism: Streptomyces sp. H27-C3; assembly: GCF_030063415.1. Taxonomy (GTDB): domain Bacteria; phylum Actinomycetota; class Actinomycetes; order Streptomycetales; family Streptomycetaceae; genus Streptomyces. The sequence goes on along the minus strand of NZ_JASITA010000003.1, from coordinate 124,075 downwards.
ACGGTGGCCGGATCGCCTTCGGCCCGGACGGGATGCTGTACGCGGGGACCGGCGAGACGGGTGAGGACGGGCTGGCGCAGGACAAGAAGTCACTGGCCGGGAAGATCCTGCGGATGACCCCGGACGGCGACCCCGTGCACGGCAATCCGGAGGCGGACTCGGTCGTCTACTCGTACGGGCACCGCAATGTTCAGGGGCTGGCCTGGGACTCCGAGAAGCGGCTGTGGGCCGCGGAGTTCGGCCAGAACACCTGGGACGAGCTCAATCAGATCCAGCCGGGCAAGAACTACGGCTGGCCCGAGGTGGAGGGCGAGGGAAACCGGGACGGGTTCGTGGACCCGGTCGCGCAGTGGAAGACGTCCGAGGCCTCGCCGAGCGGTATCGCGTACGCCGAGGGCTCGATCTGGATGGCGGGTCTGCGGGGCGAGCGGCTGTGGCGGATTCCGCTGGCGGGAACCGAGCCGGTGGCCGACCCCGAGCCGTTCCTGGCGGGCGAGCACGGGCGGCTGCGCACGGTGGTGGCGGCGGGCGGCGACCAGCTGTGGCTGGTCACGAACGAGACGGACAGCCGGGGGACGCCGGAGCCGGAGGACGACAAGATCCTGAGGCTGGAGGTGAAGTAGGCGCAGCGCCCACCTCAGGCCCCGTGCCCCCTGCTCCTTCCCCCTTTGCCCGTTTCCGGGACGGGTTGTCTACGCTGGAGCGGAGAACCCGAGACAGGGGGCCGCATGTTCGAGGAATTCTTCGCACCGGGGCGCAAGCACACCGACGACGAACGCAACCGGCTCGCCCAGAGCCGGGTCGACCTGGGCGACAGCGACCCGGGGCGAGGCCGGATGGACCTCACCTCCGGGAAGGTCGTCATACGGCTGCCTGATCCACCCGACCCGTCCGACGATCCTGGCGATCCTGGGCCGGCACGTCAGTGAAGAGCCGCAGCCGGTGCGCCACGGCCGCCGCCTCACCGCGGCCCGCGACGCCCAGCTTGCCGAGGATGTTGGAGACGTGGACGCTCGCCGTCTTGGGTGAGATGTAGAGCTCCTCGGCGATCTGCCGGTTGCTGCGGCCCGCCGCGACCAGGCGCAGGACGTCCTGCTCGCGCGGCGTCAGCCCCAGCGAGCCCGCCGCGCCCTCGGCGGGGGCAGGGAGCACGGTGGCCGGGGTCAGGGGCAGCCGGGCACGCTGGGCGAGCAGGGCGATGCTCTCGCCGAGCGGGCGGGCGCCCAGCCGCTCGGCGACGGCGTGGGCACCCCGCAGCAGCTCCGTCGCCCGGTCGCGCGCATCGGCGTCGGGGCCGGCCGGCCCCGAGGCCGTGAGCAGGGCTTCCGCCCGGCGCAGCCGGACCCGGGCGAGGTCGTACGGACGGTCGAGCGGCTCAAGCTCGGTGACGACCTCGGCCCAGTCGTCCGGGGTGTCGCGGCCCTCGGCCCGGCGCAGCTCGGCCTGTACCCAGCGCGCGTACGCGCACCAGAGCGGCACCGGTGTGGCGAGGCGCTTGGCCCCGGCGCGGATCACCGCCAGCGCTTCGGCCCGGCCCGCTTCCGCCACTGGGAGCCCGCGGGCCTCCGCCTCGGCGACGGCGGCCTCCAGCAGCAGCGGCCAGGCGTAGCGGTGTGTGCCGAGCGGGAAACCCGCCGTGGCGCCGCGCGCCAGGGCGGCGCGGACGTCCAGGACGCGGCCGTTGGCCGCCGCGAGGCCCAGCTCGACCCGGCCCAGCGGGATGGAGTGCTGGGGCATCGGGTCGTGGCTGCCGTAGTGGCCGTTGGCGATCGCCAGCTGCTGGGCCGCCGCGGCCACATCACCGCGGGCCAGGGTCAGCTCGGCCAGCCGCCAGGCGGCGGCTCCCCGCGGCTTGCTGCTGGGGCGGGCGCGCTCGATGCGGTCGGCCTGCTCGGCCGACTCGTCCCAGCGGCCGAGCGAGAAGAGCGACTCGGCCAGATTCCCCCGGACCCAGGCCTCGCTGTCCACCAGCCCGTACTTCCGGGTGTACGTGACGCCTGCGGTGGCGGTTTCGACCGCTTCCCCGGACCGTCCCAGGGCCTCCAGATGCGAGGGGATGTTGACGTGGCAGCGGCTCACCAGCTTGGTCAGACCCAGCTCGGCGGCCCGCTCACTGACGGTATACAGCTCAGCGAGGCCGCCCTCGATGTCGCCGGCGTCGACCGTCAGGCCGGCGCGAGTGAGCCGGGCGGAGAGCTCGGTCTCCTCGACACCGACCATCCGTGCGTACTCCACGGCCTGTTCGGCGGCGGCGATGGTGTCGGGGCCGGGCTCGTGCAGCATGCCCCAGGACGCGACGTGCACCAGGACCTCCGCGTGGACGGCGGACGGCGGCAGGCCGCGTACCAGTTCCTGCGCGGTGCTGAGCTCCGCCCAGCCGTCGCCGCGCGCCAGGGTCGAGATGAGCTTCGAGCGCTGGAGCCAGAACCAGGCAGCGCGCAGGGAGTCGTCACTGCTCTCGTCGTGCAACAGCCGGACCGCCTTCTTGGCGATCTTCAGAGCCCGCTCGCGCTCCCCACCGAACCGGCCCGCGATCGTCGCCTCGGCCATCAGGTCGAGATAGCTCAGCGGGGTGTTCTCGGGGTCGCAGTCGCAGCTGGGTCCGCAGGCCGGGTAGACCTCGGCGTAGTCGATGGGGCGCAGTACGGCGCGGACCTCGTCGGGGGCGTCGTCCCACAGCTCCATCGCCCGCTCAAGCAGCCGCAGTTGCTCGGAGTAGGCGTGCCGGCGGCGGGCCTCGACGGAGGCACGGAGCACCGCGGGCAGCGCCTTGGCGGCATCGTGGGCGGCGTACCAGTAGCTGGCGAGGCGGGTGGAGCGTTCGTCGGAGCGTACGAGTGAGGGGTCGGCCTCCAGCGCCTCGGCGTAGCGCCGGTTGAGGCGGGAGCGCTCGCCGGGCAGCAGGTCGTCGCTGACGGCCTCGCGCACCAGTGAGTGCCGGAAGCGGTAGCCGTCGCCGTCCGGGGTCGCGAGCAGCAGCTTGGCGCCGACGGCGGCCCGCAGTGCCTCGATGAGGTCGTCCTCGGCGAGGCGGGCGACGGCGAGCAGCAGCGGGTACTCGACGGTGGAGCCGCCTTCGGCGACGATCCTGGCGGCCTTCTGGGCGTCATCGGGCAGTGCTTCGACCCGTACGAGCAGCAGGTCGCGCAGGGATTCGGTGAGGCCGGTGCGGCAGCCCTGGCCGGCCGCGGTGGCCAGTTCCTCGACGAAGAACGCGTTGCCGTCGGAGCGGGCGAAGACCTCGTCGACCAGGTCGGGTGCCGGTTCGGCGGCGAGGATGCCCGTCAGCTGGCGGTGCACCTCGGCGCGGTTGAAGCGGGAGAGCTCCAGGCGGCGCACGGTGCGCAGCCGGTCCAGCTCGGCGAGGAGGGGGCGCAGGGGGTGGCGGCGGTGGATGTCGTCCGCGCGGTAGGTGCCGACCACGACCAGGCGGCCCCGGCGCAGCGTACGGAAGATGTATTCGAGGAGGTGGCGGGTCGAGGCGTCGGCCCAGTGCAGGTCCTCCAGGACCAGGACGACGGGCCGGTCGGTGGCTATCCGCTCCAGCAGGCGGACCGTCAGCTCGAAGAGGCGCGTCATGCCGTCCTCGGTGTGCTGACCGCGCGTGGTCTCCCCCAGCTCGGGCAGCAGCCTGGCCAGCTCGCCCTCCTGGCCCGCGGCGGCGGTGGCGACTTCGTCGGGGAGGCGGCGGCGCAGGGCGCGCAGCGCGGTGGAGAACGGGGCGAACGGCAGCCCCTCCGCGCCGATTTCGACGCAGCCGCCCTCCGCGACGACCACGCCTTCGCGGCAGGCCGCCGAGAGGAACTCCTCGATGAGGCGGGTCTTGCCGACCCCGGCCTCACCGCCCACGAGCAGGGTCTGCGGCTCGCCCGCGGTGGCGCGGGCGAGCGCGTCGGTGAGTTGGGCCAGTTCGTCGGCTCGGCCGACGAACACCGGGCTGACGGACTTGGTATCCACATCGCTGAGCATCGCACAGAGGTCCGACAGCGCGGCCGGTGCGCCGCCCGTGACCGGCACGACGGTCAGTGGTGCGGCAGTCAGCGGTACGGCGGTCATCGCGCGGCCGTTACGCGGCGCGGGCGAAGCGGCCGCGCAGCGAACTCACCGGCCCCTCGGGGGCGTTCTCCGCCGATCGACGGCCGGCCCGGCGAGCGGCACGGCGGGCGGCGACGGCCTGCCGTACGAGGCGGGCCTGGTCGGCCCGGCGGATGAGCTCGGCCTGGTTGATCTTCTGGATCTCGTGAACGAACATCGCGTGCTCCCCGGTGAGGTTGTCGGTATCGCTCGGTGCGATGCCTCAACTCTCGTTTCCCAGGGGGGTACGGCACATCGGGAGAGTGCCGCATATGGGCAGCACGAAGGGCCTTAGGCGACGTACGTGGAGTGCGTACGTCGCCTAAGGCCCCGGAGGTTGCGGCCTTACGAACCTGCTCCGGCACCTGCTCCGGCACCCGGGGCGGCCGGGGGCGGCGTAGGCATGGAGGCGAACAGGTCGAAGTACATGCCCAGCGACAGGATGATCCCGACGACGCCGATGGCGACGCCGGCCCAGGCGACGGAGCGGATCCAGCCGGCCTGCTTGCTGATGCCGGGGGTGCCGAAGGCGGGGCGGATCAGGACCACGATGCCGACGACGAGGGCGAGCAGCGCGAAGCCGCCGTTGACGAGGGCGGTGGTGTGCCAGGCGTTGCCGTAGACCGCGGCGATCTGGTCGGCGGGGCTGCTGGTCTGGGTGGTGGTGAGCTGGCCCATGAGGGTCTCGCGCTCGGCGGCGAGGCGGCTGGTCCAGGTCCCGGTGAGGGCGGAGAGACCGAGGGCGGCCGAGACCACGGCGGCGGCGCCGGCCGCGACGCCGGAGGAGACGCGCGGCGCCACTTCCTCGTCGTCGTCCGCGATGTCGTCATCTTCGGCGTCCTCGACGGTGACGGCGCTGCCGTCCTTCTCCGCGGCCCTTTCGGCCTTCGCTACTTCCTCGGCCTCTTCGGCAGCTGCTTCGTCGGCGGCGACTACGTCGACCGGGGCGAGTTCGTCTGTGGGGGAGGCTGCTTCATCGGTCTTGGACTTGGCGGTGGCTGTCATACACCGCACGCTAGGCGCCGATTCTGAGAGCTGTCTTAACGCTGCTCGCGTCGCCCCTGTCGCTCCCGCCACTGCGGGGCGAGGACCGACCAGACCTCCATGTCGTGACGTACGCCACGGTACGCGTAGCTCTCGCGCAGTACGCCGTCACGGGTCATCCCCAGCCGCTGCGCCACGTTGACGCTGGCGGTGTTCGCGGAGGACACCACCCACTCGACGCGGTGCATGCCGCGCTCCTCCACCGCCCAGTCGATCAGTACCTGTGCGGCGCGCGTGACCAGGCCGTGCCCCACGGCGGAAGGCTCCAGCCAGCAGCCCGCCTCGCAGTTCCCGCCCGCCGCGTCGAAGGTCCGGAACAGGACACCGCCGACGAGCTTTCCGTCGAGCCGGATGCCGTGGATCCGGCCGGCGTCCGCGGCCTGTTTGTCGGCGTACGACTGGAGGTAGGCGCGCGCCGATCCGAGGTCCGTGACGGCGTCGGGCAGCCCGACGTACTGGCCGACGTACTCGCGGCCGCGGTCCATGTGGGCGAGGAACTCTCCGGCCTGCCACGGCTCCAAGGGCCCCAGCCGGGCGCCGTCGCCCAGGGATGTCGCGAACATCGTTGTCCTCCACTCTTGATGGCCACTACTGATGACCACGGCTCATGGCCTGCTGATGGCTCGTGCGCCCGGTGCGTCAGTGCACGAGCTGATCGGTCCGGTCCGCCTCGCGCGCGCGGGGCGCGGAAATCGTCGCACGGCGGCAGTCCGGCGGCTCAATGCTTATCCGCGGCAGGATCCGGTCGAGCCACTTGGGCAGCCACCAGTTCGCCCCGCCGAGCATGTGCATCAGGGCGGGCACCAGGAGCGTGCGCAGCACGAAGGCGTCCAGGGCGACGGCCGCCGCGAGTGCGATGCCGAACATCGCGATGACCCGGTCGCCGCTCAGCACGAAGGCGAGGAAGACCGCGATCATGATGACGGCGGCGGAGTTGATCACGCGGCCGGTCTCGGCCAGGCCGACGCGCACCGACCGCCGGTTGTCGCCGGTCTCCAGCCACTCCTCGTACATTCGGCTGACCAGGAACACCTGGTAGTCCATCGAAAGGCCGAAGAGCACCGAGACCATGATCACCGGCAGGAAGGGCTCGATCGGGCCCGCGCTGCCGAGCCCCAGCAGCTCGCTCCCCCATCCCCACTGGAAGACCGCCACGACGATCCCGAAGGAGGAGGCCACGGCGAGCACATTCATCAGGGCGGCCTTGAGCGGGATGCCGATGCTGCGGAAGGCGACCAGCAGCAGGGCGCAGCCGAGCGCGATGACGACGCCGACGAAGAGCGGCAGCTTGCCGATGATGATCTCGGCGAAGTCGTCGTAGCTCGCCGTCACCCCGCCGACGTACACCTGGAGCGAAGTGCCCTGCTCGGCCTGCGGCAGGACGTCGTCGCGGAGCCGGTCGACCAGGTCACTGGTGTGCTGGGACTGCGGCGACGAGTCCGGTACGACGGTCAGCAGGGCCGTGTCGCCGCCGCTGTTGTACGTGACCGGGCTCGCGGATGCGACGCCCTCGGTGCCCCGCAGGGTGGCCCGGAGGGTGTCCATGGCTGCCCGGTCGGCGGCGCCGTCCACCTGGGCGACGAGGGTCAGCGGGCCGTTGCCGCCGGGCCCGAAGCCGTCGGCGAGCAGGTCGTAGGCGCTGCGGGTCGTCGAGGATGCCGGGTTGTTGCCCTGGTCGGAGGTGCCCAGGTGCAGCGAGAGGGTGGGCAGCGCGAGGACCAGCATCACGACGGCGGCGACCGCGCCGAGCAGCTTGGGGTGACGCTCGACGAACCCGGACCAGCGGGCGGCGAACCCGGTGGGCGGTTCGGGCTGCGGGCCGTGCTCGGCGAGCTGCCTGCGTTCGCGGCGGCTGAGGGCCTTCGTGCCGATCAGGGACAGCAGCGCGGGCAGCAGGGTGACGGCCGCGGCGACAGTGAGGACCACGGTGAGCGAGGCGGCTATCGCGACGCCGTTGAGGAAGCTCAGGCGCAGGATCAACATGCCCAGCAGGGCGATGCAGACGGTGGCGCCGGCGAAGACAACGGCGCGTCCGGTGGTCGCTACGGCGTTCGCGGCGGCCTCGGCGACGGTCAGGCCGCGGCGCAGCCCTCTGCGGTGCCTGGTGACGATGAACAGGGCGTAGTCGATGCCGACGCCGAGGCCGACCAGCATGCCGAGCATCGGCGCGAAGTCGGCGACCGTCATGACGTGACCGAGCAGCACGATGCCCGCGTACGCCGTTCCGACGCTGACCAGTGCGGTGGCGATGGGCAGCAGGCTGGCGGCGAACGAGCCGAAGGCGAGGAAGAGGACGACGGCCGCGACGACGATCCCGACGACCTCACTGAGGTGCGCACTGCCCGCTTCGGTGAGGGCGACGGCGCTGCCGCCGAGCTCGACCTGGAGCTTGTTGTCCGCCGCGTCCTTCGCGGTGTCCACGAGCGCCTGGGCCTGCGCCTTCGGGATCTCGTCGGCCTGCGCGTCGAAGGTGACGGTCGCGTAGGCGGTGTGCCCATCGGCGCTGACCTGTCCCGCGCCCCCGGGCCCGTACGGGCCGGTGACGCTCGCGATGCCGGGGAGGTCCGCGATGGTGTCCAGGGCGTCCGTCATCCGCTGCTCGACGCCTGCGGCGCGGACGGTGATGTTGCTGTCGGTGTGCCACACGACGGTGTTGCTGTCGCCGCCGCTGCCGGGGAAGCCCGCGTCGAGGAGGGCGGTGGCCCGGCCCGACTCGGTGCCGGGGACGTCGTAGTCGTTGGAGTACGCGGAGCCGGCGAGGGCCGCGGCCGTGGAGACTCCGCCGAGGGCGAGCAACCAGAGCAGAACTGCGACGAGACGGTGCCTGATGCACCACCGGGCGATAGCTGCCAACGGACTTGCTCCCTGGGTGGTTCGTGGATCTTTACCGGGAACAGCCCGCAAAGAACGCTTGACCTACGCCCCGCCACTCTGGCAGCCAAACGTGATCATTTGTCCCTTTCGTGCGCTTACTCACAGGGGCGTGCGTCCCCTCACAGGGGGCGCATGGGAGCCAGGATCACGCTTCCCGGCTCCCCGCGCACTACCTCGCGCCGCGCTCCCCCCGAGGCTGCGCCCCCTGTCCGCGGAACGCTACGGACGGGCGGAACGCCGCGGACGGGCGGCCTCAGCCGGAGACGCTCGCGCGCCCGTTCTCGATGTGCCCCATCAGGCGCCTGCGGAAGCCGCCGTCGCCCGCGGCGGTGAGCTCCAGGTCGTACCAGCCGTGCGCGTCGTCGGCGTCGTGCACGACGGTGCGGTTGCGGCCCGGCCTCACCACGATCCGGCGCGGCCGGTCGTGACGGCCGTTCTCGTCGGCGTACGCGAGGGTGCGCAGCTCGAAGGTGAGCGCGGTCCGGCCCCGGTTGACGAGGGTGAGGTGCAGTTCGCGGTCGCGTACCCCGATGTACGAGGAGACCTCGGCGCGGCCCGTCTTCGAGCCGGCGAACTCTCGGCGGAAGCCGTTCGGGCCGGTGATCGTGAAGCGGTAGGCGTCCCCGGTAAGGGGCACCCGCCATTGCGCCTCGCTCCTTACGTCCCGGTGCTGCGGAACGGCGAACTCTCCGGCGTACGGATAGAGCGCGAAGTGCGCGCTCGCGCGCCCCCGGTTACTGAGTGCGACCTTGAAGACGGCGTCGTGCACCCTGCCGTCCGCATCCGGCTGGTACGGCAGCGGGCGCGCGGGCCGCGTCCCCTCCTCCTGCACGGGCATGCGCTGCTCCAGCGGCGGCGCGGGACGCCAGCGCCCGGTGAACGGCGGGATCGCGCCCGGCTGCTCAACATCGGGCAGCGAGCGGCCGCGCCTGAAGTCGAAGGCCGAGGTCAGGTCGCCGGTGACCGTGCGCCGCCAAGGCGTGATGTTGGGCTCGCGCACCCCCGTCCACTGCTCCAGGAAGCGGATCACCGAGGTGTGGTCGAAGACCTCGGAGCAGACATAGCCGCCGACCGTCCACGGCGAGACGACCAGCATCGGGACCCGGATGCCGAGCCCCGTCGGCTTCCCCTGCCAGCGCTCGTCGGTGTTGTCCGCGGGCGGGACGGGCGGCGGTACGTGATCGAAGAACCCGTCGTTCTCGTCGTAGTTGATGAGCACGACGGTGTGCCGCCACACATCGGGGTGCGAACCGAGCGCGTCCAGGACCTTGTAGACCAGCGAGGCGCTGGCGATCGGCGACGAGGCGCCGGGGTGCTCGGAGTCGACCGCCGACGGCACCAGGTAGGACACCTCGGGCAGCCGGTCCGCCGCCACATCGGCCCGGAAGCGGTCCGCGAGACCACCGGTCTCGACGCGCCGCAGCCCACGCTCGAACAGCGAGCGCTCCTTCTTCGTCAGGGTGGCGACCCCCTCCTCCAGCGCCGCGAGCAGCCGCTCGCGCTCCGTGGCGTCGGCGGCCTCGCGGACCTTCGCGTAGAAGGCCTCCATGAACGTGAAGTCGCCGGCCTTCGTGAGCGCCTTGCGGGCGATCTTCTTGAAGGTCGTGAAGAACTCGATGTTGTTGTCGGTGAAGTTCTCCCACTCCGCGTACGTCTGCCAGCTGTGACCGGCCTTCTCCAGCCGCTCCGCGTACGTCGGCCACGCGTAGCCGGGGTGGGTGCCCTCGGCGTACGCGGCGTTGGTCACGGCCCGGCTGCCGTCGGCCTCGAAGCCGGTCCAGCCGCTCCACAGATGGTTGCGGTTCGGGCTCGTCGACGTATGGATCGAGGAGTGGTAGGCGTCGCAGATGGTGAAGGTGTCCGCGAGCTCGTAGTGCAGCGGCAGGTCCCGGCGGTCGTAGTGGGCCATGGTGGCGGCGGTCTTGGCCGACACCCAGCCGTCCATCCACCCCTCGTTCCAGGCCTTGGCGCCGCCGCCCCACGAGTGGTCCAGGTCGCCGATGTACTGGAGGTCCTTCTTCTGTGCGTCGGCCGCGTCCCGCACCGGGAAGGGCAGCACGGTACGCAGCGGCCCCGGCTGTTCGAAGACCGGCTTGCCCGAGGGCAGTTCGACGGCGTTGCGGTCGCCGAATCCGCGCACGCCTCGCAGGGTCCCGAAGTAGTGGTCGAAGGACCGGTTCTCCTGCATCAGGACGACTACGTGCTTGACGGTCCGCAGGCCGCCGGACGAGGGCTGCGCCGCGAGCGCGGTCTGCAGCGACGGCGGCAGCAGCGACCCCGCGGCCGCCGCCCCGAGTGCGCCCCCGCCGAGCGCGAACAGTCGCCGCCGTGAAAGGTCAGTGTCCAAGTGGTCCTCCCGAGTCCGGTGTTACCGATTTCTCATTACCTGTTACGGCCGGGACGGTAGTCACCTTCGGTGACAGAGGGAAGACGCGTGCACGGCGCACCGATGAACGTCCAAGAGTTGATGCGGAGAGTCCACGACACCGACACCGACACCGACACGGGCATACGGGACCGGTCCGGGGTGCCGCCCGTGCCGCGTACGGCCGGGGAAACGCGCGAGGGCGGTACCCCGGCCGCAGCCGCAGTACCGCCCTCGCGCGAGGGGAGCCGTGGGCTCAGCCCTCGACGCCCGGATTCTCTGTCATTCCTTCGGGGCAAGCCGCTCAAGAATCAGCTCACGCACGCGTGCCGCGTCCGCCTGGCCCCGGGTGGTCTTCATGACCGCGCCGACGAGCGCGCCCGCCGCCGCGACCTTGCCGCTGCGAATCTTGTCCGCGATTCCCGCGTTGGCCGCGATGGCCTCGTCGACGGCCGTGCCGAGCGCACCCTCGTCCGAGACGACCTTGAGGCCGCGCTTCTCGACGACCTCGTCGGGACCGCCCTCGCCCGCGAGGACACCCTCGAAGACCTGGCGAGCCAGCTTGTCGTTGAGCGAGCCCTCCTTGACCAGGGCGCTGACGCGCGCGACCTGGGCCGGGGTGACGGGCAGCGATCCGAGGTCGCGGCCCGACTCGTTGGCGTTACGGGCCAGCTCGCCCATCCACCACTTGCGGGCCGAAGCCGCGTCCGCGCCCTCGGCGATCGTCGCGACGATCGGGTCGATGGCGCCGGCGTTGAGCATCGACTGCATGTCGTGCTCGGAGACGGTCCACTCCTCGCGCAGCCGCTTGCGGCGCAGCCGCGGCAGCTCGGGAAGGCCCTGCCGGAGCTCCTCGACCCAGTCACGGGCCGGGGCGACGGGGACCAGGTCGGGCTCCGGGAAGTACCGGTAGTCCTCGGCGTTGTCCTTGATGCGGCCGGCCGTGGTGGAGCCGTCCTCCTCGTGGAAGTGCCGGGTCTCCTGGACGATCGTGCCGCCCGCGTTGAGAACGGCGGCGTGCCGCATGATCTCGTAACGCGCCGCCCGCTCCACGCTGCGCAGCGAGTTGACGTTCTTCGTCTCCGAGCGCGTACCGAACAGCTCGCGGCCGTGTGGACGCAGCGACAGGTTCACGTCGCAGCGCATCTGGCCCTGCTCCATGCGGGCCTCGGAGACGTCGAGCGCCTTGATGAGCTCACGCAGTTCGGCGACGTACGCCTTGGCGACCTCGGGTGCTCGCGCCCCCGCGCCCTCGATCGGCTTGGTGACGATCTCGATGAGCGGGATGCCGGCCCGGTTGTAGTCGAGCAGGGAGTGCGACGCGCCGTGGATTCGGCCGGTGGCGCCGCCGACGTGCAGCGACTTCCCGGTGTCCTCCTCCATATGGGCGCGCTCGATCTGCACCCGGAAGATCTCGCCGTCCTCCAGTTGGACGTCCAGATAGCCGTTGAAGGCGATCGGCTCGTCGTACTGGGAGGTCTGGAAGTTCTTCGGCATGTCCGGATAGAAGTAGTTCTTCCGGGCGAAGCGGCACCATTCGGCGATCTCGCAGTTCAGCGCGAGGCCGATCTTGATGGCCGACTCGATGCCGATCTCATTGACAACCGGCAGCGCTCCGGGCAGACCGAGACAGGTCGGACAGGTCTGCGAGTTGGCGGGCGCGCCCAGCTCCGTGGAGCAGCCGCAGAACATCTTGGTCTTGGTGCCGAGTTCGACATGGACCTCCAGGCCCATGACGGGGTCGTAGGTCGCGAGGGCGTCCTCGTACGACACCAGTTCAGTGACGGTCACGGTGAAACTTTCCCTCTCAGCCCAGCAGGACGTCGTCGTCGCCGAGCTTCTTCAGCTCTCGGTAGAGCAGAGTGAGGCCCGTGACGATGGCGGCGGCGGAGACAGCGGCGTCGACGAGACGGAGCGTGTCATTGTCCTTGCGGGCCATACGGGCCTGCTTGACGACGCTGATCGCGCCGAAGGCGGTGGAGCCGATCGACAGGTACGTAGCGGCCTTGGAATTCTTGAATCCCTTGGCCTTGATGGGCATGGGGCTCACAGCGACGGTGCCTCCTCAAGCAGCGGGTGCCCCCACTTTTCCACGAAGGCCGCCTCGACGGCAGCTCCGACCTTGTAAAGCCGGTCGTCCTTCATGGCGGGGGCGATGATCTGCAGTCCGACCGGCAGGCCGTCCTCGGGCGCCAGGCCGCAGGGCAGCGACATGGCGGCATTGCCCGCCAGGTTGGTCGGGATGGTGCACAGGTCGGCGAGGTACATCGCCATCGGGTCGTCGGCGCGCTCACCGATCGGGAAGGCGGTGGTGGGCGTGGTCGGTGAAACGATCACGTCGACCCGCTCGAAGGCCTTCTCGAAGTCCTGCGTGATGAGCGTACGGACCTTCTGGGCGCTGCCGTAGTACGCGTCGTAGTAGCCGGAGCTCAGCGCGTACGTGCCCAGGATGATCCGGCGCTTGACCTCGTCGCCGAAGCCGGCCTCGCGGGTGAGCGCGGTGACGTCCTCGGCGGACTTCGTGCCGTCGTCGCCGACCCGCAGGCCGTAGCGCATGGCGTCGAAGCGGGCCAGGTTCGACGAGGCCTCGGACGGCGCGATCAGGTAGTACGCCGACAGCGCCAGGTCGAAGGACGGGCAGTCCAGCTCGACGATCTCCGCGCCCAGCTTCGTCAGCAGCTCCACGGACTCGTCGAAGCGCTGCAGGACGCCGGCCTGGTAGCCGTCGCCGCGGAACTGCTTGACGACGCCTACGCGCATGCCCTGGACCGACCCGTTGCGGGCGGCCTCGACGACCGGCGGGACCGGGGCGTCGATGGAGGTCGAGTCGAGCGGGTCGTGCCCGGCGATGACCTCGTGCAGGAGCGCGGTGTCCAGGACCGTACGGGCGCAGGGCCCGCCCTGGTCGAGGGAGGACGAGAAGGCGACCATGCCGTAGCGGGAGACGCCGCCGTAGGTGGGCTTGACGCCGACGGTGCCGGTGACGGCCGCGGGCTGGCGGATGGAGCCGCCCGTGTCCGTGCCGATGGCCAAGGGAGCCTGGTACGAGGCGAGCGCTGCGGACGAGCCGCCGCCGGATCCGCCGGGGATCCTGGTGAGGTCCCAGGGGTTGCCGGTCGGGCCGTACGCGCTGTTCTCGGTGGAGGACCCCATGGCGAACTCGTCCATGTTGGTCTTGCCCAGGATGACGACGTCGGCGGCCTTGAGGCGCTTGGTGAGCGTCGCGTCGTAGGGCGGGATCCAGCCTTCGAGGATCTTCGATCCGACGGTGGTCGGGATGCCCTGGGTGGTGAAGATGTCCTTGAGCGCGAGCGGGACACCGGCCAGCGGGCCGAGCTTCTCGCCCCTGGCGCGCTTCTCGTCGACGGCGCGGGCCTGCGCCAGCGCGCCGTTACGGTCGACGTGCAGGAAGGCGTGCACCTTCTCGTCGACCGCTTCGATACGGGCCAGATGGGCCTCGGTGACCTCGACTGCCGTGAGCTCGCCGGAAGCGATCTTCGCGGCGGTGTCGGCCGCGGTGAGCTTGATGATGTCCGTCATGGTGATTAGTCCTCCCCCAGGATCTGCGGCACCTTGAAACGCTGCTGCTCCTGGGCCGGGGCGCCGGAGAGGGCCTGCTCCGGGGTGAGCGACGGACGGACCTCGTCCGCGCGCATGACGTTCGTCAGCGGCAGCGGGTGGGAGGTCGGTGGAACGTCTTGGTCGGCGACCTCGGAGACGCGGGCGACCGCGCCGATGATGTCGTCGAGCTGACCGGCGAAGTGATCGAGCTCTTCGCCCTTCAGTTCCAGACGCGCCAGCCGGGCGAGGTGGGCGACCTCCTCGCGCGTGATGCCAGGCATGCAGCGATCCTCAGGGGTGAGTGTGTGGGTTTTCGCCCAATCCTATGGGGCGCTGTCCAATGTCCATACACGGATGAGCCGCCGCACCCCGATCATGCCCGGCTCCGCCCCGGCAAGTCCGCCGACGCAGGGCCGCGGACGCACTCCACCGGGGCCGCTCGGCGCACTGCGACCGGGCCGGCTCGCCTCCCTCCCCCGCGGCTGGGGGACCCGCTCCCAGGCGGCCGATCGACGCGCTTCGGCGTGGCCGCTCGACGCCCTCGACCCGGGCCGCGCGATGCGCTCCCCGGCGGCTGCGCGACCCGCTCCCCCGTGGCCGCTCGACGCGCGCCGACGTGCCGCCGGAGGCCGTTCCAGGCACGCTCCCCGGCCCTGCTCGACGCACGCTCCCCCCGGGACTACTTCACGGTCTGCCCGGACGGCGACTGGCTGTTCGTCTGCTCCAGCGCCCGCGCCGCCGCCACCCGGTCCAGGTCGTCCTGGCGGTGCCAGCCCCGGTCACCGCGGGCGAGCAGCCAGGCCGTGGCCTCCTCGGGCGGCATCGCGGCGGCCACCAGCCAGCCCTGCACCGCGTCGCAGCCCAGGTCCCGCAGCCGCTCCCACGTCTCGTCGTCCTCGACGCCCTCGGCGACCACGAGCAGGCCGAGCGAGTGTGCGAGGTCCACCGTGCAGCGGACGATCTCGGCGTCCTCGTTGTCGATGGCCAGCCTGGCCACGAAGGAACGGTCGATCTTGAGTTCGCTCACCGGCAGCCGCCGCAGATGCACCAGGGACGAGTAGCCGGTGCCGAAATCGTCCAGCGACATCTTGACGCCGTGCCCCGTCAGCGCCGCGAGCGTGTCCGCCGCTCGCTGGGGGTCTTCGAACAGCACATGTTCCGTGATCTCCAACTGGAGGGATCCGGCGGGGACTCCGTGCCGGGCGAGCCTCGCGGCCACCGAGCCTGCGAAGCCGGGTGTGTGCACGTCGCGCGGTGAGACGTTGACCGCCACCGGGACCATCAGCCCCTGGGCCCGCCAGCGGGCGACCTGCGCCAGGGCGGTGTCCAGGACGTACTCCGTGAGGTGCGGCATCAGGCCCGAGGACTCCGCGATGGCGATGAACTCGTCCGGGGAGACCCGCCCCCGCTCCGGGTGCACCCACCGGACCAGGGCTTCGAGCCCCGCGACCTGCCCGTCGAACTGGACCTTGGGCTGGTAGTGCAGCTCGACCTCGCGCGCGTCCAGAGCGCGTCGAAGGTCACCCAACAGGCCGAGCCGGTCAGGGGTGTTGCTGTCCCGTTTGGACTCGTAGACCTCGACGCCCGTACGGTCCCGCTTGGCCTGGTACATCGCCACGTCCGCGCGCCGCAGCAGCCCTTCCGCGTCGAGCGCGTGGTCGGGGAAGACGGCGACGCCCGCGCTGGCCTCCAGGACAAGAGTGAGGCCGTCGAGGTCGAGCGGGGAGGAGAACTCGGCGACCAGGTGACGGGCTATGCGCTGGGCGCTGGTCGTGGAGTCGGCCGTCGGGAGCAGCACCGCGAACTCGTCGCCGCCGAGCCGCGCGGCCTCCGCACCACGCGGCAGGGCCAGCCGGAGCCGGTCGGCTATCTGCAACAGCAGCCGGTCGCCCGCCAGATGGCCGAGTGTGTCGTTGACCGCCCTGAAGCGGTCCAGGTCGATGAGGATCAGGGCGGACCTGGCACCGATGCTCTCGGCCTCCTCCAGCGCCGGCCAGGCCCGCTCCAACAGCCATTGCCTGTTGGGCAGTCCGGTCAGCGGGTCCCGCAGCTGCTCCTCCGCCCTCGCCCTGGCGATCCACAGGGTGGAGTCCAGCGCGATCAGCGGTACGGAGAAGAGCGGCAGCAGGACCGGCAGGGCCACCGCGACCACGCAGATCAGCGGGGCTATGCCGAGCAGCGCGACCGCGACGAGCACCTGGCGGACCAGGGCCGTTCGGGCGACGCTGGGCAGTCGGCCGCTGCGCGGGGCGAGGGTGTACCAGAGCAGCAGCCTGGTGGTCAGCAGGTAGGCGGTGGCGGCCAGCACGACCTCGGGGATGTCGTCGATGCCCCATTCCAGCGGGTTCCAGGGCTTCTCGATGGTCGGTACGTCGCCGAACGCGGCCAGGACGAGCGCCGCGGCGCCGATGCCCAGGACGTCCACCGCGCCATGCAGCAACCCCAGCCGCCATCGGTTTCGGCGGGCCATGCCGACCAGCACCACGACGGCCAGGCTGACCAGACCGGCCGGCACCCACCCGTACAGCAGCTGGACGGCGAGCGTGAGGGCGGCGCCGGATCCTGTGCCGCCCCACCAGCGGTCGCGGCCGAGTGCCACCAGGTGGCCGACGATGATTCCGGTGAGTATGGCCAGCGACCAGCCGACCGCGCCGTCGGGGAACACCGGGTCGCCGATCACCACCGCGCGGCAGACCCCGATCACCAGCAGGAGGGCGGACAGCCCGACGACGACGGCGGGCAACGCCTTGGCGGCTCCCGCCCACCCGCGCAGCCGCGCAGCCGCCTCGACGCTCTCGGTCGGTTTCATTCCGTCCCTCTCACAGCTGGCGGTGCCCGTGCCACGCGATGGCCCCGTTGTCATGCCATCACGACTGGAATCCCTTCCCCGAGCTCTTCACGAGCAGGAGACACCCATTGCAGCCGTGCACGACAGGCGCACACCTCAACAGTAGGCCGCAGACGGCTCCGACGGGCAGCGGTCCACCGCTCTTGCCCGAATGCGACCCAGCCACCCGAATCCGTCTGCTATGCGCTGAACGGGTGGCCGGCGGCTGCGGCTCCTCCCCCCCTCACCTGCCCTTTCCCCGCCCCGCACCGCCCCTACTCCTCGGTGGGCACAGCCGCTTCGCGAGCCGCGTCGGGGCCCTCCTCCAAAAGGACGACAAAGCCCTCTTCGTTCAGAACCGGCACCTTCAACTGCATGGCCTTGTCGTATTTCGAACCGGGACTGTCGCCCACCACCACAAAGGCGGTCTTCTTCGAAACAGACCCGGTCACCTTCGCGCCGAGGCTCTGCAGTGCCTCCTTGGCGCCGTCCCGGGTGTGGTGCTGCAGCGTCCCGGTCACCACGACCGTGAGACCGTCCAGCGGACGCGGGCCCTGGCCCTCGCCGGAGCCCTCCTCCTCCATCCGGACCCCGGCCTCCCGCCACTTGCGCAGGATTTCCCGGTGCCAGTCCTCGTCGAACCACTGCTTGAGCGAGGCGGCGATGGTCGGCCCGACGCCCTCCACCGCGGCCAGCTCCTCCTCGGTCGCCTGCTCGATCCGCTCCAGCGAACGGAACTCGCGAGCCAGCGCCTCGGCCGCCACGGGCCCCACGTGCCGGATGGAGAGCCCGGTGATGACCCGGGCCAGCGGGCGCTCCTTGGCCGCGGCGATGTTATCCAGCATCGCGAGGGCGTTCTTCTTGGCCACCCCCTCCTGGTTGGCGAAGAAGGTGACGATCTTCTCCTCGCCCGTCTTCGGGTCCCGCTTGGGCAGACCCGAATCCTGGTCCAGGACATAGGACTTGATGGGCAGAAGCTGCTCGATGCGCAGGTCGAAGAGGTCGCCCTCGTCGCGCAGCGGCGGCTCGGCGGGCTCCAGCGGCCGGGTGAGCGCGGCTGCCGCGACATAGCCGAAGTTCTCGATGTCCAGCGACTTGCGGCCGGCCAGATAGAAGAGCCGCTCGCGCAACTGGGCTGGGCAGGAGCGGGCGTTGAGGCAGCGCAGATCGATGTCGGCCTCCTTCGCGTGCCCCAGCGTGCTGCCGCACTCGGGGCACTCGGAGGGCATCACGAACTCCCGCTCGCTGCCGTCCCGCAGGTCCGCGACGGGCCCGAGGATCTCCGGGATGACGTCGCCCGCCTTGCGCAGCACCACCGTGTCGCCGATGAGGACGCCCTTGGCCTTCACCACGTCCTGGTTGTGCAGCGTCGCGAACTCCACCTCGGAGCCCGCGACCGTCACCGGCTCGACCTGCGCGTACGGCGTGACGCGGCCGGTGCGGCCGACCCCCACCCGGATATTGACCAGCTTGGTGTTGACCTCCTCCGGCGCGTACTTCCAAGCGATCGCCCAGCGCGGCGCCCGCGAGGTCGAGCCGAGCCGGCCCTGCAGCCTGATCTCGTCGAGCTTGACGACCACACCGTCGATCTCATGCTCGATCGAGTGCCGGTTCTCGCCGAAGTAGGTGATGAACTCCCTTACTCCGTCGAGTCCTTCGACGACCTTGTTGTGCTTGGCGGTGGGCAGGCCCCACTCGCGCAGCAGCTCGTAGGCCTGCGAGAGCCGGTCGATGTCGAAGCCCTCGCGGGCGCCGATGCCGTGCACCACCATGTGCAGCGGGCGGCTCGCGGTGACCTTGGGGTCCTTCTGCCGCAGGGAGCCCGCCGCCGCGTTGCGCGGATTGGCGAAGGGCTTCTCCTCGGCGGCCACCAGCCGGGCGTTGAGCTCCTGGAACTTCTCCATCGGGAAGTAGACCTCGCCGCGGACCTCGACGAGGTCCGGGATCCGCTCGCCCTTCAGCCGCTCCGGGATGCCGTTGATCGTACGGACGTTGGGCGTGATGTCCTCGCCCGTGCGGCCGTCGCCGCGGGTCGCCGCGCGGGTCAGCCGCCCCTTCTCGTACGTCAGGTTGACCGCGAGGCCGTCCACCTTGGGCTCACACAGGAAGTGGTGCGGCACGTCGACCAGCTCATTGGCGACGCGCTCGCCCCACGCGGCCAGCTCCTCGTCGTCGAACGCGTTGTCCAGGGAGAGCATCCGCTCGCGGTGCTGGACGGCCGTGAACTCCGTCTCGTACGCACCGGCGACCTTCTGGGTCGGCGAGTCGGGCGTGCGCAGCTCGGCGTACTGCTCCTCCAGGGCCTCCAGCGAGCGGAGCAGCTTGTCGAACTCCGCGTCGCTGACGACCGGCTGGTCCTTCACGTAGTACCGGAAGCGGTGCTCCTCGATCTGCTCAGCGAGCTGCGCGTGCCGCTCCCGTGCCTCTGCGGGTACCGCTGCGTGCTGTTCGCCAGCCACCGTCTGTCCTCCCGTTGTGGAAACTCAACCCGTCACTCAGGGTTGTCTGCGAGCGATCTCGCCGCCCGGACGCACTGCGCGAGCGCCGCGCGGGCATACCCGGGAGAAGCCCCCTCGAGCCCGCACGAGGGAGTGATCACCACGGACTCGGCGAGAGTCCCCGGCGTCAGCCCCAGCCTGCGCCACAGCGTCCTGACACCCATGACGATATCTGCGGGGTCCGACAATCCGGCCGACGCGGCCTCGGTGGACGCCACGACTCCCGCGAAGAGCTGAGTGCCGCCCTCCACCGCTTCGCCGATCGTTTCCTCGTCACGCTCGGTGAGCAGCGAGAAATCGAATGAGACGCCTGCCGCACCGGCCCGCCGCAGCAGGGCGAACGGCACATCCGGCGCGCAGGAATGGACGATCACCGGGCCGCCCGCGTCGTGGTTGACGGCCATCACGTCCCGCAGCGTGCCCTCGACGACCTGCCGGTCGACCGATCGGTGCGTCCGGTATCCGCTCGCGGTCCTGACCTCGCCGCGCAGTACGTACGTCAGTGACGGCTCGTCGAGCTGGAGCACCACATCGGCGCCGGGCACCCGGCGACGTACATCCGCGAGGTGGTCGCGCAGACCTTCGGCGAGCGAGCCCGCGAGGTCCCGCACCGCGCCGGGGTCCCCCAGGACGGCCTGGCCGCTCCTGAGCTCCAGCGAGGAGGCCAGCGTCCAGGGCCCGACGGCCTGCACCTTGAGGGGTCCCGTGTAGCCCTGGGTGAACTCCTCAAGCGCGTCGAGGTCCTCCCCCAGCCAGGACCTGGCCCGCCGGGTGTCGCGCCCCGGCCGGTCGCTGATCCGCCAGCCGCTGGGCTCCACGTGCCCGTACATCTCGACGAGCATGCCGATGGACCGGCCGATCATGTCCGCGCCGGGCCCGCGCGCGGGCAGCTCCGGCAGGAACGGGAAGTCCTCGAAGGACCCGACGACGCTCTTCGCGGTCTCCCGCGCGTCCTCGCCCGGCATGGACCCGACGCCGGTGGCGGGGCCCCAGTTCACCTTGGCGGGCGGCCCACCGGGCGCGTCCCTCATGGGCTCGTTCATCGGCCCGGCCTTACGGTCAGGTCGTTGACCTCGGCGTCACGCGGCAGGTCGAGGGCCATCAGGATGGTCGTGGCGACGGACTCGGGGTCGATCCAGCGCGACGCGTCGTACTCCTTGCCCTCCTGGTGGTGCACCTTCTCCTGCATGGCGCTCGCGGTGCGGCCCGGATACACGGACGTGACACGCACGCCGTTGCCGTGCTCCTCCTGGCGCAGCGAGTCGGCGAGGGCCTTCAGGCCGTGCTTGCTCGCCGCGTACGCGCCCCATTCGGGTCCGGCGCTGAGACCGGCGCCGGAGTTGACGAAGAGCACATGACCCTTGTCCATGCGCAGTTGGGGCAGGAAGAGGCGGGTCAGCTCGGCGGGCGAGATCAGGTTCACGTTGAGCTGGCTGTGCCAGGCCTTGGTGCCGAGGTCGGCGATACGGCCGAGGTCCACGACGCCCGCGATGTGCAGCAGGGTGTCCACGCGCTCGGGCATCGGCTGGTGCGAGAAGGCCCAGGAGAGCCGGTCCGGATTTGCGAGGTCGCCGACGAGGGTGCGGGCGCCGGGCAGGCCGGCGGCGAGCTGCTTGGCGCGGCCCGCGTCGCGGGCCATCAGGACGATGTCGTCGCCGCGCTCGTGCAGTCGGCGGGCGACAGCGGCGCCGATGCCCGAGCCCGCCCCGGTGATCACATGTGTAGCCATACGGGCCATGCTCGCATCACTGCACGCCGGTCGACTCCTCAAGGTGGGCCAGCGCCGAGACGCCGTCCTCCGCGAAGAACACCAGGTCGCTGAGGGGCACCGGCAGGAAGCCCTCCGCCTCCATCCGCTGGAGCTGCTGCTTGAGGCCGTCGTAGAAGCCGGCGGCGTTGAGCAGCACCACCGGCTTGCTGTGCAGGCCGTGCTTCTTGAGTTCCAGGATTTCGGTGGCCTCGTCCAGCGTGCCGGTGCCGCCGACCATGACGACGATCGCTTCGGACCGGGAGAGCAGCAACGCCTTGCGCTCGGCGAGGTCCTTGGCGACGATCATCTCGTCTGCGTTCACACGGGCCTTGGCGGCCAGAAAATCCACCGATACGCCGACCAGGTGCCCGCCCGACTCCTGTACGCCGTCCGCGACCACCTTCATCAGACCGCTCTCGGATCCGCCCCACACCAGGGTGTGGCCGCCCTTGCCGAGAAGTTCGGCGAATTCGCGGGCGGGCCGGGTGTAGCGCTCGTCGAGGTCGGCGGCGGAGAGGAAGACGCAGATGTTCATCCCCCAACGTTACGACCGAAGTTCCGGGAAAGTTTTTTCCCGCGCACCGATGAGTTCCCGCGCGCCGCCCGGTCCCCATCGGTATGAGCAAATTGATTTCGCGTGACGGCACCCCCATCGCCTTCGAGCGCAGGGGCGAAGGGGCGCCGTTGGTCCTGGTGGGCGGTGCCTTCAGCACCGGTTCCTCGGAAGCACCACTGGCGGCGTTGCTCGCGCCGCACTTCTCCGTGGTCACCTACGACCGCCGGGGCCACGGGGCGAGTGGCGACACCGCTCCGTACGCGGTCGCGCGCGAGGTGGAGGATCTCGCCGCCCTCGTCGACGAGGAGGCCGCACCCGTGTCGGTATACGGTATTTCGTCGGGCGCCGCGCTGGTTCTGGAGGCGGCGGCGAGCGGGGTGCCGATGGGCAGACTCGCCGTGTACGAGCCGCCCTTCACCGTCGTCGACGACGGAGACCGGGCAGCCAAGGCGGCGTACTCGGTGCGGCTCGCCGCACTGCTGTCGGAGGGCGACCGCGAGGGCGCGGCCGAGCTGTTCATGACGCTGGTGGGGCTGTCGCCCCAGGTGCTGGCGCAGGTGCGCAAGGCGCCGGAGTGGCCGGACCTGGTGGCGGTGGCGCACACCCTCGCCTACGACGACGCGGTCATGGGCGACGGCACGGTGCCGGTGGAGCGGCTGGGGTCCGTACGACCGCCGGTCCTGGTCGTCGACGGCGGGGCGAGCCCGCAGGCGATGCGGGAGGCCGCCAAAACGGTCGCGAGGTCGGTACGCCGTGGCCGGCACCGCACGCTGACGGGGCAGGTCCACGACGTGGCGCCGCAGGTGCTCGCGCCGGTGCTGCGGGAGTTCTTCGCGGCGTAGGCGGGGCGGGCCGCCGCCGGGGCGGGCCCGGGGATCAGACGGAGGCGGAGGTCTTCGCCGCCCGGCTCGTCGTGGCGATGGTCGCCGAGCCGACCACGCGCGTGCCGTCGTACAGCACGATCGCCTGGCCGGGCGCGACGCCGCGCACCGGCTCGTCGAAGCTGACGTGGAGCTCGCCGTCCACCAGCTCCGCGGTGACCGGGGTCTCGTCGCCGTGCGCCCGCAGCTGCGCGGTGTACGTGCCGGGGCCCGCCGGGGCGACTCCGCACCATCGGGGCTTGATGGCGGTCAGCGCGCCGATGTCGAGGGCCTCCACAGGGCCCACCGTCACCGTGTTGTTCACCGGGGAGATGTCCAGGACGTAGCGCGGCTTGCCGTCGGCGGCGGGGTGGCCGATGCGCAGGCCCTTGCGCTGGCCGATGGTGAAGCCGAAGGCGCCGTCGTGCGAGCCGATCGTGGTGCCCGACTCGTCGACGATGTCGCCCTCCGCCTTGCCGCCGAGGCGGTCGGCGAGGAAGCCCTGGGTGTCGCCGTCGGCGATGAAGCAGATGTCGTGGCTGTCGGGCTTCTTCGCGACCGCCAGGCCGCGCCGCTCGGCCTCCGCGCGGATCTCGCCCTTGGTGGTGAGGGTGTCGCCGAGGGGGAACATCGCGTGCGCGAGCTGCCTCTCGTCGAGGACCCCGAGGACGTAACTCTGGTCCTTGGCCATGTCGCTCGCGCGGTGCAGCTCGCGGGTGCCGTCCTCGTTGAGGACGACCGTCGCGTAGTGGCCGGTGGCCACCGCGTCGAAGCCGAGCGCGAGCGCCTTGTCGAGCAGCGCGGCGAACTTGATCTTCTCGTTGCAGCGCAGGCACGGGTTCGGCGTGCGGCCCGCCTCGTACTCGGCGACGAAGTCGTCGACGACGTCCTCGCGGAAGCGCTCGGCGAGGTCCCAGACGTAGAAGGGGATGCCGATGACATCGGCGGCCCGGCGCGCGTCGCGCGAGTCCTCGATGGTGCAGCAGCCGCGCGCGCCGGTTCGGAACGACTGCGGGTTGGCGGACAGGGCGAGGTGGACGCCGGTCACGTCGTGCCCGGCCTCGGCGGCTCGGGCTGCGGCGACGGCGGAGTCGACTCCACCGGACATGGCGGCGAGGACACGGAGGGGGCGCGGGGTCTCAGTCATAGCTCCTCAAGGGTAGACGGAACCAAGGACAGCTCCGCAGGCGTTATCCGCTCATGGAACAGATCAGCAGACGCGCCTTGCTCATCGGGGGTGGCGCGGTCGTCGTGGGTGGGACGGCCGCGGTGTTCGGGGACGAGTTGTCCCGGCTGTGGTGGAGCGCGCCCGGCGTCCGCAAGCCGCGTACGGAGGGCGCGGTCGACCACGCGGGGGCCCAGTGGGTGGCCGCGTCCGCGGGGAATCTCCGGACGGCCGACCGGCCGGACGACTACGACATTGACCGGATCGTGATCCATACCACTGAGGGAAGTTACGGCACGGCCCTGCGGATCTTCCGCGACCCGGGGCACCAGGCCGCCGCGCACTACGTCGTGCGGGCCAAGGACGGGCACATCGCGCAGATGGCCCGGGAGCTGGATGTGGCTTACCACGCGGGAAACCGGTCGTACAACGAGCGCAGTGTCGGCATCGAGCACGAGGCGTTCGTCGCGCGGCCCGAGACCCTCACGGACGTGATGTACCGGTCGTCGGCCAGGCTGGCCGCCGGGATATGCGTCCGCTACGACATACCGGCCGACCGTGAGCACATCATCGGGCACGTCGAGGTGCCCGGCACCGACCACACCGACCCGGGACCGCACTGGAACTGGGACCGGTACATCAAGTTCGTACGCGGTGAACTGGCCAAGCGGGAGCGTGCCGAGGCCGGGAAGGAGAGCGGGAATGCCTGATCCGGATCCGGGAACCCCCGGCTCTCAGACGAGCCCCGCCGTGCGCGCCCGCTCCACCGCGGGGCCGATCGCGACCGCGACCGCGGCCACGTCCGCCTCGGTCGAGGTGTGCCCCAGCGAGAAGCGCAGGGTGCCGCGGGCCAGGTCGGGGTCGGTCCCGATGGCAAGCAGCACATGGCTGGGCTGGGCGACGCCGGCCGTGCAGGCCGATCCCGTCGAGCACTCGATGCCCTGCGCGTCGAGCAGCAGGAGCAGCGAGTCGCCCTCGCAGCCGGGGAAGGTGAAGTGGGCGTTGGCGGGGAGACGGCCGCCGGGGGCCGGGTCGCCGCCGAGGATCGCCTCGGGGACGGCCTCGCGCACGGCGTCGACCAGGGCGTCGCGCAGGCCGCCGATCCGCTCGGCGAAGCGTTCGCGCCGCTCGGTGGCCAGCCGGCCGGCCACCGCGAAGGAGGCGATGGCGGGGACGTCGAGGGTGCCGGAGCGTACGTGCCGCTCCTGGCCGCCGCCGTGCAGGACGGGGACCGGGGTGTACTCGCGGCCCAGGAGCAGGGCGCCGATGCCGTACGGGCCGCCGATCTTGTGGCCGGAGACGGTCATCGCGGCCAGCCCGGAGGCGGCGAAGTCGACCGGGAGCTGACCGACGGCCTGCACCGCGTCCGCGTGCAGCGGTACGTCGAACTCGCGCGCCACGTCGGCCAGTTCACGGACCGGCAGGATGGTGCCGATCTCGTTGTTGGCCCACATCACGGTGGCCAGGGCGACGTCGAAGGGGTCGCGCTCGATGGCCTCGCGCAGCGCCTCGGGGTGCACCCGCCCGTAGGAGTCGACCGGTAGGTACTCGACCGTGGCACCCTCGTGCTCGCCGAGCCAGTCCACGGCGTCCAGAACGGCGTGGTGCTCGACGGGGCTGGCCAGGACCCGCACTCTGCGCGGGTCGGCGTCACGCCGGGCCCAGTAAAGGCCCTTGACGGCGAGGTTGTCGGCCTCCGTGCCGCCCGCGGTGAAGACCACCTCGCTGGGGCGCGCGCCAAGGGCCTCCGCGAGCATCTCGCGGGCCTCCTCGGCGCTGCGGCGCGCCCGGCGGCCGGCGGCGTGCAGGGACGACGCGTTGCCGGTGACGGCGAGCTGGGCAGTCAACGCCAGAGCCGCCTCAGGAAGCATCGGGGTGGTCGCGGCGTGGTCGAGGTAAGCCATGGTGGGCTCGATTCTACGAGTCCATGGCGCGGAGGTTCGCCCCGCCCGCCGCAGCCCGGGCCGTTCAGCCGCCGAAGCTCCACGACACGGTGCCGTTGGCGGACATCACGGCGGCGAGCACGACCAGGTCGGCCACGCCGAGACCGAGGCCCAGCAGGGCGCGTCCGCGTCGCTCGGTGCCGCGCCACAGGGCCACGCCGGCCAGGGCGATGGCGGCGGGCCCCAGGAAGATGTTCATCACGAGCAGCCCGACGAGGCCGAGCACGAACGAGGCGACGGCCGTGCCGTCGGCGTCCCGGGTGCCGGTGCGGCGGCGGCGGGTGGATGCGGTGAGTTCCATGGTCTGCACGGCGCGGTCAGCTCCTTCGGGTGGATCGGCGCCCATGACGCTCACGGGCGGTGAACACGAGCAGCCAGCCGCAGATGGCAGCGGCGGCGACAAGGGTCACCGGGAGCGGGACGTGGGCCACCGGTCCCAGCGCGACCCCAAGCAGAAGCAGGGCGACCACGAGGATGATCATGTGAAGCCTCTCAGAATCGGGAGTACGACTGTTAACTGACTGCCCAGTCTAGTGTTTCCACACGCAGAGAACGGTTGTTTACTGAATGCCATGAGTCACATCGTCGGCGCCCGCCAGGCCCAGAAGCAGCGGACCCGCCAGTCCCTGCTGGACGCGGCACTGGTCCTGCTCGAACACCAGAGCCTCAGCAGCCTTGGCCTGCGCGAGGTGACCCGGGCCGTCGGCGTGGCCCCCACCGCGTTCTACCGGCACTTCAGGGACACGGCCGACCTCGGCGTCGCACTGGTCGATGAGGCCCTGGGCAGCCTGCACGGGATGATCCGCGCGGCCCTTGCCGCGACCGGCGACAGCGAGGAGCGCATCGACAGCACCGTCGGCCTCATCGCCCGCCATGTGCACGCGCACCCCGCCCATGTCCGTTTCGTCGCCCGCGAACGGCACGGCGGTGTCGAGCCGGTGCGCACGGCGATCGGCGAGCAACTGCGGCTCTTCGTCGAGGAGGTGACGGCCGCCCTGGCCGCGGCGCCCGGCTTCGCGGGCTGGAGCGAGGACGATCTGCGGATGCTGGCACATGTGTACGTCGACCACATGGTGATGACGGCCTCCGCGTTCCTGGAGGCGGAGGAGGGCGGCGATGAGCAGATCGAGGCCGCCGCCTCGCTGGCCCGCCGCCAGCTGCGCCTGGTCAGCCTCGGCCGCCGCCACTGGCTCGACTGACCAGGCCCCCGCCACGGGGCCGGACCGGCTCAGCGACGACCGCCACCGGCCGGACCGACCCAGCCACGGCCACCGCCGTCGCCCGGGCCGCCCCAGGCACCGCCGCCGTCCATGGGACCGCCCCAGTCGTCATGGCCGTCCGCCGGGCGGCCCCAGCCGTCACCGTCATCGCCGACCGGCCCCTCCCAGCCACCACCCTCACCACCGGCGGCCGGACCGACCCCGGGGCCCCACTCGCCACCGGCGCCGCCGAACTCCGGCCCCGCCCCGGCGACGTACGCATCGCCACCGCGACCACACCCGGCGCCGTACACACCGCCACCGCCCTCAGGGGCGTACACATCGTCACCGCCCCCGCCGCCGTACACACCCTCGCCCCGACCGCCCCCGCCCCCATCCATGCCACGGGCCCCCCTGTCCCCGCCCCCGTACAGCCCCACGACCGCCTCCGCCGCGCGTGCCAGCTCCTCCCACAGCTCTCGCGGGGACAGCACCTCCACATTCGCCCCGAAGCCCAGCAGCAGCGCACACGCCTCCGGGACCGATCCGAAGGCCAGCTCGACGCCCGCCCACTCCCCCGCCGCCTCCAGCACGGGTTCCGCCACCAAGTGCGCCGCCTGGACCCTTACGAACAGCTCCAGGCGCGACAGTCGCACCCGGCCGCGCACCCGCACCCCGGCGGCGCGTTCCTCCACCCGGCGCCGCAGCGCCTCCCACACGTCGGCCAGTTCCACCCCGGCCCGCCGCTCGGCCGCCGCGTCGGTGAGCGTGGCCTCGCGCACGCGGTCGGCGCGGAAGAGCCTGGGCTGCGACTCGTGGTCCGCGACGAGGTACCAGACGCCCGCCTTCACCACGAGCCCGTAGGGATCAACGGTGTACGTCCGTACCTCGTCCCCGCCACTGTGCCGGTAGCGCAGCAGCAGCCGGCGGTCCGTGAAGACCGCCGCGTGCAGCTGGGCCAGGTCGACCGCGGGCTGTGGTGCGCTCAGCCGGCGCACCGGGTCGATCAGGATGCGCCTGCTGGTGAGTTCGGCGGCGGGCCGGTGCGGTTCGGGCAGCGCGACCAGCACCTTGCGCATCGCGGAGCCGAGTGCCTCGTCGAGCCCGAGCGCGGCGTGCACCCCCTGCGCGGCCAGCACGAACAGGGCCCGCGACTCGTCGTTGGTCAGCCCCGTCACCTCGGTGCGGAACCCGGGCAGCAGCGCGATCCCGCCGTGCCGCCCGCGCTCCGCGTACACCGGGACGCCCGAGGCGGACAGCGACTCGATGTCGCGGTAGATGGTGCGTACGGACACTTCGAGCCGCTCGGCGAGGTCCGCGGCGGGGACCAGACCGCGGGTCTGGAGCAGCAGCAGGATCGAGAGCAGCCGGTCTGATTTCACGGCGCCATCCTCCGCGAAAATCCGGCGACGGCGGCAAGACGCCGCCGCCCGGACGGAAGTCCGTCCTGGCGGCGGCGGGTGTGACGGGTGGGACCGGGTCAGCGGCTGAGGCCGCGCTCGCCGCCGCGACCGTCCCTGCCCGGGCCCTCGTCCGTGTCGCACCGGATCTCTTCCTTGCGGACGTCCTCGGAGACTTCCCGCTGCTCGGTGACCTTGTCGGTCTCCAGGCGCACGCGCTCGACGCCGACGGTCTCCTTGCGGACGACGGGCCGTTCGGCGTGCAGAATCACCTCGGTCTCGTCCTCCTGGATGCGCGCACCGCGCGCGGGCCGGTCGGCGGCCGTGATGGGCTCATGGACGACCCGAACCTCCTCGTGGGAGACCGGCACGGTCTTGGTCACGTTCTCGGTGACGACGACCTTGCGCAGCCGGGCCCGGCCGACCTCGGCGCCCGCGCCAACTGCCGTGACTGGGCGACGAGACGGCCCGCGCTGTCCCAGACCTCCGCGTCCTCCTCCAGGAAGCCGCCCGCGAGGTTGCGGGTGGTGATGGAGACGCGCAGCGGGCCCGGCGCGGGGCGGCAGCGGATGTGGGTGGTGAGCTCGACGGTCGGCGTCCAGCCCTTGAGCCCCAGCTCGAAGGAGGTCGGCGGCAGGGCGTCGACCGTGAGCAGCAGCGAGAGCGGGTCGGCGTCGCGACCGTCGGCGAGGCCGAACCAGCCGCGCATCTCGCCCTTGCCCGAGGGTGCGCCGACCGCCCAGCCGACGGTGGCCGGGTCGAGCCTGATGTCGAGCCGCTCGGTGATCGCCGAGCTGCCGGGTATGACGCTCGGGCCGTCGCCGGTGCCCAGGCACTGGTCGTACGGCGGCAGGAGGGGCGGCTCGGCCGTCGTCCGTACGTCGTCGGGAAGGGCGTCCAGGTCGCCGTAGGAGGCCAGCACCCGGATCCGCTCGACCTCGGCGCCGTCGTCGCCGTACTGGAAGAGGGAGGCCTGGCCGGTGGAGAGGGTGCGTCCGGCGCGGACCACCTCGGTACGGATGACCGCCTTGCCCGGCACGGACGGCGTGAGGTAGTGCGCCGAGACCGTGAACGGGTCGGAGTGCGGCAGGGCGTCGCCGAGCGCGCGGCCGAGCAGCGCGAGGAGGTACCCGCCGTTGACCGCGTGGATGATCGTCCAGCCCGCGGAGAGCTCCGCGTCGTAGACGCCCGGTGCGCGCGGGGAAACGGCGGTGTCGCGGTCGAACTCGCTGTCCCCGATGGATGCCTGTGCCATGGAACGCAGGGTACACCGAGACCCTACTAAGCGGTAGCTTTTTCTTGCTCCTCGGCCTTCGCCGATGAACGGTTCCAGGCGCGTGGGGCCCGCCAGTGGTAGTGCAGCGCGAGCAGCCGCAGAGCGAAGGCGGTGATGACCGCGAGCCCGCTGGTCGCCGCGTTGAGCATGTCGAAGCGGATGCACAGCGCGACCATCGCGGCCCCGACGATCGCCGGGACGGCGTACAGGTCACGGTCCCAGCGCAGCAGCGAGGGCACTTCATTGGCGAGTACGTCACGCAGCACACCGCCGCCGACCGCGGTCGCAAGCCCCAGCGCGGCGGACGCGGTGAGGCCGAGCCCGTAGTCGTACGCCTTGGTGGTGCCCGTGACGCAGAACAGCCCGAGCCCCGCCGCGTCGAACGCCTGGACCGAGCCCTGGATGCGCTCCACCTCGGGGTGCAGGAAGAAGACCAGGGCCGCCGCGATGAGCGGGGTGGTGAAGTACCCGAGGTCGGTGAAGGCCGCCGGGGGGACGGCCCCGATGATCAGGTCGCGGAACAGCCCTCCGCCCAGCGCCGTGACCTCTGCGAGTACCGCGATGCCGAAGACGTCAAAGTTCTTGCGTACGGCGAGCAGTGCGCCGGAGATCGCGAAGACGAAGATCCCGACGATGTCGAGGGCGTGCTGGACGGAGGGCGTGAAGAGTTCGTGGAACACCGGCTCAGTGTGCCGCCTCTATTCCTTGCCGATGTCCTTCGTGCTCTCGGGCGACGTCGCGTCGCCCTCGGTGGCCGAAGTGGCCGGAGCCTCCGCGTCCGGGGCCTGCGCGTGCGCGGTCGCCGCCGGCGTCGCGTCGACCAGCACGACCGCCTCGCGGGCGGTCTCCAGGATCGTGGACTCGGGCGCCTGGTCGGGTGCGTTCTCCGGGTGGTGGCAGGCCACCTGGTGACCGGTCTTCAGGGCCACCAGCGGCGGCTCCGTGGTCTTGCACACCTCGGTCGCCTTCCAGCACCGCGTGTGGAACCGGCAGCCCGAAGGCGGCGAGATCGGCGAGGGCACGTCGCCCGTGAGCAGAATGCGCTCACGCTTGCCCTTACTGCGCGGGTCCGGCACCGGGACGGCGGACAGCAGCGCCTTGGAGTACGGGTGCATCGGCGACTCGTACAGCGCCCTGCGGTCCGCGATCTCCACGATCTTGCCGAGGTACATCACCGCGATGCGGTCCGAGACGTGCCGGATGACCGACAGGTCGTGCGCGATGATCACATACGTCAGGCCCATCTCCTGCTGGAGGTCGTCCAGCAGGTTCACGACCTGCGCCTGGATGGACACATCGAGCGCCGAGACCGGCTCGTCCGCCACCACGAGCTTGGGCTTGAGCGCGAGCGCGCGGGCGATGCCGATGCGCTGGCGCTGGCCGCCGGAGAACTCGTGCGGATAGCGGTTGTAGTGCTCGGGGTTGAGCCCGACGCGGTCCAGGAGGGCCTGGACCTCCTTCTTCACGCCGCCCGTGGGCTCGATGCCCTGGAGCTTGAACGGCGCGCTGATGATCGTGCCGACCGTGTGGCGCGGGTTCAGCGAGGAGTACGGGTCCTGGAAGATCATCTGTACGTCGCGGCGCAGCGGACGCATCTTCCCGGTGCCCAGGTGGGTGATGTCCTGGCCCTCGAACTCGATCTTCCCGCTGGTCGGTTCGAGCAGCCGGGTGATCAGCCGCCCCATCGTCGACTTGCCGCAGCCCGACTCACCGACAATGCCGAGGGTCTCCCCCGGGCGTACGTCGAAGTCGAGTCCGTCGACGGCCTGGACGGCGCCGACCTGGCGCTGGAGAAGCCCCTTCTTGATGGGGAAGTGCTTCACCAGCCCGCTCACCTTGAGCAGGGGCTCAGGCGATGAGATGGCCTTCTCCGGATTCGGCATCGCTGGATCCTTGGGGTCTTTTCCGGCCGGGGGTCCGGGGGTTGTCCCCCGGGAAGACGCAGTGCTCACAGCTTGGGCGCAATCTCTTCGGTCCAGATCCGCGTCCGGTCCTCCGCCGACATGTGGCAGGCGGAGTGGTGCCGCTTGCCCTCCTGTCCGGCCAGCACCTTGAGCTCGGGCCGCTCGGTGCGGGTGATCCCGCCCTTGGGCACGTCCGCGTAGGGGCAGCGCGGGTGGAAGGCGCAGCCACTCGGGATGTTGATCAGGCTGGGCGGCGAACCCTTGACCGGGATGAGGCGCTCGGTCTGGTCCCGGTCGATGCGCGGCATCGAGCCCAGCAGGCCCCAGGTGTACGGATGCTGGGGCTCGTAGAAGACCTTGTCCGCCGGACCGCGCTCCACGCACCGGCCGCCGTACATCACCAGGATGTCGTCGGACAGCTCGGCGACGACACCCAGGTCGTGGGTGATGATGATGACCGCCGAGCCGAACTCCTTCTGCAGATCCCGGATCAGGTCCAGGATCTGCGCCTGGACGGTGACGTCCAGGGCGGTCGTCGGCTCGTCGGCGATGAGCAGCTCGGGGTTGTTGACCAGCGCCATCGCGATCATCGCGCGCTGGCGCATACCGCCGGAGAACTCGTGCGGATAGCCGTCGAAGCGCTTGTCGGGCTGCGGAATGCCGACCCGGTCGAGCAGTTCGATTGCACGCCGCTTGGCGGCCTTCTTGTCGACCTTGTTGTGGATGCGGTACGCCTCCACGATCTGGTAACCGATCGTGTAGTACGGGTGCAGGGCCGACAGCGGGTCCTGGAAGATCATCGAGATTTCCCGGCCGCGCAGCTTGCGTACGTCGTCCGGGTCGGCGGTGAGCAGTTCCTTGCCGTCCAGCCAGATCTCGCCGGAGATCCGCGCCTTGCGCCGGCCGTACTGGCCGACGGTGTGCAGGCCCATGATGCCGAGTGAGGTCACCGACTTGCCGGAGCCGGACTCGCCCACGATGCCGAGGGTCTTGCCCTTCTCCAGCTGGAACGAGAGGCCGTCCACCGACTTGACGAGACCGTCGTCGGTGGGGAAGTGCACCTTCAGGTCCCGCACTTCGAGGAAGGAGGTGGGGGCGGGAGAGCCGACCGCGGCGGGCTCGCCGAGCGCGGTGCCCGTCACAGCGAGATCTGCGGGGGCGGGCTTGTTGAGATCGGTCATCCGAGCCTCACTCGCGGGTCGATGACGGCGTACAGAAGGTCCACGATGAGGCTGGCCAGGACGATGAACAGCGCGGCGATCAGCGTGACTCCGAGGATCACCGGCAGGTCCTTCTGGCTGATCGCGTCGACCGCGAGCCGCCCGAGTCCCGGCAGGTTGTACGTGGTCTCGGTGAGGATCGCGCCACCGAGCAGCGCACCCAGGTCCAGACCCAACAGGGTCAGGATCGGGGTCCAGGTGGAACGCATCGCGTGCCGTCTGATGACGACCGGTTCTCGAAGTCCCTTGGCGCGGGCGGTCCTGATGTAGTCCTCGCCCATGATCTCCAGCATGGTGGCCCGCGTGAGGCGGGCGTACATCGCCGCGTACAGGAAGGCGAGGGTGATCCAGGGCAGGATCAGACTCTGGAACCACTGGGCGGGATCGTCGCCCAGTGACTTGAACTCGCCGCTGATCCAGTCCAGCTGGTAGCTGAAGATGGCCAGCGAGAGCAGACCGGTGAAGTAGATGGGAAGCGAGACGCCGGCCAGGGCGATGGTCATGGCCGCGCGGTCCCACAGGCTGCCGCGGCGCAGTGCGGACACCACACCGGTGGAGACACCGCCCACGAGCCACAGGAAGCACGCGCCCGCGGCGAGCGAGAGCGTGACCGGGATGGCCTCGGTCAGCTGGGGCCACACGGCCTGCTCGGTACGGAAGGAGTAGCCGAAGCACGGTGCGGGGCACTGCGTGACATCCGGGCCGTTGGCATACTCCCGCCCGGCGAACAGACCCTGGACGAAGTGCCAGAACTGCACCAGGACCGGATCGGCGAGCCCCAGCTTCTGCCGGATGCCCTCGATGGCCGCGGGGTCCGACTGCTTGCCGACGAACAGGAGCGCGGGGTCGGACCCGGCCCATTTCGGGAGTACGAAGAAGATGGCAAAGGTCGTCAGCGTGACGACCAGCAGCATCATGGCGACGGCGAACAAGCGCCGGATGACGTAAGAAAGCACTGTGCGCGGCCCGGCGACGGCCCGGAAGCCCCCGGATTACGGGGGTCCCGGGCCGCCGCCCGCGGCCATCACCTGCCCTTCGGGACTGGCGGGTTGGGCGATGGTGGGGGTGACTCGTCCGTGCTGGGGGTGCTACTTGACGACACCGAGCGACACGTAGTCGTAACGGCCGTTGTAGGCCGCGGTGGAGTAAGCGTTCGTCAGTCGCGAGCTGCGCCAGGTGAAGTTCTTCTCGTAGATGAAGGGCATCTGGGCAGCGAGGTCCGAGGTGGTGTGGTTGATCTTCTTGTAGATCTCACCGGCCGCGTCGGGGTCGGTCTCCTTGAGCGCGTCGTCGAAGAGCTTGTTGATCTTCGGGTCGTTCGTCTCGGAGACGTTGTAGTTGCCGTTCGGCTCGATGAAGCGGCCGTCGATCAGCGGCTGCGAGAAGCCCTGACCGGTCGCGAAGTCGGGGCCCCAGCCGGTCATGACCAGGCCGTAGCCGCGCTTCTTCACGACGGCGGGGGAACCGGTGATGCTGGAGGACTCGGCGCCGTCGATCGGGTCGACCTCGGCCTTGATGCCGACGGCCTTCAGCGACTGCTGGAGCGCCTCGGCGACCTGGACCTCGCCCGGGTTGTTGCTACGGGCGCTGATCACGGTGGAGAAGCCGGCAGGCTTGCCGCACTTCTTGAGCGCGTCCTTGGCCTTGGCCACGTCCGGCTTGCCCTTGCGGGCGAGGATGCCGTACGGGTCGTAGTCGTCCGTGCCCTTGATGGACTTGGGCAGCATGTTCGTGGCGATCTCGCCGCCGGCCTGCGGGCCGCCGCGGACGTCCTGCATCGACTTGTAGTCGGCCGCGTACAGGACCGCCTTGCGGCAGTCGATGTTGTTGAACGGCGCGACCTTGGTGGCGATGTCGACGTACCGGATGAAGCTGGTCTCGATGTTGTCGAGGTTGCCCTTGTGCTGCTTGAGCGCCTCGGTACGGCCCGACTGGGACATGCCCGTGGCGTTCATGTCGACGTCGTACTCGCCCTTGATGAGGAGCTTGTCGATCGCCTCGATGTTGGTGTTGATCGTGACCGTGATCTTGTCCGGCAGCGCCGGGCGGATCGGGTCGGAAGCCTTCTGCCACTTGTCGTTGCGGACGAGGACAGCACCCTTCTTGGGCGTGTACGACTCGAACTTGTACGGGCCCGAGGAGAACGGCTTCAGCGGGTACTTGGCGCCGGTGTCCTTCTCCCGCTTCACCGGGGAGCCGGTCGGCATCGCGAGCATCTGCTCGAAGTCACCGTTGGCCACGGCCAGGTTGAAGATGATCGTCTTGTCGTCGGGCGTCTCGATCGCCTTCAGGCCGAGCTTGTCCGCGGACTTGTCCTTGTACGGACCCGGGTAGGTTTCCTTGGGGTCCAGTACCTTGCGCAGGTAGCCGGGGCCGCCGGAGATGACGTCCTGGGCCCAGATGCGCTCGATGCCGTACTTGATGTCCTTGGAGGTGATCGGCGAGCCGTCCTCCCAGGTGATCCCGTCACGCAGCTGGTACGTGTACTTCTTGCCGTCCTCGGAGATCTCGCCCTTGGCCTTCGCGAGGTCGGGGACGAGCTCGGCGCCGGCGGCGCCCGGCTTCGGCGCGTAGCTGACGAGCTGACGCGCGTAGTACCGGGAGAAGTCCCACGCGAAGCCGTAGTACTGGCGCTGCGGGTCGGTCGAGTCGAAGTCCTGCTTACCGATGAACTTCAGCGTGCCGCCCTTCTTGGCGGACTTGTTGGCGATGCTCTTGGTTCCGGCGTTGAAGCCGGCACCCTCGCTGCTGTCACTGTCGGACCCGCCGCCACCGCACGCCGCGGTGGACATCAGGGCTGCAACGACTACCGCCGCGCCGGCGACACGCCTGCTCTTCGACGAACGTAGGGGCTTCATGCTTCTGCAACCTCCGGATTGGCGAGGTCCTTGGCCTGGGGCCGGGGAACCATCGGGGAGCCACCTGACAGTTGTGACAGGGGCACGTTCAGTTGTGTACGGCCCGTCGAGCACAGCCGGACCAGCGTTCTCAGCGGGTCCCCTTGGGATCGAGCGCATCGCGGACGCCATCACCGAAGAGGTTGAAGGCGAGCACGGTGACGAAGATCGCGACTCCGGGGATGATCATGAACATCGGATCGGTCTCGTACGTATCCACGGCCTTGTCGAGCATCTGACCCCAGGACGAGGTCGGCGGCTTGACTCCGGCCCCGAGGAAGCTGAGCGCCGCCTCGGTGAGGATGTTCGTGGGGATCATCAGCGTCGTGTAGACGGTGATGGGCGCGACCAGGTTCGGGAGCAGCTCCTTGAAGAGCACGTAACGCCGTCCCGCGCCCAGGCTGCGCGCCGCCTCGATGTACTCCTTCTCGCGCAAGGACAGTGTCTGACCACGCACGATGCGTCCCACATAGGGCCAGCCGAAGAAGCCGATCACCGAGATCAGAATGGCGATGCGCACCCCGCTGCCGGTCAGCCCGAGCAGGTCGTTCGGGAGCACCGAGACCAGCGAGATGATGAAGAGCAGTTGCGGGAAGGCCAGCAGCATGTCCATCACGCGGCTGATGACCATGTCGACCCAACCGCCGAAGTAACCGGCGATGATGCCGAACACGGTACCGAGCAGCACGGCCACCAGGGCCGCGAGGAACGCCACGAGGAGCGAGATGCGGGCCCCGTAGACGACCCGGCTGAACACGTCGCGGCCGTTGCCGGGCTCGACACCGAGGAGGAACTCGGAGCTCATGCCGCCGAAGGCCTCCTTGGGGGTGCCGAACAGCGGGTCGATCTCGTCCTGGTGGAACTGCTCCGGCGGGTGCCCGAAGAGATCGACGATCAACGGAGCGAAGATCGCGACCAGGACCAGGAAGACCACGACGACTCCGCCGGCCAGCGCAAGCTTGTCGCGCTTGAGCCGGTTCCAAGCGATCTGGCGCAGCGAGCGGCCTTCGACCGATTTGGTCATGACATCAGTCGCGGCATCGACGGTAGCGACCGCATCCGTCTTCGCGGTCGTGTCGGGCAATGGTGCCGTCATCGTGTCGGGGACCCCTCTCGGCCGGCGGTGACCAGCCCTAACCGGCCGCTGTAGCGGCTTGGTTCACATCACAGGTGCAGATTGCGCAGGTGGTGCGGGTGTTTCAGGTGATCCTGTGGCGGGCACGGTGGCAATTGCACACGCATCCCGCACAGGACCGACTGCTTCTATTGCGGGGAGTCTTCAACGCCTTCGCGATCACCCGCCAGACCTGACGGACAATGGATGCGCAACCGTGATGCGGCCCGCGGCTTTCCGTTATGCGGACGCGGTGATCGGCTGAGCGGATCAGAGCCGGCCTTTACCACCAGATCAGGCATGACACCCAACAGCCGTTATGCGCGGCTTTATTGGGCTATCAGTAAGCGCGCGGTGCGGGGTAGCCGTAGCCCGAAGCGGGGGCCTGCGGCGAGAGCGGGGCGTGCGCCTCACGGTCGTAGAACGGGCGGGTGTTGGCGCGCAGCCACATGGCGACCGGGTCGTAGTCGTCGGACATCGCGACGGTGGACACGGGCAGCCCCTCGGGGACCACACCGATGGACTGCTGCATCATCATGCGCACCTCGTCGACCGACTGCTGGCTCGTGTCGTAGAGATCGAGCCCAATGGCCAGATACGGCGCACCGAGCGCGGGCTGCACCCAGCCGCGGCGCAACGAGCGGACCCCGGGCGTACGGTGGGCGTTCTGCGTGAGCTGCGCGTAGAACTGCGGAATCTCGATGGCCGGCTCGGACAGCCGCAGCGGCCCGGCGGGCATCCGCTCAAGACCGCTCGCGATGCGCCGCAGATCGAGCCACGGGATGCCGACGCCGCCGCCCGGAGCGTGCGGATTGAGCCAGACCCCCCAGCGGTCGGGGAAGAGTACCCGGGCGATGTCGCGCCCCGTGACGACCTCGTACGCCCGGCTCCAGCCGCTGGCGGCGAGCTCCTGCGCGGAAGTCACACACGGCGCGTAGCCGAGGCCCTCGACCTCCATGTTTCCGTACTGCGCGTCGGGCGAACCGGCCTGTCCGTGCCAGAGCAGCATCCAGACCTGGCCGTCCGCGAGGGCGCGCAGCAGCGCCTCGTACGCGTCGTACCTCCCGGGCGTCACCTGGCGCAGCATGTGCTCGACCTGCCCGGCCGCCGCAGTGCCTGACGCGCTCACCCTGGGTCCCGCCCCTCTTCGATCCACCGTTCGGCCAACCGCCCCCGTGTGGCGGGGCCATCAAACCAGCTTAAACGGCCGTCCTGACACCGACTTGACGCAGGAGGCGGACGCGCGGGCCGGGCGCGCTCAGTGCTCCTGCCGGTGCTCGCGCGCGTAGAAGGGCCGCACCTTCTCCAGCATCCAGTCACCGACGGGATCCTGTGCGACGTCCAGCAGGACGAGGTTGACCGCCCAGGGCGGCTGGACCCGGCCGAGCGCCCGACCCAGCGCGTCCATCGGGGCGTTGCGGTCCGCGCCCTCCCACGAGGAGAGCTGTACGCCGATGAAGAGCGTCGGCGAGTCGCCCTCGATGCTGGCGAGCGCGCGGCGGGCGGTGACCACCACGCCGCTCTCCTCGAACTCCCCCGCCGCGGCGGCCAGGAAGTCGACCGGCTCCTGCTGCCAGTCCGGCTCGAAGAGCCGCACCCGGCCGCCGCTCGCCGGTCCGTCCAGCGGGGAGCGGCCGGCCCGGCAGAGCTCGGCGACGGCGGGCGGCGGCAGCGGCATGCCGACCGCGCCGTCCGGGTTCACCACGATGCCGAGCTGCGGCGGAAGGCCGCGGGCGAACTCCCTGGCGGGCGCGACGGTGAAGGGCATGTGGGGCCCGGCGGACTGCCGGAGCTGCTGCTCGGAGCTGAAGACGGGGACGTACGGGGCGCCGCCGATCTCCATCGTGGGCAGGTCGAGGTCGCGGCTCTGCGGGCCGCCGCCGGCCGGCAGCGGTACCCAGACCTGGCTGCGGCCCAGCACCTCGACGAGCCGGGCGCCCGCCGCCGGGTTGCCGAGCGAGGCGGCGAGCACCTCTTCGAGTTCATTGCCGGGCCATCCGCCGCCTCCGTGCGGATGCGGATGCGCCTGCGCCGGAAATTCCATCTCCACCCCTGTCGACAGCCGTGCTCGCGACGGCCGCGCTCATTGCAGCGGGCTCGTTTCTGCGCGAGAACCCTAGCCCGCCGGGGCGACACGCTGCCTCTCACCATCCGTCTGACACGTTTGGTAGCCATCCGGTTGCGGAGCGTGCCAGGTGCTCGGAGGGTGGCACCAACGCGTCTTCGGACGTGAACACCGCACCCCCCACAGCGAAAAGGATTCCTCGTATGGCACTCAACCGGCCTGCCACCTTCCTGATCACCTCCGCCCTCTGTGGCGCCGTCACCATAGGCTTCGCCGGTCCGTCCGCCGCGGCGGCCGTGCAGGACCGAACCTCCGGGTCCACCGTGGCGACCAACGCCGCACCGGACCCGGCGGCGCTGCTGGGCCAGGCGGACGTGCTGTCCAAGCTGGGTCTCGTGGGCCCCCTCGGCGACCTCCTCAAGGAGGCTCTCGCCGCGAAGCCCGATCCGGCCAAGATCAAGCAGCTCGCGGAGAAGGTGACCGCGGCGATCACCGCGGCGGCGGCCGCCGCCCCGGCCGCACCCGGCGTGCCGGCGCTTCCGGGGCCGGGTGGCTCGCCGGCCGACCGCGCCGCGGCGGCCGACCCGGTCGCCGACGCGCTGCAGGCTCTCCAGGCGAAGGTGACCGAGCTGGTGGCGGCCGTCACGGCTGGCGACCCGGCGAAGATCCTGGCCGCGGTCACCGGGACGGTCACCACGGTGATCCCGCTGATCCTGGGCCTGCTGACGAAGCTGCCCCTGCCGGTGCCGCTGCCGGCCCTGCCGACCCCGCCCCTCCCGGTGCCGCTGCCGGTGCCGCTGCCGGTGCCGCTGCCGGTCTAGCGGCCCCGGGCGCCTGTGCGTCGACGGGCCCCGGTCCGCACGCCCGACGCGGACCGGGGCCCGCCGCGCTGTCCGGGTCCGGACGCACGAAGCGGGCAGCTACTCGAAGTCGATGGTCCGCAGCGCGGTCGCAGCCGCCCGGTCGAGCAGTACGGCCGAGGCGCACCCGGCAGGCAGTGCGCCGTCCTCCGCGTCGCGCACGAGCCGCGCCACCGCCCGACGGTGGCGCGCGAAGGCGTACCCCGAGACACCGCGGCCGCGCTCCTGCTGCCCGGCCCGCGCCACCTCGGGCGTGACGTCGAGCAGCAGCAGGTGCAGCGCCGCGCCTCTGCGCCGGGCGTCGCGCGACAGCCAGCCCCGCACCCACGCGAGCGTGCCGCAGTCGTGCACGACGACGCTCTCGCCGGAGCGCAGGGCGCGCCGCAGCCCGGCGTAGTGCGCGACGCGGACGAGGGGGCGGTAGAGCGCGTACGGCAAGAAGCGCGGCATCCGGCGCTCCCACCGCTCGCGCACATCCTGCGAGTCGATGCGGCGGGCAGCCGCCGCGCGCCGGATCAGTGTGCTCTTGCCACTGCCGGGCAGCCCGGAGACGACCACCACGTCCCCTGCCGCGAAGACCAGGCTCCCTGGGCTGTGGCCGGCGCGCTCGCGCAGATCACGAACGGTGAACACGGGCCGACGGGCCGTCTCCCCGGCCGGTGCGGCCTGCTGTGCGGGCACCACGCCGCGCGCGACCCCCGCGCTCGTCGCGTAATACGCACCGGGCTGCTGCAACGTCATCGCACTCCCCCATGTCGGGTCCCCCACCCTTGCCCAAGAAGTGTAAAGAAAAGGTAATGGGCCACAAGCCATTTGCGGATGCGGCCGGTCGACGTCCGCTTCGGCCCGCCCGACCCGCTTCCCCGCGATGCGTGCAATGATGTGCCCGCCAACTCCATAACGGCCGCTTGAATCCGCGCGGGAGAGTCCGGAGCGCCCAGTTCGTCTGGTGCCGCCCAGGACGCCGAAGGAGCAAGTTCCTCCCTTGAATCTCTCAGGCCCCGAACCGCGCGGGCGAGGCAGATCTGAAAAGCGAGCCGCCTTCGTGGCGGCTCCACCCAAGGTGCAAGTCATGACCACACTTACGTGCGGTCGTGGTGAACCTCTCAGGTTCCGATGACAGATGGGGAGGATGTGTCCTCGCCTGTCATGCCCTGGGAGCCCCACACATGAGCAATGTCCCCCGTCTCACCGCCCTCGATGCACTGCATCGCTCGCTGGGCGCGACCATGACCGACTTCGCGGGCTGGGACATGCCGCTGCGCTACGGCAGTGAGCGCGACGAGCACCTCGCCGTACGCACGCACGCCGGCCTCTTCGACCTCTCCCACATGGGCGAGATCACCGTCACCGGGCCGCAGGCCGCCGCCCTGCTGAACCACGCGCTGGTCGGCAACATCGGCACGGTCGGCCTCGGCCGCGCCCGCTACACCATGATCTGCCAGGAGGACGGCGGGATCCTGGACGACCTGATCGTCTACCGGCTGGCCGACACCGAGTACATGGTCGTCGCCAACGCGGGCAACGCCCAGGTGGTGCTCGACGCCCTGACCGCCCGCGCCGCCGGCTTCGAGGCCGACGTACGCGACGACCGTGACGCGTACGCGCTGATCGCCGTCCAGGGCCCCGAGTCCCCCGGCATCCTGAAGTCCCTGACCGACGCCGATCTGGACGGGCTGAAGTACTACGCGGGCCTGCCCGGCACCGTCGCGGGCGTCCCGGCGCTCATCGCGCGCACCGGCTACACCGGCGAGGACGGCTTCGAGCTGTTCGTCGACCCGCGGCACGCCGAGAAGCTGTGGCTGGCGCTGACCGAGGCCGGCGCCCCCGTCGGTCTCGTCCCCTGCGGTCTGTCCTGCCGTGACACGCTGCGCCTGGAAGCGGGGATGCCGCTGTACGGGCACGAGCTGACCACCGCGCTGACTCCGTTCGACGCGGGCCTCGGCCGGGTCGTGAAGTTCGAGAAGGAGGGCGACTTCGTCGGCCGCGCCGCTCTTGAGGCCGCCGCCGAGCGGGCCGAGACCGCGCCGCCGCGCAAGCTGGTCGGCCTGATCGCCGAGGGCCGCCGGGTGCCGCGCGCCGGGTACCAGGTCGTCGCGGGCGGCAAGGTCGTCGGTGAGGTCACATCGGGCGCCCCGTCCCCGACACTGGGCAGGCCGATCGCCATCGCGTACGTCAACCCGGCGCATGCGGCGCCCGGCACGCCCGGGGTGGGTGTCGACATCCGCGGCGCGCACGAGCCCTACGAGGTCGTCGCGCTGCCGTTCTACAAGCGCCAGAAGTAGACCGCCGGTCCGAGACGCGCGTCTCACCCGGCAAGACCACCGTTCCTCAGCACTCCCCCGCGTACAGGAGAATCCAGGTCATGAGCAACCCCCAGCAGCTGCGGTACAGCAAGGAGCACGAGTGGCTCGCGACCGCCGAGGACGGCGTCGCGACGATCGGCATCACCGAGTTCGCGGCCAACGCGCTCGGTGACGTCGTCTATGCCCAGCTCCCCGAGGTCGGCGACACGGTGACCGCGGGTGAGACCTGCGGTGAGCTGGAGTCGACCAAGTCGGTCAGCGACCTGTACGCGCCGGTGACCGGTGAGGTCACCGAGTTCAACCAGGACGTCGTCGACGACCCGTCGCTGGTGAACTCCGCCCCGTTCGAGGGCGGCTGGCTGTTCAAGGTGCGCGTCACGCAGGAGCCGGACGACCTGCTCTCCGCCGACGAGTACACCGCCCTCTCCGGCAACTAAGACCGAAGCCCGAAGCCCCGATGACTCGAACGGGACCGTGATGACTGTTCTCGACACTCCCCTGCATGAGCTCGACCCGGACGTCGCCGCCGCCGTCGACGCCGAGCTGCTCCGCCAGCAGTCCACCCTCGAAATGATCGCCTCGGAGAACTTCGCTCCGGTGGCCGTCATGGAGGCCCAGGGCTCCGTCCTCACCAACAAGTACGCCGAGGGCTACCCCGGCCGCCGCTACTACGGCGGCTGCGAGCACGTCGATGTGATCGAGCAGATCGCGATCGACCGCGTCAAGGCGCTCTTCGGCGCCGAGCACGCGAACGTGCAGCCGCACTCGGGCGCCCAGGCCAACGCCGCCGCGATGTTCGCGCTGCTCAAGCCCGGCGACACGATCATGGGTCTGAACCTCGCCCACGGCGGGCACCTGACCCACGGCATGAAGATCAACTTCTCCGGCAAGCTCTACAACGTGGTCGCGTACCACGTCGACGACGCCACCGGCGAGGTCGACATGGACGAGGTCCAGCGCCTCGCCAAGGAATCCCAGCCCAAGCTCATCGTGGCCGGCTGGTCCGCGTACCCGCGCCAGCTGGACTTCGCCGCCTTCCGCCGCATCGCGGACGAGGTCGGCGCGTACCTGATGGTCGACATGGCGCACTTCGCCGGTCTGGTCGCCGCGGGCCTGCACCCCAACCCGGTGCCGCACGCCCACGTCACCACCACCACCACGCACAAGACCCTCGGCGGTCCTCGCGGTGGCGTGATCCTGTCCACACAGGAGCTCGCCAAGAAGATCAACTCGGCGGTCTTCCCGGGACAGCAGGGCGGCCCCCTGGAGCACGTCATCGCGGCCAAGGCCGTCTCCTTCAAGATCGCGGCCACCGAGGACTTCAAGGAGCGCCAGCAGCGCACCCTGGACGGCGCCCGCATCCTGGCCGAGCGCCTGGTGCAGTCCGACGTCACCGAGCACGGCGTCTCCGTGCTGTCCGGCGGCACGGACGTCCACCTGGTCCTCGTCGACCTGCGCAACTCCGAGCTGAACGGCCAGGAGGCCGAGGACCGCCTCCACGAGGTCGGCATCACGGTCAACCGCAACGCCGTCCCGAACGACCCGCGGCCCCCGATGGTCACCTCGGGCCTGCGGATCGGCACTCCGGCGCTGGCCACCCGCGGCTTCACCACCGAGGACTTCACCGAGGTGGCGGACATCATCGCCGCCGCGCTGAAGCCGACGTACGACCGCGACGGGCTGGCCTCCCGGGTCACCGCGCTCGCGGCCAAGCACCCGCTCTACCCTGGTCTGAAGTAGTGACGTACCAAACAGCCCAGTAGCACCACAACTGAACATCGGGGCACCGCGCACACTGGACAGTGGGAGCGGTGCCCCGTCTCGTGCCCCCCACCCGCACCACCCGGCAGACAACGGCGTCTACCAACCAGCTAGGAGTTCTACCGTGGCCCTCTCGGTCTTCGACCTGTTCTCGATCGGCATAGGCCCGTCCAGCTCCCACACCGTCGGCCCCATGCGCGCCGCCCGGATGTTCGTGGGCCGGCTGAAGAAGGACGGCCTGCTCGCCCAGACCACATCCGTACGGTGCGAGCTCTTCGGATCGCTCGGCGCGACCGGCCACGGGCACGGCACGCCCAAGGCCGTGCTGCTCGGTCTTGAGGGCCACTCGCCCAAGTCCGTCGATGTGGAGAGCGCCGACGCGGATGTCGAGCGGATCCGGAAGACCGGCCGGCTGCGGCTGCTGTTCACGGAGATCGGCACGGACCACGAGATCGACTTCAACGAGTCGGCCCAGCTGATCCTGCACCGGCGCCGCTCCCTGCCGTACCACGCCAACGGCATGACCCTCTTCGCGTACGACACCGCGGGCGGCCCCCTCCTGGAGAAGACCTACTACTCGGTGGGCGGCGGCTTCGTCGTCGACGAGGACGCGGTGGGCGAGGACCGCATCGTCCCCGACGACACGGCGCTCAAGTACCCGTTCCGTACGGGCGACGAGCTGCTGCGCCTCTCGCGCGAGACGGGTCTTTCGATTTCCGCGCTGATGCTGGCGAACGAGCTGTCCTGGCGCACCGAGACCGAGATCCGCGAGGGTCTCCTGGAGATCTGGCGCGTCATGCAGGCCTGCGTCTCGAGCGGCATGTCCCGCGAGGGCATTCTCCCCGGCGGCCTCAAGGTCCGCCGCCGCGCCGCCAACTCGGCCCGCCAGCTGCGCGCCGAGGGCGACCCGCTGGCCCACGCCATGGAGTGGATCACGCTCTACGCGATGGCGGTCAACGAGGAGAACGCGGCGGGCGGCCGGGTCGTCACCGCTCCCACCAACGGCGCCGCCGGCATCATTCCGGCCGTCCTGCACTACTACATGAACTTTGTGCCCGGCGCCGACGAGGAGGGCATCGTCCGCTTCATGCTCTCCGCCGGCGCGATCGGCATGCTGTTCAAGGAGAACGCCTCCATCTCCGGCGCCGAGGTCGGCTGCCAGGGCG
Source organism: Streptomyces sp. H27-C3 (assembly GCF_030063415.1). GTDB lineage: Bacteria > Actinomycetota > Actinomycetes > Streptomycetales > Streptomycetaceae > Streptomyces. Next base: position 79,390 of record NZ_JASITA010000003.1, on the reverse strand, counting down.
AGGTCGGCTCCGCCTGCTCGATGGCGGCGGGCGCCCTGGCCGAGGTGCTCGGCGGCACCCCCGAGCAGGTCGAGAACGCGGCCGAGATCGGCATGGAGCACAACCTCGGTCTGACGTGCGACCCGGTCGGCGGTCTCGTGCAGATCCCATGCATCGAGCGCAACGGCATGGCGGCGGTCAAGGCGGTCACGGCGGCCAGGATGGCGATGCGCGGCGACGGCCAGCACAAGGTGTCCCTGGACAAGGTCATCAAGACCATGAAGGAGACGGGCGCCGACATGAAGGTCAAGTACAAGGAGACCGCGCGCGGCGGTCTCGCGGTCAACGTCATCGAGTGCTGAACCGGCGCCCCGGGGCCGTCCCCCCGGCCGTACGGGTCCGGCGGGCCGTCGCGCGGGACGCGAAGCGGCTCACCCGGATCGTGCGCGCCTCCCGCGCCTACGAGGGCCTGTACGCGCCGATGATCGCCGGATACCGGGTGGGGCCCGACTACATCGAGGCCCACCGGGTCTTCGTGGCCGTCGTGGCCGGTTCGTCGCAGGATGCCGGTTCGTCGCAGGATGCCGGTTCGTCCCAGGGGGCCGGTTCATCCCAGGGGGCCGGTTCATCCCAGGGGGCCGGTGAGCGCGGGGAGACCGGTGGGCCCGGTGGGCCCGGTGGAGCCGATGCGTCCGGTGGGCGTGGAAAGGCCGGTGGGACCAGTAGGTTCGGTGGAGCCGGTGGAGCCGGTGGAGCCTCGGAGCAGGTGCTCGGGTTCTACGCTCTCGTGCTCGACCTGATCGACCCGCCCGAGCTCGACCTGATGTTCGTCTCCGACGCCGCTCAGGGGCGCGGCGTCGGCCGGCTGCTGGTCGCGCATCTGCGGGGCGAGGCACGCGCCGCCGGGGTCGATGAAGTGCGTGTCGTCGCGCATCCGCCCGCCGAGGGCTTCTACCTCGGGGTGGGCGCCGAGCGGACCGGGACGGTGCTCGCACGGCCGCCCGCGGTGATGTGGGACCGGCCGGAGATGGTCCTCAGAATCGCCCCGGAATGACTTCGCGGCCATTCGGAGGACTACGCGGGACTTTCGGGAACTGACCGGGCTCCGCATCCGTTGGCGGGTTGGGCAAAGAGATCGTCAAGGGGCGTGGCCCGCGCCGGATTGAGCAGGGATCTTCATGGGTGTCAGTCTCTCCAAGGGCGGCAACGTCTCGCTCTCGAAGGAGGCCCCCGGCCTGACCGCCGTCACGGTGGGCCTGGGCTGGGACGTACGCAGCACGACCGGGACCGACTTCGACCTCGATGCCAGCGCCCTGCTGGTGGACGCCAGCGGCAAGGTCGTCTCGGACCAGCACTTCGTCTTCTTCAACAACCTCAAGAGCCCCGACGGCTCTGTGGAGCACACCGGTGACAACACCACCGGTGAGGGCGAGGGCGACGACGAGCAGATCAAGGTGGGCCTCTCGACGGTTCCCGCCGAGGTCGACAAGATCGTCTTCCCCGTCTCCATCCACGAGGGTGAGAGCCGCGGCCAGAGCTTCGGCCAGGTTCGCAACGCGTTCATTCGCGTGATCAACCAGGCGGACAACAACGAGCTCGCCCGCTACGACCTCTCCGAGGACGCGTCGACGGAGACCGCCATGGTCTTCGGCGAGCTCTACCGCAATGGTGCGGAGTGGAAGTTCCGCGCCGTCGGCCAGGGCTACGCCTCGGGCCTGCGCGGCATCGCGACGGACTTCGGCGTCAACATCTGACCTGAGGCATCGCGAAGTGAAGAGAAGCCGCGAGTTGTGCGGCTTCGAGTGAATGCCCGCGCCGATTTCCTCGACGCGGGCATTCCCCGTTCCCGGCCTCTCCCGCCACCGGCTCCCTCCGCCCTCTTCCCGCCGGTCCGACCAGTCGGTACGGTCCTGGCAGTCGAGTGCCGTCCGGAGGGGATCCACGACTCAGCCCGCGCCAACCGTCCACGGCCAGTGCGACGACCGCTTCGCCGCCGTGCGTGCCGCCACCTAAGGGCTGTCCCGCAATCCCTGGCAGGCGCACGACGACAGCTACGGCACCTCGCCGCGTTGTCGGAACGCCCGAATACGTCCAGTATGCGAACGTCCCTCCGCCTTGCGATGCACCGCATCTGACGCCGTGCGCTGATCCACCAGGGATTACGGGACAGCCCTTAGGGCGTACCTGATGGGTCATGTCGTTCCCTCGCTGGAGGGTTGGCTCGCTCAGCGGGAAGCCCTTGTTCTGGGACGTCAGCCAAACGTCAGTGCCGCGTGAGCGAAGCGCCGCACAATCGTGCCCATGAACAAGATCAAATCCGCGTTGGTCGCGGCCGCAGTCCTTGCCAGTGTGGGCGTCATGGCCGCACCGGCCCATGCGAGTGAGTGCAAGCGCGGCGGTGGCATCTACATTTGCGAGTACGGGGTCACCACCGCGAAGCTGAGCGATGGCAGGCGGCAGGAATTCATCATCGGCCTGGACCGGGCGGTGTGGACGCGCTGGCCCAACTCGTCCGGGAGTTGGGGCCCATGGATATCCATGGGCGGACTGGCGCAAAGCAAAGTCTTTATCCAATACGACCTGCCCGCCTACGACTTCATCATCCACGTCGTAGGCAACGACGGAGCGCGCTGGTACCGAGGCCACGACCGGAACGGGAACTGGACCAACTGGGATCACCTCGGCGCCACCCCGTAACGACCTCGGGGGCAAGGGAGCGTGGATCAGCGAGCGGCGTCCTGCGGCTTCGCGTCCAAGGCAGAGGAGGGAGGCGACGCGGAGCGTCGTCGACCGACGACAACGCCGGAGGCGGAGTCGCAGGAAGCCGGGAGCCCGCGCGCCATCGCCCCCGAGGTCGTAAGCCGGCGCTGCTCTCTCGGCCCGCGGTTCAGCGGGTCGAGAGGCTCAAGGCGCAGGGTTCCGTGACCCATCGGACACACCGCACTCAAGGGCCAACGACCCGCCGGCCGCGTCCCCAACCTCACGGGTCAGTACACGACGACCCCGACGGCGAGGTTGTGGGTCACCACCACGCACGCGACGGTGACCACCATGACCGTCGTCTCACCGACCGGCATCCGCCGCAGGGTCGCGGGCGCGATGGAGTGCCAGTCGAAGGCGGCGGCCGAGACCACGACCATCACCGCGACCAGGGCGGCCATCGGAATGTCGGAGACGACAGGGCCGAAGACCACGCACAGGACCATCAGGAAGACGCCCGCGAGGAACGTCGACAGGCGGGTGCGGGCGTCCGACGTCTTGACGTTGATCATCGTCCGGCCGATCACCTCGCAGCCGCCCATCCCGCCGAGGAAGCCGGTGACGATATCGGCGATGCCCTGGCCGACGGATTCGGGGTCTTGCTGGAGTGGGTGTCGGTGATGTCGTCGACCAGCTTCGCCGTCAGCGGCGACTCCATCAGGCCGACCAGCGCCATGGCCAGCGCGTACGGAGCGATGATCTTCAGCGTCTCCCAGGTGAACGGCACACCGGGCAGCGCCGTCGGCAGCGCCCCCCGGTCGCCCACCGTCGGTACGGCGACGCCCACGGCCACCGTGATCACGGGGAGGACGACGACCTGTCGTGCGCGGGGAAGCCGGTACGCACCGGCACGGGGAAAGCCTACGAGGCCGCCGGGCGTGGATGGCACGTACATGCTGGCCGGCGGGCCGCCACCTGGGACGAGGGCGTGAGCGCACGGCGCGAGTGTCGCCGAACTAACACCGATCACCTTATGCAACTTGTTGCACAAGGTGCGCCGGGTGGACTACACATGGCCTCATGAGTCCGACGACTGAATACCCGAACCTGCTGAGCCCCCTCGACCTCGGCTTCACCACGCTGCCCAACCGCGTGCTGATGGGCTCGATGCACGTCGGGCTCGAAGAGGCCGAGCGCGGCTTCGAGCGGATGGCCGAGTTCTACGCGACCCGCGCCCGCGGCGGCGTGGGCCTCATGGTCACCGGCGGCATCGCGCCCAACGACCGGGGCCGCCCCTACCCCGGCGGCGCCAAGCTGACCACCGAGGCCGAGGCGGCGCAGCACCGGCAGGTGACCGACGCCGTACACCGCGAGGGCAGCCGGATCGCGATGCAGATCCTGCACTTCGGCCGGTACGCGCACCACCCCGAGCTGGTCGCCCCGAGCGCGCTCCAGGCACCGATCAGCCCCTTCGTGCCGCACGCCCTGACCGATGCCGAGATCGAGGAGACGATCGAGGACTTCGTACGGACGGCCGCGCTCGCCAAGTCGGCCGGGTACGACGGCGTCGAGATCATGGGCTCCGAGGGATACCTGATCAATGAGTTCATCGCCGCCCACACCAACCACCGCGACGACCGGTGGGGCGGCTCGTACGAGAACCGCATCCGCTTCCCCCTCGAAATCGTCCGCCGGGTGCGCGAGCGGGTGGGCCGGGACTTCATCCTGATCTACCGCCTCTCCATGCTCGACCTGGTTCCCGGCGGCTCCACGCTGGCGGAAGTGATCACGCTCGCCCAGCAGATCGAGGCGGCCGGCGCGACCATCATCAACACCGGCATCGGCTGGCACGAGGCCCGCATCCCCACGATCGCGACCTCCGTGCCGCGCGGCGCCTACGCCTGGGTGACCAAGCGGGTCATGGGCTCGGTCGACATCCCTCTGGTGACGACCAACCGCATCAACACCCCGGAGAAGGCAGAGCAGTTGCTCGCCGAGGGCCATGCGGACCTGGTCTCGCTCGCCCGGCCCTTCCTCGCCGACCCCGACTTCGTCGCCAAGGCGAGCGCCGGGCGCGCCGACGCCATCAACACCTGCATCGGCTGCAACCAAGCCTGCCTGGACCACACCTTCAGCGGGAAGATCACGTCCTGCCTGGTCAACCCGCGCGCCTGCCACGAGACCGAGCTGGTCCTCTCCCCCACCCGCCGCGCCAAGCGCGTCGGCATCGTCGGGGCCGGACCCGCGGGCCTGGCCTGCGCCGTCTCGGCGGCCGAGCGCGGGCACGAGGTGACGCTCTTCGACGCGGCGGACGTGATCGGCGGCCAGCTCAATGTGGCGCGCAAGGTCCCCGGCAAGGAGGAGTTCAACGAGACGCTGCGTTACTTCCGCCACCAGCTCGACGCGCACGGCGTCCAGCTGCGGCTGGGCACCCGCGCCACCGCCGATTCGATCGCCGCGGCCGGCTTCGACGAGATCGTCCTCGCCACCGGCGTCACCCCCAGGACCCCGACCATCCCCGGCATCGACCACCCCAGCGTGGTCAGCTACCTCGACCTGCTGCGCGAGGACGCGAAGGCCGGGGAGCGCGTCGCGGTCATCGGGGCCGGCGGCATCGGCTTCGACGTCGCCGAGTTCCTCACCGACACCAGCACGGACACCGACGCCGCGCCGAGCCTGAGCCCGGAGGAATTCTTCCGCCAGTGGGGCGTCGACACCGACTACCGCTCCCCCGGCGGCCTCCAGGCCCCCGCCCGCCCGGCGCAGACCCGCACCGTGCACCTCCTTCAGCGCAAGGCCACCAAGGTGGGCGCGGGCCTCGGCAAGACGACGGGCTGGATCCACCGCACCGAGCTCAAGCACCGCGGCGTCACGATGGTGGCGGGCGCGACGTACGACCGCATCGACGACGCGGGCCTGCATGTCACGGTCGACGGCGAGCAGCGGCTGATCCCCGTCGACACGGTCGTGCTGTGCACCGGCCAGGAGCCGCGCCGTGAGCTGTACGACGCGCTGCTGGCGGCGGGCCACCCGGTGCACCTCATCGGGGGCGCGGATGTCGCCGCCGAGCTGGACGCCAAGCGCGCCATCCGGCAGGGGACGGAACTCGCGGCCACGCTGTGACCCGCCCCCCCGCCTGCCCCCGCATCCGCACCCGTGCGTCCCCGGCCGCGCCCGGCCGTACCTAGGATGCGGGCATGTCCCTCCCGCACGCGATCCTCACGGCCCTGCTCGAAAAGCCGTCTTCGGGGATCGAGCTGACCCGCAGGTTCGACAAGTCCATCGGCTATTTCTGGTCCGCGACGCATCAGCAGATCTACCGCGAGCTGGGCAAGCTGGAGCAGTCCGGCGCGATCAGGGAACTGCGCCGGCAGCAGCCGTCTCAGGGCCAGAAGAAGGAGTACGAGGTCCTGCCCGCAGGCCGCGCCGAACTGGCCGCCTGGGTGGGCAGGATCGAGGACCCCAAGCCCATACGGGACGCCCTCCTGCTGCGGCTGCGCGCGGCCGGGGTGGTGGGCGCACAGGGCCTCGATGCCGAGGTGGGGCGTCATCTCGCCCTGCACCGCGCGCAGTTGGCGGAATACCGCGCGATCGAGGCACACGACTTCGGCCCGGAGCGGGCCAGCCCCGGCGACCGCGTCCGGCATCTGGTGCTGCGCGGCGGCATCGACCTGGAGCGGTTCTGGGTGGGCTGGCTCGAAGACGCGCACCGGGAGCTGCGGGACATGGCCGGGGAAACGGGTACGGGCCCGGAACCCACCGCGAAGTGAGGTCCGGGCCCGTACGCACCAGGCAGTCGGGCGCGGGTGTCAGCCCTTGTTCCTGGAGGCCCAGAACTCGTCGAAGGTGAGCTTGCCGTCGCCGTCGCTGTCATGGGCGTTGATCACGGCCTGCGCGACGGTCTCGGTGACGTAGGGGTCACCGAGCTGCGCCATCACGCTCTTGTACTCCACCGCCGAGATCAGCCCGTCCCCGTTGACGTCGTACCGCGAGAACGTCTTGCGCGCCAACTCGATGTCCACCACTGGATCCGCCCCTTCACGTGCCGTCATTACCCGCACAGATTATCGGGCCGGGCGGAGGGCTGGTACCGGTGCGGGGGGCGGGGTGGGGGGCGCCCCCCACCCCGCCCCCCACCTCAGCGGAAAATGCCCGTGTGCCCCAGCGAGTAGCGGCCCGGCTGCGGGTAGACCGCCAGGCCGTGCGGGCCGCCGCCGACGGGGATGCGGGCGAGCTGACGGCCCGTCGTGGTGTCGATCGCGTACACCTCCGAGTCGTAACGCCCGGAGAGCCAGAGGACCTTGCCGTCCGCCGACACCCCGCCCATGTCGGGGCTGCCCCCGTCCGGCAGGTGCCACTTCTTCGTCAGCTTGTCCTTCGCGAAGTCGAAGACCGAGATGGAGCCCTCGCCACGGTTGGGGACGTACATCTCCTTCGAATCACGGCTGATGTAGAGCCCGTGGGCGCCCTTGCCCGTGGGCAGCAGCTTCGGCGTGGGGAACTTCTCGCCATTGAGCACCCACATGCCGTGCGCCATCATGTCCGCGACATAGAAGGTCTTGCCGTCGGGCGAGATCTTCACATCCTGCGGCATGGCCCCCTGGAAGGGCAGCTTCTGCTGGCCGATGACCTTCATCTTCTCGGTGTCGACCTTGAGGAGCTCCCCGGAGAACTCGCAGGAGACGATGAAGTACCGGCCGTCCGCGGAGAAGTCGGCGTGGTTGACGCCCGCGCAGGGGACCGGAACGGTCTTGACGCGGTTCATCGTGTGCGGGTCGCGGAAGACCAGCTCGCGGTCCATCGACGCCATGACGATCGCGTGCTTGCCGTTGGGCGTGAAGTAGAGGTTGTACGGGTCGTGCACCTCGACCGGCTTGCCCGCGACGCCGGTGGCCGGGTCGATGGGGGTGAGCGTATGGCCGCGGTTGTTGTTGACCCACAGCGTCTTGAGGTCCCAGGACGGCACGACGTGCTGCGGCTGGACGCCGACCGGGATGGTCTCGGTGACCTTGTACGTCTTGGGGTCGATCACCGACACCGTGTTGGAGTTGGTGTTGGGGACGTACACCCGCGAAGGGAAGCCCTTGACGACGGGGGACAGCTTGTTGGGGCGGTCCGCGGCGTACACATCGTTCGGGTCGAGCACCGGCGGCATGCCGGGCAGCCCGGCCGGGACGGCGGGCGCGGCCTTCTTCAGCTTGGCCGGCGGCACGGCGCCCTTGGTGCCGAGTGCTTCGGTCGGGCCCTTGGCGTCGGGGTCGGCGCAGCCCGCGAGGGCGGCGATGAGGACGCCGGCGAGCAGCGCGGTCGTACGTCGGGTGCGGCGGAGGGTGCGGCGGGTGATCGTCGTCATCGGGTCAGCAGCTCCGTGGTGGTCACCGCGCGCAGTCCGCGGCGGTCGAGTTCGTCGAGGAGGGCGGGCAGCGCGGCGACCGTGTCCGCATAGCCGAAGTGCAGGCTCACCACGGATCCGTTGCGGATCTCCGCGGCGACCTTGCGGGTGACGGCCGGGGCGCCGGGCGAGGTGAAGTCGAGGGAGTCGACGTCGTAGGACAGAACGTGCGGATATCCGGCCCGGCCCGCCAGTCTCTGAACGAGGGGGGTGGCGAACTGAGTGCGGGAGGGCCGGAACCAGGTGCCGATGGACCCGGTGAGCCGGCGTAGCCGGTCCGCGCAGCCGGTGATCTCGGCGTACGCCTCCCGCTCCCCCATGCCGGAGATCGTGAGGTGGCGTTGGGTGTGGTTGCCGAGGTCATGGCCGCCGTCGAGGACCCGGCGGGCGAGGGCCGGGTGCTCGTCGAGCCAGCCGCCGACCGCCAGGACGGTCACCCGCGCACCGGCCCGCTCCGCCTCGGCGAGGACGGCCTTCGCGGTGGCGGGGTCGCCCTGGCCGTGGAAGGTGAGGGCGACCCGGGGGCGGTCGCGCGGGCCGTGGGTGATCTGGACGGGCAGGCCGGGGAAGCGGCGGGGAGCAGGGGCGGGGCGCGGGGCGGCGGGCTGTTTCGCCGGAGCGGCGGCGGGGGTGTCGGCGGACGGTGCGGGCTCGGAAGCGCCGTCGTGCGTACCGCAGCCCGTGGCGAGTGTCCCGGCGAAAGCCGCCCCCAGTGCGCCCGCTCCCGCACGCAGTGCGTCGCGTCGGCAGATCAATGTCACGCGCCCATTTAAGGGGGTATCGGGGTGGAAGGTAATGATTGACCAAATTCGCGAGCTTTGCGGGTCGCAGGCATTACCCCTCCCACGCCCTCGCGCGGTCAATGAATCCGTCCTCAAGCGCCACACTTATACGCTCTTTAGCAGGCAAGTGGCCCAACTCACCTGCGATTCACAATCGGAGCATCATGCTATGCGGAGATTTGTCCGAGTAAATACTTTTGGCGCCCTGCTCGCCGTCTGCCATAGTCGGAGCCACGACCCCATTGACCCGGGCCAGGTCGTCGTAGGCGCCGTGGATCACACCCCCCCGTTCCACGGCTGCTCCCCAGAAGCCCCCGAAGCGCCGCACGCCGGCCGCAGGGGGCTTCTGGGTTTCCGTGGCCACGCGTCCGGGTTTCCGTGACCACGCGTCCGGCGCCCGCGTCACCTGTCGGCGGCGCGCTCCGTCACCCGCATCTCGAACCAGGTGTTCTTGCCGCGCGGCAGCAGATCCACGCCCCAGCGGTCGGACAGTTTGTCGACGAGGAACAGACCCCGCCCGCTGGTGTCCAGCTCGCGCACCGGCATCAGACAGGGCAGGCCGCGCGACGGGTCGCGCACCTCGATCCTTATCCAGCCCCTGCGGCGCAGCATCCGCAGCCCGAAGACGCGAGCGCCGGTATGCCGCACGGCGTTGCCGACGAGCTCCGAGACGAGCAGCACCGCGTACTCGGCGGTCTGCGGGGAGAGCGCCCACTGGCGCAGCACCACACACTGCGTCAGCCGCCGGGCAGTGGCGGCGGATTCGGGGCACGAGGGCAGCCGAACCTCTTCGTCCGTCGGATTTCCGAACAACTCCAGTGCTTTCAGACCCTGTTCATCCTCAACCGCAGGCATCCACCGCGCGGCGGTCGCGCTGCCGCGCGGCCGCGGCTGCTCCATACCCTCCAGCCCCGCCATGGCACCATCATGGCCGCCCAGCTGACCTTCCGGGGCCGTTCCGGGGGATTCGACCCCCCGGAACACCCCCGCCCGGGGGTATCGGTAGGCATATGCCATGGGCAGCACGCCCCCCTTCACAACCCCCATGACCTGCGATTACCTCCCGCTCGCAAGTGATCACCGAGGGTTCCGCGCAAGGCCGTCTTGAGGTTGCTTTAAGGCCGGCTTAATCCGCTCAGGAGGAGTACACCCCAACTGGCTTCCGGTCAGAGGAACTTCGCCTTACCCGGCCCCTCGTCGACAAAACTGCGCATTCCGCGCTCCCGGTCCTCGGTCGCGAACAGCCCGGCGAACCAGTTCCGTTCGATCGTGAGCCCCGTCTCCAGGTCCGTCTCCAGACCCGCGTCGACGCACTCCTTCGCGGCGCGCAGCGCCGTCGCGGGGCCCAGCGCGAGCTTCGCGGCCCAGGCGTGCGCCTGCTCGTACACCTCGGCGGCGGGCACCACCCGGTCGACCAGACCGATCGCCAGCGCCTCCTCCGCCCGCACATGGCGCCCGGTGAAGATCATGTCCTTGGCCCTGGAGGGACCGACCAGGCGCGCGAGGCGCTGGGTGCCGCCCGCGCCGGGGATCAGGCCCAGCAGGATCTCGGGCTGGCCGAGCTTGGCGTTGTCACCGGCGATACGGAAGTCGGCGCACAGCGCCAGCTCGCAGCCGCCGCCCAGTGCGTACCCGGTGACCGCGGCGACGACGGGCTTGGGGATGCGGGCCACAGCGGTGAACGAGTCCTGCAGGGCCCGGGACCGTACGACCATCGCCGCGTGGTCCATCGCCCGCATCTCCTTGATGTCCGCGCCGGCCGCGAACACCTTCTCCCCGCCGTACAGCACGACGGCCCGCACGTCGTCGCGCCGGGTCGCCTCCTCGGCGAGCTCGCGCAGCCGGTCCTGTGTGGCGACGTCCAGCGCGTTCATCGGGGGGCGGTCCAGACGGATGGTGCCGACGCCCTCGGAGACTTCGAGATTCACAGTCATGCGAACGAGGTTAGCGCCGGTTACGACCTCGGGGGCAATGGAGCGTGGATCAGCGAGCGGCGTCATGCGGCTTCGCATCCAAGGCGGAGCCGGAGGCGCAGGGCGTCGGGAGCCCGCGCCGCCATCGCCCCCTAACGACAAGGCAACGGGCCCGCCGCACCTGATCGAGGTGCGGCGGGCCCGTCCGTACTGCGCGCACTGCTACTTCTTCCACTCCGACCAGGACATGTTCCAGCCGTTGAGGCCGTTGTCCGGCTGGATCTGCTTGTCGTTGGAGTTCTTCACGACCACCACGTCACCGATGATCGACTGGTCGAAGAGCCAGGCGCCCGGCAGCTTCTTGTCGTAGCCGCCCCGCACGTCCTGCAGGCCGACGCAGCCGTGGCTCGCGTTGGAGGAGCCGAACACTCCGGCGCCCGCCCAGTAGTTGCCGTGGATGAAGGTGCCCGACGTGGACAGGCGCATCGCGTGCGGCACGTCCTTGATGTCGTACTCGCCGCCGAAGCCGACGGTGGCGCCGTTCATGCGCGTCACCTTGTACTTCTCGCTGATCACCATCTGGCCGTTGTACGTCGTCGTCGACGGCGCGCCCGCGGTGATCGGGATGGTCTTGAGTACCTTGCCGTCACGCTTGACGGTCATCGTGTAGGCCTTCGCGTCCACGACGCTGACCTGGCTGCGGCCGACGGTGAACTTCACGGTCTTGGTCTGCTTGCCGTACACCCCGGGCCGTCCCTCGACACCGTCGAGGTTCAGCTTCAGCGTCACCTTGGTGCCCTTGGCCCAGTACTTCTCGGGGCGCAGGTCGAGGCGGTCGTTGCCGAACCAGTGGCCCTCGATCGGCACTGCGGGCTCGGAGGTCACCTTGACCGCCTTGCTGACGTCCGCCGGCTCGGTGATGCCGCGGCTGAAGCGGACCGAGACGGGCATTCCGACGCCGACGGTCGAACCGTCCTCGGGCGTGAAGTACGCGACGAAGGTGTTCTTCGGGACGAGCGTGGTGAAGGTGATGTCCTTCGCCGACTCGCGGCCCTCGGCATCCTTGGCTGTCGCGTGCACCTTGTACTTGGTCGCGGCGCCGAGGTGGCGCTCCGGCTCCCAGCCGGCGCCGCCCCTGGTGATCCGGCCGTCGACCTCGTTGCCCTTGGTGTCCTCGACCGTGACGGACGTCAGCTTGCCCTTGTCCGCACCGATCTTGAGGGCGCCACTGGTGGCGACGTCCTTCGCACCGTCCTTGGGCACGACCGTCACCACCGCCTGGGAAGCCTTCGTGTCGGTCTTCCCGCTGCCCTTGTCCTTGCCGTCACCGTCGCCGGAGTCAGAACCCCCACCGCACGCCGTGACCAGCAGCAGCATCGCCCCCAGCGGCAGGGCGAGCAGACCCGGGCGCCCACGCCCATGTCCCCGCCGCGCCCCGGCCGATGCCCCCGATATCCGCTGCCTGTTCACTTTTCTGTTCTCCCCTCGCACGGCCTGGCCCCAGCCATGGCCCGCACCCCGCGCGCAGCTCCCACGCGCCTTGGAAAAGATAAGCACACCGGGCGTGTCGGGAACTCCCCGCGCATGTCACCGTTCCGTCCCAAGTGCGCAGCGGGGCGGGTGCGAGCCATGCAGGTCAGCGGGGGTCAGGAAAGGGCGGAACCAGCCTTCCAACGGTTCCATTCCATGTTCCAGCCGCCGAGGCCGTTGTCGGGAGCGACCTTCCGGTCATGCGAGTTGATCACCTCGATGACATCCCCGACGAGCGTGCGGTCGAAGAACCAGCCGGCCGGGGTGGCCGAGCTGCCGCCCTTAACATCGCGCAGCCCGACGCAGCCGTGGCTGGTGTTGGCCGACCCGAAGGTCCTTGAAGCGGCCCAGTAGTTGCCGTGCAGGAAGGTCCCGGATGTGGTCAGCCGCATCGCGTGCGGCACGTCCGGGATGTCGTACTCGCCGCCGAATCCGACGGTCTGCCCGTTCATCCGCGTCACGTCGTACAACTCGGTGACGACCATCTTCCCGTTGTACGTCGTGTTCTTCGGCGCCCCCGCGCTGATCGGGACGCTCACCGGCTCGTCCTGGCCGCGCCGCACCACCATCGTGTGCGCCTCGGCGTCCACCGTGGAGACCTGGGAGCGGCCGACGGCGAAGCCGACGGACTTCTGCTGGATGCCGTACACGCCGGGCGACGCCTGTACGTCGCGCAGTCTCAGGTCGACGCTCACGCGGGTCCCCGGCTTCCAGTAGCCGCGCGGCCGGAAGTCCAGCCGCTGCTTGCCGAACCAGTGGCCCGTGACCTCCACCGGCGGGTCCGAGCTGATTTCGATGGCGCGCTCGACCGCGGCGCGGTCGGTCACCTCACGGTTGAAGTCGAAGGAGACAATCATGCCGGTGCCCACGGTGGAGCGGTTCTCCGGCTTGAAGTAGCCGATGAAGCGGTGCTCGGGAACGTACGTGGTGAACGAGGTGTGCCGGGCCGAGCGCCTGCCCCGGCCGTCCACCGCCACCGCGTCGACCGTGTACTTCGCGGCCAGCAGCAGCGGCCCGCCCACCGGCTGCCAGCTCAGGCCGTCCGGCGAGATCCGCCCCTCGACCTCCTGCGGGTCCGCGTCCTCGACCCGCAGCACCTTGACTCTCTCCAGCCGTCCGTCGGGGACCCTCACCTCGATACGGCCGTCCGCCTTGATGCCCTTCGCCCCGTCGTCGGGGAGAATCCTGATCGCGTCCCTGGGCGAACGCGGCTTGTCGCCGAAGCCCAGGCCTCCTCCGCCGGTGCAGCCGGACAGTCCGGCGATCAGTCCTGCCCCTGCCAGTACGGCGGCCAGCGCCGTCCGTGCGCGTCTCACTGCGTCTCTCACGTCCGGCCCAACGATCGCCCCCCTCCGGGGGAAACGTGAGTACGACCGCTGTTCCGGGCAGAACAGGTGCAGGGAGCCACACCAGGAAGCCGCGGCCGGGATGCCGCACGGCCTGGGAGGATCCGCCCGTCCAGCCGAGCCGCGGGAGGACTACAGGTGTCGAGCGCACCCGAGCAGCAGGCAATCGCAGTACCGGAGGCGGTGCGGGGCAGTGGGCCCGCACCGGCCGGGGTCAACGGGCACCGGCGGGAGCCCGACGCGGCCCGGCCACCGGTGTGGCCCGGTGCGCCGACTCCGCTCGGGGCGCGCTTCCGCGTCGGTCCCGACGGAGTGGCGGGCACCAACTTCGCGCTGTGGGCGGGCGGGGCGGAGGCTGTCGAAGTGTGCCTGTTCGACGAGAGCGGCGCCGAGACGCGCTGCCCGCTGACCGAGCTGACCCACGAGATCTGGCACGGCTTCGTGCCGGGGGTCCGGGCGGGCCGGCGCTACGGATTCCGGGTGCACGGCCGCTGGGACCCCTGGACGGGCGCCCGCTGGAACCACGCGAAGCTGCTCCTCGACCCGTACGCGCGGGCCGTGGACGGGGACTTCACGCTGCCCGCCGAGGTGTACGGGCATGTGCGGGACTGGCCGCAGCAGCAGGTCGCCGACACGGTCCGCGACGACCGGGACTCCGCGCCGTACGTCCCCAAGGGCGTCGTCGTGCACGCGGACGCCCCCGACGACGAGTGGCTGGACGACCGGCGGCCCAAGACGCCGTGGGCCGACTCGGTCATCTACGAGCTGCATGTGCGCGGCTTCACCAAGCTGCACCCGGGGATCCCGGAGCGGCTGCGCGGCACGTACGCGGGACTCGCCCACCCCGCCGCGATCGAGCATCTCGTGCGGCTGGGGGTGACGGCCGTCGAGCTGCTGCCGGTGCACCAGTTCGCGCACGAGGACCATCTGCTGCGGCGCGGCCTGCGCAACTACTGGGGCTACAACTCCATCGGCTACTTCGCGCCGCACGCCGGATACGCGGCGACCGGGACGGCAGGACAACAGGTCGAGGAGTTCAAGGGGATGGTGCGTGCGCTGCACGCGGCGGGCATCGAGGTCATCCTCGACGTGGTCTACAACCACACGGCGGAGGCGGGCGAGCTGGGCCCGACGCTGTCGCTGCGCGGCATCGACAACCGCGGCTACTACCGCCTGCAGTCCGACGCCCGGCGGTACGCCGACTACACGGGCTGCGGCAACACCCTGCACGTGGTCCAGCCGCACGTCCTGCGGCTGATCACCGACTCGCTCAGATACTGGGTCACCGAGATGGGCGTCGACGGCTTCCGCTTCGACCTGGCGGCGGCGCTGGCCCGCTCGATGCACGACGTCGACATGCTGTCCCCGTTCCTCGCGGTCATCGCCCAGGACCCGGTGCTGCGCCGGGTGAAACTGATCGCCGAGCCGTGGGACGTCGGCAGCGGCGGCTACCAGGTGGGCGCGTTCCCACCGCTGTGGACGGAGTGGAACGACCAGTACCGCGACGCCGTACGGGACTTCTGGCGCGGCGCCCTGCCCGACGTACGGGACCTGGGCTACCGCCTGTCGGGCTCCAGCGACCTCTACGCGTGGAGCGGCCGGCGCCCGTACGCCTCCGTCAACTTCGTCACCGCGCACGACGGTTTCACGCTGCGCGACCTGGTGTCCTACGAACAGAAGCACAACGCGGCGAACGGGGAGAGCAACCGGGACGGCACCGGCGACAACCGGGCGTGGAACTGCGGCGCCGAGGGCGAGAGCGACGACGTACGGGTGAACGAGCTGCGCCGCCGCCAGCTGCGCAACATGCTCACCACGCTCCTGCTGTCCACGGGGGTGCCGATGCTGGTGGCGGGCGATGAGATGGGCCGCACCCAGGGCGGCAACAACAACGCGTACTGCCAGGACAACGCGACCAGCTGGATCGACTGGTCGCTGCTCGAAGAGCCGGGCTGGCGCGGCCTGTTCGCGCTGACGTCCCGGCTGCTGGCCCTGCGCCACGCGCATCCGGTGCTGCGCCGCCGCGCCTTCTTCTCGGGCCGCCCGCAGGCCGCGGACGGGCTGCGGGACCTGGCCTGGTTCACTCCGCGCGGTGCGGAGATGACCGAGCAGGACTGGTACGCGCCCGCCTCGACGCTGGGCCTATTCCTGTCGGGGCGTGACATCCCGGGGCGTGACGCGCGGGGGGCGCAGGTGACCGACGACAGCTTCCTGGCGATCCTGCACGCGGCGGACCGCCCGGTGAGCTTCCTGCTGCCGGGCGGTCCGTGGGCCCGGTCGTACGAGCTCGTCGTCGACACCTCGGCGGAGGTCCAGACCGAGGAGCCGGGCACCGTGTACGAGGGGGGCGGTTCGGTGACCGTGCCCGCCAGGTCGGTGCTGCTGCTGCGGGTCGCGTCGTCGTGACGGGCGTCAGCCCAGGATTCCGCGGTCGTACGCCGCCGCCACGGCCGCCGCCCGGTCCTTGGTGCCGGAGGGTCTGCGGCATCGCCTGGACCGGAACCCAGACGCCCGCGGTGAACATCGCCGGGAAGAACACCACCGTGCCGATGACGCTCGCGATCTTCGTGGTGCGCGACAGCGCGCAGACCAGGGAGCCCAGCGCGAGGGCGCAGCCCGTGGTGAGCAGCAGCGCCAGGACGTAACCGGGGAACTGCTCGGGCAGCGCGACGCCGAAGCCGACACGGCCCACGGCGATCACGAGGGCGGGGTCCGGACCTCCCCCGCCGAAAACCAGATGAACGATGTCAGTGGTGAACCATAGGCTCACTCCTGATGCCAGAAACAGATTCAGCACCCCGGGACCGGTCGGCCGTACGCTCGCTCCTGCGGTTGTGGCCCTACGTGCGCCCGGTGCGAGCGCGCCTCTTCGGTGCGGCATTTGTCGCTGTTGTCGCGTCCTGCCTCAGCCTGGTCTTCCCGTTCGTCCTGAAGTGGATCGTGGACGGCCCGGTCGCTGACGGCAATCCGGGCGGGGTGTGGCTGGGCGCCGTGTTCCTGCTGGTGCTCGGCGTGGTGGAGGCGGTGCTGTTCGGCATCCGGCGCTGGATGGTGGCGCGGCCGTTGGCCGGCGTCGAGGCGGGCATGCGGGCTGACCTGTACCGGCATCTCCAGCGGCTGCCGATGGCCTTCCACGACCGTTGGGCGTCGGGGCAGTTGCTCTCGCGAGGCACGACGGACTTGATGACAGTGCGGATGTTTCTGGCGTTCCCGCTGACCTTCCTGCTGGTCAACGGGGTCACGATCCTGGTCGGTTTCATCATTCTGCTGTTCCAGGAATGGTCGCTCGGACTGGTGCTGCTGGTACCCGTGATCCCCATGGTGGTGCTGTGCTCGCTCTTCGAGTCGAAGTACTCCGGGGTGTCACGGCTCTCCCAGGACCAGGTCGGGGATCTGACCACGGTGGTCGAGGAGAGCGTCCTGGGCATTCGCATCATCAAGGGCTTCGGCCGCCACCGCAGCCAGGCCGTCGCGTTCCGCGAGCTGTCGCTGAAGCTGCGCGGCACGGAGCTGGTCAAGGCCAGGCTGCTGGCCGCCATCTGGGCGCTGATCACGATCCTGCCGGAGCTGGCCATCGGCGCTGCGCTGGTCCTCGGCACGGTCCAGGTCGCCGACGGTGTGCTGTCGGCGGGGACCCTGGTGGCGTTCCTGTCGACGGCGCTGGCGCTGCGCTGGCCGGTGGAGTCGATCGGTTTCCTGCTGGCGATCAGCCAGGACGCGGCGACCGCGGCGGACCGGTACTTCGAGGTGATGGACGCGCCCGAGGAGACGGACGCGGGGACCCTGGCGAGCCCGAAGGCGGCCGCGGACCTCTCCGGGACCGCCGACGGACTTCGCTTCGAGGGCGTGGCGTTCCGCTATCCCGACGCGGCCGCGGACTCCCCTCCCGTACTGGCGGACATCACCCTGCACATCAGACCCGGCGAGACCATGGCGATCGTCGGAGCCACCGGCAGCGGCAAGACGACGCTCACCACGCTCGTACCGCGGCTGCACGAGGTGACCGGCGGTCGCATCACGCTCGACGGCGCCGACATCACCGCGCTGCCGCGCGAGCGGCTGCGGGAGCTGGTGTCTGTCGCCTTCGAGGAGCCCACGCTCTTCTCGGCGACGGTCGGCGAGAACGTACTGATGGGCGCGGCGGGCGCGGGTGAGGCGGAGCTGGAGCGGGCTCTGGACACCGCGCAGGCCGGGTTCGTGGGAGAACTTCCGCACGGCGCCGGTACGCAGGTCGGCGAGCAGGGGCTGAGCCTGTCCGGCGGACAGCGGCAACGCCTCGCGCTGGCGCGGGCCGTGGTGGGCGAGCCCCGGTTCCTCGTCCTGGACGATCCGCTGTCGGCGCTCGATGTGCATACGGAGACGCTGGTGGAGGCGGCGCTGCGGCGGGTGCTTGCGAGGACCACCGCGCTTGTTGTCGCGCACCGGCCGTCCACCGTACTGCTCGCCGACCGGGTCGCACTGCTCTCCGAGGGCCGGATCACCGCCGTCGGCACCCACCACGAACTGCTGCGCAGCAGCGACGAGTACGCCTGGCTGATGTCGGGTGCGGGCGACGGCGAACCCGTCGGAGCCGCAGACAAGGGGGATCACGCATGACCACCACCGTGGACGGCAGGCCCGCCCCCGAATCCGACTCGGGTACCGGCGCCGGTGCCCCGACCGGTCCGGGGACCGTTGTCGCGGCGCGGACCGAGGACCTCTTCGATCGCGACGCGCTGCCCGCCGTCAAGGGGGCGACGGGCACGCTGCTGCGCTCGCTGCTGCGGTCCAGGCGGGGCGCGGTCACCGTCGCGACGCTGCTCCTGCTCCTCCAGCAGGCCGTGGTGCAGGCCGGGCCGCTACTGGTGGCGTACGCCATCGACCGGGGGGTACCTGCGCTCAGGCGCGACGACTTCGGGCCGCTGATCGCGGTCGGGGCCGGCTATCTGGTGTGCGCACTGGGCGCGGGGGCGCTCCAGTACGCCTTCATCCAGGCGTCCGCCCGAGTCAACCAGGACGTGCTCCTTGATCTGCGCGGCCGGATCTTCCGCCACGCGCAGGCCCTGAGCGTCGACTTCCACGAGCGGTACACCTCGGGGCGGCTCATTTCCCGCTCCACGACAGACGTGGAGTCGCTGCGGGAGCTGCTCGGCGAGGGCCTCCAGGAGTTGCTCGGGGTCATCCTGTCCGTGGTCTACATCTGCGCGCTGCTGCTCTATCTGGACATCGGGCTCGGCGGGTTCGCGGTGCTCTCCTTCGTACCGCTGTATCTGCTCGTGCGGCTCTATCAGCGCCGCGCCGGGCGGATCTTCAGCAGGCGGTCCACGGCGATCGCCGCCGTCATCGTGAAGTTCGCGGAGACGATCAACGGCATCCGGCCGGTGCGGGCCTTCCGCCGCGAAGAGGCCAACGACGCGGACTTCCAGGTCCTCAACCACCGCCACGAGCTGACGAACGGCGACACCCTCCTTGAGATGGCGCGCTATGTGACCGGCTCCCGGCTGGTCGCGAACACCGCGATCGCGGGGCTTGTGCTGTGGGGCTCCTACCGGGTCGCGGACGGCACGCTGGCGCTCGGTGTGCTGGCCGCATCGGTGCTCTATCTACGGCGGCTGTACGACCCGATCGACCGGCTCGGCATGTTCCTCAACTCCTATCAGTCGGCGGCCGCCTCGCTGGAGAAGATCGCCGGGCTGCTCGCTCAGACACCGACCGTTCCTGAGCCCACGCAGCCACGCGAGCTGCCCGCGACGGCCCGTGAACACCGGGGCCGCGAGGTCGTCTTCGCCGGGGTGAGCTTCGCCTACCGCACCGGCGGCGAAGTGCTGCCGCGCCTCGACCTGACGCTGCCGGCCGGCCAGACGGTCGCCGTCGTCGGCTCGACGGGCGCGGGCAAGTCGACGCTCGCCAAGCTGCTCGCCCGCTTCTACGACCCGACCGAGGGCCAAGTCCTGCTCGACGGCACGGACTTGCGCGACCTCGCGGTGCCCGAGCTGCGGCGCGGGGTGGTGATGGTGACGCAGGAGGCCTTCCTGTTCTCCGGCACGGTCGCGGAGAACATCGCCATCGGCCGCCCTGACGCCACCCGCGAGGACATCGAGCGGGCGGCGAAGGCCATCGGCGCGCACGAGTTCATCAGCAGCCTGCCCGAGGGGTACGACACGGACGTACGCAAGCGGGGCGGCCGGATCTCGGCGGGCCAGCGCCAGCTGGTGGCCTTCGCCCGCGCGCTGCTCGCCGACCCGGCGGTGCTGATCCTCGACGAGGCCACGTCGTCCCTGGACATCCCGGGCGAGCGGGCCGTCCAGCGCGCGATGCACACCGTGCTGCGCGGCCGCACCGCCGTGGTGATCGCCCACCGCCTTTCGACGGTGGAGATCGCCGACCGGGTGCTGGTCATGGAACACGGCCGCGTCGTCGAGGATGGCGCCCCGGCCGAACTCGTCGCGGGAACGGGCCGGTTCGCCGGTCTGCACCGGGCGTGGCGGGAGAGCCTGGCCTGACGGCGCGGGTGTGTAGGTTCCGCATTCTGATGGACAATGCCCCTGCGAGATGGACAGCGAATGGGCATTCTCACGGTTCCGTGGGCACTGGCTGCGGCCAGTAACTGCCGTCGCCTGTATGGCCGTTCGGAGTTCAATTCGATCCCGAAAGAAGAATGCACCGGTCATGGCGTCGATCCGGTACCACGACGCGTCGGTGCGCAAGGTCCCCTTCAGGGATCTGCGTTTGGCGGACTTCACCTGGTCGGTGCCGTGGCGGAGTTTTTGCTCTGTCCACGGCCAGACTCACCATTCGGGACGATACGCATCAACGACGATGGCTGGGCCCGTCGTCTACGAGAGCCGGCTGGAGTTAGCCTGGCTGCTCTTGGCCGACATGGATCCTGCGGTACGTGGAATCTACGCTCAGCCGTGCCACCTGACGGCCCGTGTTGGCGAACGCGATGAGGGTGATGCCGCCGGCTGTGAGGGCGCGAGCGACGACGGTGTCGAAGGTGGTCTCGGTGTTGAAGTGCGAGGGGACACCGCGCCATGCCTGCAGGGTTATCAGGCTGGTCTCCAGCAGGGACGCCGCGGTGAACGCGCCCAGGAGGAGAGTGCGGGTGCGCGTGGCGAGCGGGAGGAGCCGGCAGATCCAGGTAATGGTCAGAACGCTGATCCCGAAGGACAGCCCGAAGGTAATCGGTTTCCGCCAGGAGACGGGGCCGTCCCACGGACCGCCGACAAGCACAAGGACGACGGTGTGGAAGGCGGCGGACGCGAGCAGCAGGAGGCCCGCGCCGACGGGGATCTGCCGGGCCGAGCGCAGTCGTACGGGCGAGGCGGTGGTCATGCGTCCACCCCGGGTGCGGTCGGGCGCGGGCGGGCCAGTGCGAACGCGGCCCACACCAGCCATGCGGTGCCACCGAAGCGGACGACGGGCAGCAGGTAGCTGAACCCGAAGACGAGGAGCAGGAGGGTGGCGGCCAGGCCGGCGGCAGCGATGACCAGTCCGGTGGTGGCACAGGCGCGCGACAGGAGTCCGCTGCTGCGGGCTGGCAGGCAGGTGCCTGCCGCCAGGAGCGCGAAGGACACGGCGTATCCGAGACCGCCGGCGAGGAAGGACAGGTCTGCCAGAGCACGGGCCAGGGCTGTGGGTGACTCCTCCGGAAGCCGGCCGAGGGTCCAGGCGAACGCGGCGCTGGAGGCCAGCGCGCCACCGGCCAGCAGTCCGCCGGCGAGGGCTGTTGTCGCCGCGGCGCCTGAGCCCTGTCCCTTCCGCACCAGCCGGGACAGGGTGGCTGCGACGGGCACCAGAAGCACGGCAGCGACGACCAGCAGGAAGGCGCCCAGATCAATCGCTGTGCCCTCGTCGCGTACGTGATGCAGAATGTCGCGGCCGGATGCGCCGGGCTGCGGGGTGGCGCGGTTGGCGACGACGTACGCAGCGGTGAGTACAGCGTAGGCGAGAGAACCTGTGAGCAGCGCGACGGCGCCGCGCGGGCGCCGGGCCGGGCCCCTGAGCGAGGCCGCGCGGGACTCATGTGCCGATGTGGGCATGACATCTCCTGGATTATCGGTGAAGGCTTCGGGCCCCGGTGGGGGTGCGGACGGGGAGCCCGGTGCGGACATCCAGAATTCCGCTGCGGGGCACCACGGTCGTCCCACAGCGGCAGGCAGTGCGGATACTCCGCAGGGAGTAGGCGGCGCGGTCGGACACGAATTCCCCCAGCAGCCGAACCAGTTCAGCGGGACGGTCCTCGGAGAGCCGCGTTGGCCCGGCTCCGCGCGGATGGCTTCGACGTGCGTGAAGAGGACGCCGCTCGCCTCTCGCCGTTCACGTGGCACCACATCGACATGCTTGGCCGCTGCTCCTTCCCGCCCCTGGCGCTCCTTCCCACCCCCGGACCTGCCGCACGGAGCCCTGCGCCCGCTGCGCCCGACCCGGACGCCGGCGACGAGCCGTGACACCGCGCCGGGCCGCCCGGACCGGACGATAGCCCGCTCACAGGCCGGGAGTTGTACGGCTACCGCTGTTAACGCCGCGGCCCATGAGCGGTGCCCGTCACCGATACCCTGTTGCGTCCGCCGGCTTGCCGGCGTCGTCGACCTCGACCAGGTAGCGCCAGCAGTCCGGGCGCGAGCCGTCGAGGTCGGTGAAGCCGTATTCCTGTGCGAGTTGCCCGCTGGACAGCGACTGGCCGTTCCAGCGCGCGACGTCGGCGTCGCCAGCCAGCGCCGCGACCGCGCGTCCGACATACGACGGGCTCTCCGAAATGCAGAAGTGCGGCACCGTAACCAGCGCGTCGCGCCAGTTGTCCTCGGTGACGCCGAAGCCGTCGAGCATCATCTCCGAGCGCAGCCAGCCCGGGGTGAGCGCAACCGCCGTCCCGCCGTGCGGCTTCAGCTCGTGTGCGAGCACGAACGCCATGCGCAGCACGCTGTTCTTGACCAGGTCGTAGAAGTACGAGTAGCGATAGTTCGTTCCGTTGTACGCGGACGTCCCGTCGGTCATCTCGACCACGAGCCCGCCCGGTTGCCGCACCAGCAGGGGCAGCAGGAAGTGGCTGGTGATCGCATGTGTCTCCACGCCCAGCCGGAGGAGCCGCAGGTCGTTGTCGAGGTCGTGCTCCCAGACCGGCGTATCGAATGCGAACAGCCGCTCGCCGCACCAGACATCAGCCCGAACTGCTGGACCAACTCTTCGGCCGGCTCGTCGACGCAGGCATCACCGAAGTCTTCATGGAGTACATCAACCTCAAGCGGTACATCCGCGAACGCATGAACCAGGTCCTCGCCGACGAACTCGACGATGTCCGCGAGGCATATCTCCAGGCCCGCACCAAGGAACACCGCGAACACCTCGACGCCATCGTGGCGTGGCTCCTGGCCAAGCACGGCCTGCGGTTACGATTCAACGAGGTCGTCTACCACGACGACCTCGACAAGGTGCAGCAGGCGGCGGTGCGCTGACCGCGGTACTCCCACCGGGTTGACGAGCGTTCAAGCTGCCTGCGGCCAGGTCCTGGTCGCGCAGCGGAGCGAAGTCGACATCCAGCTTCGTCTCGTACGCCTCGGGCTGGATGCCGAGCTCGTGGGTGGCGTACTCGCCGAACTGGTTGATGCGTTCGGTTCAGGTACGGCGAGATGTGGGCCAGATCCTCCGGGGCGATCTCCCAGCGCTCTTCCAAGAGCTGCCGGACGATCTCCGCGATGTCCAGGGCGTTGTGGAAGATACCTCACTCGCTGTCACCAGCTCGATCGGCAAGGAACGCTGATTGCTCACCATCGAACGACAGGGCTGTTGCTCACTCGGTGCGGATTCCAGCGTTTCCGCAGGAGCCGGTGCTCACGAAGTCGCGGAACCTACAGGGTGTACGATCCGCGACTTCACTGGCATTGAAGGCGCTTCACTGACAATGGACTGGCGAATCCGCGATCCGGTTGACAATAACTACGTTCAGTAGCGGTCCCCGCTGGGGCTCCTTCGAACTCCTCCCGACATCCCGCGCATTGGCGCACCGTCCGGTCGGGTCATGCCAGATTGAGGAGCAGGCGGCTTGCGCGGCGATGGGGGAAGTCACCGGCCTTGATGGCAGGCGGGTGGTTCGCCGTGTGTGGCGGCGGGTCACGAGCGCGGTGGCAGCCGCGATGCGTGGGCCACGAGGAACAGGAATAGTCCGCAGGCGGCGACCAGGATCCAGCCCGGACGGGATGCGTGGGCCAGGCCCGTCGGGTCTGTACCGGCGACCAGACCGCCGGCGATGGCGATGCCGACCGCAGCGCCGAACTGGCGTGCGGTGGACGTGATCGCTCCGGCCACGCCGGCACGGGCCGGAGGCAGTCCGCTCACTGCGGTGTTGGTGATCGGAGCGTTGGCGAACCCGAACCCGATGCCGATGAGCAAGTAGGCAAGGAGGAGCAGCGTCACGCTCGTGTGCTGGTCGAGCCCGACCAAGCAGAGTCCGCCGGCCGTCATGAAGCCACCGGCCAGGACGAGTGGCGGCCGCGCTCCGACACGACCGACCAGCCGGCCGGACAGGGGGGCGCAGAGGGTCGCTCCGACAGCCATGGGCAAGGTCACCAGTCCGGTGGCCAATGGCGTCCATCCCCGGCCGTGCTGCAGGTAGAGGGTGTTGAGCAGCAGCGTCACGTTCAGGGCGACGAAGACCGCCACGGCGCCCAGGACCGCACCGCTGAACGCCGGACTGCGAAAGAGCCGCGGATCCATCAGCGGCTCGCGTCGGCGGGACTCCACCCACACGAATCCGAACGCCGCCACGGCGGCGATCGCGTAAGCGGAAACCGCCACGAGCGATGTCCAGCCGATGTGCGGCCCCTCAATGAGGACGCCGACCGAGACTCCGATGACCGCTGTCAGCAGGGCCTGACCCGGTATGTCGAGCCTCAGCGCCTTCTGCGCTCGGGACTCCGGCACGAACAGCGAGCTGAGCACCAGGGCGAGAACGATGACCGGCGCGTTGACCCAGAACACCGACCGCCAGCCGAAGGCCTCGATGAGGGCGCCGCCCGTGACGGGGCCGGCGGCCATGCTGAGCCCGAAGACCGCCGCCCAGACCCCGATCGCCCGCGCTCGCTCCTTCGGATCGGGCATCGAGTTCACCACGATCGCGAGTGCCACGGGGCTGAGCATCGAGGCGCCGACTCCCTGGACCGCACGGGCCGCGGTGAGCGCGCCCACCGAAGGGGCGATCGCGCAGAGCAGCGAGGCCGTGCCGAACACGACCAACCCCAACTGGAACACCCGTCGGCGCCCAAAGCGATCCGCCAGCGCACCGGAGGAGATCAGGAGACTCGCCAGGGCCAGAGTGTAGGCGTCCACGGTCCATTCGAGCCGGCGGGTCCCGGCATCCAGGCCGCGCCCGATGGCCGGCAGGCCCACGTTGACGATGGTGGTATCCAGGCCCACCAGGAACATGCTCAGGCAGCAGACGGCCAGCACCGTCCAGCGCCTACGCGCACTCAGAAGGGGTTGAACAGTGTGAGTCGTCGCGGTCACGGCCTACCTCATCAAGTACGGGAACATCTGTGCGTCCATGCTCGGGCCGGACGACGACCACAGCCCAGCGGATTTGCGGAGACTGCAAAATGGACTCCATGGACGAGGAACTGGAACAGATACTCGACGGCATCGGGCCCCGACTGCGCGCGCTGCGCCGGGACCGCCGGCTCACGCTGGAGGCGCTGGCCGCTACGACCGGGTTCTCGGTGAGCACGCTGTCCCGTCTCGAATCGGGCAAACGGCGCCCGACCCTGGAGCTGCTCATTCCGCTCGCGCGTGCGCACCGCATCGCGCTCGACCAACTGGTGGCCGCGCCGGCCACCGGTGACCCCCGGGTGCATCTCACGCCCTTGCGCAAAGCGCACGGCAGCACCCTCGTGCCCCTGACGCAGTACCCAGGCAGGGTGCAGGTCTTCAAACAGGTACTGAGCGCCCGCGAACCGAAGCTGGTCACCCACGACGGCTACGAGTGGCTCTACGTCCTCGCAGGCGAGCTGCGACTCATTCTCGGAGAACACGAATCCACCCTCAGCCCCGGAGAAGTGGCCGAGTTCGACACCACCGAACCGCACTGGTTCGGTCCGGCGAGCACGAGCGCCGTAGAGATCCTTCACCTGTTCGGGCCACGAGGCGACCGAGCGGTCGTCCGCGCGAGACCGTCTACCGACGATCCCGCTCCGACGGCGAGCACAACCCCACCGTCAACAACGTCATGACCCGCCACAGTCGGCGAAACCGGTGATCAGCAAGACCATGGATACCTCACTCACTGCTACCGACTCCACCGAGGTGGAACCGCCGACCGCGCATCATCCACCGATACCGCCGCTGCTCGCCCAGCCCGGATCCCGGTGTTTCCGCAGGAGCCAGCACTCACGAAACCGCGGACCCTGGAGCGTGGTCTGCGGGGCGCTGGCTACCCTGGCGGCATGACGACGCGCAGGACCGCCCACGTGAGTGTTGACGCGATGATCGACGACCTCAGGACACTCGTCGAGGTCGAGTCCCCGTCGCGCGATCTCGACGCGTTGACGGCATCGGCCAAGGCTGTCGCCGCCGTCATCGAGAGCCGCCTCGGCGGGCAGGCCGTCCTCGTGGAGAGTGAAGCGGGGCCGCACGTCCACTGGTCGGCCGGTGGCGAGTCGCAGGTGCTGGTCCTCGGTCACCACGACACGGTGTTTCCGCTCGGCACCCTGGAGCGCCGCCCCTTCACGGTCGAGGACGGCCGTGCGACCGGCCCCGGGGTCTTCGACATGCTGGGCGGTCTGGTCCAGGCCGTTCATGGCCTGGCGACGCTCGACGACCGGTCGGGCGTCGAGATCCTGGTGACCGCCGACGAAGAGGTCGGCTCCGGCTCGTCCCGCGCCCTCCTCGAAGAACGCGCCCTTGCCTGCGGCGCCGTCCTCGTACTTGAGGGCGCCGCCGACGGCGGAGGTCTGAAGACCGGCCGCAAGGGCTGCGGCACGTTCCAGGTCTCCGTCGCGGGCCGGGCGTCCCACGCGGGCCTTGAGCCCGCGGCCGGGATAAACGCCCTGATCGAAGCGGCACACCAGGTACTGGACGTCGCGGCGCTCGGCCGGCCCGACATCGGCACGACGGTCACCCCGACCGTCGCGTCCGCAGGGACCCTGGACAACGTCGTGCCCGCGGAGGCGACCGTCGTCGTAGACGTCCGGGTCGAGTCGGTCGGCGAGAAGGACCGGATCGAAGCCGCGTTCGCGGCGCTGGCTCCGCATCTCGACGGGGCGAAGATCACGGTTCGGGGATCCGTCGGCCGCCCCCCGATGCCCGAGTCGGCGTCGGCCGGGCTCTTCGCGGTGGCGAAGCGGCTGCTTCCCGAACTCGAAGGCAGGGTGGTCGGCGGCGGAAGCGACGGCAACTTCACGGCCGCGCTGGGAGTGCCCACACTCGACGGCCTCGGAGCGGTCGGGGGTGGCGCCCACGCCGACCACGAGTACCTGGTGGTCGAGGCCATGGCCGACCGGGCGAACCTGGTCGCCGGACTGGTGAAGGCGATACGGATCGCCTAGAGGGGGTGTCCGGCCGATCTCCGTGGGTGAGGGAGCGGGGTCTGGTGCGTGGAACCGCAGGGCGGAGGAGGGAGTCGACGCGGAGCGTCGGCGACCGACGACAACGTGCCGGACGCCGCGATCTCCATGCGGCCTCTATACGGCGACCGAGGACCCGGCGGCGGCAGCCGGATCGGCGGTGACTTCGGCGCTCGCGTCAGGAGTGGCGTCGGTGCCGGTCGGCGGGCGCGTGGTGCCCGTGCCGCGCATCGTGGGCACCGCCGTGACGCTCGCCGACGCCGAGGGGCTGGCGTCCCTGTCGATGCGGCGCCTCGCGTCCGAGCTCTCGACCTCCACCATGGCGCTGTACCGGCGCGTCCCGGGCAAGGGCGAGCTGGTCCGGCTGATGACGGACGGGGCGTTCGGCGAGGACCCGCTGGGGCCGGTCCCGCCGTGCCGGCGGCACGGAAGTTGTGGGCGATGTGCGGGCGCCACCCGTGGATGGCGCACGCGATGGGCGGCTTCACCCGGCCGTCCGCGACCCCGCAGGCGATGAGGTACACCGAGCGGGTGCTGAGCAACCTCAAGGGGACCGGGCTCGACCCGCATGACATGATTTACACCCATCTCACACTCTTCGCGTACGTCCAGGGGCTGGTCGTCGCCGTCGAGTCGGAGGACAGGGCGCTTCAGGACACCGGGATGTCCGGCGACGAGTGGATGGCACGGAACGAGCCACAGTTCGAAGCCATCACCGCGGCGGGCACGTACCCCTTGCTCAACAGCATGCTCGAACAGGGCGAGTTCGAGCTCGACATCGACACCCTCTTCGAATTCGGGCTGCGCCGGACCCTGAACGGTGTCGGGGCGATGATCGGCAACACACGGCAGATGCCGCCGAAACGTCCGGTTAACGAACGTGACCATTCGGGCAACGGACGATTTTTGGCCAACTTGTTGATGCGCTCCTGACAGGTACTCGTCCCGACTGGCACTCTTCCCCCGATCCACGCATCACTCGCACCTCAGCACGTAGCTCGTACTGACGCTCTGCCTGTTTGTTCTTCCGTTCTGCTGCCCTGCCCGGCCGGCCCACCCAGTCGTCCGGTACCTCCTTCGCAGATGGAGTTCGCGTGAGACCCACGACCCCCCGCAGGCGTAACCGCGCCACTGCTACCGGCGCGCTCATCGCCGCCACCGCCCTGCTCGCCGTAGGCGTTCAGGCCGGCGCCGCACATGCCAGCCCCGACTCGGGGGCTGCCACCAAGGCGGCCGCACAGCCCAACCCGGGCGCTCTGCCCGCCAAGCTCTCCCCCGCACAGCGCGCCGAGTTGATACGCGAGGCCAACGCCACCAAGGCGGCCACCGCGAAGGAACTCGGCCTCGGCGCCAAGGAGAAGCTGGTCGTACGTGATGTCGTCCAGGACCGTGACGGCACCACCCACACACGCTACGAGCGCACCTACGACGGACTCCCGGTCCTCGGTGGCGACCTCGTCGTCGCCGAGACCAAGGCGGGGAAGACCGAGGGTGTCACCAAGGCGTCGAAGGCCAAGCTGAAGGCCGTCGACACCACCGCGGACGTCGCCCCGGCGGCAGCCGAGAAGCAGGCGCTGAGCGCCGCCAAGGCGGAGGGCTCCACCAAGGCCGACGCCAGCCGGGCGCCGCGCAAGGTCGTCTGGCTGACCGACGGCAAGCCGACGCTGGCGTACGAGACGGTCGTCGGGGGCCTGCAGCACGACCAGACCCCCAACGAGCTGCACGTCGTCACCGACGCCTCGACCGGCAAGAAGCTGTTCGAGTGGCAGGCCATCGAGAACGGCACCGGCAACACCCAGTACAGCGGCCAGGTGCCGGTGGGCTCCACCCAGTCGGGCTCCACCTTCAACCTGACCGACGGTGGCCGCGGCAACCACAAGACCTACAACCTCAACCGCGGCACCTCGGGCACCGGCACCCTCTTCTCGGGCCCCGACGACGTCTGGGGTGACGGCACTCCGCAGAACGCCGAGACCGCGGGCGCCGACGCCGCCTACGGCGCGGGTCTCACCTGGGACTACTTCAAGAACGTGCACGGCCGCACCGGCATCAAGGGCGACGGCGTCGGCGCGTACTCGCGGGTCCACTACGGCAACGCGTATGTCAACGCGTTCTGGTCGGACGCCTGCTTCTGCATGACGTACGGCGACGGCGCGGGCAACACCAAGCCGCTGACCTCGATCGACGTCGCGGCGCACGAGATGACGCACGGCGTCACCTCCAACACCGCCGGTCTGGTCTACAGCGGTGAGTCCGGCGGCCTGAACGAGGCGACCTCCGACATCTTCGCGGCGGCCGTCGAGTTCAACGCCAACAACCCACAGGACGTCGGCGACTACCTGGTCGGCGAGAAGATCGACATCCGGGGCAACGGCACTCCGCTGCGCTACATGGACAAGCCGAGCAAGGACGGCTCGTCCAAGGACGCCTGGTACTCGGGCATCGGCGGCATCGACGTCCACTACTCGTCGGGCCCGGCGAACCACTGGTTCTACCTGCTCTCCGAGGGCAGCGGCACCAAGACCATCAACGGCGTCAACTACGACTCGCCGACCTCCGACGGCCTGCCGGTGACCGGCATCGGCCGTGCGAAGGCCCAGCAGATCTGGTTCAAGGCGCTCACCACCAAGTTCAACACGCGCACCGACTACGCGGGCGCCCGTACCGGCACCCTCGCGGTCGCGGGTGAGCTGTACGGCACCACCAGCGCCGAGTACAAGGCCGTCGCGGACGCGTGGGCCGGCATCAACGTCGGAAGCCGCCCCGGTGGTGACACCGGCACGTCCTTCGAGAACCTCGTGGACGTCGCCATCCCGGACAACGGCGCCGCGGTGACCTCCTCGATCACCTCCACCAAGACGGGTGCCGCTCCGGCCACCCTCAAGGTCGCCGTGAACATCGTGCACACCTGGCGCGGTGACCTGGTCGTCGATCTGCTCGCCCCGGACGGAACGTCCTACCGGCTGAAGCCGTCCTCGTCGAACGACTCGGCGGACAACGTCAACGAGACCTACACGGTCAACGCGTCCTCCGAGACCGCGAACGGCGTCTGGAAGCTCAAGGTCCAGGACGTCGCCGCGCAGGACACCGGCTACATCAACAGCTGGAAGATCACCTTCTGACGCACCATCAGCGTCCGAACCACTGATCCGCACAGTGCCCGGGGCCACCAGCCCCGGGCACTGCCCGTGTGTGGGGGTCCCGGAGCCGGAACCCCCACACACGATCACCGCATCAGAACCCCCGCCGCCTCCCCCGTCGTCTCCGAAGGCACCGCGACCAGGCCCAGGTCCGCGTGGGTCGCCAGCAGACGGTGTGCGGGGAGGATCCGGACCGTATAGCCGAAGGCGCCCGTACGGTCCAGGACGAGCGGGCCCTCGTACACCCAGCGGCCCTCCAGGTCCGGTCCGCCCCTCGGCTTCAGCGGGAAGGTATGGGCCTCGCCGATCGCGTCGTCCGGGTCGACCCGGCCCGCCACCGCCTGCACCTCCACGTCGTCCGGCCCCAGCGCGCCGAGCGCCACCCGAACCCGCAGGGCGAGAGTGGAGCCGAGCTCCGCGGTGCCGTTCACGGCGGTCGGCGTCAGCGCCTCCACGTGGTCGACGGCGACCTGCGGCCACGCCGTACGCACCCCGGCCTTCCAGACCGCCAACTCCCGTGCGGTGTCCGGGTCCAGGGACCGGCGGGCGTGGGCGGCCGGGGCGTACAGCCGCTCCACGTACTCCCGCACCATGCGTCCGGCCAGTACCTTCGGGCCGAGCGTGACAAGCGTCTGGCGGACCATCTCGATCCAGCGGTCGGGCAGCCCGCCGGGTCCCCGGTCGTAGAAGCGCGGGGCGACGCGCTGCTCGATCAGGTCGTAGAGCGCGTTCGCCTCCAGCTCGTCGCGGCGGTCGTCGTCGGTGGCCGCGCCGTCGGCGGTCGGGATGGCCCAGCCGAAGTCCGGCTCGAACCACTCGTCCCACCACCCGTCGAGCACCGACAGGTTGAGGCAGCCGTTGAGTGCCGCCTTCATCCCGCTTGTCCCGCACGCCTCCAGTGGACGCAGCGGGTTGTTCAGCCACACGTCGCAGCCCGGGTAGAGCTTCTGCGCCATCCGCATGCCGTAGTCGGGCAGGAAGACGACGCGGTGGCGCACCCGCGGGTCGTCCGAGAACCGCACCAGCTCCTGCACGAGCCGCTTGCCGCCGTCGTCCGCCGGGTGGGCCTTGCCCGCCACCACGATCTGGATGGGCCGCGTCGGGTGGAGCAGCAGCTCCATCAGGCGGTCGCGGTCGCGCAGCATCAGGGTGAGGCGCTTGTACGAGGGGACGCGCCGGGCGAATCCGATGGTCAGGACGCCCGGGTCGAGGACGTCGTCGACCCAGCCGAGCTCCGCCTCCCCGGCGCCGCGCTGGCGCCAGGACGCGCGCAGCCGCTCGCGTACCTCCTGGACCAGTTGCTCGCGCAGGGTGCGCCGCAGGTCCCAGATGTCGGTGTCCGCGATGTCGGCGACGGCGTCCCAGCGCTGCGAGTCGCCCACCGACAGGGCCTCCTCGGTGCGGCTCAGGCCGCTCTGGCGTGCCCCGAGCCTGATGACCTCGGGTGCGACCCAGGTCGGCGCGTGCACGCCGTTGGTCACCGAGGTGATCGGTACCTCTTCGGGGTCGAAGCCCGGCCACAGACCGGCGAACATCGAGCGGCTGACGGCGCCGTGCAGCGTGGACACGCCGTTGGCGCGCTGCGCGAGCCGCAGCCCCATCACCGCCATGTTGAAGAGGTTCGGCTCGCCGCCCGGGTAGGTCTCCATGCCGAGCTGGAGGATCCTTCCGACGTCGAGGCCGGGCAGCTCGCCCTGGTCCCCGAAGTGGTGCGCGACGAGCTCACGGTCGAAGCGGTCGATGCCGGCCGGTACGGGGGTGTGCGTCGTGAAGACGGTCCCGGCCCGTACGGACTCCAGTGCCGCGTCGAACTCAAGCCCCTGGGCGCCGAGTTCACGGATGCGCTCCAGGCCGAGGAATCCGGCGTGCCCCTCGTTGGTATGGAAGACCTCGGGCTCGGCGTGCCCGGTGAGACGGCAGTAGGCCCGGACCGCCCGGACGCCGCCGATGCCGAGGAGCATCTCCTGGAGCAGCCGGTGCTCGCTGCCCCCGCCGTACAGCCGGTCGGTCACGTCGCGCTCGGACGCCGCGTTCTCCTCGACGTCCGAGTCGAGCATCAGCAGCGGTACGCGCCCGACGTGGGCCTGCCAGATGTGTGCGCGCAGCGAGCGTCCGCCGGGCAGGGCGAGCACGACCTGGGTGGGGGTGCCGTCGGGCTCCCTGAGGAGGGAGACGGGCAGCTCGTTGGGGTCGAGCACGGGGTAGTGCTCCTGCTGCCAGCCGTCGCGGGTCAGGCTCTGCCTGAAGTAGCCGTGCCGGTAGAGCAGTCCGACGCCGATGAGCGGCAGCCCCAGGTCACTGGCGGCCTTCAGGTGATCACCGGCGAGGATGCCGAGGCCGCCCGAGTATTGCGGCAGGGCGGCGGTGACCCCGAATTCGGGCGAGAAGTAGGCCACTGCGCCCGGGAGTTCGGCTCCCTCGTCGTTCTGTTTCTGGTACCACCTGCTGCCGTTCAGGTAGTCGTCGAGGTCGTCGGATGCTTCGGTCAGCCTGCGCAGAAAACACCGGTCGCCGGCCAGCTCGGCCAGTCGCCGGGACGGCACGGTCCCGAGCAGCCGTACGGGATCGCCCCCCGCGGCCACCCAGCCTTCGGGGTCGACGGCCTGGAACAGCTCGCGGGTCTCGGTGTGCCAGGACCAGCGCAGATTGCGGGCGAGGTCGCTGAGTGGTCGCAGGGATTCGGGGAGGACGGGGCGGACGGTGAATCGACGAATGGCCTTCACGGGTTCCACCTTCACGGGGAGGGACACATCCGAGGGGGCCCACCGCGATGTGCGCCCCTCCTTCATCCCCGACGTTAGTGGCAGTGCGCCGTTCGTCACCACGGCGCACACGGGGCGGCCTGCGGGTACCCACCGCCCCCGCGCGCGGTCGCGGCGGCGCACGCGGATATGCCCGCGCAGCACTCCCGCAGCCCCACCGGACCCACGGGAAACACCGGATCGCCCGCCCTCCGGGCGCGGCCGACCCGCTTCCTGTTTTCGCCCGTCATTACGCGGCAGTAGTTAACACAGCACCGGATTGCCCACCCGTTATGGGAGGAAGGCTCTCCCGGTACGCACACACAATCGAACCCTCAGTCGATCTGAGTCGGTCCACCCGAGTGAACGTGGACAGGAGCGGTCATGCCCGCAGCCCGTCAGCCGTCAGCGGAGCAGCTAAATAGGACAGACCCGCAGAAGTCCCGAAAACGCGAGCCGCGGTCAGCCACGGCCGCCCTGCCCCCAGGTGAGCCAATGATCGGTCGCATTCCCGTCCTGGACGTACGCCCCGCAGTCGACTGCGGGAGAAGGCCGGCCAAGGCGGTGGCAGGTGAGGCGTTCCAGATCACCGCCACCGTTTTCCGCGAGGGCCACGACGCCGTCGCCGCCCAGGTGGTCCTGCGGGACCCGGCGGGCCGCGACGGGCCGCGTATCCCGATGCGTGAGCTCGCCCCCGGCACCGACCGGTGGGGCGCCGAGGTCGCACCGGACGCCGAGGGCCACTGGACGTACACCGTCGAGGCCTGGAGCGACCCGGTGTCGACCTGGCGCCACCACGCCCAGATCAAGATCCCGGCCGGTATCGACACCGAGCTGGTTCTCACCGAGGGCGCAGCGCTGTACGAGCGGGCCGCCTCCGGGGTGCCCAAGGACGAGGGCCGCGAGGGCGTGCTGGCCGCCGTGGACGCGCTGCGCGACACCGCGCGGCCCGCCGCCGCCCGGCTGGCCGCGGCCCTCACCCCGGAGACCAACGCCGCGCTGAGCCGCCACCCGCTGCGTGAACTGGTGACGCCGTCGCGGGCGATGCCCCTGCTGGTCGAGCGCGAGCGGGCGCTCTACGGCTCCTGGTACGAGTTCTTCCCGCGCTCGGAGGGGGCCCGTACCGAGAAGGACGGCAGCGTGGTCGGCGGCACGTTCCGGACGGCGGCCGAGCGGCTGACCGCCGTCGCCGCGATGGGCTTCGACGTGATCTATCTGCCGCCGGTGCACCCCATTGGCCGTACCTTCCGCAAGGGGCCGAACAATACGCTCTCGGCGTCCCCGTCGGACGTCGGCGTCCCCTGGGCCATCGGTTCGGCCGAGGGCGGCCACGACGCGCTGCATCCCGACCTCGGCACCTTCGAGGACTTCGACCACTTTGTGGCGCGCGCCCGTGACCTGCGCATGGAGGTCGCGCTGGACTTCGCGCTGCAGTGCTCGCCCGACCATCCGTGGGTCACCGAGCACCCGGAGTGGTTCCACCACCGCGCGGACGGCACCATCGCCTACGCCGAGAACCCGCCGAAGAAGTACCAGGACATCTACCCGATCGCGTTCGACGCGGACATGCCGGGCCTGATCAGTGAGACGACGCGGCTGCTGCGCTTCTGGATGGGCCACGGGGTGCGGATGTTCCGCGTCGACAACCCGCACACCAAGCCGGTGGTCTTCTGGGAGCGGGTGATCGCGGACATCAACGGCACCGACCCGGACGTGATCTTCCTGGCCGAGGCCTTCACCCGCCCGGCGATGATGCGGACCCTGGGCGCCATCGGCTTCCAGCAGTCGTACACCTACTTCACCTGGCGCAACACCAAGGAGGAACTGACCGAGTACCTCACGGAGCTCGCCGGCGAGACAGCCTCGTACATGCGTCCGAACTTCTTCGTGAACACCCCGGACATCCTGCACGGCTACCTCCAGGACGGCGGCCGTCCCGCGTTCGAGGCGCGGGCCGTGCTGGCCGCCACGCTGTCGCCGGCCTGGGGCATGTACGCGGGCTACGAACTGTGCGAGCACACTCCTGCCCGGCCGGGCAGTGAGGAGTACCTTGATTCGGAGAAGTACCAACTCAGGACACGGGACTGGGAGTCGGCGGAACGCGAGGGGCGAACCATCGCCCCGCTGATCACCACGCTGAACCGGCTGCGACGCCGCCACCCGGCCCTGCGGCAGCTGCGCTCCCTGCATTTTCACCACACGGACAACGACGCGCTCATCGCGTACTCGAAACGCTCGGGATCGAACATCGTTGTGGTGGTCGTCAACCTCGACCCTCACCACACCCAGGAGGCCACGGTCTCGTTGGACATGCCGGAACTCGGCCTCGACTGGCCTGATTCCGTCCCGGTGCGCGACGAGCTCACCGGCGAGACCTATCACTGGGGCAGGGCCAACTATGTGCGCCTCGATCCGGGCCGTACGCCCGCGCACATCGTCGCCCTGCGACCGTCCCCGCCGATCGGAGGGTCACCCACATCATGATCGTCAATGAGCCCGTCCAGGACACATTCGAGGACACGCCCGCCAAGGACCGCGATCCCCAGTGGTTCAAGCGCGCCGTCTTCTACGAAGTGCTCGTACGCTCATTCCAGGACAGCAATGGAGACGGCGTAGGCGACCTCAAGGGCATTACCGCCAAGCTGGACTATCTCCAGTGGCTGGGCGTCGACTGCCTCTGGCTGCCGCCGTTCTTCAAGTCACCTCTGCGTGACGGTGGTTACGACGTTTCGGACTACACGTCCGTCCTCCCCGAGTTCGGCGATCTCGCCGACTTCGTGGAATTCGTCGACGCCGCACACCACCGCGGAATGCGCGTGATCATCGACTTCGTCATGAACCATACGAGCGACCAGCATCCGTGGTTCCAGGAGTCACGGTCCGATCCGGACGGCCCCTACGGGGACTACTACGTCTGGGCCGACGACGACAAGCAGTTCCAGGACGCCCGGATCATCTTCGTCGACACGGAGACCTCCAACTGGACGTTCGACCCGGTCCGCAAGCAGTACTTCTGGCACCGGTTCTTCTCCCACCAGCCGGATCTCAACTACGAGAACCCGGCCGTCCAGGAGGAGATGATCTCGGCCCTGCGCTTCTGGCTGGATCTGGGCATCGACGGTTTCCGCCTCGACGCCGTGCCCTACCTCTACCAGGAGGAGGGGACGAACTGCGAGAACCTGCCGCGCGCCCACGCCTTCCTCAAGCGGGTGCGGGCCGAGATCGACGCGTCGTACCCGGACACCGTGGTGCTCGCCGAGGCCAACCAGTGGCCCGAGGATGTCGTCGACTACTTCGGCGACTTCGAGTCCGGTGGCGACGAGTGCCACATGGCCTTCCACTTCCCCGTGATGCCGCGCATCTTCATGGCCGTGCGCCGCGAGTCGCGCTATCCGGTCTCGGAGGTCCTCGCCAAGACCCCGGCGATCCCGTCCAACTGCCAGTGGGGCATCTTCCTGCGCAACCACGACGAGCTGACGCTCGAAATGGTCACGGACGAAGAGCGCGACTACATGTACGCGGAGTACGCCAAGGACCCGAGGATGCGGGCCAACATCGGCATCCGTCGGCGGCTCGCCCCGCTGCTCGACAACGACCGCAATCAGATCGAGCTGTTCACTGCTCTTCTGCTGTCGCTGCCGGGCTCGCCGATCCTCTACTACGGCGACGAGATCGGCATGGGCGACAACATCTGGCTCGGCGACCGGGACGCCGTCCGCACGCCCATGCAGTGGACCCCGGACCGCAACGCGGGGTTCTCCTCCTGCGACCCGGCCAGGCTCTCGCTGCCGGCGATCATGGACCCGGTCTACGGGTACCAGGTCACCAATGTGGAGGCGGCGATGACTTCGCCGTCCTCGCTGCTGCACTGGACGCGGCGGATGATCGAGATCCGTAAGCAGAATCCGGCCTTCGGCCTCGGTTCCTACACCGAACTGCCGTCGTCCAACCCGGCGGTGCTCGCGTTCCTGCGGGAGTACAAGGACGACCTGGTGCTGTGCGTGCACAACTTCTCGCGGTTCGCGCAGCCCACCGAGCTGGATCTGCAGTCCTTCAACGGACGGCATCCGGTGGAGCTGATCGGCGGGGTGCGCTTCCCCCCCATCGGCGAATGGCCGTATCTGCTGACCCTCGCAGGTCACGGCTTCTACTGGTTCCGGTTGCGCAAGGACACGTCGCAGCTGTTGAAGAAGCACACCTGAGGTCCCACCCGGGCGGAGCGGTTTCCACCGCCCCGCCCGGGGCACTCTCCCCCTCATAATCGGGTCCGTACGGAGCATCCTGACCCGACACTCCCCGCGCTCGCCGCGGGGAGAACCCCACGCACCGCCCGGACAGCTACGGTCGCAATCCGGGACACTCTGCGGATCCTGTGGTGTGCCCGGGGAAAGGACGCGATGCCATGTCGGAGGCTGCATCCACCCGGAGTACGGCATCAACCCGGAGCACGGAGCCGCACACCGGCCCAGCGGCTCCATCACCGGCCCTGCTCCCCTCCCTCATCCCCCTGCTGAGGGAATGGCTCCCCCGGCAGCGCTGGTTCGCGGGCAAGGGCCGGCCGATCACCGACATCTCACTGATCTCCGCCACCGAGCTGCTGCCCATGGGCTCCGCCGCCGGTCCCGGCCTGCTGCATCTCCTGGTGCGGGTCCAGCAGCCCGTGCCGTCCGCGCAGGCACCGCCCGTCGCCGACTGCTACCAGCTGCTCATCGGCGTGCGGACCACCCTGCCGGTCCCGCTGGCCCCGGCCCTCATCGGGCACGTCCAGGACGGGCCGCTGGCCGGCCGTACCGTCTACGAGGCACTCCAGGACCCGCGCCTGGCCGAGCTGCTCCTTGAGCGGCTGCGCACCCCCGGCACGCCCGGCACCCTGCGGTTCCAGCGCGTTCCCGCGGTCCCCCTCCCGACCGGACTCAACCCCCGGATGCTCACCACCGAGCAGTCGAACTCCTCGCTGGTGTACGGCGATGCGTACATCCTCAAGGTCTTCCGCCGGATCCACCCGGGTCTCAACCCCGATCTGGAACTGCCGCTCGCCCTGGCCCGCAAGGGCTGCGGCCGGGTGCCCGCCCCCGTCGCCTGGTTCGAGGCCGCCAACACCGAGGACCAGCAGGAGCCTTACACCCTGGGGGTCCTCCAGCCCTTCCTGTACGGCTCCGACGACGGCTGGCAGCGCGCGCTGCGCTCGCTGAGGGCCGGTGACGACTTCACCACCGAGGCGTGGGCCCTGGGCCGTGCCACCGCCGAGGTGCACACCGCGCTCGCCGACGCCCTGCCGACGACGACGCTGGGCGAGCAGCAGACGGAGCTGCTGGCGGCCGCGATGACCGAGCGCCTGGACGCGGCGGCGCAGGCGGTGCCCTCGCTCGTCCCGTACGTACCGGCGCTGCGCACCGCCTTCGACGCGGTCGCCGCGCTCGGCCGGGCCGGCCGGGAGTGGTCCGCGCAGCGGGTGCACGGCGATCTGCACCTGGGGCAGGCCCTGCGGGCGCCGGACGGCGAGTGGTCGGTCATCGACTTCGAGGGCGAACCCGCGCGCCCCCTCACCGAACGGCGGCGGCCGCAGCCGGTGGTCCGTGATGTCGCGGGCATGCTCAGGTCCTTCGACTACGCCGCCCGTTCCTGCGAGCCGTGGGCCCCGCGCTGGGCGGAGCGGTGCCGCGCCGCGTTCTGCGAGGGGTACGCGCACGCCTCGGGCTCCGATCCGCGCGAGGAACCGGAGCTGCTGCGGGCGTACGAGACCGACAAGGCGATCTACGAGGTGCTGTACGAGGCCCGGCACCGGCCCGACTGGCTGCCGGTACCGCTCGCGGCGGTGCACCGGCTGGCCGCCGAAGCGAAACCGGTCCCGGCCCCTTCCCCTGTCGCGCCCCGCGCCGAGAAGCGGGACGTGAAGCCCGACGTGGACCCGCCCCCGGCGGCGGGTCCGGAGGCCGGCAGCACGGCCGGTACCGGCACATGACTCACCCCTGCCCGCCCACCGCACCCGACCGGATCCTCCCGAGGAGGCCGCACCAGTGACCCCCCGTCCGTCCCGCAAGCCCGGCAAGCCCGCCGAATCCCCGAGCCCGCCGCCCGCGCCGCCCGCCTTCCTGCCCGCGCCCTCGCACGAGATGGAGCCGGTCGGGCCCCGGGCCGCGCATCCCGCGCCCGACTCCGATGTGAAGGCGGTGCAGGACAAGCCGGGGACGCCGGTGCCCGGGGGGACAGACGCGCCGTCGGACGAGCCGCCGGTGCGGCCGGAGCCGAAGGTGGCGAAGGTGGCGAAGGTGGCGAAGCCGCCCAGGGCTCCGAAGCCGCCGAAGGCCTCCAAGCCGGAGAAGTCGCCCAAGCCGGCCAAGTCCGCCAAGGCGGCCGGGAAGTCCGGGAAGTCCGGGAAGTCCGGTCCCGCCCGGAGCGGCGGCCCCGGCGTGCAGCCCGCCGTGCCCCTCGACGACGGGGAGCGGGAGCGGCTGCTGACCGGCTCGCACCACGATCCGCACGGGGTGCTCGGCGCCCACCCGGCGCCCGGCGGCATCGGCTTTCGGGCACTGCGGCCGTACGCGACGGCCGTCACCGTGCTCGCGGACGGCCTGCGGGCCGAGCTCATTGGGGACGGTGACGGGCTGTTCTCCGGTGTGCTGCCGCTGAGTTCCGTCCCCGAGTACACGCTGCTCGTCACGTACGCGGACAACGAGCTGGAGATGCAGGACCCGTTCCGCTTCCTGCCCGCGCTCGGCGACCTCGATCTGCATCTCGTCGGCGAGGGCCGCCACGAGGAGCTGTGGCGGGCGCTCGGTGCGATGCCCATGGTCCACCAGGAGGTGACCGGCACCCGCTTCACCGTCTGGGCGCCGAACGCGCGCGGTGTGCGTATCGCCGGTGACTTCAACTACTGGGACGGCACCGCTTATCCGATGCGCTCGCTGGGCGCCACCGGCGTCTGGGAGCTGTTCGTGCCGGGGGTCGCCGAGGGCGCGCTCTACAAGTTCGACATCATGCGCCCCGACGGCAGCCACACCCTGCGCGCCGACCCGATGGCCAGGCGCACCGAGGTGCCGCCCGCCACCGCGTCGATCGTGACGGCCTCGCACCATGTGTGGCACGACGAGCAGTGGATGGCGACACGCGCCCGACGGCCGCTCCACGAGGCGCCGTTCTCCGCCTACGAGATCCATCTGTCTTCCTGGCGCCCAGGCTTGACGTACCGTCAGCTCGCCAGCCAGCTTCCCGCGTACGTGCAGGACCTGGGCTTCACCCACGTCGAGCTGATGCCGGTCGCCGAGCACCCCTACGGCGGCTCCTGGGGCTACCAGGTCACCGGCCTCTACGCACCGACATCCCGGATGGGCACGCCCGACGACTTCCGGTATCTCGTCGACGCGCTGCACCGGGCGGGCATCGGGGTACTGGTCGACTGGGTGCCCGCGCACTTCCCGCGCGACGCCTGGGCGCTCGCCGAGTTCGACGGCCGTCCGCTGTACGAGCACGAGGACCCCCAGCGGTCCGACCACCCGGACTGGGGCACCCTCGAATTCGACTACGGGCGCCCGGAGGTCCGTAACTTCCTGGTCGCCAACGCGACGTACTGGTGCGAGGAGTTCCACATCGACGGGCTGCGCGTGGACGCGGTCGCCTCGATGCTCTACCTCGACTACTCGCGTGAGCACGGCGAGTGGTCGCCGAACGAGCACGGCGGCCGGGAGAACCTCGACGCGGTGGCCTTCCTGCAGGAGATGAACGCCACCGTCTACCGCCGCACCCCCGGTGTCGTCACCATCGCGGAGGAGTCGACGGCCTGGGACGGCGTCACCCGGGCGACGCACCACATCGGCCCCGGCGGTTTCGGCGGGCTCGGCTTCGGCATGAAGTGGAACATGGGCTGGATGCACGACTCGCTGGACTACGTCGCCAAGGAGCCGATCCACCGCAGGTACCACCACCACGAGATGACCTTCTCAATGGTCTACGCGTACAGCGAGAACTACGTCCTGCCCATCTCGCACGACGAGGTGGTGCACGGCAAGCGCTCACTGGTGAGCAAGATGCCGGGCGACTGGTGGCAGCAGCGCGCCACCCACCGCGCGTATCTCGGCTTCATGTGGGCGCACCCGGGCAAGCAACTCCTCTTCATGGGGCAGGAGTTCGCCCAGGGCGCGGAGTGGTCGGAGGCGCACGGACCCGACTGGTGGCTGCTCGACCCCTCCTACGCGGCCGAGCCCGAGCACCGGGGTGTGCGGGACCTGGTCCGCGACCTCAACACGGTGTACGTGGCCACGCCGGCCCTGTGGGAGCGCGACACCGTCCCGGACGGCTTCGCCTGGGTGGAGGGTGACGCCGCCGAGGACAATGTCTTCGCGTTCCTGCGCTTCGACGCCGAGGGGACGCCGCTGCTGGCCGTCTCCAACTTCTCACCGGTCGTCCGGCACGAGTACCGGATCGGCGTCCCCGACGACGTGCCGGCCTGGACCGAGGTGCTGAACACGGACGCGGCCAGGTACGGCGGCAGCGACGTGCACCGCACCGAGCCGCTCAAGCCGGATTCGGTCGGCGCACACGGGCGGCCTGCGAGCCTTCAGCTGACGCTGCCGCCGCTGGCGACCGTGTGGCTGAGGCCGGCCACCTGAGCCACGCGCCGCTCACCGCGCCCACGCGTCCGGCAGGGTCCCCGTGTGGACGACGCCGAGGCGCTGAGTGGCGCGGGTGAGGGCGACGTAGAGGTCGCTGAGTCCGCGCGGTGACCCCGCGCGGACGGCCTCCGGCTCGACGACGATCACCGTGTCGAACTCCAGGCCCTTCGCCTGCCGGGGGTCGAGCAGGACGACGGGGCTGGTGAGGTCGGGCGCCTCGCCGTGGGCGGCGTCCGGGAGGGCCGCGGCGAGGGCCGGGAGCAGGGTGGCCGGGGCGATGACGGCAAGCCGCCCGCCCGCGCCGTGCTCCGCGGCGCCCGCGAGTTCGCTCGCGCACTTGGCGGCGCTCTCGGCGACCGTCCGCACCAGCGCGTCCGGTTCGGCGGCCAGCGTCCAGGGGCGCACTCCCGTGGCGCGGACCGAGCTCGGCGGCTCGAAGGACGGGTCGGCGGCGCGCATCACGGCCGCCGCCGTGTCCATGATCTCGGCGGGCGTGCGGTAGTTGACGCCGAGGCGGTTGTGTTCCCAGCGGTCGTCGACGAAGGGGCCGAGGATCTCCTGCCAGGACGCGCAGCCCGCCGCGTCGCCGGTCTGGGCGGGATCGCCGACCAGGGTCATCGAGCGGGTCGGGCTGCGGCGCATCAGCAGCCGCCAGGTCATCGCGGACAGCTCCTGCGCCTCGTCGACGATGATGTGGCCGAAGGCCCAGGTGCGGTCGGCCGCGGCGCGTTCGGCGGCGCTGCGGTGGTCCTCCTCGTCGTGCCGGTCGGCGAACCGCTCGGCGTCGATGATGTCGTGCGCGGCCAGGACCTCGGACTCCTCCCCCTCGAACTCGAAGGTGCGCGAGCCGTACGACATGTCCAGGACCCCGCGGGCGTACGCGACGCGCTCCTGGTACTCCCTGGCCGCGGCGCGGCGGGCGGCGATGTCGTCGTCGCCGAGCAGCTCGGCGGCCTCGTCGAGGAGCGGCACGTCTGCGGTGGTCCACCGCGAGCTGCCGGTGCGCCGGATCAACTCAGCGTCGGAGCAAGGAAGATGGGTGGGCTCGGCCAGATAGTCGGTGATGAAATCCTGCGGAGTGAGGTACGGCCACAGCGTGTCGATCGCGGCGTGCACCTCGGCGTCCCCGGCGATCTCCTTGCCGAGCTGCTCGATGTCGGAGGCGTCCAGGAGGTTGGGGCCGCCGTAGGGGTCGGCGCCGATCCGTTCGGCCAGCTGGGCGGTGAGGGCGTCGAGCACGAAGCGGGTGAAGTGCGGCCTGGCCAGATTGTGCGGCAGACCGGTGGCGCGGGCATGGGCGCGGGCGTCCTCCGCCATGGCCCGCTCCAGGGACAGCGGCAGCGTCCCGTCCTCGTACGCGATCTCCACGGCCGTTTCGGGTGCCTGCTGCCGGTCACGCACGGCGTTGGCCAGCGCGTCCGCCATGGTGGCGCGGCCCTTGACCACGGCCGCCGCCGGGGTGTCGGAGGCGGTGGCCCGTACGCCGGGGAAGAGCTCCCCGGGGGTGGCGAGGAGCACGCCGGTCTCCCCCAGCGAGGGCAGCACCTCGCCGATGTACCCGAGGAAGGCCGGGTTGGGCCCGACGATCAGGACGGCGCGGCGGGCCAGCTGCTCGCGGTACGCGTACAGGAGGTACGCGGCGCGGTGCAGTGCGACGGCGGTCTTGCCGGTGCCGGGGCCGCCCTCGACGACGAGGACGCCCTGGTGCGGGGCGCGGATGATGCGGTCCTGCTCGGCCTGGATGGTCTGCACGATGTCGGCCATGCGGCCGGTGCGGGCGGCGCCGAGGGCAGCGAGCAGCACGGCGTCACCTGCCGGGTCCTCGTGGCCGGTGCGCGCGGTGTCACCGAGGTCGAGGATCTCGTCGTGGAGCGCGGTGACCTCACGGCCCAGGGTGGTGAGGTGACGGCGGCGGCGCAGCCCCATCGGCCGGTGTCCCGTGGCGAGATAGAAGGGGCGCGCGACGGGGGCCCGCCAGTCGATGAGAAGAGGCGTGCGGCCCGGGTCGTCCTCGCGGATTCCGATGCGGCCGATGTGACGGTGGCTGCCGTCCTTG
Organism: Streptomyces sp. H27-C3; assembly: GCF_030063415.1. Taxonomy (GTDB): domain Bacteria; phylum Actinomycetota; class Actinomycetes; order Streptomycetales; family Streptomycetaceae; genus Streptomyces. Next base: position 35,670 of record NZ_JASITA010000003.1, on the reverse strand, counting down.
AAGTCGAGGCGGCCGAAACACAGACCGGAGTCCACGGAATTCAGCGCGGCCAGCGCGGCGCTCCGCTCGATGGCGGTCACCTCGCGCTCCACCCGCGCCTGCTGCCCGTTGCCGGTCTGGCCGAAGGCCCCCCGCACGGCGGTCTCGGCCTGCGCACGGAGCGCGTCAAGGCGCTCGTACAGCCGGTGAATGAATTGCTGTTCATTCTGCAATTCCTCGGTTGACAATTCAGCTCCCACCCGGTTAGACTGTGGCCATAAAGTTTCTCCATGACCTTTCTTTATCCAGTCATGGAAGCGTCAAATATACGCAGAGAAATACCCCGGGTGTCAATTCACCCGGGGTATTTCCTTTGGCGTCGGGCCACTCCCGACCGGTCCGGAGGACTCTCCCCTAGGGCTCGCAGAAGAACAGCATGCGGGCGAGCGGCTCGCTGACCTGCGAGGTCAAGTCCTGAAACCCGCAGGTTAATTGTCTGCGGGTCCTTACGTGCTGTCCCGCGATTGATCACGGGATGTGCTGGGCTGGGGGGGTGCTGGGTGATTCAGCAGGCGGTCACGCGGACGGGCACGAGGTCGGTGCCCGGCTTGTGCAGGGTGGGCCGCTGGGCGGCGCGGTCGGAGACGAGGGCGGCGATGGCCCGGTGCGTTTCGCCATAGGTCTCGCGGCGGCCGGTGTATCGCTGGAGCGGGCGCCACTGGCGTACTTCGGCGTTGGCGTGCTCGACGCAGATCCGGCGGGAGGACTGGCGGCGTTTGTGCTCGCGCCAGCCGTAATACTCGGTGAGTGGCCCGTCGGCCGGGTCCGTAACGCTCTTCGGTTTCTTCGGCGGGGCCGAGACCTGGCGGTGAAACTCGTTCGCCAGGCCCCGGTATCCGTCGTCGACCTCGGCTTTCACGCCGGGGTGCTGGTGGAACTGCTCGGCGATGCCCTCGGTGCGCATGGCGGTCTGGTCGTGCATGCGGCCGGGCCGCTCGGCCCCAGACCACAGAGTGCGGCCCTGGTGGTCGCTGATCGTGGTCGTCTTGATGGTGTTCTGCCTGCGCTTGCCGGAGACGAAGGCCCGCCGGCCCGGCCTGCCCGCTTGCGGGCGGCGGACCTGGGTCTCCATCCCGTCGATCCGCAACGTGACGTCCTCCGCTTCGGCGTAGGCGAACACGTCGGAACCCGCGCGGCCCTCGTCGTGTAACGGGCCGACCGGCGACCGACCCACGCTCCCTAAGCGGCGTGCTTCAACCCCTTTGCGAACGACCGCGCCGCCGCGAGATCTCTGTTGTCCGGCCGCCCCTTGCGGATCCCACCGACCAGCTTGAACGGCGCCCAGGTGTCGAAGCCACGGCAAGAGAACGTGTCTTCCACCTCGAAGCCCTTACCCTCCAACAGTCGCACCATCGGGCCGAAACGAGGCGCGGGAAGACCGCTCGTTGCGAACACGAACGCCCGCCCCTGCTGCCGCGGGAGCGAGGAGACGAACTCGCGCAGACGCGGGTGGAACTTCTGCAAGAAGATCCCCGAGCCGAAGCCGATGAGGTCGTAACCCTCCGTACTGTCGACCTCTTCCGGCTCCACCACCGGCGCCCCCAACAACTCCCCCATCAACTCGGCGACCCTGCGCGTATTGCCGTGCGACACCGACGCGCAGATGATCAGGGCCTTACCCATCGTGTACTCCCTCCGCTGCTGTCCCGCCTGCCACCTCCGAATACACGGTGATCGTCGGGTTTGTCAACGGGACGAGGGACGCGCCCGCAAGATCGCGTAATGGGCTGCCCCTCGATTCATCGCGGGACAGCCCATTAGTCGGCCGCCGCGAGCGCGACCACGTCCTCAAGTTCCGCCAGGAGCTTGCGCTTGGGGCGGGCCCCGACCAGCTGCCGTACCGGCTCACCGTCCCGGAAGACCATGAGCGTCGGCATCGAGAGCACCCCGTAGCGCAGCGTCGTCTCGGGGTTGACGTCCACATCCAGCTGGACGACCTTGAGGTGGCCGGCCTGTTCGCGGGCCACCGCGCTCAGCACCGGCGCGATCTGCCGGCACGGGCCGCACCAGTCCGCCGTGAACTCCACCAGTACGGGCCCGCCCGACTTCAGTACGTCGTTCTCGAAGGTCGCGTCCGTCACCGCGTCCACACCCATCGCATGCGCCATCGCTGCACTCCCCTGTAGTTGTCGGTGTTGTCGGTGCTGTCGGTGCTGTCGGTGCTGTCGGTCGCGAATCGGTCAGTGCGTGAGTTCGCACCGGGGCTCGGGGCCGCCCGGCTCCTGCGCCTCGGCCTCCAGCTCGGCCCGGGCGAGCTGGTCGCCGACCTGGGCGCGCACGGCCTGCAACTGGCCGATCAACGTGTCCAGGTCGGTGAGCTTGCGCCGGTAGACCGCCAGTGAGGCCGGGCACGAGTCGCCCGCCGGGTGCCCGGCCCGCAGGCAGTCCACGAACGGGCGGGTCTCCTCCAGCTCGAACCCGAAATCCTGAAGGGTCCGGATCTGCTGGAGGAGCCGCAGGTCGTTCTCGTCGTACGTGCGGTAGCCATTGACCGCTCGCCGCGCGGGCAGCAGCCCGCGCGACTCGTAGTAACGCAACGTCCGGGTGGTTGTCCCGGCCCGGTCCGCAAGCTCGCCGATTCGCATGCCTCGACCGTAATCCTTGACGTCGGGGTCAAGGCCAGTCGCTGAACTCGCCGCTCATCTGCCCGACGATCTCGAAGGGGTCGTCCAGGATCAGATAGCGCAGGATGCGCAGCAGTGAGGGGTGCGGCGACAGGATCCGCACGGTGCCGCCCCGGGCGAGGACCGCGCGGCGGATCTGGAGCAGTAGCTCAAGGCCGCTGCAATCGACGAAGGTGACCTCGCGCAGATCGATGACCACCGGCCCCCCGGCGGCCCGGACGGCCTCGCTCACCCGTGGGGAGACCCTGAGCGACGCATGGAGATCCAAGTCCCCGGCAAGCGCCAGGACCAAGCTGCCTCCGACCACACTCGTACGAATCAGCTCGTGCACAACAGGCTCTGACACGACCCCTCACCCCCAGGTTCTCCGCCACTCTGCACTTTTCGAAGTGACACACCAGGGTCTGGGATGGTCGTCACGAAGCTAGTCCCCGCGCGGTCAGCAGAATCGATTACGCACTCAAGGGCGACCCGTAAGGGTGAATGAATGCGATTGCCCTTGACTTCAATGTGGCGAGTCCATTAATTCCGGGGTAAATCCAGTCGCCGCTCGACAATGTCATGGGCCACCTCGTAGAGCTTGCGCTGCCGGGAGCGCGCGTAGGCGCGCAGGGGCTGGAACGCGACATCCGGGTGTACGTCCCAGTGGGCGGCCAGCATCCCCTTGGCCTGCTCGCTCCTGACCCGGCTGGTCAGTGCCGTCCGCAGGCTCTCGGCCGATTCCGTCGGGTCCCGCAGCGCCAGCGAGTGGGTCAGGGCCAGCCTCAACGTCCGTGAACGCAGGACTACTTCATCCGCGTCAGTAGCCGTGGACGCTCAAGTCGGTGACCGTGGCGAAGATGTGTTTCCAGACTTCCCGGGACGGCGCGTCGGCGGTGAACGCCCGTGGATCCAGGTCCTCCATACGGTCCTCGTACTCGAATTCCGCGCCCGTCTCGTCCTCGTACGGGTCCCAACTCGCGCCCATGTAGCGACGCATGTTCTCCAGGAACAGCGTGAATGTCTCGACGTCGCGCGCGAAGTAGAAAACCGGGTCGGGCCGACCCGCCTCGGCGCCGTACGCCCCGGAGTGCTGGAGGTGAACGACCCCGGTGGTGTGGTGCACGCAGACCACGCCGTCCTCGCCGGGGCGCAGCTCGAAGGTCCCGACGACCATCAGCTCCGGGTCCGTAGCCAGCGGTTCGACGGTCCGGGCCGCGCTGAACGCGGTGACGCCGCCCGCCCACCAGACGGGTATCCCGACCTCGGTCAGGAAGACACGGGTCGGCCGGTGTTCCAGGGCCTCGGGCAGATCCCGGTCCGGGATGCGCAGCACCCCGTCCGCTTCGAATGTGTCGTTCATCCGCGCGGCGGTGAGCGGCGGGTCCAGGTCGGGCGAGGGGTCGAGGTCGACGCCGCCCTCCTCGGCCGACTCGTAGGACGCGCCGCCCGTCGGCCAGCCCTCCAGCGCCTCGCTGTTGATTCGCAGCACGGCGATGCCACGCGCCTCCTCGATGAGATAGCGCCCCTCGGCATCAAGCGGTTCCGCGTACTCCCAGGTGGGCGGCACGGACAGGGCCGGGGCGCCGGCGTCCGTGTCGAAGAGGACGGGCAGGACGGCTTCGGCGTCGCGGCCTGGGCTGTACTCCCGGATCTCGTCCTCGGGCGGCGCGGGGACCGGCTCGCCGGTCCTCAGGTCGAACCACCGGTCGTCGCACCACTGCCCGTCGACCTGGAGCAACGGCTGCCCCCGGTAAAGCAGCTGGTCGGTGCCGCAGTCGCCGCTCAGGTTGGGGTGCGCCCGGTAGTGGCCCACCGGGCGCCACCAGGTCCACTCCGTGCTCCACGGCATGTCGGGCTCCGCGGCCACGATCCGCTCCGCGTAAGCCGTACGGTCGAGGACGGCGGCGGCGAAGTGCAGCCAGGAGGCGAACTCCGCGCGCGACACGTCCTCAGTGCCGAATATCGCCTCGGCCTGCCGGAAAACGGCCCGCCCGTCCTCGGCCGGCCCCGTGTACCGCAGGTCCGACGACAGGCGCTCCCTGATGTCGTCCCGGTCCGCGTGCAGCAGCGCGTCGGGATCGGCCAGCACCGCGTCCAACTCCCGCTCGGCCCCGCGGTCGTACGTGCCCCGATTGCCCTGAGTGCCCCGAGTCCCCTGTGTGCTCATGGAGATCATCCTGGCACCCGGCACTGACACCCGGGCGTGCGGGCCCGCGCCGCCGACCGTGCGGGCCCGCACGGTCGGCGAGGGGTGGCCCCCCGGTCGTCGGGAGGGGGTGTCCCCCCGGTCAGCGGGGAGTGGCCGAACCCACCAACTCCGCTTCCGGAGCCGCTTCCTCCACATCCGTACCGGCCCGCTCGGCGCGGCGCGGCAGCAGTACCGCGACCAGCACCGTGCCCACGCCGAGGATCGCGGCGCCGACCAGGCTGGTATGGGCGACCGCGTCGGAGAAGGCTCCGCCGACCGCGTCGGCCATCTGGTGCGCACCCTGGGAGAGTTGTTCCGCCTGGCCCTTGAGCTGCGCCGCCTGTTCGGGCGTGCCGGCCTTCGCAGCCTGTCCCGCGAGCTGCTTGGCCTGCTCCCCGATGCCTTGCGCGACGGCGTAACCGGCGCCGACCGAGTCCTGGGCGGTGTTCAGCGCGTCACCGGGCAGCTTGGTGCCGGTCGTGGCGTCCGCGAGGTGCGAGGAGTACGAACCGGCGAGCACCGAGCCGAGGATGGCGATGCCGAGCGAGCCGCCGAGTTCGAGGGAAGTGTCGTTGACCGCGCCTCCGACGCCCAGTTCGGACTCGGGGAAGGCGCCCATGATGGCGTCGGTGCAGGGCGACAGGGACAGCCCGATGGCGAGGCCGAGGATGACCAGGGGCGCGACGAAGTCCCCGTACGCCGAGCCCGCGTCGATGCGGGTGAGCAGGGCCAGGGCGACCGTGCCGCCGATCATGCCGGCGGTGACCGTGACCTTCATGCCGAGGCGCGGGGTGAGGAACCCGGTCAGCGCGGAGCCGACGAAGACGGCGCCGGCCAGTGGCAACATCCGTACGCCGGTCTCGAAGGGGTTGTAGCCGAGCACGAACTGGAGGTGCTGGGTCAGGTAGTAGAAGGCGCCGAAGACCGCGAGGAAGAAGAGGGCGACGGCGAGGTTGGAGCCGGCGAAGCCGCGGTCGAGGAAGCGGCGCACGTTCAGGACGGGCCGCGGGTGGCGCAGTTCCCAGCCGACGAACAGCACCAGGCCGACAGCGGCGACCACGGCGGCGCTGATGGCCGAAGCTCCCCAGCCGAAGTGCGGGCCCTGGATGATCATGTAGACGAGGGCGGCGACCCAGACGACGGACAGCAGTCCGCCGACGTAGTCGATCCGGCCGTGCCGCGCCGCCCTGGAGGGCGGCACCAGGACGTACGTACCGATGATCGCGAGGATCACGACCGGCACGTTGATCAGGAAGGTCGAGGCCCAACCGTGGTCCTCCAGGAGCGCGCCCGCGACCAGCGGGCCCGCGGCGATGGCCAGTCCGGCGGTCGCCGTCCACAGCACGATCGCCTTGGCGCGTTCGGCGCGCGGGAAGGTCGCGGCGAGCAGCGAGAGGGTGGCAGGCATGATCATCGCGGCGCCGACGCCCATGACCGCGCGGGCCGCGATGACACCGGTGGAGCTGTCCACCAGCGACCCCGCGACCGCTCCGCCGCCGAAGACGACAAGCCCGAGGACAAGAGCTCCGCGCCGGCTGTACTTGTCGCCGATCGCGCCGAGCAGCAGCATCAGCGCGGCGTACGGAACGGTGTAGCCGTCGATGACCCACTGCAGGTCGGAGCTGCTGAGCCCGAGGTCCTTGGTCATGTCGGGGGCGGCGACCGTCAGGGCCGTGTTCGCCATCACGATGATCAGCAGACTCAGACACAGGACGAGCAGCGCCCACCAGCGCCGCCGGTACGGCTGATCCATCTCGTCCACCGGCTGGTTCGCGATCAAACGCACGGCGACCACACCTTCCTTCCACGATCTTGCACATGACTGTGCAATTACACAACAGTGTGCAATTTAGGCGACTGCACGGCCATGTGCAAAATGGACGGCATGACCCCCGGTAACCGCGTACGCGCCGAGCAGGGCGAGAAGCCGCCGAGCGGCAGCAGGGCCGATGCCAACCGCCGCCGCATCCTGGATGTCGCGCTCGCGGAACTGCTGCGCGATCCGGACGCCTCCATGGACCAGATCGCGCGCGCCGCCGGCGTCGTACGCAGGACGGTGTACGGGCACTTCCCGAGCCGCGAGACGCTCATCGCGGCGCTCGTGGACAGCGCGGCGGCGGCCGTCGCCGACGCGCACCGGGTCGGCCGCCAGGGGGTCACCGACCCCGCGCAGGCGCTGGCCCGCGCCACTTTCGCGGTCTGGCAGATCGCCGACGGCTACCGCCTGCTGGTCGCACTCGCCCAGCGCAGCGTCACGATGGCGGGCATCAAACAACGCCTCGCACCGGTCCGCATGGACTGCGTCGAACTGCTCCAACACGGCGTGGATCAGGGCGTGTTCGACTCCCCGCTCCCCCCGGCCGCGCTCGCCTACGTGCACGAGCAGACGCTCTTCGGCCTGATGGAGGCGGTGAACGAGGGGGCACTGGACCCGGCCGACGCGGGCCGGGCCGCGGCCTCGACCGCGCTGCTGTCGGCAGGCGTTCCCACCGCGCGGGCGCGGGCGATCGTGGCCGGGCTCCGGGCGGAGCCGCGCAAGTAGGACGGCGGGTGTCCGACCCCGCGATTACGGTGGGGGTGGCACCACACAGAGACACGAACGGAACACGAGGGAGTCACCCGTGGCTTTGAGCCGTGAAGAGCGTGAGCAGTTTCTGGCCGAGCCCCATATCGCGGCGCTGGCCGTGGACGCGGGAGAGGACGGACGCGCTCCCCTCACCGTGCCGATCTGGTACCAGTACGCACCGGGCGGCGACATCTGGATCATGACGGGGCGCGATTCCCGCAAGGGCAGGCTGATCGCCGAGTCGGGCCGGTTCTGCCTGATGGTCGACCGCGTCGAGCCCACGGTCCGGTATGTCTCCGTCGAGGGTCCCGTCACCGAGACGGTCCCCGCGACGCGCGAGCAGTTGGTGGAGATGTCCAGCCGCTACCTGGCCGCCCAGAAGGTCGAGGGTTACGTCGACTTCGCGTGGAAGGAGCACGGCGATCAGGTCGTCATCCACATGCGGCCGCAGCGCTGGGTCAGTTCGGACCTCGGCGAGGCGTAGAGGCCGGGGGCGAAGGGGCGTGGCTCAGAGACCGGAGCCCAGGGGGATCCGCCGGACATCCCCTGAGCACAGCCCCTGAGCGCGCCCCCCGGGTCCACCGCCCGTCCGGCGGGCGATGCCCCGGAAGCGCGGGGTGGGGGCCCGCCCCCCCCCCCCACGACACCCCCTAGGCGGGCCGCCCCAGTTCC
>NZ_JASITA010000003.1:0-27589 GCF_030063415.1 Streptomyces sp. H27-C3 | reverse complement strand
CTGACCAGTGCAAACGCGCGGCGAACCCACCCCCGCCCCGCCCCCCCCCCCCGGGGCGGTGCCACACCGCTCAGCGACTCCGGTTCAGCAGGACCGGTCCTGCTTCGGAGTCGCCGGGTCAGGCCCGCTGCCAGAGCGCCGGGACGTTCGGCGGCTCCCAGCCGGGCTGGGCCTGGTGGCCCTGGAGGCAGCGGTAGGTGGCGCCGCCGTAGGTGACCTGGGCGCCCGTGGCGTAGACCGTGCCCGCCGCCCAAGTGCCGCCCGGGTCGCCGGGGTCGCCGGGGTCGCCCGGATCCGTGGTGGTCTTCAGGGTCAGACCGTAGCTCTGGAGCAGGGGGTTGATGGGCTGGTAGAACGTCGTACCGCCGCTCCGGCAGTCGCCGGAGCCGCCGGACGTCACGCCCTGGGCCTGACTCCCCGAGATGTACGAGCCGCCCGAGTCGCCGGGCTCGGCGCAGACCGTGGTCCGGGTCACGCCGCTGATGGTGCCCTCGGGGTAGGTGACGCTGGTGTTGTGCTGCTGGATGGTGCCGCAGTGCCAGCCCGTGGTGGAGCCCGAGCGGCAGACGGAGGCGCCGACCGGGGACTGGACCGAGCCGGTGACCTGCACGTTCTGGCCGCCCGAGCCCTTCACATAGGGCGTCGACGTCCAGTTGGTGTTGGCCGCCACCCAGGCCGTGTCACGCCCCGGGAAGGTGGACGCCTGGAAGGAGCCCTGGGCGACCTGGTTGTAGCCGGTGGTCGTCGTGCCGGCCCGGCCGCAGTGCCCCGCGGTGGCGAAGCCCTGGGTGGCGCCGCGGGTGATGGCGAAGCCGACCGAGCAACGGCCGCTGCCGCCCATGTAGTAGGCGTCCCCGCCGCGTATGTCGTAGAGCGGGCGCGGCTGTTCGGGCGAAGACGCCACCCGGACGAGGCCCCGGTCGGCACCGCTCCCGGCGATCAGCGCGTCGGCCGCCGCGGGCCTCACCGCCTGTACGACCACGGAGTTGGCGCGCACATCGACGTACCAGACCGGCGCGGCGGTGGAGGAGTTGCGTGCGGCGGCGCGGTCCAGGGCGGCCTTGGCGCCTTCGAGTGCGGCGAGCGTGTGGGGCACGACCTCGGCGCGCGCCCCGGCGGCGGTGATCGCGGCGGCGTCCGCGGCCCTGGTGGTGGCGACGGTGAGCGTGGCGGAGTCCGCGCCGCTCACCCAGGATCCGGCGTAGGCACCGGCCAGCCGCTGGCGCAGCCGCGCCGCGACGGCGCCCGCCTCGGCCTCGTTGACCAGCCGCTCGCGGGCCTCGGCCCCGGTGAGCCCGAGGTCGCGCTGCATGGCCCGCAGTACCTGGGGAGGCGCGGCGGCGACCCCGAGGGTGTCCGCGGCGGACCTGGCCGTCGGTTCGGCGGCCTGCCGCGCGGCGGCGGAGCCTGGCAGCAGGGTCAGGACTACCGCGCCGGCGGCGGCGATGGCGACGCACCCTGCCTTGGCGTGTCTGTGGAGCATGGGGAAGTCTCCTCGGTATCGGTGGGGGGGTGTACCGGCACCGTAGGCAGCGCGAATCCCCTGCGGCAGATGTCAGTTGGCCCCCCGCACGGCGCTATGGGCCCGCGCGGCGAGGGGCACGGAGGGCGGCAGCACCCTGCTCGCGAGCCACTGGGTGTAGCTCACACTGCGCGCGACGGCGTCGGTGTGCGCGGCGCGGGCATGCGCGACGACGGGGGTGGCGGTGGCCGCGGCCGGGCCGTCGGGGTGCCAGCCCAGCAGGTGCCGCCAGAACAGCGGCATACCGGACAGCGGTCTGGTCACCATGCCCGGCGTGGCGGGGAACGTGGCCCGGCAGAGCCCCGCGGCCCGGCCGACCTGGACCAGATGTACGCAGGACGCGGTGTCCGTCTCGTACACGCAGGACGGTGTGAACCCGGCCCGTACGCAGGCGGCGGCGAAACACTCCCCGAAGCAGCCGTCGCCCGGTACGTCGGTCCAGGCCTCCGCCGCGAGTTCGGCCAGCTCGATCTCGGTGCGTCCGGCCAGCGGGTGGTCCACCGCCAGCATGACGAAGACCGGGTCGCGCGCGACCTCGCTCCACACCAGCCGGCCCGCCTCGGGCGGCGCGTCCTCGCCGCAGGTGCCGATCAGCGCGTAGTCCAGCAGCCCGTCGGCGGCCCGGGCGGCGATCTCCCGCTCCGACCAGGCGGTACGGGTCGTCACCCGGACTCCCGGGTCGGCGGCGGCGAGCCGGTCGACCAGGCCGCCGAGCAGCGGGCCGTGCGTCCCGCCGAGCCGGACCCCCGGCTGGTCCGTCGGGGCGTGCGCGAACCGCTCCGCCTCCGACTGGAGTTCCTGCACGGCGGGCAGAACGACGCGGGCCCGGTCGAGAACGAACTCCCCCAGAGCGGTGGCCCGCACCCCACTGCGGCCCCGCTCGAACAGGGCGCCGCCCAGGGCCCGTTCTATGCGCTTCAGCTGTGCGCTGATCGCGGGCTGGGCGAGTCCGAGGGCGGTGGCCGCCTTGGTGAGACTGCCCGCGTCCGCGATCGCCCGGATGATCTTCAGGTGCCTCAGCTCCAGGTCCATGAGCCGAGCTTGGCCGCCGGGCAACCAGGCGGCAATAAGGAGGTCCAGACCAAATGAACTCAAGGATCGGCCGGGCCCTTCCGGACAACGGACCCGCGAGTGGTCGGCGCGCCTACACGCCGGCCGGGGCCTTGTCGCCGCTGACACCGTCGCGCGGCTCGGGGACGTCCTGCTCGTCCGCCTTGTCCTGCGGCGTGGGGTTGTGGTCGTCGACCAGGGTGCGCTCGTCGAACGGAACCTTCCCGGCCAGCACCAGGGCGACCCGCTCCTTGTCGATCTCCTTCGTCCAGGTGCCGACCAGCACCGTGGCCACCGCGTTGCCCGCGAAGTTCGTCATGGCGCGGGCCTCGCTCATGAAGCGGTCGATGCCGACGATCAGGCCGACGCCGTCTACCAGGTCGGGGCGGTGCGAGCTGAGGCCGCCCGCCAGGGTGGCCAGACCAGCGCCGGTGACACCGGCGGCGCCCTTGGATGCGATGACCATGAACACGAGGAGCGAGATCTGCTCGCCGATCGCCAGCGGATTGCCCATCGCCTCGGCGATGAAGAGCGAGGCCATCGTCAGATAGATCGCCGTGCCGTCGAGGTTGAAGGAGTAGCCCGTCGGGACGGTGATGCCGACGACGGGCTTACTGACACCCAGGTGCTCCATCTTCGCGATGAGCCGCGGCAGCGCGGACTCCGAGGAGGAGGTGGACAGGATCAGCAGGAACTCCCGGCCCAGGTATTTCAGCAGCGTGAAGATGTTGATGCCGGTGACGATCTTGAGGATGAGGCCGAGCACCAGGAAGACGAACAGCGCACAGGTGATGTAGAAGCCGACCATGATGACCGCGAGCGACTTGAGCGCGTCCAGGCCCGTCTCGCCGACCACGGCGGCCATCGCGCCGAACGCGCCCACCGGCGCCAGCCACATGATCATCGCGAGGATCCGGAAGACCAGCCGCTGGATGTGTCCGATGCCGCGGATGACCGGCTCGCCCGCGGAGCCCATCGCCTGCAGCGCGAAGCCCACGAGCAGGGCGATCAGCAGGGTCTGGAGCACCTCGCCCTCGGTGAAGGCGGAGATCATGGTCGTCGGAATGATGCCGAGGAGGAAGTCCACGGTGGACTCGCTCGCGCCCTCCGCCTGCGCCTCGCCGGCGCTGCGGGCAGCGTCGGTCAGGTGCAGGCTGGAGCCGGGCTCCAGGATGTTGCCGACGACCAGGCCGATGGCGAGCGCCACGGTCGACATCACCAGGAAGTAGCCGAGCGCGAGCCCGCCCACGGCGCCGACCTTGGCGGCCTTGCGGACCGAACCGACGCCCAGCACGATCGTGCAGAAGATGATGGGCGAGATCATCATCTTGATGAGGTTGACGAAACCGGCGCCGATCGGCTTGAGCTCGACGGCCACACCGGGGGCCGCGAAGCCGACGATGATGCCGAGGATGACGGCGCCGATGACGGCGAGATACAGGTAGTGCGTGCGGTCCCGCCTTGCGGCTGTACCTGCCACGGGGTTCTCCTAGGTGTCCTGACGCGCCGGCCGCTCTGGCTTGCTCGGGCGCCGGCCCTGTGGCTTGCTCGTTGCGTGACCCACGTCCCGGTGGGTCTCGGTGACTATGCAGCACCCTGTGACCCCGGTCACCCTTACGTGCATTTCGTTCATACGAATCAGGCCAGGCAGACTGAGAGACATGCGTATCCCCCGCCCTCGCAGCCTGGCCGGCCAGCTCTTCGCGATGCAGGTCGTACTGGTCGCGGTGATCGTCGCCGGGTGTGCGGTCTTCACGTACGTCTCCGACCTCTCCCAGGCGGACGTCAGCGCCCGCCGGCAGGCCACCGCCACCGCGACCGCCGTCGCGAACTCCCCGGCGGTGGTCGAGGCGGCCCGCTCGGACAACCCCACACCGCTCCTTCAGCCGTACGCCGACGGGCTGCGCGAGGAGACCGGCGTCGACTTCGTTGTGATCATGGCTCCGAACGGCACCCGCTGGACCCATCCGGAGCCGCCCCAGATCGGCAAGACCTATCTGGGGCGCACAGACCCCGCACTCAAGGGCGAGACGTTCTCCGAGACGCACGTGGGGGTGCTTGGACGCTCGGTGCGGGTGGTGACACCGGTGCTCGACGGCGGGCGGATCACCGGGCTCGTCAGCGCGGGCATCACCGTGGAGAAGATCAGCGCGCAGCTGCGGCAGCAGGTGATCGCGCTGCTCGGGGTCGCGTCCGGCGCGCTGGCGCTCGGCGGCCTCGGTACCTACGTCATCAATGCCCGGCTCAGGCGGCACACTCACGGCATGAACGCCGCCGAGCTGAGCCGCATGCACGACTACCACCAGGCCGCGCTGCACGCCGTGCGCGAGGGGCTGTTGATGGTCGACGGGCAGCGGCGGATCGCGCTGATCAACGACGGCGGGCGTGAGCTGCTCGGGCTCGGGCCGGACGCGGTCGGCCGGCCGGTGGCCGAAATGGATCTGCCCGCCCCGCTCACCGGCGCACTGCTCGACCCCGGGGCGCGCGTCGACGAGGTCCATCTGACGGCGGACCGGGTGATCGTCGTCAACAGCAGGCCGGTCTCCGGCGGCGAGCAGAGCGGCACGGTCGTGACGCTCCGCGACCACACCGAACTCCAGGCGCTGTCCGGCGAGTTGGACTCGGAGCGCGGCTTCACCCAGGCGCTGCGCTCGCAGGCCCACGAGGCGGCGAACCGGCTGCACACCGTGGTCTCCCTGATCGAGCTGGGCCGCGCGGACGAGGCGGTGGACTTCGCCACCGCGGAGCTGGAGCTGGCCCAGGTGCTCACCGACCAGGTCGTCGGCGCGGTCGGCGAGCCGGTGCTCGCCGCGCTGCTGCTCGGCAAGGCTGCGCAGGCGAACGAGCGCGGCCTGACACTCGTCCTGGACGAGCACAGCCGCATCGACGACGGGCTACTGCCGCGCACCCTGCCCGCCCGCGACCTGGTGACGATCCTGGGCAACCTGATCGACAACGCGATGGACGCGGCCCAGGGCAGCGACGGCGCGCGCGTCACCGTGACGGCCCGCACCGACGAGCACGGCGACGAGCTGCTGCTGCGGGTCTCGGACACGGGCCCCGGGGTGGAGCCGGCCGCCGCCGACGCGGTGTTCGCCCGGGGCTGGTCGACGAAGAGCCCCGGGCGGGGCCTGGGGCTCGCCCTGGTGCGCCAGGCCGTGCACCGGGGCCGCGGCACGGTCGTGCTGGCCGAAGGGCCATGCGGGGGCGCGGAGTTCACCGTAAGACTGCCGTTGCGCGCGGAGGTGCCCGCATGATCCGGTCCATGGCGACACGCGGTCCGAGCAGCACGCGGGGGCCCGCGTGATCCGCGTCCTGGTTGTCGAGGACGACCCCGTGGCGGCCGACGCCCACGCCCTGTACGTGGAGAGGGTCGCCGGGTTCTCCGTGGCGGGCGTGGCCCACTCCCGGGCCGAGGCGGTGCGCGCGCTGGACCGCACCCCCGTCGACCTGCTGCTGCTCGACCTGTACCTGCCCGACGGCCACGGCCTCGCGCTCGTACGGTCGCTGCGCGGGGCGGGCCACACCGCGGACGTCATCGCCGTCACCTCGGCGCGCGATCTGACCGTCGTGCGCGAAGGGGTCTCGCTCGGCGTCGTCCAGTACGTCCTCAAGCCCTTCACCTTCGCGACCCTTCGCGACCGGCTCACCCGCTACGCGGAGTTCCGCGCGACGGCGGGCGAGGCCAGCGGCCAGGACGAGGTGGACCGCACCCTCGCGGCCCTGCGCACCCCGCAGCCCGCGGGGCTGCCCAAGGGGCTGAGCGCCCCGACGCTGGAGGCGGTGACCCGCACCCTGCGGGCCGCCGCGGCCGACGGGGTGACCGCGGCGGCGGCCGGCACGGCGGTGGGGATCTCGCGGATCACCGCGCGCCGGTATCTGGAGCACCTGGTGACGGCGGGCCGTGCCGAGCGCACTCCGCAGTACGGGCAGATCGGCCGCCCGGAGCTGCACTACCGGTGGATCTCCTTGCGCTGAGGGCGAGTTGACAGCCCCTTGACACCAACGTGCGGCCGTGCACGGGCATTGACCCTGCTCACGGGGCAGACCTACGGTCACCACGCGGCCACCCGTTTCGCGTGGCCGGAGGAGGTCGTGCCCGTGCGCCCCAACGCTTCGCTCGCCCCGCTGTTCCTCGTCGCCACTCTCGCCGCCGGTTCCCTCACCGCCTGCGGCGGGGATTCAGGCAGTGACTCCGACACCGTCAAGGTCGCCTACAACCGGTCCACAGACAACAAGATCCGCTTCAAGGACGCCTACCTGGAGTCCATGAAGAAGCAGTTCGAGAAGGAACACCCCGGCAAGAAGATCAAACTCGTCCCGATCCAGGCGCCGGACAACGACTACGCCACCAAGGTCCAGCAGATGATGCGCTCTCCCAAGACCGCACCCGACCTGGTCTACGAGGACACCTTCCGCATCAACTCGGACATCAAGGCCGGGTACTTGAGGCCGCTCGACAGCTACATCGCCAAGTGGGACACCTGGGACCGGTTCGTCGACACGGCCAAGGAGGCCGCGAAGGCGGAGGACGGCAAGACGTACGGCATCCCGGACGGCACCGACACCCGGGGTCTGTGGTTCAACAAGGAGATCTTCGCCAAGGCCGGGCTGCCCGCCGACTGGCAGCCCAAGAACTGGGCGGAGCTCCTCGACGCCGCCCGCACGATCAAGGAGAAGGTCCCCGGCGTCATCCCGCTGAACGTCTACACCGGCAAGGGCCCCGGTGAGGCAGCCGTCATGCAGGGCTTCGAGATGCTGCTGTACGGCACCGGCGACGACCCCCTCTACGACCCCTCGGCCAAGAAGTGGGTGGCGGGCGGCAAGGGCTTCACGGACGCGCTCGACTTCGTACGCACGGTGTACTCCGAGAAGCTCGGGCCTGACGTCTCCGACGCCCTCGACCCCAATGTGGGCACCCGCGTCGCGACCGAGTGGTTCCCCGAGGGCAAGCTCGCGATCTCCCTCGACGGCTCCTGGATGGGCCAGAACTGGATCAACAAGGGCCCCAAGGAGTGGCCGGACTGGGACAAGGACCTCGCCCAGACGGCGATGCCGACGCAGACCGGGCAGGCGCCGGGCAAGGTGTCCATGTCGGGCGGCTGGACCTGGGCGATCCCGCGGCGGGCGAAGAACCCGGAGCTGGCCTGGGACTTCATCGAGACCATGCAGATCAAGAAGAACATGGTCGAATGGGACATCGCCGCCGCGCAGATCGCGGTGCGCGACGACGTGGCGAAGGACCCGAAGTATCTGAAGTCCATGCCCGGCATCGACTTCTTCACCGGCCTCGTCCAGTACACCCACTACCGGCCCGCGCTGCCCGTCTACCCCCAGGTGTCCACGGCCATCGGCGAAGCGATGGAGAAGGTCACGACGGGAGACGCCAAACCGGCGGACGCCGCGAAGGACTACGACGAGCAGCTCGGCACGATCGTGGACGGCGCGGTGGTCCGCAAGTGAGCAGCACGCCGCGGCCGGTGTGGCGGTGGCTGCCGCTCACCCCCGCCACGCTCCTCCTGCTGCTCTTCCTGGCCGGGCCGATCGGCTACTGCGTGTGGATCGCCTTCACCAACACCCAACTCACCGGCTCCTCCACCTCGGACTTCGTCGGCCTGGACAACTTCCGCCGGGCCTTCTCCGACGACGACTTCCGCAACGCGGTGTGGCTGACGCTCGTCTTCACCTTCGTGTCCGCTGTGGTCGGCCAGAACACGCTGGGGCTGGCGCTGGCCGGTCTGATGCGCGCGGCGTCCCGGCCGGCGCGCACCGTGACCGGCGCGCTCGTCATCTGCGCCTGGGTGCTGCCGGAGATCGTCGCGGCGTTCCTCCTGTACGCGTTCTTCCGCCGCGAGGGGACGCTCAACGCCGTCCTGGACTGGCTGCATCTGCCGGGCCAGAACTGGCTGTTCACCCTGCCCATCCTGGCCGTGTCGTTCGCCAATGTGTGGCGAGGCACGGCCTTCTCGATGCTGATCTACTCCGCCGCGCTCTCCGAGATCCCCAAGGAGATCAACGAGGCGGCTGCGGTCGACGGGGCGAGCGGTCTGCGCCGGCTGCGGCACATCACCCTGCCGATGATCAGCCGCTCCATCGGCACCAATCTGATGCTCAACACCCTGTCCACGCTGTCGGTGTTCGGGCTGATCTGGGCCATGACCCGCGGCGGCCCCGGCAACCGCAGCCAGACCCTCCCGGTGTTCATGTACGACCAGGCCTTCACCAACAGCCTCATCGGCTACGGCACGGCGGTCGCACTGCTGCTGCTCCTGGTGGGCGCGCTGTTCTCGGTCGTCTATCTGCGCCTGATGAAGGTGGAGGTCTGACGATGACCGCAACTCGGGGTATGCCGGTGATCAAGCGCCGCACCCGCCGCCGTATCGCCGCCGACGCCGCCCTGCTGCTGGTCGCCGCGGCGTTCTCGCTGCCGCTGCTCTGGCTACTGCTGGCCTCGGTGGACTCCGACGCCGATCTGCGGGTCCGTATGCCCGATTCGGCGACCTTCGAGAACTTCGACGCGGTCCTCACCGACGAGATCACCTTCACTCCGATGCTCAACAGCCTGCTGCTGTGCGGCGGCGCGACCCTGCTGACCATCGCGTGCGCGACCCTGGCGGCGTATCCGCTCTCCCGCTACCGCTCGCGCTTCAACCGCCCGTACCTGCTGACGATCCTGTTCACGACCTGTCTGCCGATCACCGCGATCATGGTCCCGGTGTACGGGCTCTTCGTACAGGTCGATCTGATCGACACGATGTACGGGACAGCGCTCTTCCTCGCCACCTCCCAACTGCCGTTCGCCATCTGGCTGATGAAGAACTTCATGGACGGCGTCCCGAAGGTCGTCGAAGAGGCCGCGTGGACGGACGGGGCGTCCGTGACGCAGACCCTGACCCGGGTGGTGCTGCCGCTGATGGGTCCGGGGGTGGCGGTGGTGACCATCTACACCTTCATCATGCTCTGGGGAAACTTCTTCGTCCCGTTCATGCTGCTGCTCTCCCCGGAGCAACTGCCCGCGTCCGTCTCGATCTTCAGCTTCTTCGGCAACTACGGCTCGGTGATCTACGGCCAGCTGGCGGCCTTCTCCCTCCTCTACTCGGCACCGGTGCTCGTCCTGTACATCGTGATCTCCAGGCGGCTGGGCGGCGGCTTCGCACTGGGCGGTGCGGTCAAGGGGTGAGCACCGGTCGATACCCGATCGACGCCTGCCCGCAACCGGTTCGATCACGGTCCGCGGTAGGACGTTCCTACGAGTTGTGATCTTGGCCGAACGCACCGTAGTCACCGCACCTCACACCTCAATACGGTGTGCCCGTGCACCCCACCCCGCCGTTCAACGCCCCCGCCGCGCGCCGTCTGCGCGAGGCCCTGGGGATGGCACCCGGTCATGTCGCGTACGGCCTGCGCGCGCAGTACGGCCTCAATGTCGGTCCCGATCTGGTGGTCGCCTGGGAGCGCGGTGCGCGGGCCCCCGATTCGCGGGAGATCACCGCGCTGGCCGGGGTCCTGTGGTGCTCTCCCGGGGAGCTGTTCGGCGCCCCGACCACACTGCGCGAGCACCGGATGTCGCGCGGGCTCGCGGCGCAGGACCTGGCGCGGCGCCTCGGCATGGTGCTGGGCGCATATCAGCGCATGGAGGACGAGGGTCGGTGGCGCGGCAACGAGCGGCAGACGGCGGCACTCGCCGAGGCGCTCGCGCTGGGGCCGCGCGAGTTCATGACGGTGACCGGCCGCGACGACGAGCTGGCCGAGCTGTTGCGCAGTGCGGTGATGACCCGCTGGCAGGCGTACGTACGCCCGACCACCAAGCTGCTGCCGCTGCCCCGGCAGCGGATCGAGGACGTACTCCAGCAGCTGCACACCGACTACCAGTCGCGGATGGTGTCGACGCTGAGCTGGGGCGGCGGCGATTCGGGGGACGGCGCGGCGGGCCGGGAGTACCTGGACGTAATCCTCGGGCATTTCTGGCAGCTGGCGCGGAACTGAGCGGAGTTTCCGTACGAAGCGGCCCCGGCCGTCCCCCGGAGGGCGACGGCCGGGGCCGCTCGGCGTGCGCCGCGGCGGCACAAGGCCCCCGCGGGCCGGGTCAGAAGACCGACTCGGCCTCGTACATCCGGTCCTCGGGGACCCTCTTGAGCTCGGACACACCCTCCGCGAGCGGCACCATCGCGATCTCGGTGCCGCGCAGTCCGGTCATCATGCCGAATTCACCGCGGTGCGCCCCTTCCACCGCGTGCCAGCCGAAGCGGGTCGCCAGCACCCGGTCGTACGCCGTCGGGGTGCCGCCGCGCTGCACATGGCCAAGGATGACCGGGCGGGCCTCCTTGCCGAGCCGGTTCTCCAGCTCGATCGCCAGGCGGGTGCCGATGCCGGTGAAGCGCTCGTGGCCGAACTTGTCGATGAGCCCCTTCTCGTACGGCATCGAGGAGCCCTCGGCCGGGCGCGCGCCCTCCGCGATGCACACGACGGCGAACTTCTTGCCGCGCGCGAAGCGCTCCTCGACCATCTTGACCAGGTCGTCGACCTCGAAGGGCCGCTCGGGCAGGCAGATGCCGTGCGCGCCGCCCGCCATGCCCGACTCCAGCGCGATCCAGCCCGCGTGGCGGCCCATGACCTCGACGACCATGACGCGCTGATGCGATTCGGCCGTGGTCTTGAGCCGGTCTATCGCCTCGGTGGCGACGCCCACCGCGGTGTCGAACCCGAACGTGCGGTCGGTGCCGTTGATGTCGTTGTCGATGGTCTTGGGTACGCCGACGACGGGCATCCCGGCGTCGGAGAGCATCCGCGACGCGGTCAGGGTGCCCTCGCCGCCGATCGGGATGAGCACGTCGATACCGGACCGCGCGGCCAACTCGTGCCAGTTCTCGGCCGCTTCGCGCAGCCGGTCGCGCTCCAGGCGGGCCGAGCCAAGGATGGTGCCGCCGCGGGCCAGGATGCCGCTGACGGCATTGAGGTCGAGGGGGCGGTAGTGACCGTCGAGCAGGCCCTTGAACCCGTCCTCGAAGCCGATCACTTCATCGCCGTGACCCACGGCACGGTGCACGACCGACCGGATCACTGCGTTCAGCCCGGGGCAGTCGCCGCCTGCGGTGAGAACTCCGATACGCATCGCGCTGTTTCTCCTGCTCGCTAGTGGTACATGTGAGCCAGAACCCGATTGTTCCACGGGTCGCGGGACCTCCGCTCTCCCGGCTGCTCCGCCGGGAAGGCCTTGGGCCCGGCGGACAGGCCTTTCGCCCGGCGGGCGCCCTAGCCACCCACGGAGGTATTGTCAAGAGGGCGGAGCCGCTCCCATGGGCGTTTCCTCCCGTTCGCCGGGGGGCAATCGGACATGACGCCACCCGCATGCCACATATGGCCCACATGACGCATACGGACAGCACGAGCGAGCGAGGGACGGAGAACACGCGTGACGCGCAGCGTGTACGTGACCGGCATCGACCGGGGGGACGGCCGCCAGGTCGTCGAGCTGGGAGTCATGGAACTCCTGACCCGCCAGGTGGACCGGGTGGGTGTTTTCCGGCCCCTGGTGCACGACGGCCCCGACCGCCTGTTCGACCTGCTGCGCTCCCGCTACCGGCTGTCGCAGGACCCGGCGTCCGTGTACGGCATCGACTATCACGAGGCCTCCGCGCTCCAGGCCGAGAAGGGCACCGACGAGCTGGTCTCCCGGATCGTCGACCGCTTCCACCGCGTCGCACGCGAGTACGAGGTCGTCCTCGTCCTCGGTACGGACTTCGCAGCCACCCAGCTCCCCGACGAACTCGCCCTGAACGCCAGGCTCGCCAATGAGTTCGGCGCCTCGGTGATCCCGGTGGTCGGTGGCCGCAAGCAGACCGCCGAGTCGGTGCGCGCCGAGACCCGCAACGCCCATCGCGCGTACGAGGTCCTGGGCTGCGACGTACTGGCCATGGTCGTCAACCGCTGCGCCCCCGAGGACCGCGCGGTCATCGCCGAGCGCCTGGAGGCCCGCTGCCCGGTGCCCTGCTACGTGCTGCCCGACGATCCGGCGCTCTCCGCCCCCACCGTCGCCCAGATCACCCAGGCCCTCGGCGGCACGGTGCTGCTCGGCGACGACGCGGGTCTGGCCCGCGACGCGCTGGACTTCGTCTTCGGCGGCGCGATGCTGCCGAACTTCCTGAACGCCCTGACCCCGGGCTGCCTGGTGGTCACCCCCGGCGACCGCGCCGACCTGGTGGTGGGCTCGCTCGCCGCGCACAGCGCGGGCACCCCGCCCATCGCGGGCGTCCTGCTCACCCTGGACGAGCGGCCCGGCGAGGAGGTCCTCACGCTGGCCGCGCGCCTCGCGCCCGGCACCCCGGTGGTCTCGGTGGCCGGCGGCTCCTTCCCCACCGCGGGCGAGCTCTTCGCCCTGGAGGGCAAGTTGAACGCCGCCACACCCCGCAAGGCGGAGACCGCGCTCGGCCTCTTCGAGCGGCACGTCGACACCGCGGACCTGCTGGCCCGGATGTCGGTGGCCCGCAGCAGCCGTGTCACACCGATGATGTTCGAACACGAGCTGCTGGAGCAGGCCCGCGCCGGCCGGCGCCGCGTCGTACTCCCCGAGGGCTCCGAGGACCGTGTGCTGCGCGCGGCCGACGTCCTGCTGCGCCGCGACGTGTGCGACCTGACACTGCTCGGCGATCTCGACGTGATCCGCAAGCGCGCCGCCGACCTGGGCATCGACCTCGCCGAGACCCAGCTCATCGACCCGCAGACCTCCGAGCTGCGCGGCGCGTTCGCCGAGAAGTACGCCAAGCTGCGCTCCCACAAGGGCGTCAGCGTGGAGCTGGCGTACGACGTGGTCGCGGACGTCAACTACTTCGGCACGATGATGGTCCACGAGGGCCTGGCCGACGGCATGGTCTCCGGTTCGGTGCACTCCACGGCCGCGACCATCCGCCCGGCCTTCGAGATCATCAAGACCAAGCCGAACGCCTCGATCGTCTCCTCGGTCTTCTTCATGTGCCTCGCCGACCAGGTCCTGGTCTACGGCGACTGCGCGGTGGTCCCCGACCCGAACGCCAAGGAGCTCGCGGACATCGCGATCCAGGCGGCCGGCACAGCCGCCCAGTTCGGTGTGGACCCCCGGCTGGCGATGCTGTCGTACTCGACGGGCACCTCCGGTTCGGGCGCGGACGTCGACAAGGTGCGCGAGGCTACCGCCCTCGTCCGGGAGCTCCGGCCCGACCTGCGGATCGAGGGTCCGATCCAGTACGACGCGGCGGTCGAGCCGTCCGTCGCCGCCACCAAGATGCCCGAGTCCGAGGTCGCGGGCCGGGCGACGGTGCTGATCTTCCCCGACCTGAACACCGGCAACAACACCTACAAGGCCGTGCAGCGCTCGGCCGGCGCGGTGGCCGTGGGCCCGGTGCTCCAGGGTCTGCGCAAGCCGGTCAACGACCTCTCGCGCGGCGCCCTGGTGCAGGACATCGTCAATACAGTCGCCATCACCGCGATCCAGGCCCAGGGCAGGAGCGAATGACCGCCGTTCCCGCCACCCCGTCCGCCGCCCCCGCGACAGAAAGCGCCGCCCCCGTGACCGCTGACGCCACGCGCATCCTCGTCCTCAACTCCGGCTCCTCGTCGGTGAAGTACCAGCTGCTCGACATGCGTGACGGCTCACGGCTGGCCGCCGGCCTGGTCGAGCGGATCGGTGAGGCCACCTCGCGGCTGGTGCACACGCCGCTGACCGGGCAGGACGGCGACGCGGCCAAGCGCGAGCGCACCGGCCCCATCGCCGACCACGAGGCCGCGCTGAAGGCGGTCGCCGAGGAGCTGGCGCAGGACGGGCTCGGCCTGGACTCCCCCGAGCTGGCCGCGATCGGGCACCGGGTGGTGCACGGCGGGCTGAAGTTCACCGAGCCGACCGTGATCACCGGTGAGGTGCTGGCGGAGATCGAGCGGCTCGTGCCGGTCGCGCCGCTGCACAACCCGGCGAACATCACCGGCATCCGTACGGCGCAGACCCTGCGCCCCGACCTTCCCCAGGTCGCCGTCTTCGACACCGCGTTCCACACGACGATGCCGGAGTCCGCGGCCCGCTACGCGATCGACATCGAGACCGCCGACGCGCACCGCATCCGCCGCTACGGCTTCCACGGCACCTCGCACGCGTACGTCTCGCGCGAGACGGCGAAGCTGCTCGGCAAGGACCCCTCCGAGGTCAATGTCATCGTGCTGCACCTGGGCAACGGGGCTTCGGCCTCCGCGGTCCGCGCCGGGCGGTGCGTCGACACCTCGATGGGTCTGACGCCGTTGGAGGGGCTCGTGATGGGTACGCGCTCCGGTGACATCGACCCCGCGGTCGTCTTCCACCTGGAGCGGGTCGCCGGGATGTCGACGGACGAGATCGACGCACTGCTCAACAAGAAGAGCGGCCTGGTCGGCCTGTGCGGCGACAACGACATGCGGGAAATCCGCCGCCGCGTCGACGAGGGCGACCAGCAGGCGCTGCTGGCCTTCGAGATCTACATCCACCGGCTGAAGAAGTACATCGGCGCGTACTACGCCGTTCTGGGCCGGGTCGACGCGGTGGCCTTCACCGCGGGCGTCGGCGAGAACGCGGCGCCGGTGCGCGAGGCCGCGATCGCGGGCCTGGCGGAGCTGGGCCTGGCGGTGGACGCGGACCTCAACGCCGTACGGGCGGACGAGGCGCGGCTGATCTCGCCGGAATACGCGAGGGTCGCGGTCGCGGTCGTTCCGACCGATGAAGAACTTGAGATCGCTCGCCAGACCTACGCATTGGTCACCACCTGACCTTGCCGACGATCAATTCACCCAGTGATCAAGGCTTTGAGGGCCAACGCCTGAGCGGCCTCCCGCCCATTTGTACATTCCACCAGACGGAATATTCCGCAGGGAAACAAACCGATAGGATCCGCCTCATGCGCCGTTCCAAAATCGTCTGCACACTGGGCCCCGCCGTCGACTCTCACGAACAGCTCGTGGCTCTGATCGAAGCCGGCATGAGCGTGGCCCGCTTCAACTTCAGCCATGGCACTCACGCCGAGCACCAAGGCCGTTACGACCGCGTCCGCAAGGCCGCCGAGGAGACCGGCCGTGCGGTGGGCGTACTCGCCGACCTCCAGGGACCGAAGATCCGGCTGGCCAAGTTCGCCGAGGGGCCGGTGGAGCTGGTCCGCGGGGACGAGTTCACCATCACCTCCGAGGACGTCCCGGGCGACAAGTCGATCTGCGGCACGACCTACAAGGGTCTGCCGGGCGACGTCGGCAAGGGCGACCCGATCCTGATCAACGACGGCAACGTCGAGCTCAAGGTCATCTCGGTCGAGGGCCCGCGGGTCAAGACCATTGTCATCGAGGGCGGTGTCGTCTCCGACCACAAGGGCATCAACCTGCCCGGTGCGGCGGTCAACGTCCCGGCCCTGTCCGAGAAGGACATCGACGACCTCCGCTTCGCCCTCGGGATGGGCTGCGACCTGGTCGCGCTCTCCTTCGTACGCGACGCGGACGACGTCAAGGACGTCCACAAGGTGATGGACGAGGAGGGCCGCCGGGTCCCCGTCATCGCCAAGGTGGAGAAGCCGCAGGCCGTCGAGCACATGGTCGGCATCGTGGACGCCTTCGACGGTGTCATGGTGGCCCGCGGTGACCTGGCCGTCGAGTACCCGCTCGAAAAGGTCCCGATGGTGCAGAAGCGCCTCATCGAGCTGTGCCGCCGCAACGCGAAGCCGGTGATCGTGGCGACCCAGATGATGGAGTCGATGATCACCAACTCGCGCCCCACGCGCGCCGAGGCCTCCGATGTCGCCAACGCGATCCTGGACGGCGCGGACGCGGTCATGCTCTCCGCGGAGTCCTCGGTCGGCGCGTACCCGATCGAGACGGTCAAGACAATGTCGAAGATCGTCGTGGCGGCCGAGGAGGAGCTGCTCTCCAAGGGCCTCCAGCCGCTGGTCCCCGGCAAGAAGCCGCGCACCCAGGGCGGCTCGGTGGCCCGTGCGGCCTGCGAGATCGCGGACTTCCTGGACGGCAAGGCGCTGGTCGCCTTCACCCAGTCCGGCGACACGGCCCGGCGCCTCTCGCGCTACCGCACGGCCCAGCCGATCCTGGCCTTCACCACGGACGAGTCGACCCGCAACCAGCTGTCGCTGAGCTGGGGCATCGAGTCCTTCGTCGTCCCGCACGTGGACAACACGGACGCGATGGTGGACCTGGTCGACGGCGAACTGCTGAAGCTCCAGCGCTACAACCAGGGCGACACGATGATCATCACCGCCGGCTCGCCCCCCGGCGTCCCCGGCACGACGAACATGGTCCGGGTGCACCACCTGGGCGGCGGAGAGCGCAACTGACGCGCGGCCTGTAGGCACATGGCGAGGGTGGCACCCCGGGCTTCCTGTTCCGGGGTGCCACCCTCGCCGCGTTCAACGCCCGGCCAACTCCTGCTCCCCCAAATCCGCCTGCAACCCCACATCGGCCACTTCGGCTTCCCGCTCCTCGCCCTCCAGGCCCGCATGGCGCTTCTCCAGAACCCGCAGCACGACCCACCCCACCAGCAGGGCGGGGGCGAGGAACCAGGTGTACTGCCACCAGGACCCGGCCGGGTGGGCGAGGGTCTCGACGGCGGCGCCGACCATGGATACGGCGAGGCTCAGGCAGAGCAGCCGGCCCGCCCATTGAGTGGCGCGATGCAACGGGTGACGCCCGTGTCTGCCGCTCGGCCTGTTACTGGTGTTCTCGGTGTGCATCTTCCCCCCACGGAATGACAGGACTTCGCAGCCCCCTGTCATGAATGTGCCGTGACGCACGAGGTGTGTGCGTCCGGCGAAGACGGGGTGTCCCTATTCGGTGGGGTCATGCGTCATCAACCGGCCAGGTCTGGACCTGGCCGAAACCGCCAACACCGGCCCTTGCCATTGCCACGTGCGGCTACGACCACCAGGCGCGACACGCGGCTGTGGCCCGCACCGACCAAGTCGGTGCGGGCCACGGCCTTTCTCGCGGCTCCCGGAAAGGTACGAGGCGTCAGGCGCCGGGGCTCTTGATGTAGTTGTTCATGCCCGGAACCGTGAGCGTGCCGCCGAACTGGCCGGCCTGGGTCACCTTGACCTTGGTGAACATCGCGATCGGGACATTCAGCGGCGGCGGGGTTTCCGGGCTGAAGGTGATCGGGATGAGGCCGAAAAGGTTGCCCTTCAGCTCCTCCGTGTACATGGTGACCGTGCTGTCACGCAGGGTGGACGTCGAGCCACCGGCCCCCTCCACATGCGTCGTCGTACCGCCGGGGCCGACCACCGTCTGGTGCAGGTCCTTGATGTCGGTTTCCTCGGCGGTGAACTTCAGAACCTTCTTGATCTTGCCGTTGTAGGTCCTGACCTCGACGATGCCCTTGTAGTCGAGCCCGCGCAGGGTGAGCATCGAGCTCTCCAGGATCCACGGGTCGTCCGGCAGGTTCGGAATGCCAGGCTCAAGGTCGGCCGCGGCAAGCGCCTCCGGGTCCGCCGTCGGGCAGGGGAAGCGTTCCTTGCCGTTGGCGTCCTTGGCGGGGGCGTCGGCCTTGGCCGCCGCGTCCTTGGCCGCCGCGTCGAGTTCCTCGACCTTCGCGCCCGCCTCGTCCGCCGCGTCCTTGATGGCGTCCTTGGTCCGGTCGGCAGCCTTGTCCGCCGCGTCCCCGATCGGGTCCTCGGCGTCGCCCTTCGCCTCGTCCTTCTCGCCTGCGTCCGGATTGGTGGACGGCTTGGCGGATGGCTTGGCCGTGCCCGTGGTCTCCTTGCCGGACGGCTCCGACCCTTCGGGCGCCGGGGTTTCCATCGCCTTCTCGTCGTCGTCCGGGCCGTCGAGAAGGTCATTGATCGCGTCGCCCACACCCAGCGGGTCGAGCGGGTTGCTGGTCTTGCTCGGCGACGGGGTCGCAGACGGAGTCGGCTTCGCATCCGGCACCTTCGTGACCGGTGGCTTCGCGGTCCGACCCGCTTCCGGCTCCTTGGCCGGATCCGCCGCGCCGGAGCTGCTCGCGCTCGCGTCCGGCGTGGGTATCTCCTCCGGCGTGCTCGCGCTCGGGCTGGGTGTCGCCGTCGCGGAAGGCTTGGCCGAGGGGGACTTGGACTCGGAGGCATCCGGGTCGGGAGCGTCCGAGCGGGTTACGCAGGGACCTGGCGCGAAGGGGTTGGTCGGCTGCTCGTCGGCCAGCGCCAGCTTGGGGGTGAGCCCCATGCCGACGAACACGGCCGTGGGCATCGCCGCCAGGGCCATCGCCTTGCCCGCGGGCATCTGCCACTTCGCCAGCAGCGACTTCCTGGGGGCCGCGTGCCGCGGCCCGCTTCTTTCCCGGATCCCGTCGCCGGCCGATGTCAGCGGTGTTTCGTCACCCCGCACTGTTCCTCCCGCCATTGGCGTCAACAGATGTGTCGCTCATGAATGGGGCACCGTCCGAGCGGTTTCCCGGCGCTCCGTCCGGCTCATGGCCGGGGTGCGGTTCATTGCCCGGGAACGGGGTATCGGGGGTCTCGTCCGAATCGGCGGGCTCGGCGGTTTCGCCCGTCTTGGCCGGCACCCATGAAACGGACAGGGCTCCGCCGACCAGCGCCAGCGAGAACCCGACGAAGAACCCGCCGAGGTTGGAGACGGGGATGGAGACGAGCGCCAGCAGGATCGAAGCGACGCCCGCGAACACCCGGACGATGTGGTGGAACCACATCGTCAACCCCAGGGTGACGAGTAGCACACCGATGATGAGCGAGCCCGCACCCGCGGTGGTCGCCATGGCCATCGTGAGGTGGCCGATCTTGATTTCGGCGTACGGGAGCCATCCGATCGGCACCCCGCCCAGCATGGTCAGCAGGCCCGCCCAGAACGGCCTGCCTCCTCGCCAGGCACGGAAGCGCCGCCGGAGGACGCGGATGTAGTGCTCGTCATGCCCCGAGGACTCGACGCTCATGTAGAACAGCTCCCTGGAACCGATGTCGCTGTGTAGAAGAAGGGAGAAGGTGCGGGCGGGACGACTGGATCGCGCCCCGCCCGCGAAGGGGTGCTTAGTAGCACTCCTTGACGCCCTTGACCAGGCGCATGCTCAGACCGCTGAGCTCGAACGTGCCGGCCGTGGTGGACCACGCCTTCTGCTTGACGTTCGTCAGCAGGGCCTTGTCGGCCTGCTGCGCGAAGGCGTTCTTGTTGACGCCTCCGGCCAGCGGCGGACCCTTGGTCGTCGAGCCGGCCGCCACGCCGATGTCGATGTTCGTGAACTTCGCACCCGTGGTATCGAGGTCCTCGATGTCCAGGTACAGGTTCTCGGCATGGACAGGCGTGCCCTTACCACCCGCGTTCAGCCGGAGGGTGATGTGGCCACCCCACGGCAGAGGCGTCACCACCGACTGACACATGTTGGTGATCTCGGCGGACTTGAACGAAGAGATCGCGACCGGGTGGACAGCCTTCTTGCCCTCCAGGTCGGTACCCACGGCCATGCCGCCGTACTGCGCGAAGCCCGTACCGTCGAGTTCCTGGGCCTTCACTTTGAAGCTCTGGCCCGAAACACTGAACGACGCCGCGAGCGCCCCCTGTGCGAGGGCGACGCCGATTGCGGCCGTCGCGGCCACACTCGGCACCATGACGACGGCGAACCGCTTCCATCTGGTCCCGCCACGAACTGCTGACTCCATGACTTTCCTCCTTCTCGGACGTACATCTCCGTATACGGGCTGGAACCCGCAGGGGGATGGGAGAAGTGCTACGTCCTCGGGAAGGAGAGCGCCCGTATCGGAGGCGCGAAAAGCGCCCGAAATCACCGGCGATCACCCCCGAGCGACAACCACTGGCCACGCATTCGCGCAACCGCACTGGACAGGCCCCGCCGGGTAGCAGGGACCCCCCTGTCCACGGCCGACGCGCCACTGCCGCCGGCCCACTCGGTGGGGATCCAGGGGACCGCGGCACCGAATGGCTGTCGGGCTGGTGCGGTGTTGGACCGAGCGTGGCCGATCGTGGTGCATTACAAGCCGGTGCACAAGGGGGTTCGTTACTCGCTAGTAACGGCCCGATAACCAAGGCGCGACCGCCCGGCATCGGGCGGCCACGGATGGTGTCGTCGAGTGACGTGAAAAAGGAGGTGATTGAGGATCAGAACCGGGCAGAACGACGCTCGCGGCTTACTGCAAGTAACAGCGGCCGCGATTACCAAGTTTTGGTAAAGCGCGGCCGCTTATTGTCACTGTGTCGCTAAAACTTCAGGAGTACCCCAGGGGTACCGCCCGTCAGAACAGCACCCTCGCCAGCGCCATCCGCGCCGGGGCCACCCGCGGGTCGTCCGCGCCGATGACCTCGAAGAGTTCCAACAGCCGCACCCGCGCGAGGTTCCGGTCGTCGCCCACGGTGCGGCGCACCGTCTCGACCAGTCGCCCGAAGGCGTCTTCCACATGGCCGCCGACCAGATCGAGGTCGGCCGCGGCGATCTGCGCCGGTACGTCGGCGGGCTTGTCGGCCGCGTCCTGGCGGACCTGCTGAGGGTCGAGCCCCTGCACCCGGCCGAGCAACTCGGCCTGGGCGAGACCCAGCTTGGCCTCGCTGTTCGCGGGGTCGTCGACCAGCACGTTCTTGTACGCCTGGACCGCGCCGCCGAAGTCGCCCGCGTCAAGCGCCTGCACGGCGGCCTCAAGGAGCGCGTCGTAAGGGCCGACCGGCTCCTCGATCTCCGCGGCCTCCTCGACCGGGGCCTCCTCGGCGTCGGAGTCGACGGCGATACCGGTCAGACCGAAGCGCTCCTCCGCGACCTGGACCAGCTGATCCAGCGTCTCGCGGATCTGCGCCTCGGGGGCCAGACCCTGGAAGAGCGGCAGCGCCTGACCGGCGACCACCGCGAAGACAGCCGGGATCCCCTGGATCCCGAACTGCTGCATCAGCATCTGGTTGGCTTCGACATCGATCTTGGCGAGGATGAAACGGCCCTTGTACTCCAGGGTCAGGCGCTCCAGCAAGGGGCTGAGCTGCTTGCACGGCTCACACCACTCGGCCCAGAAGTCGATGACGACAGGGACTTCGGAGGAGCGCTGGAGGACATCGCGCTCAAAACCGGCCTCATCGACATCGATCACCAGACTCGACGGGGCGACACCCGTGGGGCCGCCCTCCGTGGCGGCCTGGGCACGGGCCTGCTCCGCCTTCTGCCGGGCTTCGCCGGCCGCCTTCACCGCGGCGAGGTCGACGACGCCGCTCATAGACATGTTCCTAGGCTGCATGCGTACATCCTCCCCCTTTCGCGCACGGTTCTGGAATGCTTCACGAACCGGGGCCCGCTCGCAGCCCCCCGCCGGATTGCGGGGCATACGGGCGAACCGCGGTCCGGGGCCCCGAGGAGGACCCGTGGTCGGCGCCGGATCCCCATCCGGCGCCCGTGGTCTTGTCGTAGTGGCTGCGTGGTTGTCGCTGCTTTCGCTACGGGTCGTAGCGTAACTCGAAAGCCCGCCGCGCCGCTGCCCCCTCCCGGTGATCTCCCTCACTGACTTTCACCTACTGGCCGGTATGGTCACGGGCATGTCCAGCCAGATCCACCCCACTCCCCCCTCCCGAACGGGCCGTCCGCGCAGCCCGGAGGCCAATGCCGCGATCCTTGAGGCGACCAGAGCGGCGCTGGTGGAGCTGGGCTGGACCAAGCTCACGATGGGCGATGTGGCGAGCCGGGCCGGGGTCGCCAAGACGACCCTCTACCGCCGGTGGGCGCACAAGAACGAGCTGGTCGTCGATGCCGTGGCCGTCCTCTTCGACGAGCTCGAACTCCCCGACCGGGGAAGCCTGGCAGCCGACATCGAGGGCGTGGTGCTCCAGTTCGCGGCGCTCCTGGAGCGGCCCGAGACCAAGACCGCGCTGATGGCGGTGGTCGCGGAGTCGACGCGCGACGAGGCGCTGCGGCAGCGGATCCGCTCGGCGATCGTCGACCGGCAGAAGCGCCTGGTGGTGCTGGGGCGCGAACGCGCGCAGGCCCGCGGCGAGCTGCCGTACGAGGAGGACCCCGAGCAGGCGGCCGGCAACGCGGACCTGATCTTCGACGTGATCGCCGGAGCCGTCGTCCACCGGGCGCTGGTGAGCGCGGAACCGGTGGACGCTGCCTGGGCGCACAGCTTCACACTGCTGCTGGTGAGCGGGCTGGGAGCCACCCCGCCGGCCGAGAAGACCTGAGCGCCGGTACGTCAGACCTGGTAGCGGTCCGGCGCGAACAGCGGGAGGTTCTCCGCGACCCACTCCGATGTGTGCTTCAGCCCGTCCTCCGGCGACATTTCCGGCCGCCACCCCGACCACTCCAGCGCCCGCGTGTTGTCGGAGAGCGGCCGCTCCACCTCGCTGCCGGCCGGCCGCGGCCGCGCCGGGTCGACCACCACATCGGGTCCCGCCCCGAAGCGGCGATCAGCGCGTGGGCGAGGTCCCCGATGGCGATCTCGCGGCCGGTGCCCAGGTTGACGGCCTCGCCGAGTGCCCGGTCGCAGCCAGCCATCGCGAGGAAGCCGCGGGCCGTGTCGGTGACGTACGTGAAGTCGCGGATCGGGGTGAGCGAGCCGAGCTTGATCTGCCGCGCCCCGGAGTGCAACTGGGCCAGGATCGCGGGGATGACGGCGCGCGCGGACTGGCCGGAGGCCCCTTCACGCTGCGGACCGCCCCGGAGGCGGCGACGGCGACGCTGCCGGGAGTCCCCGCGCGGCTGACGCGGCTGCTGACGAACCGGCTGGACAACGCGGCTAAATTCAGCCCCCGGAAACTCCCGTGGAGGTCGAACCGACCGCGTTCTCGGCCGACTTGGAACTGACGGTCCGTGACCACGGCCCGGGTATCGCCCCGGCGGACATCCCGTACGTCTTCGACCGCTTCTACCGAGCGGAGGCGGCCCGCGCGCTGCCGGGCTCGGGCCTGGGCCTGGCGATGGCCCGCCAGATCGCGCGGGCCCACGGCGCGGACCTGACGGCGGAGCGCGCTGCGGGCGGCGGGGCGCTGCTCCGGGTGCGGTTCGCCTCTCGCAGCGGCCTGTGGAGTGGGAACGGACGCCCGGCGGCCCCATGCCGGGGCTCCGGTCGTCCGTTCCCACTCCACAGCCGGTCAGAACCCCGGCGGCTCGGTGTACACACCCCACTCGTCGCGCAGTACGTTGCAGATCTCGCCCAGGGTGGCCTCCGCGCGCACCGCGGTGAGCATGGGCTCGATCATGTTCGAGCCGTCGCGCGCCGATGCCAGCATCGCGTCCAGCGAAGCGCGCACCTTCGCCTCGTCACGGGCCGCTTTGCGCTCGGTCAGCGTCCGGACCTGGTCGCGCTCCACCTCGTGGCTGACCCGCATGATCTCCAGGTCGCCCGTCACCGAGCCGTGCAGGCAGTTGACGCCGACGACCCGCTTGTCGCCCTTCTCCACCGAGCGCTGGTACTGGAACGCCGACTCGGCGATCTCCCCGGTGAACCATCCGTCCTCGATGCCACGCAGGATGCCGGAGGTGATCGGGCCGATCGGGTGCTGCCCGCTCGGGTGCGCCCGGGTGCCGCGCTCCTTGATCTGGTCGAAGATCTTCTCGGCCTCCGCCTCGATGCGGTCGGTGAGCTGCTCGACGTACCAGGAACCGCCCAGCGGGTCGGCGACGTTGGCGACGCCGGTCTCCTCCATCAGCACCTGCTGGGTGCGCAACGCGATCTCGGCCGCCTGCTCGGAGGGGAGGGCGAGGGTCTCGTCCAGGGCGTTGGTGTGCAGCGAGTTGGTGCCGCCCAGGACCGCGGCGAGGGCCTCGACCGCCGTGCGGACCACGTTGTTGTACGGCTGCTGCGCGGTCAGCGAGACGCCGGCCGTCTGGGTGTGGAAGCGCAGCCACTGCGCCTTGTCGCTCTGCGCGCCGTACACCTCCTTCATCCAGCGGGCCCAGATCCTGCGCGCCGCGCGGAACTTGGCGATCTCCTCGAAGAAGTCGACGTGCGCGTCGAAGAAGAAGGACAGGCCGGGCGCGAAGTGGTCCACGTCCATGCCGCGGGACAGGCCCAGCTCGACGTAACCGAAACCGTCCGCGAGCGTGTACGCGAGCTCCTGCGCGGCCGTCGCGCCCGCCTCGCGGATGTGATAGCCGGAGACCGACAGCGGCTTGTACGCGGGGATGGAGCGCGCGCAGTGCTCCATCAGGTCACCGATCAGGCGCAGGTGCGGCTCGGGGGTGAAGAGCCACTCCTTCTGCGCGATGTACTCCTTGAAGATGTCGGTCTGGAGGGTGCCGTTGAGGACGGCGGGGTCGATGCCCTGTCGCTCGGCCGCCACCAGGTACATGCAGAAGACGGGCACGGCGGGGCCGCTGATCGTCATCGACGTGGTGACGTCACCGAGCGGGATGTCCTGGAAGAGGACCTCCATGTCGGCGGCGGAGTCGATGGCGACGCCGCAGTGGCCGACCTCGCCGAGCGACTGCGACTCGTCGGAGTCGCGGCCCATCAGAGTCGGCATGTCGAAGGCGACGGAGAGGCCCCCGCCGCCGTTGGCCAGGATGGTCTTGTACCGCTCGTTGGTCTGCTGGGCGTTGCCGAAGCCCGCGAACTGGCGGATGGTCCAGGTCCGGCCGCGGTAGCCGGTCGCGTGCAGCCCGCGGGTGAAGGGGTACTCCCCGGGCCAGCCGATCCGCTCGAAGCCCGCGTACGTATCACCGGGCCGTGGCCCGTACGCGGGGTCGACCGGGTCTCCGGAGAGCGTGCTGAAGTCCGCGTCGCGCTTGCGGGCCTTGTCGTAACGGGCCTGCCAGCGCTGGCGGCCTTCCTCGATGGCGTGAGCGTCCATGACATCGAATTTACTAGGACGTCCTAGTAAATGTCGATGGCTGGCCGCCGCGAGCCTGACTCGCGGCGATCAGAGACCGAACAATTGCGCGATTATGCCTTGGCCGGAGCCGGGCGGGCATCCGTGATCAGCGGGCGGACCTCACGCGTGATCTTCGGCTCCACGAAGAACGAGGCGACCGGAATGCAGCCGGCGGCCAGGACCCACGCCAGCTTGCCGAGCGGCCACTTCGCCTTGGTGCCCAGGTCGAAGGCGAAGACGACATAAACAATGAACAGCACACCGTGGACCTGCGAGATCAGCATGGTGTCGCCGGTCTCGAAGCCGTACTTCATGACGATCGCGACGGTGAACACCAGCAGCCACACGGCGGTGATGTACGCCATCACGCGGTAGCGGGTCAGCACGCTTTGTTTCATGGCACCGAGCGTAACCGGGCACAACAGGCGATCTTCGGGCGGGCTGCCGCTCCCCGCCCGCCCGCCCCCGAGGTCGTAACTGCCGTCTACTGCTCGTCGAAGTCCTGCGCGGCCACCCGCAGCGGGCGCAGCATCGCGAAGATCTCCGCGCACTCCTCCGCGTCGTACACCCCGAGCCCGAAGTCCATCGCCATCAGATCACGGGTCGCCGCCTCCACGACCTCGCGGCCCTTGTCGGTGATCGAGGCGAGAGTACCGCGCCCGTCTGCGGGGTTGGGCCGCTTGTCGACGAGACCGGACCGCACGAGGCGGTCGACGGTGTTCGTCACCGAGGTGGGGTGGACCATGAGCCGCTCGCCGATCTTCGACATGGTCAGCTCCCCCTCCTTGGAGAAGGTGAGCAGCACCAGCGCCTCGTACCGTGCGAAGGTCAGCCCGTACGGCTTGACGGCCGCGTCGACCTCGGCGAGCAGGATCTGGTGCGCGCGCATGATCGAGGTGATCGCGGCCATCGAGGGCACGGGACCCCAGCGCTGCTGCCAGAGCTCGTCGGCTCGGGAGATGGGGTCGAAGGGGAGGCTGAGCGGCTTTGGCACGGCATCGACCCTACCCGGCGGTCACATGTCGGTCAGCCCTGTCTCGAACTTCGGTACGAGCGCCGAGCCGCCGCGCGACGGCCGGTGTCGCACCCGTACACCTTATGCCCGCTATGCAACGATTGCCCGGTCCGTTCCGCCCAGTCGAACCGTTCAAGGGGGCTGGATGTCCGGCCGCAGACCGACCCGCTCACACTCGCTCACCGGCGCCACACTCGCCGCCCTCCTCGCGCTCGCCGCGGTCGGCTGCGCCTCGGCCGACCCCGCGCCGAAGGCCGAACCCGGCAGGGGCAAGGCCGCCGTCGTCCAGGGCCCCTCCCAGGCGGAGCCCCCGTCCCCGTACTGGGTGGACCCCAACAGTGACGCCGCGCGCCAGGTCAAGGAGTGGGAGGCTGCGGGGCGCGCTGCCGACGCGGGCGTCCTCAAGCGGATCTCCGAGCGGCCCGTCGCCGACTGGCCGGCCGGTGACGACCCGGCGCCCGACATCAAGAACGCCGTGCGGGGCGCGGCGGGCGACGCCCGGACCGTCGTACTCGTCGCGTACAACATCCCGCACCGCGACTGCGGGCAGCACTCCGCGGGCGGAGCGACGGACGCGGAGACCTACCGGCGCTGGATCGGAACGTTCGCCGACAGCATCGGCGACGCCCCGGCCATCGTGATCCTGGAGCCGGACGCGGTGCCGCACATCGTGGACGGCTGCACTCCGGCGGAGAACCACGCCGAGCGCGCCCTGCTGCTGTCCGACGCGGTCGACCGGCTGAAGAAGCAGCCGAAGACCCGGGTCTATCTGGACGCGGGCAACCCCGCCTGGATCGACGACCCGGCCAAACTGGTGGCGCCGTTGCGCAGCGCGGGGGTCGCCAGGGCCGACGGCGTCTCACTGAACGTCTCCAACTTCCAGCCGGACAACGCCGTCAAGGCGTACGGCACCCAGCTCTCGGGGCTGCTCGGCGACACGCACTTCGTGATTGACAGCAGCCGCAATGGGAACGGACCACTACCCGGCAACCGCCGCGACTCCTGGTGCAACCCATCGGGCCGCGCCCTTGGTACGCCCCCGAGCGACCGCACGGACGCGCCCCTGCTCGACGCACACCTGTGGATCAAGCGCCCCGGCGACTCGGACGGCCCGTGCCGGGGCGGGCCGTCGGCGGGCACGTGGTGGCCGGACTACGCGCTGGGGCTGGCGCGGCGGGCGAAGACGTAGGCCGGGGGCGGGTGCGGGGCGCGGGGCGCGGGGCGCGGGGCGCGGG
>NZ_JASITA010000039.1 GCF_030063415.1 Streptomyces sp. H27-C3 | reverse complement strand
CCTCCGGGCGCTTCCCTTCGGTATTTCGTGTTTCCGACTCTACCAGACGCTTTCGTGTCCGATTCCCCGTCGGCGGGGTGCGTTCCAGGTTCCCGCTTTCGCGTTTCCCTTTCCGGCGATTCCGACTCTATCAGATCCTTTCGGGCCTGATTCCCAGCCAGCGGGCTTTGTCTTTCCGGCTGTTTGGCCGTTCCGACGTCCCGAACTCTAGCGGATTTCCCGGACGGCTCACAATCGAGCCTGTGGAATGAATTCCGGCATACAGAAATCATCCCGAGTGGGAGATCGTTCTGCGTTTGGGTTGCCGCATTCGCGGCGTGACTGGCTGCTGCGGAACCGTTACGGCTCCGTGGCAGCTCGGAGAACACTACGGATCAGCCCCCCGGTCAGTCAAACCTGAACGAGCCACCCCGCCCGGCGCCCGCCACAAACCGGGCCGCGCCCTCGCGGGTGTCGGCAGCGAGCGAGACCATGCCGTGTCGCCACTCGTTGGCCAGTGCCTCCTCCTCCGTCAGTCCCTGCTGTTCCAGGAGTGCCAACCGGTCCTGGCGCATGCAGGTCTGCGGGAAGCGCGCGAGTTCGGCGGCGAGCTCCTCGGCGGCCGTGCGTTCCTGTCCGACCGGGACCACCCGGTTGGCCAGGCCCATCTGCAGCGCCTCGTCAGCCGGTACCGGGCGGCCGGTGAGGATCAGGTCCATGGCCCGGCTCGTGCCGATGAGCCGGGGCAGCCGGAACGTACCGCCGTCGATCAGCGGCACGCCCCACCTTCTGCAGAAAACTCCGAAGACCGCGTCCTGCGCGGCGACCCGCAGGTCGCACCAGAGCGCCAGTTCCAGGCCGCCGGCGACCGCGTGCCCAGAGATGGCGGCGATCACGGGCTTGCTCAGCCGCAGCCGGGTGGGGCCCATCGGGCCGCGGCCATCGGCATCGACCCGGTTCCCCTGCTCGGTGCCGACCGTCTTGAGGTCGGCGCCCGCGCAGAACGTGCCGCCCTCGCCCCACAGGACGGCCACGGCAGCCGAGTCGTCGGCCTCGAATTCCTCGAAGGCCCGGCACAGGGCTTCCCCGGTCGGGCCGTCCACCGCTCCTCGCACCTCGGGCCGGGAGAGGATCACCGTATAGACGGGGCCCCGTCGCTCCACGCGTACGGGATTGCCGGGGTTTCCGGATCGTACGGAAACAGCAGGCTCGTCAGCCATGGGTTCCCCCGTCGATCTCGCGGACCAGGTCGAGCGCCCTGCCGAGTGTGGTGAGGCGAGCGTCGAGGGTGTCACCTGCCGGGTAGAGGCGGACCGTGTCCACCCCAGCGGCGTGCCAGACCCGCAGCCGCCCGCGCACCATGTCCTCCGTGCCGATGAGGGTGGTGGCCAGCACCATCTCGTCGGTGACAAGCCCCGCAGCGCCGTCCCGGTCGCCGGCCTGCCAGCGTTCGTAGACCTCGGCGGCGGTCTCGGCCCAGCCCTGTCGGCTGTAGGCACTGTTGTAGTAGTTCGTCGTGGCGGAGCCCATGCCGCCCAGGCTGAACGCGAGCTCCTTCTTCCGCCCGGCCAGCATCACCCGCAGCGCGTCCTCGTCGTCCGCGAAGGCGACCTCCGCGCCCTGACAGACGTCCAGTGTCCGCGCGGGTGCGGCCGGACGCGGTCGGGCCCGCGTCGAGGGGTCGAAGTACGCCGCCTTCGACCCCTCGGGGACAAAGCTGGTGCCCAGCCAGCCGTCGGCGATCTCGCCGGTCAGCCGCAGCATCTTGGGCGAGAGCGTGGCCAGGTAGATGGGGAGGTCGTACTCGGCGCGCATCGACAGGCGCATGGGCTTCGCGTCCCCGCCGGGCAGCGGGACGGGGCCTCCGAGCCCCAGGCCTCCGCCACCCAGCAGATGTCCAGTCCGAGCTTCTCGGCCTCGGTGACGAAGTCGACCGTCTCGCGCCAGTTGCCCGACGATGCCTCGACCGTCGTCGACGTACGCATCATCCCTCCGCCCCTTCCGTGTTCTCGGTCTCTGTCTCAGTACCGTTGTCTGGCTCTGTATCTGGCTCTGCCAGATCTGTCTCTGCCAGCTTCTTGATCGCGTCGAGGGTGGCGGTGATGCTGTGCTCGATCTCCCGCAGCCGCACGAAGACGATCTTCTGTTCCTTGTCGGGCATGCGGTCGATGGCGAAGGAGATACCGGAGCGCGCCGGTCCCATTCGCATCCACTGGCGGAGCTCCGTGCCACCCTCGTGCGATTCGAGGCTGAACCGCCAGGTGGCTGTGGGGTGTTCGGGATCCTCGACCGCCCAGGCGAGCAGTCGCCGCGGCTCGTACTCCACGAGGTGGGACGTGGTCGTCCACTCCCCCAGCGACTCATGTTTGTTGTGCCCGGCGAAGCGGGCGTCGAGGGACGGGCCCGTCACACCGTCCAGCCACCGCACCGACTGCAGTTCGGTGCTCAGCTCCGGCATGAGCCCGATGTCGGAGACCAGCTCCCACACCCGCTCCGGCGAGGCGTCGATCCAGGCCCGCGACTCGACTGTTGGTTTGTCCGCATATCGCGCACCCGTCCACTCCACGACCATGAGGGTTGCTTGGATGGACTCACTCGTCAAGAGAGTCGGGGCGATTGAACCGCCGCTGCACGTCGGGGAGTTCGGCCAGGCGGGGCGGGTATCCGGGTCCCAGGCGCGGGCGGGTGTCCCCGGACGTCATGGGTTCCCTGCAGGCGGCGCAGACCACCTCGGCGTGGCTGTCGTGGCCGCACGTCCCGTGATGGAAGACGATCGGCGGGCCCGCCTCGCCGGACAGCCAGCGGTCGCCCCATTGGTTCATCGCGGCGAGTACGCCGAAGAAGTCGCGGCCCTTTTCGGTGAGCACGTAGTCGTAACGCACCGGCTGCCGCTGGTACGGCCGCTTCTCCAGCAGCCCTTCGTCCACGAGCCGCCGCAACCGGTCGGTCAGGGTGTTCCGGGCGATCCCGAGTTCTTGCTGGAACGCGTCGAACCTCTTGATGCCGTAAAACGCCTCACGCAGGACCATCGGCGTCCACCAGTCGCCGAGCAGGTCCATCGTGCGGGCGATCGAGCAGGGCCAGTTCGCAAAGGAAGTCCGCCTCATACGGACCAGCATAGGTGGGTCTCGCAATGAGACTCTGCAGCCAGATCCCTTGACAACCGCCCCGCGGAGCGAATCGACTTCCGTAGCGACGATCTTCGTCGTCGCCGGAATTCCAGTCCCTCGATCCGCACTTAGGGAGAGCACCACGCCATGCCCCTGACCGACATGCCGCTCAATCAACTCCGTGACTACCGGCCCGAGTTGACCGAGCCGGAGGACTTTGATGCCTTCTGGACCAGCACCCTGTCCACCGCACGCGCCGCGTCGGACGGACCCGCGCGGTACGAGCCGGTGCAGTCGTCCCTGCTGAGCACCGTCGATGTCTACGACGTGCGCTTCCCCGGCTGGGGCGGCCAGCCCGTCGCAGCCTGGCTCCTGCTGCCGCGCGGCGCCGAAGGGCCGCTGCCCGCCGTGGTGAACTACCTCGGATACGGCGGCGGGCGCGGCCTGTACACCGAGGGGCTGCTGTTCAGCGCCGCCGGTTACGCCCACCTGATCGTCGACAGCCGCGGTCAGGGGCACGACACCCCCGACCCCGATCCGGCCGTCGGCACCCAATACGTGCGCGGCTTCATGACCCGGGGCATAGACGACCAACGGGCGCACTACTACCGGCGGCTGATGACCGACTGTGCGCGTGCCGTCGACGCTTTGAAGGAGCACCCGGCCGTCGATCCGGAGCGCGTCGTCGTCTACGGCGGGAGTCAGGGCGGCGGGCTGGCCCTGTCCACCGCCGGACTCCTGGGTGACGGGGTCGCCGCCGCGCTCGTCGACGTGCCGTTCCTGTGCCACTTCCGGCGCGGGGCGCAGACCGCGACGGAGGGGCCGTATCCGGAAATAGCCCACTACCTGGGTGTCCACAAGCGGGCCGACCCCGAGGCGGCCTTCCGTACGCTGGCGTACTTCGACGGTGTCCACTTCGCCGCTCGCGCCACGGCGCCCGCGCTGTTCAGCGTCGGTCTGATGGACCCCATCTGTCCGCCGTCCACCGTGTTCGCCGCGTTCAACGCGTACGCGTACGACGACAAGGACATCCGGGTCTGGGAGTTCGGCGACCACGCGGGTGGCCGAGGCTCTCAGGCCCAGGAGCAGCTCCGGTGGCTGGGTGAGCGAGGTCTGGGGGCGGCGCGTTCGCTGAATGGGTCGCGCGCCCATTCGCTGAGCGCCCGCTGAGGGCTTCCCACTGCGGTACGCCCTACCCGTCCAGCGCCTGCGGGGGCGCTGGACGGGGCGTCCCTGCCGTTCATGGGCCGGAGATTACGGGGCGTTCGGGCCTACGTCGGCCGGCGTCAGGGGCCGGTACACGGGTGCCGCGGTCGCGTACTCGTCGCAGCCGATGTCGCGGCTCGTACCGCGCGCGTTGCCCTCTATGTCGAGAGGAACGGCCGGCTGCTTCAGGGTGGCGGCGCCGATCGCGGGGCTGCTCGCCGACAGCCTGGCCATACCGTCGGAGCCGGTCACCAGCTTCGGGTCGGTGCGGGTGAAGGTCCCGGCCGGGATGTTGCCGTTGGCGGCGGCGCCGAACAGGATGTTGCTCTGCCAGGTGAAGCGGACCGTGGCCCCCATCGCCACCAGGTCGCCCGAGCGGCCGACCAACAGGTTGTCCGCGATGACGACGTCACGGGGCTCGTGCGCACGCGTCTCGCCCGAGAGACCGCTCGCGTTGTTCAGGAGCGTGTTGTGCGCGATGACCACGCGGTCGGCCGCGTCGTTGCCGCGCCGGGCCTCGACGGACTCACCGGGGACATGGTCGCGGGCCGAACCACTGCCGACCACGAGGGCCCGTCCCGACAGCCCGGCCATGTAGTTGTTGACCACCTTGTGGTCGTTGCCGTAGATCCGCACGCCTTCCTGGCCGTTGACGATCCAGTTACTGTCGACGGTGGAGCCGTTGCCGTGCCGCAGGACGATACCGCCGAGGCTGTCGCGGATGGTGTTGTAGCGGATGGTGTTGGCCGAGGACTTGACCGAGATGGCCTCCGGGTCGCCGTTGGCCCGCTCGAACAGGTTGAGTTCGACGACTGCGCGAGCGCTGGTGAGCGCGCGCCCGCTGACCCCCAGCCGGATCGGTTCGCCGCCGTTGGCCCCGGCGAAGGTGTGGTCGGAGAAGTAGTTCTTGAACACCTGGACCTGCTGGGCCATGCCCTCGGAGCCGGACCCCTCGATGCCGAGGAAGATGCCCAGCGTGGACTTGCCGTGGAAGTGGTTGCGGTCGACCTTGCTGTGGTCGGCCCGGACCATGACCCAGTGCAGCCCCTCCACGTCGGCCAGTTGGAAATCGTTGCGGGTGAGCCGGATCTTCGCGCAGTTCGCCGGGATTTCCAGTGTGGTGCTCTGCCGGAACGAGAAGCCGCTGATGGTGACGTTGTCGGAGTCGGCGAAGACGAAGCTGCGCTGGCCGCGCAGGATGACACCGCCTCGGGACTGGGCGATGACGGTGATGGGCTGCGTGTGCGTACCGTGCTTGCCCTTGACGTTGATCGGCTCGTCGTTGGGCACCGTGTAGGTGCCGTTGGCGAGGGTGATCACGGCGCCGGGAGCCGCACTGTTGATCGCGCTCTGCAGGGCGGCCAGCGAGTCGACGGATATCGCGGGCCGTCCCGCCGGGGCCGTGCCCATGGCCTGTGCGACCGCGGGCAGGGCCATCAGAGCGGTTCCCAGAGCGGTGCCGGTGAGGAACGTGCGGCGTTGCATGGTGCCTCCACAGTGCTGGATCGGTGCTGGATCGGTCGGGCGGGTGTCGTACGGAAAGGACGGAGAGGACGGACGTCGTACGGGGCAGTCAGGCGCGGAGCGCCTCGTCGGACTGGGGTACGAGGAACAGCTCGATGACGGGGACGGGGGTATCGGGGCGCTGGACCGGGAGCTGGAGGGTCAGGGTGCCGGGAGCCTGTCCGCCCATGCGGGTGTTCTGGGCCGGCAGGTCGGGGGCCACCTCGACCCGGACGATCTCCGACGCGTCGTTCAGCAGCTGCGCGTACCGGACCCGTCCGGCGAGTCCGGGCAGATGGATGTGGCGCAGCGGCCAGGCGAAGAGGTGCAGGTAGAGCCGGTCGCCACGCTGTGTGTAGCGGCAGTCGGGCGGCGCGGTCCAGTTGGCGGGGCCGCAGCCGCGTACCGACCGTTCGTGCAGGTCCATCCACCGGCCGAGGTCCGCGAGTACGGCGGTGGCGTGGGGGTCGATGTCGCCGCGGCCGGTCGGGCCGACGTTCAGGAGCAGGTTGCCGTCCTTGGACACGCCGTCGACGAGCATGCGTACGAGCAGTTCGGCGCTCTTGTGGTCGAGGTTGTCGCGGTCGTACCCCCAACTGCCGTTCAGGGTCTGGCAGGCCTCCCACCGCACCGGGCGGCCGCCGTCGGTCATCGGGCCCGACGGCTGGTACTGCTCGGGGGTGATGAAGTCCCCGGGGATGCCGGTCCGGTCATTGACCAGGATGCCGGGCTGGAGTTCGCGTACGAGGTCGAGCAGCCGGTGCGAGTCCCAGTCGTCGGGTCCCTTGCCGCCCCACCACTCGTCGCGGCCCGCGTAGGAGAAGTCGAAGAAGAGGTAGTCGATCGTCCCGTAGGAGGTGAGCAACTCCCGCACCTGGCCGTGGAGATACTCCTGGTAGTCGCGGATGTCGCGGTCGGCGGCGGCCTCGATGTACGCGGCGTCGTCGCGTCGCGGGTGGGTGCCGTCGACGGGGAAAGCGGGGTGGTGCCAGTCGATCAGCGAGTAGTAGAAGCCGACCTTGAGGCCCTCGGCCCGGCAGGCGTCGACGAAGGGCCCGACCAGGTCGCGGCCGTGCGGGGTCTTGGTGACCTTGTAGTCGGTGAGCGCGCTGTCCCAGAGGCAGAAGCCGTCGTGGTGCTTGGTGGTAAGGACGACGTAGCGCATGCCGGCCG
Source organism: Streptomyces sp. H27-C3 (assembly GCF_030063415.1). GTDB lineage: Bacteria > Actinomycetota > Actinomycetes > Streptomycetales > Streptomycetaceae > Streptomyces. The sequence continues at coordinate 63,385 of NZ_JASITA010000039.1, read as the reverse complement.
CTTTTGCCGTACGGGCCCACGCGGCCGGGTCGTAGCGGTCGGGGTCGAATTGGTCGAAGTAGACCTGGTACTGCTCGTCGGTCAGCCGCTCCCGGTTCTTGACCCAATCGTGCCGTGCGGGGAGTGCGTACAGCCCCCAGTGGATGAACATGCCGAGCCGGTCGGTGGTGAACCAGGTGGTGTCGGTGCTCGCGCTCACAGGCGTCGTTCCTTTGTCGTCATGTCGTTGTCTCGTCATCCGTCATCTCGTCGTGATGCGGCGGGTCGCCGGTGGCGTCAGCCCTTGAGTGCTCCGGAGGTCAGGCCGTGCACGAAGGAGCGCTGGAAGAAGAGGAAGACGACCACCGACGGCAGCAGCGCCAGCAGTGACGCGGCCATCACCACGCCTGGTGTGACGGCGGGGTCGATGCGCAGGGTGCGCAGGGCCAGCGGGAGGGTGTACGAGGAGGAGTTCGTCGCAACGAGCAGGGGCAGCAGGTACTGGTCCCAGATCATGGTGAAGCCGAAGACGCCGATCACGCCAAGGGCGGGCTTGCACATCGGCAGGATGATCTGGGCGAAGATGCGCAGGTCGCCCGCGCCGTCGATGCGGGCGGCCTCCTCCAGCTCGCGGGGCACGTCCTTCATGAACTCCGTCATGACCAGGATGGAGAAGGCCCAGGCGCCGAGCGGCACGATCATCCCGGCGAGGGTGCCGATGAGGTTGAAGTGCACCACGGGAAGGTCGGCGAGGATCAGCGACAGCGGGATGGCCAGGATCTCCTCCGGCAGCATGAGTGTCGCGAGGATGGCCACGAACACCACGGTCATACCGGGAAAGACTTTCCTGGCCAGCGCGTAGCCCGCCAGGACGGACACCGCGACCTGGAGCAGCAGCCCGAAGCCGACCACGAAGAACGAGTTCAGCAGGTACTTCAGTACGCCCTCGTCGAACGCCACCCGGAAGTTGTCCAGGGTTGCGCCGGAGGGGATGACGCTCAGCTGCGTCGGGTCCTTGACGTGGTTGAACGCTCCGACGAGCAGGGCCAGCAGCGGCCCGGCGAAGAGCAGCAGGACAAGGGCGTAGGTGAGCGCCTTGAGTACGCGGCTGCCCGTGCTCCTGCTCTCGGTCAGCCCCAGCGCGGTCTCGGTCGGCGCGCTCATTCGTTTCCCCTCCGTCGGAACAGGTGGACGCAGACGGTCAGTACGAACGTCACGGAGAACAGCAGGACCGCGCCGGCCGCGCCGACTCCCAGCCGGTTCTGTTCGAGGCCCAGCTTGTAGATGAGCGTCATGACGACTTCGGTGGAGCCGTCGGGGCCGCCGTTGGTGAGCAGGAAGACCTCGGTGAAGACCCGCAGGCCGCGGATGGCCGCGAGGACGAACAGGATGGAGAAGACCGACCGCAGTCCCGGCACGGTGACGTGGCGTACCCGCCGGAATCTGGAGGCGCCGTCCACCTTCGCGGCCTCGTACAGGCCGCGGTCGACGCTCGAAAGACCCGCGAGGAAGATCATCATGTCGTAGGGGGCGCCCCGCCAGATGCCGGTGAGCATGATCGAGGCCAATGATGCGTCCGGGTCGTTGATGAATCCCGAGGGGCCGAATCCCAGCAGGCCGATGAGGGAGTTCATCATGCCGTCGCCGGTGGGGTGGTACATGATCCGCCAGAGTTCGGCGACCACCGCGATCGGCACCACGACCGGCAGGAAGGCGGCGGAGCGGATGAAGCTGACCCGACGGCTCTGCCCCTCCATGAGCAGGGCGAGGGCGAGCCCGAGGAGGATGCAGCCCGCGGTCTGCCCGACGGCGAGGACCACGGTGTGCCAGGCGGCCTCGCGGAAGCCGTCCGAGGCAAGGATCGTCGCGTAGTTGCTGCCGCCGACCCATTGGTTGCCGAGGTAGGGCTGCACGTCCTGGAAGGACATGAGGACCGCGTTGCCCATGGGGATGAACTTGAAGTAGAGGAAGAGGATCAGCGCCGGGGCCAGGAACAGCCAGGGCGTCCACCATCGGCCCCCTCTGCGGCTGCGGTGCCGCCGGCCGCTCCTGGCCGAGAGGGCGTCGGCCCGGGGCGCGGTCCGGGCGGTGGAGCTCTCCGTACCGGCGGCACCCACCGCGTCGACCGTGCCGGTCTCGGGCGGCTTCACCTGGTGGACGCTCATGACGCGGCGATCCCCTGCTCGTTGAGGATGCCCTGGAGCTTGCTGTCCAGTTCCTTCAGTTCCGCCTTGGTGTCGAGGCCGCAGTCGGCCACCAGGGCGTTGATGGTCTCGGCGGTGGTCTGCCGCACGGGGGTCCAGTTCGGGATGGACGGCGCGTAGCGGCCGGAGGACCGGTAAATGTCCGCGTACGTCTTCCAGCGGGGGTCCGGGCGCACTTCGGAGATGTCGACCGTCGTGTTGACCGGGAGCTGGACGGTGTACCCCGTCTCGCCCTTCATGCCGATCTTCTGGCCCTCGACGGAGACCGCGAAGTCGGCGAAGGCGTCCTGGCCCGCCTGGTTCTCGGAGCCGGCCATCAGATAGACGGTTCCGCCCTCGGCGAGCACGGTGGCGTCCATGGGGCCCTTGGGCATGGGGACGACCTCGTACTTGTCCTTGCCGAGGGTCTCGTCGAAGCGGGGCAGGAGGTAGGGGCCGACGACGAACATGCCGGTCTTTCCGGCCTCGAACGTCTCGTTGGTGGGCGGGGAGTCCATGGTGACGGCGCCGGGCTGGATGGTCTTGTCCTTGCACCCGAGGTCACGGAACCACTGGACGGCCTCGACGGACCGCGGTGACGTCATCGAGGGCTTGTACGTGCCCTTGCCCGCCTCGGTGATGAAGTCGCCGCCTGCCGCCCAGAGGAAGTTGGAGAAGTACCAGGAGGCATAGCCGCGCTTGGTGGACAGCGGCGCGGCGAGCCCGTGGGTGTCACTCTTGCCGTTGCCGTCGGGGTCCCCGGTGGTGAACTTCCTGGCCATCGCGGCGAATTCGTCCCAGCTGCTCGGGGCCTTCAGGCCGAGCTTCTCGCGCCAGTCCTTGCGGATGAGCAGGGCGCTGGCCTGGGCCGAGTAGGGGATGCCGTACTGCTTGCCGTCGGCTGCCTTGCCGGACGCGAGGCCCTGCGCGGCTATGTCCCCGCTGCTCTTGATCTTCTTCAGGTCGATCTCCCTGACCAGGCCCTGGCTGTGCATCGCGCCCAGCTGCGTGACGTCGTTCAGGACGATGTCGGGGAGGTTCTTCTGGGCGGCGCGCTGCTGGAGCTTGGTCTCGAAGTCGTCGAAGATCGCGGTGACCTTGACCTTCTTGCCGGTGGCATTCTCGAAACCGGCCACGAGCTGGAGCGTGCCCTTCTCGCCGGGCCCGCCCGGCGTGGTTCTGGTCCACAGTTCGAGGGTGGCGTCCGGGTCCTGCTTGGCGTTCGACCCGACGGGTCCTGACGAGCAGCCCGTCAGGACCAACGAGGACACGAGGAGCCCCGCACCGATCAACTTTGATTTCCGCATGGCTTCTCCCGGTCGCCTGTATGAACAGCGTTCACAGATCTAGAAAGCGCTTGCCGGGGACGCTAACGTCTCGGTTGGACAGGGGTCAATAGTCGGATGACTGTGTAAATCTTCGGCGTCAAGGTGGGTCGAGGCGCGTCCGACAGCTGAACACATCCGACGTATTGTGCGGTCGCGGCGCACGGCAGCAAGTCGACACAAGCACGCAAGGGACCGGAAAAGATGGCTGAAGCAGCACAGGCTCCGACCGCACTGCTCGTGATGGAGGAGGAGCGCAGGGCCGATGTCTACCCGGCAGCGGTCCTGGAGGAGATCGGCCGCCTCGCCCGGTGGCAGGGCCCGCCGCTCACTCGCGCCCAACTCGCCTGCAACCTTGAGGTGTTGAGCGAGGTGGACGTCCTGATCTCCGGATGGGGCGCGCCGGTCCTCGATGCCGAACTGCTCAGCCACGCCCCACGGCTGCGAGCGGTACTCGTGGCGGGCGGCTCGGTGCGGCACCTGACGACACCGGAGTTCTGGGCCCGGCGGATCCCCATCGTCTCCGCGGCAGCCGCCAACGCCCTACCGGTCGCGCAATTCACCCTGGCCCAGATCCTGCTGGGGCTGAAGCAGGTGCACCGCATCTCCCGGGAGGTCAGGGACAGCCGCGGCTTTCCGCAGGATCCGCCCGTCCCCGGCGCGTACGGCTCCCGGGTCGGTCTGCTGGGCCTGGGCCAGATCGGCCGCCTCGTCGCGGCCCACCTGCGGCAGTTCGGCATCGAGGTGCTGGCCACCGACCCGACGCTCGACGCCGCGGGCGCAAACGAGTTGGGCGTACGACTCGTCGATACGGGCGAGCTCTTCGCGACCTGTGAGGTCGTCAGCCTGCACGCGCCCCTGCTGCCGGAGACCGAGGCCCTGGTCGGCGACCGGCTGCTTTCCCTGCTCAAGCAGGGAGCAACGGTGATCAATACGGCCCGCGGGGCGCTGCTGGACGAACCCGCAGCCATCGGCGTCCTGCGCCGCAGGCCCGATCTCACCGCTGTCCTCGACGTGACCTGGCCCGAGCCACCGGGGCCCGATTCGCCCCTGTTCACGCTGCCCAATGTCGCCCTCACCCCGCACCTGGCCGGCGCCATGGGGTCCGAACGGGCGCGCCTGGGCGAGCTGGTCCGCGACGAGCTCCGCCGCCTGGTCCGGCACGAGCCCCTGCGGCACGCCGTCGACCCCGCCCGTGCCGGGACCCGCGCGTAGGAATCGGGGATACGGGCCATCAGGCACGCTGCGATGTTCCCGGAAACGCCTCAGGGGCCACCCGAAGATGGCCCCTGAGCTGCGGAGATTTCCGACGTTGCTGTCGGGACGACAGGATTTGAACCTGCGACCCCTTGACCCCCAGGAGCAGAGATAATCCCTTTTGTCTGCACATACAGCGAGAAATCAGGGTGTCCAGCGTGCGGTGCCATGCGTGCCGTTCAGGTGCGCGGACACCGTCTGGTCCCCAACTGGTCCCCCATGGCGACCTTCCCATCGATCACGCTTCCGCGCATTTCACTCCCTACGCGTACAGCACACGGGCGGCGGCGGCCCCGGTGGACGGCAGCACATGACCTCCGTGGACGCGAGCCCGTGGCGGCACCGCGACTTCCGCCTCTGCTGGACAGGCCAGGCCAGTGACGTCCTGCGCCCCTCACTCAGCTCGGTCGCCATTCCCTGGCCGCGGTCGTGCGCCTCCACGCCACCACGTGGCAGGCCGCAGTCAGCCGGTCGCCGCGACCCCGGCTTTGGTGATGAGCATGTCCAGAAGCGAGAGCAGCGCACCGCGCGCGTCGTCACGGGAGCGGGCATCGAGCAAGTGGATGGGTGTGTTCGGGTCACGCAGATGCAGCGCCCCCCTGATCTCCTCGGCGGTGTAGGGCTGTTCGCCGTGGAAGCAGTTCGCGGCGACCACGAACGGAAGCCCTCGGTTCTCGAAGAAGTCGACGGCCGGGAAACTGCGGTCGAGGCGTCGTGTGTCGACAAGGACGATCGCCCCGAGTGCCCCGTTCAGCAGGTCGTCCCACATGAACCAGAAGCGCTCCTGGCCAGGTGTGCCGAACAGGTAGAGCACGACCCGTGCGTCGGTGAGGGTGATGCGGCCGAAGTCCATCGCGACGGTGGTAACCGCCTTGGACTCGATGCCCTCGAGGTCATCGACGCCGACGCCCGCGCTCGTCAACCGCTCCTCGGTGCGCAACGGCTCGATCTCGGAGACCGTCTCGACCAGGGTCGTCTTGCCGACGCCGAATCCCCCAGCGATGAGGATCTTGACGGGGGCTGCTTCCTGGGCAGGGGTGTCATATCCGGGCAAGGTTGTCCCTGATTCTCATGAGCAGGTGGACATTGGTGGTCTCGGTCTCTTCCAGGGGCGGCCGGTGCTCGATCAGCCCTCGATCCGCGAGTTCGCCGAGAAGCAGCGTCATCGGAGTGAGGCGGATGCGCATGCGCGCCGCGATCTCGGCGACCGCCCGGCCGGCCGGAGGCGAACACATCGCAAGGATGGCCTGCCACTCGCTGGGCAGACCGCTGTGGCCGTCCGCGACGGCCACAGCCGTGATCGTGGTGTCCATGGTGAGGGCGGTGTGTGCGGCCGCCGTACGTCCATCGGTCAGCGCGTACAGCCGCGTCCGGCGGTGGCCTCCCTCTCGCGGCTCGGGCTCGTCCGCCATTACGACGGCTGCGCCTGGCCGCGATCAGGCGTGCTCAGCCACTCACCGAGCGCCTGGGCGGTGCGCACGGCTTCACCGCCCAGCTCCCCCAGCCGCGCCTTGCGGGAGGTCACGACGATGAGCGTGCTGCCCTCCCCGCACCCGACGATGCAGAGATAGCAGTCGTCCATCTCGACCAGCTGGCGGATCACCCGGCCGCCGTCGACCTCCCTGGATATCGCCTTCATCGTGGAAGCGATGCCGGAGGAAGCGGCGGCTATGCGCTCCGCCTGATCCCGTTCCAGCTCGTACGAGCTGAGCTTGATCCCGTCGTTGGACAGGAGTACGGCTCCCTGGATGCCGGCGATCCTGCTCAGATTGTTGTCCAGGACGCTGTAGATCATGTCGTTCGTTGTCGTCATGGCTGATCCCGTCGGAGTTCTTCTTCCACTGCCTGAGTCCCGTGTTCGTAGTCCGCCCAGGCGTCGGCCACTTCTTCGGGTGTCGCCGCATCCTGATGGACGGCAGTCTTCGGTGCCTGTGGCGCGCGGAGCTGCTCGGTGATGTGAGCCTGCGGGACCCGCTCGGGGAGGGTCGGCTTCGCGTCCCCGTTCCGTGTCACGGAAGAGACCGACGGCTTACTCTCCACCGGTCGCTCGGGCAGACGCTCCGGCGTCCTACGGTGGGCCGACCCGGTCTTCGCGTGCAGGACCAGCTCGGGCTCGCGTTCGTCGAGCGGGCCCGGTGCCAGGGCGGGCGTCGCCACCGCACGCGGCGCTTCCTCTCCTGCCCGGACCGGTTCGGTCGGCACAAGGAGTTCCCCGGGAAGGATCACCACGGCCGACGTCCCCCCGTACACCGAGCGGCGCAGCGTCACTGTGGCCCCGAGCTGTTCGGCGATGTGGCCGACCACGAAGAGTCCGAGCCGGTGCGCGTTCTGTGCCAGGACGGAATACGGCGGGGCCGACTGCAGACGCCCGTTCATCTCCTCGTAGGTTGCGGCGGTCACCCGAGGCCCGCGGTCCTCGATGTCGACCAAGAGCCCGTCTGTCACCAGTTCGGCACGGACGACCACCTTCGACTGCGGCGGGGAGAACCGGGTGGCGTTGTCGAGGAGTTCTGCCAGGAGGTGGCTGATCTCGCTGATCACCCTCGGTACCACGCTGATCTCGTCCAGGGCCTGGCGCTCGATCCGCCGGAAGTCCTCGACTTCCGCGGCGGCTTCGCGCAGCAGGTCGGCAACGCGCATGGGCTCGGTGTGCGGATCGGGGATCTCCCCACCTGCCAGGATGAGCAGGTTCTCGATCTGCCGCCGCATACCCACCGTCAACTGGTCGGATCGCATCAGCCGGGCGAGAAGCTCCTCGTCGTGACCGAAGGCGTCCTGTAGTTCGTCGGTGAGGGCCAACTGGCGGCTGACCAGGTTTCCGGTGCGCGAGGCGATGCCCGCGGCGAACATACCGAAGCCCTGACGCTCGGCCGCGAGCCGCGCATGCCCGTCAACGGATACGGAGACGACCTGGGCGAACGCGTCGCTGATACGTCCGACCTCGTCCTGGTCTCCGCTCACCGCGGGCAGCGCATCGTCGTCGACGGGCTGCCCGCGCTGAAGCCGGGCCACGACATCCGGCAGCGTCTCCTCAGCCATGGCCACGGTACGTCGGTGCAGACCGCGCAGGCGGCGGAGCACGGAGCGCGTGGTGAGCACGATGACGGCCGCGACGGCAAGGACGGCTGCGCCGTTTCCGACGATCAGCCAGATGACCTCGTTCTCCAGCTGCGTGGCCTTGGCGTCGGCGCGCACGAGTAGTGCTCGCCCCTGTTCCGCGTCGAGCGCGGCAAGGCGCGCCGCGAACTTGTCATACGCGGTCCGCCAGGCGTCGGCCTCCTTGGGCAGCGTGATGCCGGACGCGGTGTTCTGGTGGTCGGAGATGACCGCGTCCTCGATGCGGACCTTCGTCTTCCAGCCGTGCGAGGCGAAGACCTGGTCGTAGGCCGCTTTGTCCTCGGCCGTCAGATACGGCGCGACCCACTCGTCGTACTGGTACCGCTGGGATCCGACGGAGTTGACGAATTCGGCGAACCCGGAGGGGCTCAGACGCCTGGACGGCCCGGCCGAGGCGAGAAGGGTGGTCTCGCGTGCCACCATCTCGGACACCGTGAACACCGTGACGACCACGCCGCTCTCCTGGATGAGCTCGGCGTCTTCCGCATGGCTGAACTCGTTCTGGTAGACCCGGATGATGCGGTCGACGAGGTCGGAGTAGTAGCCGATCGTCCGATCCGCGTCCCCGCTGCGGGCGTCCGCGCGCTCGCGGAACGCGGCCAGGTCCGCGAGGCCGTGCTTCAGCTCCGCGACGTAATGTCCGTCCTCGCGCCCGGTCGCCGCCAGAGCTCCGTCCGCTGCCCGGCGGAACTCGTCCGCGGACCGGTCCGTGGCCGCGCGCCGCTCGCGCAGTTGTTTTTCGGACACGGAGCCGCCCGCCCACCATGTGGCGGTCATCGTCCGCTCATCCTGGATTTTGACCATCAGTCTGGTCAGGGGTACGTCGATCCGCTCACCAACTGCCACATCAGCGCGCAGTTGCTCCGACTGGTGCATCAGGGGCTGTACGGTCTTGACCACTTGGGCACTCATCGCCAGAATAGGGACGATTGCCAGCCAAATGAGCAGCGTACGCAGGCGCAGAGTACGCCGCCGACGAGTCGACAACTGCCCTCGTGTGCCTTCGGGTTCTATAGGAGACATCAGTCCTCGGAGAGCGGGGAAACAGTGGGGACGGCCCAACAGCCGAGACCAGACGCAGTCCTGGGGTCAGGACTGGGGGAAGTCCGGTTCGGCTTTGACGCGATGTGGGGTACCGATCATAACCGGCCGCACCGAAGAAACGGAGGGATGACTTCCGTTGGCCACATGTGGTAAAGGCGACGGAGACGTTGCACACCGGACGTTGGCGTTCACCTGACGCCTGGGCACAGGCGTGTTCGTGCAGGCAGGGCGACCCGCTCCCCCGGTCGCACGTCTTAGCCGGCATGACGTCGGTGCTCACGGCCGTCCGTCAGCTGTGGCTCTTCACGGGCCTGCAGATCCGCGCCTGCGCCCTCGCGGCCGCCATCCTTGCGGGCGGTCGCCCTGTCCGGCCTCATGTCCCAACTGCCGGTGGCCCGCTACCACCTCTGCTCCTGTACGGCGTGCTGCTCACCTTGGTGCTCCGGGCCTGCGGCTGGGAGATCGGACGGCAACTGGCGGTCATCGCGACACCACGAACTGGATCTGGACTGTCCGGAGATCCGCCCGCTCGTCGCCCAGCACGTTCCGGCCGTCGGCCCCGATCCGGATGCCCGCATGTTCACCAGGCCTCGGGGCAGCCGTGTCTCCACCGCGGTCCTGCGTGACCCCACCCACTGGGACAACGTCGTCACCAAGCTTGGGTACGAGCACCTGCGCCGCCATGGACTCACGTGGTTCGCCGATGCGGGGTCCAGGTCCACGTCCTGCGCAAGATCGCCGGGCACGGCTCGCTGACCACCACCCAGAAGTATCTGCACCCCGACGTGCACAAGATCACCGCCGCCGGCGCCACTCTCTCGGCACACGTCAGCGCGCTGCGCGCCCCGCGCTCCCTGCCGAGCCCGATCGTGGTCGCCCGCTGACACGGCTAAGGGTTCTGGTCCCCAACTGGTCCCCAAAAACGATCAAGGGCCGGTTTCGGATTGCTCCGAAACCGGCCCTGACCTCGACTCTCTTGAGTCGGGACGACAGGATTTGAACCTGCGACCCCTTGACCCCCAGTCAAGTGCGCTACCAAGCTGCGCCACGTCCCGATGCCCGCCTGGCCTGGGGTTTCCCCCGGCTGAACGCGCTTGAGAACGATACCGCACTTCGGCCGGTGGTAACGAACCCCTTTCCGCATTTCCGTGCTTGACCTCAAGTGCGCTTGAGGTCACACGGTGAGTCGCATGACAAATACAGCCTCCCCGACGGTCCACGGCCACCGGGACCTGAACCGGCTAGAACCGGCTCATGGACCTGATGACGGGCGACGAGAAGCACGGCCCTGCCGCGACCTCCACGCTGGACAGCCTCTGGGTCCTCTACGACCGGGTGCTGCGGGTATCGCCCGAGACGGCGGACCTGCCGGAGCGGGACCGCTTCCGAGATCAGCAGGGACGGTTTCCAGCAGGCCCAGCGCAAGCACCCGGACCGGGTGATCACTCCCCGCAGCCCTGCGCATGGCCCGGCGCCTGCACGAGCTCGGCGTCACCGCCTTCGAGCAGCCGCTGCCCGCCAATGACATCGCGGGCCTGCGGCGGCTGCGCGAGTCGTCACCAGTGCCGGTCGCGCTCGACGAGAGCCCGCGCCACCCCACCGACCTCGCGACTCGTACGCCTGGAAGCGGTGGACGTGGCCATCGCCAAGATTCAGCGCAACGGTGGGCTCACCCTGTCCCGGCGGTTGTGCGCGCTGGCCGAGGACCGCGGGGTCGAGCTGATGGGGTCGGGGCTCACCGACTCCGACCTGGGCCTCGCCGCCTCGCTGCACCTGTTCGCCGCGTACGGGATCGACTCCCCCGTGGACCTCAACGACCGTCAGTTCATCGGCTCGCCGTACGCGGCACGGACGGTCGTCGTGGAGAAGGGGACGGCGCGGGTGCCCGAGTCCCCCGGGCTCGGCGTGGAGGTCGACGAGTCGGTCGTACGGCAGCTGGCGGTCGACGTGTTGGAGCGGCGGGGCTGAGCTGAGCCGGCCGCGCGAAACAGCCGATCAGCAGCTCAAAAGGGGGCGCCCTCGCCGCGGTGGATCTGTTCGACCAGCTCGGCGGCCATCGCTTTGATCGTCTCCAGACCGGCCCGCCCCCACCGCCGGGGCTCGGTGTCTACGACACAGATCGTGCCGAGCACCAGGCCGGTCCGGTCGATGAGCGGTGCTCCCATGTACGAGCGGATGCCGATTTCATCAACCACCGGGTTGCCCGCGAACCGCGGATAGTCGCAGACGTCCTCCAGGACGAGCGCCTTGCGCCGGGCCACGACATACGGGCAGTAGCCGTGGTCGCGGGCGAGGAACCGGCCGATCCTGCCCGCCGCGGCGACCGCCCCCAGGTCCGTGCCGGTGTGCGTACCGGTCGGAGTGTGCAGACCGGCGAAGAACTGCCGGTTCTCGTCGATGAAGTTGACCATCGAGTACGGAGCTCCGGTCATCTCCGCGAGCCGGTCGGCGAAGGTGTCGAAGGCCGGTACGGCCCGGTCTCCGATGCCCAGTTGGAGGAGCCGCCGCACGCGGGCGGGCGCCTCACTGTCGACGGGAGTGAGCAGCAGATGACCGATCCTGTCGTACGTCATGTGGACGCTCCGTAGCTCGGCGAGGCCGGGGTGAGGGTGAGCAGGTGCCGGACCAGAGTGACCAGCGTCCGGATCCCGGAGCTGGCGATTCGGGCGTCGCAGAGCACGACAGGGGTCTCCTGCCTGAGGTCCAGCGCGGCCCGTACCTCGTCCGGTTCGTAGCGGTGGGCGCCGTCGAACTCATTGACGGCGACGACGAATTCGATGCCGCGCCGCTCGAAGAAGTCCAGGGCGGAGAAGCAGTCCTGGAGGCGGCGGGTGTCGGTGAGCACTACGGCGCCGAGCGCCCCCTCGGAGAGCTCGTCCCACATGAACCAGAAGCGTTCCTGGCCGGGTGTGCCGAAGAGATAGAGCACATGGTGTTCGTCGAGGGTCATCCGGCCGAAGTCCATGGCGACGGTCGTGCTGGTCTTGTCCTCGATGCCCTCCAGACTGTCGGTACCCACGCTCACCTGGGTGAGCAGTTCTTCGGTACTCAGCGGTGCGATCTCGCTGACCGCCCCCACGAAGGTCGTCTTTCCGACCCCGAACCCACCGGCCACAAGGATCTTGAGAGCGGTGGGAAAGGGATCAGAGCCGTCGTCGTAGGCCATCGAGGACTGCCTCCAGCAGGGAGAGGTCGGTGGGTTGGTCGTCGAAGCGGGGCGCGTGGGTGGTGATCGCCCCGCAGTCCAGCAGGTCGGACAGGAGCACCTTGGTGACGACGGCGGGGAGCTTCAGGTACGCCGCGACCTCCGCCACCGAGGTAGGTCTTTCGCACAGGTCCAGCGCCTGCAGGTGCTCTGGACCGAGGTGCGGCTGGGCGGTCGTACCCGTCGCCAGCACCATGGACAGCAGGTCGAGGGTGGCCGTGGGGCGGGTGCGGCCGTCGATCACCGTGTACGGGCGGATCAGCCGGCCCGCCGCGTCGTCGAGCCATGGCCCGTCCTGCGGGGTCGGCACGCTCAGCGCCCCGAGGCGCCAGGTGCGCCTGCCCGCTGCCTCGCCGGTGTCATCAGGTACGGCCGGACGCTCTTGACCAGCATCGCCATCTCGTAGCCCAGCACCGCCGCGTCCGCCTCACGGCCCGCGAGCACGGCCAGACAGGTGCCGGAGCCCGCGGTGGAGACGAAGAGGAGGGTGGAGTCGAGCTCCACCACCACCTGGCGCACCTCGCCGCCGTCGCCGAAGCGGGCGCCGGCGCTGCGGCCGAGTGAATACAGGCCGGAGGCCAGGGCGGCCATGTGGTCGGCGCTGTCGGTGTCGAGGCCGTGTACGGACTTCACCAGGCCGTCGGCGGAGAGCAGGACCGCGTGGCGTGTGAAGGGAACACGCTGGACCAAGCCGCTCAGCAGCCAGTCGAGATCAGATACTTGGCCGGTCGGCGCATCGCTCGCCATGGTGCATCTACTCCTTGGAGGTACTGCGGGACAGGGGCGGGGCGGGCGCGGAGCAGGGCGGCAGGCATGCGTCAGCCTGCGTCGCCCTCCTGCCGCGAGGGCGTGGGTGTGCTCGGGAACCGCTGGGGAAATGGCTCGAAGGGCGGGAGCAGCTGGGACGCCCCCGGTGCCTGGGGCGGCGCCGGTGCCTCCAGGTACGGGTCCGGTGCCTCCAGGTACGGGTCCGGCTGGGCCTCCGCCAGACCGATGCCCCGCTGGAAGGCCGCCATCAGACCGGGATCGTGGATGGCGGGGTGTTCCTCGTCCTCCCGCACGGCGGGGGCCTCCCTGAGCTGCGGCGCCAGATGTTCCTGACTGCGGCGCCTGGGCAGGAGGGGGCGGCTCGTGCTGCCGCGCACATATCCGTTCGCGCGCGGCTGCGTGAGGGAGTGCGCGGGGGGCTCGGCGGGCGGGTCGGACCGGGCATCGAGGTCTGCCATGTCCGGATGGCTGTTGTTCCGGCCGGTGTAACCGTCCAGGTCGGCGTGACCGTTCCCGTCCGTGTAACCGTTCCGGTCGGTGGGGCCGAGGCCGTCCGTATAGCCGTTCCGGTCGCCGGTGAGGCCGACGCCGTTCTGATCGGTGAAGCCGTCCTGACCGGTGAAGCCGTTCTGGACGGCCTGGCCGGTGTGCGCGTGCCGACCGTTCTGGCCGTTCTGGCTGCTCGGGCCGGTGCCAGGACGGGCGGCGGCCGGGGTGGACCGGTCCCCCTGCGCGCCGCGCACCGGCAGCGGCGGGGCGCTGCCGGTGGCCGGGGTCGGAACAGGAGGCGTGGGAGCGGGCGTGGGGGCGGCAGCGGGAGCAGGCAGGGGCTGCCGGTGCGCGGCTGTCTCCGGCTTGCCCAGACTGCCCTCGTCGCCGGTGCCGAGCAGCGCCTGCGGCAGCACGAGTACGGCCTGCACACCACCGTAGATGTTGGCCTGGAGCCGGACGTTGATGCCGTGTCTGCGGGCCAGCGCGGAGACCACGAAGAGTCCGATGCGCCCGTCCTGCAGAAGATGGCCGACGTTGACCTGGTCCGGGTCGCAGAGCAGGGCGTTCATCTTGTTCTGCTCGGTGAGGGACATGCCGAGCCCACGGTCCTCCACTTCGATGGCAAGACCCGAGGTGACGCGCTGGGCGCGCAGCAGCACCGTGGTGTGCGGGGCGGAGAACACCGTGGCGTTCTCGACGAGCTCCGCGAGGAGGTGGATGACGTCGGCGACCGCGTGGCCGCGCAGGGTGCCGTCGACCGGCGGCACCAGCTTGACGCGCGAGTACTGCTCGACCTCGGCGATCGAGGAGCGCAGCACTTCCGTCATGGTGACGGGGTTGCTCCACTGGCGCCGGGAGATCGCACCGCCGAGTACGGCCAGGTTCTCGGCGTGCCTGCGGATGCGGGTGGCCAGGTGGTCGACGTGGAAGAGGCCCTTGAGCAGCTCGGGGTCCTCGACCTCGTTCTCCAGCTCGTCGAGCAGCTGAATCTCGCGGTGTACGAGCGACTGGAGGCGCCGGGCGAGATTGACGAAGACTTCGACCTTCTGGTCGGTGCCCGCACTGCTGGACAGCTGCGCCGCCTGCACGACGGCGCCCACGGCGGACTCGTGGGCCCGCCCCAGCTCCAGGGCGAGCAGATCGAACTCGTCACCGCCCTGGCTGCCGGTCGGCGGCTTGCGGCGGGCCGGCGGGCCCTCGCCCCTGCGCAGTTGCTCCACCACGGCGCGCAGGTCGGCCTGGCCGCGCGCACTGGCTCCGCGCAGGGCGTTGCAGCGGTCGAGCACGGACTTGGCGGCGCGGTCGGCGCCCACGACGGCCGCCGCCAGCGAGACGACGGCCAGTGCGGCGGCGGCGGCGAGCGCCACCCCTAAGTTCCGCGTCGGCTCGGTGGCGGTGGAGCGCAGGGTGAAGACCACTGCCGCGGCGCCGCTCAGCGCGACGACGATGGCGGGCAGCACCGCAGCCCGCAGGAGCTGGGGGCGTATATGGACTTCGGGCGTCGACTGCGCGGGGTTGGGTCGGGAGCCCGGCCGTCCGTGCCGCCCGCCTTCGCGGCGGTCTGCGCGCGCTGCGGGTGCTCGAAGTTGAGACATCAGCGTCCTTGGTACGTGGGGCCCCAGGCATCGGCGTGCTGCGTCCGTTCGAGACCTCGGTCGGCCAGGAATCGGGCTGGAGTCGGTCTGGGTTCAACTCGGGTGATGTGGCCCCATGTTGATCACCGGGCACTCACAGTAGTCGTCAACCTTTCATGATCGACGGGCAGTTGCCAAACTTGCCCACGCAGCGTCCCGCTCTGGTATGACGTCTCGCACTGCAGACCGATATCCCGAGGGCTCCCCGGGCGCCCCCGTGTCAGCCCTGGACGGCGGGCGCGGCCTCCGGTTCGCCGGTGGCGACAGCCCGCTCGGGCGACGCCGGGCGGGTGGGAGCCGGGGTCACGCCGACCGGCGGCACCGCGACGGCACGCCACCAGGGCGCGACCGGGACGGTCTCCGAGCCGGGCTCGAACGGCAGTCCGGGGTTCGGCAGTGCGAGGGCGACGCCTGCTTCACCGGCGGCCGTGAGGGTGCCCTCGCCCGGCTCGGACCACGGGTGCGGGGCGAGGTTGAACGTGCCCCAGTGGATCGGCAGCATCGGGGCGCTCGACGGGCCGCCCTGGAGGTCGAGGTGGGCCCGGACGCCCTCGGCGGGGGTCATGTGGATGTCGGGCCAGTACTCGCTGTACGCGCCGATCTGGATCATCGTCGCGTCGAACGGCCCGTGCTCGGCTCCGATGTCCTTGAAGCCGGGGAAGTAGCCCGTGTCGCCGCTGTGGTAGACCCGGTGCTCCGGGCCCGCGACGGCCCAGGACGCCCAGAGGGTGTGCTGCTGGTTGCGCAGCCCGCGGCCGCAGAAGTGCCTGGCCGGGGTGGCGGTCAGGCTCAGGCCTGCCACCTTGGCCGTCTCGTTCCAGTCCAGCTCGTGCACGCGCTCGGCGGGCACACCCCAGCGCTCCAGGTGGGCGCCGACGCCGAGCGGCACCGCGAAGACCGTACGGGTGCTCGCGAGGGCGCGGATCGTGGGCATGTCGAGATGGTCGTAGTGGTCGTGGGAGATCACCACGACGTCGACGGGGCCGAGCGAGCCGAGCGGCACCGGGACGGGGTGCAGTCGCTTGGGTCCGGCGAAGGCGAAGGGCGAGCAGCGGTTGCCCCAGACCGGGTCGAACAGGACCCGGCGCCCGTCGATCTCGGCGAGCACGCTCGAGTGCCCCATCCAGGTGAGTCGCAGGCCTGTGGCGGGCGGTGCGGCAAGGTCGGCGAGGGTCGTGGCGTGGACGGGCACGGTGCCCGACGGGGTCCTGCGAAGGCGCTGCTCCTTGCGGAAGTAGATCTTCGCGAATTCGACCGTCGAACCGGACGGCCTGGTCCGTGCGCCCACCGGGTTCTGGAAGACGCCGTCCACGAAGTTCGGAGAGCGGCGGATGCGCTCCATGCGCTCCCCCGCCGGATCGGCGCCGAAGGCGGCGGTCCTCAGCGCACGCGCCCGGGAGCGCAGCGATTGCAGTTGGTCGGCGCCGGTCACAGGACCTCCAGAAGTTCAGTGTCCTTTCCATTATGTGCGGCCGGTACGACAGCGCAGGAAAGAGCTTGTTACGGGAGCGGTTACAGGACCGGGCGACCCGGTGGACGGCTCCGCCGAGCCCCGTCCGGCCACCGGACGGGCGGGCTGCTCCTTCCGGGGCAGCGGGCCGGCAGCGCGGCGCCACCCAGCCCGGCGGAGGTGGTGGCGGGCGTCGGTGCGGAGGAACCGGCGCCGCCCGCGATCGCCGCCGCGCGCCCGGGGCCGGTATCGCGATTGACGGGGCGCCGCCGCGTCCAGATACTGACCGACGGTTCAGCCGAGACCCGGCGGGGCCGTCGGCACCGCCCCGGAGGAGACCACCGCATGAGCGCCCCCCTGATCTCGCTGAGCTGGACCGACCACGTCACGGGACGGCAGGGTTTCCTGGTCGTCGACCGGCTGGTGCGCGGTGTCTCCAGCGGCGGGCTGCGGATGCGGGCGGGCTGCACGCTTGACGAGGTCACCGGCCTGGCCCGCGGCATGACGATGAAGGAAGCCCTGCACTACAACCCGGAGGGCCACTACATCCCGCTGGGCGGCGCCAAGGGCGGCATCGACTGCGATCCGAGGGACCCGGAGGCGTACGACGTGCTGGTGCGCTACCTGCGCGCCATGCGCCCGCACATCGAGAGCTTCTGGACCACCGGCGAGGACCTCGGCCTGACCCAGGACATCGTCGACAGGGCCGCCGCCGAAGCCGGTCTCCTCTCATCCGTCCAGGCCGTCTATCCGCTGCTCGACAACGAGAAGGCGGCGCGTCGGCGGCTCACCGACGCCTTCGCCATTGAGGTCGACGGCATCGGGCTCGACGAGCTGGTCGGCGGCTGCGGCGTCGCCGAGTCCGTGCTCGCGGCGCTGGACCGCGCCGGGGTCGGCCACCGCGGGACGCGTGTCTCCCTGCAAGGCCTGGGCACCATGGGCGGGGCCACCGCGCGTTTCCTGTCCCGCGCCGGGCTGAGCGTCGTCGCCGTCGCGGATGTACTGGGCACCATCGCCAACGAGCAGGGCCTGGACGTCGACGCGCTGCTCGCCGCCCGCGACACGCACGGGACCGTGGACCGCTCCGCGCTGCGCCCCGGCGACCGGCAGTTGCCCGCCGACGCCTGGCTGGCCGCCGACGCGGAGGTCCTGGTCCCGGCGGCCGTCTCGTACGCCGTCAACACCGGCAACCAGCATCGCGTCACCGCCCGCTGGATCGTCGAGGCGGCGAACATGCCGGTGCTGCCCGACGCCGAGGTGCTCCTGGCGGCCCGCGGGGTCATCGTCCTGCCGGACGTCGTCGTCAACTCCGGGACGAACGCCTGGTGGTGGTGGACCCTCTTCGGCGACATCGGGGCCGACGCGGACGAGGCGTTCGCGTACACCCGCCGCTCGATGCGCGCCCTGATCGACCAGGTCCTGGCGCGCGCCGAGGCCGAGGGGAGCACACCGCGCGCCGCGGCCCACGCCATCGTCGCCGACCGTCTGCCGGTCATCGCGGAGCGCTACGGCTGGTACCGGTAGCACAGGCGCGAACGAGCGAAAGCCGCACCAGCGGCAGCAGCCGGTCAGACTCCGGTCCTGGCGGTCACCAGCCGGTGGCCGTGGAGGACCGCGGAGAGTTCCGCGAGGAAGGGTCCGGCCAGCGGCGGCCAGTTCCAGAAGATGAGCCCCAGATGAGCGACCGCGATGGGCGGGTCGATCTTCCAGTCGAGGAAATCGGCCTCCTCCCCGCAGCGCACACAGGCGGCCCGGCCCGGTCCCGTCCCGCCGAACCAGGCGTACAGGGCGTCGAGCAGCGGCGACCAGGTGTCGTTCCACATCTCGGCTCCGCTGTCGGGCTGTTCGGTCGTTGCGCAGCAGTGCGGGCAGGTGGCGGTCCACAGGTCGACGCACGCATAGACGCGGCGCTCGACCTCCATCCCGACTCCGGACGTCAGCACATCCGCGACCTCGTCACCGGCGACGGCGCGCGCCGCGTGCGGCCCCGGCGCCCTGCCCAGCTCGTCCCCGAGCAGGCACTGCGTCAACTCGCTCCGGACAACGCCCCGCTCCTCCAGCCAGTCCATGGCCCGGCCGGCCAGCACCGCGGCTTCCTCCGGCCGGGCGTCCACGTCGGCCACCCATACGTACGCATCGCCCATGCCGCGCACGCTATCCCGTGGACCGCCGCGGCGCTGTTACCCCACTCGGCAAGATCACCGTTCCTGCCCTGGTCAGCCGACCCGTGTGTAGGGTTACCGGGTGGCCAGAGTCCGATTGAGTGTGGCGGAACGGCGCGATGACATGCTGCGTGCCGCCGTCCAGCAGATCGAGGCGCGGGGTGTGAGCGCCGTGCGCATCGCCGATGTCGCCTCGGCGCTCGGCGTGAGCAACGCGCTGGTGCTCTACCACTTCTCGACCAAGGAGAAGCTCGTCGCCGCGGCCTTCAGATACGCCGCCGAGGGCGATCTCGCCCAGCTGCGCAAGCTGTTGGGCCGTCGTACCACGGCCCTCCGCAGGCTGCGCGCCGCCGTCCGCTGGTACGCGCCGACCGGCGTGGCCAAGGGCTGGAAGCTGTGGATCGAGGGCTGGGCCGCAGCGCTGCGCGAGCCCGTGCTCCGTGAGGTGGCCGGCGACCTCGACCAGCAATGGAAGGCGGCGCTGATCGAGGTCATCGCGGAGGGTGTGGCGAGCGGGGAGTTCCGGTGCGAGGACCCGGTGTCCGCGGTCTGGCGGCTGACCGCCCTGCTGGACGGTCTCGCCGTCCAGATGACGTCATATCCCGGGACGCTCTCCCGTACCGCCGTGCTGGAGTGGACAGATGACGCGCTCGCCCGCGAACTCGGCATCGAGCGCATGGCCCTGACAGCCGCCGCCCGCTGACGGCCCGCCGGATCAGCCCACTTCAGGTCGAAGGAACCCAAGCCCATTCGGGATCAGTCCAGCTCGTATACGACCGTGACAGTGACCTGCTCCTGGACCTCGCCCGGCGCCACCGGCGCCTTCGCGTCCGCCAAGCTGCTCGGCTGCACCGCGAGGGGGCTGTGCTGTCCGCCCGCACCCTCGGTCAGCGAGACGAGCCTCCCCAATTCGCGTCCGCTCAGCCGCGCGTACTGCTCGGCCTTGTTCCTCGCGTCGGCGTAGGCGGCCTCGCGGGCCGCCGCGCGCGGGGGCGCCGGGTCGGAGACGTCGAAGGCGACGCCGTTGATCCGGCCGTCGTCGCCCGTCGCGTCCGTCACCGCCTTCAGGAGCGCGCCGGCCCTGTTGATGTCGCGGACCTTGACGGTGAAAGCCTGACCCGCCTGATAGCCGGTCGACTTGGAGGCGCCGTCCTGGTATCGGTGGACGGGGTTCAGGAAGATGCCCGTGGACTGTACGTCGCGGTCGGCGACACCCTGCTTCCGTACGGCGTCGAGCAGCTTCTTCGCGGCGGCGGACTGCCCAGCCATGGCCGCCTTGCCGGTGGGCTTCGTCACCTCGACGCCCGCGGTGACGACGGCCAGGTCGGGGGTGGCCGACGCGCTGCCCTCACCGGCGACCGTGACGGTGGACGCGGCGGGCGCGGGGGCGGAGAGCGGTGCGGGGGCCGCGGCGGTGGCGGTGGCGGGCGCCGCACCGGTGGCCAGCAGCCCGCCGGCCAGCACGGCAGCGGCGAACGACCTGGCCATGGTCGACGTGGCGGGCGGCCCGGCCGGGGACGATGACATACGTGCGGACATGGGGGGGTATTCCTTCCGGAAGCCGAAGGGCCATCCCAGCACCGACCGCCGCCGGACGAGTGACGCCACTCCCACCCGGGGGCATCTCCATTACGGCCATACTGAGGTTCGGGGGTACACGAAAGGGGATGCCTTGACGCACCAACAGGCTGAGCACGAGGAGCAGACGGGCCCCGCTCAGTACGACGTCCTGGTCGTCGGCGGCAGTGGCGTGGACACGGTGGTCCGCGTCGACTCACTGCCGGTGCCGCTCGTCGATTCCGTCGGGGTGCCGCCCATCCGTGAGTGGCCGGGGCACACCGGTGGCAATGTCGCCCTGGGCTGCCGCGCCCTGGGACTCGGCGTAAAGTTCATCGACTTCATCGGCGACGACCGGATCGGCGAGCAGGTCCGTGAGCGGCTCACCAAGGGCGATGTCGACTTCGAGCCGCTGATCTCACCGGCGGGCACCCGCCGCGCGGTGAACCTGGTCGACGGCTCGACGGGCCGCCGCATGTCGTTCTACGACGCCCGCGACCCGGGGCATCTGCGGATGCCACGCTCCTTCTACCTGCCGCACCTGCGGCGGGCCCGGCATGTGCATCTGTCCATCATGGATTTCTCCCGCCACCTCCTGGACGACATCGAGGAGCTCGGCGTACCTGTGTCGACGGATCTGCACGACTGGGACGGACTCACCGACCACCACCGGGAGTTCGCGCTCCGCTCCGACCTGGTCTTCCTCAGCGCGGCGGGCGCGGGTGAGCGTATCGCCGATGTGATGCGCGAAATCCTGCGCGAGGGCCGGGCCGAGACAGTGGTCGCCACGGCGGGCGCGGGCGGCTCGTACCTGATGACACGGGGCGGCAGCCGCACCCCGCGGCCGGTCCCGGCCACGGCGGTGCCGGGCCCAGTGGTGGACTCCAACGGCGCCGGGGACGCGTACGTCTGCGGTTTCTTGTACGGGCGGCTGGCCGGCCAGGACCCCGACGAGTGTGCCCACCTCGGCGCGGTGGCGGGCGCCCACGCCTGCACGACCGAGGGCAACACGGACCCGATCGCCCTGAGCGGTCTGCTGCCCGCCCGGACCTGACCCGGCACGGACCCGGGAGGGCAGGTCAGGGCGTCGGGCCAGGACGTCGGGCCGCGTCAGTACGTCAGCTCAGAGGGGGAGCAGATCGGGCCGCTTCGCCGCGGCGTGGTCCCCCGAGGACTCGCCGCGCAACCGCCGGCCGATCCACGGCACCAGGTGCTCGCGCGCCCACTGGATGTTGTCCCGGCGGACACCCATCGTGCCGCGCGGCATCTGCGGCGGCCACTCCTGGTCCGGGTCGGCCGGCACGTCGAGGCCGAGCACCTGGCCGGCGCGCAGGCCGACCCGGGTGTGACCTTCCGGGGACAGGTGCAGCCGGTCGGTGTCCCAGGCCCGCATGTCCTGGACCGACTTGAGCGACCACAGGTCGAGCACCGGGCAGTCGTACGTGTCGGCGATGGACCGTACGTGCGCCGTGAACGTCGCGATCTTGCCCCGCAGATGGCGCAGCACCGGCATGTGCCGCGTGTCGAAGCCGGTCGTCACCAGGACGGTGCCGACCCTGCTGGTGAGGTCGGCGACGGCCCTCTCGTAGCGCTGGGCCACATCATCGGGGTCGCTGCCCGGCCGGAGGATGTCGTTGCCGCCGGCGCAGAAGCTCACCAGGTCGGGCGCCAGCTCCATCGCCCTCGGGACCTGCTCGGCAACGATCTGGTCGAGGAGCCGGCCGCGCACGGCGAGGTTGGCATAGCGGAATGTGTGCTCGGGGACGCGATCGTCGAGGAGTACGGCCAGCCGGTCCGCCCAGCCGATGTACGCACCGCCGGGTCCGGGGTCACCGACCCCTTCCGTGAAGCTGTCCCCGATCGCCGCGTACGACCCTATGGTCCCTGTCCTGAATGATCTCGCATCGTCTCCCACGTCGGCCCATGCTCCACTGGATCAAGTGACTTACGCCACCGTAGGGAGGGGTTGACGCCGGTGAGAAAGGACACCGGTCAAGTTTGGGTCAACCCCGGAATACGCCTGGATCGACCCGGATCAACCTGATTTCACGCGTACGCCCCCCTCCGCGGCCGGTGTGCGGCGCGGAGGGGGGCGTACGGAAGGCGATGCCCGGATGCCCGGAGAGGGGCGTGTGTCAGACGGAGACGCCGTGACCGCGCAGGTAGCCCAGCGGGTCTATGTCCGAGCCGTAGCTCGGGCCGGTCCGGATCTCGAAGTGCAGGTGCGGGCCTGTGGAGTTGCCCGTGCTGCCGGAGAGGCCGATCTGCGTGCCGCCGGTGACGCTCTGGCCGGACGAGACGGACAGCGAGGACAGGTGGGCGTACTGCGAGTAGCGGCCGTCGTTGTGCTTGATGACGACCTCGTTCCCGTACGAGCCGCTCCAGCCCGCGGAGACGACCGTGCCGGCGCCGACGGCCTTGACCGAGGTGCCGCTGGACGCGGAGAAGTCGACGCCCGTGTGGTAGCCGCTGGACCAGCTGCCGCCGGAGGCGCGGTAGGAGGTGGTGACGCCCGCGGAGACCGGCGCGGTGAAGCCGGAGGAGGACGACGCCGTCGAGGCGGAACCCGCCGACTCGGACTTCTCGGGCCGGCTCGCGTTGGAGGAGGACTGCGAGGAGGACGACTTCGGCTGCGCGGCGGGCACGGCGGCCTTGGCCGACGACTGCGACGCGGATGACGGGGCGGAGCCTGCCGCCTTCGCACCGATGCTGAGCTTCATGCCAGGCATGATCAGCCCGGGGTTGTCGCCGACGGTCGAGCGGTTGTCCTCGTACAGCTTCTGCCAGCCACCGCGCACGTTCTGCTGGTCGGCGATCTTCGACAGGTAGTCGCCGGAGACCACGGCGTACGTCTTGCTGCCGGCCTTCTTCGGCTGCTGCTTCCGCTGGTGCGAGATCTGCGTGACGGCAGCGGCGGGCGCGGCCTTCTCGGGAGCGACGGCGGGCGCGGTGGCCGGTGCGGCGTTCTCGGCCGCGTTCGCGCCGGTGGCGGCGATGAACGGAAGTGCGAGTGCGGCTCCGCCCGTTCCCGCGGCGACGAATCCACGGGTGATCGAGTTGGACCTCGGGCGGCGGTGCTTACCCTTTGCGGGCATGGCGAATTTCCTCTCCGGCGCCTACGAGGTGAGCTGTCGGGTTCGGGCTGGAGATGCCCGGCCGCGCAAGTGCGCGACTTAACCCCGAGCCGGTCCGGAGTTCCGGATGACGGCGTACTACCTGGGTCCCCCGCTCCTGCCACACGTGAGTGTCGTGGGGTTTCCGGGCGGTGGCAGGATTCGGCGATCCACCCGGATTGACGGTGACCGTAAGCCGCCGAGGTGTCCTCGAACAAGCCGATCAGGACAATCGGCCATGGCTGGTCGTCGCCCTGCGGCAATCCGCCGGGGATTTGTCGTCACACTCCGTGGATTACCGATCTTCACGCCCCGCCCACGACCTGGCATTCGCTTCACGGCTTCGCCACACACCGTCACTAATATGATCCTGCTCACCAGCAGGCCCGCCACCCCCCTTACCCGCAAGGGGTGTTACCCACAAATAGGCCGATTCGCCCCAAGTGCTACACACCTCCGGAGGCGCGCCACCGCTGCAGGAATTCGCCCACCGCCCGGCGCCCCTCCTCCACCAGCGCGTCGCGCTCGTCCGGCGCGATCCCGAAGTCGCGATCCTGGCCCTGGCGCAGTCGACGACCAGGGTCCGCTGCCGGACACCCGGCCGTTCCAGGTGGGTCTGGTCGCGCCCGACCAGCGCCGGCGCCACCACCTGCTGGAGGAGTCGCAGCGGCGGCGACATCACCAGGCCGAGCGGCGGGAACAGCTCCGCGATCCCGGCGGGCAGGTCGGGCATGATGCGCACGCCGAACGTCGGCCAGCGCGCCTCCTTGCCGTCCGTACGGTCGAAGATCTCCACGGCGAAGTTGGACAGGATCCCGCCGTCGACGATCACCGAGGTCTCACCGGTCTGCGGATCGGTGACCGTGCACGGCCTGAAGTGGAACGGGATCGACAGCGAGCAGCGCACCGCGTCCGCCACCGACTGCTCGTCCGGGTCCAGGTGGTAGAGCGCGTAGTCCCACGGCAGCCGCAGGAGCCTGCCGTGCGTGACGTCGGTCGCCAGCACCACCAGCTGTACGCGCGGTCCCCCGCCAGGTCCGGCGAGGCGGCCCGGGTCCGCGGCCACCGGACGGCCAGCCGGCCTCAACCGCCCCACGCGCGCGTGGCGTTCATGGCCGGGTACGGTCAGTTCCCGCGAGGCCCGGGGCGACGGCTGCGCGGGCACGGCCGAGACGATTGCCTCAGGTACTCATGTCGTATCGTCGAATGGCGCCCAGATCGGCGAGCAACGCCGACGGCAGACACATCAGGAGCCACCGTGACACAGCAGCTGCCGCAGGTCCCGTCGACAGAGCCCGACCTTGCCGGAGTGCGCAACTTCCGCGATGTCGGCGGCCTGCCGACCGTGGACGGCCGGCAGGTGCGGCACGGCGTGCTCTTCCGCAGCGGTCATCTGGCGCACGCCACCGTCGCCGACGCCGTCTTCCTCGACTCCCTCGGCCTCCACACGATCTTCGACTTCCGCAATGGGGCGGACCAGAAGCTGGAGGGCCCG
The DNA here is from genome assembly GCF_030063415.1 of Streptomyces sp. H27-C3. Taxonomy (GTDB): domain Bacteria; phylum Actinomycetota; class Actinomycetes; order Streptomycetales; family Streptomycetaceae; genus Streptomyces. The sequence goes on along the minus strand of NZ_JASITA010000039.1, from coordinate 38,604 downwards.
GACGTCGAGCTCGCGGGCGTACGCAATGTGAACCTGCCGCTGACCGACCCGGCCGACGGCGCCGTGTTCTGGAAGATGGTCCGCGACGGCAACCTCGACGAGCTGCGCGAGATCCTCGCGGACGGCAAGGCCGCGGGCCGGATGTCCGACACGTACCGCGAGATCATCAAAGAGCGCACCGGCGAGCACAGCCAAGTGCTGCACGCGCTGGCCGAGGACAGCGTCCCGGCGCTGATGCACTGTGCGGCGGGCAAGGACCGCGCGGGGCTCTCGATAGCCGTGTCGCTGCTGGCGGTCGGCGTCGAGCGCGAGGCCATCATGGCCGACTATCTCAAGTCGAACGACCCGTCGCGCCGCTACAAGGTCAGCCGTAGCGACAACTCCCCCGTCGGCATGTCCCCCGAGGTCATGGAGCTGCTCAGCCCGCTCTTCGAGGCCCGCGCCGAGTACCTCGACGCCGCCTTCGAGACCATCGAGGAGGTCTGGGGCGGCACCGAGCGCTACCTCACGGAGGGCTTGAGCGTCACCCCCGAGACGCGCGAGCGGCTACGACTGCGGCTCCTCGACGAAGCCTGAGCGACTCGCGGCCCGGGCCGACTCCTCGGCCCGGCGCTCGGCGCGGTCAGCCGTAGGCACGGTAACGACCTCACCCACGATTGGCAGCGGCGTCGCGGCGCCTGGGACCTCCGCCTCCCACTGTCAATCAATCGCGGGTGAGGTCGTAAGCGGTCAGCGCGGTCAGCGCTCGGCGCCCAGCGTGAAGAGCAGATAGACGAAGGCCGCGAAGAGGTGACCCGCGACCACGTACACGAAGAGCCTGATCATCAGCCCTCTGGGGAACTTGTCCTCGACGATGCTGCGCTTGGCTGGCCTCGCGCCCGCCTCTTCGCCGACGGCCTTCTCGTCGATCATGTCGTCCGGCATGTCAGATCTCCTGGGGTAGGCAGAGCCCGGCGGTGGCGCTCTGCAGCAGCGTATGGACGAACAGAAGATCGACCCCGTCCGCGGTGACGGCGGCGATGCGGTGCGGGGTCAGCGAATCGAAGTGCGCGCTGTCCCCGACAGCCAGCCGATGCACGCTCTCGCCGAGCACCAGCCGCAGCTCCCCCGACAGGATGTACAGCCACTCCTCGCCCGGGTGCACGCGCACCAGGTCGCCCTGCGCGCCGTGCGGCACATGCACCCGCAGCGCCTGCATGGCGCGCCCGGGACCGCCCGCCCGGTGGTACGTCCAGCCGTCGGCCTCCGTGGCCTGCGCCTCGTCGGCCCGCAGCACCGCTTCACGGTCGGGCGCGCTCTCGCCGAGCAGCGCGGAGACCGTCGTACCGTAGATGCGGGCCAGCGTGAGCAGCATCGGCAGCGACGGCTGGCGGTGCCCGGTCTCCAGGCGGGACAGGTGTGCGGGCGAGAGCCCGGCGCGCCGGGCGGTAGCCTCCAGGGTGAGGGCACTGTGACGGCGCAGGTCGCGCAGTCGCGGGGCGACCGACGGCAGCCCGTCGGTCGCCTCCTCTTCGAGGCGTGGGGTCATGCCGTCCATTGAGCCAGAAACCTTGCCTGAGAGACAAGTCTCTTGCCTCTCAGGCAAAAAGGGGTGTCCCTCCGACTACCGGTTGGCGACCGCCTGTTTCACCAGCGTCCTGCCGAAGTCCCACATCAGGCCTCCGCCGCTGTGCGCGTCGTCCATGACCGCGGTGAACGCCTCGACGAATCGGTCGACCTCCTTCTCACCCACGGTCAGCGGCGGAATGAGCTTGATGACTTCGAGGTGGTCGCCGGAGACCTGGGTCAGGATGCGGTGCTTCTGGAGCAGCGGTACGACGACCATCTGCGCGAAGAGCCCCTTGCGGGCGGCCTGCAGCATAGTCCAACGACTGCGCAGCTTCAGCGAGTTCGGCCGTCCGAACTCGATGCCGATCATCAGCCCCCGGCCGCGTACGTCGTGCAGCAGCTCATAGCGGTCGACCAGGGCGGCCAGCCGTCCCCGCAGCAGATCACCGACGCGCCGGGCGTTCGCGACGGTCTCCTCGTCCTCCATCACCGCCAGCACGGCGAGCCCCGCGGCCATGGCCTGGGCATTTGAGCCGAAGCTGGCGGAGTGGACGAGCACCCGGTCCATCGACGAATAGACCTTCTTGAAAATCCAGTCCTTGCCGAGGGTGGCCCCCACCGGCACATAGCCGCCGGAGAGCGCCTTGGCGACGCACAGCAGGTCCGGCTCGACGCCCTCCTCGTGCTGGTACGCATAGAAGTCGCCCGTCCTGCCCAGGCCAGTCTGGACCTCGTCGGCGATCAGCAGTGCCTTGTGCCGGCGCAGCAGCAGCTGCGCGCCGAGCAGGAACCCGGGCGGGGACGCGTGCACGCCCTTGCCCTGGATCGGCTCGACGACGAAGCCGGCGACGTCGCCGCGCTTCAGCTCCCGCTCCAGGGCCGTCAGGTCGCCGAGGTCGATGGCGGTGTCGGGCAGCAGGGGCGCGAAGCCGTCGCGGAAGCCCGCCTCGCCGTTGACCGACAGCGCGCCGGTCGTCAGGCCGTGGAAGGCGTGCGTACAGTACAGAATTCTGGGTTTCCCCGTGGCGTACCGGGCGAACTTCAGCGCGGTCTCGACGGCCTCGGTGCCGCTGTTGCCGAAGAACACCCGGTCCAGGTGCGGGCTGTGCGTGAGCAGTTTCTCGGCGAGCAGTCCGGGCAGCGGCTGGCAGTCGAAGCGCGTCAGGTCGGCGAGCGAGGCGTCGAGCACATCGTGCAGCGCCTTGCGTACGACCGGGTGGTGCCGGCCGAGTCCCATCACGCCGAAGCCCGCGAGCATGTCGAGGTAGTCGTTGCCGTCCGCATCCCAGAAGTACGCGCCCTCGGCCCGCTCATAGACCTTGTCGAAGCCGATGGTGTGGAGCATGCGCGGCAGTTGGTGGTTGAGGTGCCGGGCGTGCAGCTCGTACCGTTCGGCGCCACGCTCGGCGAGGAGCGTCGCCAGATCGAACCCTTCGGGCCCGCCGTCCGTCATTGACCGGTCTCCTTCACCAATGAGGCCTCCTTGGTCGCCAGGGTGGCGCTGATGTGGCCCGCGATCTCCACGGGGGTGAGCCCGATGTCGGCCAGCACCTCGCCTCGTTTGGCGTGCGCCAGGAACTGCCCGGGGATGCCGTACGTCCGCAGGGGCACGTCCACACCCGCGTCGCGCAGCGACTGCCCGACGGCCGAACCGACGCCGCCGCTGCGGCTGTTGTCCTCGACGACCGCGACGAGGCGGTGGCGCGAGGCGAGTGGGGCGAGCTGTTCGTCGACGGGCTTGACCCAGCGCGGGTCGACGACAGTGCACCCGATGCCCCGGCCCGTCAGCAGGTCGGCCGCCTGGAGACAGACGGGCGCCATGGCGCCGACGCAGACCAGCAGCACCTCGGCGTGCTCGGACCGGTGCAGCACATCCATGCCGCCCACCCGGTCGATCGCCCCGATCGCCGGGCCCACCGACTCCTTGGGGAAGCGCAGCACGGTCGGAGCGTCGTCGACGTCGACGGCCTCGCGCAGCTGGGCGCGGAGCTGCACGGCGTCGCGGGGCGCGGCGATCCGCAGGCCGGGTACGACCTGGAGGATCGACATGTCCCACATGCCGTTGTGCGAGGCCCCATCGACGCCGGTGACACCGGCCCGGTCGAGCACGAACGTCACCCCGCACCTGTGCAGGGCCACATCCATCAGCAGTTGGTCGAAGGCGCGGTTGAGGAAGGTCGCGTAGACGGCCACAACGGGGTGCAGCCCGCCGGTGGCCAGTCCGGCTGCGGAAACCGCGGCATGCTGCTCGGCGATGCCGACGTCCCAGACCCGGTCGGGGAACTCCTGCGCGAACCGGGTCAGCCCGACGGGGTGCAGCATGGCCGCGGTGATCGCGGCCACGTCCGGCCGCTCGGCCCCTATCTTCGCGATCTCCTCGCCGAACACCGAGGTCCAGGAAGGCCCGTTGGACGGCGCCAGGGGCTCACAGGTCAGCGGGTCCATCGCGCCGACCGTGTGGAAGCGGTCGGCCTCGTCCAGTTCCGCGGCGGCGTATCCGCGGCCCTTCTCGGTCAGGCAGTGCACGAGCACGGGTCCGTGGAAGCGTTTGGCCCGGCGCAGCGCCGACTCGACGGCGGCGTGGTCGTGCCCGTCGATCGGCCCGACGTATTTGAGTCCCAGGTCCTCGAACATGCCCTGCGGGGCGAAGGCCTCCTTGAAGCCCTTCTTCGCGCCGTGCAGCGACTCGTACAGCGGCTGGCCGACGACGGGGGTGTGCTGGAGCACGCCCTTGCCCCAGGAGAGGAACCGCTCGTACCCGTCGGTGGTGCGGAGCGTGGCGAGATGGTTGGCGAGGCCGCCGATGGTCGGCCCGTACGAGCGCTCGTTGTCGTTGACGACGATGATCAGTGGGCGGTCCTTGGCTGCGGCGATGTTGTTGAGCGCCTCCCAGGACATGCCGCCGGTGAGCGCCCCGTCCCCGATGACGGCGACCACGTGGTCCGTCCTGCCGAGCACCTGGTTGGCCTTGGCGAGCCCGTCGGCCCAGCCGAGGACGGTCGACGCGTGGGAATTCTCGATGACGTCGTGCTCGGACTCCTCGCGGGACGGGTAGCCGGAGAGTCCCCCCTTGCCGCGCAGCTTCGAGAAGTCCTGCCTGCCGGTGAGCAGTTTGTGTACGTAGCTCTGGTGGCCGGTGTCGCACAGGATGCGGTCGGCGGGCGATTCGAAGGCCCGGTGCAGGGCGATGGTGAGCTCCACCACTCCGAGGTTGGGCCCGAGATGACCGCCCGTTCTGGCCACCGCGTGGACCAGGAACTCACGGATTTGCACCGCGAGTCGGCGGATTTCTTCCTCTGTCAGCGCCTTCAGGTCGCGCGGTCCCCGGATGTCTTCCAAGATCGTCACGCTCGGTCCCCCTGCCTCTCTGATCCTCTTCAGCTCACAGTGGCGTCGGGCGGCCCTGACGGGACCCCGGCATCCTCCATCTGTTCGGCGATCTTCATGGCTTCCTCGATGAGGGTCTCGACGATCTTCGACTCCGGGACCGTCTTGATGATCTCGCCCTTGACGAAGATCTGCCCCTTGCCATTACCCGAAGCCACCCCCAGATCGGCCTCACGCGCCTCACCGGGACCATTCACCACACAGCCCATCACCGCCACACGCAACGGCACCTCCAGGCCGTCCAGACCCGCCGCGACCTGATCCGCCAGCTTGTACACATCCACCCGCGCCCGCCCGCACGACGGGCACGACACAATCTCAAGACGCCGCTGCTTCAGATTCAACGACTCCGCGTCGTCGTCATCGACTGCACCGAAGCAGGCGCATCCCCGCCGACCGCCACCGACCCGACCTGGATGCGCCGCGAAGTGCGGCGCACCGCCAACGGCCGGGCCGGCAGCCCGGGGAGCCCTTGTACGACGGGCTCTCCAACGGTCATCACCTCAGCCGCGGTTTCCCGAGACGGTCTCACGCACCGCACGCAGGGACTCCTTGAGCGAGCCCATGGTGGCGAGCACGGCCGTCGGCTCGTAGCCGCAGTGCGCCATGCAGTTGGCGCACCGCGGATCCTTGCCGCGGCCGTACTTGCTCCAGTCGGTGTCGTCGACGAGCTCCCGGTACGTGGGGACGTATCCGTCGCTCATCAGATAGCAGGGCCGCTGCCATCCGAAGAGCGAGTAGTTGGGGATCGCCCACGCCGTGCACGGGAAGTCCGCCTTGCCCTCCAGGAAGTCCAGGAAGAGCGGCGAGTGGTTCAGGCGCCAACGGCGCCGGTTGCCGCCCGAGAAGGCCTTCTTGAAGAGTTCGCGGGTCTGCTCCACCCCAAGAAAGTGCTCCTGGTCGGGAGCCTTCTCGTAGGCATACGCGGGCGAGATCATCATCTCGTCCACGTGCAGATCGTCATTGAGGTAGTTGAGGACCTCGATGATGGTCTGCGGAGTGTCGGTGTTGAAGAAGGTGGAGTTGGTGGTGACCCGGAAGCCGAGCCTCTTGGCCTCCTTGATCGCCTCCACCGCCTCGTCGAACACCCCCTCCTTCGCCACGGATTCGTCGTGCCGCTCACGCAGCCCGTCGATGTGCACCGCGAAGGCGAAGTAGGGCGAAGGCGTGAACTTCTTGATCTTCTTGCGCAGCAGTACCGCGTTGGTGCAGAGGAACACATACTTCCTCTTCGCCACCAACTGCCGCACGATCTCATCGATCTGAGGATGCATCAGCGGCTCGCCACCCGCGATGGAAACCATCGGGGCGCCGGATTCCAGGACCGCACCCACGGCCTGGGCCACAGGCATGCGCTGCTTCAGCACCCCGGCCGGGTGCTGGATCTTTCCGCAGCCCTCGCACGCGAGGTTGCACGCGAAGAGCGGTTCGAGCTCAACGATGAGCGGGAACTTCTCTCGCTTGCGGAGCTTCTGTTCAAAGAGGTACGTCCCGACCCTGATGGTCTGACGAAGCGGCATGGCCATCTAGCTCACCTCCTGGGGAGCAGCAAAGAACGGTGCCATTCATGAAAAGCCGGTAGGACGGCGCGGAGAACACGAAAGGCTGATATTCCACCCCGGACCGTCCCAATGCGGACGAGCTCATGCTCTGGAGCGTCCACGACCACTCGTACGGCCGCAACCGGGCGCGGCCCCGCGCGCAGAGCGCTCCACAGCGTCGCGGCGGATTCCATGTCCACCGCGATTGCTCCCGTGGCCCGCAGCTCGGCCCGCTCCACGCCACGTACGACATGGTCGGAGCCGGTCAGCGGGCCGGTGTGTACGGTGCGCCCGGGCACCGCTCTGGCCAGTGCCTCCGCGAGCAGCCCGTGGCCCGTGCAGGCCGTGCTGCCGCGAGAGTCTCGGGTCTCCTCGGCGACGATCAGGTCCCCGGGGCGCATCCCCGGGGCGAGACCGGCGCAGAAGCCCGACGCGATGACGGCCGTGCCCCGGCCCTGGAGGCCGCCGAGCATCCGGGTGACGGCCGCTTCCGCGGCCTTGGGCCCCATGCCCGTACGGAGCACGGTCACGGACCCCGGCGCGCCCCCGCGGTCCCCGCCGCGCAGGGCGAACCTCTCGATGCCCAGCGCGCAGGCGATCAGCAGGGGTGCGGGTCCGTGGGGCGCGCCGGGGCCGGTCATCGGGCCCCCTCGCGCAGGTCGCAGAAGGTGGGCTCCCCGTGGACGTACCGCCCGAGAGCGGTGAGCGGGAAGACCTGCCGGTAGAGGTTGTAGTTGATGGAGAAGTCCCAGGGGAAGCCGGTGCCCGTGAAGTACGGCTCGTCCCAGGCCCCGTCCTCGCGCTGGGTCTCGGCGAGCCAGCCGACGGCCCGCTCGACGGACTTGCCCTCCCGCTCCCCCGCCGCGAGCAGCGCGAGCAGCGCCCAGGCGGTCTGCGACGCGGTCGACGCGCCGCGCCCGGCCCACTCGCTCTCGCGGTACGAGCGAAGGTCCTCGCCCCATCCTCCGTCGTCGTTCTGGACGGATTCGAGCCAGCCGACGGCCCGCCGGATCGCGGGGTGGGCTTCGGGCAGTCCGGCCGCGGTCAGCGCCGGCACCACCGCCCCTGTCCCGTATACGTAGTTGACGCCCCAGCGGCCGAACCAGGAGCCGTTCGTCTCCTGGTTGGCGAGCAGCCACTCGATGCCGCGCCTGGTGCCCGGGTGATGCGCCTGCCCCTCGATGGCCAGCATCTCCACCACGTGCGCGGTGACATCGGCGGACGGCGGGTCGATGACCTCGCCGAAGTCGCAGAAGGGAAGCCGGTTGGGGAACGCGCTGGTGTTGTCCGCGTCAAAGGCCCCCCAGGCGCCGTTCTTGGACTGCATCCCGAGGTTCCAGCGGACACCGCGCTCGATGGTCGCCTCCATCCGCGCACGGTCCGGGTGGGCGACGCGTCGCAGCGCGAGGACGACTTCCGCGGTGTCGTCGATGTCCGGGTAGTTGTCGTTGTGGAACTCGAACGCCCAGCCACCGGGCTCAAGTCCGGGCCTGCGCACGGCCCAGTCGCCGGGGCGCATGATCTGCTCGGTCATCATCCAGTCGGCCGCCTTGACGAGCGCCGGGTGACCGGCGCCCACGCCCGCGTCGGCGAGCGCGATCGTCGCCAGGCAGGTGTCCCAGACCGGTGACTGACAGGCCTCGACCATGCGGGCGCCGTCCTCGCGCCATACGGCGAACCGGTCCAGGGACTCCAGTCCGGCGCGCATCACCGGGTGGTCCAGGTCGTATCCGAGGAGGTGCAGCGCGATCAGCGAGTACACGGCGGGCGGTTGGATGCCGCCCCAGCAGCCGTCGTTCTCCTGCCGCTCGACGATCCAGCGCGCAGCGCTCTTCATCGCGGCGCCGCGCAGCAGGCGCGGAGCGAACCGGTGATAGACGCGCAGGGCCCTGTCGAGCCGCTGGAACGCGCCGTCCCAACTGGTCGGCGGCGCAAGGCGCCTGGGCGGGTTCGGCACCCGCGGATTAGTGTGCAGCTCGTCGAGCGCGAACGGCGCGGCCCGCACCGGGCGCTTCGCGGAGACGACCGTCAGCGGCACGATGGTCTGCCGGGCCCAGCAGCCGAAGTCATAGATGTTGAGCGGCACCCACGTGGGCAGCAGGACCAGCTCGGGCGGCAGCTCGGGCAGGTCGTCCCACTTCCACCAGCCGAAGAGGGCCAGCCAGATACGGGTGAAGACCCGGCTCGCCGCGATGCCGCCGTGCTGCCTGATCCAGGCGGCGGCGCGCGCCATGTGCGGGTCGTCCGGCAGGTCACCGGCCAGCCGCAGGGCGACGTACGCCTCGATGGTCGTGGAGAGTTCACCGGGACCGCCGTAGAACGTGGCCCAGGTGCCGTCCTCGCGCTGCTCGCCGCGGATGAACAACGCGGCGGCCTGGACGGTCTTCTCGTCCTGGATGCCGAGGAACTGACGGAGCAGCAGATCCTCGGCATCCATGGTCACGTTGGTTTCGAGGTCGCCCTTCCACCAGCCCTGGGCGTCCTGCGCGGCGAGCAGATGCTCGACCGCCCGATCCGTGGCCCGCCGCGCGGCGTCAAGGACGTCCGCCGTCGCGGCCGCGGGTGCGGTGGTGTCGCTCGCCACGGCTGCGCCGGGCCCCACCGCCCCGGCGCTTCCGTCGGTCGTCGCTGTCATGGCTTTCCCCTCCGTTGCAGTTGGTCCTCTGCTGTGCTGGGGGTTCCGGGGGTTAAATCCCGGAGAAAGCGGTTATACGCCGGGGATCCATCATCTCTTCCGTACGACGACAAACTCGGCCAGCGCGGTGAGCTGCGCCCGTACCTGCTGCGGAATGTCGACGCCGTCGAGTGCCTCGATCGCGACGGCATGCTGTCTGCGGGCCTCCTGGGAGGTCCACTCGCGACCGCCGGCCTCCTCGATGAGCGCCGCCCTGGTGGCGAACTCCGCCTCGGAGAAGCTGTCGAAGTCGTTGCTCTTGGCGTCGGCGGCGAGCAGCTCGCCGAGCTGCTCGGAGGCCGGCCCGCCCGCGGCGAGCGCGGCGACGACCGGCAGGGACTTCTTACGCTGACGCAGGTCGCTCCAGGTCTGCTTGCCCGTGGCCAACGGGTCGCCCCAGATGCCGAGCAGGTCGTCGACGGCCTGGAAGGCGAGACCCAGGTGGTAGCCGTACGCCTCCAGGGTGTCGGCGGTCCTGTCATCGGCGCCGCCGAGTACCGCGCCGATGGAGACGGCGCAGGCGAGCAGGGCGCCCGTCTTGTTGCCCTCCATCTCCAGGCATTCCTCGACGGTGACCCGCTCGCGGTGCTCGAAGGAGATGTCCTGCGCCTGGCCGTCGATCAGCTTGCGCGTCGCGGTGGTGAGCCGGCGCGTCGCGCGCCCCGCCTCGACCGTGCCGATCTCAAGGAGCACCTCGTTGGCGAGCGCGAAGAGCGCGTCGCCGACGAGGATCGCCTGGGCCGGGCCGTGCACCTTCCACACGGTGTCGCGGTGGCGGCGCTGCTCGTCACCGTCCATCAGGTCGTCGTGCAGCAGGGAGAAGTTGTGTACGAGTTCCACCGCCACGGCGCCGGGCACACCGGTCTCGGGCGTCGCGCCCGCGGCCTCCGCGGAGAGCAGGGCGAGCGCCGGGCGCACGGCTTTGCCGCCGTCGCCGTCGGCGGGCCTGCCCTCCACGTCGATCCACCCGAAGTGGTAGGCCGCGACGGTGTCCATGGGCGGCGCGAGCCGGTCCACGGCGGCCTTCAGCACCGGCGTGGACAGGGTGCGGCCGCGCTCCAGAAGCGCGGCGATGTCCACCGTGGTGTTGCCAGCCGGATTCACCGGGGTCACAGGCTCTCCTCTTGTTCCAATGCCAGTGCTCATGCCGCCTCCTGCAGCGGATGTACATGGGGGCGGCCGAGTTCGGAGAGCGCTGCGCCCGCGGCGCTGAAGCCGCTGCGCACGGCGCTCTCCATGGTTGCGGGCCATCCGGTGTCGGTCCACGCGCCGGCCAGGTAGAGGCCGGGCGCGTGGGTACGGGCGCCGGGGCGCAGCCGTCCGACGCCGGGGGTGGGGGCGAACGTCGCTGTCCGCTCCCGGGTGACGAAGAAGTCGCGTACGCCGGCGCCGCGGGCGGCGGGCAGCAGTCGCTCCAGTTCGGGCAGGTACCGGGCGCGCAGGGTGGCGACCGGCTCGTCGATCTCGTCCTGGGCGGCGGACTGCGACAGGGCGAGATACTGGCCGCCGCCGCGCAGGCCCGAGGCTTCCGTGCGGTCGAAGACCCATTGGACGGGGGTGCCGAGCGCGGCGAAGAAGGGTCGGCGCAGCACCTTGCGGTCGTACACGACATGGATGTTGAGGATCGGCGCGGTGTCGATGTCCAGCAGCTTGTCGGGGTCGTCGAGTGCGCCGTCGGGCAGCAGCGTGTGAGTCTCGTGCTGGGGTACAGCGAGCACGACGGTATCGGCCTCCAGTTGCTCGCCCTCCGCCTCGACGGTCCAACGGCCGTCACCGGTACGGGAGACGGCGCCGACCTTGGCGCGCAGTTCGGTGCGTACGCCCGCGGAGTCGAGTGCCTTGCGTGCGAGCGTGTCGTGGAGGTCGCCCAGCGGTACGTGCGACCAGCCGATGTCGGCGGCGCCGGGCTCGGAGAGCAGCCCGGTCTTGAAGACCATCGCGGCGAGCCCCATCGAGGCGCGCGGCGCCCGCGCGTTGAGCGTGGCGACGCCGACCAGGTCCCAGAGGGCTTCGATGGCCCGCTGCGACTGGCCGTGGCGGCCGAGCCAGGTCGCGAAGTCCAGGCCGTCCAGCGCCGGATCGGCCGGGTCGAGCTGCTTGAGGGCGAGGGCGGCGCGGCCCACGCTCGCGCGTTCGGCGAGGGACAGGTGCGGATACGTCGCGAGGCCGGCGGCCAGATGCAGGGGTACGGGCAGGTCGGTGCGGCGCAGGCGGCCGAGTCTGGGTCCGGAGGCCCGGCCGACGTCCAGCACCGGCACGTCGAGGCGTCGTTGCAGCGGGGCCAGGGCGGCCCCTTCGACGCGGTCGAGGAACCAGCGGTAGGCGGTGCAACAGCGCAGATAGACATGTTGGCCGTTGTCGACGGTGAGCTCGCCGCGGCGGAAGGAGAACGCGAGGCCGCCCAGGCGCGGGCGGCCTTCGAGCAGTGTCACGCGCATTCCGGCGTCGGCGAGCTGGAGTGCGGCCGTGACACCGGCCAGGCCGCCGCCGACGACAACCGCGTGTGCCGACGCCCCCGCGGGCGCGGTCGGCCTACTGCCTGTCATGCGCCCTCCCCCCGCGCCGCGCCGCCGGCGTACCCATGGCGGGCCATCGAAGTCAGGGACGCGTCAGGGCACAGCAGGGTTGCGCGCTGATTCTGCTCATTCGTCCCTCTCGTCGCATCGCCGTACATCAGACACGCCTCCTGGCGGCCTGCCGGGAAACGTTCCGGGCGTCGAGGCCGGAGAGGCCGCGCACCGCGACGTACGCCTTCTCGCGTCCGGGCAGCGAGACCCGGCCGCGCAGTACGGCCTCGGGGTCGCGCTCGATGCGGTCGAGGAGCCGCCGGTAGATGCCGGCCATGGCGGCTACACAGGCTCCGCTGCGCCGGTCGAGCAGGGGCAGCAGCCGGTAGCCCTCGGCGAACAGGGCGCGGGCCCGGCGGACCTCGAAGTGGATGAGGCCCGCGAAGTCGGACCCCTCGGGCGGCGTCGAGCTGTGGAAGCCGACGGAGCAGCCGAACTTGGCGAGGTCGTCGGCGGGCAGGTAGGTGCGCCCGTTGTCCGCGTCCTCGCGCACGTCCCTGAGGATGTTGGTGAGCTGGAGGGCGAGGCCGAGCGTATCGGCGTACTCGGGGGCGCGTTCCGCCCCGCGTGCGCCGGTCTGTGGGCCGAACACGCCCAGCGAGAGCCGCCCGATGGCGCCCGCGACGCACCGGCAGTAGACCTTGAGGTCGTCCCAAGTCTCATAGGTCTCGCCGCGTACGTCCATGAGGACGCCGTCGATGAGCTCGTCGAGGCCACCGAGCGGGAGCGGGAACCTCCGCGCGGCGTCGGCGAGCGCCACCGCGACGGGGTCGGTGTCGTCCTCGTCGACGGCATCCGCCCGGACGCGCCCCAGCAGGGCCCTGGTGTCCTCAAGACGTACCTGCTTGACGTCCGGCGCAAGCACACCGTCGCCGATGTCGTCGACGCGCCGCGAGAACGCGTAGAGCGCCGACATCGCGTGCCGCTTGTCCGTGGGCAGCAGTCGGATGCCGTACGCGAAATTGCGCGCCTGCTGTCCCGTCACAGCCTCGCAGTAGCTGTACGCGGCGAGTACCGGTGCGGACACCTGTGCGGTTTCCTCCATGGTCCGGCTCACCCCTCTCTTCGGTTTCATCGCCAGACAGCTCCCACTGCGCGCAGCAGGCTGAGCTTGGTGGGCTTGGGTGGTCCGGGCAGTACGTCGTAACCGGCGGCCGCGACCGCCGTGAGGGCGGCACGTCCGCCGGCCACGAAACCGGCGAGCAGCAGCTTGAGTCTGCCGTGGACGCTACCCACCAGCGGGGTGCCTTCATCCAGGAGGCGCCCGGCGCGTTCTGCTTCGAATGCGACCAGAGCGCGCGCCGATGCGCCGGCGCTCGGGGCGGCCAGGTCGGCCTCGGTGACGTGGAATCGCGCCATGTCGTCGGCGGGGAGGTAGATCCGGTCGCGGCCGAGGTCCTCGCTGACGTCCTGGAGATGTTCGACGATCTGCAGCGCGGTGCAGATCGCGTCCGAGTGCCGGATGCGTTCGGGGCTCGCGGTGCCGGTGATCGCGAGGACCAGTCGGCCCACGGGGTTGGCGGACAGTTCGCAGTACGCGAGGAGCTCGTCGTACGTCGCGTAGCGCCGCATCACCTGGTCCTGCCGGTTGGCCTCGATGAGGCCGAGGAAGGGCTCGGGGGTGAGGTCGCAGCGCCGCACGGTGGGGGCCAGCGCGCGCAGCAGCGGGTGGCGCGGGCCGTCTCCGGCCGGGGCGAAGACGCGGCGCAGGTCGGCCTCGAAGGCGTCGAGCATCGCCGTCCGGTCGTCGGCCTGCGCGGGATCGAGGCCCAGCAGGCGGGCGTCGGCGCCGCCCGGTGCGAGATCGCCGTCGCCGATGTCGTCCACCAGGCGCGCGTAGCCGTACACGGCCATCAGGTCGTCGCGCCAGGCGCGCGGCAGGAAGAAGGGGGCCACCGGGAAGTTCTCGTCGGCGGCCTTGGAGAGGGTGGCGCGCTCGTGGGCGTCGGGGCGCCCCTGCCTGACTCCGGTCATCGCGGGCTGCCGGGCGCGGGAACGGCGGAGGCTTCTCGGAGCCGAAGAGATTCCATAGCCATTGCCGTCACAGCTCCCGTTCTACACTGCCGATCCAATACATCCCATTTCGGACACGCCGCCGGTCCTCGCGAGTAGCGGACCACCCCTTGACCGGGGCCCGAGGAGGTATCGCCCCACTTGCCGCGAATCAGCACCGTTACAGCTTACGTTGCACAACGCTCAGCACCATGTCGGGGTGTCGCACGCATTACAAGACCGCACCGATCAGTCCCAACCTTCCTCAAGCGGGCCGGAGTTGATGATTCCGGGGCGTTACGGGGCGACGATCCCAGCGACCACCCCGGCCAGGGTGCGCTCGATCACCGCTTCGCGCGCGGCCTCGGGCAGTCGGCGCATCGGGCCGTCGAGCAGCAGCAGTGACAGCCCGTGTACACCCGCCCATGCGGCGGCCTCGGAGGCCGCCCGGTTCCGCGCGTCGAGCCGACCCGCCTCGACCAGGGCGTCCAGCACGCCCGCGAGCAGGGCGAAGGCCTGGTATTCGGGCTCGGGGCCCCCCGGGTCACCCCGGCCCACCCGTCGCCCCCCTCGTCCTCGCCCGTGAGGTGCGGGTGACAGAAGGCGGTGCGGAACAGGCCGGGCCGGCGTAGGGCGAAGGCGATGTAGCCGCGCCCCATGGCCTTGAGCCGTAGCTCGGCCGTCTCCCCGGGGCTGCACGACGCGGGGGCCGACCGGACCACCACGGTCACCGAGGGGCTGTCGCGCGCCGGGCGGATGGTCACCATAGCCGCGGGTCTGCTCGCGGTGAGCTTCCTCGCGTTCGGTACGAGCGACATCACCTTGCTGTGAATGTTCGGCATCGGCAGCGGGCTGGCGATCGTGATCGACGCGGTGCTGGTCCGCGGCATGCTGGTGCCCGCCGCGATGCGGGTGCTCGGCCGCCACGCCTCGTACGCGCCACGCTCCCTGCGCAGGCTGCACGCGCGCGTGGGGCTCGACGAGGCTCCCGCGCACCAGGAGCGGGTCGCGCGCCGGAGTGTGAACGCCAGTGAGCCCCCGCCGGACGTGTCCGGCGGGGGCTCACTGCTGTGCTGGGAGGCGACCTACCGGCCGGTCTCCTTTTCGTACGCCTTGATGACCTCGTCCGTGGGGCCGTCCATGAGCAGCTCGCCCTTCTCCAGCCACAGCACGCGGTCGCAGGTGTCCCTGATCGACTTGTTGCTGTGACTGACGAGGAAGACCGTGCCGGCCTCCTTGCGGAGCTCGCGGATCCGCTGCTCGGAGCGGATCTGGAACTTGCGGTCGCCGGTGGCGAGTGCCTCGTCGATCATCAGTACGTCGTGGTCCTTGGCCGCGGCGATCGAGAAGCGGAGCCTCGCCGCCATGCCCGAGGAGTACGTGCGCATCGGCAGCGTGATGAAGTCGCCCTTCTCGTTGATCCCGGAGAAGTCGACGATCTGGTCGTAGCGCTCACGCACCTCCTCGCGCGTCATGCCCATCGCCAGGCCGCCGAGGATGACGTTGCGCTCACCGGTCAGGTCGTTCATCAGGGCGGCGTTCACGCCGAGCAGCGAGGGCTGGCCGTCCGTGTAGACCTTGCCCTGCTCGGTCGGGAGCAGGCCCGCGATGGCGCGCAGCAGGGTCGACTTGCCCGAGCCGTTCGACCCGATCAGGCCGATCGCCTCGCCGCGATAGGAGGTGAAGGAGACACCGCGTACCGCGTGCACCTTGCGCACGCCGGGCGACTCGCGCTTGCCGCCGCGCACGATGCGGCTCAGCGCCGCCGTGGCGCTGCCCCGGCCGCCGCCTCCGCCGTTGACGCGGTACACGATGTGCACATCGTCGGCGATGACCGTGGGGATGTGTGCCGGATTCTTGTCGTTCGAGTCATCAGCCACGGCCGTAGCGCTCCTCAGCCTTCCAGAAGTACACGAAGCCCACGAGGCCGAGGACGACCGCCCAGCCCAGTGCGACCGCCCACACGTGCGGGGGCAGGTTCTCGGAGCCGTACCCGTCGATCAGGGCGAAGCGGATGAGATCCATGTAGACGGCGGCCGGGTTCCACTGGAGCACGTCCGTGACCCAGGGCGGTACGTCCTTGTCGGCGAGCATGATCGGAATGCTGAACATCACCCCGGACGCGTACATCCACGTACGCATCACGAACGGCATCAGCTGCGCCAGGTCGGGCGTCTTGCTGCCCAGCCTGGCCATGATGAGGGCCAGGCCGATGTTGAAGACGAACTGCAGGGCCAGCGCGGGCAGGATCAGGAGCCAGGACAGCGAGGGGTAGCTGCCGAACGCGACCACGATGATCAGCAGCACGATCATCGAGAACAGCAGCTGCTGGAGCTGCTGCAGGGCGAACGAGATGGGCAGCGAGGCCCGCGGGAAGTGCAGCGCCCTGACCAGCCCGAGGTTCCCGGAGATCGACCGGACGCCGGCCATCACCGAGCTCTGGGTGAAGGTGAACACGAAGACGCCCGTCACCAGGAACGGGACGAAGACCTCGTGCGGAATACCCCGCTTGGTTTCCAGCAGGATGCCGAAGATGAGGTAGTACACGAGCGCGTTCAGCAGAGGGGTGGCGACCTGCCACAGCTGGCCCAGCTTGGCCTGGCTGTACTGGGCGGTCAGCTTCGCCTGGGAGAAGGCGATGATGAAGTGGCGCCGGCCCCAGAGCTGCCGGACGTAGTCCATCAGCCCGGGTCGGGCGCCGCTCACCGACAGGCCGTACTTGACGGCGAGCTGCGCCGGGGTAAGTCCGTCGTCGGGAGACGGCGGGGCGCTTGTCGCGACCGCGCCGTCTTGGGTTGTCTCACTCACAAGTTGAAACTTTCGTGTTCAAGATGCGCAGGCAGTGGGGGCGCAGGCTCTGGCGGCAGTCCGCGTACGTCCAATGCTTTCAGACCCGAGCTTGTCAGACGACAGGAGGTCGTCCCAGCCGGGTCAGGCGCCAGACGGTACGCCACTTCATCGGACGGCGGGGTCCCGCGGAAGTCGTCCACCCTTCCTTGAAACCGCCGAACCATGCCTTGAGCGCGGGTCCCGAGGGCCGTCGCGCCAGCGTGAGCAGCAGCCACACGCCGAGGTAGACGGGGACCAGGGGGGCGGGCAGATTGCGACGCGCCAGCCAGACCCGGTTGCGGGCCACCATCCGGTGGTAGACGGCGTGCCGGGACGGCGCGGTCGTCGGGTGGTACAGGACCATGTCCGAGCGGTAGTCGATCATCCAGCCGGCGTCGAGCGCCCGCCAGGCCAGATCGGTCTCCTCGTGGGCGTAGAAGAACTCGTCGGGCAACCCGCCGACCTCGGCGAAGACCTTCGTGCGTACGGCGTTGGCGCCGCCGAGGAAGGTCGTCACGCGCGAGGAGCGCATCGGGTCCGCGGCACGCAGCCGCGGCACATGGCGCCGCTGCGTCTCCCCGGTGTCCGGGTCTGCGATCCGGAAACTGATGATGCCCAGCTCCGGGTCGGCCGCGAAGGCCTGTCGGCACAGCTCGGCCGTGTCGTGGCCGGCCAGCAGCCCGTCGTCGTCGAGGAAGAGCAGCACGTCCATCTCGGTGCCGCCGGGGCCGAACGCCTCGATGCCGGCGTTGCGGCCGCCCGGGATGCCCAGGTTCTCCGACAGCTCCACGGTCCGTACGCCCTCGGGCACACCGGTGACCGGGGAGCCGTTGCCGACGACGACCACCTCGACGTGGTCGCCGTCCTGCTTGGCGACAGAGTCGAGCAGGGCGCGCAGTTCCTCGGGCCGGTTGCCCATCGTGATGATGACGGCGCCGACCTTCATGCCCGTCACTTCAGCCTGCTCGAAGCGAGGATGGACACCAGGTGCAGGAACGTCTGCACGATCGCGATGCCGGCCAGCACAGCGATACCGAGGCGGGTGAAGAACAGGTCGCCCAGGATGAAGTCGGCGATCGCCACGGCCAGGATGACCAGGCTCGCCTCGATGCCGCCGACGAGCCGGTGGAAGTTGAGCGCGGCGGCCAGCCTGCGGGCGAGCGCCAGACCGGAGGAGCGGGGCACGGATGCCTCGTCCTTGACGGCGGGCAGTCCGCTGCGCTGACGGGCCACGTCGACCAGGTCGGTCTCGGCCTTGATCAGGATCGCGCCGAGTGCGGCGAGCGTCCCGAGGAAGGCCCACATCCAGTTGGTGGCGCCGTTGTGGTGGAAGACGTCCGCGCCACGGACACCGAAGCCCACCAGCAGGGCCGCCTCGCACAGGTAGTGGCCGACGCGGTCGAGGTAGACGCCGGTGATCGAGGTCTGCTTGCGCCAGCGGGCCACCTCGCCGTCGACACAGTCGAGCAGCAGGTAGAGCTGGAACAGCAGGACGGTGATGATCGCACCGGGGAGCCCGGGGATCAGCAGGGTCGCGCCGCCGATGACACCCACGACCACCATGAGGTACGTGAGCTGGTTGGGCGTGATCTTGGTGTTCACCAGGTACGGGTCGATGTGCAGCGAGATCTCTCGCATGTACATGCGCCCGGCCCAGTGCTCGCCGCTGCGCCGGTCCTTGACACCGTCGGGGTGTACGACCGGACGGAGTTCAGCTACTGATGGTCTTGACATAGTCGGCGTAAGCGTCCCTGATCTGGTCTGCGGACAGGTCGAGGTGTTCCAGGATGGTGAAGCGTCCCGGGCGGGTCTGCGGTGCGTACTGAACGGCATTGACGAACTCGTCGACGCTGAAGCCGATCTCTTCGGGAATGACCGGCAGGCCGTGCCTGCGCAGTACGTCGGCGAAGAGAGCGGCGTCGTCGTGGGCTCCGCGCAACTGCATCGCGAAGGCCGCGCCGAGGCCGACCTGCTCACCATGGCTCGCCGCCCGCTTGGGGTACAGCAGGTCGAAGGCATGGCTGATCTCGTGGCAGGCGCCCGACGACGGGCGGCTGTCACCGCTGATCGACATGGCGATGCCGGACAGGACGAGCGACTCGGACAGGACCGTCAGGAAGTCGTCGGTGCCGACCCCACCGGGGTGGCGCAGTACGGCCTCTCCGGCGGTACGGGCCATGGCGGCGGCCAGTCCGTCGATCTGCTCGCCGGTGACGCGGTGGGACAGCTCCCAGTCCGCGATCGCCGAGATGTTGGAGATGGCGTCGCCGATGCCGGAGCGGACGAAGCGGACCGGGGCGTCCCGGATCACATCGAGGTCGATGACCATGGCGATGGGCATGGGGACGCCGTAGGAGCCGCGGCCGTTGTCGTTGTCCAGGATGGACACCGGCGAGCAGATCCCGTCGTGCGCGAGGTTCGTGGCGACGGCCACCATCGGCAGGCCGACCCGCGCCGCCGCGTACTTCGCCACGTCGATGATCTTGCCGCCGCCGAGGCCGACCACGGCGTCGTACCGCTTGCCCTTGATGTCGTCGGCCAACTTGACGGCGGAGTCGATGGCTCCGTCCGCGATGGCGTACCAGTCCGCACCCGGCAGGACCGGCGCGAGCCTGTCCCGCAGGGCAAGACCGGAGCCACCGCTGGTGGCGATGGCGAGCTTGCCGGAGGCGGAGATCCGCTGGTCGGCCAGCAGGCCGGCCAGGTCGTCCATGGCGCCGCGGCTGATGTCGACGACGACCGGGGACGGGATGAGCCGGGTCAGTACTGGCACGCGATCTCCCGACCCCTCGCGAGGTCGGCGTGGTTGTCGATCTCCACCCACGTCACTTCGCCGATGGGGGCCACGTCCACGGTGAACCCGCGGTTCACGAGCTCCTGGTAGCCGTCCTCGTAATAGAGGTCGGGGTCCCGATCGAAAGTCGTCTTCAGCGCGTCGGCGAGCTCTTCGGCGGCCTCGGGCTCGATGAGGGTGACGCCGATGTACTCACCGGTCGCGGTGGCCGGGTCCATCAGCTTGGTTATGCGCCGCACGCCCCGGTCGCCGGCGGTGATGACCTTCATCTCCTCGTCGGCGAGGTTCTTCACCGTGTCGAGGGCGAGGATGATCTTCTGGCCCTTGCCGCGGGCGGCGAGAAGGGTCTTCTCCACGGAGACCGGGTGCACGGTGTCGCCGTTGGCGAGGATCACACCCTGCTTGAGCACGTCGCGGGCACACCACAGGGAGTAGGCGTTGTTCCACTCCTCGGCCTTGTCGTTGTCGACGAGGGTGAGCTTGAGGTTGTACTTCGCCTCGAACTCCTCCTTGCGCGCGTACACGGCTTCCTTGCGGTAGCCGACGACGATCGCGACCTCGGTCAGCCCGACCTCGGCGAAGTTGGCCAGCGTCAGGTCGAGGATCGTGATGGTCTCGCCCTGCCCTTCAGGGCCCACGGGCACAAGGGCCTTCGGAAGCGTGTCGGTGTAGGGACGCAGGCGCCGTCCGGCGCCGGCAGCCAGTACGAGGCCGATCATGCGAGTTCTCCTTCGTCGTGTACCGCGGGCGCTCCGGAGGACACCCAGAAACGGATGGACTCCGCGAGCACCACCAGCGCCACGGCCACAGCAAGGGCCGTCAGCGCCACGGTGAAGTGTGCGTTCTGCGTCGAGAGCGCGGCGGCGAGTACGGCCACCAACAGTGTCCGGCCTTCGTGGCCGCCGATGGTCCGCACCAGCCACTGGGGCGGCGCGCCGGTGCCGCCGCGAATGCGATACACCGTGTCGTAGTGATGGTAGGCGACCGCCGCGACGAGGCCGAAGGCCGCGGGTAGCGCCCCGTCCGCGTCGGACCGGGCCGCCAGCACCAGGACGGTGCAGTACTCGGCGGCCCTGAACACCGGCGGGACGAGCCAGTCGAGGGGGCCCTTGAGGGGCCGCCCGACCGCGAGACCCGAGGTGACGACGTACGCCAGGGCGGCCACGGCGGGCCAGAGCCCACCGAAGGGCGCGTAGGCGGCGGTCGCGACGACGGCCGCGCCGCCGAGCAGGGCGATCGCCACGGGGACGTACGTGGGAAGCCGGCGCACCGCGCCCTGGGTGACGGCTGCCACGCCCTGGGCGAGCGGTCCGCTGTCGGCGAGTTCGGCGAGCGCGCGGGCGGCTCGGTCGGTGCGGCGCGCCTTGCGGGTCAGCGAGCGCAGGACACGGCCGGCCGTCGTGTAGAGGGCGGCCAGCGCGCAGCCGACGAGCAGGGCGTAGAAGACGATCCTGGGCGTGGTCACCGCGGTCAGCACGGCGATCATGGCCCACCGCTCGCCGATCGGCAGCACGATCATCCGCCGCACCCAGACCGTCCAGCCACGGCTGTCGAGCCGGTCGGAGAGGGCAGCGGTGGGGCTCGTATTGGACTGCGCGTCGTGGTTCGCCTCGTTGAAGGAGAAGTCCACGACGTGGCGGGAGATCTGGAGCACCATCGCGCCGAGCGCCAGCGCCCATACGTCGTCGCCGCCGCGGGCCGCGCCGAGCGCCAGACCCGCGTAGTACGCGTACTCCTTGGCCCGGTCGAAGGTCGCGTCGAGCCAGGCGCCCATCGTCGAGTACTGCAGCGAGTAGCGGGCGAGCTGCCCGTCGGTGCAGTCCAGGACGAAGGAGAAGAGGAGGAGCAGGCCGGCCGCGATGTATCCGCCGCGGGTGCCGGTCGCCGCGCAGCCCGCCGCGATCAGCGCGGTGATCAGCGAGGCGGTGGTGACCTGGTTCGGGGTGAAGCCCCGGCGGGCGCACCAGCGGGCGATGTAGCGCGAGTACGGGCTGATGCAGAAGGTGGTGAAGAAGCCGTCGCGGGACTTGACCGCGGTACGCAGCCGCACGGCCTCCTCGTCGACGGCTTCGACCGCGGCGCGGGCCTGGTCGCGTTCGGCGTCGCCGGTGGGAACGGCTGCGACCAGCGAGCCGAGCTCGGGCCGCTGCACGGTGGTGCCCTCGGCTTCGAGCGCGGCGGCGACGGCGTCGGGCCCGGCCGGCGCGGTGCGCACGGCGCGGGCCAGTGCGGCGCGGGCCTCGGGCTGCGCCGTGAGCGCGCCGGGTGCGGCGGCCGCGGGGAAGCGGGGGTCGGTCAGCGCGAGGCGCAGGGAGTGGACGTGGCCGACGAAACGCGGGTCGACGAGCGCGACGCGCTCACCGGTGGGCGTCGCGTCGAGCAGCAGAGCTGTCTCATCCGCGTCGGCGGCGGACCGTACATCGAAACCCAGCGACCGCAGGTCGCCTTCGAGCGGCGATCCGGGGACCGGCGGGCCGATGAGGATGGCGGTCGACAGACGGACTCACTCCTTGGAACTGACCAGGGCGGCATGCGAGATTCCGGCCCGGTCACGGGCAGGAGGCATGTCGGCAGAGGCTATCGGATGAACGGAAGCGAGAATTCACGGCCCGTTCACGCCCCGATCGGACGGGCACGGGGCGCGGGCAACCCGCCGCGATCATCTTGGTCGATCAATGCCCCGGCCGACAAACCGTGTTCCCGCCGACCACCGCCCGTGGCCTGTTCCGTACAGGCCCTAGGGTGAGCGATATGACATGGCTGATCACAGGTGGTGCGGGTTATATCGGGGCGCATGTGGCGCGAACGATGCTGGCGGCGGGTGAGCAGGTCGTCGTGCTCGACAATGTCTCGTCCGGCATTCCCGACAGACTGCCCCCCGAGGTGCCGCTGGTACGCGGTTCGGTGCTCGACCGGGAGCTGCTCGACCGGACGCTCGCCGAGCACTCCGTCACCGGTGTGCTGCATCTCGCGGCGAAGAAGCAGGTCGGGGAGTCTGTCGAGCAGCCGCTCGTCTACTACCGGGAGAACGTGTACGGCCTGACCGTGTTGCTGGAGGCCGTCGTGGCGGCCGGGGTGCGGCGCTTCCTCTTCTCCTCCACCGCCGCCGTGTACGGCGTGCCCGAGGACGAGCTCATCTCCGAGGGCACCCCGTGCAACCCGATCAATCCGTACGGCGAGACCAAGCTGGCCGGCGAGTGGCTGGTCAGGGCCGCCGGGCGGGCGCACGGCTTCTCGACCGCCTGCCTGCGGTACTTCAATGTGGCGGGCGCGGCGAAGCCGGAGCTGTCGGACATCGGTGTGTACAACATCATCCCGATGTTCTTCGACCGGATCACCCGCGGCGAGCCCATGCGCATCTTCGGGGGCGACTATCCGACCCCGGACGGCACCTGCGTACGTGACTACATTCACGTCGCGGATCTCGCCGACGCCCATCTGTCCGTCGCGCGGTCGCTGGCCGCGCGGGACGGCGTAGGGGATCTCACGGTGAACATCGGCCGCGGTGAGGGTGTCTCGGTGCGTGAGCTCGCCGATCTGGTGAGCGAGGTGACCGGTTTCGCCCAGCCGCCGGTGATCGAGGCGCGGCGCCCGGGCGACGCCGCGCGGGCCGTCGCTTCGTCGGAGCTGATCGCCAAGGAGCTGGGCTGGACGGCCAGTACCGGAGTGCGCGAGATGGTGGAGTCCGCGTGGGAGGGCTGGCTGCTGCGCCACCCGGACGCGGGCCGGAACTGATCTTGCCAGGGCTCTGACCTGCGGTCATTTCCGCAGGTCAGAGCACATGACAACGGTGTTCAGTCTCGTGTTGCCTCATACCCCCCACCAGTAGTTCACTGGCCCCGGTCAGACCATTCACGGATCCGGGAGGCGTCCCTCATGGGGGCTGGGCACGATCACGGGCACACCCACGGACCACCGCCCACGGGCACGGCGGCCGCCGCCTACAAGGGACGGCTGCGCATCGCCCTGGGCATCACGCTGGCCGTGATGACGGTCGAGATCATCGGCGGGCTGGTCTCCAACTCGCTGGCCCTGGTGGCGGACGCGGCCCACATGGCGACGGACGCCCTCGGGCTGGCGATGGCGCTGCTGGCGATTCACTTCGCCAACCGCCCGGCCAGCAAGAACGCCACCTTCGGCTATGCCAGGGCGGAGATACTCGCGGCGCTGGCCAACTGTCTGCTGCTGCTCGGGGTCGGCGGTTTCCTGCTCTTCGAGGCCGTCGAGCGTTTCATCACGCCGGCCGAGACCAAGAGCGGGACGGCGATCGTCTTCGCGCTGATCGGCCTCGTCGCCAACATGATCTCGCTCTCCCTGCTGGTCAAGGGACAGAAGGACAGCCTCAATGTGCGCGGCGCCTTCCTGGAGGTGGTCGCGGACACGCTGGGCTCGGTCACCGTGCTGATCTCGGCGGGCATCATCATGGCGACGGGCTGGCAGGCCGCCGACCCGATCGCCTCACTGCTGATCGGCCTCATGATCGTGCCGCGCACCTGGAAGCTGCTGCGCGAGACGCTGACGGTTCTGCTGGAGGCCGCGCCCAAGGGCGTGGACATGGCCGAGGTGCGCGCGCACATAGTGGAGCTGCCCGGGGTGGAGGACGTACACGATCTGCACGCCTGGACGATCACCTCCGGGATGCCGGTCCTGTCCGCCCATGTCGTCGTCAGCCAGGAAGCCCTCGACTCCGTGGGGCACGAGAAAATGCTGCACTCCCTACAGAACTGCCTGGGAGACCACTTCGACGTGGAGCACTGCACCTTCCAGCTGGAGCCCAGCGGTCACGCCGAGCACGAGGCGAAGCTCTGCCACTGACCCGGCAGGACCCGCCGCGGGCGATCTGTACGAGCCGTTCCTCGTCGAGCTGCGGCAGTTCGGCGAAGCGCGTGGGGTCGGTTGAGCGATCCGTACCGAGCAGGCCGACATGGGCGAACTCCCCCACCCCGACGGGTCGTTCGACCTGATCCGGGCGGAGAGCCCGGTCTGCAACATCGGCTTCGACTGCGCGCCTGGCGCCGACTGCTACGTCGCCATCGCCCCGGACGGCGAGGTGGCGGCGTACGCCCTGCTGACCCGGTGCCGGGGCGGGGACGCCCCCGCCCCGGCGCTCGCGCCGGCCGCGGTGGCTCCCGGGTATCGGCGCCGGGGCGCGGGCGCGGCGGTCGTCAGGGCTGCGCTCGACGCGGCACGCGCGTGGCGAGCGGCTCGTCCTGGTGTTCGGGCACCCTGAGTACTACCCGAAGTTCGGTTTCGGGCGTGCTTCGGCGTACGGGATTCGGCCCGGCTTCGAGGTGCCCGACGAGGCCATGATGGCCCTGGTGCTCGATGATTCGGCGTCGGTCGCGCAGGGCACGATCCACTACCCGACGGCCTTCGGAGTCTGACGAACGGTCCGCCCCCGCCGCGTGCGCGCGGCGGGGGCGGACATGCGGCAAGCCGTCGAAGTACGGACAAGACGCTTTTGTGCGGCAGACTTGGGGCCGGGAATCGAAGCGAAGGATGGTTATGCCGACCACACCAGTCACCGCGGCGAACAGCTCGTCGAGCGGCACAGTGGAAGAGATCTTGCTTGAGCTGGTCGACGAGGACGGCAATACCATCGGCACCGCGGAGAAGCTCTCCGCCCACCAGGCTCCCGGTCGGCTGCACCGCGCTTTCTCCGTCTTCCTCTTCGATGAGGCGGGACGGCTGCTGATCCAGCGCCGCGCGCTCGGCAAGTACCACTCCCCCGGCGTCTGGTCCAACACCTGCTGCGGGCACCCCTACCCCGGGGAGTCGCCGTTCGCCGCGGCCGCCCGGCGTACGTACGAGGAGCTGGGGATCTCCCCGTCGCTGCTCGCCGAGGCGGGCACCGTCCGCTACAACCACCCGGACCCGGCTTCGGGCCTGGTCGAGCAGGAGTACAACCACCTCTTCGTCGGGATGGCGCAGTCTCCGCTGCGGCCCGACCCGCAGGAGGTCGGCGAGACGGCCTTCGTGACCGCGGGCGAGCTGGCCGAGCGGCACGCGCAGGCCCCGTTCTCCGCGTGGTTCCACACCGTGCTGGACGCGGCGCGCCCCGCGGTCAGAGAGCTGACGGGGCCTGCGGCGGGCTGGTGAAGGACCCCGCCAGCGGCAGGATGACCCTGATGGCCTTGCCGCCGCTCGCCGTGTGCTCCATGTCGCACACCCCGCCGGCCTCCGCGGTGATCTCCCGCACGAGCAGCAGCCCCCGCCCGCCGGTCTGCGCGTAGTCCCTTTCCAGGGCCCTGGGCCGGTAGGGGTGGTTGTCCTCCACTGACACCCTGATCCAATCCGTACCGATCGCGACCTCGACGGCCAGCTCGGGCGAGAGCAGAGCCGCGTGCCGTACGGCGTTGGTGACGAGCTCGGAGACGATGAGCAGGAGCCCCTGCACCAGCTCGTCGCGCGCTGGGACGCCCTGACGATTCAACAGATCCCGGACGGCGTGTCGGGCCTGGGGAACCGATACGTCGACCGCCGGGGCCGTGAACCTCCAGACCCCTTCGTAGCCGGCCGGGGCAATCGGGACTGCCGGGGCATGGTCGGTGGAACCGTGTTCGCTCATCACCACGCTTCGAGTGTTGGGAACGAGCTGGTCCGGACCGGGGATCTGAACACAAGTCAGCAACAATCGGCGAAATATGACCGGCCTGCTTGCGAGAACGTCAGTTGTGTGACTGTTCCTGACCTTCTGGTGATGCGGTCGGTGCACTGTCCCCATACGCCTCCGGCTTCCCGGTGGTTTCCGGGACCGTGGCGTTCGAAGTCATGCTGTCCGAGACCATGGTGACGATCCGGCGGCCACCCGTGCCGATGGCGACCAGGCCGAGCCCGTCGAAGAGCAGCGCGAGCGAGAAGAAGCAGCCCAGGACGTAGAGACTGCTGTGGGGCCAGTCGAAGAGCACCAGCAGGCCAAGGAGTACACCGAAGGCGCCCTGCACCAGCGTCCAGCCGAACTGCGGGCCGCGCACCACCACGGAGCCGACCAGCCGGAAGACACCGCCGGTCAGGAACAGCAGCGCGGCGAACATCGTCAGCGCCTCCGCCGTGCCCTCGGGGTGCCGGATGACGACGATGCCGGCCGCGAGGTTCAGCGCGGCGACCACCACGCCGAGCCAGAAGAAGTTCGAACCGCGGGACTGGACCGCCTGCAGCAACCCGACGAGACCGCCGATCAGCAGCAGCCAGCCGAAGAGAAGCATCGAGGTCAGCGTGGCGACACCCGTGTACACCAGGCCGACGAGGCCGCCGAGCACGAGGATCACCCCGAGCAGCGTCAGCCAGCCGAAGCCGCGCTTGAGCTTCTTGCCCTCACCTGTCGGACCGGCCATGACCACTCCTCAGACAGCTGCGTCCACTTCTCGGCCCCTCATCGATCATAGGTTCGCACGGTCCGGATAGCATCCGGCGCATGGAGCCGCATCTGCAGCACAGCGTCATGGACGGGGTCGCCACCGTCGTCATCAGCAATGCGGCCAAGCGCAATGCCATGACCGCGCAGATGTGGCGCGCGCTGCCCGGACTGCTGGAGCGGTTCGCCGCGGACCCGGAGGTACGGGCGCTGGTGCTGACCGGCGAGGGGGACACCTTCTGCGCCGGCGCTGACATCTCCTCGCTGCGCGCGCCGGACCGGGGCCCCGTGGACGGCCTCTTGCCCGATGACGCCCCGCAGGATCTCGCGGTGCGGGCCGAGGAGGCCCTGGCCGCCTTCCCCAAGCCGACGCTCGCCGCCGTACGCGGCTACTGCGTGGGCGGCGGCTGCCAGCTCGCTGCGGCCTGCGATCTGCGGTTCGCCGAGGAGGGTGCCTCCTTCGGCGTCACCCCGGCGCGGCTCGGGATCGTCTACCCTGCGTCGTCCACCCGGCGGCTCGCGGCCCTGGTGGGGCCGTCGGCCGCCAAGTACCTGCTGTTCTCGGCCGAGTTGATCGACCCCGAGCGGGCGCTGCGCACCGGCCTGGTCGACGAGGTGCTGCCGGCCGGACAGCTCGACAAGCGCGTCACCGAGTTCACCCGGGTGCTGGCCTTGCGCTCGCAGCTGACGCAGGCTGCGACGAAGGAGTTCATCGCGGGCCGGTCCGACCGGGATGCCCACTGGGCCAAGGAGGCGCGCGGCAGCGGCGACACCGCGGAGGGGGTCGCCGCCTTCCTGGAGCGCCGCACGCCCCGCTTCACCTGGACTACTCGGGGATGAAGCGGCTCCGCTCCCGCCACTCCTCGACGATCTCGGCGGGGGCCTTGTCGGGCGATCCGGCGTCGTAGGGCGGCTGAGGGTCGTACTCCACCATCAGCTGCACGCTCTGGGCGTGCCGGTCGCCCGCGATCCTGCCGCTCAGCGTGAGGCCCATGTCGATGCCGGAGGAGACTCCCGCCGCCGTGACGTACTTCCCGTCGAAGACGACCCGCTCCCCGGTGGGCTCGACTCCGAGGGTCTTCAGGTCGTCGAGGGCCAGCCAGTGGGAGGTGGCCCGGCGGCCGGTGAGCAGGCCGGCCGCGGCGAGCAGCAGCGAGCCCGTACAGACCGAGGTCGTCCAGGTGGTGGTGGCGTCGACGGCGCGCAGCCAGCCGAGCAGCGCCTCGTTCTCCATCTGGTCGGACTGGCCGGGGCCGCCCGGCACGACGACGATGTCGGGGCTCGTGACGTCGGCGAACGTGTGGGTCGCGACGAGCGCCAGCTCGCCCCTGTCGTTGGGGACCGGTCCGGTCCGTTCGGCGACGAAGACCACCTCGGCGTCCGGCAGGCGGCAGAGGATCTCGTAGGGGCCGACGGCGTCCAGCGAGGTGAAGCGGTCGAAGAGCGGGATGGCGATCTGTGTCATGGGTTCCTTCTCCAGGGCTGGTCGGGTGGGTGGTGCCGGTCAGTCGGCCGGCTGGGTGCGGAAGCGGCGCCGGTATTCGGCGGGCGCGGTGCCGAGTGATTTCACGAAGGCGCGGCGCATCGCTTCCGGGGTGCCGTAGCCACAAGTGCGGGAAATCTCCTCGACGCCGTCCGCGCAGTCCTCCAGGAGCCGTCTGGCGTGCTCCAGGCGTACGCGCTCCACGTACCGGCCGGGCGTGCTGCCGGTCTGCGATCTGAAGGCGCGGGCGAAGTGCCGGGGTGAGAGTCGGGCACGGCCGGCCAGCGCCTCCACCGACAGATCACCCCCGGGGTGTTCGGTGATCCACTGCTGAACCTCCCGCAACGGCTCGCGCTGAGCCGTCTGGGCGGCGAGCTGGGCGCTGAACTGCGCCTGGTTTCCCGGGCGTCGCAAGAACACGACGAGATGGCGGGCGATGGTCAGTGCCACGTCCCTGCCCAGGTCCTCCTCGACCAGTGCGAGCGCGAGGTCGATGCCCGCGGTGACGCCTGCGGAGGTCGCCACTCTGCCGTCCCGCACATAGATCGGGTCCGGGTCGACCTCGACGGCCGGGAAGCTGCGGGCGAGGTGGTCGCAGACCATCCAGTGCGTGGTCACCCGGAGCCCGTCGAGCAGTCCCGCCTCGGCGAGCAGCAGCGCGCCGGTGCAGACGGAGACCAGCCGCTCTGGGCCCGCGGCGTTCGCCCGCAGCCAGTCGGTCAGGCGCGGATCTGGGTCGCGGGTGCCGCGCCCGCCGGGGACGACCAGGGTGTGCGGCGGGGGCTCGTCGGCGAGGCTGCCGTCGGGGACGATCGTGAGCCCGCTGGTGGTGCGGACCGGAGCACCGTCGAGCGAAGCGGTACGGATGCGGTACGCGTCCGATTCGCCCACACAGTGGGCGGCGCCGGCGAATACCTCCACCGGGCCGGTCACATCGAGGCTCTGGACGTCGTCGAAGAGCACGACCAGTACGGATCGCTGCGTCATGGGCTCCATCCTTCAGCGCTCCGCAGTTGTCCGCAATGACGAATACCCCTCCTTTACTGCCATTAGGGTCCACCACTTCCGGACGTACCGACCAGTCGGTAACGTACGGGTATGACCTCTCTGCCCGCGCGCGCCGGTCGCCGCTGCCACAACGCTCTCAATCCGCTGCACTCGACGGTGTACTTCTCCCCGGACTTCGCCAAGGAGCTCGCCGGAGTGGGTGTCGAGGACAACAACGCCGCCTACTTCGCGGGCCGCGCCGCGGCCATGGGCGCGGTCGGGCCCGGTGTGATCAGCGCCACCTTCTACAACTTCAACCATGAGCTCGTGGCCCGCCACGTCCCCGAGGTGTGGCGGACCGCCGCACCCGAGACCGTTCTCGCGGCGCGGTCGCGCGCCGTCGACAGCACACTGCGGCGGCTGCTCGGCGAGGAGGCCGTGGGCTCCGGCCTGATGGCGGAGGCGGCCGGGCTCGCCCTGCGCGCCGCCGAGGCCTGCACCCCGCATGCCCGCCCGCTGTACGCCGCGCACGCCGACCTGCCGGTGCCCGAGCTGCCCCACGTCGCGTACTGGCACGCCGCGACACTGCTGCGCGAGCACCGCGGCGACGGCCATCTGACCGCCCTGCTCGGCGCCGGGCTCGACCCGCTGGAGGCGCTGGTCAGCCATACCGCGACGGGCAAGGGCATGTCTCCCCGCTGGATCCTGGCCACCCGCGGCTGGCGCCGGGCGGACTGGGAAGCGGCGTCCGGGCGGCTGCGGGAGCGCGGGCTGCTGGACGGCGAAGGCGCCCTGACCGAGGCCGGCGTACAGCTGCGGCAGGAGCTGGAGGAGGCGACGGACCGGCTCGACGCGGCGCCGTACGAGCACCTGGGCGCGGCAGAACGTCGAGCGGCTCACCGAAGTGGGGCGCGCCTTTCTCGGAGCCGCGCTCGGGGCGGGCGCCTTCCCCGCCGATTTGAACAGCTGACGACCGGGCCCATGGCCGGGTAATGGGACTGTCCCGTGTCGGGGAGTTTGCGCGCGGCAATCGCGGCAACCCGTACCGATGTCGGAAACGAAACAGCGAGACACCGAAACATCAGGAGGTTCAACGTGCTTCGTGCGATAGGAGACGTGTTCCGTACGATCGGGTCGGCCATCGCCACGGTGGTGACACTGCCCTTCCGGCTGGTGGCAAAGCTGTTCGGCGGTGCGTCGAACACCGCTTCGCGCGGAGGGCGCCGGGCCTGATCGGCCGGTGGGCGCGCGACAGAGGACCCGACAACCCTGCACAATGCAGGCTCAAGCACAGCCCGCAGGAGAAGGCGAGTCGGGAACATCGTGACGACGTCCATCGAAGGCAGTATCGCCGAGGAACTCGGCGTCAAGGAGCGGCAGGTCCGAGCCGCCGTCGAGTTGCTCGACGGCGGCTCGACCGTGCCGTTCATCGCTCGTTACCGCAAGGAAGCGACCGAGGAGCTCGACGATGCGCAGCTGCGCACCCTTGAGGAGCGGCTGCGGTATCTGCGCGAGCTGGAGGAGCGACGGGCCGCGGTCCTGGAGTCCGTACGCGAACAGGGCAAGCTGGACGAGGCCCTTGAGGCACGGATTCGGGCCGCCGACACCAAGGCCCGGCTGGAAGACATCTACCTGCCGTTCAAGCCCAAGCGCAGGACGAAGGCGCAGATCGCGCGCGAGGCCGGCCTGGAGCCGCTGGGCCAGGGCCTGCTCGGCGACCCGGGACGCGACCCGCTGGCCGTGGCCGCCGCGTTCGTGGACGCCGACAAGGGCGTCGCGGACCCCGCCGCCGCGCTGGAGGGCGCGCGGGCCATCCTCACCGAGCGCTTCTCGGAGGACGCCGACCTGATCGGCGAGGTCCGGGAGCGCATGTGGTCGCGGGGCCGGCTGGCCGCGAAGGTCCGGTCGGGCAAGGAGGAGGCGGGCGCCAAGTTCGCCGACTACTTCGACTTCGCCGAGCCCTTCACCGCACTGCCGTCGCACCGGGTGCTGGCCATGCTCAGGGGCGAGAAGGAAGACGTACTCGACCTGGTCCTGGAGCCGGAGGAGCCGTCCGACGAGCCAGGCCCTTCCGCGTACGAGGCCATGGTCGCCCACCGCTTCGGGATCTCCAACCAGGGCCGCCCCGGCGACAAGTGGCTCGGCGAGACGGTGCGCTGGGCATGGCGGACCCGGATCCTGGTGCACCTCGGGATCGACCTGCGGCTGAGGCTGCGCACGGCCGCCGAGGACGAGGCGGTCAAGGTCTTCGCGGCGAATCTGCGTGACCTGCTCCTCGCGGCCCCCGCGGGCAGCCGCGCCACGCTCGGACTCGACCCGGGATTCCGTACGGGTGTGAAGGTCGCCGTCGTGGACGCGACCGGCAAGGTCGTCGCGCAGGACGTGATCCACCCGCACGTCCCGCAGAACAGGTGGGACGAGTCCCTCGCCAAGCTGGCGCGCATCGCCAAGGACCACAACGTCGAGCTGATCGCGATCGGCAATGGCACGGCGTCCCGCGAGACCGACAAGCTCGCCGGTGAACTGTGCGAGAAGCACCCGGAGTTGAACCTGACGAAGGTGATGGTGTCGGAGGCCGGCGCGTCCGTTTATTCGGCGTCCGCCTTCGCCTCGCAGGAGCTGCCGGATCTCGACGTCACGATCCGGGGCGCGGTGTCGATCGCGCGCCGCCTCCAGGACCCGCTGGCCGAGCTGGTCAAGATCGACCCCAGGTCGATCGGTGTCGGCCAGTACCAGCACGACCTGTCCGAGGTGAAGCTGTCGCGCTCGCTCGACGCGGTCGTCGAGGACTGTGTGAACGGGGTGGGCGTGGACGTCAACACCGCGTCCGCGCCGCTGCTTTCGCGGGTCTCCGGCATCGGCTCCGGACTCGCCGAGAACATCGTCTCGCACCGGGACGCCAATGGTCCTTTCCGCTCCCGCAAGGGCCTCAAGGACGTGGCACGGCTGGGTCCGAAGGCGTACGAGCAGTGCGCGGGCTTCCTGCGGATCCAGGGCGGCGACGACCCGCTGGACGCGTCGAGCGTGCACCCCGAGGCGTACCCCGTGGTGCGGGCGATGGTCAAGACCGCGGGCAGCGGGGTCGGCACGCTCATCGGTAACGCGCCGGTGCTGAGGTCGCTGAAGCCGGCCGACTACGTGAACGACAAGTTCGGGCTGCCCACCGTCACGGACATCCTGCGGGAGCTGGAGAAGCCCGGTCGCGACCCGCGGCCCGCGTTCAAGACGGCGACCTTCAAGGAGGGCGTCGAGAAGCTCGGCGACCTGGCGCCCGGGATGGTGCTCGAAGGCGTCGTCACGAACGTCGCGGCGTTCGGTGCGTTCGTGGACGTCGGCGTCCATCAGGACGGTCTGGTCCATGTGTCGGCGCTGTCCAGGACCTTCGTCAAGGACCCGCGGGACGTCGTCAAGTCCGGCGACGTCGTGAAGGTCAAGGTCATGGAGGTGGACATTCCGCGCAAGCGGATCTCGCTGACGCTGCGGCTGGACGACGATGCGTCGCAGCCGGGCGGTGGCGGCCAGAAGCGTGAGCGGGGCTCCGGCGGCTCGGGTGGCAGGCCGCCGCAGCAGCGGCAGGGGCGTCCGCAGCAGCGTGGGGGCGGGAGCCCTGGAGGTGGTGGCGGCGGCCGTCCGGCACCTGCTCCGGCGAACAGCGCGATGGCGGACGCGCTGCGCAAGGCAGGGCTTACGGACCCGAAGCGGGGCTGAGGCGGCAGGGGATTGCGGGTGCCGCTGCCGCTGCACCGGGCTTGTTCCCCACCCCTTCCCGTAACCGGGGCTCCGCCCCAGACCCCGGTCCTCGATCGCCGGACAGGCTGAAAGGTTCAGCCTGTCCGGCGATCGAGGACACGCCTGAAGGGTGCCCCGGGGGTCCGGGGGCTTGTCCCCGCCACGCGGCGGCAGCCGCACCATGTCGCAGCGGGAAGGCACGGGTAGGGGACAGCGCCGCAGGCAACCCGCACCGAACCGCCCCCGCACCCGGACCCAGCCGCCGCACACCGCCCCCACCCCTCAGTGCTCGTGCACCTTGCCGTCCGTGACCTCGACGCGCCGCGTGGTGCGGACCGCGTCCAGCATTCGGCGGTCGTGCGTGACCAGCAGCAGCGTGCCCTCGTAGGTGTCGAGCGCCGATTCCAGCTGCTCGATCGCCACCAGGTCCAGATGGTTCGTCGGCTCGTCCAGGACCAGCAGATTCACGCCCCGGCCCTGAAGCAGCGCGAGCGCCGCCCGGGTCCGCTCCCCCGGTGAGAGCGTCGTGGCGGGGCGCAGAACGTGATCCGCCCGGAGGCCGAACTTGGCCAGCAGGGTGCGTACTTCCGCCGGTTCGGTGTCCGGGACCGCCGCGCAGAACGCGGCCAGGAGCGTTTCCGTACCGTAGAAGAGGCCGCGGGCCTGGTCGACCTCGCCGACCACCACCCCGGGGCCGAGCGTCGCGTATCCCGCGTCCGGTGTCAGCCTGCCGAGCAGGACGGCGAGCAGCGTGGACTTGCCCGCGCCGTTGGCGCCGGTGATCGCGACGCGGTCCGCCCAGTCGATCTGGAGCGACGCGGGGCCGAACGTGAAGTCGCCGCGGCGCAGCTCGGCCTCGCGCAGGGTCGCCACGACCGCCCCGGAGCGCGGCGCCGTCGCGATCTCCATGTGCAGCTCCCACTCCTTGCGGGGCTCATCGACCGTGTCCAGGCGCTCGATCATGCGCTGGGTCTGGCGCGCCTTCGCGGCCTGCTTCTCGCTGGCCTCACTGCGGGCATTGCGGCCGAGCTTGTCGCCGTCGGTCGCCTTGCGGCGGGCATTCTTGACGCCCTTGTCCATCCAGGAGCGCTGCATGTGGCCGCGCGCTTCGAGACCCGCCTTCTTGTCGGCGTACTCCTCGTACCCCTCGCGGGCGTGCCGGCGGGCGGTCTCCCGCTCTTCGAGGTACGCCGTGTAGCCGCCGCCGTAGAGCGTGATCTGCTGCTGGGCGAGGTCGAGCTCCAGGACCTTGGTGACCGTACGGGTCAGGAACTCCCGGTCGTGGCTGATGACGACGGTTCCGGCGCGCAGTCCGGCGACGAAGCGCTCAAGTCGCTCCAGGCCGTCCAGGTCGAGGTCGTTGGTCGGCTCGTCGAGGAGGAAGACGTCGTAGCGCGACAGCAGCAGCGAGGCGAGGCCCGCTCGGGCGGCCTGGCCGCCGGAGAGCTCGGTCATGGGCCGGTCGAGGCCGACGGTCAGACCGAGCGAGGCGGTGACCTCCTCGGCCCGCTCGTCGAGGTCGGCGGCGCCGAGGTCGAGCCAGCGCTCCAGGCTCGTGGAGTACGCGTCGTCCGCGCCCGGCGTCTCGTCGACGAGTGCCTGCGTCGCTTCGTCCAGCGCGAGCTGCGCGGCGGCGACTCCGGTGCGCCGGGCGAGGAACGTCCGTACCGTCTCGCCCTCGCGCCGCTCGGGCTCCTGCGGGAGGTGACCGACGGTGGCGGTGGGCGGCGAGAGCCGCAGCTCGCCGCCCTCGGGGGTGTCGAGTCCGGCGAGGAGGCGCAGCAGCGTGGACTTGCCCGCGCCGTTGACACCAACGAGACCGATCACGTCACCGGGTGCGACGACCAGGTCGAGGCCGGAGAAGAGCGAGCGGTCGCCGTGGCCCGCGGCGAGATCTTTGGCGACGAGAGTTGCAGTCATCAGGCCACGGATCCTATCGAACGGCCCTTGGGGCTCAGCGCACCATGGGGGCCACGAGCACACCTCCCATCGTGCGCGCCACGATGAAGGACCGCCCCCTTGTCGCCTGCTCGTCCAGCGCGATCCGGTGTTTGCCGGGGTCCAGCACGGCGTCGAATACGTCATGGGTGTGAGCCCGGTGGAGACGATCCAGGCGGTACGAGATCAGCTGCACCCGGCAGGTCGACGTGACCTCCACACCCGCCTCGCCCTCGACGGCCACCAGCTGTGTCAGTCGGCGCTGCTCCAGTGGACTGCGGTCCAGGGCCTGCTCGATCTGGGCGACGAGCAGCGGGACGATGGGCGCCAGAGCGTCAATGTAGGCGACGTCCGCACCGGCCCGTGCGAAGGCGGCCTGCACGGCCGTGCGTTCCTGCTCGTCGACCGACTCCCCGAAGGCCACCGCCCCGTACTCCCGCAGCTCCTCGGCGGGGGCGTGCGCCGCGTCATGGGTGATGTCCGCGCCGATGTTGATGATGCGCAGGGCCGCGGCGAGCCTGGCCAGGACCGCGACGCGTGCGCCGATCAGCAGGACGCGGCGGCGGGCGGGCGGCTCGTCGGCGCCGGTCGCCAGCCGTTCCAGTGCGGCGCGGTACTGCTCGCCTTCGAAGCGGAAGGGGCCTATGCCGTGGTAGCCGTTCATCTCCAGGTCGGCGACCTCGCTGGTCTGCCAGGCGAAGTCGCGCCAGACGAAGTCCTCGCCCGCCCGCTCGATGACGGCGGTGACCGCTCCGCACTCCAGTCCCTCGCACTCGGGGCAGCCGTAGATGATGTACCGGCCGTCGGCCAGCGGTGCGTCCGCCTCGAGCAGCAGGCTGCGCACCTGCTCGGTGAAGATGGCGGGCGGTACGTCCGAGGCGAGCGGGGAGACGGCGTCGAGGTCGGAGAGCCGGTACAGCAGGGGGCGGCCGTCGACGACGAAGTCCATGAATTCACGGTGCACTTGGTAGGCGCCATTGCTGAGGACTCCCCCGGCGCGCATCGCGGGAGCCAGCCCGAAGGTCGCGTACTCGACAGACATGTCCTGAGTATTCCCACTGATGACGTGTCGTGAGCGTGGCATCACACATTCGATTGGCGTCCTTCGACCGGACACCCCTTAGGGTCCGTCCATGAGCAGCGAAGTGATCGTGGTGGGTGGCGGGGCGATCGGGCTGACGACGGCCGTCACCCTCGCGGAAAGTGGCACTCCGGTACGGGTGTGGAGCAGGGAGCAGGTGGACGCGACGACGTCCGCGGTGGCGGGCGCGCTGTGGTGGCCGTATCGCATCGAGCCCGCGGAACGGGTGGGCGCCTGGTCGCTGGCCTCACTGCGGGTGTACGAGCACCTGGCCCGCTCCCCCGACGAGACGGGCGTGCGGCTGGTGGAGGGGGTCATGACGGGCACCGCACTGGCCGGTCTCGGGCCGTGGGCCGCCGACGTACCGGGGCTGCGGGAGGATCCGTACGGCCTGGTCCTCGGCGGCACCGCCCAGGAGGACAACTGGGACACGGACCCCGATCCGGCTGTCGCGCGGGCGATCGTGGAGCGCTGCTCCCGGGTGCGGCCCGAGGTGGCGGGCGCCGGGATCCTGGAGCACCGGGTCGGGCTGCGTCCGGCGCGCGCGGGCGGGGTGCGGCCGGCCGCGGAGCGGTTGCCGTCCGGGGCGCTGTGCGTGCACAACTACGGGCACGGGGGCGCGGGGGTCACCGTCGCGTGGGGCTGCGCGCGGGATGCGGCCCGGCTGGTCGCGGGCTGAGGAACGGTGGGACCGGGCGGGGCCGCCGGCCACGCCGCGCGAGCGGCACTGCGCGGTCGGCGGCAACCGTCTCAGGGGCGCCCTGCGGGCTCTTCCATCCCGTTCGTGCCGGATTCCCCGTTGGTGTCGGTGTCACCGGTACCCGGGCCGATCTGCAGCTCGAAGTCACCGTCGTACTGCTCGTGGCCGGCGATCACCGCCGTCTCGATTGCTTCCACGCCCTTCTCGCCGCGCACGATCAGCGGGTCCTTGCGCAGGTCGCGCATCAGCGCGAAGCACATGCCGATCATCACGACGGCGAAGGGCGCCGCTACGAGGATCGTCAGATTCTGCAGTCCGGCCAGTGCGTCGCTCTCACCGTCGCCGATGAGCAGCATCACGGCCGCGACCGCGCCCGTGACCACACCCCAGAAGATGACCACGAACTTGCTGGGCTCGAAGGAGCCCTTCTGCGAGAGCGTGCCCATCACGATGGACGCCGCGTCGGCGCCCGAGACGAAGAAGATGCCCACCAGGATCATGACGAGCAGGCTCGTCGCGGTGGCGATGGGGTACTCCTGGAGTACGCCGAAGAGCTGGCCCTCGGGGGTCGCCTCGTCGGAGAGCTTTCCAGCCTCCTGCAGCTTCATGGCCGTGCCGCCGAAGACGGCGAACCACAGCAGGCTGACCGTGCTCGGCACCAGGATGACGCCGCCGACGAACTGACGGATCGTACGGCCGCGGCTGATCCTGGCGATGAACATGCCGACGAACGGCGTCCAGGAGATCCACCAGGCCCAGTAGAAGACGGTCCAGCTGCCCAGCCAGTCCGCGACGTCCTTGTTGCCTGTCGCCTCGGTCCGCCCGATGAGTTGCGGCAGATCACCCAGATACGCGCCCAAGGAGGTCGGCAGCAGGTCGAGCATGAAGATGGTCGGGCCCACGATGAAGACGAACAGGACCAGGAGTCCGGCGAGCACCATATTGATGTTGGACAGCCACTGGATGCCCTTCTCCACACCGGAGATGGCGGAAGCGACGAACGCGATCGTGAGCACAGCGATGATCGTGACGAGCAGGCCGGTGCCCACCGTCTTCTTCCAGTCCAGCTCCTGGACTCCGCTGCCGATCTGAAGGGCGCCGAGGCCCAGCGAGGCGGCGGAGCCGAAGAGCGTCGCGAAGATCGCGAGGATGTCGATCCCCCGGCCCACACCGCCGTTGGCGTGCTTCTCGCCGATGAGCGGGGTGAAGACCGCGCTGATCGTCTGGCGCCTGCGGCGCCGGAAGGTGCTGTACGCGATGGCGAGACCGACCACCGCGTAGATCGCCCACGGGTGGAGCGTCCAGTGGAACAGGGTGGTGGCCATCGCCGTCTGCATGGCCTCCGCCGAGGTGGCGGGGTCGGTGCCGGGCGGGGGCGAGCCGAGGTGTGAGAGAGGCTCGCTGACGCCGAAGAACATCAGGCCGATACCCATACCGGCGCTGAACATCATCGCGACCCAGGACACCGTGCGGAACTCGGGCTTCTCCCCCTCCTCACCGAGGGTGATCCTCCCGTAGCGGCTGATCGCGAGCCACAGGGCGAAGACGACGAAGCCGGAGGCGGCGAGCATGAAAGCCCAACCGCCGTTGTGCATCAACCCCTTCAGGAGCCTGCCCGAGACGCTTTCCAGCTGCTCGGTCGCCACGGCGCCCCAGACCACGAAGGCCACCGTGAAGACGGCGGTGACGCCGAACACGATGCGGTCGGTCTGGGGAGCCGGGGTTTCATGAGGGCTGCCGGGAAGATGGACAGGTACTGACCCCTTCCCCGCATCACTCGTATGTGGTCCGTCGTGCGTCACAGGCAGTACCTCTCACAGGGGTGCGTTTCAGTCTCCGCTACCCCCTACCACAAGTGCCGCACATCACAACTTTCTAACGACCTCACCCACGATTGGCAGCGGCGTCGCGGCGCCTGGGACCTCCGCCTCCGGCGTTGTCGTCAGTCGCGATGGCTCCGCCATCACTCCCTCCTCCGCCTTGGATTCGAAGGCCCCAGA